>DAOUMV010000016.1:0-56162 GCA_034408935.1 Dehalococcoidia bacterium
GGCCCCGGTTAACCGGGGCCCCAACTGCGTCCACCTCGCTCTATGGTGAGCTTCTTACGCTACTCCAAGTCCTCCCTCATGCGCCTCTCGCGCACCATCTCGTACAGCAGGTTCTCAACTACCATCAACAGCAGGAGAACCTGCCGCTGCTGCCGGCGAGGCATCCGCGCCAGCATATGCAGCAGGTCAGGATCCACCTTCTCCACTAGTGCGATGCGGTCCTCGGGGAGCTCCGCCATGCCCTAGGCCCGCACCCTGGAAGGCCGAACGCTGTCCCCCGAGCGACTCCCACTTATGCGGCGGCCGTCGTCCGACTCGCTGTCGGGGGCCAGCTCGCCAGCGTCGCCGTTCTTCCCCTCCCCAGGGACCACAACCGTCTCCATGCCCTCCAGCAGGAGTAGCAATCGCCGCTGCCGGTCCCGTGGTAGACGACCCAGGAATCGCAACAGGTCGGGATCTATGTTGGACTCGTAGTCCTGGTAGATTTGGCGAAGAGTCCGCACCGTAGGATAGCCACCCGCCTCAAACAACTCGTCCGGGTCCACACCTATCGCCTGTGCCACCCGCAGCAGCACGGCAGCACTGGGGTTCTTCACATCCCCGTTCTCCAGCTGCGAAAGGTACCCCTGGCTGACGGATGCACTCACCGCCAACTGACCCTGCGTGAAGCCGAACCCCTCACGCAACTCCCGTATCTTATCTCCAAGCTTCATACTCTTCTCTCCTCCCGCTGAGGGTATGGGAAATTGTCCACCGCCCTTCTAGAGATGTCAACACTGGCTACTTGACCATCAGACGGCGGCCCGTTTATCAATCTTGCACATCGCCAGCCCAACGTGATCCACACCTCATTCTTCATCAGTGAGCGTCAGCTTGTCGTTCGCTTCCGTCTGGGCCTTGGCCGCTGCTCCCGCATTGAGTTCCAGGGCGCAGCGCGCGCCGCCGAAGGCCATGGTCACCCGAAACGGCTTCATCTCCGGCACCACCTTCACTACCCGGAACTCCCGATCCAGAAACACAACATCGATCGGGAAGCGCATGAACGCAGTGTGGATGGACGAGCTGGGCCTAAGAAGCAACCCGCTACCCTCAGGAAGGCTCCTGCGTCCCATTAGGCCCCAGAAGCGGGACCAGACACCATCCGCCACCTGCACATCCTCGGCCACCACGGTGCCTCTCGTCTCGTTGACGATGCGCAGCATCGATCATCCTCCTGACCCCGTCATGATAGCAGAATCGCTGGTTCTTCTCCCGGCGACTCTACCCCACCTCCACGGGGGCTTCCCGCTTCATCCCTTGCAGGAAGCGCAGCAGATACCGCTGCTGCTCTGACGATAAGCGGGCCAGAAAGCGCAACAGGTCCGGGTCTACCACCGTTTCAAAGTCTGCGTCCCCCCCGCTGCCCAGGATGTCCCTGTAGCCCGCCGCTTCCAGCAGACAGCGCGGATCCACATGCAGCGCCCGGGCCAGCCGGAACAGCACGGAGGCGCTGGGGTTCTGCACCTCGTCGTTCTCTATCTGAGACAGATAACCCTGGCTCAGCTCTGCCTGCCCTGCAAGCTGGGCCTGGCTCAGCCCGATCTCCTCCCGCAGGCTGCGAATACTTCCGCCAAGACCCATTCCGATCACCTCTTTGATCATGACCCCGCCAGCGAATCGGCGATCCTGAGCGCAGCCGGGCCCAGGATCACCAGCATGAATGCCGGGAAGATGAACAGCACCAGCGGGAAGATCATCTTGATGGGCGCCTCGTGGGCCGTTCGTTCCACGCGCTGACGGCGGCGTGTCCGCATCTGGTCCGCCTGCACCCGCAGCACCTGCGCGATGGCAACGCCCAACTGCTCGGCCTGGATCACCGCGTTGACGAAGCTGCTTAGCTCCTCCACGCCTATCCTATCGGCCATCTCCGTCAGCGCCTCGCGCCGCAGCTTGCCCATGGCCACCTCTCGCAGCATGCGGCTCAGCTCATCGGCCAAGGGGCCTGTGCTTTTGTCAGCCACCCGCGCCAGCGCCGCGTCCAGGCCCAAGCCCGCGCCCACACAGGTCGTCACCAAGTCCAGCGCATCCGGAAGCGCCCTGAGCACCTCCTTCTGACGCCTCCGGACCCGCCCCTTCAGCCATGTGCCCGGCAGCATCCAGCCCACGAGACCGAACGCCCCTACGACCACCGCCTGCTGGATACCGATCGTGCCAAAGACCACAATGACGGAGGCCAGGATGAAGCCTGACATGAGGCCGACGCATGTCATCCAGAACACGACGTAGGTGTTGAGCGTCATTGGGTTGCCGGCTGTGACAAGCTGTTTCTCTATGTTGGCCAGCACTCTAGCCGGCAGCACCGATGTGGCCACATGGGCCAGCCCCTCGAGGCCGGGCATCAGTACCCGGTCCGCGAACGGCTTACTCAGGTCGGTCTCTCCCTCGACGGCGACCACCGCCCGCGTCCTGAAGTCCTGCATCCGCGCCTCCATCGCCGAGGGAGCGCGCCGCGCCAGGCCCAGCACCAGGCTGACCACCGCCGCGAACACTAACAGAGCGATAATGCCGATGAGCATGCTGAACTCCTAAACCTCGATAGCCAGTATCTTCTTCATCGACATCACACCGAGGAACTCCAACGCCGCCGCAGCCACCAGCATGACCTGTCCCGCCGTCTTCGTGAACAGCAGCCCCATGTAGTCAGGGTTGATCAGCATGAACAGCAGACCCATGACCACCGGCAGCCCTCCGATGACGATCCCGGTCATCCGCTGTTGAGAGGTGAGGGTGATGATCTCGCCGCGCATCCGTTCCCGCTCCCGCATCGTGAACGCCACTCCCTCCAGGATCTCGGACAGATTACCCCCTACGGTGCTCTGAATGTTGATCGCCGTAAGCACCATGTCCATATCCGGACTGCCAATTCGCTCACCCATCCCCTGAAGGGCATCCTCATTGCTCATACCCAGGTTGGCATCGCGAAGCATCCGCCGCAGCTCGGTGGCTAGCGGCGGGTCTATCTGGTTGGAGGCGAACTCGAAGCTCTGCATCAGTCCGTAGCCGGACTTGAGGGAGTTCGACACCATGCCCAGCATCTCCACCATCTGCGCGTCAAGTCTCTTAAGGAGAGAACTCCTCTTGGCGCTCACCCACATCGGAGGTAGGCTGTAGCCCAACACCGCCAAGCCAACGCCCAGGATCAAGGCCACCACGCCCTTGCTGAAGATGAACGGCACCGAGAAGAAGAACAGCGCTGCCAGATAGCGGATTATGTAGTACTCACCTACCCGCAGAGGGACGCCCGCTCTCTCCAGGTTCAACGCCACCTGCTCAGAGCCCCGCAACCCCCCAACCAGGGCGCTCAGCAGCGGCAGGCCGCTGTAGGAGCGCTGCTTCATCAGCGCTGGGCCCTCGTGCCGCTGCCCCTCCGCCGTCTGCCTTTCACCTCGGAAGGACTCCAGCCGCTCCTCCATCGGACTGTGGTGGCGGCCACGAATCCCGACGACCAAGGAGAACACAGCCAGCAGCACGGTCAGCGCGATGATGATAAGCAGCGGGTCCACAGCCTATCCTCCCCTCCTCGCCAGGAACACGCTCTCCGGGAGCTGGATGCCGGCCAGCGCGAACTTTTCGGCGAAGCTGGGACGAAGGCCGGTGGGCGTCATGCCACCCAGGATCCGTCCCTCGGAGTCCACGCCCGTTTGCGTGAACTGGAACAGGTCCTGCATTGTGATGATCTGGCCCTCCATGCCCGTGATCTCCGTCACCTTGGTTACCCGCCTCACGCCGTCGCTGAAACGCGCCAGATGCACCAGGAGATGGAGCGCTGAGGAGACCTGCTCGCGAATCGCCCGGGACGGCAGTTCCAGGTTAGCCATCAGCACCATGTTCTCCACTCGGGCCAGGGCATCCCGCGGCGAGTTGGCGTGGACGGTGGAGAGGGAGCCTTCGTGGCCCGTGTTCATGGCGTTCAGCATGTCGAACGCCTCCGATCCTCGCACCTCGCCGATGATGATACGGTCCGGCCGCATACGCAGGGTGTTGCGCAGCAGATCGCGCTGGGTGATCTCACCCTTGCCGTCAATGTTGGCAGGCCGCGCCTCCAGGCTCACCACGTGCGGCTGCTGCAGCTTGAGCTCGGTCGGATCCTCAATGGTGACGATCCGCTCGCTCTCCGGGATGTAGGCCGAAAGCGCGTTCAGGAACGTCGTCTTGCCGGTGCCGGTACCGCCGGAGATAAGGACATTGAGGCGCAGCCTCACGCAGGCCTTCAGGAACTGGGCTATCTCCGGGGCGATGGTGCCAGCGGTCACCAGTTCGTCCATCGTCATCTTGTCAGCGCGGAACTTACGGATCGTGATCGTGGGACTCTTGGGGGACACCGGAGGGATGATGACATTGACACGGGAGCCGTCAGGGAGCCGACTGTCGACCATGGGCGACGACTCATCGACCCGACGGCCCAGGGGAGCGACGATCCTTTCGATGATCCGCTGGATGTGCTCCGCGTCCCGAAAGCGGATGTCACTCAGGTAGATGACGCCTTCCCGCTCAAAGTACACCTCGTCGGGAGCGTTCACCATAACCTCAGACACCGAGGGGTCCCTGGTCATTGCATCGATAGGGCCCAGGCCGATCACCTCATCAACCACCCGCGACACGATCTGATCGCGGCTGATGCCACCCACATTGGGCACCTCGCGACGCAGGATGGTCTCTGCTGCCTGCTCCACCAGCCGCCGCCTCTCCTCAGCGGGCATGGAGCTGATCTGGTCGGCATCGAGCTCCTCAATCAATGTCTGGTGCATCCTGAAGACGAGCCCCTCCACATCCTCGTTGTAGCGTCCGGGAGTGCCCCTAGACGGGGGAGCTTCCGGCCTGACTACCGGGCTTTGGATGCGCCGACTGCCTGATCGCAAGTTGGACATCTCTCTACTCCACCTTTACCTCGGCTTTCTCTTCGGCCGGCTGCCCAAAGATGCGACCAAAGAGGCCCTTACTTCCCTGCTTCTGCCGCGTCTCCTGTTGCTGCTGGCGGACACCGCTCAGCGCGTACGCCAGCTCTATCAAGCTCTCCGAGGCTCTCGTGTTAGGCTTGGTCACCACCACCGGCATGCCCAGCTGGGTGGACGTACTCATGTTGCGGTCATAGGGGATGGACCAGAACACCTCCCGGCCCAACATTCGCCTGACCTCCTGGGGCTGAACGTTGCTTGTTTCGTTGGTGGCGTTAATCACCAGCTTCACCTTCTCCTGGGGGTAGTTCCAGGAGCGGAGCATGTCAATAGCCAGGAGGGTATCCTTGAGGCTAGCCATATCGACCGTGGCCACAAGGAGCACCAGCGTTGCCAGCTCCAGCGACCGGGCCACGATGTCATTGAACGTCCCCGGCGTGTCAAGGATCACGTAGTCATAGGTCTGAGCCAGCAGCGTGACTACCCGCTCGATGTGGCCAGCATGGACGCCCCGCCAATCGGTTGGCCTTACAGGTGCCGGCAGGATCGTCACCCCCGTGTTGTGCGTGTAGATGCAGTCCTGGAGGAGCTCTCGACTGATCTCCTCTTCCGGCAGGGCCAGATCGGCTATGCTTCGCTCCACCGGGATATCCATGAGGATCGCCACATCGCCGAAGCGGGTGTCCAGGTCTACAATCACCACCGACTGGCCGGTCTTCTGCACCAGCGCCGTGGCCAGGCTAGTGGAGATCGTCGTCTTGCCGATGCCCCCCTTGGCGCCGAAGATCGTGAGCACCGTGCCACAGGCCACCGGCTCATCCATCTCCCCGGAGATTCGCGCCCGCTTCCGCTCCTCTTGAGCCAGCACGTTGTGAACGGAATTGATCAGATCCTCTTCCTGCACAGGGGTCACCAGGTAGTCACTGACTCCGGCCAGCATCGCCTTTCGCATGCTGTCCGGATCCGTGATGGAGGAATAGGTGACGATAGGAGATTGAGGGAGGAGGTCTGCCACCGCCTCCACCGTCTGAAGGGCTCTCACCAAGGGCTCTTCAACGGAGATAATGACAACATCCGGCTCTGTCTCCTTGGCCAGGGAGACCGCTTCGATCCCGTAGCCGGCCTCGCCCAGCACGGCGAAGCCCGCTAGGGCCAGCATCTTCTGAACCTCAGCCCTCGCCAACTGGTCCTGGTCTATGACGATGACTCGAGGGTTGCGCACCATGGTCGCTCCGCTCTCCCGCATTCTTCTGGTGGACTCCTCAATGTTATTGCGTGGCGGACAGGCCCAGCAGAGCCGCGCACGTAGGTGCTGGCCCGCCCTCATCCCATGCAGCGCGGGTGTCCACGGCGCTGCTGTCCCCGAAGCTACGCAGCGCCAGAGCCAGGCGCCCGCTGAAGTTGTCGCCACAAGTCTCAGCCGCGCTCAAGACCTCCCCGTGCACCGGCGAGACGGCCAGCGTCACGGTGGTGGCCTCGGGGTTAGCCTCGGCGTCCTCGTCAACCGCCGGGGCACCTTCGGCCTCATCCGGGGCGGTCACGGCCACGTCCTGGTCGATGCTCAATACCTGAGCGTTCTGCAAGATCGTCCGCGCGATCTGGTCCTTGCCGTTTTCGAGGGCGGCACCTCCCTCGAGGGCGGCGGCGGATTCGATTCTTACGGTAAGGATGACATCCACGTAGTCTCCCGGCCTGACGAGGCCGCTGGCACCGATAATGTTGCTGACCTGGATAGCCACCGCGCGCTTGCCCTCGGGAACCACGTAGGCCAGCGGCGGGTTCTCCACGTCCGTGATGGCAGCGCCGGTGGCCGTCACCTTCGACGGGATCACTTGCTCACCGGCCACCAGGGGGACCCGGGCCACCTTGCCAACGACATCGCCCGTGTCTTCGAAGGCCCCCACCAAGATCGCGTCGGACGTGATGTCCTTCAGGGTCACCATCTCCTTAGTGATGCGGGTTCCGGCGGCTACGTCGCCGCCGGCGACGACCACGGGTTTGACCGTCGCGCTGGATCCGCCGCCCCCTCCGTCGCCGCCAGCGCTCTGGAGATACACCACCACCAGAACCGCGCTCACCAGCCCCAGGAAGAGCCCAAGGAAGATGAGAACCTTGTTCGATCTGCCGCCTAGCGCCTGACTCTTTATCATCGCTTTCCCCTCACGCTAGTCTTCCCAGCTGCGACCCGCCGTGAGCAGGCCGCAATAAGCAGTCATTGCAAATCTAATGATGATCTTTGGGGCCGTTCTGTTACGGGAATGGCCGCGGTTAAGGGACCAAATCTGAAGTGGGCACGAGCCGCGAGCCGGTGGCCAACTGACTGCCGATGACCTCGAAGATGGGCGCCAGATCTTCGGTCTTAGGCTCGCTGTAGAAGTGCAACTCGTCCGTAGCCATCGCTTCGAGCAACTCCACAGCGCTGACACCAGCCCAGGGACTGCCCCAGTCCTCGTAGTCGCAGTAGTCGTCGGCGCCCCAGGCGATCACGAATAGTTCGATGCCCGCCGCCTTGGCCGCCTCTGCCTGCTGGTAAGCGTAGTCGCAGGGTCCCAGAGCGGGTCCCCCGGTCCATACCGAGTAGTAGATCTCCACCGCCGCCCAGTCTAGGTAGAACTCCCGGCTCGTGCTGTTCGCAACGTTCGTGATCCGTACGCGGAAGTTGTCGTTGGAGAGATCACCGGCGCTCCATGTCCGACCCCAGGTGTCCGACGGACCGCCGACGTAGCGGCTGCTTTCGCTGGTGGAATTGAGGTTCGATGTCTGCTTGGCGGCGGTCCAGGTCGCACCGCCGTCCCAGGACAGCTCCACGCACATGCGCCGCGTGCTGAACCACCAGCCGCTGGCGAAGGCATCCAGCCGCACCTCGATGCCGCTGATGGAGGCGCCACCCAGATCGGGAATCCCGAATTCATAGAACACATGACGGTCCTTGCCAGTGCTGCCGCAACTTGTGCTGGTGTTGGTGCCGCTGTTGTTGTCCGTGGCGTAGCCGCCGTCATCGCCGAAGGCGTTGGTCGGGTCCACCTCGAAGCCGTTGTTATCGCCGCTGTCGCTGGTCACCGGCTCTTCAGCGCTGGGGCTCAACAGGCCCGTGCTGTCCACCGCTGACTCCTCATCGTAGACGTTGGCGGCGCCGTCAGAGAGCAGGATCATGCCCCATTTCTCGTCGGGGCGCCCGTTGGCCTGCAGCTCCTCAGCGGCCGCTTTGACCGGGTCACCCAGCTTGGTGTGCACGCCGAAGAGCTCGTAATAGCTCGGCCGGTCGAGGCACTGGGTGTTGCTCACCAGATCGCTGCTCATGTCCAGTACGTGGGGAGCCGTCTGGTACTCATCGTTCAGCGAGACCGGCACCCACACCTCAGGGTCACCCCAGGAGTCGATGCTATCGCACTGGTCGCCTGGCTCGACGGGTGGCGTCACACCCAGACCGACCCGGTGGAGGTCTGCATCGAAGTACTCGTACAGGGCTAGCGCGCCCTCCTTGGCGTTCTGCAGGTCCGACGAACTCATGCTGGCGGTGTGGTCGATAATCGTCATCACGTCCACAGCCTGCCACGGCGAGGCACCACACAAGCCGCGGCAGCCGGCCGCGACTTCGACCACCGGACAGGTGTCGAACCAGCACCTTTCTTCAGCCCCCGTCAACTGGAGCACGGGGGCGAAGAAGAAGGGCACATCCAGCGAGCCCCTCACCTCTATGGTGTCCCACCTGTCTTCGGCGGGATTGCAGGCGGCTTCCCACTCGCTCGTGCAGCGGAAAGAGAACTCCAGGCTGTCCGGGTCCACGCCGTTCAGCTCCGCGTACTCCCGCGCCATCTGCTCGGCGGCCGCGGCACCCTGATCGGGCAACACCTGGGCACCGGCCAGAGCGGCGGCGTCCACGGCCTGCTGCACCACGGCTCTGTGCCGCAGGAAGAAGCCGACATCTACAGCTAAGGCGGTGAATCCCATCAGGACCACCATTAGCAGCGCGCCCAGGACCAGGGCCTGGCCACTCTCGCCTCGCCGCTTCTCGCTTCCACCTCTCATCTTACCCACTCCCACCTACAGCTACTCCAATCTCATCTCGGCCGTCGAAGAGAACGTCAGCGTTGAGCCGAGAGTGTCCCCACTGATGAACTGGAGCAGGCTGGACAGGGGAGTTATGAGATCGTAGTCGTAGTCCACCTGCACTACCACCGATTCCCCTGGCTCACCCTCGGCGTTGGTGACCGTAACGGTCATCTTCGTGGCTTCATCGGGCAGGGTCACCGATTCGTACACGCGGCTCTCGATCTCCTGCTGCGTGGCCATGACCGCCCCCAGGCGAGCGCCCTCCCGGGCGCCGTTCGTCACCGTGATCCAGGCGTGGAAACCCATGCCGAAGTCCACGATCGTGAACACTAGGAGGAGGAAGATAGGGACGAGAAGGGCAAACTCAACCAGGGCCTGGCCCTTCTCCCGGTCCTTTCTTCGTCTTCGAATCAGTCTCAACATCAGATCACTCATCCAGCGACCACCGGGCCTACGGCCCAGCGTCCGCTACGGAAAGGCGGCTGCCAGCGCATCGATGTGACCAGCCAAAGCGAGACCGAGGGCCCCCAACGCGATTATGCAAGCCGCCGCTATAAACGCCAGGATGAGGCTGTAGTCCGCCAGGGCTTGGCCCTTCTCCTCCAGGAAGCGGGCCACCAGCCTCGATGCCCAATCACTCATGCCCTCGCCGCCTCCTATCGTCCCTTTCATTCAAGTAGTGCTTGCCGTCGTGGGCGGTGAGGCCAGCAGAACCAGCCCCACCACCCACGGTCAACGGCAGCATGCTGCCGTCGACGGGCTTGCGCCCGTCGCTACGGCATGACCGCTTCGATGGCGTCCAACTGGCCGGCAACGGCCAAGCCGAGAGCGGTCAGCGAAAGGATGGCCGCCACCGCGATGAGCGCCAGAATCAGGCCGTACTCGGCCAGAGCCTGACCCTCCTCCCGCTCGAAGCGGGCAGCGAACCGCAGCAGGGCCCCGCTGATCTTGGAAAGCATCGGCTCCTCCTTTCCTCAGGTTTGCCGCTTTCCATCCCTCTGGATCGGCCCATCGCGGGGACAGTCCTTTCCAGAGAGCTTCCATGACCTTAGATGATCTTCTCCTCGGCCTCGTTACGCTTATGTCCACTGAGTGAATGGATATTCACCCCTAGCCCCCTCCCTTCACCCGCGCTAAACGTTTCCTTCACCTTTGCGTTCCAACAAGTAAGACGCCGTTCCTCGATATGTGTTACGTCAAGCTGGCTCGTAACCCCCACCGCCGACGCAAGCTCCGCTACGAACCGAGGGCAGTCACCCCTTGACCACCGCCCTTGCCGCCCTCATCGGCTTCCTTCTGGGCCACGCCCTCGATGTGTACTTCCACCGCCTGTACACGGATGAGCCCCTGGGCGGCCCGCTCTACCGCTGCTCCCACTGCCGTCAGCATCCGCGCCCGACCCACCTGATCCCCATCGTCGCCGTGCTCTGGAGCCGCGGCCGCTGTCCCGATTGCGGCCGCTGGCTGCCTTTGCACACCTTCCTCCTCGCGCCCGGCGGCGCCGCTCTCTTCGCCGTCGCAGAACTCGCGGTCGATGACTTCGGTCCCGCCCTCCTCGCCGGCAGCTTCGCCACCATCTTCCTCGCCCTCACCTTCACCGACCTGGAGCGCCGCCTCATACCCAACCGCGTCGTCTATCCCTCCATCCTCCTGGCGGCTGCCCTCTCCTGGGCCTGGCCAGACCGCTCCGTGGCGCAGGTCTTCGGGGGTGGCGCCGCCGCCCTGGTGATCACCAGCGTGATGTACATCCTGGGCCGCGGCGCCTTCGGCTTCGGCGACGTCAAGATGTCGACCCTGATGGGCCTGGTCGTCGGCTTCCCCGCTGTCCTGGTGGGCATCTTCATCGGCGCCTTCTCGGCCGGCGCCTTCGTGCTGCCCCTGGTCATCATCCGCGTCCTCCACCGCCGCGACTACATCGCCTATGGCCCCTTCATCGCCATCGGCGCCATCGTCGCCCTCTTCTGGGGCGAACCCATCTGGGACTGGTACTTCGACCGCTAGAGCGGCAGAGCATTGGAGCAATTGAGCATCCAGGCCTTGCTCCATTGCTCTCTTGCTCCACTGCTAGACGGGGAGGCGGCAGCGGAGGGAGATGCCGCTTGACACCCGCCACAGGGGGGCGGGATGATACCGGCGTGTCCGCCCCCAATCGCCAGACCGCAGGTCGGCAGGGAAAAGAGCGATGAGAGTTCCGCCTGCCAACGTCCGCACCAAGAGCGTCTACGAGCCAAAGGAGCCAACTGACGGAAGAAGGGTGCTCACAACCCAATACTGGGCGCGGGGCATCCCACGAACGGCCGTAGATGAATACGTGAGGAAACTTGGCCCATCCCGGGAGCTACTCCATGCCTTCAAGCGCGGTGAAATTGATTGGCCTGCCTATAAGACCTTCTACCTTGAGGAAATGCAGAATGAAGAGGCCAAGAGCGAAATCCGACGCTTGGCAGAGGTGGCGCGAGAAGAGACAATCACCATCATGTGCGTTTGCAAAAACGAGCAGATGTGCCACAGGACCCTGCTTCGAGACCTGATCCTCAATGCGGACGGGAGTTGGGCATGATCCTCCACACAATTGGCCATAGCAACCTCTCCATCGAGGAGCTTTTGCGCGCGTTGAAAGATCACGGCGTTGCCTATATCGTGGACGTACGGTCTTCGCCCCGTAGTTATCGCTTTCCACATTTCAGCCGCCCCGACCTAGAGGCTTCCTTGGCACAAGCCGGGATTAGTTACGTCTACATGGGCGACAAGCTAGGCGGCAAGTCATCGCACGATGAGACGAACAGGCAATGGAAGCAGGGCAAAGTCAATCCTCACCTGGTCTCTGACCTTAGCCGCTCTGATAACTGGTCAGAGGGAATCAAGAGATTGGCCTCATTGGTAGTGGAGCGAGCTGAGCGCGGTGAGAGCGGATGCCTCCTTTGCAGTGAAGCTGATCCAAACAAATGCCACCGCTCGCTAGTGGCATTCGATCTGCAGGAGGAGCTGCCAACGCTGTCTCTCCAGCACATGACGCCACGGCGGAAAGCACCCCCGGAAGTTCGTTTCCAGAAGACTCTTCTCTAGATACAGGAGATGCAAGTCGAAGCACTAATCACAGATGTTACGAGTCTGGGCTCGCCCCGCGTCTGTATTGCCGGGCTTGCTGGCGACCGCGTGATTCGTCTCCAGAACCCTACGCCCAGCGAAGGATGGGTTGACAGGATGGGCGGCCTGATGTCTGGAGACATCGTCTCCGTTGATTGGACCCCCTTTCAGGTAACGCGGCCACCCCACGTGGAAGATGGAAGCTGGAACGTGGGCACGTGTGCCAAGATCCGCCGGCTGTCCGAAGATCAGTTAATTGAGAGGTTGCGGACGCGCGCATTTGACTCAGTGGCGGAAGCCTACGGTTCCTCGTGGATACGGGGCAAGAATGGCAATTGCGCATTCCGGCCCGGTTCCGGCTCGTCGTCCCTGGCGTCAGTCCGAGCTTCCTCTGTAGCCGTCCACGTATCATTCGGAAAGATTCGAGTCGCCTTCGCCGACAACCGCGAAGAATGGGCAAATGTCCCGCTCCAAGACCTCGCGGTCAAGAGGCACTTGAGGAACTGCGCCGCTTGCCAGATGAGGGCTCAACACCTACTTCGCACCGAATTCCAGGGAGGGCCCGCATTGCTGCGGGTAGGATTGGCCAGAGAATGGCCGGTAGGAGACTACAAACCGGCTTGCTGGATGCAGGTCAACCACATCTTTCTGATACCCTCTAAACGGAAACACTTCGTGTAGCCAGGGAGCATCCCATGACCACACTTGACGTCCTCGCCGAAGGGCAAGGCGAATACCTCAAGGTAGACCCCGACGGCTTCCGGGACTGGGTCCGCGAGCACAAGGACCGCGCCCTCGTCCCCAAGCTCATGTCCGAGAAGGAGGCCGTCGAGAAGTTAGTCCAGGACGGCGACTACCTCCTCTACGAGTGCAACTACCTGCAGCGCGGCCCCTCCGCCCTCATTCGGGAGGTGATCCGCCAGAAGAAGAAGAACCTGTGGGTGGGCGCCAAGTTCACCTGGGTCGCCGCCGCCCTCCTCGTCGGCGCAGGCTGCGTCTCCAAGCTCGATGTCGGCTTCTTCCTCTTCGGCCCTACCGTGGAGCAGGCGATCCGCGAAGGCCGCGTCAAGGCCTACGAGTACTCCAACGTGGTGATGACCAACCGCATCATGGCCGGGGCCATGGGCCTCCCCTTCCTCCCCACCCGCTCCCTCGGGGGCACCGACAACTTCCCCCACTCCGGCGCCAAACTGATCGAATCCCCGTACACCGGCGAGCCCATCCTTGTCGTCCCGGCCCTCAACCCCGACGTCGCCCTCATCCACGTCCACCAGGCGGACGTCTTCGGCAACGCCCGCATCTTCGGCACCGGCATCTCCCACCAGGAAGCGGCGATGGCCTCCAAGAAGGTCATCATCTCCACCGAGGAGATCATCGAAACCGACGAGATCCGCCGCGACCCCGCGCGCACCACAATCCCCTACTACGTCGTCGACGCCGTCGTCCACACTCCCTTCGGCGCCTACCCCGGCGAGATGCAGGGCCGCTACGCCTCGGATGTCCCCCACGTCGTCGAGATCATCGCCTCCACCCTGCGCGGCCTCATCCCCCAGTACCTCGACAAATGGGTGTACGGCGTCTCCTCCCACGCCGAGATGCTGGACAAGCTCGTCGGCGCCAACAGGCTAAAGGAGATCGTGGGCCGGGCGACCATCAAGGAGGGATACACCGCCTGATGGCCAATCCGCTGGCTGGTTCCCGTTTCTACGCGCGGTTGGGGAATGCCTTCACCCGCCCATTGTGGACGAAGCTGCGTCCGCCGGAAGGGTTTGCCGTCTTGACAACAATCGGGCGCAAGACTGGTAGGCCGCGTCGCCAGTCTGTTCGGGCCATCCACCGGGGTGACCGGATCGTCGTGGTCGCGATGATGGGTGAAAGGGCGCAATGGCTGAAGAATATCCGGGCCAATCCCCAAGTAACCCTCAGACTAAGGGGCCAGACGATCCAGGGGATGGCACACGAAGTTCTCAACGACTTAGAGAGGGAATGGGCTGCCAACGCATACGTCGGCACAACCGTTCCGAACGACTACCTCGACTATGCAGTGTATGAGTGGTGCTTCCCGACGCGCCGAAAGATAGAGGCAGCGCATAGAAGCTGGTTCGAGGAAGGCCTGCCGGTAATCATCGAGGCAAACGCCGAGGCGAAGGAGCAATCAGCATGAGCGAGAAGGCTTCCTACTTCAACGAGCGCGAGCACCAGATCTGCCTGGTCGCCCGCATGATCGAGGACGCCAGGACCTACTGGGTAGCCGGCGGCGGCTCCCCCATGGCCTCCATCCTCCTCGGTAAGAAGCTCTACGCCCCCAACGCCGTCTACGTCACCGAGGACGGCGTCATCGCCCCCGAGCCGGCCCTCCCCATGGATCCCATCATGACCATGGTCACCTCTCGCTCCGCCTACCGCGCCCTCCAGTGGGGCACCATGAACACCGTGGGCTTCCACGCCCAGATCGGCCTCATGGACTACGGCATCCTCAACACCCTCCAGGTCGACCCCTACGGCAACATCAACTCCACCGCCCTGGGCGACTACGAGGGAGAGCACCGCCGCTTCGGCGGCCCCGGCGGCGCCGACTCCATCGCCGCCATGACCTGGCGCACCATCCTCATGACCGACCAGCAGGCCCGCAAGTTCGTCCCCAGGGTGGACTTCATCTCCTCGCCCGGCTTCATCGACGGCTCCGAGGGCGCCCGCGAGCGGGCCGGCCTCCCCCGCGGCACCGGCCCCTGGCGCGTCGTCACCCCCTGGGCCGTGTTCGACTATCAGGACCGACACCTCCGCCTCACCGGCGTCTCCCCCTTCGTCACCGTCGACCAGGTGCTGGCCGAGATGTCGTTCAAGCCCCTCATGGCCGACAAGATCGAGACGCTGGAGACGCCCACCGATGACGAGCTGGCCCTCCTGCGCACGGAGCTGGACCAGCGGGGTCAGATCACGGACGTGGGCAAGCCCATCGTCCTCCAGGACGACGGCACCTACGCCTTCGTGGAGCAGGAGAAGGAGAAGGGGGAGCTCCCCAGTAGCTGGTAGACCCGCTCAGCGGAACAGGTCCCGCTCGGCGGGGCGGATCATGTCCCGTGCCGTGCCGGAGCCCCTGGGGTACTCGTACCCCCGGATGATCGCCACGGGCACCCCCGACAGCTTCCCCATCACCAGTTCCGCCGCCCCCGCCAGCTCATCGGCCACCGCCAGCGTGCTCACTCGCAGATCGTACCCGTGCGGGTCCACCTGCCCCACGTAGTCCACGAATGCGTCCATGCCCGCGATCCCCACCGCCACGTTGGTGTGGCCCTCGCGCCAGGGCCGCCCGAACGTGTCGCTGATCACCACCGCCACCTCCAACCCCACCCGCTCCCGCAGGCCGTCCCTGATCCCCGCGGCCGAGCGGTCGGGGTCCTCCGGCAATAGGGACACCATTCCGCCACCCACGTTGGAGGCGTCCACCCCGGCGTTGGCGCACACGAACCCATGCCGCGTCTCCGTGATCAGGACCGGCCCGGCCTGGCGCACGATGCGCCGGCTCTCCCTCAAGATCAGCTCCACCACTCGCGGGTCCTTCTCCGTCTCCTGCGCCAGTCTCACCGCCTCCGCGCTTGGCTGCACCTCCGTCAGGGCGACGACCCTCCCCTCGGCCTTGGAGACGATCTTCTGGGTCACCACCAGGACGTCGCCCGTGGTCAGGGGCGTCCCCTGCCTCTCCGTCGCCTCCAGGATCAGCGCTGGGATGTCGTCCCCGGGCCGGACGTCGGGCAGGCCGCCCAGGCCGATGACCCGCAGCTCCGGCACGCCCATCCGCTCATGCGCCCACGATGCGGACGCCGGTGTGGGCCTTATGGATACGGTTGAGGTGGAGGAGCATCACCGTCCACTCCTCCAGGTAGCGGGCGTTGGATAACCCACCGGCGTCCAGCGCCCGCACGTACTCAATGTGTTCCACGAGCGCCATCACCTTCTTCATAGCGCCCTTGTGATCGCCGCACACCAGCACGTCCCCCTGCATCGGCCGTTCTATGTTTTGGAGACCAGCGCCGTCAAGGTGGTGAAAAGCGCTGACCACCTTGGCTTGGCGGACAAGGGCTCGCGCCTGCTGCGCGGCCGATCCCTCCTCCACAAGGATCGCCTTGGGCTGGCCGCGGTCGAACAGCATCGGCACCACCACATCCACCAGTATCTTGTCGCCGATCGCCTCGGCCAGGCTCTCCAGCGTGCTGTGGTGGCCATCCCAGGGCACCGTCAGGAACACGACCTCCGCCTGCTGCACCGCTTCGGCGTTGACCATCCCCTGCACCTTGGCCTCCGGCCACGCCTCCTTCACCTTGCGCCTCGCCTCCTCCGCCCGCTCCTGCGAACGCGAGCCGATAAACACCCGGTCGCCGGCCTTGGCGAACCGCATCGCCAGCCCCAGCCCCTCCGGGCCGGTCCCGCCGATGATACCTATCTTGGTCATCCTCTGATCCTCCGATTGTGCCAGCCAGGATAGTACGTGAGCAGCCCCGACCATGGCGGTTCGGCGGCCTGCCTAGCCGGGCACCAGTGGGGCACGGTGCCGCTAAGTATAGTCGCGCCCGTTTGCCCCCGCAACTGGAGAGCCGCGATCCGCACCCCGCCGCCCACCACACCCCTTGCCTCAGCCCCCGCTAAGGCGATACAATCGTGCGCGACTCTGCCGGGAAGGCGGCGTGGGGTGTGCCTCCCGGCTCCGGGCTCAACGTGGCCATCCGCCTGCGGCGGACTTCACCCCCGCAGCGAAAAGCCGTACCGCCCAGCAAGGCGGCGAGCGCGAAAGTTGC
Source organism: Dehalococcoidia bacterium (assembly GCA_034408935.1). GTDB lineage: Bacteria > Chloroflexota > Dehalococcoidia > SM23-28-2 > RBG-16-64-32 > DAOUMF01. The sequence continues at coordinate 16,868 of DAOUMV010000016.1, forward strand.
AGGCATGGCCAACGTCCACGCCCCGGTAAAGCGCGTCCGACTTCCCATCTGTGCTGTCTCAGCCCTCGTGTCCCCGCCTGCCCCCGACCACGGGGAGACCTAGGTGCCACTCATCCAGAGCGGGCTTGGGCCCTCGGTAGAGGACTTGCTGGCCAAAGCCGCAGCGCGAGAGGAGGTCTCCCGCCAGGACGCTTATCAGCTCATGCAGGCCAAGGCCAGCGAACTCCCCGCCTTGATGCTGGCCGCCAGCCTGATGCGTGACGGCGGCAAGGGCAACCTCGTCACCTACTCCCGCAAGGCGTTCATCCCCCTCTCGAACCTCTGCCGCGACACCTGCGGCTATTGCACCTTCGTCAGACAGCCGGACGATCCTCAAGCCCACACCATGACGCCGGAAGAAGTCCTAGCCGTAGCGAATGCGGCCCGCGGCGCCGGCTGCAAGGAAGCCCTGTTCAGCCTGGGCGACAGGCCGGAGGAAAAGTACACCGAACATCGCCGCTGGCTGGAGCGGCGAGGGTACTCCACAACCCTGGAGTACCTGCGTGACATATGCGAGCTCGTACACAAGGAGACCGGCCTCCTGCCTCACGCAAATCCGGGCGTCATGACCCGGAACGACATCGCCGCCCTGCGCGAGGTGAACGCCAGCATGGGCATCATGCTGGAGAACGTCAGCCCTCGCCTTCTCCGGCCTGGGCAGGCCCACCATCGCTGCCCGGACAAGGTCCCCAACCGCAGGCTCGCCACGCTGGAATACGCTGGTCAGATGAGGGTGGCGTTCACCACCGGCATCCTCATCGGCATCGGCGAGACGTTGGAGGAGAGGGTCGACTCCCTGTTCGCCATCAAGGAGGTCCACCAGCGCTACGGGCACATCCAAGAGGTGATCATTCAGAACTTCCGCGCCAAGCCGGACATCCCCATGCGAGATCACCCCGAACCGACACTGCTGGACATGCTCCGCACCATCGCCGTCGCCCGCCTGATCCTGGGCGGAAGCATGAACATCCAGGCTCCCCCCAACTTGACCCCGGATGCTTACCAGATGTACCTGTTCGCCGGGATCAACGATTGGGGCGGAATCTCACCGCTGACCAAGGACTACATCAACCCCGAGCGACCATGGCCCAAGATTCTGGAGCTGCGCGCCGCTACGGAGGAAGCCGGCTTCCGGCTGCGTGAACGGCTGTCGATATACCCGGAATACGTCGTAGGCGGAGACGGGTTCATCCCCCCATCTCTGGCCGAACGCGTCGTCGCCCTGGCCGACGGCCAGGGGCTAGTCAAGGAAGGGGAGGAGCAGTGGTAGACGTGGTGAGTGACAACTTCAACGCCCTCAGGGAAGCCAGCGATCGCCTCCTTGGTTCCATCGATAGGGAGCTGGCGCGGATCCTCGACAAGGCCCTGCAAGGCGACGACATCAGCGTTGACGAAGCGACGACGCTATTCGAGGCCAGCGGCTCCGAGATCAACGCGATCGTCCTCGCCGCCGACGAACTGCGGCGCCGTAGCGTCGGGGACGTAGTGACCTACGTCATCAACCGAAACATCAACTTCACCAATGTCTGCATCAAGCACTGCGGCTTCTGCGCCTTCTCCCGCGACCACCGCCAGGAGGAAGCCTACTTCCTCCCCGTCGAGGAGGTCGTCCGCCGTGCCCGCGAGGCCTGGGACCTGGGCGCCACCGAGGTCTGCATCCAGGCCGGCCTCCCCCCCAAGATGGACGGCCACTACTACGTCGATCTCACCCGCGCAATCAAGAAGGAACTCCCGGACATCCACGTCCACGCCTTCTCCCCGGAGGAGGTCCTCTACGGCTCCATTCGCGCCCGCTGTTCCATCGAGGACTACCTCCGTGCCCTCAAGCAGGCCGGCGTCGACTCCCTCCCGGGAACCGCCGCCGAGATCCTCGACGACGAGCTCCGCCATCGCATCTCGCCCGGGCGCATCACCACCGCCCAGTGGATCGAGGTCATCACCACAGCCCACGGCCTCGGCATCCCCACCACCTCCACCATCATGTACGGCCACGTCGAGACCTCCCGCCACAAAGCCGCGCACGTAGTCCTCCTTCGCGACATCCAGCGCCAGACCAGCGGCCCCGGCCGGGCAGGCTTCACCGAGTTCGTCCCCCTCTCCTTCATCTCCGAGGAGGCCCCCATGTACAAGAAGGGCCTCGTCCCAGACGTCCGGCCCGGCGCCACCGGCCCCGAAGTGGTCAAGATGTACGCCGTCTCCCGTATCGTCCTCAACAACTGGATCAAGAACATCCAGGCCTCCTGGGTTAAGGAGGGCCCCAAGCTCGCGCAGGTCTGCCTCAACGCCGGCTGCAACGACTTCATGGGCACCCTCATCAACGAGTCCATCTCCACCACCGCCGGCGCCGCCTACGGCCAGCGCCTGAAGCCCCGCGAGATGCGCCACCTCATCCGCGACATCGGCCGTATCCCCGCTGAGAGGACTACCACCTACGAGATTCGTCGGCAGTTCAGCCCGGATGAGGACGACCACTTCGACCCCCTCGACCTCGTGGACGAGGATGGCGAGCAGGGATTCGGGTCCTACGCCCAACTGGCGCGCTCCGCTGACTTCCGATTCGAGGACCAGGGCACCCTCCCCCTCGTCGCGCGAGAGTAGCCCCCGCCCAGGCCGAACGAATCGCCACGCCAGCCCGAAGGACGGGGCCGCCCCTGCCACTCCTCACCCTATAGCTGGCGGACGTTCGCCGGGAGGCAGTATGCGGCGCCATGTTGGCTCTTCGCTTCTACGGCTGGCGAGCTCCCACGGCAACGACAATCTCAGTCGTTCCCTCCCGGTGCCGAGCCTTCAAGGCAGACAGCCAAGCGGCGATATCCCCGTCGTCCTTGCTCCAGACCACTACCTCGCCTTTCCGCCGCAACTCCTCCACGCTGAACGTCCATTCCTCTTCCCAGCCTTCGAACTCCCTGCTGTAGAAGTCGAGGACATTCTCAGGGGAGTCACGGGTCTCGTAGGTGGTGTACTGGACATTGCCATAGTCCTCGGGCTCGAGGCCCTCATCGCCGACGTGGGGAACGGGGAAGTCTCCTGCCCCGGTGAACGTACCGCTGTAGATCTCCTCGGCTCCGGGGTACCCAGGAATAGACGGCAGCTCGCCCACCTCGTCGGGCGGTGTCCCCTCGGGAGTCTCTTCCACGGCAGCCGGCCCCTCCTCATCATTCCCACAGGCGACCGCCAGGACAAGGAAGGCAGCAGCGATGAGAGCCGTCAGGGTGAGAACAGACTTCAGCGGAGACTTCATGGTGCACCTCCCACAGATTGAGCCTTCACGGCCCCATACTACTCGTGCACGGGACGGTCGCCTCCCGTCGCTGCCAGACGGCAAGCCTCGGGACCTTTGCCGTGACGCCAACGACCGTAGTCATGATTCGACCCCCCGTCGCAGACGCTTCACCGTTGCCAGACTAGAGCCTGTGCCGCCAGGATGCAGTGACGGGCATCACTGTTCGGCCATGAAACCGGCTGCCGTGCTACCGCTGCAGCAAGCGAGAAGGGAGACTGAAGGCTCACCCCGAACGAATTTCTTGGGGGAGACGGAGAGGTCTCCAACTCACCTCTAACGTCCGCCTGGCGTCAGCATGGCGCGCGTTCCTGGTAGCGAAAGCGACTACCACCCGCAACCGGAGCTGGTCCAATCGTTGCTCCGTGCGCTAGAGGTGGACCTAGCCGTCGCGCGAAGCCCTACGGCCGCCCTGGTGGCCATCCTTCAGACCCCTAAGGGCCGGGTCGAGCTGCGCTGATTGCCATCCCGTGAGCCGCCGCACCGTGGGGGCTCAGCTATAATAGATTTGCTTCCCTTCAGCCCATCGTCTCGCTCGATATCATGCACCGCGCGCTCCTCGCCGCCTACCTGGGCATCCTCGCCGTCATCGCCGCCACCGCGGTCGCCGGCGGTGTTCTCCTCTTCCGCGACCTCTCCTCCGGTGACCCGATAGACGCGGTCGCCAACCGCAACGCCTACGATGTCCTGGGCTGGGAGTTGCGCTACTTCCCCCAAAAGTGGCTATACAAGCTGGCCACCGCGTTCGACGGAGGCCGCAGCCAGGCCGAGGAGGACGCCCTCCTGCGCCGCTACTTCGAGCTGGCCGACCACATCGGGGCCCTGGAGCGCGAGGGCACTGATCCCCCCGCGCTCGCGGAGGCCCGCCGGGAGCGCGACGGCATCGAGAACGACGTGGAGGAGATACTGGAGGGCCGCATAAGCGACCTTCTGCACGACCATGGATTCGTCATGAACCCGCCCCTGTTCTCCGACATCGATTTCTTCTTCCCGCCTCTGGACTTCGAGCTGGACCGCCCTCCCAAGGTGCTGGCTGTCTCCCCCCGCGACCGCATCGAGCTGGACCGCTCCTACCTGCTCGCCCCCGGCCTAGAGCCGGAGGCCGTCGTCGCCGTGGAGAGCGAAGCGGAGGAGACGGGCGTCTCCGCCCGCGTCGTCAACACGGGCGGGGTCGCCACCTACCCCAGCGTCATCCCCGAGCTCGCCCCCTACCACGAGGTGGTCGAGACGGCCATCCACGAATGGCTCCACCAGTACCTGTTCTTCTACCCGCTGGGCCGCAGCTACTTCCGCGGCGGCGAGGCGCGCACCCTCAACGAGACCCTCGCCAGCATGGCCGGCAGCGAGCTGGCCGACCTGTTCATCGAGCGCTACGGCTCCCCCTCCCAGCAATCACCCTCGCCCGCCGGGACGCCCAGCGATTTCGATTTCCGGGCCGAGATGCGCGCCCTCCGCCTCCGCGTCGAGGAGCTCCTGGCCCAGGGACAGATAGATCAGGCGGAGCGGCTCATGGAGGAGAAGCGGGACGACTTCGAACAGCAGAGGGTCTACATCCGCCGCATCAACCAGGCTTACTTCGCCTTCTTCGGCTCCTACGCCGACACCCCCAGCTCCATCGACCCCATCGGCCCCAAGCTCCAGCGCCTGCGCGACCACGCCGGCTCCGTCACCGACTTCGTGCGGCTGGCCCGCGGCCTCACTAGCGAGGCCGACCTCGACCGCCTGCTGGCGGAGGCCTAGCCTAGTCCGGCCGCGCCGCCTCCGGCCGCGCCCGCTTGCGCCACCGGTAGGCCAGATACACCAGCAATCCCAGTCCCAGCCAGGAGAAGCCTATAATCCGCCCCGACGCCTCCGTCACCACCACCACAAGCCAAGCAAACAGCGTCGCCATCCCACCAACGACCGCTGTAACAGGTATCTCCCGGCCCCGCACGCGCAGGTTCACGGGAATTCGAAACGGCCGCGCCATCCCCGGCTCCCGCACCCGCAACCCGATGATTGATGCGTGAGCAAAGGTGAACGAAAGCATCGCCCCGAAGACGTAGGCAGCCGCCAGAATCTCCACCTCTCCGGGGATGATTAGCAGCGCTGAGAGAGCTCCAAAGACGATGATCGCCATCGCCGGCGTCCGCCGCGTCGGGTGCAGGCGAGTCAGCGCTGGCGGCAGATCGCGGTGCTGCCCCATGGAGTAGGCCAAGCGCGACATCCCCAACATACCAGCGTTCGTCGCGATGAACAGGATCGTCGCCGCCAGGATACCCACCCACACTTCCAGTATCGCCGAGAACCCCACCCCCAGGTTCTCCACAATCCCTAGCACCGGGTCGTTGATGAACTTCTCGCTGAGGTCCGTCGTGAAGCCTCCGTCCGCCTTCTCAACCACAGGCATGGCGCTCAACGCCACCACCGGGATCAGCGTGTACATCACTAGCACTGTGGCGAATACTGAAAGCACCGACCGCGGGATGTTCTTGGCTGGGTTCCTCGTTTCCTCCGCCAGGTTGGACACCGTCTCGATGCCGGTGAAAGCGATCATGGAGATGGCGATCCCCAGTATGAAGCGGTCCCACGTGGGGGCCGTGCCCAGGCTGATGTCCTCCATCACGCCCTGTGGGTGTATCACGTTATCGATGAGCAGGCCAACGCTGAGTACCAGAATCAGACCCAGCACGACCAGCAGCGCTTGGGTCAGCAGGTCCACCAGCGCCAGCAGGATGTTCACCCGGGACGACTCCTGCACGCCGATGACGTTGACCACGGTGAGAAGAAGAACCACACCTATGCCAAAGATGCTGTTCCAGGGCCATTCACCCAGGGGCTCCCAGAACACCGATAAGTAGTTGGCCACGGCGAAGGCGGAGATCGCCACCGTCACCATATAGTTCAGGAGTTGCGCCCAGCCCACACCAAACGACACCAAGGGGCTGAAGGCCCGCCTGGCGAAGGCCATAGAGCCCCCGGCCTGGGGCATCGCCGCCGTCCCCTCAGCGTAGGTCAGCGCCGTCGCCCCGAAGAACAGCCCAGAGACGAGAAAAACAAGCGGCGTCAACCCCAGCGCGTAGAGCGCGGTGACCCCCAAAGCATAGTAGATCGATGAGCCGACATTGCCGTAAGCGGCGCTGAACAGCCCCGGCACCCCCAACACCCGGTGCAACGCCAGGCGGCGCGGCCGCGGCCGACGCAGGAAGACATCGCCCGGCCGGCGGCCGCGGCGGATCTCGGATACGTTCGGCCCCTCTGTCAAGTCGACCGTCTAGGGGATTGAGCTGCCTCCAGATGTCACCGCACTACACTAGCACGCCAAGGTGCAGAGAGGCCATTTTGCGCTAGGTCTCAGCTCAGTCTTCTTGCTAGTGTCAGATGTCGGTGTCAGACCTGGTGAGAGCTTTCATCGGGGACTCGCGGATGGCTCGCCGGTATAGCAAGAAAACGCACAAGCCACCAAGCATCCAGGCCAGGCCCAGATACCTGCTGAGGGGTTGATTGATCGCCACTACAGCCCAGGCGGACATCGTACCCATCAGGCCAACGACGGCGGGCAGAGGGATCTCCCGTCCCCGCAGCCGCAGACCGAACGGAACCTTGAAGGGCCTCGACATCTGGGGCTCTTTGATCCTCAGCGCGATGATGGAGATGTGGGCGAAAGAAAAAGTCAGCATCGCACCGAAGCTGTACACGCCCGCCAGGAGATCCAACCTCCCCGGAACTACCAGCAGGGCGGCAAACGCCGTGAATATCACGATCGCAACTGCGGGGGTCCTCCTCACCGGATGCAGGCGGCTCAGCAGGGGCGGCAGTTGACGGTGGCGCCCCAAAGAGTACGCCAGCCGCGACATGCCCATCATTCCAGCGTTGGTCGCGATGAGCAGAATGGTCGCGGCCAGTAAGCCCACCCAGACCGCGAAAGTGGCCTCAAGGACGCCGGGCAGGTGCTCTACGATTCCCAGTACCGGGTCCTCAACGAACTTCTCAACTAGGTCCGTAGTGAACTCGCCTTTTCCTGCATCGAAGGACACTGGCATGGCGCTCAATGCCACCAACGGGATCAGCGTGTACATCGCGAGTATCGTTACGAAAACTGACAGCATCGCTCGAGGCACGTTCCTGGACGGATTACGCGTCTCTTCCGACAGGTTGGACATGGTCTCGATCCCCGTGAACGCGATCATAGCGATGGCTACGCCAACGGCCAACCTGTCCCACTCCGGTGCCTCACCGAGATGTACGTTATCGATTATCGTCCTGAAGTTGAATAGGAAGATCAGACCCACCAGTACGAGCAAGGCCTGCGTCAGGAGATCCAGCCCCGCGAGGCCGATGTTTATCCGGGCCGATTCGCGAATGCCAAGTATGTTGATCGTCGCCAGTCCCCCTAGGATGGCAATCGCGGCAATGCTAGTGGCCGGCCATTCGCCCAGCGGCGGCACGAACACAGCCAGGTAGTGCGGGATCGCGAACGCCGATATGGCCATGGTGACAACATAGTTGAGGGCCAGCGCCCACCCGGCGATGAAGCTCACCAAGTCGTTGAACCCGCGTCGTGCAAATGAGCTGGCACCGCCTGCCTCCGGGATCGCTGTGGTCCCCTCAGCGTATGTCAGGGCAAGAGCACCAAACAGCAGCCCCGCGACAACAAAGGCCAGCGGCGTGAGACCCAGCGCGAATAGGGCCGTGACGCCTAGCGCGTAGTAGATCGAAGACCCCACATCGCCATAGGCAGTGCTGAACAGCGCCGGCGCCCCCAAAACACGGTGCAAGGCCAGGCGGCGCGGCCGCGGCCGCCGCAGGAAGATGTCCCCTGGGCGGCGGCCGCGGTGGATCTCGGACGTGTTCGGCCCCTCCGTCGACTCTGCCACTAGGGGAAGTGCGGGACCCTGGCCATCGAGGCTAGGCTAGGCACGGCAGAGGCACTTGGGCTATCGGTCCCTGGCCCTGCGCTGCCCTCAGGTTCGCCCGGCGGCATCGCCATCGCCCCCATCGGGGGGCTCTTCCGGCGGAGGCGTCGGCGAAGCCACAGGCGTCTCCGTGGGCACCGGTGTCGGCGTCGGCGAGGGTTCAGGCTTAGGCGTGGGCTTAGGCGTGGGCTTAGGTGTGGGCTCAGGCGTGGCCTCAGGCGTGGGCTCGCGTGTAGGCGTGGGCTCGCGCGGGGGCCGGGGCGTACGGGTGGGCTCAGGCTCCGGCGTCGCTGTGGGCGTGGGTGTGGTGTCCGTTGGGAACCTGGGCACTCTGGGCGTGGGCGTCGGCGTCGTCTCCGGTCCATCGCTGACAGGCCTCGGCGCCCGGCAGATCCCCGGCTTCGTAGGTTCCTCGTCCTCGACGAAGACCTCCATCCGCCCGCCGCACCAGGAGGTCACGATGCCATCCGGCACCTCGAACTCCGCATCGGGAATCTTCAGGTACTCGTGGGCCTGCTCCATGAACGTCTTCCAGATGGGGCCGGCGCCAGCGGAGCTGAAGGCGTTGTTGGCCATCGGCGTGTTGTCGGCATTCCCCATCCACACATCCACCGCCAGGCCGTCCGGCCCTGGCGTGTAGCCCAGCAGCACGTTATCGCGGAAGTCCTCGCTGGTCCCGGTCTTTGACGCGGCCGTCCGGCCGAAGGTGAGCTGACTCCAGCGGATCGCTTCATTGGAGAGGATATCCGTGATCATGTAGGCGTGCTCAGCCCTCACCACCTGCCGCTCCTCAGGCTTCTCGAACTCGTACAGGACGTTCCGGTTCGCGTCCTCGATCCGCAGCACGGACACAGGGTCCAGCTCGCGGAAGCCGTCCGGCAGGTCCTCCACCGTGGGCATGCCAAACATCTTGCCGTTGTTGGCCAGCACGCTGTAGGCGTAGGCCTGGTCAAGCATCTTCACCTCACAGGAGCCCAGGGTGATGACCGGCCCACAGTCGTTGCGCTGCAGGTCCGTAATCCCCATGCGGTGCGCCGTCTTCTGGTACTCCGTGACCCCCACCTCCATCACGGTCCTTACCGCCGGCACGTTTACGGACTCTGAAAGCGCCTTGCGGACCGTGATGTTGCCCAGATGGGCGAAGTTCCAGTTGTTCACGGCCCGCTGGTAGCCGCCCACGTCCAGCGTCAGCGGCGAGTCCTGCACGATAGTCGAAGGCACCCATCCCTGCTCGAACGCCGTTAGGTAGGTGAACGGCTTCATCGACGAGCCGTGCGAGCGCTGGGCTGTCACGATGTCCACCTGACCCTCGATGTCGTCGCGGAAGAAGTCGCGGCTGCCCACGTAGGTCAGGATCTCCCCGGTACCGGTGCGGAGGGCCACCAGGGCACCGTTGTGCCCGCCGAACCGGTCCTCGTTCTGGCCGATGATCTCCTCCACTATCCCCTCGCCTATGCGCTGGAGGCCCATGTCCACAGAGGTGGTTATGCGCAGGCCACCCTGGAACACCACCTTGTCGCAGGATACGTTGCCCGGGGTATCGAACATCCCCTTCTCGCACATCTTGCGCACCTGGTCCTGTACGTAGAACACGAAGTGGGGCGCCTTGATGAAGAAGCCCGGGGTGTCGTACGTCAGCTCTTCGGCCGCCGCCGTCTCAGACTCGGCCTCGGTGATGTAGCCGTGCTTGACCATCAAGTCCAGCACTTCCTTCTGCCGCTCCTTCGCCCGCTCCAAGTTATCGGGCAGCACCGGCGTGTAGCGGCCGGGCGCCTGCGGTATGCCCGCCAGCATAGCCGCCTGGGCAAGCGTCAGGTCCTTGGCGGAAACGCCGAAGTAGCGCTGAGCGGCCCCCTTCACACCGTAGGCGAAGTTGCCGTAGTAGATGGAGTTGAGGTACCACCCCAGGATCTGATCGTCGGAGTAGCTGCGCTTCAGCTCCAGGGCGATCACCATTTCCTTAATCTTGCGTTCTATGCGACGGTCGAATCGCTCCCCCGGCTCGATGTAGACGTTCTTCACCAACTGCTGTGTGATGGAACTGCCGCCGCTGCCCTCCAGGAAACCTGGGCCGAAGGGGGTAAGGTTCTCCACAGCCGCCCTGAGCAGCCCCTTGAAGTTGACTCCCGGGTTGCTGTAGAAGCTGGCGTCCTCCGTGGAAACGGTGGCATCGATCATGTACTGCGATATCTCCTCCAGGGGCACCGGATCGCGCAGGCCGCCCAAGGGATCGATGTATGTGTACAGCTTCTCGCCGTTGCGGTCGTAAGCGATGCTCGCGCCTTTGGTGGAGCTGGCGATGGCCTCGTCCGGGGGCAGAAGGTCGTGGGCGTAGGTGCGGTAGATCAGGAAGCCCAGCACGCCGACGGTCACCAGGCTGCCCAGGAAGGCGACCACCCCCATGCTGAGAAGCCAGTGCCAGCGAGAGCGCATTAGACGGCTGCGCTGGTAGGCCGCCCGCTTCACGCGGTTTCGCCTGTACCTGTATATCCGTGCCATGAAGAGATCAGACCTTCCCTAGTACAACGAAGTGTGATAGCCCAAAGATTCGCAGCGGAGTCCGTTCCACCGGCTGTAGCACCGCCCGCAGCACTTTACCCAGCGCTGGGCGCCGTCCCACCACGTGGTCGAACCCGGGGAATACGTATGTGTGCAACCGCTCCCGCAGGCCTGCCCGGCGGCACAGCCGTTGAATGTCCCTGCGCGTGTACGCCCTCGCATGAGGCACTAGCCGGTCGCGGGCAGCATCCGGCAGCCAGTTCACCAGCGGCACGTTCCCGAATACGTACCGCCTCCCCAGGAACACGCCGTGCGTCTCGAACGGGTACAGCCGGTTGGGGCAGAAGATCACCGCCCTACCGTCCGGCCTCAGCACGCGCCGCGCCTCCCGCAGCGTCGCCAGATCATCCGCCACATGCTCGATGACCTCATGCAGCAGCACCACATCGAAGGTATCATCCCCGAAGGGGAGGTGCTCGCCCACGGAGAGCGCCAGGTTCGGCACCCGCTCCGCCCCCTGTCGCACACGCTCCGCGTCGATGTCCACCCCGCACACATCGCGGGAAAACTCCCGCAGCCGCCTGACGAACTCTCCCATCCCGCAGCCGACGTCCAGGACACGCTTCCCCTCCAGCGGCACCTCCCTTCGCACCATCTCCAGTCGCCGCTCCAGCCCGCGCGTCCAGATCTGGCTGGGATGACCCAGAGAGGCTCGCTTATCCACTGTCCCCACAGCCTGCTGCTCACTCACTGCAATCCATCCTATACGGTGTTCGAACCGAGGCTCAAACACCGGCCTTTCTGTAAAACGTCACGCTGCTATAATGGTTTCCAAGCTACCGCATATCGGCCGCAGGAGAGTTCCTCTTGCCTCTGACCCCGGAAGAAGTCAAACACATCGCTCGCCTTGCCCGCGTCGGCCTGAGTGAGGACGAGATGTCCCGCTTCCAGGACCAGCTCTCCCAGATCCTGGACTACTTCCAGCGCCTTCAGGAAGCGGACACGGAGAACGTCCCACCCACCGCCCACACCCTCGCCATGCACAACGTCATGCGGGACGATGAGCCCCGGCCCTCCTTCGACAAGGAGGATATCCTGTCTAACGCCCCTCAGCGCGAGGGTGATCTCTTCCGCGTCCGCGCCGTGCTCGAATGACACCCCAACCCCTGCACTGGCTCACCGTCCACGAGGCCGCCGACCTCCTCTCCCGCCGCGAGGTCTCATCGGTGGAGCTCACCCGCGCCGCCCTGGAGCGCATCGCCTCCGTCGACGACCGCGTCCACGCCTTCCTCGCCCTCACCGAGGACGGGGCGATGGCCCAGGCCAGCGCCGCCGACCAGCGCATCGCCGCCGGCGAGGCCGGCCCCCTCACCGGCGTTCCGGCCGCCATCAAGGACGTGATCTGCACCAAGGGTGTCCGCACAACCTGCGGCTCCCGCATCCTGGAGAGCTTCGTCCCTCCCTACGACGCCTTCGTCATCGATCGCCTTCAGGAAGCCGGGTTCGTGATGCTGGGCAAGGTGAACATGGACGAGTTCGCCATGGGCTCCTCCGGCGAGAACTCCGCCTTCGGCGCCACCGCCAACCCCTGGGCTCTGGACCGCGTCCCCGGCGGATCCTCTTCCGGTTCCGCCGCCGCCGTCGCTGCCGGTATGGCTCCCTACGCCCTCGGCTCCGATACCGGCGGCTCCATCCGTCAGCCTGGCTCTCTCACCGGCGTCGTCGGCTTCAAGCCCACCTACGGCCGCGTCTCCCGCTTCGGCCTCGTCGCCTTCGGTTCCTCCCTGGACCAGATCGGTCCCTTCGCCCGCTCCGTCCGCGACGCCGCCCTCGTATTCGAGGCCATCGCCGGCCACGACCCCCGCGACGCCACCTCCGCCCCTCTCGATGTCCCCACCGTCACCGACGCCCTCACCCCCGACCTGCGTGGCCTGCGCATCGGCGTCCCCCGCGAGTACTTCGTCGAGGGGATGAACGACGACGTCCGCCAGGCCGTCGACGCCGCTATCGACGAGATGGAGCGACTCGGCGCCGAGGTGGACCGTGAGGTCTCTCTCCCCTCCACCGACCACGCCCTGGCCGTCTACTATATCATCGCCCCCTCCGAGGCCTCGGCCAACCTGGCCCGCTACGACGGCGTCAAGTACGGCTACTCCCACACCGAAGGCGAGAGCATGTGGGACAACATGGAGAAGACCCGCCAGTTCGGCTTCGGCGACGAGGTGAAGCGGCGCATCATGCTGGGCACCTACGCCCTCTCCGCCGGCTACTACGACGCCTACTACCTGAAGGCCCAGAAGGTGCGCACTCTCATCCGCCGCGAGTTCGACGCCGCTTTCGAGGACCACGACGTCCTCGTGACGCCGGTCTCGCCAACACCCGCCTTCAAGATAGGCGAGAAGGTGAACGATCCCCTCCAGATGTACCTCAGCGACGTCTGCACCATCCCCGTCAACATCGCCGGCCTGCCGGGCATCTCCGTCCCTTGTGGCTTCAGCCAGGCGCCCGACGGCGCGAAGCTGCCCATCGGCGTTCAGGTTCTCGCCAAGCCGTTCGACGAGCCCACCCTCTTCCGCGTCGCCCACGCCTACGAGCAGGCCACCGACTGGCACAAGCAGCACCCGGAGCTGTAGGCGGTATAATTAACATTCTGAAGCCCTAGCAGCGGCCAATTCACAGTGTCCTCAGGGGGCAAGGCAAAATGGCGCGATGGACAAAGGACCAGGTAGAACAGCTACTCACTGAGAAAGGCTGGCTCAGCTCTGCAAGAGAAATCCAGAACGGAATCCAATACGCGCTAGTTGACGAGACGCGCGTCAACTGGTACACGACGGGCCGGGTTACGCTTGGTGGAAAGGCATCCGAAATCAAATCCCAGGCGGAGTCCCTCTTTGCAGAGCAGCCAACAGCCAGTGGTGCCACCACCCAAGAAGTTCGAACAGCCGATGAATCTCCTCCGCGCCGGGTGTTCATCGTGTATGGCCACGACAGCCAAGCACGAGAAGAACTGGAACTAATACTGCGACGCTTGAGGTTGGAGCCCATCGTCCTGCAGAACATACCGGCTGGCGGAGACACTATCATAGAGAAACTGGAGACCCTCACTGAGGCTGACTTTGCCTGTGTACTTCTGACTCCCGATGATGAAGGACATCGCCACGGTCAGACAGATGAGATACGGCCACGAGCCAGGCAGAACGTAGTGCTGGAACTGGGAATGGTGCTGGCAAAGCTAGGACGAAAGCAGGTGGCGATCCTCGTCAAAGGTGATGACCTTGAAAGGCCGTCCGATATCGAAGGACTCATCTACTTGCCGTTTCACAAGCGAGTCGATGAGACGAAGAACCATTTGGCCGCTAACCTGCAGAAGGCTGGGTTCCCAATTCAGGTTGAAGATCTGTTGCCGTAAGCCACAATCGTCGTGAATGCAGATGCCCGATCTCAAGCACGTTACCATCTACACTGACGGAGCATGTATTGGCAATCCGGGCCCCGGCGGATACGGCGTTGTCCTCCTCTACAAGGGCCACCGTAGGGAGCTGTCGCACGGTTACCGGAAGACCACAAACAATCGCATGGAGATCCTCGCCGCGATCGCCGGCCTGGAAGCCCTTAAGGAGCCATGCCGAGTGACGCTCCACAGCGACTCGCAATATCTGGTCAAGGCAATGCACCGTGGGTGGGCGAGGAAGTGGCGGTCAAATGGCTGGAGACGCAACAAGCGGCAACCAGCGCTAAACCCTGACCTGTGGGAGAGGCTCTTGGCCCTGTGCGAGCATCACGAAGTCGAATTCGAATGGGTCAGGGGTCACTCAGGACAAGATGAGAACGAGCGCTGTGACCAGTTGGCTCTTGAAGCGGCTAGGCAGCCAAGTCTGGAGGCTGACGAAGGCTATGAGGCACAGGCAAGAAGGCCTGAATACACACTTATGTAGACCATGACCGCCAGCCCGTCCGCAGCCCTCAGCGGCGACCCCCTGCCCTGGCTTCTGGAGCCGGAGGACCCCTCCGTCCGCTACTTCGCCCTCCGCGACCTCCTCGGACGTGGAGAGCACGATCCCGAGGTGCAGGCAGCGCGGGCCACCATCATGGAGAGCGAACCCATCCGAACCATCCTCGCCAACCGCCACCCCGACGGCTACTGGGTGAAGCCGGGCCAGGGCTATTCGCCCAAGTACACCGCCACCACCTGGCAACTCCTGTTTCTCGCGGACCTCGCCGCGGACGGCGCCGACGAACGCATCCGCCGGAGCTGCGAGTACGTTCTCGATCACAACCAGGCCACGAGCGGCGGCCTCTCCATCAATGGGACGCCCAGCGGAGTCGTCCACTGCCTCAACGGTAACCTCCTGTACGCGTTTCTCGCCCTGGGCCTGTCCGCCGACGACGAGCGCATTCAGCGGGCGTTGACCTGGCAGGCTGCGGCCATCCTCGGCGAGGAGACAACGTACTACAAGTCCGGCACCACCGGCCCCGGTTTCGCCTGCGTCGCTAACGCCGCCCTTCCCTGCGCGTGGGGCGCCGTCAAGGCCCTGAAGGCGTTCAGCCTCCTTCCGCCCGAGGCCCGCTCGTTGGGGGTAGCCAGAGCCATCGACGCTGGCGTCGACTTCCTCTTGAGCTATGACCTGGCGAAGGCCGACTACCCCCACTACGAGCGCGTAAGCTCCAGTTGGTTCAAGTTCGGCTACCCCCTGAGCTACACTAGCGACATCCTGGAGGCGCTAGAGGTGCTGGCCTGCCTCGGGCAAGCCGGAGACCCACGTCTGTCCAACGCAATCGAATCAGTGCTCTCCAAGCAGGACAGCAAGGGCAGATGGAAGCTAGAACGGACGCTGAACGGCAAGATGTGGATCGACATCGAACAAAAGGGGCAGCCCAGCAGGTGGATCACCCTGCGCGCCCTCCGCGTCCTGAAGGCGGTGGAGGCATGACTCGCCCCCGCACTGTCGCCGACATCCCAACGCCGGCCCTGGTGGTGGACGTGCCCGCCATGGAGCGCAACATCCGCCGCATGTCGGAGTTCTTCGCCGAAGGGCCGTGCAAGCTGCGGCCCCACTTCAAGGCCCACAAGACCCCGGAGATCGCCCACCGCCAGCTCGCCGCCGCCCCGACGGGCGCCCGTCCGGGCGGCTCCTGCACCGGCCTCACTTGCGCCACTGTCTCTGAGGCCGAAATCGCCGCCGAGTTCTGCGACGACATCCTCATCGCCAACGAGGTACTCGGCCCCGGCAGAGCAAAGAGCGTCGCCGCCCTCGCCAAGCGCATCGATATCAAGGTGGCCGTCGACTCCCAGGCCGCCCTCCAGGACATCGCCGCCGCCGCCAGCGACACAGGCGTCGAGGTCGGCGTGCTGGTGGACGTCAACGTGGGCCTGCCCCGCTGCGGCATCGCCCCCGGGGAGGAGGCCCTCGCCCTGGCCCGACGTGTCGCCGACACTCCCGGCGTCGGCCTGCGCGGCGTCATGGGCTACGAGGGCCACGTCGTCGGCATCGAGGACCGCGCCCGCCGCGAGGCCAACGCCCGCCAGGCCATGGAACGCCTCCTCTCCACCGTGCGCATGATCCACGACGCGGGGTTGCCCTGCGACATCGTCAGCGCCGGCGGCACCGGCACCTACGATATCTCCGGCCGCATGGACGGCGTCACCGAGATCCAGGCCGGCTCCTACGTCCTCATGGACACCGCCTACGCCAAGCTGGACATCCCGTTCGAGCAGGCCCTCTCGGTGCTGGGCACCGTACTCAGCCGTCCCTCGCCCACCCTCTGCGTAGCCGACTGCGGCCACAAGTCCTGCACCATGGATCACGGTAACCCATCGGTAAAAGACATCGAAGGTGCCTCCGTGCTCCAACTCAGTGACGAGCACGCCCTCATCTCCCTGCCAGCGGACGCCGATATCCAGCCCGGCGGCCGCATCCTGCTTTGGCCCTCACACATCGATCCCACCATCAACCTCCACGATGTCCTCTACGCCCTTGACGGTGAGACCGTCATCGATGTCTGGCCCGTCGCCGCGCGAGGCTACCCGGAGCAGCGAAGGGAGCAGGCATGACCGGCGGTCCTCTCCAGCATCGACGAACCGTTACAATCCATACAGCCTCGGTACCGTGAGCGAAACAAGCGCTAGCCTCCTGGAACAGACGCTAGAGAGATACGCCCACTTCCTTCAGCGGACCAAGGATATGGGCGTCGTCGGACACCGCGGCGGCCTCAAGGCCACCGGCGACCTGCTTCAGATGTGCGACCTCAAGGCGGGTCAGCGGATCCTCGAGGTCGGCTGCGGCAGCGGCCATACCGCCTGCACCGCCGCCAAGCAGCACCAAGCCTTCGTCGTGGCCGTCGACCTGGAGTCCCACCTGCTGGCCCGGGCCCGCGAGCGCGTTCGCTCCATGCGCGTCGAAGATAGCGTGGCGCTGGCCCGGGCGGACGCCCGCCGCCTGCCCTTCGCCGATGCCTCCTTCGACAGCGTCATCTGCGAGTCCGTGCTGGCCTTCCTGGAGGACAGGACCAGCGCCGTCAAGGAGTTCCACCGTGTCCTCAAGCCTGGGGGCTTCCTCATGAACAACGAGGTCACCTTCCTGAAGCCCCCGCCCGACGACTTCCTGGCCGCCATTCGTGGTGCCGCTCCCAGGGTGCCGGGCGCCCTGGCTGTCCCCGTGGACCCCCACGAGCACCAGCGCTTGCTGGAAGAGGCCGGCTTCGCATCCGTCCAAGTCGAGACCGGCGATATCTCCGCAAGGCAGGACATGCTGGAGCAGTTGCAGATCGACGGCTTCCGCGCCTTGAAGCCCTTCTTTGCCTCCATATTCGACCGCGAGATGCGGAACTCCGTGCACAAGCGGGAGATGAGGGAGGCGCAACGCACGTTCGACGAGCACACCGGCTACGGCCTGTACTTCGCCCGCAAACCGGCCGCGGGCTCAGCAAAACCATAGCTCGAGCCAAACGTCCCCATGTCGCCAACGCCCTCCCCCATCGTCGAAGCCTACGCCGGCACCACCTACCCCGAACGCCCCCTGCGCGTCTTCTGGCGCAACCGCTGGCGCACCGTCGCCGAGGTGGAGCACCAAGAGCAGCACCCGGACCACCGCTCTTTCACCGTTCGGCTGACCCCCGGCCGGGAACGGGATGACACCAGGCTGCGCCTCTGCTACCATTACCAAAACGACGCCTGGAGCGTCGAACCATTCTGAGCCTGTCCTGAGCGCAATCGAAAGACCCGTGGACGGGCCATCACATCCACCGGAGGCAACCGCCAAGTGACAGATTCGTATACCATCAAGCCCGAGTTCATCTCCGACAGGGTTCGCGCCCTCCCTTCCTCCGGCATCCGCCGCTTCTTTGAGCTCATCTCCAACATGGACAAGGTCATCTCCCTGGGCGTGGGAGAGCCCGACTTCGTCACCCCCGACCGCTTCTCCAAAGCCGCCTTCGACGCCGTCGGCGAGGGCCACACACACTACACCTCCAACTACGGCCTGGCCCCACTTCGTGAGGCCGTGTCCGACCACCTAGAGCGACTCTACGGCATCCGCTACGACCCCCGCAACGAGATCCTCATCACCATAGGCGTTTCCGAGGGCCTCATGCTGGCCCTCATGTCCGTCCTCAACCCCGGCGACGAGCTCCTCTGCCCGGACCCCTACTACGTGGCCTACCTTCCCGCCTGCCAGCTCTCAAGCGGCACCTTCGTTCCCGTCGCCACCGGCATGGAGAACAGCTTCCGTGTCACCGCCCACGACCTAGAGGCCCATTGCTCGGAGCGCACCAAGGCCATCCTCCTGGGGTACCCCTCCAACCCCACCGGCACCCAAATGACCCGTGAGGAGCTGACTGAAATCGCCGACCTGGCCGCCAGACGCGACCTCATCGTCGTCTCCGACGAGATATACGACCGCCTCTCCTACGGTATGCCCCATACCTGCTTCCCCTCCCTTACTGGCATGCGTGAGCGCAGCATCCTCCTGGGCGGCTTCTCCAAGGCCTACGCCATGACCGGCTGGCGGGTCGGCTGGGTCTGCGCCCCTGCCGACCTGCTGGAAGCGATGATGAAGATCCACCAGTACATCATCATGTCCGCCCCCACCCCCTCCCAATACGCCGCCATAGAGGCGATCCGCAACGGGGAGGAGGAGAGCCAGCGCATGGTAGCCGACTTCGACGCCCGCCGCCAGCTCATCGTCGCCGGCCTTAACGATATCGGCCTTACCTGCTTCGAGCCCCACGGCGCCTTCTACGCCTTTCCCTCCGTGCGCTCCACCGGCCTGGACGATGTCGAGTTCGCGGAGCGGCTGTTGCTCAAGGAGAAGGTAGCGGTTATCCCCGGCTCCGCCTTCGGCGACTGTGGCCGCGGCCACGTCCGCTGCTGCTACGCCGCCCCACGCCCCCTCATCGAGAAGGCGCTCCAACGCATGCGCCGCTTCATAAACGGCCTGTAGCACTGCTCCAAGACCAGCGTCCCTCCCTATGGAACTGTGATGCGCGTCACACCACGCGAACGCCGCCTGCGATAAACTAGGGCCGCCATGAGCGCTCGACATCAACTGCCCCCCGGCTACACCCTGCGAGTCACCACCTCCAGCGGCGACATCACCGTAATCGCGGAGGAACGCGACGATGTCGAAGCCCCTGATGATGCCCGCGTAGAGACCCGTAGCGGCGAGGAGCAGAAGAAGGAAGGCCCCAGGAAGCGCCATCGCCGCCGGAAGCGGCCACTGAGGTTTCTGCGCCGACTGGTCAAGCACGCCGTTCGCGGCGAGTTCCTTTATGGCGGGCAGAGCCCGGGCCCCATCCTCGGGATCAGGTCGCCCCGCGGCGGCTCTCGCGACTTGGAGGTGCGCTGTCCCCCCGGCACACCCCTCTCTGTCGGCACCATCTCCGGCGACGTCCGCCTCCAGGGCGATCTTGGCCCCGCCACCGTCACCACGACATCCGGTGACGTTTCCGTTGATCGGGCCGCCGCCCTGGACGCCCGCTCCATCTCCGGCGACCTGGAGGTGGCCTGCTGCTCCGGCCTCTGCCGCCTCATCACAAAGTCCGGCCACATCGATGCCGACGACACCGGTCCCGCCGAGGCTGACACGGTCTCTGGCTACGTCCGGCTCGGCCGCACCGCCGGCGGCGTCACCGTGCGCACCGTCTCCGGCAGCGTGGAACTGGGCACAGACGGCACGGAACCTGTAAACGTCCGCACCGTCTCAGGCGGCATAACCGTCAAGGTACCCGAGGAACGGCTCCCAGCCGCCAAGCTGCGCTCCCTCAGCGGCAAGATCAATTGCGCTTGTCTCCAGGGCTCCGACTTCCCCCTCGAGGTCACCTCTGTCTCCGGAAAGATCGAGGTCGAGCTGGCATGAGCCGCGGGCCCTCCGTCTCTGTCGCCGCGGCAGAGCGCACCATCATGTTCACCGACCTCGTCGGCTTTACCGAGTTCATCGCCGACCACGGCGACGCGGTCGTCCTGGACCTGCTCGCCGTCCAGGAGCGGCTCGTGCGCGAGTCTCTGCCACCGCGGGCGCGCGTCGTCAAGGAGCTGGGCGACGGCCTCATGCTGTCGTTCGACGATCCTTGCGACGCGGTGGCCACCGGGCTGGCCCTGCAGGAGCGGTTCGAGGCCGAGGCGGCGAACTCCGCTTTCCCCCTCTGGGTACGCATCGGTCTGCACAGCGGCAGGCCCCTGCCCCGCGGCGACGATTTCGTCGGCAACGACGTCAACATCGCCGCCCGCATCGTCGACATCGCCGCCCCGGGCGAGGTCGTCGCCTCCGAGGCCACGGCCCGTCAGGCCTCAGACAGGCTCGAGGGGATAGTGTTCGAGCCGCTGGGCCCGGCCGTCATGAAGGGCATCCCCTCCCCCGTCTCCATCTACCGCGCCCTGCGGGAGCAGTAGGCCAGCCTGACGAGACGCCTACTCCCGCCAGGGACGGCCGCGGACCAGCGACAGCATCTCCTCTACCGCCCCCGGCGCACCGGCCGCCATGCCTTCGCTGTCGATGGTCACGGCATCGCCGTCCCGATCGACGATCGCGCCTCCGCCCTCCCTCACCAGCACGATGCCCGCCGCGACGTCCCACGGATATAGGAAGTGATGGAGGAACAGGTCGTAGCGCCCGCAGGCGGCGTAGGCCAGCCCCAGCGCCGCGCTTCCCATCACCCGCACGCTCTGGACCGGCCACACCTCCGCCACCAACTCCAGCATGCGCGCCGCTCGCGCGTCATCGTAGCCCAGGTCCACGCCCAGCACGCAATCGCCTAGCCGCTCCACCGCCGACGCCCGTGCCTGCTCCCCGTTGACCATCAGCCCCCGGCCCTTCTCGGCGAAGAACTCTTCGCCGGTCGCCGGGGCATACGTCAGCCCCAGCAACGGCTCGCGCCCGTGGCACAACGCGATGCTGAACGCGAAGTACGGTATCCCCCGCGAGAAATTGTGCGTCCCGTCCAGCGGGTCCACCACCCACATCCACCCCTCGCCCGTCGCCCTCCCGGCCGTCTCCTCGGCCAGAACCTCATGTTGCGGGTACTCCTCTCGCAGCAGCGCCAGCACCGCCCGCTCCGCTGCCAGGTCCGTCTCCGTCAGGAAGTTCCCCCGACCCTTGACCTGCACCTCCTGCCGGCTCCCGAAGGCAGCCACGGCGATCCGCCCGGCCTCCTGGGCGCAGAGCCGGGCCACCTCCGCCGCCGTCTTACCGCTGGCCGATACGGGGAGCTCCGGCATGGGGCCGGCTACATCCGCTCCGGCGCGCTCACGCCTATCAGCCCCAGCGCCCGCGCCAGGGCCAGCTTCGCCGCCGCCACCAGCTTCAGCCGCGCCTTGGACAGCGCCTCGTCATCGGACACCACGCGGCACTTCTCGTAGAAATCGTGGAACGCCGTCGCCAGCTCCGAGGCGTAGTACGGCAGTTGGTGCGGCTCCAGGCTGAGGGCGATGCTCTCCACCAGTTCGGGGAGCTGGAGCATCTTGCGGATCAGCGCCAGCTCCGACTCGTGGGTCAGCAGCGACACGTCGCCGTCGTCGAAGGAGGGAATGCGCTCCGCTGCGTGGGCCAGGATGCCGGCGATGCGGGCGTGGGCGTACTGCACGTAGTAGACCGGGTTCTCCGCGCTCTGGCGCTTGGCCAGCTCGATGTCGAAGTCCATGTGGGAATCCGCGGCCCGACCCACGAAGAAGAAGCGCACCGCGTCAGCCCCCACCTCGTCCACGACCTCCCGCAGGGCGATGATCTCGCCAGCCCGTTTGGACAGCCGCACCACCTCCGCTCCACGCTTCACGGTGACCAGCTGATAGATGATTATCGTCAGCCGCTCCGGGTCCACGCCCAGGGCGGCCGCCGCCGCCTTCATCCGCGGCACGTGTCCTTGATGATCGGCGCCCCAGACATCGATCACGTGCTGGAAGCCACGGAGTACGAACTTATCGTAGTGGTAGGCGATATCCGAGGCGAAGTAGGTAGGTGCGCCCGTCGACCGCACGAGCACGTTGTCCCTCTCGTCTCCCAGCTCCGACGAGGAGAACCAGACCGCCCCCTCACGCTCAGTCACGAAGCCGCCCTCCCGCAGATGCGCCAGCGCCTTCTCATAGGTGCTCTCGGCGTAGAGGGAGCGCTCGGAGAACCAGCGATCGTACTGCACGCCGACCGCTGCAAGTTCCTCCTTAATCACCTCCATCATCCGCTCCACACCCAGGTCGTGCACCTCCTCAGGGTAGCTCTCCCCCGGCGGCGCCAGCAGCGAATCGCCCTTCTCCTCCTTCAGCCTCTCCGCCAGGCGCACCATGTACTCGCCGGGGTAACCCCCCTCCGGTATCTCCACCTGGCGGCCGAACAACTGCTGGTAGCGGGCGTACAGGGTAGCGGCGAACGTCTCCGTCTGGGTACCGGCGTCGTTCACCAGATACTCGCGCTGCACCTGATATCCGGCGGCGGCGAGGACGTTGGCCAGGGTGTCGCCCAGTGCCAGGCCGCGCCCGTTACCCACGTGGATCGGGCCCACAGGGTTCGCCGAGACGTACTCCACCTGTACAGGTTGGCCCTGGCCCAGGGGAGCGTCCCCGAAGCGCTCCCCCTCCCGCAGGATGGCGTCCACCTGGCCCGTGAGCCACGATGGGGTGAGGCGGAAGTTGACGAACCCCGGCGGCGCCACATCCACCGAAGCCACGGCCTCGTCCACCGCCAGGTGCTTGGCGATGACCCCCGCCACCTCGAGGGGGCTCATCCGCGCCGAGCGGGCCAGCCGCAGCGCCAGGCTGGAGGCGTAGTCGCCGTGCTCCGGCCGCTGCGGTCGCTCCAGCGAGGCATCCGGCACGGCGACAGCGGGCTGGTCACCCGCGCTCTGCGCTTTCCGCACCGCCTCCGATATGAGGCGCTCCAGTTCGTGCTTGATCATTGAACTTCTGAAAGCACCATACCGCCCCGAAAGCGGGGCGGCATTCGCAACCCCAATTCTAGCAGCCCGATCGCGGCGGCGCTAGGACGCCTCCGCCGTGATGCGGCCCCAGAGCTCACTGACGCGCGTCGCCAGCGCCCGGTGCTCCGGCCGCTTCAGCTCCGGGTCGGTATCCAGGATGCGCGTCGCCTCCGCACGCGCCTGCTCTATCAGAGCCACATCTGTTAAACGCGCAACCTTCAGATCAGGCAAACCTGACTGCCGCGTGCCGAAGTACTCTCCCGGCCCGCGCAGGCGTAGGTCTTCCTCCGCCAGCTTGAAGCCGTCGTGCGTCGTCTCCATGATGTGCAGCCGCTCCTGGGCCTCCTCCGAAGGATTCTCCGACAGCAGAAGGCAGTAGGCCTGCTCGCTGCTCCGGCGCACCCGCCCCCGGAACTGATGGATCTGGGCCAGCCCGAAGCGGTCGGCACCCTCCACCAGCATCACGGTGGCGTTGGGGACGTCGATCCCCACCTCCACCACTGCCGTTGACACCAGCACGTCGAGAGCACCATCCCGGAAGGCCCGCATCTCCGCATCCTTCGCGCCCGGCGTCATGCGGCCGTGGAGCAGACCGAGACGCAGGTCCGGGAACACCCCCGAGCGCAGCCGCTCGTGCTCCTGCACCGCCGCTCGTGCCGCCACCGCCTCCGACTCCTCCACCAGCGGGCAGATGATGTACGCCTGTCGGCCAGCGCGCACCTGCTTGTGCAGGAAGTCGTAGGCCTGCTGTCGCTGGTCGGGGCGCAGGCGGTAGGTCTTCACCAGCGGGCGCCCGGGAGGCATCTCGTCTAGGACGGTGACGTCGAGGTCGCCGTAAACTGTGAGGGCCAGGGTCCGGGGTATGGGCGTCGCCGTCATTACGAGCACGTGCGGGCTGGCCCCCTTCTGCCGCAGCGCCGCCCGCTGCTCCACCCCGAAGCGGTGCTGCTCGTCCACGACCACCAGCCCCAGCCGCTGGAACGACACCTCCCCCTGGATCAGCGCCTGCGTGCCGATGGCGATGTCCGTCTCCCCCCGCGCGATGCTGTCCTGGGCCGCCCCCTTCTCCGAAGACGGCAGGCTCCCCCGCAGCAGCGTCACCCGCAGCGGCCTGTCCAAATAGCCCGGCGAGAAGACATCCCGCCATAGCCCCTCCTCCCCACCCGACAGCAGCGTGCAGAATGTACGGTAGTGCTGCTCCGCCAGCACCTCCGTAGGGGCCATGATGGCGCCCTGATAGCCGCTGGCCACCGCCGCCAGCAACGCCATGGCCGCCACCACCGTCTTGCCGCTGCCCACGTCGCCTTCGAGGAGACGGTTCATGGGCACGCTACGCCCCACGTCCCGCAGCACCTCGTCAACCGCTCGTCGCTGCGCCGCCGTCAGAGCGAAGGGCAGCGACTGCTCGAACCCGTCCCGAACCGACCGCGGCAGCGCCAGCTCGGGCGCGGCGCCCACCCTCTGCCATAGCTGACGCCGTCGCACCACCCCCAGCTCTATATACAATAGCTCCTCCAGCGCGAAGCGCCTGCGCGCCTCCTCCGCCTGCCGCAATGAGTCCGGGGAATGTATTTCACGCATGGCCGGCGCCACCGGCAGCACTCCAAGACGCCCTCGCACGTCATCCGACAGCGTCTCCTCCAGGCGGTCGGCGAAAGTGTCCACAGCGTCCCTGGCCAGCCGTCGCACGAGCCGCTGGGGCAGGCCCTCCGTCCCCGGGTATACAGGCACCAGCCTTCGCGTGTGCAGGGAGTCTCCCTCCAGCGGCTCCCACTCCGGGTTCTCCATCTGCTTGCGGCCACGGAACGCCGTTACCTTTCCACTGAGAGCGACCTTCATGCCGTCCCGCAGTTGGCGCGCCACATATGTCTGGCCCCACCACACCACCCTCAGCATCCCCGTCTCGTCGCCGATGACCGCCTCGCTGGCCTTGCGGCGGCCTACCAGGCCGGCGCCGGCCGACCACACGTCGCCCAGCACCGTCTGCTCCTCCCCCACCACCAGCCCCGCGATCGGCCGCACCTGCGAGAAGTCGTTGTAGCGGAACGGGAACAACCAGAGCAGGTCGCGCACCGTCTCCACGCCCAGCTTCCGAAGCTTGCCAGCGTAGGTGCGGCTCACCCCCTTGAGCGTGTCCGTCGGCGACTCCAGCGTGCTCATGGCACGCGGCCGCGACCGTGCCGCCTCTCCACTCCCTCGTGGCTGTCGGCGCACCGGGGCGACCTTCGAGTTTCGGGTTTCAATAGGCGGGGTGGGAGCATCGGGGATCGGCTCGGCCAGCGCCGCCTCCAGCTCTTCCACCACGCGCCGGCGCTGCACCGGGTGCAGCGCCCGATAACCCCGAGGAGGAAGGGCACGCAGCACCTGCTGGAATCGGTGGCCGGCCGGGACGGCCTGTTCGGCGAGGAAGTGTTTCAGGTACGCGTCCAGGCCGCCTATGACCGACGTGTCCGCGAACCTCCGCGAGCGCTCAAGCGCCAGGACTTTGCGCAGCCTTTGTAGCGCCTCCGTCAAGCGGCTACTATTCCCCCTCGAGTACGCCGAGACCGAGGACGCCCGGCCCCGCGTGGGCGCCGATCACCGGGCCTACCCGCGTGACTAAGATGTTCACATGCGGCAGGACCGCCTGCAGCCGCCGCTGGAAGTCGTGCGCGTCCTGAGGGTTGGTGGAATAGCCGAGGGCCACCTCCCGGACGTTGGGGCATGAAGTGGCGATCTGAAACAGCCGCTCTATGGCACGGCCTTTCGTTCTTACCCGCTCCTCCGGATGGACCTCGCCGTCCCGCAGGGAGAGCAGCGGCTTCACCCGCAACATCGTCCCTAGGAACGCCCTCGCCCTCCCGATTCGGCCCCCCCGCCGCAAGAACTCCAGCGTGTCCACCATCACATAGATGCGGAGACGCTGTACCGTGCTCTCCACCGCCGCCTTGACTCGCTCGATATTCCCGCCTTCCCGCGCTACCCGAGCCGCCGCCAGGGTGGCGAAAGTCAGGCCCAGGGAGACCAGCTGCGAATCGACTACCTCTATCCGCGCGCCGCGGTCGGCCAGGATCTGGGCCGCCTGGCGGGCGTTGTCGCAGGTGGCGGACAGCTTGGACGAAATGTGTACGGAGACGATCTTGTTCGTCTCCTTCAACAGCGGCTCGTACACCTCCAGGAAATCTCCCACTGAGGGAGCCGAGGTGGTGGCCAGTTCCTTGCCACGGATTAGCTTGTCGTAGAACAGGTCGTGGCTGATATCGATCCCCTCGCGGAACACCTCCTCACCGAAGATGACGCTTAGGGGGACGACGGAGATGCCGAGATCGTGAGCGAAGCTCGGAGGCAGGTCTGCGGTGCTATCTGTGACGATGCGAACGGCCAAATGGCTCTCCTTAACGGGGAGTATAGCAGCCACCGCCGCTCGTTTGGAACGGGCACTACTCTACGGAGACGATGTAGTCGTAATGCGGCTGGCCCCCGTAGACGACCTCCACATCGTACTTGGGAAACGCCTCCCGGATCCGATCGCCCAGCGATTCCGCCTGCGTCTGCCGGGTGTCCGCTCCGTAGTACAGGGTGATCAGGCTGGCGCCCCCGGCCTCCAAGCCTTCCAGGGCCTGCAGCACGCCCTCTTCGGCCGTCTCCGCCGCCAGCTTGAGCTCATCATTCACGATGGCGATAATCTGACCTTCACGCACCTTCACCCCGCCCACGCTGGTGGAGCGCACCGCTCGGCAGACCTCCACCTCCTGCACCCCAGATAGCGCCTCCTCCATCGCCTCCACGTTGGCCTCCAAGTCGTGGTCCTGGTTAAGGGCCAGCAGGGCGGCGATGCCCTGGGGGATGGAGCGCGTCTCCACCACTCGCAGCCGCTTCTCGGCCAGCTCCACCGCCTGCTTCGCCGCCATGATGATGTTCTTATCGTTGGGCAGGACGATGACGTCGTCCGCCGGGCAGGCGGCTACGGCGTCCAGGATGTCACGCGTGCTCGGGTTCATCGTCGGCCCGCCGGACACCACGCGAGTACAGCCCACGCTACGGAACACCGTGGCCATCCCCTCCCCAGCAGCCACCGCCACCGTCGAGATCGACTCCGGCTGGGCCTCCACCGTCGCCCGCACTTCGTGCATCTCCAGGAAGCGATCAGCCCGCTCTTGGTTATTCTCCACACTCACCTGGAGCAGCGAGCCCACGCCCGTGCCGTGACTCAACGCCGCCCCGGGGTCGTCCGTGTGCAGGTGCACCCTCACCAGCCGCTCGTCACCCACCACCAGGACCGAGTCGCCCAGCTCCAGCATCCGCTTCCGCACTGAGTCCGGGTCCAGCTCCCGGCCGCCGATGAGCAGGTTCGTGCAGTACCCGTAGAGCGACTCCTCCTGCTCGTGCAATTGGGAGGTCACCGCCAGCCATTCCTGACCCACCTGGCCTTCCCGGACCGCCGCGGCCACCTCCATCGCCTCTCCCTTCAGGTGGCGGGCCATGCCGTCCAGGAGGACCAGCAACCCCTTGCCCCCAGCGTCCACCACCCCCGCCTCGGCCAGCACCGGCAGCAGCGTCGGCGTGCGCTCCAGGCTCTCCGAGGCCGCCTCCACCGTCGCCTCCAGCACGCCGACGATGTCCCGCTCCCCCGAATCCAGCGCCCGCCGCCCCGCCTCGCCGGCCTCCCTCATCACCGTGAGGATCGTCCCCTCCGCCGGCTTGGTGACCGCCTTGTAAGCCGCGGCTGCGCCTTCGTCCATCCCACGTATCCAGGTGTCGGCATCGATCTCCTCCACCTCACCCACGGCCCGCGCCATGCCGCGAATGATCTGGGAAAGGATCACGCCGGAGTTGCCGCGCGCCCCCATGAGCGCGCCCCGCGACATCGTCGCCATGATCGCACCGGCCCCCTCTTCGCGGGAGCGCCGCGCCTCCTCGACGACCGAGCGCATCGTGAGATACATGTTAGTGCCGGTGTCGCCGTCCGGCACAGGGAAGACGTTGATGGCGTTCACGGAGTCGGCGTGCTTCTCCAGCCAGGTGGCGGCGGCGGCGAACATATCGCGCAACTGGCTGCCGGACAGGGACTGGACGCTTACGCGGGTGGGCATGGTGGATTGAAAGTCACTTCGAAACCGGCCGGGGCCGCTCCTTGATCGCAGCTACAGTAGCTGCAAGGCAGACCTAGAAGCCTGCCTGCCGGTAGGCAGGGTCTGCAGCCACAAGGCTCATCTCTCACGGCATCTAGCACGACATCTAGAATACGCCTGTGAGCCCGGTCAGGGAAGCCGCAGGGGCGGGCCCGCCTTGCCGCCGGCCAATGCGGATGCTATGATGCGCATTGCTGCATTCTAACACAGGTAAGGGCGAGCTAGATGGCCAGATGCGACGTCTGCGGCAAGGGCACCACCTTCGGCCGCAACATCAGACACAAGCACTCGGGGCGCTGGGTACGCAGGGCCCCGAAGACGAACCGTACGTTCAAGGCCAACGTACAGAAGAAGACGTTCGTCGTCGAAGGCCAGCCCATCCGGCTGAACATCTGCACCCGCTGCCTGCGCACGCAGCTCAAGCTTGCGGTGTAAGCCCCCTCACCTCGCTTCCGTCGCCAGCGCCTCCTTCAGCCGCGCCATGTTCTCCGTCACCGAGGCGCTGTCGTTGAATACGGCCGAGGCCGCCACTAGCACGTTCGCCCCCGCCGCCGCACACACTCCCGCGTTCTCCACCTTCACCCCGCCGTCCACCTCGATCTCCGTCGCCTGACCAGGCCCGTCGATCATCTCCCGCAGACGCCGCACCTTGGGCAGCGCCCCCTCGATGAACTTCTGGCCGCTCCAGCCGGGGTTCACGCTCATCACGATCACCTGATCCAGTTCCGGCAGCAGCGACTCCAGGGCGCTCACCGGCGTCCCCGGGTTGATGCAGGCCCCCGCCAGCTTCCCCCTTCCCCGCACCTCCTGCGAGATCCGGTGCAGGTGGGGTGTCGCCTCCACGTGCACGTTGATGATATCTCCGCCGGCGTCCATGAACGCTCCGATGTGCCGCTCCGGCGCCTCGATCATCAGGTGGATGTCCAGCGTCAGCCCGGTCACCCGCCGCACAGCCTCCACGATGGGGGTCCCCAGCGAGATCACCGGCACGAAGCGGCCGTCCATGACGTCGATGTGGATATAGTCCGCCCCGGCGGCTTCCGCCTCCCGCACCAGCTCCCCCAGCCGCGCGAAGTCCGCCGAGAGTATCGAAGGCGCCAGCTTGACCCCACCGATCATCGCCTGCCCTCCAGCCGCTCTCGCGCCCGCTTCAGCGCCGCCTCCACCTGCCGCGGCGACGTGCCCCCAGGCGCGTCCCGCGCCTCGATGGCCGATCGCAGGTCCAGCGACAGCACGTCCTCCTCGAACGCCGCGGAGAAGCGACGGTACTCCTCCATCGACAGATCCGACAGGGTCTTACCCTCCATCTGGGCGTAGCGGACCAGCTCCGCCACCGCCTGGTGCGCGTCGCGGAAGGGGACGCCCTTCCGCACGAGATAGTCCGCCACGTCCGTTGCCAGCACGTAGGAGCCCTGCACGGCCGCCTCCGGTAGCAGCGGGTCCACCCGCAACGCCGACACCATCGCCGCCATTACCTCCAGCGTCGCCGTGACCGTGTCCACCGTGTCGAACAGCGGCTGCTTGTCTTCTTGAAGATCGCGGTTATAGGCCAGGGGGAGCCCCTTCAGGGTGGCCAGTATGGCCATCAGGTTGCCGTACACGCGCCCGGTCTTACCGCGGGCCAGCTCGGCCACGTCCGGATTGCGCTTCTGCGGCATGATACTGGAGCCTGTGGCGAACTCCTCCGGCAGGCCGATGAAGCCAAACTCGTCGCTGGCCCAGAGCACGATCTCCTCCGCCAGCCGCGACAGGTGCATCATCGTCATCGCCGCCGCCGCCTGGAACTCCACCACGAAGTCGCGGTCGGCGACGGCGTCCACGCTGTTCTCGGCCAGCCGCGAGAACCCCAGATCACGGGCCACGGACTCCCGGTCGATGGGGTAGGGCACCCCCGCCAGGGCGCCGGAGCCCAGCGGCAGGACGTCGGCCCGCCTACGGCAGTCAGCGAATCGCTCCTTATCCCGCTCCAGCATCTCGAAGTAGGCAAGGAGGTGGTGCGCCAGCAGGAGGGGTTGCGCCCGCTGGAGGTGCGTGTAGCCGGGCATGATCACGTCCTGGTTGGCCTCGGCCAGCGCCAGCAGCGCCGTCTGCACAGCCTTGATACCGCTGCCCGCATCGTCGCACGCCTCCATGACGAACAGACGCATGTCCGTCGCGATCTGGTCGTTGCGGGAGCGAGCGGTGTGCAGTCGGCCCGCCGCCTCGCCGATCTTCTCCTTGAGCTGGGCCTCGATGTTCAGGTGGATGTCCTCCAGTTCCCGATGGAAGGGGAACTCGCCGCGCTCGATCTCCGCCCTTATCTCCTCCAGCCCCCGCACCATCACCTCCGCGTCGTCGCCGGCGATGATCCCCTGCCTAGCCAGCATGCGGGCATGGGCTATCGAGGCGGCGATGTCGTGACGGTACAGCCGCCGGTCAAAGGCGATGGAGGCCGTATAGTCTAGGGCCCGGCTGTCCAGACCGCGGGCCGTGGGGCTGTCAGGCGAAGTCTTCTCAGCCATCGTGAGGCCATTATAGCCTGCCCACCGGCAGGCAGGCGCGGCAGACTCAGCCGCCCCGACTAAGGGGCGCCTCGAGGGAGAAGCGTCTCATTTCAAGCTGCTGTCCGTGAAGGGCGGCAGCCCCCGTATCTCGCCGACGCTGTCGATAGTGTAGTCCGGCCGCGCGCTGCCCTCCACCTCGGGCGGGTCCGACCCGGCCTCCACCGGCTCGTCCAGGGGCGGCCGACGCCAGATCGCGGTCATCCCCACCGCCTTGGCGCCCTCGACGTCAGCCCGAAGACTATCCCCCACCATCGCCGTCTCCTCCGGCGCCAGGTTCATCGCCTCCAGAGCATACTCGAAGATGCGCGGGTGCGGCTTCATGTAGCCGACGTCGCAGGACACGGCCACCACCTCAAACAGCTCGGCCAGGCCCAGGTCCCGCAGCTCCTGCCAGAAGCGCGGGCCGCCGTAGCCACGGTTAGTCACGGAGCCCAAGCGAAAGCCTCTGCCTGCCAGCCACTGCAACGTCTCCAGGGAGTCCGGGAACAGCGTGCGCCCCAGAAACTGCCCGCCCAGGTTCCAGACCTCCCACAACTCCTCCCCCTGCTCCGGCGTCAGCTCCAACCCGTGGCGGGCCGCCACCCGCCGGCAGATCTCCGGGTAGCCGGGATCGATGCTGTCGCCGTTGAAGGCGCGGGCCGTCTCCAGCTCCATCCCCATCCGGATATCGCGAGCCAGGAACATGCGCTGAGGGGTGACCTCCTCGCCCCAGCTCTCCACCAGCTTCGACACGCGCCTCCCGGTCTCGCCGCGGATCACGTCCAGCGGCGGCATGCTAGGAAAGTGCCACAGCGTATCGCCCAGATCGAACAACACGGCTGCGATACGAGGGGTCATGACGCCCGGATGAAGGTGACCACCCCGCGCGCCAGGTCGACCTTGAACACGCGCCACCCGGCCGCCCGCCAGGCGACGGCCTGCACGTGATAGCTGTCGTTTCCCCACCAGGAGCGGTGCTGGCGGGCCGACATGGGCAGCGCCTTTTCCGTCACGTCCTCGATCTGCGCGAACGATAGAATGACAGTCCCCTCCGTCCGAGGCGAATCCTCGAGGAACTTAGCCAGTGGATCGTACTTGGCCATGACCATTCCTGCCAGGGTATCTTTAATTCTAGCAGAGAGCGGTGATGCGAGAGGTCATCGGCTAGGCGCCCTCCTCCCCCTGCGCCTGCGCCTGCACCCGTACCGGCAGCCCCCAGATCTGGATGAACCCCGGCGCCGCCGTCCTGTCGTACTGGTCCTCCTTCTCGTACGTCGCCAGCGAGAAATCGTACAGGCTCTTCGGCGACTTCCGCCCCACCGCCGTAGCCACGCCCTTGTGCAGCTTCACCCGCACCGTCCCCGTGACGTGCCGCTGCGTGGACTGCACGTAGGCCGCCAAGTCCTGATGGTGGGCCGTGAACCACAGTCCGTTGTAGATGATCTCCGCGTACTCCTGCGCGATGCGCGCCTTCAGCCGACGCTGATCCTTCGACAACGTCAACTGCTCCAGCGCCTCGTGGGCCGCCAGCAGCGTCACGGCCGCCGGCGCCTCGTATATCTCCCTCGACTTGATCCCCACGAGCCGATCCTCCACCATGTCTACCCGCCCCACGCCGTGCTCACCCGCCAGCTCGTTGAGCCGCAGCACGAGCGACGCCGGGGCGGTCTCCTTTCCGTCCAGGGACACCGGCAACCCCGCCTCGAAGCCGATCTCCACGTAGGCGGGGGTGTCCGGTGCCTCCCCCGGCGACACCGTCCACTGGTAGACGTCCGGCGGCGGCTCCCGCCATGGGTCCTCCAGCACACCGCACTCAATGCTGCGGCCCCACAGATTCTCGTCGATGGAGTAGGGGCTGTCGCGGGTCACCGGCACGGCAATGGAACGCTCCTGGGCGTAGGCGATCTCCGCCTCGCGGTCCATGTCCCAGTCCCGCACCGGGGCGACGATGCGCATCTCCGGTGCCAGCGCCTGCACCGCCACGTCGAACCGCACCTGATCGTTCCCCTTGCCCGTGCAGCCGTGCCCGACGGCCGTGGCCCCCTCGGCACGTGCCACCTCCGCCAGTTCGCGGGCGATGAGCGGCCGCGCCAGCGCCGTGGCCAGTGGGTAGTGCCCCTGATAGACGGCCCCGGCCGCCAGCGCCGGGAAGGCGAAATGGCGCACGAACGTGTCTTGAGCCTCCCGCCAGACGAACTTGGCCGCCCCCGCCGCCAGCGCCCGCGACTGCACTTCCTCCCGCTGCCGCTGCATCCCCACGTCTACGGTAAGGGCGATCACCTCGTAGCCGCGCTCCTCCTTGAGCCAGCGCACGGCGACAGAGGTGTCCAGCCCGCCCGAATAGGCGAGCACTACCTTCTCAGCCATGGGAAACCCTCACTTCGGCGTGCCCGCCTCTATTCGTCCCAGTACGCGATCCACGATCTCCACCACCCGGTCCAGCTCCTCCTCCGTGATCGTCAGAGGCGGCATCAGCCGCAACGCCGTGGGCTTCACGTTGTTGGCCAGGAGCCCCTCCTCCAGGCACAGACGCACCGCCTCCTCCGCCACCTCCCGGTCCAGCTCCATGGCCCAGAGCAACCCCTTGCCGCGCACCTCCGTCACCATCGGGTGACGGTCCGCCAGCGAGCGCAGGCGCCGCTCCACGTGTTCGCCTTTCTTCGCCACCTCTCCGGGCAGGTCATTGTCGATCATGTAGTTGAGCACCGTATAGCCCACGGTCGTGGCCAGGGGGTTTCCCCCGAACGTCGTGCCGTGCTCCCCCAGGGTCAGCGCCGCGCAGTGGTCCTTGGCCAGGAACGCCCCGATGGGAAAGCCGCCCCCCAGACCCTTCGCAACCGCCATCACATCCACCTCGATGCCGTACAACTGGTGGGCGAACAGCGCCCCCGTCCGGCCCATCCCCGTCTGAACCTCGTCCACCATCAGCAGGATGCCAGCCTCGTCGCACCAGGCGCGCACCTGCGGAAAGTACTCATCGTCGGGAACGTTGACGCCGCCCTCGCCCTGGATCACCTCCAGGAGGACGGCCACCGTCTTACCGGTCGTCGCCCGCTTGATCGCCTCCACGTCGTTGAACGGCACTCGCACGAACCCTTCCACCAGCGGCGTAAACGGCGCGCGGTACTTTTCCGTGGCCGTAGCGGTGATCGTGGCCAGGGTACGGCCGTGGAAGGCACCCTCCGCTACGATGATCTCGTAGGCGCCGTCTCGCCTCTCCTTCCCCCACTTGCGGGCCACCTTGATGCACCCCTCCACCGCTTCTCCCCCGCTGTTGCAGAAGAACACTTTGTCCAGGCAGGTGTGCTCGCACAGGAGCTGCGCCAGCCTTATCTGGGGCACCGTGTAGTAGTAGTTAGACACCTGCATCAGGGACGGCGCCTGCTCCTGAATGGCCTTGACCACCTGCGGATGGCAGTGGCCCAGGCTCACCGAAGCGATCCCTGCCACGCAGTCCAGGTACTCGCGGCCGTCCTCGCCCCAGACGCGGCTGCCCTCACCCCGCACCAGGGTCACCGGCAGTCGTTTCCCCGTGGGGAAGAAGTACCTGCTTTCCAGTTCTGCCCAGTTCTCGCTCATGACACTCCGTTCATCCTACCACTGTGCCCGTTCTCTCTTCGATAGCCTCAATCAGCGCCCCCGCCCGGCGGCCGTCGGCGATGACGCTGCGGCAGCCCGATCCGGCCGCCCGAAGACAGGCATCCATCTTTGGAATCATCCCCCCTTGGACAACGCCAGCCTCGCTCAGGGCGTTAGCCTGAGCCGGGGACAAGGCCTTGAGGATCTGGCCGTCCTCGTCGCGGATGCCGGGGACGTCGGTGAGGAAGATCAGCCAACGAGCGGCCAGCGCCTCCGCCACCGCCCCCGCCGCGGTATCGGCGTTTACGTTCAGGAGTTGGCTTGTGAGCATCCCATCTCGCCATTCGGCAGCGATGGGTGCCACCACCGGCACGGACCCGCCGTCCAGCAGGTCCAGCGGCGGCCGCGTATTCACCTCCACCACCTCGCCCACGAACCCCAGCTTCTCGTCGAGAAGCCGCGCCTTGAGCAGGCCACCGTCGGCCCCCGATAGGCCCACCGCACGGCCGCCTGCGGCACTCAGCGCGGCCACCAGCTTCTTGTTCACCAACCCTGCCAGCACCGCCACCACCACCTCTAGCGTCCGCTCGTCGGTCACTCGCAGCCCCCGCTCGAAGCGAGTCGGTACCTCGTGCAGCTTCAGCCACTCGCTGATCAGCGCACCGCCGCCATGCACGACCACCGGCCTCAGGCCGCGCCGCTGCAGGGCCACGACGTCCTGCAGCGTAGTGTCGTGGGTCCCCAGCGTGGACCCGCCTATCTTCGCGACCAGAATGTCAGACATCCCTGACCAATCCGTACACCATTATGTCGTGTATAGGCTGTTCAGGCGCACGTACTCTTCCGTCAGGTCCGACCCCCAGGCCATCGCCGTGTCATCGCCGAGGCCCAGATCCACGCGAAAGCGCACCTCCAGCGCCTCGAAGTATGGCTTCGCTTCACCCTCATCCAGCGGCTGCGGCGAGCCGTCCTTCAGGAGGCAAAGCTCGCCGCCCTGGGCGTCCACCAGACACAGAGTCGTCCTCGCTTCCTCCATGCGGCAGCCGGAGTTGCCCACCGCCGCCAGCACGCGACCCCAGTTGGGGTCGTGGCCGTACACCGCCGTCTTCACCGCCAGCGACCGCACCACCTCCCGCGCCGCCCGGCGCGCGTCCTCCAGCGACGCCGCACCCACCACCGTCGTCTCGACGACCTTGGTGCCGCCCTCGGCGTCGGCCACGATCGCCTTCGCCAGGTCGGTGCACACCTGCGTTAGCGCCGAAGCGAAGACGGGCGCCCGGGCATGGCCTTCGCTGATCTCCTCGCCGCCGGCGAGGCCGTTGGCCATGACCACCACCATGTCGTTGGTACTGGTGTCGCTGTCCACATCGATCATGTTGAACGACACGTCCACCGCCTCCTTCAGCGTCCGGGACAGGAACGGCGCCGCCACCGGAGCGTCGGTGGTGACGAAGGCCAGCATCGTCGCCATATTGGGGTGGATCATCCCCGCCCCCTTGCAGGCCCCGCCAAGCGTGTACCTCTCGAACCGCACCGCCGACTGCTTGGGGCGGGTGTCCGTGGTCATGATCCCCTGAGCGAACGCCAGCCCGCCGCCCGCCGACAGCTCGATCGCCTCGACCCCGTGGCGCATGCGCTCCATCGGCAGGAACGTCCCGATGACCCCGGTGGAGGCCACCACCACATCGTGCGGATCCAGTCCCAGCTTGGCGGCGGCGAGTTGCGCCATCTCCACCGCGTCCCGCACACCCCGCTCGCCCGTAGCGGCGTTAGCGCATCCGCTGCAGCCGATGACCGCCTGCGCGCTACCGTCGGCCAGGTGCTTCCGAGTGATCACAACCGGCGCCGCCACGACATTGCACTGGGTGTAGACGCCCGCCGCCGTGCACGGCACCTCCGAGTACAGCAGCGCCACGTCTAGCTTGTCCCAGTTCTCCCTCATGCGCGCCCGCACCGCCCCCGCCACGAACCCCTTGGCGCTCGATATGCCGCCCTCGGCGACCTCCTCGATTCTCTCGCTCATGGCTGCCTCAGAATACACGACCCTTCCTCCTACGGGTAGACCGCTACGGGTAAACCGCCGGGGCCTCTAGGCCGGTCGTCTCCGGCAACCCCAGCATGGCGTTCATGTTCTGGATCGCCTGGCCGGCCGCGCCCTTGACCAGGTTGTCGATGACGCTGACCACCACCAGCCGCTCCGTTCGCGGGTCGACGGTGGGATAGACCAAGCACATGTTGCTCCCGGCCACCTGCTTCGTGGCCGGCGGCGAGTCCACCACCCGCACGAACGGCTCGCCCTCGTAGAACTGCCCGTACAGCTCTCGGGCTTCCTCGCCGCTGCTCACCTTTCCCGCGGCCAGTGGCGCGTAGCAGGTGGAGAGAATGCCTCGCGACATGGGGATCAGATGCGGCGTGAACGTCACCTTGGGCCTGGGCGCGCCCTCCCCCGGCCACATCGCCGCCAGCTCCTGCACCATCTCCGGCAGGTGGCGATGCCCCGCCAGCCCATAGGCCGACACGCTCTCGTCCGCCTCCGCGAAGTGGTAGGTGAGGCCGAGAGAGCGGCCTGCCCCTGAGATTCCGGACTTGGAGTCGACGATCACCTCGGGGCCGACGACGCCCGCCTTCACCGCCGGCGCCAGCGCCAGCAGAGCGCTCGTCGGGTAGCAGCCGGGGTTGGCGATTAGCCGCGACGTTCGCACCGCCTCTCGGTTCAGCTCGGTCAGCCCGTAAGCGGCCCTTGGCAGCAGGTCCGGCGCGGGGTGCTCCACCCCGTACCACTGGGCGTACTCCTGGGGGTCGCGCA
Organism: Dehalococcoidia bacterium; assembly: GCA_034408935.1. Classification (GTDB taxonomy): domain Bacteria; phylum Chloroflexota; class Dehalococcoidia; order SM23-28-2; family RBG-16-64-32; genus DAOUMF01. Next base: position 53,998 of record DAOUMV010000016.1, read on the forward strand.
GGCGGAAATCGGCGCTTATGTCGACTACCGGGACGCCCGCCCGCACCATCGGCGCCAGTGCCTCGGCGCTGGCCGCGTGGGGCAGCGCCGAGAACACGAAATCGACGTTGCCCACCTCCTCGCCGATGGTCAGGTCGTGGCAGGCCAGGTGGGGGAACACCTCGGCCAGGGGCTTGCCGGCGGCGCTGCGACCGCTGACGCCGGTCAGTCGCGCCTCCGGGTGGACATGGAGGAGCCGCGCCAGCTCCGCGCCGGCGTAGCCCGTCACGTTGATGATGCCTACCCTTACCATGGCGTCCTCCCGAAAAACGAATCGCCCCACCACTTGCAGCGGTGGGGCGTCCGGTCTGCGGCCTGCTGTCGACTGCTAGCGACTGTCCGCGGGCACAGGGAACCCACCGCCGAACGACGGTCGCGGTCGCGGTCGGGCGTCCCTCATGCACACGTCAGTCATGATGGCGAAAGGATACGAGTTTGTGAAGCCCGTGTCAAGCCTAGTCCGCGAAGCGCCACAGCCCGTGCCGTCGCGCCGATGCCAGCGCGCTGCGGTACTCTTCTGCGGTGAGCCGCCGCGACAGCTCCGGGTAACGCAGCGCCTTGTGCTCCGGCCGGTACTGCGCCATCACGTTCACGTAGCTGTCCGGCGACAGCTCCTCGGCGATGAACCGCATCACCTCGTCGCTCCCCGCCAGGTTCTGCGGCAGAACCAAGTGCCGGATGACCAGCCCCCGTACGGCAACGCCATCATCGACCACTAGATCCCCCACCTGTCGGTGCATCTCCCTCACCGCCGCCTTCGCCGTCTCGTAGTAGCCCTTGACGATGGAGTAGCGCCCCGCCGTCCTGTCGTCCGAGTACTTGATGTCGGGCATGTAGATGTCGACCACGCCGTCCAGCAGCCTCAACTCCTCGATGGAGTCGTAGCCGCCGGTGTTGTACACCAGCGGCACCCGCAGGCCGCCGTCGATGGCGTGCGGCAGCGCCGCCAGGATCTGTGGCACGTAGACGGTGGGCGAGACGAAGTTCACGTTGTGGCAGCCCGCCCCCTGCAGCCGCAGCATCACCTCCGCCAGTTGCGGCGGCTCCATCTCCTGCCCCGTCCGGATCTGTGATATCTCCCAGTTCTGGCAGTACACGCAGGCCAGGTTACAGGAAGCGAGGAAGATCGTCCCCGATCCGCCATGCCCCACCAGCACCGGCTCCTCCCCGAAGTGCAGATGCGCTGAGAACACGAGCGCCCGGCAGCCCACGCGGCAGAAGCCGCGCCGATCATCGGCCGCCCGATCCACTTTGCAGTGGCGCGGACACACCCGGCAGGGCAGGTGCATCAGCTCCCAGGCGGCCTCGACCCGGCGGCCCAGCTCCTCCCGGCTCAACTCCAGATACGAAGGCCCCGTCGCCGTCACCATCCCACCCACAGGATAGCACCGCATGTGTGCGTGCGCAGGACCGGCCGACAGCCCTGCCCCTTTCGACCTTCAGCGAACCGCTTCGGCTCCATCACACGTTCGTAAAGTGCATGGCGCGCGTCTCCTTAGATATGAGCAGCACTGAACCGACTCACGAGCCTAGCGTTTCAGGGACGATCGTCGCTGTCGTCACACTGATCTGGCTGTTCCTGGAGCTGCTTCTCGCCAGCGAGCCAATGATCGACCCCTTTCTGGATATGCTGCAGTTATGGTTCTTCGGGCTAGCTCTAGGCCTAGCTCTGGCTTGGCTCTTTCTCCTCGTTCCTGCGGGGTATCGATCCTTGAGGACGTCCAGCAGGGGAAACAGGAACAAGGTGATCGCATATCTAATCCCCTTCCCGCTGGCCGTCATTCTGCTGTTGTCACTGGTGCACTTTGAGATCCCCCTCAAAATCCGATTCGAGCTGAGCGAGGGAGCGCTGTCAGACTTCGCCGAACAGCACGTGAACACGGACGGCGAATCCTTCTCGGGAAGCGAGTGGGTAGGGCTGTTCAAAGTCGATAACGTCTTTCGGCGGAATGGCTGCTTGATCTTGCAGACGCATCGCTTCATCGACGAGGAGGGGGGCCTCGCCTATTGCACCGGCAGCCTTCCGAGCAGTCCAACTGTGCATATGTACCATTTGAAGGGCCCGTGGTGGAGGTACAGGAACATCCACTAGCTTCATACGAGGCGGCGGCCAGAGCGGCCGGCTG
>DAOUMV010000005.1:0-7114 GCA_034408935.1 Dehalococcoidia bacterium
AGGCCCTGCGCGACCACTACATCCTGTGCGGCTTCGGCCGCGTAGGCACGGAGATCGCGCGCGAGTTCACCGACCGCGGCGTGCCCTTCGTCATCGTGGACTCCAACCCGGAGGCGATCGGCCGCGCCCAGGCCGGCGGCTATCTGGTACTGAAGGGAGACGCGACCAGCGACGTCGTGCTGCGGGAGGCCGGCATCGAGCGGGCGCGCGGGCTCCTGGCCGCCTCCGACTCCGACGCCGGCAACACCTTCGTGGTCCTCGCGGCGAAGGCGCTGAGGCCGGACCTGTACATCGTCTCACGCGCCGGGCGGCCGGAAAGCCGACCGCGCATGCGGAGGGCAGGAGCTGATCGGGCGATCTCTCCCTACACCATCGCCGGCCGCAGGATGGCGCTGTCCGCGCTGCAGCCGCTGGTGGTGGAGTTCATCGATACCCTGGTCGGGGGCCGCCAGAAGGAGCAGATCCTGGCCGAGATCGAGATCTCCGAGGAGTCCGGCCTGGGCGGCCGGACGGTAGAGGACGCAATGCAGGCCTGCCACAGTGCGGTGCTGCTGGGGGTGCAGCGCGCCTCGGGGGCGATCCAGGTGGGCCCCCGCGGCAACACGCTTCTAGAGAAGGGCGACAGGCTCATCGTCCTCGGCGAAGAGGCGGATCTGGAGGCGATCCGGCCGGCGGGGGACCGGGCCGGCTAGTCCGCGTCCGGCCGATCTTGCCGGATGACCCCCTCGCTTTCCAGTTGGTCGATCTCTTCCTGGATGAGGCCGCACTCCAGAAGCACCTCGTGTGTGTGCTCGCCCAGAGCGGGCGCCATCCCCTGAATCTCACCGGGCGTCTCCCCGAACCTCACCGGCACGCCCACCATCCGCAACGGCTCGCGTCCAGGGCGTTTCACCTCTTGGATGTAGGCGTTGGCTGTCACCTGGGGGTCGTTGACCAGTTCCTCGTAGTCCTGGACGGGAGCGGCCATCAGGTCGTGCTCCTGAAAGCGTCGCACCCATTCCCGTGCCGGCCTGCGAGCGAATACGTCGTCGAGGTGAGCCGTCAGCTCCTCCCTGTTCTGGAAGCGCTTCTGGGCGGTTTGGAAGCGAGGGTCGCTCTCCAGCTCCGGCTCGTCGATGGCCTGGCACACTCCTGGCCACCAACGGTCCTCCAGCATGGCAAGGGAGAAGTGCCTGCCGTCGGCGCCCTTGTACGTGTTCCACAGAGGGCCAAAGCCGCCACGAGGCTGACGCTCGGGCAGACGGCCGGTGAGAAGGTAGCTGGTGACGTTGAACGACTGAAGGGCGAGCTGACTGCCCAGGAGAGAAACGTTGAGCTCCTGGCCCTGTCCCGTGCGCTCGCGATGGAGCAGCGCCACGACAATAGCGTAGGCCGCCACCATAGCGCCGACCTGATCGGCGATGGGGACCGGTGCGGGGAGAGGCGGGCCGCCGGGTTCGCCGTTGAGCATCATGATGCCGCCGCGGGCCTGGGCCAGGATGTCATAGGAGCCCAGGTTGACATCAGGTCCTTCCCCACCCCAAGCGGAGGCGTGGGCATAGATGATCCCGGGATTGACCTCGCTCAGTACCCCATAGTCCAGGCCCAGGCGTTCGACCGCGCCTCCCCGCAGGTTGTGGAGGAACACGTCGGCGTCCTTAACCAGGCGGAGAAAGACATCCTTGCCCCTGGGGTGCTTGAGGTCCAGGGCCAGGGCACGCTTTCCCCGATTGTGGGCCTCGTAGTAGGCGCTTAGGCCAACGTCGCGCCGGAAGAGAAAGCGCCTGCCAGGGTCTGGCAGGTCGGGCCCCTCGATCTTGATGACGTCGGCCCCCAGGTCTGCCAGCATCGCCGATGCATAGGGACCCTGTTGCCAGATCGTCAGGTCGAGGACGCGAATGCCCTCAAGTGCGCGCGCCATGATTTAAACTCCTCCCAAGAGTGTCCACTCCAGCCCTCACCCCTTAGGGCTGAATGCGACAGACGCCTAGATGATGTGCGACCACGAAGAAGGCTGTCAAGGCGGCGGGAGCATCACGGGGGCGCCCCACACTGGTGGGTAACCGCTACTTGGGAGCCTCGTGCTCGCGGTCCTCTTCGGTGTAGAACTGGAAGAGGACGCCTCCGGAGTCCTGAGGGTGGATATAGGTCTCCATCCAGCCCTCAGAGCGCCGCACGCCCCCGAACGGCTCGATATCGTAGTCGCGGATGGCCTGGGCAGCCGCGTCTATGTCCTCCACCTCAAAGGTCACGTGGTGCAGGCCGGGCCCGCGCTCCTCAAGGAAGCGGTGGAGGAAGCTATCCTCACCCAGCGGCTCCAGGAGTTCGAACACGGCGGAGCCGCCGGGAAGCTCCAAGGAGAGGCCGCGATAGCCCTGCTCCTCGTTCTGCCAGCGGTCGGACACGCGCATGCCCATGAGCTCCGTGAGCAGGGGCAGAGCATCCTCCAACCTCCGCACCGCCCAGCAGACGTGGTCCAGCCGCTTGATCCCGATCTTCTCCTTCATGAGCTGCGCAACCTCCAGGTCACACTTATTTACACTCAATCCCGCGGACTGAGGTCCGCGGCACCCACCTCTGCTGATGCCGCCGACTTCAGTCGGCGGTGTTCTCAATCCTGCACGCTATCCGTCTTGGAGCACCCCGAGCACGGAAGCCTGCCCCCTGCTCGAACAGGACGGGCACGGAAACCACTTTCGTCAAGAAGAGGCGGCCTTCACATGATAGCGGCTGGTCGGCTTGTGGTCACTACCGTCGGACGAATAGTATTTCGCCGTGAGCACCGACGCGCGCAGAGAGACGCTGGTCATCGTCAACCCGGTGGCCCGCAACCTGCCCTCGCCCAAGCGGCTGGACGAGGCCGTCCGCTGGCTGCAGGCGCAGGGCTGGCAGGTGGAGCGGCGAGAGACGGAGAGGCCGGGACAGGCGACGGAGCTGACAGCGGGGGCGGCCAGGCGAGGGCTGCCGCTGGTATTCGTCTGCGGGGGCGACGGCACCTTGAGCGAGGCGGCCAACGGCCTGGCTGGCAGTGATACGGCGCTGGCGGTCATACCGGCCGGCACGGTGAGGATCTGGGCCAAGGAGATGAGCATACCACGGAGGCCGGCGGACGCGGTGAAGGCGGCCGTGGAAGGGGAGCGCCGCCGCGTCGACCTGGGACGGGCAGGGGAGCGCTACTTCTTGCTCATGGCGGGCTACGGCCTGGACGGGGCCATCGCCCGGAGGGTGAACCTGGGGCTGAAGAGCCGACTGGGGGCAGCCACGTACGCCATCGCCTCCGTACGGGAGACGTTGCGCTACCGGTCGTCTCCGGTGACGCTGCGCTTCGACGACGAGGAGATCGCGGCCCAGGTGCTGATGCTGGTGGCGGGGAACACCCGCAACTACGCGGGGCTGGTGGAGATCACTCGGGAGGCGCAGGTTGACGACGGCCTCCTGGACGTGTGCGTGTTCCAGGGCAAGGGCATGCTGGACATCGTGCTGCACGCCCTGCGTACATTACTGCGCCGCCATCTGCGGTCAGAGAAGGTGCTGTACCGGAAGACACGGAGACTGGAGCTGGCGTGGGAGAAGCCGCTGCCCGTCCAGCTTGACGGCGACGCCTACGAGATGTCCCCGACGCAGGTGGAGGTCGTCCCCGGCGCTCTGTGGGTGGCGGTGCCCAAGGGCGTCAGGTCTCCGCTGTTTCGCGAGTAGCCGCGGCCAGCCTGCCTGTGCGCAGAAGGCGCGCGTCAGACAGGCCGATAGGCAGGCTCCGACAGCGGCGCTACGGTGCCGGCGGTCACGGAGAAGACGACGGCGCCGTCCAGGAACTGCGGGGGGAAGCGGCCGGCATCGGTGGTGGTGACGAGAAGTTGGTCGCAGGCGGAGATAGCATCGATGACAGAGCGGCAGCGGTCAGCGTCCATCTCCGAGAGGACGTCGTCCAGGAGCACGACTGGTGGCTCGCCGCGCCGCGAGTGCAGGAGTTGGGCCTCGGCCAGGCGGAGGGCGAGGGCGATCGTGCGCTGCTGGGCGCGAGAGGCGAAGCCGGCAGCGGGCATGTCGTTCAGGGAAAAGGCGATGTCGTCGCGGTGGGGGCCCTGGAGGGTCATGCCAGCGGCGATGTCGCGGGACAAGCCGCTGCGCAGCACCTTCCCGTACAGCTCCGCGGCGGTGGCCGGGTCTCCGGGGCCGTCCGGGGCATGGCCCTCCAGCCGAGGCCGGTACTCCAGCCGCAGCTCTTCATAGGGAGCGAGGGTGGCGTGGGCCTGGGCGGCCAGGACGGCCAGTTGGGACAGGGCCGCCGCGCGTGCAGCAAACAGGTAACCTCCGTCGCGGGCGAGCTCGCCGTCCCAGAAGGGTAGTTCGCCAGTCCCCGCGACGCCCTCGCGGATGCGCTTGAGGAGGTGGTTTCGTTGGGCGAGGACGCGCTCAAAGCGAGAGCGGGCAGGGATGTAGCCTCGGTCGACCTGTGACAGGGCGATGTCGATGTAGCGCCTCCGGGCCGACGGCGCCCCGGAGGTGAGGTCGATGTCGGCGGCGGTGAAGAGCACGGCGGCCAGGCGTCCCAGGGCATCAGACAGGCGCTTGGGGATGCCGTTGACCTTGGCGGTCTTGCTGGCGATGAGGCCGTGAGGGCCGTCCCGGCCGACGACGGCCACCTCCAGCTTCAGTCGGCCCTCGGCGGTCTCGGCCTCGGCGACGACGCGGGCGGCGGGCAAGGCGTCATCGGTTGCCTGTCTGCGGATCACCTGGGCCTCGGTTTCGGCGCGCAGCTCCCTCATGGTAGCGAGCAGGTACACGGACTCCAGGAGGTTGGTCTTGCCCTGGGCGTTGCCGCCGACGAAGACGCTGGCACCGGGACGGAGGGCAAGGTCGAGACGGTGGAAGTTGCGGTAATCGAAGAGCTGGAGGCGGAGCAGCCGCATAGGCCGATTATAGCCGATGGGCGATGGAAGGCGGCCCCGCTCAGACGCTGGCGGGAGCGGGTGGGGCGAGAGCCCTGGCCGGGTGTTTGGGTAGAACCACGAAGAAGGTGCTGCCCGTGCCTCCGGCTGCGTCCTCCACCCAGATGCGGCCGCTGTGCAACTCCACTACGGACTTGGCGATTGCCAGGCCAAGGCCGAGGCCGGAGTGGTCGCCCCGGTAGAACGGCTCGAAGATCAGCTCCCGCTCCTCCTGAGACACGCCGGGGCCGGAATCGGTGACAGCGATGATCGCCTCGTTACTTGCTTCCGTGACGCGGACGTCGAGGCGGCCGCCGGCCGGCGTATGGCGCTGGGCGTTGGAAAGGAGGTTGAGGAGGACCTGCTCAAAGCGCCGCCGGTCCACCAGCACAGTCAGCTCCGGATCCTCGACCTGCACCGACAGAGTCTGGCGCTTGGCGGCGAGCAGGGGGTTAATGAGGGCGACAGCACTGGACACCAGATCCTGGGCCGGCAGCGGCTCCAGCTCCAGCCGGGGGGCGAACTCGTCCTGGCGTGAGGCGTCCACCAAGTCGGCGACGAGTGCCGCCAGGCGGTTAGCACCCTTGGCGATAGTGCGGGCGAGACGGGCGCGCACGCCCTCGCGGTCCACCTGCTCCTCCTCCTCCAGCAGCATCTCCGCCGCCGTGCGCACGGAAGTAAGGGGGGTGCGCAGCTCGTGAGAGACGGTGATCAGGAGGTCGCCCTTCATTCGGTTCAGCTCCTGGAGGCGGCGGGAGCTGTCCCGTTCGCCCTCGTAGAGGCGACAGTTGTCCAGGGCCAGGGCTAGCACCATGCCCAGGGAGGACAGAAGACGGTGGTCCTTGGCGACCGGGTTGTCTCCAGAGGTGGTGATGGCCAGCAGCCCCCTGGAGCGGTCTTGAGACAAGAGGGGAACGTAGATGACGCGCTCCGCGGGGAAGGCGGCCGCGAACCAGGGATCGCCAGCCGCCGAGGGCTTGGTGAGGACGCGGCCGTGGTCCACGGCTTCCTTCATGGAGCGGGCGGCAAGGGAGATGGGGGAGGCCGACAGGAGCCAGCCGTCGGGCATGCCGCAGGCCGCCACCGGCTCCAGCTCCTGGCCGTCATTGTCCAGCCAGGCGACCACGACGGCCCGCGGGCGCAGGAACAGCGCCAGCAGGTCGGCCGCCTCCTGGCAGGCCTGGCGGAAGTCGTGGATCGCCGCCAGCCTGTAGCCCAGGATGTGAGGATAGACATGCCGCCGCCGCATGCGGTACTCCCATCGGGAGGCCAGCTCCACCGCGACGAAGGTCAGCAAGGCCGGGCCCAGGGCGGCTATGAGCTCCTGGGGTGAGAGACGAAAGACGAAGACGTAGAGGGGAAGGATTGCAGCGACGAACGAGACAATCAGGGCATATGCGAAACGCTTGGCGTTCCGCACTTCCCGCATCGGATCAGGATGCAACTTTAGCACTGCTCGTCCCTCAGTAGAGATGGCGAACAGGGGAAAACGGTTACAGCGGCTGTCGCCGGGAGCTACGAAAGAAGACGCTCTCGAGTCTGAGTGATTGCTCGCGGGGGTGCGGCGATGAGACCCAAGAGCGTCAAGGCTCCGACAGTTGCGGCCCTGTTCGGAGCAAATCCATTATGAGGAAGAATACATGAAGTTGTCAAGCCGATTATGTGAAGGCTAGCTAGCGGTTTCTCCACAATCTGCTGGCATTTTTGTGGACAACTCTCCTCGGCACCTTCCCAATTCCCTCGTGCCTCCCTTAAACGCTACCGGCCGGAGCGCCTGAGCACCCCGGCCGGTCCAGCTACGAGACTCTAGTCGTTAGCGGCCGCTGTCCCCGCGGCGGTTGCCCCAGACGATCGATACGCTGCCCCCGATGAGAGTGACGCCGATCAGGGCCAGCAGGATCAGGTTAGCGCTGTCCCCGACCAGCGGACTGAGACCGCCCGTGGGCGGCAGAGCCACCGGAGCAACGGTCGGCCTCGGAGTGGCCGCGAGAACGGCTGGCGTGGATGTGGGGGTAGGGGTGGGGGTGGGCGTGGCCGTAGCCGCAGGCGCTGTAGGCGTGGATGTGAGCGTAGGGGTCGACGTGGGCGTCGACGTGGCTGTGGGCGTAGGCGTGGGGGTGAGCGTAGGAGTCGGTGTGGGCGTGGGCGTGGGCGTTGGCGTGGGTGTCGGCGTCGGTGTGGGCGTGGGTGTGGGTGTGGGTGATGTC
>DAOUMV010000006.1:0-77959 GCA_034408935.1 Dehalococcoidia bacterium
TCCAAGTGATGATGCGGGAGCAGGAAGCACAGGACAACGTTCACAGCGTGGAGACCATCGGCTACATCGCCTGGGAGCCGGGCAGCGGCACCGTTGATGACACCATGGCCTACGAGGTGGGAACCGCGGAAGGCGTTGCCGATGCCTTCTCCTCCATCACCTTTAGCAACACCTACTCCAATTCCCCCTGCCTAGTGGCGGATATGAACACCACCAACGGCGGCGACACCGCCAATCTGCGCTGGAAGAACAAGACCACCTCCGGCGTACGCGTCCAAGTCGACGAAGAGCAGTCCTGGGATACTGAGACGGAGCACGTGAGCGAGAAGGTCATCTACCTCGCTTTCGCTTGCCCGCCCCAGTAACCACGGTGCAAGCCAGGGGGCCGGAGGGCTGCTTCTCCTTCGGTGCCAGGCGCTGCGTAACGACGTCTGGAGCTACGACTTCGTGCTGACGGCGGCACGAGCGGGCGTGAGATAGCCCAGCTCCTCAAGCGCTTCCACCAGGCTGGCGATGCTTTCGTCCGCAGTCTGCTGGTCGGTTTCCAGGGTGACTTCCGGATTGAGGGGCTCCTCGTAGGGATCAGAGATGCCCGTGAAGTTGGGGACCTCGCCTCGCAGGGCCCTGGTGTACAGACCTTTCACATCGCGCTCTCTGAGCACGTCGAGAGGACACTTGACGTAGACCTCAACGAAGTCACCGATACTGTGACGGACCTCGTCACGGATTTCACGGTATGGTGAGATAGCAGCGGCGATGGCAGCGACCCCGTTGCGGGCGAGCAGCTTGCACACAAAGCCGATGCGGCGGATGTTGGTGTCGCGGTCTTCCTTGCTGAAGCCGAGCCCGTTGCTGAGGTTGGTGCGGACAACGTCCCCATCCAACACCTCAACCTTCAGGCCGCGCTCCTCCAGCAGAGAACATAGTCCGCGGGCTAGCGTCGATTTGCCGGCGCCGGACAGGCCGGTGAACCAGACCACGAAGCCTCTCTCCAAGTTCGCCTCCTGATAGCTCACGAATTGCCTACCATGAATGACAACGGCTACACTGCGCCCCACGTTACCACGACAGTAGCATTTCAGCGCTGTATAGTTTAAAATGTCTGCCATCATGAAGGCGAATGGGTGGCCTTCCGCGGCGCTCTCGCGGTTCTTCCAGGGCGACCTCCAGCAGCTCCGCTGCTTCTACTATGCCGCAACCCACCGCAGCTTCACCCGCGCCGCCGACGAGCTGTCCACCGGCCAGCCCTCAGTGAGCAACCACATCAAGCAGCTTGAGCGCGTGCTGGGAGCGTCTCTCTTCCAGCGCCAGCGGCGCGGGGTCGAGCTGACACCCGCGGGCCGTGCGCTTATGGACCTGGCGGGCCCCCTGGTGGAGGCCATTGACCGCCTCCCCCGCGAGCTGGCCGAGCGGACAGCCTCACTCTCCGTCAGCGAGGTCAGAATCGCTGCCGGCCAGGAGCTACTTCTCCACCTGCTGGCGCCGGTGATCCAGACCTTCCGACGCGAGAGGCCGGATGTCCGCCTCGTGGTGTACGCCCGGGTGCGGGACGAGACGCAGGCGATGGTGGCCCGGGGCAACATCGACTTCGGGGTAGCCGCCCGGGCGGGCCTGCCGCCCGGGCTCGCCTTCCAGGAGGTCCTGGCCGACGAGCTCTTGCTCATCGTTCCGCGGGGCCACGATCTGGCGAACCGGGACGAAATCTCGCTGGCCGACATCGCCCGCCATCCCGTGCTCATGCCGGACCGCCACTCCTCCACCCGGCGCATCATCGAGGAGACCTTCGCCCAGGCCGGCCTGGAACTCCAGATCGCCATGGAGCTGGAGCGATGGCAGGTGATCAAGGAGTTCGTCGCCCTGGACCAGGGGATCGCTCTGGTGCCTCGCTTCTCCCTGGGGAAGGACCACGACCGCTTCGTCGTGCGGCCGGTACGTGACGGCTTCCCCAGCCTCTCCTACGGTATCATCACCCGCGCCGGAGCATACCTCAGCCCCCCCGCTCGATCCCTCATCGAGGCCATCCACCGACGAGGTGCAGATTAGGCTGCCCGCAGCAAAGCGGCGGTCTCTCCCCTGCCCCTAGCTAGCCCGTATGCACGACCCAGTAGGCCATGGACACGGGGTTGGCGGGCGCTTTGTTGAAGACGATGCGGATGTGGGTGCTGTCCACCCGAAAGACCCGCTGGATGACGGCACCGTTGCCCGGGTTGCCCTGAATCGTCGCAAGCAGGGCTGCGTTGCTCCCGGCATTCACACCTGTAGGCAGGGTGACCAGGTTGTTCCCGGCGGACAGCGAGACCCGTGTCCGACGGCCCACAGACCGCTGGTGAAGCCGTCCTCCAGCATCCGTGCTATCCGCCCGCCGGCGCCGGAAGCGACCGTGCCACGGCCAGGCTACCCTGCGCCCAGCCCCAAGGCCGTGACGACACTAACATAGCGAGTGGAACCGCTTATGTGGGCAGGTAACCAGCGTATCCGGCCACTACGATCCTGCCGCTGCTGTCGATGGCCACGCCGTTGGCCCCTTCACTCGAACTAGCAGGGAAGTTGGTGACCACCTTGCCGTCGCCTTTGAATGCGGTGTCCAGGCTGCCGTTCGGCTTGTAGCACGCCAGGGCGAACCGAAGGCCACCGCTCAGATATGCCCATCCGGCCGCTACGATCCTGCCGCTGCTGTCGATGGCCACGCCGTAGGCCCCTTCATGTGAGCTAGCAGGGAAGTTGGTGACCACCTTGCCGTCACCACTGAAGGCGGTGTCCAGGCTCCCGTTCGGCTTGTAGCGCGCCAGGGCGAACCGCCACCCGCCGCTCAGATATGCGTCTCCGGCCACTACGATCCTGCCGCTGCTGTCTATGGCCACGCCGTAGGCCACTTCATTCGTACTAGCAAGGAAGTTGGTGACCACCTTGCCGTCACCACTGAAAGCGGTGTCCAGGCTCCCGTTCGGCCTGTAGCGCGCCAGGGCGAACCGATTTCCGCCGCTCAAAGATGCCCTTCCGGCCACTACGATCCTGCCGCTGCTGTCTACGGCCACGTCGTAGGCCCCTTCATGCGTGCTGGAGGAGAAGTTGGTGACCACCTTGCCGTCACCACTGAAAGCGGTGTCCAGGCTGCCGTTCGGCTTGTAGCGCGCCAGGGCGAACCGATTGCCGCCGCTCAGATTCGCGTATCCGGCCACCACGATCCTGCCACTGCTGTCTATGGCGACCCCGTAGGCGTATTCACCCGTGCTAGCAGGGAAGTTGGTGACCACCTTGCCGTCACCGCTGAAGCTGGTATCCAGGCTACCGTTCGGCTTGTAGCGCGCCAGGGCGAACCGAGCACCGCCGCTCAGATTCGCGTATCCGGCCGCCACGATCCTGCCGCTGCTGTCGATGGCCACGGCCTCGGCCCCTTCACCCGTGCTAGCAGGAAAGTTGGTGACTACCTTGCCGTCACCACTGAAGCCGGTGTCAAGACTGCCGTTCGGCTTGTAGCGCGCCACGGCGAACCGACCGCCGCCGCTCAGATATGCGCTTCCGGCTGTCACGATCCTGCCGCTGCTATCTATGGCCACGCCGTTGGCCCATTCATACGAGCTGGAGGAGAAGTTGGTGACCACCTTGCCGTCACCGCTGAAGCCGGTGTCCAGGCTACCGTTGGGCTTGTAGCGCGCCAGGGCGAACCTCGCGTTCCCCGGGCTGGCAGAGCCAGTACCGCTGCTCGCCACCACTACTGACAGCACCGCCGCCGCCAGAAGGGCGACAACAACCAATCGCCCCAACCGACTTAACACCAGACCTGCTTCCTTTCTCATTGACTGTCGCGACTTGACGTACCGCGAGCATCCACCACTACCGCGATCACTGTCTGCATTTCGCTGGGCATTACATACATAACCGCCATCCTGTGGATTGTCAAGCGATGGGCAGGAAACTTACGCTTTCTCGTCCCAGCTCGCCCTGCCCCCCTGCACTCACCTACATCAGCCCGCCGGCCCCCTGAGGCGTAGCGCCCAGGGCCGGGACATTATACGATAGGGCCGACAACTCAAATCACCTACTGCAGGGAGGTCAGACCGATCGTGTCCTCCGAACGCTCCAAAGTGGTCGTCCTGGGCCTGGACTGCGCCACCCCTCAACTCCTCTTCGACCGGTTCGCCGACGACCTCGAGCACGTGGGCAGGCTGCGCCAGGAGGGCGTCTGGGGCCCGCTGACCAGTGTCGTCCCCGCCATCACCGTGCCCGCCTGGGCCTGCTCCATGACCAGTCGTGACCCCGGCCAACTGGGGATCTACGGCTTCCGCAACCGCAAGGACCACTCCTACGACGGCCTCGCCTTCGCCACTGCCACCGCCGTCCACGATCCCGCTGCGTGGGACATCCTCTCCAACCACGGTAAGCACGTCATCGTCGTGTCGGTGCCGCCCTCGTATCCCCCGGCCCCCGTCAACGGCCTGCGCGTGGGCTGCTTCCTCACCCCCAACGTCGACAGCGATTACACCCACCCTTCCGAGCTCAAGGCCGAGATCGCCTCCGTCGTCGGCGAGTACATGATCGACGTACCCAACTTCCGCAGCGACGAAAAGGATCGCATCTTGAGGCAGGCGCGGGAGATGGCCGTCCAACGCTTTAAGCTCTTTCGCCATCTGCTGAAGACCAAGCCCTGGGACTTCGCCATGATGGTCGAGATAGGCCTGGATCGCGTCCACCACGGCTTCTGGGAGCACTTCGATGAGACTCACCGTGGCTACGAGCCCGGCAACCCCTACCAGAACGCCGTTCGCGACTACTACCGCCTCCTGGATGACGAGATCGGTCAGGTACTGGCCGAGCTTGACGATGACACGACGGTCATCGTCATGTCCGATCACGGAGCAATGCCGATGGAGGGCGCTATCTGTGTCAACGAGTGGCTCATGCAGGAGGGGTACCTCCACCTGAAGTCGCCGCCGCAGGGGCCCTCGCGCTTCTCCTTCGACGATGTGGACTGGGCTCGCACGAAGGCCTGGGGCGAAGGGGGGTACTACGGCCGCTTGTTCGTCAACGTGCAGGGCCGAGAGCCGGAGGGGATCGTTCCGGCCGAGGAGTACGAGGGCTTGCGCGACGAGTTGGTGGCGAAGCTGGCCGCTATCCCTGACCACGAGGGCCGACCCATCGGCACGCGGGTGTTCAAGCCGGAAGATATATATCGCGAGTGCAAGAATGTGCCTCCGGACCTCATCATCTACTTTGGGAACCTGGGCTGGCGGTCGGTGGCTCAGGTAGGCCTCGGCGCCATCCACACGTTCGAGAACGACATCGGTCCAGACGGCGCCAACCATGCTCAGGAAGGCATCTTCATCATGAGAGGCCCGGGAATCCGGAGCGGCCGTAGCCTCGACGGGCTCCAGCTCGTCGACTGCGGGCCCACGGCGCTGGAGCGGTTGGGCATTCCGATTCCGGACACGATGGTCGGCCGCGCTGTCAGCTAGCGCCGCTGAGCGCCAGCACAAACTGCGTGGGGCTCATGCATCGCTTCGGCGTCGCCTGCTTCTACAATCGTTGACACAGCCTACACTTCTGGGTACGATGACCTGCGAACTGGCGTAGATGATTGTTCAAATAGGTCTCCGCGAAGAGGGCTGTCAGGCAGGTCATCGATCATCACGCAGGCTGATCACTAACCACTAGAATGTCTTCTAGAGTCTTCGTGCTTGGCGTCGACGGGGCGCCGCTGCCCTTGGTGCGCCGTTGGGCACAGGAAGGGCATCTTCCCACATTTCAGCGGCTGCTGTCCGAAGGGGCGTATGGTAACCTGGAGTCCGTTTTCCCGCCTCTCACCGCCCCTGCGTGGACTTCCTTTCTCACCGGACGCAATCCCGGCAAGCATGGGGTCGGCGATTGGTATGTGACGACACCGGGTAGCTACCGGCTCCGGCCGGTCGATTCGACCCAAATCCGCAGCTCGACCATTTGGAATGAGGTTGGTGAAGGTGGCAAGAAGTCCGTGTGCCTTGGCTTGCCCATGAACTACCCCCTGCCAGATGTCGACGGGATCATAGTGGCTGGCCTCGAGTCCCCCGGCGGCGGGTGCGCCGCCTTCCCGGAAAGCGTCGAAGCCGAAGTGTTGCGGGTCGCTCCGGATTTCCGGACACGGCTCCGCGAGGCATACCGGCCCGGACGCTCAGAGGCCGTCGTCAAGGACCTCCTCTCCCTCGTCGACATCCAGTGCCAACTGGCGCAGCATTTCCTGCGCACAGCAGAGTGGGATCTCTTCGTCGTTCAGCAACAGGCTCCGGACTGGGCTATGCACTTCTTCTGGCACTGCATGGACCCGGAGCACCCGCGCTATACGGCGGCAGAGGCACGTCGCTACGGCGATTCCATCCTGAGTGTCTTCAAGCGCATCGACCAAGGCTTTGCGAAGATCATGGAGTCGCTCCCTCCCGACACCGATGTGATAGTTCTGTCCGATCACGGATTCGGCCCCCTGGACAAGTTCGTGTACTTGAACATCTGGCTCATGAGCCTTGGCCTGCTCCAACTCAAGCGCGATCCCTTCACGCGGGTGAAGCGCCTGCTGTTTAACCTGGGCGTCACGCCGTCTGCGCTGTACCAGTTCGCAGAGCGTACTGGCCTCAACAAGTTCGCTTTCCGAGCCGGCAAGGAATCCCGCTACAAGATCCTCTCCCGCTTCTTCCTTTCCCAGGACAGTATCGACTGGCCAAGCACGAAGGCTTACTCCATTGGGAACATCGGCCAGATCTACGTCAACTTGAGGGGAAGAGAACCCCAGGGGAGCGTCGAGCCTGGCGAGCAATACGAGGCTGTCCGAGATGAGATCATGACCTCCGCTCTGGCATGGAAGGATCCAGACAACGGTATGAACGTGATCTCACGAGCGGAGCGCAAGGAGAACATATACAGCGGACCTTACATAGACGAGCTGCCGGATGTCCTACTCTTCCCTCGGGAATTCCGCTATCAGGGCGCAGGCCTCTCCGAATTCATGTCCAACCGCGTGATGGGGCACACCTTCGCCTTCACGGGGGGGCACCGCATGGACGGCCTCCTGCTTACGTGGGGACCACACATACAGGCCCGCCAAATCGAGGGAGCGCGCATCACCGATATCGCGCCGACGATCCTCCACCTGCTCGGCCTCCCGGTCCCCTCGGACATGGACGGTCGCGCCCTTCTCGAGTGCCTTGACGAAGGGGTTAGTCAGTCTGTGGAGCGGAAGGAGCCAGCAGCCGCTGTAAGTCCCTCAGGTGAGGGTTACACCCCTGAAGAGGAGCGAGAAGTTGCGCAGCGGTTGCGCGCCTTGGGCTACTTCGACTAGCCACGCTCGCCCCGCGGCTCCGCTGGTTTCATGATAGGCGATCGATCAGCGGCACCGCGCCTGGCGGCCTTTGCCCTCTTCCTGGTTGGCGCGGCGGCGTTTGTGGGCATTATCTACTTCCTTGGCCTGGACAAGGTAGATACAATCCTCGATTCCGATCTACGCTTCGTGGCGCTGGCATTCGGCGTAGGACTGCCCATGACGATGACGACGGCGTTCCGCTGGGCTTCCCTCACCAACTCCATCGCCGGACGCAAGGCGCTCACCTACCCGCAGTACTACGCCTCCCTTGTCATAGGCCGCGTCGTCGGCCTGTTCGTTTCCAGAAGTGGTGGCGAACTGGGGGTTCGCGTCGTGACGCTGACCGGGTTGGGCAAGACCTCGACCGAGATGGCGGCAGCTTCGATCACCCTCGATAGGCTGTTCGACCTCGCGCTGATCATCGCCTTGATGCCCGCCTCGCTGCTCATCCTGTCTGGGTCTGTGCCAGCTGAAACGGGGGCAATCCTGCTGCCGATCTCAAGCGGCGCGGCCGTGCTGGCGATGTTTCGGCTGGATCTCTTGATGCGTTGGGCGGCGCGCGTCCTTTCCCACGTTGCCAGCAGCATCGGCGGCCCCCCGGCGTTGCGCCGCTTCGCTCAGACGCGTGTCCGGAACCTGGAGGAGCTGGCCGAAGTAGAGCATCTTCCCCCCAGAGAGGTACTACTCCTGGCCTGGCTCACCTTCCAACGTTTCATAGCCACCGTGGCGCTGCTGTACTTCCTCTCGGAAGCCTTCGGGCTGGGGATCTCGTTCTACACGATGCTCTTGGCCGGAGCGTTGATGCAGCTCGCTTTGACCGCGGGGTTCACTCCGGGCGGGCTGGGCTTCTTCGAGGTCGGAACCGCCTCCGCACTCGCACTGGGCGGTGTGGGCAGCGACGACGCCGCCGTGTTCCTCGTGGGCCAGCGTGCGTTCCAGTACACCTTCTTCCCGATGGTCGCTGCGATCAGCTACGTCGCCCTCTTGAGGCCCGGGAGGGCGCAGACGGCGAAGACGATAGCGGAGGCCACGGTCGAGGCGGGGAACTCAGGGAATACCCTCTAGGCGGCCGCCTCCGTCGAGACCAGCGCCGCCAGTTCTGGCCATTCCCTTGGCACGTCCCATCGGCTTCCCGCTCCGCTTGCTGCCCCCGCATGTAGCGCCCCTTGCGGCCCCGACACCGCTTCTGCGCCAGCGACGGCGGTTCCACCCAGCCTCAGGGACACACTTGGCCGGCGCATTGCCTCGCGACCCGCAGTTGCTCGTGCAATAACTGAGCATCAGGGTCATTGCTGGGGTCTCCGTCCTGCAGTAGGTTGACCAACTGCCAGGGATCCTGCTGCAGGTCGTAGTACTCCCGGGACACTACGCGTCCGGTGTTTTCGTAGTACTCGACATACTGCCAGTCCTCGGTTCGAAGTGATGCCCATGTCCCTTGCTTGCCCCCAAAATTCTCAAGAAGGATGCTGGCGCGATTCGTCGGTGCCAACAGTGGCCGTCCAGCCATGTCATCGGGGACCGGCACCCCTGCTGCCTCAAGCACCGTGGGCGCGATGTCGATGTTGGCCGCAATTGTGGAGACGACCTTCCCGGCATCTACGTGTCCAGGCCATCGAACCATTAACGGGACGTGAACGGCTTCGGTGTAAGGCAGCCGTTTTCCTTTCAAGCCGTGCTCACCCCACATCAAGCCGTTATCGCTGATGTAGATTGCCAGCGTATTGTCTTCACCCAGGATATCCAGCTCATCAAAGATATCGGCCAGCATATCATCCACGGACATGAGCGATCGCAACTGGCCCGCCCTCCAGCGTTGTCCGTCTTCGACGGTGTACGCTGCCTGCTGAACATAGGGGCGTTTGTCCGATTTGTCCGTCTCCTGGACCGCCGGATTTCCCGCCCAGGGTGGAACGGGCGCGTCCTGGTACTTGGGCTCAGGTGTGAACGGACTATGTGGAGCGTATACCGAGACGAACAACAGCCAGGGCTCACCGTCGCGCTCCTCAGCCTCACTCAGGAAGTCGACCGCGCGCTCCTTGACATACGTGGTATGGTACTGATCGATATTCTGAATCACACCATTAACATTCCAGCGCAGGCCGTAATAGTCGGAGCCGGGTAGGAATTCCGTGATCCACCAACGGTCAAAGTGAGGTGGGGGTGACTCAATGGGCCATCTGTTCAGGAACTTGCCCACTTGTCCCGTGTAGTAGCCCGCTTCATGCAGGTAGGCTTGGATGGTTCGCGAATGGTCCAGCACGAGGGTATCGAAGTTCGTCAGCACACCGTGGTTGTGCACGCACTGCCCGGTGAGAATACTGGATCGAGATGGACCGCACAGCGGCGTCGTCACAAACGCATTCTCGTATTTCGTGCCATCATCGACAAAGAGCCTCTTGAGGTTAGGCATCACGATCTCATTCTCGGGGCCCACACGCTGGTCGTCGGTTGTGATGACCAGGATGTTTGGTTTCTGAGGCACCACCTCATACAGGACGAACCCCATTGGCAGGTCCGCAGCATGCCGGAGGGGTAGAGCATCGAAGCCCAGGGCGGCCTGCCTATCACGTCGAACGAGCACGTGCGTAATGCCATGCCTGCCGAGGATGGCAAGCCGGTCGGACAACGAGGTTGAATTCATGAAGAATCGGGCACGGTCCTGCATCCGCTGCAACGCCTCTTCCCGCCGGTCGCCGGGGAAGGCGTTGGACATCACGGCCCCGCCACGAAAGGCGACTAGTCGCAGGCCCGCGGGCCGCGTCAAGAGCGGATCGCCGACGCCCTTGTGAGCCAGCAGCACACCATCGTACGTTTCGAGTTCTTGAGCCACTGCTTCAAGCGGAAATCGATTCGTTGTCGTGAGCGTTAGGAGCTTGTCGTGGGGGGTCCACACCACCACCAGCACCAGCAGCGAGCCAGCAATGAGCCAAGTACGGGCAGCTTGGCGCAGCCAGACGGTGTACAGCCAGGTGGCGGCTAGCCCCACCGGTAAGAGCCAGGCAAACCGCCACAGTTGGAACGGTGGCACCGCCACGGTCACAATGCGTGCTACTGGGGGAACGAACATCACCGTCACCGCCGCAAGGCTGGACCCTACGACAAACGCCGTCAGGGGGGACCTTCGCTGCCGGAGCAGCAAGAGCAGCGCCGCTGCCGGTACGAAAAGATTAATCGGCGTGGCAAGCACCTCTGGGCTCACAATGAAGAGATCTTTCGTCAGGAACATCAGGCGGTCGAACCCGCCAAGCGAGAGATGGTAGTTGATGAAGAAGTTATTCGCCTCCTCGATCGGCACGTCCAAGAGCCTAGGTCCGCTCCTGGGCACCCAGAACGTGATCGGACCGACCTCCCGCGGGACGAATACGTCTGACAACGAATTGATCTCGCCGAAGTCGACGCCGAAGCCGCCCTGTGACGATGCCAAGATCGCACCTGCCACGACAGCGGGTGCTGCGGCGCAGGCGAGCCACGCGAAGCGCCGTGCGCCAAATCTTAGATTGAGAATGCTGTGCGTTAGAGCGTAGGAACCGGCAGCAGTCAGCGCTAGGGTGGCGATGATCGGGTGCATCAGGACAAGGCCCAAGAGGAGTACGGCAGAAGCCAGCACTAGGGACGGCCGTGGGCGGTGGTAGCTCGCGAGGAAGAACGTGACCACCACAGGGAAGAAGATCAGGAGGCCCGCGTACTTGTCATGTTGAATCGCTCGATACCAGAACAGGTACTGAGAGGGATTGGCCTTCGGCTCGGCCAGGAGCGGCAGGAGGACGGCAACGGCGGCCGCCGCCAATCCGAAGCGCTCGCTGTAGGTCAGGAACCGGGCCAGCAGGTAGGCGGCCGATGCCCCGAGCACAAGGAGAAGAGGGGGAAGGAACCGCATATAGAGCACGGACCCGTCAATGTCCGACAAGGAAGCGATTGTCCCCAGAGACCCGGTCCAGCCATCCAGGGCCCACCGCGGGGCGAGAGATAGGTCCCCCGCCAACCACGGGTTCATCGATGGAAACGAGTCGGTGTACCTGATCGCCTCAATCATGCCGACGTACGCTGCATCGTCGCCGAACTCGTTGACAGTGAAGAAGCGAAGGGTTGCCGCGCCCGCGACAACGACGAAGGTGATGAGAAACAAGCCGGGGGCTCGCGGCCAGCGCACCGGGATCCCCTCCCGTCGCGCCGCGAACCAACTCAGCAGGAGTAGTTCCGCCACGACGCTCCAGAGAACGACCCCGACCGACGTGTCGAGGAGCAGGGCAATGAAGAGGGGTGGTGCTATGAGGGCGAAGCTGGTGACGAAGAGGAGGGCGGGGAGAGCGGCGATATCACGTACAATCCGCCGCGGCAGCGCCAGCCAAAGGAGGAATCCCGGCGCAAAGAACACTGCCACGAGCGCGATCCACGCCCCCACCTCGACGGGGAGAGCCCCGCTGGCCACCACCAACAGGGCAATTGCCGGGATGAGCAGCGCTAGCTGGCGCAATGCTCGGCCCCCAGACAGGCCACGAAAGCTCGATACTGAGGCGTCGTTCACGCTACGTCGCCGGTCCTGTTCCCTTGGGCGTGGGCACTCGCGCGGGGACGCAACTCCAGGCGCAGCTTGCCCCGGCCGTGGCTCGCCGCGCTATCGCAGCCAGGCTTGAATGATGGACTTGGCCACCCCAAGGCCGTAGCGGGGCAGATTGGGCTTTTTGCTCTTTCCCGCGCTGCGTCGCCGCATGGTTATCGGTACCTCCTTGAAGCGCAGACCCTTGCGGATGGCCTCGATCAGGAGCTCCGACGCCTGGAACTGGTCCTCTTGGAGGTTAAGGCGGGGTACTTCGCTGGCACGAAAGGCGCGGAAGGGGCTGGCCACGTCGGTGACTCGGGTTCCGGTGAGCAGGCTCACGAGGAGGCTGAACGCCCTCACGCCCCAAGCACGCACTAGGCTGTCACGCTGGTAGATGCCCAGCCAGCGGGAGCCGTTGACGAAATCGGCCTCATTGTTCAGGATGGGCTCCACCAGGGTGGGCAGCTCCTGCAGATCTGTTTGGGCGTCAGCATCGGTGATGACGATGACGCGGGCTCCCCGTTCGCTAGCCAGCTCATAACCGGTGAGAAGGGCGGCCCCCTGGCCCCGATTGATGGCGTGCACCGCCGGGATGGCGTGGCGGCGGACGACATCTTCGGTGGCATCCTTGCAGCCGTCAACCACTACCAAGGGCTGCACGTCGAGCCCCAGGGCCTGGCTGGGCAACCGTTCCAACACGTTGCCCACTGTCGCTTCCTCATTGTAAGCGGGGATGACCGTGACTATCTCTGCAGACGTGGGAGGAGGCTCGGCTTCCTTGCGGAACTCTCGCTGGGCCAGAGCTCGCACCAATCGGCTGATGTCACGGTTGGCGCTCGTGGCTATGGCCGAGACTCGCATGTAGAGAAGGAAGAGGACGAAGTTGGCAACGACCAGGAGGCCTAGGAGCTGACGATTGTCCTCCCTCCGGAAGTCCAGAAGGTCTAGAGGGGGGCTGGCCGCTGTCGGATAAGCGGCGATTATGATCGTAGCCAGGGAGATGACCAGCCACACCAGAAACTCTAGGCGGCCACTGCGCCGCCCTGCATACCGGCGGCTTGCGATGATAAGCAGGATTAGTCCAAAGAGAGCGGCGACGATGCGCAGGGCGATCATGTCAGCGTGCCCTCAGGCGTGGCCTCCGCCGGCCGATAATGCTTGGTGAACCAGTCGTAGGTATGCTTCACCCCTTCCTCGATGGCCATCTTCGGAGAGAAGCCCAACATCCGACGAGCCTTCTCAATCGAGGCGGAGATTTGGTATGCCTCGCCTTGACGCCGCTCCTCATGCAGTATCGGCGTGTCTTGACCGACGATGTCTCGGATGAGTCGAGCCAGGTCAATGATTCTGGTCTCCACGGCGCTCGCGATATGGAACACTTCGCCGGCGCAGTCGGCCTCGGCGGCCAGGAGGATGGCATCACAGATGTCACCCACATAGACGAAGTCGCGGGTCTGCGAGCCATCGCCGTAGATGATGATGGGCTGGCCCGACAGTGCCCGCCTGAGGAACTTGGCGACGGCACTATTCTTGTGGCCGGAGAGGGGGCCATACGCATTGGCGAAGCGGAGGGCAATGGTGTCGAGGCTAAAAGAGCCGCCAAAGGCCAGGCAGTAGGCCTCGCCCGCCAGCTTACTGGCCCCGTAGGGGGATAGGGGATGTGGTACCTTCGTCTCTTCGAAGGGCGCCGGCACTTCTCCCAGGGCCGCGTTGGATGAGGCGAAGACTAGCCGCTTCGCCCCTGCGTCGCGGCAGGCCAATAGAACGTTCAGGGTGCCACCGACGTTGACCTCGAAGTCCTTGTCGGGATCTTCGATTGACGGGATGACACCGCTCTGGGCGGCCAGGTGAATTACGACGTCGCTGCCGTCTACGGCGGCGCGGATTGCCTCCCGGTCGCGAACATCGCCCTCGATAACTTCGGCTCTGGTGTCGGGCACGTCCCTGGTAATGGAGAAGTTGTCAAAAATCCGAACCCTGCAGTCGGCATCGCATAGCTTTTGGACTAGATTGGAGCCGATGAAGCCGCAGCCACCTGTGACCAGCCAGGTGCTACCTCGCCAGTTCGACATCCATCGGTCTCCACGCGGGCTGAGGTGTAGATGTCTGCCGCCAGTCAACCCAGGGCATGATGGTCTGGGGGCGCGCGTTCCAGGCGAATTGCCGAACCTTGTGAAGGACCGACTCCACGAGAGTGTCGGACAGGTAGTGAGGTTGGAGCCCCAGATCGATTAGCTTGGTAGCCTTGGCGTTGTAGTAGTGCTCTTCCTGCTCTACGCGCGGGTTGGTGACGTGCTGAACCTCAACCCCGACGCCTAGCTTACTGGCTGCTGCTTGCACTATCTCCGCGAGTTGGAGGACGGTGAACTGCTCGGTGAACTGGTTGAAGACGCGGAATTCGCCCTGTCGCGCCGGATTGAGGATGGCCAGTTCAACGCAGCGTAAGGTGTCCCGAATGTCCAGGAAGCCACGCGTCTGGCCTCCTTTTCCGTACACCGTCAGCGGGTGTCCGATGACCGACTGGACGCAGTAGCGGTTGAGGGCGGTGCCCCAGACGCCGTCGTAGTCGAAGCGGGTGGCCAGCCGCTCATCCAGCTCCGTCTCCTCAGTAGCGACGCCGTAGACGATGCCTTGGTTCAGGTCCGTGGAGCGCAGACCCCATACCTTGCACGCGAACATGATGTTGTTGCTGTCGTGAACCTTGGACAGGTGATAGAAGGAGCCGGGCTGCTTAGGGTAGGGCAGGATGTCTTTGCGCCCTTTGTACTCGATCTCGATGAATCCCTCTTCGATGTCGATGTTTGGGGTGCCGTACTCTCCCATGGTGCCCAGCTTGACCAGGTGACAGGAGGGGCAATGCACGGCGATTGCGTAAAGGAGGTTGAGAGTGCCCACAACGTTGTTGACTTGAGTGTAGACCGCGTGCTTGCGGTCGATCATCGAGTAGGGGGCGCAGCGCTGCTCGCCATAGTGAACGATGGCATCGGGCTGGAAGTCCCGAAGAAGCGGGGCCGCAAACTCGTAGTCCGTGATGTCCCCGATCTCCATCTCTATGTAGCGCTCAGCTACCTCGCGCCACGCCTGCACGCGCTGGTGCAAGGAAGCGATGGGTATGAGGGTGTCGGTGCCCAGTTCGTGATCCGCTTGGCGGCGAGCGAAGTTGTCCACAATGGCCACGTCATGGCCCTGGCGTGAGAGGTACATGGCGGTCGGCCACCCGAGATAGCCATCGCCTCCGACCACGATTATGCGCATTGCATCCTCCTGATTAAGGCAAGCTAGGCTGAGGGACTCTCTTTCTGGTCAACAGAACGCAACGAAGCAGACAAAGGTTAAGTCGGGAGACATTATAGCAGGGCCGCTTATCCTACGGTCAAATAGGTTCCAGATGGGTATCCCGCGCCACGCGATGGCCGATCTGACGTTCCCTCAAGGCGGCATCGCTGTCGAGGGGAGCTGGGACGAACTCAGCCCCGCCGAGCGCACCCGCTCCTGCGCCACCGCGGTCAGACCTAGACGGAGGCGCTGGCCCTCGGCGAGCCCTGAGCTACTGGGCGGCCCGCAGGCGCTCCCTGACCACCAGGCGCAGGAACTCCAGTATCGCCAACTGGCGGCGGAGTCGCCAGGGCTGGCGTGCGAGCCGGTACAGCCACTCAAGTCCCTTTCGCCGTAGCCAGCGGGGCGCCCGGGAGGTGGCGCCAGAGATGAAGGAGAAGGAGCCGCCCTCCGCGACGGCCACGTTCAGCTTGAGATGAGGCCTGTTCTCCGCAATCCACTCTTCCTGGCGAGGGAAGCCCAGGGCCACCAGTAGAGCGTGCGGTTGAGCAGCGTTCACAAGCTCGACGATGCGGTCCCTCTCCTCGAAGTAGCCGTTGCGGGCGCCCACGATCGTTAGATTGGGAAAGCTCGCCTCGATGCGCCCTCTGGTACCCTGCACCTCCTCCTCGGTGCCGCCCAGGAGGAAGACCCGCGAGCCGGCCTCGTCCAGCCTGGCCAGCATCTCCCATGTCAGATCCACGCCAGCCATGTTCTCCTTGAGAGGCTGACGGACAGCGGCTGGGTTGAGGGCGACGGCAGCCAGGGAAAGAGGGACCTGGAGCAGTGCCCGCAGCGGCCCGCCCGACAGGGAGAGATAGTGGGCCGCCCACAGGATGCCGATGCCGTCGGCCAGACAGAGGTCAGCCCCGTTGAGGATCTGCCGGATGTGTGGTTCGCGCGCCGCCCTAGGCATGAACTCCGAGTACGGCTTGACCACGTAGCCCTTTTCCCCTCGCCGAGCGATATCAGCGATCGCCTCAGCGGCCTCGTCCCGGCTGAGGTTGTGGAAGCGGACCCCAAGAACCTCCATCACATCCGGCGGCTGCCGTCGCTCAGGCTGTTGCCCTGGCACTGCTGAGGACTTCATCCAGGGGTTGGTAGGCCACTTCGGCCAGGTAGCGGCTGCGGACCAGCGCCCGCCCGTTGTCGCTGAGGGCCCGCCACAGACCGTCATCCACCATGAGGCGTCTCCCCGCCTCCGCCATCGATTCAGCGTCGTGCGCCACCAGTAGGTGCTCGCCGGGCACGGCCTCCAGCCCTTCGGCCCCCTGGAGGCTGGTCACCACGGGCAGGCCGCGGGCGAGAGCGTTAAGCACCTTGAGCCGGGTGCCACCCCCCGTGGGGCTGGCCTCGATGAACAGTCGTGCCCGGCGGTACAGAGGCTCGGCGTCTGTCACCGGGCCCATGAACTCCACCCCGGCCGTGCGACGGGCCAGCCGACGTAGCCGCGACGGCGCCCCCTTCCCAGCGATGACGAAGCGGACCTGGGGTATCCGTTGCCGTACGAGGGGAAAGACGAAGCGGAGGAAGCGCTCCAAGCCCTCCAGGTTGGGCTGCCAGCTCAGTGTGCCGAAATAGAGGATCACCGGCTCCGTGGCAGCACAGGAGAGCTCAGGACGCTCCAGCAGCGACGGATCTGGCAGGTTGGGGAGCACCCGCAGGCGCTCCGGGGCCGCCTGGAGCTCGATGAGGGCCTGCCGGTCGGCCTCGGAGACGGCGAAGACGATGTCGAATCGGGGGAGGATGGCAGCTTCGTAGCTGCGCACCCGCCCGTACTCCAACCAGATCAGCGTCCGAAGCAGCGGGTTGCGCTCTCGCTGGGCCTGCCGATACCACATCACATGCTCAGCGTTGTGCTCGTGCAGCAGGGCTAGGCCCAAGAATCCAGGCGGCAGGTACTGCGCCATCAGCCAGCCATCCACGAACACAGCGCCGTATTCGCCTTCGGCCAGCCACCGCGACACCAAGTGCCCCATCCGGCCGCTGCGGTTTCGCTCGATGCTGAGGGGCATCCCCCTGAAGTAGCTGCGCACGAGGTTGAGAGGGGTGCGGCCGCGGTTCAGCGGCACCGTCTCCACCCGCCCCACGGTTTCGCTCCAGCGGGCCTGCTCCTGGGTCAGCGGCCTTCGCCGAAAGCAGAGGATGTGCAGGTCGTGGCGCTGCCCCAGGTACGTCAGGATAGAAGACGTCTTGATGGTGCCGCCGCTATCGGCGGGATGCGGTAGCTCCGGGGTCAGAAACAGCACACGCATCGCCGGTTCCGAGACCGCGGCCTGGGAGCAGCGCTGGGGCAACTGCCCTAACGGGCCCCCTTCTTGCTCAGAACCAGGGCCACAGTCTTTGCCAGTATCCCTAAGTCGCGCGAGATCGGGTGGTAGCGTACGTACTTCAGATCGTGGCGGACCTTCTCATAGTGGGTAAGGTCGGAGCGACCGTTCACTTGGGCGAGGCCAGTCATGCCCGGCCTCACCTTGTGACGTTGACGGAAGTTGCGTGGCCAGTGGGCCACGATCTCCGGCATATCTGGTCGTGGTCCCACCAGGCTCATGTCTCCCCTGACCACGTTGAGGAGCTGCGGGAGCTCATCCATAGTCGTCTTGCGGAGCACCCAGCCGATCTTGGTCACGCCGGGATGGCGCCCGCGGGGGCTGAGCAGGCTCTTTCTCAGGTCACCCTTGGGAATCCGATCGGAGATGTCGTTCTCCGCGCCGTCGACCATGGTACGGAACTTGTAGAAGTTGAACAGTCGACCGTTCAGACCGACCCGCTTCTGTCTGAGCAGTGCCGGCCCGGGACCGTCAAGCTTGATAAGAGCCAGGGTCAGGAGCCAGATGGGCGAGAGAACGCCCAAGGCGAGGGAGGCCACGGTGACATCCAGCCATCGCTTGACGGCGGGGGTCGGGTAAGGATCCACGTGGAAAGGGGTCTCCGTGTCTTCTGGGAGAGCTTGGCCGGAGGCGGCCTGCCGCATTTCCGGCGCAGCCTCAGGGGAAATGGGCCACTGAGCCTGTATTGGCTTCTTTCGCTTTACGCCAAGCATCTCTTTCCAGGAGTAGAACGTGCGCACCATTTATCGGTTAACCTGCCGCGCTGCCGCGGCCGCGTCGGACTCGCTCCGCCAGCACCGAAGGTGTTCCTCCAAAGCCTGCTGCCAGGATCGAAGCTCAATGCCCAGGCTGGCGGCGTTGACGTTGGCCAGGGCGGAGAACACTGGCTTGCGGTACTGAGCCTCGAACTCGCGCTGGCTGGCGGGCTCCACTGTGACATCGCCCAGACCCACGATACGCAGGATCTCCTGGACCCACTCCAGCCGAGAGCAGTGCCCGCTGTTCGTGAGGTGGTAGATCCCGAAGGGCGCCCCCCGGACAAGGGCTGCGATCCCCGCGGCCAGATCAGCTGTCCACGTGGGAGAGGCGATCTCGTCAGTCACCCCTTTCAACGACCTGGCCTCCGCCGCCGTCCGTAAGACCTTCTCAGGAAAGCTCACCCTTCCCGCCCCGTACAACCATGCAGTCCGAACGATGTAGTACCGCTCCATAGTCGACTGCACGTACCGCTCTCCCTCCAGCTTGGAGCGGCCGTAAGCATTGATGGGGTTGGGCTCGTCCTCCTCTTGGTAGGGCTCGGCCGCCTCTCCGGCGAACACCTCGTTGGTACTGACGTAGAGCATAGCTGCTCCGGCCCGGGCGCAGGCCTCGGCCACGTGGCGGCTCCCCTCACCGTTGACCAGCAGGGCTCGCTCAGGATCCGACTCGCAGCCCGCAGTGTCGGTCCAGGCGGCGGCGTGAATGACCAGCTCCGGCCGTAGCTCATCAAAGGTGTGCCGGACAGCCTCGGCGTGGGTGACGTCCATCTCCACGTGGGCCAGGGCCAGGACTTCGTGGTCAGCTAGGACGGGTTGCAGAGCACGACCCAGTTGGCCCTGGCCACCGGTGATGAGGATCCTTCGACGGGGCTCAGGACAGGAGCGCATCTACTTGAACTCGATCTCCCAGTTGAAGGGGATTTGATCGGTATTCCAGGGGAGACGGTACTCGTCCGGCTCCTCCCGGCTGTACGCTTCCGTGGGGAGGTTTATCAGGAGGGAGGGCTCCACCCCCATGGTCTTGTAGCCGTGAGCGACGCCAACGGGGATCTTGAGAAGGACGTTGTTGTTCTCCCCCAGATAGAACTCGTTGACCTCGCCGCGAGTGGGGGAGCCCTCGCGTATGTCGCACAGGCCCACCTTGATCATCCCCTTCACCACCACGATGAAGTCGTCCTGCTTCTTGTGCCAGTGCCAGGCCCGCACTACCCCCGGGTAGTTCATGGACACATAGCACTGGCCGAACTTCGTGAAGATCGAGTCGTCGCTGCGCAAGAGCTCCATGAGGAAGCCCCGCTCGTCGGCACGCTTGGTGAGCTGCTTGCTCTCCACTCCCTGGATCATCGGGACGCCGCTCCTTCCCTGCCGGGCGCGGCGGGGTCATAGGGGACGCCGCTGGCCAGGCGTTCGCCATACTGGCGCTGGTAGTAGTCGCGGAAGGGGCCGGCATAGATGGGCTCCCACCACCATCGGTTCTCCTGATACCAGCGGACGGCCCTCTTCAGGGCGGAGATGAAGTCGTGCTGGGGGGCCCAGCCCAGAGCCCGCAGCTTCGACGAATCGATGGCGTAGCGGCGATCGTGCCCCTTGCGGTCCTCCACGAAACGAATGAGGCTCAGGGGCTTCTCCAGGAGCTGGAGGAGGGTCTCCGCCACCCGGATGTTCTCCCGGTGGTTGTCGGCGCCGATGTTGTAGACCTCCCCCGGCTGGCCGGCCCGGGCGACGAGCTCCAGGGCGTGGCAGTGGTCCTCCACGTACAGCCAGTCACGCACCTGGCGGCCGTCGCCGTACAGGGGGAGAGGCTGGTCCCTCATGGCGCTGGTGACGAACAAGGGCACCATCTTCTCCACGTGCTGGCGGGGACCGATGTTGTTGCCGCTGCGGGTGATGATGACAGGCAATCCGTAGGTCTCGAAGAAGGCGGTGCACTGGGCGTCGCCGCCAGCCTTGCTGGCGGCGTAGGGGCTGCGGGGGTGCAGGGGATCGGTCTCGCGTGCGTAGACCCCGGGCGGCATCTCTCCGTACACCTCATCCGTGGACACCTGAACAAAACGGCGTACGTTGTGATGGCGTCGGGCCGCTTCCAGCAGGACGTGGGTGCCGAGAACATCGGTGAGGATGAAGGAGCCGGCCTCCATGAGCGAGCGGTCCACGTGCGTCTCAGCGGCAAAGTTGAACGCCACGTCCACCTCCGCCATGAGCTGGTCCACCAGGGTGGCATCGCAGATGTCGCCCCGCACGAACCGGTAGCGGGGATCGCCTTCCACGTCCCGCAGGTTGGCCGGGTTACTAGCGTATGTGAGCTTGTCCAGGTTGACCACCTGGCAGCCGGGGTAACGATCCAGCAGGTGCAGGATGAAGTTGCTGCCGATGAAGCCGCAGCCGCCGGTGACCAGAAGGCGCGCGTTCTCGAGCATCTCTAGGCACCCGGCATCTCAATCTGGCTGTGGTCGCCCAGGGTGAGGCTGTAGCTGCCGCCCACCGCCTGGCCGCCCCGCAGCGTCACGTAGCGGCCGATGAGGCTGTGCTCTATCGGCCAGTGGATGTCCTCGATGCTAGTGTGCTCCAGGATGACGCTCCCGCCCACGCGGACGCCCTTGAGTCGGCAGTGGTGATCTATGGACGTGAAGGGAGCCACGTAGGAGTCTATCACCTCGGCGTCCTCGCCGATGATGAGCGGTCCTCGCAGCACGCTGTTCACCACCCTGGCGCCCTTCTCCAGAATCACCGACTCGTAGACGCGGCTCTGCTCATCCACCTGCCCCTGGTTCGTGGGCGTCAGGGTCTGAAGGACGACGCGGTTCGCCTCCAGGATGTCGTCCATCTTGCCCGTGTCGATCCAGTAGCGGTCCAGCACCTCCGTCTCAACATGGAGTCCTTTATCGATGAGGTACTGAATGGTGTCAGTGATCTCCAGCTCCCCGCGGGCGGAAGGCCTGATCTGCTCCACCGCCTCGAATACGTGGTGGTCGAACATGTAGATGCCGATAACAGCCAGGTTGGAGGGAGGGCTGGCGGGCTTCTCCACAATGCGGGTCACGCGGCCGTCGACGAACTCGGCGATTCCGAAGGCTTGGGGGTTGTCCACCCGGTGCAGCAGTATCTGGCAATTGGCCCTGTTCTCCCGGAAGCGATCCACGAAGGACCTGACTCCCCCCAGGAGGAAGTTGTCACCCAGATAGAGAACGAAGGGGGTCTCGCCAATGTAGTCGCGGGCGATCTTGATGGCGTGGGCGATGCCCAGGGGCGCCTCCTGCTGTACATACTCCACCCTCGCCCCGAACTGCGACCCGTCGCCCACGGCGGCACGGATCTGCTCCGCCGTATCGCCCACCACGATGGCGATGTCTCGGATACCGCACTCCACGAGCTGCTCGATGGTGTAGAAGAGCACAGGCTTGTTGGCGATGGGGACCAGTTGCTTGGCGCTGGTATAGGTGAAGGGCCGCAGGCGGCTTCCCTTGCCTCCACTGAGGATGAGGCCTTTCAGAGTCCTCACCGGCCGGCTCTTCTTTTCCAGCAGTCGCTCCTTTGTGGACGACATCTCGTGCTCTCCTCGGTCTGGCCTAGCTCCCCCGAACGCCTTCCCGACTGGGTCGAAACAAGCTTGTGAGGTGCCAGAGGAACGCGCGCGCCTCCCCTGGCAGCCTCCGTATCGCTCCCGGGTGCCTTATCAAGTGGAGCGGCCCAAAGACGAAAAGGTACAGGGCCATAGCCGAGAACAGGTGCAGGGGCGACTTACGCTTGCGCAGGAAGAGAAGGGCGTTGCGCCGGAACAGGTAATAGTAATTGCTATCCGGGGCCTGGGCGCGGGCCGCCTTGTGCCAGATGCGGGCGTTAGGTACGTAGTAGCTCTTCAGCCCTATCTCCCTGGCCCGGGCGCACCAGTCCGTCTCTTCCCAATAGGCGAAGTAGTCCTCGTCAAGGAGTCCCACCCGCTCCAGAGCGGAGCGCCCTATCAACATGCAGGCGCCATCGGCGTAGTCCCGCTCTTCAATACGGCCATTCGGCCCCTCGTCGGGCTTGTCGCGCCCTACCTGCCAGGCCTTGCCCATCCAGGCATTCACCCGCCCCCCCGTGGAGTTGATGACCCTGGGTCGCTCATAGTAGCAGATCTTGGGGCAGAAGGCGGCAGCATCAGGGATTTCCTCAGCGGCCTGCACGAGCATGGAGAGAAATGCCGGATCCACAACCGTGTCGTTGTTCAGCAGGAGGACGTAGTCTGTCCCACGCTCCAGGGCGCAGCGGATGCCCATGTTGCAGCCGCCGGCGAAGCCCAGGTTCTTCTCGCTGGCGATGAGGTGCGTGGAGTCACCGAACCGTTCCCGCAGAACCTGCGCATCGTCTGCCGAGGAGCCGTTGTCTATAACGATGGTTTGGTAGTTGGGATACGTTATCGTGCGCACGGACTCCAGGCACTCGCTGGTGTCCGCGAGGCCGTTCCAGTTGAGGATGACCACCGTGACCTTGGACCAATGGGTCATATTCTACTTCTCCGGTCTTGCCCAGCACCCACTCGGCAAGCCTTGCCATCGGCCGCTAGTGCCCGTCCATTCTCGCACAAAGAAGCGTAGGGCCGGGGCCTCAGCCGCCCCCTCGACCACCCCCCGAAGCTAAGCCCTCTCGCCGACACTCATGTCGTCCAGCTCTTGGACGCCGCCAGCAGCCTCCCGCTCCAGGTCTGCCCGGACCATCATGGCGACCAATTCCTCAAACGTCGTTTTCGCTTCCCAGCCCAGCAGGCTTCGAGCCTTGCTGCTGTCGGCCACCAGCCTGTTTACATCCCTCGGGCGAAGAAGATTCTCATCTACCACCACGTACGCCTCCCAGTCCTCAATTTCGGCGCAGCGAAAGGCCAACTCCACGAGGTCGCGCACCGAGTGGCTCTTCCCCGTGCCCACCACGTAGGTGTCGGGTTCATCTTGCTGAAGCATTGACCACATGGCTTGGATGTAATCCGCGGCGTAACCCCAGTCGCGGTGCGCGTCCAGGTTGCCCAGGCGCAGCTCCTTCTCTTTGCCCGAGCGGATGCGGGCCACGGTGTCGGTTACCTTGCGAGTGACGAACTCCACACCGCGGCGCGGCGACTCGTGGTTGAAGAGGACGCCCGATGCGGCAAACAGCCCGTGGGACTCGCGGTAGTTGACGGTTATATAGTGGGCATAGACTTTGGCGACGGCGTAGGGGCTGCTCGGGTAGAACGGCGTGTTCTCGTTTTGAGGCCACTCCTGAACATTCCCGAACATCTCCGAGGAGGAGGCCTGATAGAACCGGGCATTGGGTTGGGCCAGGCGGACCGCCTCCAGCATCCGCGTCGCTCCCAAGGCAGTGATTTCCCCTGTGAGCACCGGCTGCGACCAAGAGGCAGCCACAAAGGACTGGGCTGCCAAGTTGTAAACCTCATCTGGCTGGATCTCATGGACAACAGTGGTTAGGGAGTGCTGGTCCATGAGGTCCCCAGGCACCAAGTGGATCCTGTCACGCACGTGGCTGATCCTGCTGAAGTTCGGTGTAGAAATGCGGCGGACGAGGCCGTGGACCTCGTAACCCTTCTCTAGCAGGAACTCCGCCAGGTAAGAGCCGTCTTGACCGGTGATGCCCGTGATCAGCGCTTTCTTCGTCACATTGCCTCCCTTGTCGAAAAGATGGTCGTCTGATCAGCGGTGGTCTTCAAACCGGGGACGGTCATCTCCTTGAGCGAAGCGATCGTCAGGAGCCGCTGCTTCATTGAATCGCCCACAACCCTGGGGTGCAAAAGGCGGAGGATGTCTTCACGCGCCTTCCGGCCGATTGCCCGGGCCTCCTCTCGGTTTTCATAGACGTGCCGCATCAGTTCCGTCGCGTGATCGAGTTCGGGATCGGCCCAGACGGACCCCTTCTTGTAGGGGCCGTGGTCTCGATCGATCTCTATCAGCCGGTATCTCACCGGATAGCTATTCTCAGATGTCATGAAGTCAGTGTTACCCCCGTAGGCAGTCCCAATTACCGGCTTCGCCGAACGCATGGCCTCAGCCAGGGTTAGCCCGAAACCTTCCGAGCGATGAAGAGAAACGTAGCAGTCACAGAGGTGGTAGAGAGCGTTGACCTCCTGCCGGCCAAGAACCGTGTCCATGACCTTCACATTGGCCCCCTCCGCAGCCTCACGCATCGCCCGAACTGCTTGGGCATCTGCGTGCACCGACTTGATGGCAAACACCACGTCCTCGTCTCTGCGGAAGGCTCGCTTGAAGGCCTCGATGAGCCCGAGTGGGTTCTTCCTTTCGAAGAAGCTCTGGAAGTCAAACATGAAGAGGAACAAGAAATGCTCGCTCGACAAGCCGAATCGAGATCGCTCCAGGTCGTCGCGTCTGTCCGATTCCGGTCGGAGGGAATAGGGGAAGCGTCGCACGGGAACGGGGGAAACCGATGAAAGGACGTTAAGCACGAAGTTGGAGGGCACCCAGATCTCATCGAAGTACTGAAGATAGGGGAGCCACTCGTCGGGAAAAGAGGTCAGCTCCCAGTTCCAGAGCCCTATGTTGTACCGGCCCTGAAAGTACGTTCCGCCTTTGTGCCACGCGAAGTTGGCCGCCTGATCGGCGCTCACACAAACCAGGTTGAAGGCGTACGGGTTCTCAGCCGAGAAGTCAGTGAACTCCGTTTCGATGTTGGCGGAGCTGGTATCAACTATGTTGTTCAGGGCCAAAGGGACGTTTGCAGCCTTCAACATCTCGATGGCGGAGCGGGCTGCTTCTCCAGTGCCCTTCTCAGAATTGAGGTGGCCTGCTACATTGACGCCGAACGGCCTAGGACGGCCATCCGCAGGTTGAACGCTTGCTGCAGCAGCGTTAGGCAAGGCGCGGGCCCGCGGCGAGCCGTGGATGAGCCGGTTGTGGACTGCCCTCAGCTTGCCCCACACCCATGTACTTCGGCCCAGGGTGTTCTTCAACACAGCTCTTGAAGCAGGGCCGAAGAGGTGGAACCAGACAGCATAGAGTCGCCTGGTGAAGGGAGCCTCTAGGCCCACGGGCAAGGACGGGCCAACCATCTGACGGTCGCGTGTGGCCCGAAGCCTGCGCCAGAGCCGTTCGTTTCGTCCCACTGTCTGCTTGAGAAGAGGCTTCAAGGAAGGCGTGACGAGATAGAGAAGGCCAGCGAGGAAACGCGGCCGCGCTCTTCCATCCGTCACTCTAGGGGGCACAGAGAACCTCCGCCCACGAATTGGTCAGCGACTGCCTCGAATTGCGCAGCAGGTAATCTGTTCTCGTCCCCACCAAATGGTCATCCGGGTACGCGTGGTGAAGCATCAGCGACATGGCGCCCACGTAATCCCCAGCTTAATCCCAATCGCGCTCCGCGTCCAGGCGTGCGATGTGTAGGGAGATGTGAGACAGGGAGGGGGCGAAGAGGAGTCGGGCCAGGCTGAATCGTGGGCAAGACAAAGACTATCGGTGCGGGGGCCCCGCATGCACAAAGCTCGCACGACATCAGGCTAGTCCTGTGAATCCCATCATGGCTGCCATCTTCTCGCTCTACATTTGGCCGCAGGCCATCGCCCAGAGACAAAGCCTCTGGAAATGCGGACCAGAGGCCAAGCGAGCATTCCTGCCACCGCTAGCGCCGCAAGCGCGCTGACACCGGCGCCCGCATAGAAGATCGTTGGGCGAAACTCAAAGCGAACCACATGCACGCCTGGCGAGAGCATAACCCCACGCAGCACATAGTTGGCCCGCAAGACATGCGTCGGCTCCCCGTCAATCGTTGCGCGCCAACCAGGATAATACACGTCGCTCAAGACCAGGAACGCAGGTGCCTCGGTGTAGGTCCGCACCTCGATACTTGTATCTGACAGGCGAATCACCTGGGCGCTGCGCTGGGAAGCGGGGTCTTGGGCTTCAAGGGTGACTGGCTCCTCCACCAGGGCCACCATCGAGGGATCGTAGGTCCGGCCGTCCGGCAGCCTGGACTGTTGAATCGCCACCAAGATCTCGTCGGGCCGCAGGCTCATCACCTCTGGCACCAGCCAAGCGCGAGGCATGGCGCGCGGGTTTTCATAGACTGTCCCCAGGGGGAGGTCTTCCACATGACGCCAACGCGTCGGATCAGCGGCCAGCGCATCGCTGCACGCCGGGTCCAGGCCCGCCCATGTAGCTGTTGGGACGAACAGATAGCGTACCGCCAAGAGATCGAGAGCCCTGTTCTCATGTTCAAGCGCCTTAGGAGGGAGTCTACCAACATCCGCCATGCCTAGCAGTACGCCGTACCGCCTGAGGACTAGGGGATTAAAGCCGCTGGCGCTGGGAACATCCCAAAGCCGCGTTAGGTTGGGGGCGCCCAGGTGTACGGGCTGAAGGCCCCCGTGCAGCGGTGCTAGCCGCTGCGACGTAGCGGACAGCTCGGTTTGGTAGGCTTCCAAGACCTGGGGACGGCTGGCAGCCGCCTCCGCTGGCGCAGCGAAGTGCCACTCATAAAACCACCCAAAAGAGCCGAGATCGATCACCAGGATGGCGATCAACAGTGCCGAGCGCCAAGCGGAGGGTCGCTTGCTCCACCACCACAAGATCCCGAGCCCACCTATCAATACAAGCAGTGGCACGCCGACCGCCGGGTTGGCCCAGGGGAGGACCGACAGGTCGGAGAGGTCTGCGGTCTCTCGGGCTTCCCCACGTATGGTTGGCGACAGAGCGAAGACCGCTATGAGCACTACCAGCGCCAGCCCCGCCATGACTATGGACGCGTATCTTACCGCTTTCAGCCGCTCGTTCTGCGCCAGGCGCACTACCGCCGCGGTGCCAAATCCCGCCAGGACGCTCACGGCCAAGGAGAACTCGACGGAGTGGCGGGCCGGCGCGCGGAACCTGTTGTAAACCGGAAGGTGAAAGAGCAACTTGGCCAACGGCGTGTTATCACCCAGGGCCAACAGCACCGAGACGAACGCCACCGCAGCCCAGAACCAGGTCAGCGACGCCTTCCGAGAGAGCGCCACCCCCAGGCCAGCCAGTACCAGAGGGATCAGACCGACATAGCCCATCAACTCTGTAAGGTTCCAGTGCCCAAAATAAGGCGTATCATAGAAGGTCCAGGGAGAGCCGCCAAAGAGATACGGGAAGAACAGTTGGGGCACTTGCATCCACGGCAGCGAATACTCTGCAAATTGCGAGAAGTTCAGTCGGGAGCGAACACTCTCTTCACTCAGTTCCAACGCCGGCAGAAACATGACGGCCCCCAGGCAGACCCCGAGAGCGCCCCCGGCCAGGCTAAGCCCGTAATAGCGCCGCCATCCTCCTGGTGTGCCCCACCCTCGAAACAGTGCATAACCCGCAGCCAGGAGCAACATGTAAAGGAAGACCTGAGGATGCCCGGCCAGGGCGCTGAAGCCCACCGCCACTGCCAGAGCCGCCACCCACCCCCCGTGAGGCCTCGTACGCAGCTTCTCCAGCGCCCAAATCACTAGCGGAATCCAGGCAACGCTATGGATCATCATCGTGTGGCCCAGATGGACCATGAAGAAGCCACTCATGCCGTAGGTTATTCCGCCAACGAGAGCACCGAGCCGCGAACCGGTCAGGGTATACACGTAGCCATAGGCAAAAGAGCTTGCCAGCACATAGGCCGAGACGACAAACGCATTGAAAGAGCCTGGTATTAGCGCGAACAGCAGGGCGACTGGGTACCAGGCCATGGTTTGAGGATCAGCACCAACAGGAAAACCAGAGAACAGAAGAGGGGTCCATAGCGTGCGCGAGTCGTAGAAAAATGGCAAGGAGAACAGAAGCCCATCTCCAGGTGCCAGCAGATGCCCAGAGAAGAGAACGGGTGAGAAGAACACCGTGTACAGCACGGTGAAGAAGAGGGCAACAGCACCGCCGTGCAGCAGGACCTGTCGAAATCGGCTTGCCGGGCCCCCCGCCAGGGCTCCTGCGTCTCCGGAAGGTTGACGGATCGTCGCCGCGGCTGAAGCCCTGCCTTGATCCCCGTCGCTCGGTCCGCCAGGGGGCATTTCTGCCCTGGCTTCAGTGCCGTGGCCGGGCACGCGCAGACCTCGCTGCAGAAGGGCCCATGACCTCGGCCCCGAGCGGGCAGCTTGGTATCAACACTACGTTGGCCTTCGCCCCAATCATCGGGCTAGAATTCCCCAGGTAGTCTACCTCCCACTCTCACTCGGGGATGCAGCCTCTTCGATGATGGGCTTCAAGAGATGTGCGGGGACATGAAAGAAGCCAACGAGGAGACGAGGCCGAGCTCGTCCACCTGCCGCTCTAAGGGACACATAGAACCTTCGTCCAGAATTGGTCAGCGACTGCCTCGAATGAGGCCTCACGCGCGTGGCGCAGCGCACCCTCGCGTAAGCGTATTCTTGCCCCGTCGTCGGCGAGGAGCCCACTAATGGTTTGCGCCAGATCGTCCGGCTCAATCTGGGCTGGTACCTTGACGGCGGCATCGTCGGGTAGCTCTCGGAGCGGCCCATGATCAGTTACGATAGTAGGCACCCCCGCAGCGAGACAACGCATGACCGCCATGGACGACTCACCACCGGTGGGAAAGCGCATCTGTACGGCGCAGCAGGCCGCAGCCAGCCAGCTATCGAGTTCGCCCTCATCCACATACCCCGTGAAAAGCACTCGGCCTTGGATTCCGAGTTGGGAAGCCCGCCGCTCAAGCTCGCGTTGATATTCCGGTTCACAGGGGCCGACAAAAGCCAGAGACAGACTCCTATCCGCAGACTCCATGGCTGCAAAAGCATCGATAACGGCCTCTGCGCGCTCCAGTGGAGTGATGTGACCGCTACTTATCACCAGGGAGGCAGACTGCTCTAGGCCGTACTTGCGCGCGAGCAGCGGCCAGCTTTCGCTTGAAGGCGCCCCGTTCACAGGCGGCGCCGCATAAGGAAGCGCGATAACTGGTACCCCTCCGCCGCTCTCGAGTTCAACGAGCTCCTTCGAAAACCGCGAGTTCACCACGATCTTCTGAGCATAGCTAGCGACTTCGCCCGCCAGGTAGATCCCTTGCTCGTGCTTCGTGAACGTGTCCCGCGTCAGAAGACCGCTCTCGCAATCCGGGTAGCGGCGTACCCAGTGCCGGAGCTCCTCTGGAACAATGCCACGGTCCCTGCCCGACCGGCGGTAATACCATTGGTAGAAGTCGGTCAGACGAACCTCATGGAGCCAGACAATGCCTGGCCGTTCCTTCAGAAGCTCATAGTTTGGGCCATAGGATGGGCTGTTGCCCATGCAGTAGATGATGTCATCGTAG
Organism: Dehalococcoidia bacterium; assembly: GCA_034408935.1. Taxonomy (GTDB): domain Bacteria; phylum Chloroflexota; class Dehalococcoidia; order SM23-28-2; family RBG-16-64-32; genus DAOUMF01. The sequence continues at coordinate 29,500 of DAOUMV010000006.1, forward strand.
TGTCCATGCTCCGCCAACCAATGGAACTGACGGGCCGAGACCACGTTGATGGCCCTGTGGTTCTGGGGAACATAAGACTCCGGCTCGCCCTTCCCCACTACGTCGACCCTCACCGGGTGACGGGCGCACAACACCTGGAGGAAGTTCGCGCCGTAATCAGCCACGTCGCTACCTTCGGGCGGAAACGGCATGCAGAAGGCCACAAACCTAGTTCTCTCAGCAGGCCAGATCCGCCGCTGTACAGTGGCGGCTCCAACCTCCCGGTAGCAGTCGGCGGTGACCTGGGCCACGCGGTCCCAGGTGAACTGCCCGGATTGCTGCAGACCATATTCCCTCAGGTAGCGTCGAAAATCGCCATCAGTCAGCGTGCGCTCCATGAGGCGGGCGATGTCTGCCGGGTCTTCAGGATCGAACCGTGCATCATCCGTTTCCACTAGCTCATCCAATGCTGGCCGGTCGCTCACAATGGTGGGCGCACCGCAACGCATCGCTTCCAGAACTGGCAGACCCAACCCTTCATACAGAGAAGGGAAAACGAACAGATCGCACGCCCGATAAAGGTCACGTAAGAGATCATCGGGAACGAGGCCCGGGAAGACCACTCGCTCCTTTACGCGGTTCTTCTTGGCATGTGCAGCCAGCCCTGCGTAGTCCGACTCGACCCCGTGGCCGATGATGACAAGTTGCGACCTATCGCGTATGTCCTTGGGCAGGCGGGCATACCCCTCAATGGCGCCTTCCAGGTTCTTTCGCTTCCCGAACTCGTGCGTGAACATGATGGAGAGTAGATAGGGGCCGTGGATAGCCGGTATCCGCTCCATTACTCGCGCCCGCACTGCCTCCAGCGGCCCAGCGGCCGGCCGAAAGTAATCGCTGACACCGCCATAGATGACGGTAATCCGCTCTGGTTTGAGCCCTAGCAGGTTGATCGCGTCATCCCGCGTGCCCCTAGACAGAGCTAGGACGTGATCGGCGTGCTGAACGAGCATGTTTCGACGTCTATGCACTTCCTGGAGTGGGAGGTATAGGTGTGGGAAGACCAGAGGGATCAGATCGTATAGCGTGACCATGAGCTTGGTTCTGCCACGGTTGAACGGTGGGGGCAACATATGGCGCAAGGGACGATACGGGAAGAAAGGCGACATGACGTGATAGACGTTGGGCTCAATATCATGAGGAAGTGGTTGCTCGCCGTCTGCAGAGTAGTACTGCAAAAGGTCATAGCCGCAGAAACTGGCAAGTTCCTTCGGCGTCAGAAGCCCGCTGTCCAGAACCAATCCACCGATCAGTTCCGGACAATAGTGCAGTAGAGACAGCGCATGGTCACGGACGTAGCGAGGGAAACCGCGATGCCTGGTCCAAGCTGGCCCTTGGAGAGCCTGCAAGCCTAGATATACTCTGGCGTGCTCGTTTCGCTCGTTCACTTCCGCTCTGCAGCGATAAGGATAACCTGGTCACGCTTGTCGGTGATATCGGGCTGGGCCAGGGACTCGAAGTCGACGTGGCTGTTCAGGGTCCACGTCTTCTCGTCAAGCCGCGTAGCCAGGCAACAGCGATGTACCCGGAAGCCGCGGAGCAGCCGCATGAGATCCTCGGTAGAGTAGATGCGTTGCCTCTCCTCGGTAGCGGAGGGACCGAAGGGGGTTGTCAGCACCAGAAGACCGCCAGGGCGCAGCAGCGAATGCACCCTGGTCATGGCCCGTCCGTCTGCGTCTTCTTCCGCTCGTGTTGGGCTGTGTGCTGGAAGGCCGAAATGTTCCAGGGTGGAGAGGAGGATAGCAGCATCGTACGGTTGGCCATCGCCCTCCCAATCCAGGATGCTGGCCTCAACCGCCGTCAGATTGGGGTGGTCGTACGCATAGGGCCGAATGTCCACGGTCGTCACGCGGTAGCCCAAGGAAGCTAACTCCAGCGCCACGAGGTTCTCCTGCGCCTCGATCTCGATGACCCGGGCAGGGGGGGCGAGCGCCGATAACGCCTGCAGGGTGAAGGGCACCTCGACTACGCGCTCATTCGTGCCCACCCAGAGGGCCCCCTCGGGTGTGTGCTGCACTACGAAAGGATCGTCGGTGCGTAGGCCGACACTGGCCCCCGGTCCGACACAAGTGCGGTCGGGGTTGGATGGCGCCACGGTGCTGGCCGAAGGCTTGTTCGGGAGCGACCGGCCAAGAGCCGCCACCTCCTCTTCCAACATGCGCACGCGCCCGAGCAACAGATCCAGGATATCCTCCAAGGTCTCGACCTGAGCACTATCGACGTGATCGGCCTGCCCATGCCGGATCACATCAAACAAATAGCGGCCTGTAATCACCCTGATGGCAACTCTGGCCAGCCAGCGCAGCCTTCGCGGGATCAGGCGACGCACCACCTGCCGGACGGCCCCATCAGCCACGCGGGTTACCTCCCTTGGGAACTAAATGCTTCATTGCGCCGCAATCTTCTCGCAGGCAGGTCCCTACCCATGGTAGCTGCAGCACAACCTTACGTTATCGTAAACGCCGCCACAGCCGCGCTGTTACCCCCAGGCCTCTCAAGTTCGGGCAGAATATTCGTGGGGTCGTAACGGAAGACGGAATCGCGCCCCCAAACGATCCAGTAGCCCATCTATAACCAGCACCACTTCATGGCACTTCCCTTTCCTGGCGACAACGTCAGGGGAATATGGGGTGCTGAACCCTGGACGGACGCTGAATTCCGCGAATCCTCCAGGCCTGCCTAGCTAGACTTCCAAGGCCACAACATATCACAGCAAGTGGGGCGGCTCAAGCACAATGCCAACGGCTCCGCCAGCGCCAGCAGACCCGCCAGAAGGATTCGCCTGCGCTTCACATCATCGCAGCCTAGTCGGTGACCATGCCCACGATCGGCTGGTTGAGGGCGATGTCCCCCGTCGAGCCGAAGAAAGCAGCATCTCCGAAGGAGAAGACGCCGCCGTCGGAGGCGACGAACCAGTAGCCCAGGCCGCTTCGGGTCGCTGACATGCCCACGATCGGCTGGTTGAGGGTGATATCGCCCGTGGAGCCGTAGAAGAGGGCATCGCCAAACGAGAAGATGCCACCGTCAGAGGCGACGAGCCAGTAGCCCAGGCCGCTTGGCGTGGCTGACATGCCCACGACTGGCTGGTTGAGGGAGATATCGCCCGTCGAGCCGTAGAAGAGGGCATCGCCGAAAGCGAAGATGCCGCCGTCCGAGGCCACCAACCAGTAATCATTGCCGCTGGGGGTAGCCGCCATGCCGACGATCGGCTGGTTGAGGGCGATGTTCCCTGTGGAGCCATAGAAGATGGCATCACCGAAAGAGAAGATGCCGCCATCGGAGGCGACCAGCCAGTAGCCGTTGCCGCTGGGGGTGGCCGTCATGCCGACGATCGGCTGGTTGAGGACCATGTTCCCCGTGGAGCCGTGGAAGGTGGCATCGCCGAAAGCGAAGATGCCGCCGTCCGAGGCCACGAGCCGGTAGCCACGGCTCGGCTCCGCGATGACGGATACGGTGTCGTCATTGAAGTTGGCCACGTAGACGCGGTGAGTGGTGGAGTTCACCCCAACACCCCAGGGCCCATCGCCCACGGCTACGGTGTCGACGACGGTGTTGCTAGCTCCGCTGACGACGGATACGGTGTCGTCACTGGCGTTGGCCACGTAGACACGATCCGTGATGGGGTTCACCCCAACACCATCGGGCCCATCGCCCACGGGGACGATGACGATGGCGGCGTTGCTCGCCCCGTCGATGACAGATACGGTGTCGTCATTGAAGTTGGCCACGTAGACCCGGTCCGTGGTGGGGTTCACGCCAGCGCCCGAGGGTCCATCGCCCACGTTGACGGTGGCGACGACGGTGTTGCTGGCCCCGTTGATGACGGATACGCTGTCGTCATTGTAGTTGGCCACGTAGACCCGGTTGGTGTCGGGGTTGATTCCAACGCTAATGGGCCCATCGCCCACGGGGACGATGGCGACGACGGCGTTACTGGCCCCGTTAATGACGGATACGGTGTCATCCCGGAAGTTGGCAACGTATATGCGGTTGGTGCTGGAGTTGACCCCAACGCCACCAGGCCTATCGCCCACGGGCACGGTGGCCACGACGGCGTTGCTGGCCCCGTTAATGACGGATACGCTGTCGTCATTGGAATTCGACACGTACACGCGGTTGGTCCCGGCGTTCACCCCAACGCCTTCGGGGCGATCGCCCACCGTGACGGTGTCGACCACGGCGTTGCTCGCCCCGTTGATCACGGATACGGTGTCGTCAAAGTAATTCGACACGTACACGCGGTTGGTGCTGGAGTTGACCCCAACGCCTTCGGGCTCGTCGCCCACGTTTACGGTGTCGACGACGGTGGGACTCGTGCTGGCACCGCGGCTCTGCGGCACGTCCACTAGCAGCGCCGCCAACGCCGCCAGCGCCAGCATGCCGAGGAGGAGAACTCGCTTACGCCTCATGTCATGCCCCTTTCTCGCGCAAGGCCAGAATCGCCGCACGCGCGGCAGGCTCGTGACAGGTCACCACGTAGCATACGCAGCTGGGGGGTAGAGTCAATACCCACATGAGCTGTTATGCCTGATCCACTCGGGCGAGGCCGACAACTCGTCGAAGGACCGCAGCTCTCCCACGTTCGGGCCCGCGCCGACGTTATGAGGTGGCTCAGACTGAAGAGCCTGAACGCCCGCGCGTGATCAGCGTCTATGCCGCCCGCAGCGCCGCCAGACGCAGTAGGAGAATTCGCCTGTTCTTCACGTCGCCGCAGCGTACTGTGCGGCCATGCCGACGATGGGCCGGTTGAGGGCGACGTCGCCCGTGGAGCCGTAGAAGCCGGCGTCGCCGAAGGCGAAGATGCCTCCGTCCGAGGCCACGAGCCAGTAGCCGTTGCCGCTTCGGGTGGCAGCCATGCCCACGATCGGCTGGTTGAGCGCGATGTCGCCCGCGGAGCCGTAGAAGAGGGCATCGCCGAAAGAGAAGATACCGCCGTCAGAGGCGACCAGCCAGTAGCCGTTGCCGGTTGGGGTGGCGGCCATCCCCACGATCGGCTGGTTGAGAGCGATGTCGCCCGCTGAGCCATGGAAGACGGCATCACCGAAAGCGAAGATGCCGCCGTCCGAGGCTACCAGCCAGTAGCCATTGCCGCTGGGGGTGGCGGCCATGCCCACGACCGGCTGGTTGAGGACGATACCGCCCGTGGAGCCATGGAAGGTGGCATCGCCGCGGGTGAAGATGCCGCCGTCGGAGGCGACGAGCCAGTAGCCATTGCCGCTGGGGGTGGCGGCCATGCCCACGACCGGCTGATTGAGGGCGATGTTCCCCGTGGAGCCGTAGAAGAAGGCATCGCCGAAAGCGAAGATGCCCCCGTCGGAGGCGACCAGCCAGTAGCCGTTGCCGGTTGGGGTGGCGGCCATCCCCACGACCGGCTGGTTGAGGGCGATGTTCCCCGTGGAGCCGTGGAAGCCGGCACCACCGAAAGTGAAGATTCCCCCGTCAGAAGCGACGAGCCAGTAGCCCCGCCGGGGGATGCCCTCTGCGGTGCCAAGCAAAGTTCGATTGGCCTGGTACACACTGACCCGGCCCTTTGAGTCCCTGGCCCGCACGTGGAACGTGTAGTGCCCCGGCTGATAGAGCGTGAACGAAGCCCGCGTGGCCGTTGTCCAGGGACGCCAGGCCGGTTCACGGGCCCCGTTGAACCCGCTCTCGTAGACCACGAGGACGTTGCTGTCCAGGGACCAGCCCTCCAGGTAGTAGGAATACTGCTTGGCGCCGCTGCCGCCGCTCCCCTGCCACGAGTAGCTGACGTTGCGGTTCGCGCGCGTTGCTTCCGCCGGCGCCGAGGTCATGCTGACGGTGGGCGCCGACGAATTCGCCAGGCGGCTGGCGATGTCGCCGCGCAGGCCCGGCAGCAGTGCGTACAGACTGCTCCCCGGGCAATCTGTGGCAGCCGTATCGCGGTGGCCGCAGATATTTGGCAGCCCACGGTGCCAGCTATCGCTGGCCGTCAGGAAGTCGGTCAAGGCCTCAGGGTTCATGCCGTGCCGGCTGCACTCCCAGGCCAGCACGTCCCTCAGTTTGGACAGCGCCGCGCTGCTGGGCGGAACGCCTTCGAAGGTGCCCAGCATGGCGATGCCGCTGCTCCCGTGGTTGTACGACATTGCGTGTCCTGCCACCACGTCCTCGCTAACCAGCTCACGGCCGCCGGGCCCGTCGTACCCCGGCCCGCCGCGGCCGCGCCGCCCCTCGTAGGAGTTGCCGAACTTGTCTATCAGCCAGCAGTAGCCGATATCGCCCCAGCCCCGGGTCGAGGCGTGATAGGTGTAGATAGCCCGCACGTACGCCTGCGCCTCTGACGGAGATGCGTAGTCGGGAGTGGCCGTGTGGTGAACCACAATCTTCTTGTTCGGCACGTAGTCTCGGGGCCAGATCTCGCCCCAGTTGTCGAAGCGCAGCCCCTCGTTGGCCCCCCAAGCCTCGCGGCTGTAGGTGAGAGGCTTCGTCGAAGGCGCCAGGGAAAGCCTCCCGGCCAGCGGTGAGGCGGAGGGGCCGTCCTCGGCGTTAAGCACTGTCATCGTCACCGATTCGATGGACGTGTCCCCCTTGCCGTCCTCCAGGCGCGTGCGGAACTGGAAGCGCTCCGCTCTGTCAGCCCGGATGAGCGCCCCGAAGCTTTCCGCCGACGCCTCCCGGTCATGGCCAGCCTCCACGATGACCGGCTGCCATTGGCTCCAGTTGACGCCGTCGGCGGAACTGCGCAGCCAGAATGAGGCGGCCTGGGGCGAGGCGCCTCGCCAGTGAACACCGACATGGGTGGCGGGGAAGCTGGAGCGAACTTCCGGCGAGACGTACTGGCCGGCGCCCCAGCCACCGAGGGTCAGCCTCCCGCCCTCTAGCTTCGTCCCCTTGAGAGCGCCTCCGGCCAACTCTGCGGCGCCCAGCCGCAGGTCCTCCGTGAGCACTACGTGGCCGGTATCGGCCACCGCCCGCGCGAGCCCTAGGCGGCCAGCCCAGCGGCTGGCCAAGCCCACCGCCACCAGCCCCGCAGACGCCTTCAGGATGCTGCGTCGGTTGAACTCTGGCAACATCCCTTGCCTCCTCCTTCTTCGCTGCTGTCTGCGACCTGTAAGAACGCAGAGCCAGCACATCCGTGAGCCGGCCTTCTTCAACACAACCCCGAAACCGCCGCGCTCAGGCCAACTTGCTCACAATGGGTACTATGCTGGCCCAGCCCGGATTCATACGGTAGGCTACACCAGCCAAGGCGGCGCTCGCCGACACGCTGGGCAAAGTCCGGCGACCGGCGCCTCTTGGCATGGTAACTCTACGATACGATTCGCCTACAAGAAAGCCTCAAGCGACATCGAAACCTGGGCCATGGCAGGTCACCTGCAGTGATACCCTGCGACCCACGCTTGCCCTCCAACCTTGGGGCACTAGCAGCCCTTGGCCCTATGGCACCGGACCACCGCGGAGGAGAGCCGGGACTTCCCAGTGTCATGTGCAAAGTACGGAGTGAAATGCGTCAACTAGGAGGTTGGCGCGGGGAGAGAGGGAAGCTATAATGATTGCTCGCAGGGTCGAGAGAGAAGAGAGCGCTGCGAGCCACCAAGTGTAGTCCAGCGGGTGTCTGCCCGCCCCCCAACGCCCCAAGCCGGCGTTGGAGCTGCCAGTCATAGCATGGGCGGGTCATGGCGCTGTGTAGAGCCCAACGTGAGCCTACCTGGGATTGGAGCGTCCTCCAAGTCGGGGCGGGCCGCCGATTTGCCGTGCGCAGGGGGGAGCCGCCAGTGCCAGCTCCCAGACGCCTGCTGCCGATCCTGGCGCCCACTTCAGGGGGGCCCGTTGGGTAACCTACGCCAGGCCAGCCTGGATCTGGCCTCCCCCGAGGGACAGCGTACGGCTCCCGTCGAGGGGTCAGATGCAGGCCCCTTGGCATGGGAGAGGAGATAGGCGCGTGCGTCGCTGGGCAGTGCTTGTGGGAATGGTGTTGGCCGTCGCCCTGGTGGTGCTACTACCACCCTCCAACGGGCCGGCCCTCGCCAATGGTGCTGTCCCGGCGTGCGCATTCGACATCGACAGTAACCCCAACACCTTCACCCACATCCAGACATATGAGGCCCGACACTGGAAGAACGTCTACGCAACCAGCATGGAGCTCGCCGGCTTCAACCAGCTCCTGCCGGATGTGGCCGACTTTGACCTGCCCCCCCTGGAGACCGGGCCGCGCTCCGCCGGCTCATCCACCCTGGTAGACCCATACATACCTCCCACTCTCCTCAAGGCGATCGCGTGGATCGAGAGCGGGTGGGCTCAGGCCAGTTACCAGCCGCCGGTCGAGTACGGAGACATTGGCCCCGTCCTCATCTCCTCCTCCTGCGCCTACGGGATCATGCAAGTCCTCTCCGGCATGGAAAACACCACCGGCGCGCCTAACCTGGAGCAGGCGATGATCGGCGGGCACTACGGCTTCAACATCGCCCGCGGCGCTCGCATCCTGGCCGAGAAGTGGAACTACGCCCCCGCAGCTCGGCCTCTCGTGGGCACCCGCGACCCCCACGTCGTGGAGGACTGGTACTATGCAGTCTGGAGCTATCACGGCTTCGCCGACGTGAACCATCCGTTGAATCATCCGTACCCGCGGGAGCCGTACCGCTGCGACGGCACGCAGCCCCGCTCCAACTACCCCTACCAGGAGCTGGTGTTCGGCTGTATGGCCAACCCCCCAGTAGTGGGCGGAGTGCGCCTATGGGACCCCCAGCCGGTGACCCTGCCCAACCTCTCGCACCCGGCCTTCAGCCGAAGTGCCTGGGTCGCTTGCCGCGGCGGCTTCAACTGCGCAGGCATGGACATCCCCACACCCAAACCCACCCATGCCGATCCCACCGGGTCCCCAGGGGACCGGGGCCGGGTGCTGGGCGCTCCCCAACTGGCCGTCTCCCCCACCACCATCAGCCTCGCTGCCGTGCCGGGCGGTCAGAGCTCGACAGCATCGATAACCTTATCCAATGCCGGCAGTGGTCCTTTCGTCTGGCGCCTCACCCCCTCCAAGTCGTGGCTCAAGCTGTCGCGCATTGAGGGCGTGTCTTTGGGCGCAGACCATGGCCCACGGTCCCAGACCATTACGGTCCACGCCGACGCTCGACGCCTCCCGCCCGGGACCTACGGCGCCCAGATCACCGTCGAATCGCTGTACGCGTCGGGCGCCCCCCGCAAACTGTCCGTGACGTTGCACGTGGGCGAGCAGGCCTACTGGCTGGCGGCAGAAGACGGGGGCATCTTCGCTTTCGGCGTTGGTGGCTTCCACGGCTCCGCGGGCGACCTCCCCCTCAACCAGCCCATCGTCGGCATGGCCGCTACCCCAAGCGGCAACGGCTACTGGCTTGTCGCCTCCGACGGCGGCATCTTCACCTACGGCGACGCCGCTTTCTTCGGTTCCGCGGGGAACATCTCCCTCAACCAGCCCATCGTCGGCATGGCCACCACCCCCAGCGGCAACGGCTACTGGCTCGTCGCCTCCGACGGCGGCATCTTCGCCTTCGGCGACGCCAGCTTCCACGGCTCCGCGGGCGACATCGTCCTCAACCAGCCCATCGTGGGCATGGCCGCCACCCCAAGCGGCAACGGCTACCGGCTCGTCGCCTCCGACGGCGGCATCTTCACCTACGGCACCGCCCGCTTCCGCGGCTCCGCGGGCGACATCGCCCTCAACCAGCCCATCGTGGGCATGGCCACCACCCCCAGCGGCAAAGGCTACTGGCTGGTGGCCTCCGACGGCGGCATCTTCACCTACGGCGACGCCGCCTTCCGCGGCTCCACAGGGAACATCTCCCTCAACCAGCCTATCGTCGGCATGGCCGCCACCCCAAGCGGCGACGGCTACTGGCTCGTCGCCTCCGACGGCGGCATCTTCACCCGCGGCGATGCGGAATTCCACGGCTCAATGGGCAACACCCCCCTCAACCAGCCGATTGTGGGCATGGCCGCACGCTAGACTGCGGCGATCTGAAGCACAGCCGACCCCCTGCCAGCCCTGCTGGCGCCGCCAGCGCTTGTCATGCTGGGGTCGGACCTCAGCGTCGACGGCAAGACGCCGTGGTGCACTCTTTCTGCCCTACTATGGTACACCGCTGCTCGCGCACGCCGCTGGGCGACCTTTCGGACGAGCCTTGATCACGATCAGGCCCTTGCCGACAGGTGACCGCGCCACCATTGCGGAAGCGCGCTGAGCAGACTACAATTCGTATCGATCTGAGACGCACGGAGAAGCTTGTCAACCTGATCCGTTCGCTCGCCAGAGGCGCCTTCTGGGGGAGATCCGTGAAGCACTATCCCATCCCGCTGGGCAAACCCTGCGAAATCGAGAACCCCACTCGCCCTGACCTCCCCATGACCATGCAGCGCGTTCACTCTCGATCGCTGCGCGGAACCGGCCTAGCGGCGAGCGTTCGGAGGATGAACCGCTCGGGTACCGAGAAGGGGGAGCGACATGGCTGATGGGGCCTTCCCAAAGGTGATTCGTCGCCTGATTCCTCGGAGACTGCGCTGGCTAGTGAAGGCGGCCTTCAAGCGAATCACGGGCCTCTACCACCGGGACATCATGGCGCGGCAGCAAGATATGGTGGCGGAGCAGCGGGATATCACTGGGCGCCTGGATGCAATCCAGCATCAGGTGACCGTTGCTCTGCCCGCGCAGATCACGAGTCGCCTGGATGCAATCCAGCATCAGGCGACCATTGTTCTCCCTGCGCAGATCGCGAGTCACGTGGATGCAATCCAGCATCAGGCAAGCGTTGTATTGCCCGCCCAGATCGAAGCGCAGGCAGAAGTTATGGACCTCCTGCTTCGGCGCCTACGTCTGTCAGGAGAGGAGATAGCTGCACATCTAGGCACGCTGGAGGAGAGAATAGGCGCGCACCTCCGGGCATTTGAGGAGGAAACCGTCAAGGATAGGAGGCAGACAGCCGCCCTCACGGGGACAGTCAACCTGGTACAGGCTCAGGTGGCTCTCCTTCGAGCCCACCTGTATGCAAGCGGTATTCTCGGCCCGGTGACCCTCAAGACAAAAGCGCTGCAGCGAGTATTCGAGGAAGCCACGGCCAACACCCCACAAGAGGCAGCAGCCGTAGAGATTGGCTGCATTCGGTATCCGTTTGAATCCCCACTGGAGGGCGCATCGACCCTATATTTCGCCCGCTGGTGCCGAGACGCGAACAGAAAGTTCGTGTCCATAGATGTGCAGAGAGAGCACGTAGAGAACGCCAAGCGGCTCCTAGATGAGCAGGGACTGACAGCTGATCTTATCCATGCGGACGGACAGGAGGCGATCTCCGGGCTCTCGGTGCCTATCGGCCTTCTCTATCTCGATGGAAGCAACGACCCGAACGAGACCCTGCAGCAGTTTAAAGCCGCTGAAGACAAGCTTGCCGTTGGTGCCATTGTTGCCATTGACGATGTACAGCAGATCGACTCCGACGCGATGGGCAAGGGAGAATCGACAATACCATATGCAGGAGAGCGAGGCTGGAAGGTGCAGGTGCTGAACACGGATCCTGGATATCGGATGGCGGTATTGCGGCGGCCAACGAGAGCGCGGAGCAGGCAATGACCAATGATCAACGTTCTCAGGTTAGCTGACTGAGTACGCATGAGCACAGACGCTCGTAGCCCAAGGGTGCATCTGGGCCTGCACGCCTGCCAAAGCCCAAGCGCCAACCGCTACCGTGGTATTGCGCGCTATGTCCAAGACCACGCCCTGCATCTCCTCCAGGGTCACCGCGAACTAATCGACGGGGTGCACATCCACCGCGGATTGCCCATTCCTCGACTGCTAGCGAGCTTCTGCGGATATGGCCTATTGCGTGAGCACCCTTCAGATGGTGAGCAAGCGTTTGGCGGTGACACAGCGGGTGACATCTATCACATAATGTCCCCCTTTGAACTCGGCGTCCCCCTTCACCGTCTAATCCCACCCCCGTTCATGCGTGTCGGGGCCAAGCTCGTTGTCACGCTCTACGATCTCATCCCTATGGTCTATCCGCAGGCATACCTCCATGATCCGGGGATCCGGCTGCCCTACCTGCAAAGGCTCAAGCTCGTCCAGGAGGCAGATCACGTGCTGGCCATCTCCAGGACCACTCGGGATGATGCTGTGCGCTTGCTTGGAGTGGACCCAGAGCGGATCACCGTCATTTATGGGGGCGTTACGGAACACTTCTGCGAGCCAGACGTGCCACGCGAGGTGGTCCGCCGACGAGTGATGGAGCGCCTGCCGGACATACTGGGCCCATACATCCTGTACATGGGCGGAATTGACTTTCGAAAGAACATGGAGGGTGCCATTGCCGCGTATGGACACCTGCCCCAGCGGCTCCGGAACACCTATCAGTTGGTTCTGTTGGCCCATATGCTCGAGTCGGAGAAAGAGGCGTTGGCGGAACACGCGCGGGCGTGCGGTGCAGATGCAGGCCTCGTCCTTCCGGGGTTCACAGCCGACGACCTGTTGAGGGACTTGTATCAAGCATGCGACTTGTTTGCTTTCCCTTCTCTGTACGAAGGGCTTGGCCTCCCGATCCTCGAAGCGATGCGTTGCGGAGCTCCCGTAGTCGCGAGCGACCGGTCATCCATGAAGGAGCTGGTCGAAATAGATCACGCGCGGTTCGACCCTGAAGACCCCGCTGACGCTGCGAGGGTGATGGAGAGCGTGCTGGGTAATGAGACCCTACGGCAGGAGCTAGTAGACTACGGCCGCCGGCGGTCACGCCAGTTCACCTGGGAGCGGGTTGCTCAGGCAACGGCTGAGTGTTATCAGGCAGTGGCACCGCCAAATGTGCAGCGGCGCAACTGTGCCGCAGCACGGCAGAAGCTTGTCGCTTTCTGCACGCCCTTTCCGCCGGAGCAGAGCGGCGTGGCTGACTATAGCAAGCGATTCCTGGAGACCCTAGTGGCCCATCATCCACTAAGAGCAGACATAGTGGTTAAGGGTGAGCCGGGGTCTTACGTGCGCCAGGGCCACCCGGCTATCGAGCTCATTTCGGTTCCCCAGTTCCGATGGCTAGCGGAGCACGGACACTACGACAGCATCATCTACTGCATGGGCAACAGCACCTTCCACGATTACGTCTACGAGTTGCTGAAGGAGCACCCCGGCATCGTCTGGCTGCATGACGTCCGGCTAACGTACTTTTACCACTGGTACTACAGCCAGTTGGGTCGCGACCTTAGCACCCTGCCGGAAGAGCTCTTGCCCTGGGCCCGCCGCTACCCTGATTACGAAGACGCCCTTCTCGTGCGCGACGTCCTCACCCAAGACGAGCACGGAATCTATTTGGCAGGGGAAGTCGCCAGCTACGCTCAGAAGATCGTAGTCAACTCACGATTCTCCAAAGAACTTGTTGAGCTCGAGACCTGTGGACACGTGCCGGTCGTGGCCATTCCTCTTGCCGCGCTGCCGGCAAGGCCGGCGTCTTTTCCTGAGGGCTGGCCTCAGCTTGCGGCCAAGTACGGCCTGGACCACCGCGCCACAGTCCTAGTGTCCGTCGGCATCCTCGGTCCCACTAAGTGTCCAGAAGTCACCATCGACGGATTCGCGGCCGTGGCTGCAGAGGCTGGCAACACGGTCCTTGCTTTCATTGGGCCCGCTGATCCGACCTATCGAGGGGAGTTGGAGCGCAGGATTTCCGAGTACGGGATCGAGGACCGGGTACGGTTCACAGGGTACGTGGACGACGCCGAACTCGATAGCTGGCTGGCTGCGGCCCGCTGCGCGATGCAGCTCCGTTTTCCAAGCAACGGCGAGTCCTCAGCGGCAGTGCTGCGCTGTCTTGCCGCTGGCTTGCCCACGATCGTGACGGATCATGGCCCGCTCCGGGAGCTGCCCGACGACGCCGTTGCCAAGGTGCCGACCCCGGTCGAACCATCTGCCCTGCGGAAGGCCATCCTCCAGCTTCTGAGCGATGACAATGCCTGCGAGAGATTGCACCGCGGGGCTCTGCACTATGTACAACAGGTCTCATTCGAAGCAGTCACTGATCAGTTCTGCTCCGAGATGCTCTGCTTACCCTAGAGACGCGGCTCCTGCGGGGCTGCTTTCTGTTCGCGGCTACGGACCAAACCCTGGATCCGCAGCACGACACCGATAGGTTTCGCTCAGCGGCTTCCTTGACCCCTCATGGTGAGCGCGGTGCGCAGCGATAGCGTCAGCCATCCCGGAGGACTGCGCCAGCGCTGCCAAATCACCGAGGTTCGCGCTTCTCAGGAGGCGATCCCCAGACTGTTGGTCGCAGAGATTGCCCTCGCCAGGGCAGAAGGAACGCAAGGAGAGCTGTGCCGCCTACCCACAGCAGGCTCTTGGGCCATGATGGCAAGTCTTCAGCGAGGCCGCTCGGCTGCGAGATAGCAACGACGGCAATCGATTTCAGCCAGACCTCCGCTTTGCCCGTGTAGTACACTCGTGTTTCCAGTGAATAGGAGACATCAGGCGTAAAGAACGGCACTTCAACCGTCGAGTATTCGCCGCCCGCTGGCAAATCCAGCAGCCGCAGCTCCTTTGTCGCCAAGACTTCGCCGCGCGGCTGCGCAAACACGTCTAGCGTAGCTATGTGGTCTGTTGGCTGATCTCCTCTCGCCGCAATGTTGAAACGGGCAACGTATGTCCCCGCCCTCAGCTTCTTGAACGGGCCGTAGGACAGGAAGCCGGCAGGGTCGCTGACCGGCGAGGCATAGGCCACTCTCGAAGCCTCCGAGGCATCATCCTCGCTTCCCGCGACTAGCTCCCCGACCTGTCGCGGTGTCTTCTCGGAAAAGACACGAAATCCGGTTGGGCCTTTCTCCAAGGTGGGCCAGGCGTCCTGCAGATCTCTCGCCAATGGCAGTGTCGTTCGCCCCGGGACGGTAGGGTACAGATCCCAGTGGTTGTCAACTGCTATGCCGCTCATCGTCAGCGAGAGGCCGAGCAAACCGACGAACAGCACCCTTGCCGGACGCGATGCCTTCAGGATCAGCAATAGCGGAATCCCGACGAAGGGTACCAGGCAAACCATGAAGCGAGCCGGGAAACTGAAACCCCCCATGCCAGGGCTGACGAGAATGATGTAACCGCCGGCAAACACCAATGCTACGCCAGCGCCCATCCGGTAGACGCGCGCAAGGACGACGAGGCCCACGATCCCGAGCCAATGTACGGGAGCGTGTGGCAGCCAGCCGAACTCGGGGCTGAGAAAAAAGCCGAGGCCCCTCGTGTACAGGCGCGACCAGGTCCACCAGACGGCTCTCTCCCCCGGAACATGATGCAACGGTCCCGGCAGTGGGCTGCCGTACCAGGAGGTAAAGGCGACCGCGGTCACCAGAAGACTGATCGGTATCGGCGCCAGTAGCAAGAGACGTGGCCAGGAGGCCTTCAGGCCCGACCATGAGATCTGACCGTCCAGAAGTCGGTACGCGATGCCCAGGCCAAGTCCCGCGGTGAACACGAGAAAGCGGACATGCAGCCACGGCAGCGCGGCGGCCGCCAGCGCAGCGAAGAAGAGGTCGCGCCTGGAGGAGCCTTTGGCAAGAACCACTCGAGCGCCGTAGACCAGGAGGAGTGCCGCTGGGATCTCTGGGTAGATTTGATTTGAGAACGCAAGCAAGGGCAGGGAGAAGACGACAGCAGCCCATACCGGCCACAGGAATCTAGGTCCGGCAATGTTTGAGTCTTGGAGCAAGCGAAAGATCTGGTAAGCCAGGAGCGCGCTTATGACGATAAACAGCACTCGTGCGGACTCAGCGGACTCA
The DNA here is from genome assembly GCA_034408935.1 of Dehalococcoidia bacterium. Taxonomy (GTDB): domain Bacteria; phylum Chloroflexota; class Dehalococcoidia; order SM23-28-2; family RBG-16-64-32; genus DAOUMF01. The sequence goes on from DAOUMV010000006.1 coordinate 45,253, forward strand.
TGTAAGAATATGGCGGGAGCGATCAAGATTGGGAGCCCGATGTTGCGCTTGGAAATCCACTTGCCATTGCCTCGGTAGTCGAAGGCGTGGGGGTCAATCTCCGAGCGTGCGAAGAACCTCCCAACATCTCCCTCCTCATAGTTGTTTCGAAGGTCGATGTCATGGTCGTGGACCAGGCTGTAGGCGTAGAGCAGGTAGTGAGGCTCATCTCCGGCAGTAGAGGGACTCATGATGAGATAGGCGCCAAGGTAGACGACGAAAGCGATTATGAGTGGTAGAAATGCGAGGATTATGTTCGAGGGACGGCCAGCGCTGAGAGCGAAACCACTCATGCGCCGCAGCCAACGGAGCAGGATGAACCGGCCCTCAGGTTCCTGAGGCAGAGCCGTCGCTAGAGCGACCTCTTGTGCGAGTTCCGGATTGACCTTAGACCACCATCTCTGGTGCGTGCGTGAACGTTTCCCTGTAGCGCTGTACCACTTCTCGCGGATCGCCTTCCCCTACGATGCGGCCGCCATCCAGCCAGATGGCGCGGTGGCAGAACTCCTCCACATCCCCTAGACCGTGCGTCACCATGACTATGGTGACGGACCTAGATTGGAATTCCCGCATCTTGGCTAAACATTTCTCCTGGAAGGGGACGTCGCCGACAGCTAGAACCTCGTCGACGAGGAGGATCTCCGGATCGCTGTGTACCGCGACGGAAAAGCCGAGGCGTATGTACATGCCGGAGGAGTAGCGCTTGACAGGGGTGTCAACGAAGTCCCACAGCTCGGCGAAAGAGATGATCTCGTCGAACCGGGCGGAGACCTCCTTTCTGGACATGCCCAGGATAGAGGCGTTAAGGAAGACGTTTTCGCGGCCGGTGAGGTCTGCGTGGAAGCCAGCGCCCAGCTCGATGAGGGGGGAAACACGCCCGCAGATCGTTATTTCGCCTTCGCTGGGTGCAGTAACACCCGCCATGAGTTTGAGGATGGTGCTCTTGCCGCTGCCGTTACGGCCGATGATGCCCAGGGTCTCTCCTCGCTCCACGCGGAAGCTCACGTCCTGGAGGGCGTAGAAGGGCGGCGACCAGGCGCGGCCACGGAGGAGAGCAGGCACGAACTCCCGGAGAGTCTTCTCCTCCTGGATCTGGAAGCGCTTGCTTGCCTGTCTGAATTCGATGGCCGGTTCGTCAGATCCTATCAGCAAAGCCTGCCTCCATGCGCTTGAACAGGTAGTAGCCCACCAGGAAGATAAGTACCGCTCCACCCAGGCCCACAAGAAAACTCTCCACACCGAGGTTAGTCCCATCAAGCAACACCCGCCGGTAGGCGTTGACGACCCGAGAGAGGGGGTTGAGATCGAACAGGATCTTGTATCGTTCTGGCACGATGTCCACGGGGTAGAGGATGGGCGTGATGTAGAACCAGATCATGAGGATCACTCCCACCAGGTAGCGAACGTCGTGGAAGAACAGGTTGAGGGCGGCTAAGGGGAGCGCCAGTCCCACAGTGAACAAGAGTTGCATGGCGAAGATGGCGGGCACCCAAACCAGCGTCCAAGGCGGGTATTGACTGTAGAGGATCATCAGGCCCAGCAGAATGAGCGTCCCGAGCAACAGGTCCACGACCTTGGAGAACACCGTGGCCACGACCAGTATCTCCCTGGGGAAGTAGATCTTGGTCACCAGGCTGGCTGAGCCCGTGATGCTGTCGGTAGCTGAGGCCACGGCGCTGGAGAAGAACATCCAGGGCAGCAGGGCCACGAAGAGGAACAATGGAAATGGGTAGGGGATGACGTCCATACCAACGCGGAGGATGGTGGAGAAGACGAAGGTGAGAACTACGATCTGCATGAGGGGGTTGATGAAGATCCAGGCGTAGCCCAGGATCGACTGCTTGTACAGACTGCGGATGTTGCGTCCCGTCATGCTCCAGAGGAGCTCCCGACGCTGCCAGAGGGCGGCGAAAGAAGGCAGGAAGTCGCGGAGCCCAAATGTGGTGGCTATAGGGTGCCGTCTGGCTATCGACAGGGTCCGATCCATCGTCTATGCTGGGTCATCCGCAATTGGGCGTCGTCGATGGGCATCCGCAGCTTGTCAACGATTCTAGCAGTCAAAGCGCAATACGGGAAGGCGGGCTACTGGCGCGGCGCGTTCCGTCGCCAGTTCACACGCGAAAGGGTAGCCACAGGTTTCCAGCACTTACCAAAATGCCGGTGGACCCGCCGGAGGCATCGCGGACTGGCCCGCACTTGGTTCGGCAGGTTGGCCCGTGCCCTAGGAGAGGCAGCGGTCTAGGCGCGGATTCGCGGGGTGTGCATCGCGCCGCTCGTGATCGGCTCGTCGATGTACAGGTCCCCGTTGCGGATCTTGAGGTTGAACCCGCAGCTGGGATTCGTGCAGGCCCAAGCCTTGAAGTAAATCGCGGCGCCCTGGCTCCCGAAGTCAGACAGGGGCACAAGATCCCCAATCTCGCACTTCTGACACTTGGGGAAGCTCGTCACCAGTACCACTTTACACCCCTCCCGCCTTGCGCTGTCTGTTGTCGGAGTATAGCAGGCAATCTCGTTGCCGACAAGGGCGATGACCGGACTGCCGATAGGCTTCTCGTATTCTTCGCCGCAGCACGCCGCTCATCCATCCCCTTCCGACGCCAAGGCGCTTCGACGGGGCCTGCGCTTTGCCCTGCTAGGCGTCCGCGCCCGCCGCCGCCCCCGAGCCCTTGCGCGCCTCCCAGGCGTCCTGCGCCCTCAGCGCCTGCCGGATACCCTGCCCAATCGCGAAGCGCAGCGGCTCCGGCGGTATGGGGACCACCCGACGGTCCACGAAGAACAGGTCCGTGAGATCCGTCTCCTTCTCCAGAACCAGATCCCGCATCACCTGGCCGGCCATGTTCATCGGCGCTACGCCGTGCCCCACGCAGCCCAGGGAGTACGCCACCCGCTTGTTCTTCCCCAAATAGCCCATCGCCGGGAAGAAGTCCACTGGCACCGATACCGGCCCTCCCCATCGGTACTCGATACGAACATCCTTCAGCGAGGGAAAGGTCTGGCCCAGGTCCCGCTCCAGCCTGCGGTAGATGCGAGGGCTGTGGTCCCGATCCAATGGCCCACCGAAGTAGTACTGGGCGTCGGACCCCCCGAACAGGATGCGGTTGTCCGCGGTCAGACGGTAGTAATGGATTAGGTTGCGCGCGTCCTCCAAGCCCTGGCGGCCGCGCCAGCCGATGTCGGCAAACTGCTCCTCGGACAGCGGCTCCGTGAGGACGATGTAGGTGAAGATGGGGAACTGCTTGTTGCGGAGCTGCGGAAAGCGCGTGGAGAAGGCGTTGGTGGCAAACACCACCTTCTCCGCCTCCACTAGGCCGCGGGGCGTGTCCAGATGCAGGATGGGGTCCAGGTGCGCGGCCACCACCGGCGTGCGCTCGTACACCTCCACCCCCTCCTCCTGGGCCACCCGCTTGAGGCCGCGCACGTACTTCGCCGGATTGATGAGAGCGCACTGCTCCTCCCAGCGGGCCCCCACATACGTGGGCGAGTGCACCTCCGCCCGCACCATGTGCGCGTCGATCCACTTTAGGCCATGGATTCCCAGCTTCTCCGCCAGCTCGATCTCGTCCTGGAGTCGCTTGGCCTGCGCCGGATTGAGGGCGACCGTCAGGATGCCCGGCTTCTCGTAGTCGCAGTCGATGGCATGCGAGTCCACCATCTGGCCGATGTGGTCCACGGCGCGGTGACCGAAGTCGTAGGCTTGCTTCGCCCTCTGCTTCCCGAAGCGCAGGGCCGTGATGGGGAGAGTGAACCCCATGAGAGTCGTGGCGAAGCCGCCATTACGGCCGCTGGCCCCGTAGCCCACCACCTTGTCTTCCAGCACGGCTACGCGCAGGGAAGGATCGGCCCGTTTCAGGTAGTACGCCGTGGACAGCCCGCAAAACCCCCCGCCGATGATGGCCACATCCACCTTGGTGGAACCGTCCAGGGGCGGACTCTCCTCATACGGCGAATGGGCCAGCCAGTAGGACTTCTCTTCGTAATCAGCAACCATCAGACGCCTCCAGAGTTGAAGCATACGCCGAGGAGAGATGCCTGTCTACGGGCTATGGCGAGGGATTCTAACCGCCCCGCGCGCGGCCGCAGGCGAGAGGCCAGCGCCGCGTAGTGACACGACTGGCTGCCGGAATCGGTGAATGTCTCGCCTGCCACTGGGACGAACACCCAATCAAAGCTCGATGGATGCAGGGTAAGCTTGAGGACGCCAAAGGTGTCGTCGTTGCGGGCTTCGCTGTTGGCGATTGGGGCTCCAGGGAATGCGTAGTGGCTCACGCCGCCGGTCCCCACGACGAACTGGCGAATGCCCCGCTCCGGGTCAGCGACTCCGTTCGGGTCCTGCGGCGCAAACCGTTCGTAATCGTGATCGTGGCCGTTGATCACCACCTCCGCGCCGTAGTCGTATAGCGCTTGCCAGATCGCCTGCACCGAAGTGGAGCTGCCGTGGAGGCCAGAGCTGAAGCGGGGATGGTGCCAGTAGGCCAGCGTGCACACCGCGGGGTGGGCGGCCAGGTCAGCGCGAAGCCACTGTTCCTGGGCTGAACCGGCCTCGCAGCCGCCGACCTCCCAACAACTGCTGTTGACAGCGATGATATGCCAAGCTCCGAGATCGTAGCTGTAGTAGCCCTTGCTTGGATCGCCTGCTACGTCCCGGAAATGGCCGAAGTAACCAGAGGCGCCCACGGTAACGTAGTCATGGTTTCCTGGCGCTGGCCTCGTTACCTGCCTGTGCCGCCCCCAAGACGCGTCGTAACAGTTGGCGAACTCGTCGGCCGTGCCTGAGTCGTAGACGTTGTCACCGGCGGTGAACACTATGCCGGGAGCGCCAGCGGAGAGGATCGCGTCGAGGAGGTCTGCCGTAGCCTCGTCACCGGTACTGCCGCACGATGCGATGTCGCCCGCACCGACGAGAACCGGGGCGGCATCCGGTGCGGGCGACGGTTCAGTCTGCGGCGGCATAGCCGTGGGCGTAGGCGCGGGGGTCGGGGCAGCCATGGAGGATGGCTGCACAGAGGCGGAGCAGCCGCCTGGCGATCCCCCGTCCTGAACATCAGGGCTCTGGCCGTTGTTGCAGGCAAAGGTTAAGGCTATCCCGATGAGCAGCAGATACTTCGAAATCCCCATCGCCTGGCATGCCCGGTCGGCTCAGAATACTCCCACTTGGTGGCTGACGGCTCCACCGACGGAAGCGCTACGGGTCAAAGGACAGGGGATGCCTCCTTATCGCCGCTATTCAGCGCTGTCCGGGCCGACGCGCTTGAGCAGCCAGTACTCCAGGCTATCGGACAGGGCCAGCCAGGACGCCTCGATTATGTCCGTAGAGGAGCCCACCGTGGTCCAGGTGTCCTCCCCGTCCGTGGACTCGATCAGCACACGCACGTTGGCTCCCGTCCCGCCCGTCGAGTTGATGATCCGCACCTTGTAGTCCACTAGCTTGAGAGCGCTGATGCTGGGGAAGTGCTGCATGAGGGCCTTGCGGACGGCGGCGTCCAGAGCGTGTACGGGGCCGTTGCCCTCGGCAGCCGTGTGGTACACCTGGTCATCGACCGCGACCTTGACCATCGCCTCAGACAGCATCTCGCGACCGGCCTCGCCCGGCTTGTGGTGCCGCCGCTCGACCACCATGAAGTCCTCCAGTTCGAACGGCGCTTCGTAGCCCGGGCGGCCCCGACGCACCAGCAGTTCGAACGACGCCTCCGCCCCCTCGTACTGATAGCCCCGGCTCTCCATCAGCTTCACCTGGTTCAGCAGACTCTGCGCCTCGTCGCCCTCCAGCGGGATGTCGATCCCCTGCTCCCGCATCTTGGCCAGGATGTTCCGCCGCCCGGCCAGCTCCGAGACGAGGATGCGGGTGTCGTTCCCCACGTCGGCGGGGTTCACATGCTGGTAGGACCACTCCTCCTTGACCACCGCAGCCACGTGCAGCCCCGCCTTGTGCGCGAACGCGGCCGAGCCCACGTACGGCTGCCTCGGGTTCAGGGGAAGGTTGGCGATCTCGCTGACGTAGCGAGAGGCCTCGGTTAGGTGGGTCAACTGCTCGTCTGAGACGACGTCCAGCCCCAGCTTCAGCTTCAGGTTGGCGATGACGCTGAACATGTTGGCGTTCCCACACATGTCACCGTAGCCGTTGGCTGCGGCATGGACTTGGGTCGCCCCCATCTCTACGGCGGCCAGGGTACTGGCCACGGCTACGCCGGCGCCGTTGTGCGTGTGGATCCCTATCGCGCAGTCCATCTCCCCCACCACAGCCCCCACCACCTCCGCAACCCGCGAGGTGATGGCGCCGCCGTTCGTGTCACATAGCACCACACAGTCGGCTCCCGCTCCGGCCGCCGTTTTCAAGCACTGTATCGCGTACGCGCGATCCGAGGCGAACCCATCGAAGAAGTGCTCAGCGTCGAAGAACACCCGCAGCCCCTGCGATCTGAGATAGCGCACCGACTCGGCGATCATCGCCAGGTTCTCCTCGGCGGTGGTCTCCAGGATGCGGCTCACATGCTGGTCGTGCGCCTTGCCCACGATCGTGACAACGCGGGTGCCGGCGTCCACCAGGGCCCGCAAGTTGGGGTCCGAGTCCGCACTCGAGCCGGCGTGGCGGGTGGAGCCGAAGGCGGCGATCTGCGCGTTCCTCAGGGCCAGCGACCGGGCCCGCACGAAGAACTCGGCGTCCTTCGGGTTGGAACCCGGCCAACCCCCCTCGATGTAGTGGACACCCAGCTCATCCAGCTTACGGGCGATCTTCAGCTTGTCCTCAACGGAGAGGGAAATGCCCTCCATCTGGGTGCCATCGCGGAGGGTCGTATCGTATAGCTCGATCTGATCAGCCATTGCGACGCTAGTTTAGCCGAATGCGGAATGTAGAGGAAGGGCCACGATTCGACGGCAGCGGTCCTCGAACGCCTCACCCGCCGAGGTACGCGCTAGGCCTTGTACCACTTCCGACACCAGGGTCTCGTAGCCCGCTGTACAATAGTCCCACCCATGACGACCGTTGCCTTCGCGCTTGTCATCGCCTCGGCGGTCTTCCATTCCACCTGGAACTTCCTGCTCAAGCGGAGCGACGACAAGAGCGCCTTCCTCTGGTCGTTGGGCGTTGTCTCATTCGTCGCCTTCCTCATCCCAGCGGCAGTGTCTGCCTACATCGACGGAATCGGCACCCGCGGTCTGGTGTTCGGCGCCGTGAGCGCCCTCATCCACGGCGTCTACGGGCTGGCCCTCTCCCGAGGCTACCAGCTCGGCGATCTATCCGCTGTCTATCCCATATCGAGGGGCATGGGCCCGACACTCATACCCATCGCCGCCGTGCTCCTGCTGGACGAACGTGCTTCCGTCGCTGCCGGTTTCGGGATCGCGCTGGTCGTGGCCGGGATCTACGTTATCAACATCGAAGGCCGCTCCCCCCGGGACCTCGCTCAGCCCTTGCGCGCCCTTAACCGCCCGGCCATCCGCGTGGCTTTCCTCACCGGCGCCCTCATCGCCTCCTATTCACTTTGGGACAAGACCGCTCTCGATCACGTGTCGCCTGTCACCCTGAACCAGTTCGGGCTGGCGGGGTGGCTGCTGGTCCTCGCTCCCTTGGCCCTTCGAAGCGGAGCAGCGCCCGTCCGCAGGGAGTGGCGGGAGCGAGGTCGGAGTGTCCTCGTCGCCGGCATACTGGCGCCCGTGGGCTACATCCTGGTCCTGGCGGCGCTTACCACCAGCCGCATCAGCTACATCGCGCCCGCCCGAGAGATGGGCATCGTCCTCAGCGCCTTCCTGGGCGTCCTCTTCCTGGGCGAAGGATACGGGGCTTGGCGCATCTTGGGCTCACTCCTTGTCCTGGGCGGCGTGCTCACTCTAGGTCTTGCCCCCTGACGGAGCCGCGCAGGACACCGGCGGTGACGTAGAATGGAGGCTGTGCGTAGAGTCAGAAGAAAGGAGGAGGGCCATGCCTCAGGTCGATAGGGAGGAGTTCACCAAGAAGGGATACTTCCTGAGGCTCGACTTCACCGTCGTCCAGCGCCCGACAGAAGACGAGCTCGCCCGCATGGAGGAGGTGTCAGCCAAGATCGACTACTCGGAGATGTCCAGCACGGAGGCCGACCGTGAAGCCGCGTTCGCCATAGACGCCCAGCCACCGGTCGCGTGGGGAACGCGGACGTTCACGACAGAGGCCGCCGCTGCCGTTTGGGGCGCTCTGGACGAGCGGGGGCTCGGCGGGATGCCGCCGCTGGCGGTGCTACCTGGGCAATGGCGTCGTGTGCTGGGGCCTTACCAGCTCGGCATCGCCATGGAGCCCGGGAAGAGCTGGGAGATTGCTGGCAAGAGCGTGAAGGGCGCCCTCCACGCTTACCGGAAGACCGAAGAGAGTGAAAGGGAAGACATCAAGCTACACATACTCGAGGACGAAGAAGGACTCCCTGTGTCACTGATCCTCGTGAACCACAGGACAGGCGAGGTGGTAATCGCGTTCGCTCCGGAAGACAGGAAGGCCGCGAAGGAGCTCCTAACCAAGGCCGAAGAGTCGTAGCGCCCGGCAGCGCTGAAGCGGGGCCCCGCACCGCTATCGCGCTCACAACGATCGAGAGTGGGGACTACCCAGCCCGCGCCGAAGCCTGTGCTATATTCGACGGGGCCAGTGTGGAATACCGGATGCGGGATGTCCGCTCGAAGGCGTGTTTGAGGGAGGAGCGCAGATTATGCCGAGAGGCAAGATGAACGTTGTGGTCGTCATTTGCCATGATCTCGGCGCGCATATGGGCTGCTATGGCGTCCCGGAGGCGCGAACGCCGAATCTCGACCGTTTCGCCGCCGAGGGGATACGCTTCTCGAACCACTTCTGCTGCGCCCCACAATGCAGTCCTTCCCGTGCGGCGTTGTGGACAGGCCGGTATCCGCACGCAAACGGCGTGGTTGGGCTTTCGCATTCCGGTTTTGGGAACGAGTATCACGAGGACGAGCGCCACGTTGTCCAGATACTGGACAAGGCAGGATACGAAACCCACCTCTTTGGCCTCCAGCATGTTTCCGCCAGGCCGGAGAGATGCGGGTTCAAGACGGTCCACGGGTTGGCACCGTGCGCGCAGGTTGCCGACCGGACTGGCCAGTTCCTTGAGGAAAGAAGGAACACAGAGCCGCCGCTATACGTGCAGGTGGGATTCTTTGAGGCGCATCGGCCCTTTCTGCACCCGGACGTGGAGGTGTTGGACCCGGCGCAGGTCACTGTGCCACCCTACCTGCCCGATATCCCGGAAGTGCGCGAAGACCTCGCGGATATGGAGGCGTCCATTTCGTCTGCGGACAAGGCTTTCGGCAAGATCGTTGAGGCCGTGGATCGATCCGGCATGGGAGACAGTACGATCGTCATCTTCACGGTCGATCACGGCATCCCATTCACACGTGCCAAGATGACGCTGTACGACCCAGGCATCGAGACCGCTTTGCTCATGCGGGTCCCGGGCGTCGAAGGAGGGAAGGTCTTCGACGAACCGATCTCAAATGTGGACGTTCTTCCCACCCTTCTCGATCTTCTCGGCGTGCACACACCGGAGAACGTGCAGGGTCGGAGCTTCCAGCCGCTCATCATGGGGGAGAACTACGAGCGCAACCAGGCCATCTTCGCAGAGAAAACCTACCACACCTACTATGACCCCATGCGGTGCATACGAACGGAGCGCTGGAAGCTCATAGCGAACTTCGAGTTTGCCCCCTGGCAGGACACCTCGCCCGACTACAACGACAACGCCAAGAGCTACGTCGAGGCCGCCAAAGCTCTCGCCGTGCCCTATGACCGACAGTATCACCCACCGTTCGAACTGTATGACCTGGAGAACGATCCGTGGGAGCAGCGTGATCTGGCAGACAGCGCCGAGCACCAAGAGACCCGCGACGAACTGATCCGCCGGCTCCGCCGGTGGATGAGAGACACCGCGGACCCGCTTCTTGAGGGGCCAATGGCCCAGGGTGCGTACAGGAGGAGGATGGCTGAGTTCCAGCGGATCTGAGACCGCTGGCGGGAACCCTGGAGCGCGCGGAGCAGCACCGGCTCTCAGATTCCCAGAGCTGTACCTGGCCCTAGACAGCGCCCAAGGACTATTCGTCCCGCCAGCACGCTGGACGCAGTGCGATCGCCCATACCCAGCCCTGCCTGGCAGAGCCGCCTGCCGGCTACAGCAACGTCACCAGCTCGTCTACCAGCCGTCGCATGCGCTCAAAGGTATCGGGCCCGGTTTTCTCGTCTTCCTTCGCGAACAGCTCTGCAAGGTCATCCAGTTCCTCCTGTGAAAGGGTCCTTTCAACCATGGGGAAGAAGATGCGATCCTCGCGGTGAATGTGATGCCTGTAAAGGGTGACTAGGGAGGCAAGGTTCTCGAGCATGTCGATCACCTGGGCGTCGCTGCCCTTGGAATAGCCGTTCAGCGCGTTGGCCATCTCGCTGATGAACTCGCGACCGTGGTCATGCTGGTTCCGCAGGGCCTCGATCTGGGCGTCAAGCTCGCCCTGGTGCTTCGCGGCCAGACGGCCGAACATCAGATACTCTTCCTTGAAATGGTGGCGCTTGTCTAGAAAGGTGCGGGCGAACTCCACTGCCTTTTCGAAGAACTCGGCCGGAGGATTGACCCCTTGCTCCATCTTGTGGGTGGCCAGGCTGAAGCTATCGAGCGCTTGCCTGATGAGGCGGTGCTCATCTGCAAGGATTTCGATCGGATGCACGCTCTCTCCTCCCTTCACAACGACTATATTTGGATGTCATGACTTCTTCTCAACGATTGAAGGGCCAGATTCCATCCTAGCATGATGAGCCCAGAGTGCGTCCAGGGAACGAGACCGCACAGGGTCGTCGCAGGTCAATCCCCGACAGGCACATGCTGTATGCGCGGCTCCATCACTGGCCTCCCTTGTTGCGCAGCAAGCATGGCGCCGAAGAGGGCAGCCGTCAAAGAGAGAGCGCGTAGCCACCCCGCCCCAAGGTTGTTCGTCCCACCCGACCCACCCCCGAACTCCGTTCAGACTTAACCCCGCCCCATCATCGAGGCGAGGTGGCCGGATTCTGAGAGCCTGTCCGCCTGGGGCGGATGAAGTCTTAGGGGTGGGGTCGCCTGATCCCGCCGCGCGCCCTGCAACACGACTGCTATAATCGCGTCGGACTATACAGATGAACGAAACACGCGTGACCGCAGTCCTCCTCCTCTCCTGCCCGGACCAGAAGGGCCTAGTGGCCTCCGTCTCCGACTTCCTGTACCGAAACGAAGGCAACATCATCCACGCCGACCAGCACACCGACGCCGAGGAGGGCATCTTCCTCCAGCGCGTCGAGTGGGAGCTGGCTGGCTTCCGCATCCCCCGCGAGGAGATCAGCGAGGCGTTTCGGCCCCTCGCCGAGCGGTTCGGCATGACCTGGCGCCTTCACTTCTCCGACTACCTGCCGCGCGTCGCCGTGTTCGTCTCCAAGCAGGCCCACTGCATGTACGACCTCCTGGCCCGACAGCGCATGCAGGAGTTCCGGGCGGAGATCCCACTGGTGATCAGCAACCACCCGGACCTGCGGTCAGTGGCGGAGAGCTTCGACGCGGAGTACCACCACTTCCCCATCACGCCGGAGACGAAGGCCGCCCAGGAGCAGGCCATCATCGAGACGTTGGAAGTGCAGCGCATCGACCTCATTGTCCTGGCCCGCTACATGCAGATCCTGACCGACAACTTCGCCGCCCGCTACCCCGGCCGCATCATCAACATCCACCACTCGTTCCTCCCCGCCTTCGCGGGGGCGCGCCCCTACCACAAGGCCTACGACCGCGGGGTGAAGGTGATCGGCGCCACCGCCCACTACGTGACGGCCGAGCTGGACCAGGGGCCGATCATCGACCAGGACGTGGTTCGGGTCAGCCACCGCGACTCGGTCGCCGACATGGTGCGCAAGGGCCGAGACCTGGAGAAGGTGGTGCTGGGGCGAGCTGTCGACCTCCACCTGCGCAACCGCATCATCGTCTACGGCAACAGGACGGTCGTGTTCGACTAGGGGGCCGCCGCGCGCCAACTGATCTTCACTCGCCAAGGTCGATAGGTTATAGTGGCTCCCAAGATCTAATCCCAACTGCCGTGCGGAACCGTCTGAGACTGGAGGCCACTTGATGCGCACCCTGAAGCTTTCCCTGGTTGTCATTGCTGCCGCGATCCTTGCTCTACTGATGGCCGCAGCCTGCGGCGGCGACGGCGATAACGGCGACGATAGCGGCACGGCAGAGGTCGAGCTTCCATCGCCCGGCGAATACGAATTCGCCGTCACGGGCACGATGGAAATTGAAATCATGGAGGACCAGGTGAGCGCCGCTCCGGCAATGGCCCAGGGAGAGGACACGCAGACCGTGGACCTGACGGGCGACGCCACCATCAACTTCGAAACCGGCGAGTTCAACATCGCTCAGTTCGGGATTAGCGGAAAAATCACCTTGGGAGGTGAGGAGACAGATATCCAGGTCAACCAGAACCCGGACACACCATCCACAGGACAGACAACGGCGGACGAGACCAAGATCGATCTCTACCTGGAGATTGAGTTGAACAACGCCCAGACCATCGTCGGGAGAAACGAGGACCCGGTGCGCCTGCAAGCCGATGGGCCGTGGTACTTTGCAGAAGGCACTACGGGTCAGGGCCCGCCTTTCATCCTGGAGACGCCGGATGGCAGTCCGACTGTCCTGTTCTACAGCACCTCTGGGGATACACCCATTGTTGCGGAAAGAGCTATGTCCCTCTCGTTCACACCCGCGCAGCCCGGGACGCATCCGGACGAGGTTGACCAGGACGGCGACGGAGACGAAGAGCCCACGCCGACGCCCACGGAGGAACCGGCCGCCCAGCAGGTGCAGGTGGATGTGCGCGCGGGTTGTGAGCACACCCAGCCCGGGGTTCAGAGTGACCTGGTGGCCTTGGTCCTGGCGCACCTCGTAGGAGCAGCCCCTGTGGAAGGGGCGACGGTGGAGGCCAGCGCCCAGGGCCCCGGCATCTTGGAGGGGACGGCTTCAGGCGTGACGGACGCCGAGGGGGCGGCCCAGCTGAGATTCCCCATCAACCAGTTCGGCCCGTACGACATCATGGTGGATCAGGTCACCGGTCCCGACGGCACCCCGCTGGAGATAGCGCCCGGCAGCCAGACCAGCATAATGTTCGAGGTGGGCGAGGTATGCATCCTACCCTAGGGCTGCTGACGGCGTTCGGGCACGACGGCATGTTCGCCCCAGTGGCGTCGGGCGGTGATGTGACGGGAGCCGACCCCACCGAGCCGCTTCTCGAGTTGCCAGAGGAGGCGATCGTGATCGAGGAGGTGGAGGATGTCTCGGCGACGGACGGCGGGTAGCCCAACCGAACCGGTTGCTCCGCTCCTCAGGATGTGCGCGACTTCAAGGCGCGCGCTGAGCCCATACGATTTCCCCTCCGACGCGTCTCAGGCGGCCTTGACCCGTTCGCCCATCATGTTCAGCTTGTAGCGACGGATATCCTCCGGCGGTATCGTCCTGCCGTCCGCGTAGGCGAACACCAGCGCGTCCTCTGGGCACTGCACGATACAGGCGCCGCATTGGACGCACTCGTGGCCGGCGACGATGACCGCCTTGTGCAGCTTGTTGTCCACCTGATAGCAGTTCTTGGGGCAGACCTGCTCGCACATGGCCTTGCCGGTGCACCGGTCCTCGAGAAGCCGCACCGTCAGCAGCCGTTCCTCGTGCAGGCCGCTCTTGTAGATGGGCGTGCTGCCGGTCAAGTCAAGACCTATGAGCAGGCTGATGGCGAGGCCGGCCAGCCCCCAACCGACGAGGGAGATCAACTCGCCCTCACCCGCGAACCACATGTAGGCGGTAAGGCCACCGAGGAAGAGGAGGAGGACGGTGAGGCTGGCGCGAAGCCGCGGATCGAAGACGATGAGGTAGCGAGCCCAGCGGAGGCGGCCGCGGCCTTCAGTTCGTGCTCCCTCGCCACCACTAGCCCCCACGGGGAGCCAGGGGAAGGCCCCGAACGTGAACAGCGCGATGCCCCACACAGCGGCCAGGAACGGCAGCACAAGCCAGGGCCACCAGATGAGCAGGGGGACCAGCGGTATGATGGAGATGGGGAAGGCCCACATCACCGCCATCTCCAGCCGCTCGGCGAGGTCGAAGCGGACCCTGCGCATCTCATCTGTCTTCCTGTAGTGGTTCGCCAGGTAGGCGGGGATGTCCCCGGCGCGTACCGGGCCGAACACCGCTCGCCAGCCGGTCCGCTCCTCGACCTGCTTGCGTTCCACCCCCGTAGCGGCGAGCTGCGGAAGCACCAGCCGCCGATGGTCCACCAGTTCGGATATGCCGCTGGTCTTGATGACGGAGGCCACCTCGTTAGCGGTGAGGTGTCCGCCGGCTGCGGCGCACCAGACGTTTATGCCGCGGGACGGTGCCACCAGCAGGAAGCAGTCCAAACCGCGCAGGGCACGCCGTACCCGCCGCACGGTGAGGTCGAAGTTGCCAGTCAGGAACACGGGAGACCCCCGCCCCGGGTTGCCGATCCTTAGTAGTCCCGTCCTGGTGGGAAACGGCAGGAGACGGAGGCCCGTCTGCACCACGTCCTTCGCCAGGTCCACGGGGGACGGCAGCACCGCTACTTGCCCTCCTCGCTCTTAGCCGCCACCACGAGCGTCAGGCCGCCGAGAAGGCTCGTCTCCACCGCGTGGATGGCGAACCCCGTCCGGGCAACCTTGTCCTCGAGGCCCGCCACTGCCCTGGTGGTGGTCTGAGTGAGGATATACGTCAGCACTACCAGAGGAAGCCGTAGCACCCGGCTCAGCAGGCGGAGCGGCCAGCTCCGCGGAACGACCTCGTCCGCGATGACCAAACGGCCGCCATCACGAAGCAGGCGGTGACACTCCCGTAGGACAAAGCCCTGCTCGTCCTCCGACAGTTCGCTGAACACCAGGCTGCTCACTATCACGTCGAAACTTCCCTCCGGGAACGCCTCGTCCAGGTCGATAGCGGACATCTCCCTCAGTTCAACCTGGTCTTGCAGGCCCGCCGCCTCCACCTTTTCTCTCGCCATGTCCAGCATCTGGGGCGAGATATCTATGCCGGTGACCCGAGCCGCCTTTCCAGCGCAGCGGAGCGCCAGCGAGCCGGTCCCGCAGCCGACGTCGAGGACGCGCTCGCCGTCCCCCACCTGCTCCGCCATCCGCTCATGCACCCGCCCGATCCGGCCCAGAGAAAGGAGCCGGATACCCAAGTCATAGCGCCGAGGCGCCGACTCCAGCAGTCGCATCAGGACGAACGTGCTCATCTCGCACCCGCCGACCGCGCCCGCTGAGCGGCACCGTCGAGGAACGTCATCACAGCCAGGTCGGGGATCTCCTCTAGGTCGGGCCAGTTCCCCCCGGAGCCCCAGTACTGCACGTACAACAGCGCCAGGATCCCCACGAACAGCAGTGCCAGCTCGCGGAGCGGCCGGTCGTTCCGCACCTCTCCCCCCACCATGCCCTCCGCCAGGATCTCCTCGACCTTCTCCAAGAAGGGGGCAAGGTGCTCCACGACTAGAGGATAGGTCTCCTTTCGGAAACTCATCACCTCCCGTATCAGAACCTTCTGGAAGCCTTCGTCTTGGCGAAGTATCGCCACGTCGGCGGCGGCCAGCGTCGTGAGACGTTCTCTCGTCGAGGCACTCGGCTCGGCGGCAGAGTAGCGCTGCACTGCACGCCGACAGCCCTCGGCCAGAACCTCGGCGAACAGGTCCTCCTTGCTCCGGAAGTAGTTGTACAAGGTGCCTTTTGCGAAGCCGGCGTCTAGAGAGATCGCGTCGACGTTTGCGCCTTCAAGTCCGTTGCGGGCGAAATGCCGGGCCGCCGTCTCCAGTAGCCGCGCTCTCACCGATTCCTTTGCTGAGGCGCTGATGCGGGACATGGCTCATGCTCTAATATGGGTGACTCCTCACCCACATTAATAAACCAGAGCGCCTGCCGTCAAGCCCTTGTCCCAGCGCTTGCGCGGCTGGGGCGCGATGCGGATGACAACGAGACCGAGGCGCGGGATGCCCAGCCTACTCGTATACCTTCTCGCCTTCTACCTCGGCGTCTGGCGCGTCCGCCTCCACGTCGCGCACCGGCGCGGCCATGCCCAGCTCGTTGTAGTACTCATGCTGGATCAGGAGGTTCATGATCTCGTTGGTGCCGGTCCAGATCATCGAGAGCCGCGCATCGCGCAGGAGCCGCTCGATGGGATAGACGTTGGTGTAGCCGATGCCACCCATGATCTGCATGGCGTGGTTGATGACCTCCCAGCCTGTGTCGGTGGCGAACTTCTTCGCCTCCGATACCAGACGGCGGGCGCGGCCCGGCTCGTCGCCGCAGTCGACGGCGCGGGCGGCGGTTTCGACCAGGGCGCGGGCAGCGTCGAGGAGGGTGATGCTGTCGGCCACCTTGAAGCTGACCGCCTCGAAGCGACGGATCTTCTGGCCGAATGCCTTGCGCTGGTTGCTGTAGCGGGCGGCGATCTCCAGGGCCGCCCGGGCGCCCCCCAGGGTGCCGGCCGCGCTGGTCATCCGCTCCGGGATCATCATCTGGTTGAAGACCAGGGCTCCATGATGGTCTCCACCGATGACGTTCTCGGCAGGCACACGGACATCTCGGAAATAGACCCGGCCGGTGCCTCCGCCGCGCATGCCCAGGAGGCCGTACACGTGCTGGACCTCTACGTCCGGCCCGCGCTCCACGATGAAAGCGCTGAGCGACTCGTGGGAGGGGGCATCCTCTTGAGTCCGGGCGTACACCAGGAAGTAGTCTGCGCCCTCGGCGCCGACGATGAAGCGCTTCCGGCCGTTGAGCACCCAGGTGTCGCCATCGCGGCGGGCGACGGTCGTTGCACCGAAGAAGTCGGAGCCGCCGCGGGGCTCCGTGAGGGCCTCGGCGACGGTGAGCTTGCCTTCCAGGACGGGTCGCAGCCAGCGCTCCTTCTGCTCGGGCGTGCCGAAGACGTTGAGTCCCTCGCCAACAATGCTCACCAGGCTGTACAGGCAGGGGAGGCTGGTGCTGAGCACCCCGATCTCCTCCAGGGCCACGATCTCGTCAGCCCAGCCGAGCCCGCGTCCACCGTACTCCTCGTCGAAGCGCAGCCCCAGGAGCCGGTGGCGAGCGGCGGCCTCAAGGAACTCGCGGGGGTAGGATACCTTTCCCGCGTCCATGTCCAGGATAAGCTGTCGCGGCACCTCGTCGCGGACGAAGGCCCGCACCTCGTCCCGCAGGTCCCTACGAACGTCTGTAAGCAAAGCGTCTTGCATGATCTCCCCTCCTCAGTCTGAGGATGTACCGTACTCGTCTCCTGGCCATTGTATGGCGAAAGTCGCCCGACGCAAAATCAGGCGAGCGTCTTCTCCCACCTGACCTCGTGCAGCCACGCGTCTCTTTCGAATCCCCGCGGCATCATCTCCTCACGGTTCGAGAACACGAATCTCCTGCCCGCCAACATCTGTCGTTACACATAGTGCGCTCTGGCGTCAGCCCCGGCTGCTCGCTATTGTCGTCGACCTTTTCGGGCCGACCAGCCGTCCTCCGCTTGCATCGCACCACGCACGGCCTGAACGAAGGCGAAGCGCAGTGGCTCCGGCGGCAATGGAATAACCCTCCGGTTGACGAAAGGCAGCTCGGTGAGCTCCGACCGCTCCTCCCGGGCCAGGTCTCGCAGGATCTGTCCAGCCATGGTTCCCAGAGGCACACCCCATCCCATGTATCCCAGGCTGTACATCACGCGTCGGTCCTTGCCCAGGTAGCCGGTGGCAGGTAAGAAGTCGATTGGGAACGACACAGGGCCGCCCCAGTGGTGAGCGGTACGGACGCCAGCCAGGCTGGGGAATACCTCAGCGATCCTCTTCTCCAGGAGTCGGCGAGCCGGCTGGTGCTGGCCGTGATCGAGACCACCGCCGTAGAAGTAGGCAATATCCCCGACCCCCACCCGCAATCGATTGTCCAGCGTCAGTCGGTAGCCGAAAGCAATCCGCCTCGCATCATAGATCCAGTGGCGCCGCCGCCAGCCGATGGCAGCGATTTGCTCTTCCGTCAGTGGCTCGGTTGCCACAGCGTAGACGAACAGCGGCAGGGCTTTGGCGCGCAGTTGCCGAATCCGGCCCGAGAAAGCGTTGGTGGCCAGCACGACCTTGCCCGCGGCCACACTGCCACGAGGCGTCTCCAGTCGCAACCTCGGCTGGGTATGAAGCGCCTCGACTGGGGTGCCCTCGTAGATCTCAGCCCCTGCGCCCTCCGCCATGCCCTTCATGCCTCGCACCAGCTTCAGCGGGTTGAACACGCGACAACGCTCTTCAATGCCCGCGAGGAAAAGGGGTGAGCTCAGCTCACTCCGCACCTCCTCCCCTTCGAGCCACCGGGCTTCTTCTATGCCGAGCCGATGGACTATGCGCATTTCAGCCTGGACGCGCTTGACCTCTGCCGGATTGCAGGCCACCATCAGCAAACCACTGTCCGCGTAGTCGCAGTCGATGTCATGCTCCTTGATCAGCTCGCCCACATGGTCGACTGCGCGAACCATGAACCTGTGAGCAGCGCGGGCACCCTCCAGGCCCAATCGCCGCACAAGGGACGACAGACCCATCCCCAACTGCGGCTTCAGGCAACCGCCGTTGCGGCCGCTTGCCCCATACCCCACGAAGTCCGATTCGAGGACGACAACACGTAGAGAGGGATCGGAACGGCGAAGGTAGTAGGCGGTGGAGAGACCCGTGTAACCCGCACCGACGATAGCCACGTCCGCACGGATATCGCTTTCCAGAGCCGGATTGGGCTGGTACGGCCCGTCTCCGTACGCATCCAGCCAGTCACCCGCGAGTTCCCGATCCGTCATCGGCGCATCTCCCCTTGGTCCTGTCACCTACCGGTGACCAGGCGCTCTCACCCTATGCGACACCACGTTCACGTGCATCTTGCCGGAGCATGTCAATGACCAACCTATCGCCTTCGAAGGCCAGTTCCGTTGGAGCGGCTTCAAGAGGGAAGAACGCCAACTCCCTCACGCCCTTGCCAGGGGCTAGCTCGCCACCGACGACGTGGCCCCGAAACCAGATCCCGAGCACCGGTCGATGAGCCACCTCGAAGCTGGAGTGGACGAACTGGATCTCGCCCACCTCAATCTCAAGGCCCGTCTCCTCGCGGAACTCGCGGCGGGCCGCCTCCTGCACGCTCTCATCGATCTCTACATATCCACAAGGTATGCACCACATGCCGTCGAACAGGGAGCTCCGGCGCCTAACGAGCAAAATCTCTCCTTCTTCGATGAGCACAACCGCGACCCCTGGCAGCGGGTTTCGATAAAGGATATAGCCGCAGAAGCGGCAGGTGAGGCGGGCCCTACCGTCGTGGTCACGCGGCGTGAGTTCCCCCGCGCATCGGGGGCAGAAGCGGATCTGCGGCTCCGTCAGTTCTGCCACCTGACCTCATGAAGCCGTACCGGTTGCTCGAACCCCTTCAGCGCAACACCCCCCTTGTCGCGAACGCGAAGCCCTTGCCACCGACCCGCCGTGAGGGCGACCGCTGCCTACGGGGGCCAAGCGAGATC
This sequence comes from Dehalococcoidia bacterium, assembly GCA_034408935.1. Taxonomy (GTDB): domain Bacteria; phylum Chloroflexota; class Dehalococcoidia; order SM23-28-2; family RBG-16-64-32; genus DAOUMF01. Next base: position 64,830 of record DAOUMV010000006.1, read on the forward strand.
GCCCACGGTGCCGCTGCGGTTTCGGTATTCCCAATTCCTCCCAAGGTCGTTGTACCTCCACAGCTCGGTGTTCGCGATCTTGAGATCGCGGAGAAACGGCACTGCCGCATTGTCGATGCGTTGCGGATTTGCGCCGTCCCTGCCCCTGGTCAGCGACCCCCTGAGCTCGCCGAAGGGCATAGTGATGTGATAACTAGGGCCATCGAGAGAGATGTCGATCGAAACGAACTTGACACCGCGCAGTTCCCTAATCGGCAAGGGCATGCTCGTCGCCACGAACGCCTCCAGGATCGGACGCTGCTCGGCACTCGCGCCGTCACTCACATAGACAGCCGCCGCAGTGCCCGACACCGGCAGCTCAGCGGCCCGCGTGGAGAGGATATCCGCTACGCAGATGATGCGAACGCCAGCCATATCCGCGCCGTTGATCTGGCCCTCCTTGATGTCGTACACGGCGAAGTTGCGGCAGGGGCTTTCCATGTCACGTCCGAAGTAGAGCGGGCAGTGGCCCTCTGAAGCGCATGCTTCGTACCATGTCCCGCGCAATTGCCAGCCCGGCTGGATGGTGAGATCTTGTGCTCCCATTTCCTGCCGCTCCTTTCATGCAACCTGCGGCCTACTCCTGCCACCTCACCTCATGCAACCTGCGGCCTAGTCCAGCCACCTCACCTCGTGCAGCCGCACCGGCTTGCAGAAGCCCTTCAACGTAGCCTCACCCTGGTCGCGTAGGCGATGCGTGTCCCGTCGGCGCTGGTGCAGAAGCGGATCTGAGACTCCATGCTGTCCCCCTATCGCGCCGCCAGCATAGCGCCGCCGGAGGCGTCCGTCAAAGCGGTGTCACGTCGCCTGAGTCCCGTCGTTGCCCCACCCCACACGTGCGACATCGTGTGCCGGGTCTTTCTTCTACTTGCCGGGGGGCGGGGCCAAGTCTGAACGGAGTTCAGGGGCGGGTGGGCGGGCCGAACCACCTTGGGGCGGGGCCAGTCCCCTCACACCCGCCCTTCAACAGGCTCCCGCCGGAGACGAGCGGGCAGGACAGACTCACCACGAACCGAGACCAACGCCGCTTATTCCTCACCTCGGGGGCGCGGCGGCTTGCCCGGCAGGATCATCGTCACCGCGAAGAGGGCGAGGAGGGACCACAGCCAGGCATCGTCGATCCCCACCGGGATCGTGCCGGCAATCATCAGCGCAACAATGATCAGTCCCGCTAGGCCTGCTCCCCTACCCATGGCTACTCGAACTCCCAGCCCGCGCCGTCCTTGTAGGCGCGCAGCACCCGGCGTGCAACGACCATCCGATGCACCTCGTCCGGCCCGTCGTAGATGCGAGCGGAGCGGGCCTGACGGTACATCGACTCCAGAGGCGTATCGTCGGAGACGCCCAGAGCCCCATGCACCTGGATCGCCCGGTCGATCACGTCGTGCAGCACCTTCGCGCCCCAGAACTTAATCAGGGATATCTCTACCCGTGCCTCGTCGCCCTGGTCGATCTTGTTGGCGGCGTGGAGGGTGAGGAGCCGCGCCGCCTGGATCTCCGCAACCGAGTCGGCGATCCAGTCCTGCACCGTCCCCTTCCGGGCCAGCGTGCTGCCGAACGCCTCACGCTCCAGGGCCCGCCGGCACATCAGGTCGAGCGCCCGCTGCGACTGCCCCAGCCAGCGCATGCAATGGTGGATGCGGCCCGGGCCCAGCCGCTTCTGCGCGATCATGAAGCCGTCGCCGGGGTTGCCCAGGGTGTTGGTGACGGGTACGCGGCAGTCCGTGTATCGGATCTCGCAGTGATTGCCCAGCGTCTCCCCCAGAACCGGCACGTTGCGCACGATCTCGAAGCCCGGCGTGTCGGTGGGCACTATGATCTGGCTCATGCGCCTGTAGACGTGCCCATCCAGATCGGTGACGCACATGGCTATCGAGAAGGAGGAGCCGATGGCGCCGCTGATGAACCACTTGTGGCCGTTGATCACCCAGTCGTCGCCGTCCCGCACAGCCTTGGTTCGCAGGAGCGTGGGGTCCGAGCCCGCCACCTCAGGCTCCGTCATCGAGAAGCAGGAGCGGATGTCGCCGTTCACCAGGGGCTTGAGCCAGCGCTCCTTCTGCTCCTCCGTGCCGAACTGCCAGAGGATCTCGGCGTTGCCGGAGTCCGGCGCCTGTGAGCCGAAGGCGAAGGGGGCGAAGGGGCTGCGGCCCAGGATCTCGTTCATGTAGACGTAGGTCATAAACCCGATGCCCATGCCTCCCGCCTCGGCTGGCAGGTGGGGGGCCCACATCCCCATCTTCTTGACCTTAGCCCGAAGCTCCTGCATCAGGGCCACTGCCTCGTCCCCTCCCTCCGTTAGGAAGCCCTCATTGGGGTAGATGTGCTCGTCCATGAAGGCCCTGACCTTCTGGCGCATCTCCCTGATCTCCGGCGTCATCGTGAAGTCAGGCATGGATCCACTCCTTTCCGACCCACTGTACGGAATGTGCTGTCATCGGTTGAAGCGCGGCTCCCGCTTTTCGGCGAAGGCGCGCACCGCCTCGGCGTGATCCGGGAGGACGCGCACCTGGCGGATAACGTGCCCCTCCTGGGTAACGACGCGCCGCAGGTCGGCCTCGGCGGCGTTTTCGTACAGGAGCCGCTTCGCCGACCAGACCGCATCGACGGGGTTGGCGGCGATCTCCTCGGCCAGGCCCATCGCCTCCTCCATCAGTCGCTCGTGAGGCACAACGCGGTCCACCAGGCCGCGCTCCTTCGCCTCGGCGGCATCAACGATGCGGCCGGTGAGAGCTAGGAAGAGGGCGTTGCCCATCCCGACCACCGCCGGAAGGTTACGGCTGCTGCCGCACTCCGGGGTCAGTCCCACTCTCACGAATCGGACGGAGAAGGTGGCCCGCTCGGAGGCGATGCGGATGTCGCACGCCAGCGGCATGGTGAGGCCAACGCCGATGGCGGGGCCGTTGATCGCGGCGATGACCGGCTTGCCGCGCCTGAGTGCGATGGGCACCTCCGGGCTGCCGTCCTCTTCGAGCAGGGGCGATCCGACCCGGCGCTGGCCGCCGGCACCCGTGTCCTGGAACCAGGCGCTGATGTCCGCGCCGGCGCAGAAGCCGCGCCCCGCGCCCGTCACCACCAGCGCCCCCACCTCCGGGTCGGAGGAGGCGGCGCTCACGACGTCGATGAACTCGGCCTCCATCCGGGGGGTCCAGGCGTTGAGCTTCTGAGGTCGGTTGAGGGTGATAAGGCCGACGCGGCCGCGTCGCTCGTAGAGTATCGTCTCGTAGTCCGGCATCTCTTCCTCCGCTGCCAGAAGGGGCGAGTGCAAATGTAGCACAGGGGAGGGGGGATTGTCGTGGGGAGGGGCCGCGCCAACCGCCTACGATTACGGTTGCTGTTGCGGGTCTTGGAGCACCCCTGAGGGCTCAGGTAGGGCTGCTTCGCGACGAGCCGGCGTCGCGTGCTGCACCATTCCACGGAGCACTGCTACGATTCGTCTAAGAGACTCGATCTCTTTCCAGTTCCTCAAGAAGCCCTGATCGTCCGTTTCAACGTCGTCTAGATCGCGCAAGATATCGCTGAGCATCTCCTCGGGGGCTTCTTCGCGCTGGCCTCGGAGGTATTCCCGTACAGCCTCGATGCCACGTCTAACCTGATTGCGAAACGCATCCCTGTGAGGAGCCAGGGAGTGAAGGGCTCTGTTGATCACCCTTTCGGCCAATAACCTAATGCTCGGTGGAACGGCCTTCCGCGAGTCGGCGAGCACTTGGGCCAAGGCCTGCATGGGAAAGGCCTCCACCGCTGTCCAATCGCCCCGAATGACATCCTCCTTGTATCCAATGACATCTTCCTTGTACCTCCTGCACACCGCACACTCCTCAATCTCGCGCATGGCCTCCTCCACGTCTCCCAGCCCCAAGACCGCCATGAGATAGTTGGCATGAGCCTCAACGTCCCAGGTAGCGAATTCCTTCCGGGCGGCGCTATACGTCTTGGCCGTCGCGAAGTCCAGGCGATGGACGGCAAGCCGCGCCACATCCGCAGCCACGACACCGTACGTGGAAACATGCTCATCGGCTAGCTTTGCGGCGATACTGAACGCCTTGGGATACTCACCCCTCGCGTAGGTCACGAAGAGGTTGCTAAGCTCAAGCACCGCGCCACCGGCGATGCTCACCTGCCTCTCTATGAGATCAGCGAGATCTGCCGAGCCGAGAGTGTCCCTAGCGTCCGCCATCTGGCACACGCGCCAAGCGACGCTCCACATGCCGAGGTAGCCAGCGTCATCTCCCTGGGCACAACGGGCCTCTATGACCCCCCGATTGGGGCTGAAGTCCTCCCTGTCGTGCAGCCTCTGCCATTCAGGCGGCTGGACGTTAGTCTCTATGAAAACGTATGTCGCCACCTGTTCGAGGCGATAAACTTCCTTGCCTCTCGCCAACCGTAACGCGGCAAAGCGGGCCCAGTTGTCCAACACATGCTCGAACGAATCCGTATGGTCACTCTCACCTCTGAAGGCTGCGTGTCCGGAAATGACGACGAACGCAGTGCGTTGAAGCTTGCGTGGCTCCGCTCTTCCGATCTCGGCCCTTACACGCTGCCGAAACGCGTCGCAGGGCAAAACTGGCGCTAGATAACCTTTCCAGGACATCTCAGGCCCTCTTCCGCTGAGCAGCTTGCTAAGGCGGGCAGCGGCACAGAGCACGAAGCTGAAGAAGCCGGGCATCTCGGCCCACGTGACGGCATCGCTATCTCGGACAGCCACGAAGAGCTGCCCAAGCCAGTGGTCTTCCCCCTCCCGAGTCTGTATGGGTATCGCTAGCGTTCGCTTCGGGCATCCCTCCCCTGTGTGGTTTGAATTTGTAGCATCCGTGGGGAAGTCATTGGGCAAGGGCGAGCGGGTCTCGACAGCAACTCCACCCTGAAGACGACCCCTGGCAACACATCTGCTGGCGAACGGCTTAGGCGGCGGCCCCGGCACGTCCTGCATGCTGGAGGCCACAACGACCATGTCGCCAGCTGGCGTGGGAACATAGCAGTCGCACTGCACGTCCAAGCTGAACTGATGACGGCCGACGAACTCAACGATCTTAGCGGAAACCCACATCCTAGCCGTATTCAAGTCCTCGTCAGTCGCTAGACGTGGACTGTCTCGGGATGCAAACATCCGCGCCGCGATCTCAGCCACGGTGGCGTCGATGGATGGCGGAGTACCTCTAGCACCCTTCTTCTTTTTCTCAATCTCGCTCCAATTCTGACGAAGCACGTCCCGAAGCATCTCAAGGACTCTCTCCTTGTTGCCACCATCGGCTCGTCTGGCGACCTCTCTAACCCGCCCCTCAACGTAGCCGTGGAGATGGGAGACATCTGCCGGAGTCAGTTTGGGTCTCGTCTCTCTGAGCCCGCGAACCAGCGTGTCAGCCAAGCAGTAGCATTCAGAGGCAATCCAAAAGCTCCTGTCAGCGTAGCCGAGCTGGTGGCTGCCCAGCAGTTCGCCCAGCCGCTCGCCCTTCTTCTTCACGGCGGTTCTGAGGCTTTGCCAATTGTCACCGTCGACGGTCTGATGCTCCCTCCTAGAATTGTCGCGCGCGCTCTTGAGCGCGAGTTGCACCTCCTCGTCCCATTGACAGGCCTCGTTTCTGAGCCGTTGTTGCACAGACCCTAGATGCTGCTGCGTGAGAGGCACAGTGCACTGCAGTAGACAGACTGTTGCCAACACCTCCGCCTTCTCAAGAACGACATCCAGCAAGTCATAGCATTCGGACAAGGTCTCCACGGCATCTCACCTCCCAGACGTACTGCCGTCGTGTCAACGTCTAGACCATCGCGTGGAATGTCGCAAGTCCGTGCCTGTCTGTGTCACGAATCTCGTCACCCCCCACAAGGTCGGCACCAATTTGGAGATCTCAAACAGCGTGTCAATGATATCCCCTCGCGCTCACGGCCGCCACGTGCGTGGGGCGGCTTCGCAGTCAGCCCATGGCAACACCAAGACGGCCAAGTGTTCATTGAGCTATCGTCACTAGTGCGGAGGTGATGGACATGCGCGAGCGATTCCAGAGCCGGAAATTTCTAGCTTCCTCCTACCACCAGGCGGAGCAGGAAGACCTTAGCCGGTTTCCCCACCGTACAGCAGAACTGGCAGCGCTCGGGTCGGTCGGACTCGTATCAGAAGAACAATGGCGCGCCCTTCGTGGCCTCTACCCGCTGACGCCGAACGACCGCAGGGCAAGGATCCTAGCCAAACGCCCATCGCGGGTAACGCCAGAGCCACCTCCGCCGCCGGGAGGCCCACCACACTCCTCGTGCAAGGCTGCATCACACCGTTCGTCCATGCTCACGTCATCCCACAGTGGACGCAGGCGGCGGCGCCGGTCTCCCCGCCGACCCTCACCACCCTGCGAGCGCCGGCGTCGTCGTTGGTGGCGCAGGTGGCTTGCTCGGCTATTCGGTTGACCACATCCCCGCTGCTGGGTTTGCCCTCAGAGCCCTCCTGCTCCGGCCCCACGCCACCAGAGGATGGCCATGCTCAAACAGGTTGTCGCGCTTCCTACAGCTTCTTAGCCGCCTCGACGAACAGGTCGCTGGTGGCGCTGTCGACGTTGCACAGCCGCACTTCCCTGAGCGAGGAGTCGGAATGCCCGTCAAGGTACTCCTGCACCGCCCCCAGGATGACCTGCGCCCCCAGCGGCTTGGGGAAGCCGTAGATGCCGGTCGATATTGCGGGCAGGGATACGCTCTGCAGACCCTTCTCCTCAGCCAGTACAAGGGCGCTCTTCACGGCGCTGGCCAGGAGCGCCTCCTCATTCCCCATGCCCCATACAGGGCCCACGGCGTGGATGACGTAGTTGGCCTTGAGGTTGCCTGCGCCCGTAATCGCTGCGCCGCCCGTAGGCACGTCGCCGTGCTCCCTGACCCACTGCCGGCTCTCGTCCTGGATCTCGTGTCCCCCCGCACGCACGATCGCTCCCGCCACGCCGCCGCCGTGGGCCAACTGCTCGTTGGCGGCGTTGACGATGGCATCGACATCCTCCTCAGTGATGTCACCCCGGACGACGCGTAGTACGCGCCCGTCGGGGCGTGTGTACGTGTGCAGGACCTCGTTCATCACACCAGCTCCGCCACCAGATCGCCCATCTCCGACGTCGACATGCCCATGCGGCCGGCGGAGAGCGACTTGATCTTGCCGCTCTGGAGCGCCTTGATCACCGCCCCTTCCACGCGGGCGGCCGCATCCGCCTCGCCGAGCTGCTCCAGCATCATCTGCACGGCGCCGATGGCGGCCAGCGGGCAGACCACGTTCTGCCCCGTGTACTTGGGCGCACTTCCCCCTATCGGCTCGAACATCGAGACGCCTTGGGGGTTGATGTTCCCGCCCGCGGCCACGCCCATGCCGCCCTGGATCATCGCCCCCAGGTCCGTGATGATGTCGCCGAACATGTTCTCCACCACGATGACATCGAACCATTCGGGGTTCTTGACGAACCACATGCAGGCGGCGTCCACGTGGGCGTACTCGCGGGCGATATCGGGGTAGTCGGCATCGCCCACCTCGTTGAAGGCCCGCCACCAGGTGTCGTGCACGTAGGTGAGGACGTTGATCTTGGCCACCAGGTGGAGCTGGCGCTTCCTGTCGCGCTTGCGGGCGAGGTCGAAGGCGTAGCGGATCGCCCGCTCGGCCCCGAAGCGGCTCGTCATGTGCACCTGGGTGGACATTTCGTGGGGCGTGCCCTTGTACTGGAACCCGCCCATGTCGCTGTACAGCCCCTCGGCGTTCTCCCGCACCACCACGAAATCGATCTCCTCGGGGCCCTTGTCCTTGAGCGGGCAGTCCACGCCCGGGTAGAGCTTGACCGGCCGCAGGTTGATGTACTGGTCCAGCTCGAAGCGCACGCGGAGGAGGAGCCCCTTCTCCAGGATGCCCGGCGCCACCTCCGGGTGGCCCACGGCCCCCAGGTAGATAGCGTCGAAGCCGCGCAGCTCGTCCAGCACGGAGTCCGGCAGGACCTCGCCGGTCTTAAGGTAGCGGTCGCCGCCCAGGTCGTACGTCTCTGTCTCGTAACGAAGACCCGCGGTGGCGGCTGCTGCCTCCAGGGCCTTCAGCCCCTCCTGGACGACCTCGGGGCCGATCCCGTCGCCGGGGATCACGGCTATGCGGTGCATGCTCCCTCCTGCTCTACTGCACTCTCTTCGGCGGGGCAGGCTTCAGCCTGACCCAAACAGACTAGCAGATCGGTACAGTGCTCTCTGCTGGCCGACGACCAGGGATAGGCTGATGGATCCTCGACCAGGCCTGCCGTCACAGGATTCAGGTGCACATATTCGATGGCTGCAAGAAGCTCGCGCTCGCTGCGCAGCGTGCGCTCGTGATAGCGGCTCTGCCACAACGATCCGCTCCCTCCGGTCACCCCATTGTATCGGCGCGAGAACCGGCCCTTGAGGAGTTGCATGAACTCACCGAGGCTGTGGAACATGGAGGGTATGAGCACCAGGTGGACATGGTTAGGCATGACCGCGAACGCCAGGAGCCCAAAGGTCGTCTCCAACCGCACCTCGTCGAGAACCTGCATGAACAGGCGAACGGCCGTCTCAGCGCCGAACAGCGCCCTACGGTGGGTGGTGTTGGTTGTCACCAAGGAGGGGCACCCCTCCGTTTGAAATCGACGGTAGATGCTCATCAGGTTCTCGTTGTCAGGCTGAAGCCTGACCCTCGATAGAAGGTGTGGGGCCGTCGCCGGGGATCACGGCTATGCGGTGCATGCTCCCTTCTGCTCTACTGAACTCTCTTCGGTGGGGCAGGCTTCAGCCTGACCCCCCAATAAGAAGCGCGATCCCGTCGCCGGGGATCACGGCTATGCGGTGCATTGACTTCTCCTCATCGCTCATCGACAGCAGGCAAGGATGGTCCACTCCACCCGGCCGGGCCGAAGTGTAGCACAGGTGAGCGCCTTGGGTTAAGGGCCGGGCGCTACCGCCGCTCGTCCTGGTTCTCGGGCCCAGGGACGCGGCGAGGCCGCTGTGCGGCCAGGTCCGAGAACACGGCGCGGAAGCTGATCAGGCCACCCAGCGCGAAGACCAATAGCAGCGGCCAGGTGCGGATACGTCGCAGGTTGCCCACGCCCAGGTTGGCGGCCAGCGTCCACACGGCGGCGACGAGCCCCGGCACGAACCAGAGCGCCGCGAAGGTGGAGGCTGCGATGCGCAGGGGCCAGCGCCGTATCCCCAAGCCGCGGTCGCCCACGATCAGCCATAGCAGGCCGGCGAACCCCAGCACGCCGAAGCTGCGCTCGACAACCGTCGCGTGGGCGGCCTTCCACATCGTCAGGAAGGCGTTGAGCAGGGCGATGAGGGTGTTGCGCCCGCGCGGCTCCTCCTCCAGCTCCTCCTCCTCCGAGAAGTCGTACAGCTCCTCCTCCACCTTCTGGCCGAGGCCGCGCACGCGGTTCCACAGGTCGCGGATCGGGTCAGGCATGGCGATCCCCTTGTCGACTCAGTCCCCGGTCGGCGTCAGCCAGCCGGGGCGCTTCACCTCGAAGGCGCCTATCTCCCTTTCGAGCTTCAGCGTCAGCGCGATGTCGTCCAGGCCGCTCAACAGCCGCCCGCGGACGAACCCGTCGATGTCGAACGGCTCCCGAAATCCGTCGGCATCGTACAGCGCCCGCTGCTCCAGGTCTACCGTGAGCTCGTAGCCGGGACGCTCCTGCGCCTTCCCCATCAACTCCTGCACTCGATCCTCCGACAGCACTACCGGCAGCACGCCGTTCTGCACGCAGTTGTTGTAGAAGATGTCCGCGAAGGAAGGCGCGATGATTGCCCGAAACCCGTACTCCAGCAGCGCCCACACCGCGTGCTCACGGGAGGAGCCGCAGCCGAAGTTCCGCCCCGCGACGAGGATCGTCGCCCCCTCGTAGCCTGGGCGGTTCAGCTCGAACTCCGGGTTCGGCCCGCCGTCGCCAAGGTACCGCCAGTCGAAGAAGGCGAACTCCCCGAACCCCGTCCGCTCGACGCGCTTGAGGAACTGCTTGGGGATGATCTGGTCGGTGTCTACGTTGGGGCGGTCCAGCGGCGCGACGATGCCCGTGACGACGGTGAAAGGCTGCATAGCGCCTCCTGTCATCCTGAGCGCAGCGAAGGATCTGTCCGCAGCAAGCGGTCTCTAGCCAGATCCTTCCAGGCGGGATTCTCAGAAGTGATGAGAGCCACCTTCTTGCTTCGAAGCCAGCCCTTGATCTGTTTCTCTCTCGCAATAGCGGCCCGCACGTCGCTGGTGACCTCCATGTACACCAGCTTCGTCATCCTGTACCTGTGTGTGAAGCGGGATACGCCGAGCTGGTGCTCGCGAACTCTTCTCTCGAGGTCATTGGTTACCCCTGTGTAAAGGGTTCCGGAGCGGTTCGTCATGATGTACACGTAGTAGTCATGCATCAGCGGTTCGAGGGTCCCGCGGCTTGTGCCGCCGCGTAGTTCCGGGCAGCGACAGACCCTTCTCCGCCTTCGGCGGATCAGGGTGACAGGGGTTGCGGCGTCGGGCCTGGGCAGCGGCGCGACTATGCCCGTGACGACGGTGAAAGGTTCCACGCAGCACCTACCAGTCCCGGATGTCCACGAAGTGTCCGGCGATGGCGGCCGCAGCGGCCATCGGCGGGCTGACCAGGTGCGTGCGGCCGCCCTTGCCCTGCCGGCCCTCGAAGTTGCGGTTAGACGTCGAAGCGCAACGCTCGCCCGGCTGGAGGGTGTCCGGGTTCATCCCCAGGCACATCGAGCAACCGGACTCGCGCCACTCGAAGCCCGCCTCGATGAACACCCGGTCCAGGCCCTCGCGCTCCCCCTCCACTTTCACCTGCGTCGACCCGGGGACCACCATCGCCCGCACGTCTTGGTGCACCTTGCGGCCCCGCACGACCTCCGCCGCCGCGCGCAGGTCCTCGATGCGCCCGTTGGTGCAGGCCCCGATGAACACCCGGTCGAGCCGGATGTCCACGATGGGCGTCCCGGGTTCTAGGTCCATGTAGACCAGCGCCCGCTCGGCGGCGGCCCGGTCCGCCGGCGACGAGAACGAGGATGGGTCCGGGACCCGTCCCGTGACCGGAACCACCATCCCCGGATTGGTGCCCCAGGTGACGTACGGCTCCAGATCCGAGGCGTCGATGACCACCGTCTCGTCGAACGCCGCGCCCGGGTCGCTGCGCAGCTCCCTCCAGGCCTCCACGGCGGCGTCCCATTCCGCGCCCTTCGGCACGTACGGCCGGCAGCGCAGGTACTCGAACGTCGTCTCGTCCGCAGCGACCATTCCCACTCGCGCTCCCGCCTCGATGGACATGTTGCAGACCGTCATCCGCCCCTCCATGGAGAGGGCGTGAATAGCCTCCCCAGTGTACTCGATCACGTGGCCGACGGCGCCGTCCACGCCGATGCGCCCGATGATGCCTAGAATCATGTCCTTGGCGGTGACGCCGCGCGGCGCAGAGCCCTCCACCCGCACCTCCATCGTCTTGGGCTTAGCCTGGATAAGGCACTGCGTCGCCAGCACGTGCTCCACCTCGGAGGTGCCGGTGCCGATGGCGAGGGCGCCGAAGGCGCCGTGCGTGGACGTGTGGCTGTCGCCGCAGGTTATCACCATCCCCGGCCGCGTGTACCCCATCTCCGGGCCGATGACGTGGACGATCCCCTGCCGCTCGGAGTGCATGCCGTATAGCCGGACGCCGAACTCCTCACAGTATCGTTCCAGCGTCTCGACCTGCTTGCGCGAGGTCTCATCTTCGATGGGGAGCGACCGATCCGTGGTGGGGACGTTATGGTCGACGGTGGCTACGGTGAGGTCGGGCCGGCGCACGCTGCGCTCCGCGAGCTGCAGCCCCTCGAAGGCCTGGGCGGAGGTCACCTCGTGCTCGAGGTGCAGGTCCACGTAGAGCAGCGAGGGCTGCCCCTCCTCCTCATGCACTACGTGTGCATCCCATATCTTCTCGAACAGTGTTCTCGGTGTCATGATGGCGCTTTCTATAGACGCTGTAGCTGCAGATCCTGCCTACCGGCAGGCAGGCTTCAGGTCTGCATAGGCAGGGCTGAAGCCCTGCAGCTACTGGTTCGGCGTCTATCAGAATACGCCAGGGAGAGCGTCGAAGCCAGACGCCCTCCCTGGCGGTAGCCGCTACGGGTTGGCCCAGACCTCGCCCTCGCCGGCCCCCTTGGGAGCGTGGGCCAGCAGACGGTTGAGGGCGTTGAGCAGCGCCTTGGGCGAGGCCACGACGATGTCGGTGTCGGCGCCGCGACCCACGAAGGTGCGGTCGTCTGCCTCGATGCGCACCGTCACCTCCCCCTGAGCGTCGATCCCCTCGGTGACGCTGTTCACCGTGTACTCCACCAGCCGGTTGGACACTCCCACCAGACCGTTGATCGCCCCGTAGGAGGCGTCCACAGGGCCGGTGCCGATGGACGTTGTGGTCAGCTCCCGGCCCTCCGGCCCGATGAGGCGCACCGTCGCCGTGGGCATGAGCTGGTTCCCGCACGACACCTGGAGCAGGTCCAGCTTGTACACCTCCTCCACCGTGCGCCGCTCCTCGGACACCAGCGCGTCCAGGTCGCGGTCGTCCACCTCGCCCTTCTTGTCGGCCAGCTCCTTGAAGGCCAGAAAGACCCGGTTCAGCTCCTCGCGGGTGATCTCGTAGCCCAGCTCGTCCAGGCGGGCCTTCAGACCGTGGCGACCAGAGTTCTTGTTGAGCACGATCACGGCGCCGCGGCTCAAGCCGATGTCGTGGGCGTCCATGATCTCGAAGGTCTCCCTCAGCCTGGTGATGCCGTGCTGGTGGATGCCGGACTGGTGGCGGAAGGCGTTGGCGCCGACGATCGCCTTGTTGGGCTGCACCGCCATCCCCGTGAGCTGGGAGACGAGACGGCTGATGCGGTGTATCTGGGTCGCGTCCACGTTGGTGGCCAGACCGAAATAGTCCGCCCGCGTCTTAATGGCCATCACCACCTCCTCCAGGGAGGCGTTGCCCGCCCGCTCGCCGATGCCGTTGACGCAGGTCTCGATCTGGCGCGCCCCGGCCCGTATAGCCGCCAGGCTGTTGGCCACCGCCAGGCCCAGGTCGTCGTGGCAATGGACGGAGATCACCGCCTTATCGATATTGGGCACGTTCTCCTGGATCTGGCGGATG
>DAOUMV010000007.1:0-168060 GCA_034408935.1 Dehalococcoidia bacterium
GCTCTTGATGGCCGACCGAAGCTGGTTCATGATGAAGTCCGCCATACCCTCCATCGTCTTGACGACGACGGTGCCGGTGAAGCCGTCGGTGACGATGACGTCGGCGACATCGGTGGGGACCTGGCGCCCCTCCACGTTGCCGATGAAGTTGAGGTCGCTCTTGGCCAGCAGGGCATAGGTCTGCTGGGCCAGGGAGCTCCCTTTCGTCTCCTCCTCGCCGATGTTCAGCAGCGCAACCTTGGGTCGCTCCACCTTCCACACCCGCTCCATGTAGGCGGAGGCCATCTGGGCGAACTGCAACAGGTAGCTGGGCTTACAGTCCGCGTTGGCGCCGATGTCCAGGAACACGACGAGCTTGCCGGAGAGGGGCATGAGGCCCACCAGCGTAGGCCGCTCGATGCCCTTGATGCGGCCCAGGTGCATGATGGCGGCGGCCATTACGGCTCCGGTGTTGCCGGCGGAGACGAACGCCCCGGCCTGCTCCTCCTTCAACATGCGCAGGCCGACGACGATGGAGGAGTCTTTCTTGTGGCGGGCGGCCTGGGCCGGTTGCTCGTCCATCTCGATCACCTCGGAGGCGGGGACGATGGTGACGCCGTCGGGCTTGTCGCCGTGTTTGGCCAGCTCCACAGTGATGGGCTCCGGAAGGCCCACCAGGGCGACGCGCAAGCCCAACTCGCGGGCGGCGCGGACGGCTCCGGCCACGATCTCGCCGGGGGCGTTGTCGCCCCCCATGGCGTCCAGGGCTATGACGGGGTTGGCAGTGGGCTGCATTGCGTATAGCCTACCGGAGCGGCGCGGTCTTGGCTAGCCGCAGGCTATCGCTGCACGCCCACGAGAAAGTTCCGGCCCTGCGGGAAGTCCGGATCCGAGAACGGCTCCACGATGGGGTGTGCGACTCCCGCTCCGATATCCAGCAGGACAGGCATGGGTCCGTTGAGCGCTGGCACACCTGCCGCGCTCAGACGGTCCGCCGCGATGTCTGCGTTGCCCAGGAACAGGTCCGGCCCCAGCCAGGCCCCCAGCCATGGGAGGAAGTCCACAGACAAGGCGTGCTGCACGTTGCCGCCCTTGTCCGTGGTGAAGAGGAAGAACCTCTCCAGGAATTCCGGCGTGGTGCTGCGCTCCACCAGCGCGAACAGCAGGTTCTCACCGGCGGGGTCAGTCGTCAGGCTGATGACCTGATACTCGCGGCTGGGATCACCGCCGATGTCCAGGAAGAGGTTACCGTCACTTGGGAGGACGCGCCCGTCGGCAGTGGGCCAGAGGAGCTCTCCATCGGGCACCGCCACGGGCCAAGCGAAGGCGGCCGCGCCCTCCGCCGGCTCGACAGCCTCTCCGCCGGGAAACATCTCGAACCGCAACGCGGCCGCCCCGTAGCGCGCCAGCAGGACGCCGTCACCACGTATCGCAACGGGGCTGACGCTCCCGTCCAGAGCTCCCCAACGCTCCCATGTCTCGCCTCCGTCCTGAGAGCGAAAGAGCGTTGTACGCGCATCGGCGCTGGGGGGCGCGCCCACGTCTATACAGTTGCCCGCGGAGCACACTCCCACCACCGCCTGCAAGGCATCCGGGCTGAGCACGTACCCCGTGAAGTAGGGCTGCTCTTCCCGCACCGACCCGTTGGACTGCACTTCCCGCGGCCCCACCCCGAACTGCTCCACCACCAGCAGCGTGTCGCGGCTGAACTCCCCATCGGCATTGCGGGAGACCCTCAGGAGGCTCTCGGCGGGGCCGTCGCAGTTGTAGCAGCCGGTTTCGATGAGGAGGGCCACATCGTCGGGGAACTCGACCTGTTCCCCGATCTCAAGCGGCTCAACCGGCACGCCACCGATGCTCTGAAGGGGCGTGGGGCTGGGAGTCTCTATGGGAGGCGGCATCGGGCTGGGCGTCATCGTGGCCGTCGGCGCCACCTCGCCAGCCTCGCACGCGGCGAGCGCGACGACAGTCAGGGGCAGAGCCAACAGAAGCAGCACGCTTGCCTTCGTCACGGTGGTTCACCGCCTCCCTCGAACCGTCCGACGGGATAACGCCGGACGGCAGCCCTAAGGTGCGGTGCGGGCGGCGACCGCTACCCGCCCGACTCGAACTCCTCCCGCATGCGTTTGCGCAGGTTGGAGTCCGTGAGGACGTCCACGGCGGTCATGGCAAGGGCTTTCGCCGAGTCCAGCAGCGCCTTGTGGGCGACCTCGCTCGCGGCGATCTCGCGGAACTGTTCGGTGTGGATGGGGATATCGGCCGGCGCCACGGCGATGGTGGGGTGGATGGCGGGGACGATGGCGCTGACGTTGCCCATGTCCGTTGAGCCCATGGAGCGGCGCGGCTCCGGCTCCGTCACCTTGCGCCCCAGCGTCTCGATGTTGGCCACGTAGGCGTCGGCCAGGGCATGGTTGGTGCGCATCGCCTTGTAGCGAGACTGCTCGCCCCAGCGGTACTCCATCTGGCAGCCGGTGGCCTGGGCCCCGGCCTGGAAGCAGGCCAGCACCCTCTCCTTGAGGGCGTCATCCAGGTAGGGATCGTCCTCGGCGCGGATGAGGAGGCTGGCCGCCGTGTGATGAGGGATGACATTCACGGCCTGGCCGCCGTCGGTGATGATGCCGTGAATACGGGCGGAGTCGCGGAGCTGCTGGCGGAGGAGGCCGATGTTGACGAAGGAGGTGACCATGGCGTCCAGGGCGTTGAGGCCGGCCTCAGGGCGGGCGGCGGCGTGGGCCGCCTTGCCGTGGAACTCCACGTTCAGCTCCAGGCAAGCGAGGGAGCTGTTGACGGCGACCTCGCGGTTGCCGGGGTGGACGAGCATGGCGCAGGGGAGCCCCTCGAAGGCGCCGCGGCTGGCCATGTACACCTTGCCGCCGGCGGCCTCCTCGGCGGGGGTGCCGATGACGAGCACGGTGCCGCCGGTGTCCGCGACGACGGCCTTGGCCGCCAGGCCGGCGGCGGTGGAGGCGGTGCCGATGATGTTGTGGCCGCAGCCGTGGCCGACGCCGGGGAGGGCGTCGTATTCCGCCAGGAAGGCCACCTTTGGTTCGCCCTCGCCGTGGGAGGCGCGGAAAGCGGTGGGTAGTTGACAGATGCCCCGCTCCAGAGCAAACCCCTCTGCCTCCAGGCAGTCGGCCAGCCAGGCGGAGGCCTTCTCTTCCTGGAAGGCGGTCTCCGGGTTGGCGTGGAGTTTGAGGCTGAGGGCGATGAGCTCGTCGCGGCGGCGGTCGACCTCGGAGATCACACGTTGCTTGAGCCGGTCGCGGTCAGGCATGGAGCGCACCGTCCTTTCCAGATGAGGCCGCTCCATTCTATAGAGAACGGGGACAGGGGACAAGGAACAGGGGATCATGGGGCGAAGGCTATCGCGAGACAGGACAACGCCGCGCACTTCAGTGTGCGGTGCCTATTCCTTCCCGGCGTTTCCTGTTCCCCGTTCCCTGATATACTCTACTCCACCCTCCAACGCCATGGACTTCAGGCGACACATCCGCAAGCTGCCCGACTTCCCGGAGCCGCGGGCGCGGTTCGGGAAGGGGTTGACTATGAGACCGGGAAGCCTTCTGCCTGCTACGGTACGAGTGACGCGCGCACAGGCAGCGGCGGCAGCCCTGGGCATCGTTTCCCTCGTCGCTCTCTCGGCCTGCGGCGATGAGCCCAGCGGGGAGCCCTCCACGCACACGCCCGTACCCCCACAGGAGCAGGTCCTGCGCGATGTCCCCTTCGCACAGGTCGTGCAGGAGAGCTTCGGCGCCCAGGGGCTAACGGAGCGAGGCACGGTGCTGGAGGCCGCCGACGGTTCCTCCTACCACCTGCTGAGGCGACTCATCGGCCACCTCCACTCGCCGGCTGACCTGACGATGGCGGTGTTCATAGACCACCGACCGTCCCAACCGGACAAGCGGCCAGAGGGCGTCTACGTCACCTTCGTGTCCCTGGACGCAGACGGCCGACCCCGCTATGAGGGTCCCTCGGTGCTGACGGCATCGAGGGCGGGCATCGTGCCGGAAGCCGGTGACGTGGAGCCATTCCGGCAGAACGCCGAGTTCCCAGAGGGGGTCACGTCCATCTCCCCGAGCCTCGTCCTGGATCTGGAGGGCGACGGCCTGGAGGAGATGGCGCTCCTGGCGCACACGCGTCGGCAGGGCGTCTCCTTCAAGCACTACGACGTGTACCAGCGGGATGTCGACAGCGGGAGCTGGCAGCGCGTAGGCGGCGAAGGAGCGGTGGACGCGCCGGGCCTGGCCGCTCTGGAGTACTGGGCGAGCGTCGGGGCCGCCACAGAGATCGCCAGCCGCTGGGATCCGGAGGAGCGCCTGCTCACCGTCTGGCCCTGGCTGGCGGATGAGGACGCGCCCGTTGACCCGGAGGTCATCACGAGGCTGGTGCCCGACGATGACCCGGAGAAGGTGGGCGCGGCCCAGGAAGCGCTCATCTTCCTACGCACCTTCTTCGATGAGGCCCACCAGCGCTTCTCCGAGGGCTTCCAGGTGAACCAGCCGTGGCCGGGATTCGTCAACGGGTTCAAGTCCACCGAGGCGGTGGACCTCATCTCCGTCTCGCCGCCAGCCTTCGAGGAAGACGGGACGGCCAACGTGGAGGTCCTGCTGGACCTGAGGGAGCGCGAAGGTGAGGAGCCCGTGGTGCGACGCTTCCTGGTGGAGACGGAGACGGTGCAGGAGGGAGAGGAGTGGTACCTCAACGGCGTCTCCGCCAGCGAGCAGCGAGACTAACGAGCTTGACAGCGCCCAGAAGCGGACGATAACATCGAGGCACAAAGCAATAGGAAAGCACTCTTATCCAGAGCGGTGGAGGGAACGGCCCCAGGAAGCCCGGCAACCGGCCAGTAAGGGTCACGGCTGAGGGACTAGGCCCCGCCAGTCGCCTGAAACTCGATCCGGCACGGTGCTAACTCCGACCCGCCCTCGGCGGGAAAGATGAGAGTGGCGAGTTGCGAGACTTCTCCACCGCGGGAGAGGTTTTTTCTTGCTGAGAACCGACAGCAGTGTGAGCGCCATAGAATGGCTGGAGGGCGGGCGTGTTCGCCTGATCGACCAGACACGACTGCCCCACGAGGAATCCTACCTGGAGACCTCTGACTACAACGATCTGGCGCAGGCGATCCGCGAGATGAAGGTGCGGGGGGCGCCCCTCATCGGTATCACCGCCGCCTACGCCCTGGCCCTGGCCTCCCGCCAGGCCATCGCCGCTGGCGAGGAGGCGTTCCTGGCGCGGCTGAGAGAAGCGGCTGCGGAGCTGCGCGCCACCAGACCGACTGCGGTGAACCTGACCTGGGCGCTGGAGCGTATGCTGCGGGTCGCCGAGGGCGCCGCCAGCGCCCGCGAGGCGGTCGCGGCCATGGAAGGGGAGGCACGCCTCATCCACGAGGAGGACATCGCGGCCAACCGCCGCATCGGCGCTAACGGCTCCGCCCTCCTGGGGAGCGGCGCGTCCATCCTTACCCACTGCAACGCCGGTTCCCTGGCCACTGGCGGCTACGGCACCGCCCTGGGGGTGGTGCGCGCGGCCTGGGAGCAAGGGAGCCTGGAGCGGGTATACGCCACGGAGACGCGCCCTCTCCTCCAGGGAGCGCGGCTGACGGCCTGGGAGCTCCAGCGGGAAGCTATCCCCTTCACGCTGGTGGTGGACAGCGCCGCCGGTTCGCTCCTGAGGCGGGGGCTGGTGCAGGCCGTGGTGGTGGGGGCGGACCGCATCGCGGCCAACGGCGACGTGGCCAACAAGATCGGCACCTACACGCTGGCGGTGCTGGCCAAGCAGAACGACGTGCCCTTCTACGTGGCGGCGCCCACCAGCACCATCGACCTCAAGACAGCCAGCGGCGACGATATCTCCATAGAGGAGCGCGCCCCGGACGAGGTCACGACCGTGGCCGGAGCGCCCACAGCGGCGGCAGGCGCGACGGCGGCCAATCCCGCCTTCGACGTCACGCCAGCCGACTTCGTGTCGGCGATCATTACGGAGAACGGCGTAGCCCGCGCGCCATACCGGGCATCCCTGGCGGGGCTGGTCAGGGAGGAGGCTCCCTCCCATGGCTGAGGCGAAGGTTGGCATCATCGGCGGCAGCGGCTTCTACCGCATGGACGGCCTCACCGACGCGGAGGAGGTGCGCCCGGAGACCCCCTTTGGAGAGCCCAGCGGCAGCATCGTCGTGGGGACGCTGGAGGGGGAGCGGGTGGCCTTCCTGCCGCGTCACGGGCCCGGCCACCGCATCTTGCCCCAGGAACTGCCGGCGCGGGCCAACGTCTACGCCCTCAAGTCCCTGGGTGTGGAGACCATCGTTGGGGTGAGCGCGGTGGGCAGCCTGAGGGAGGAGATCGAGCCGCTGCACCTGGTGGTGCCGGACCAGATCATCGACCGGACGCGTGGGCGGCCCTCGACGTTCTTCGGAGAGGGCCTCGTCGCCCATATCGGCTTCGCCGACCCCTTCTGCCCGGAGACGCGAACGGCACTGGCCGCCTCGGCGCGGGAGGCGGGAGCCACCGTGCACGATGGCGGCACCTACGTGGTTGTGGAGGGACCGGCCTTCTCCACGCGGGCCGAATCGCACCTGTACCGCACCTGGGGCGCCGATGTCATCGGCATGACGGCGCTGCCGGAAGCGAAGCTGGCCCGCGAAGCCGAGATCTGCTATGCCATCCTGGCCTGCGCCACAGACTATGACTGCTGGCACTACGGGGAGGCCGACGTCACCGCGGAGATGATCGTGGCCAACCTCCGGAAGAACGTGGCACTCTCCCAGGAGGCGGTTCGGCTGTTCCTGCGGCGCCTGCCCCGCGAAAGGCGCTGCGGCTGCCGCGACGCCCTGGCCAACGCCCTGGTCACCCCGCTGGATCAGGTGCCACAGGCCACCCTGGCCAAGCTGGAGCCGCTGATAAGGAAGTACGTGGCGGCAGGGAGGGCCGGCTGATGGTGGACACCACACTACACAGCGACCGCGAAGCGGTCCACGCGCGCTACAGCGTAGAACGGTTGACCAGCCGAGGGGCGATTCGCGCGTTGCTGGGCCCGGAAGCGAACTACGCGGCCTACGCCCTGGCGCAACTAGCGCCCTCGCTGTTTCCACGCAGCGAGTGGTGGCGGGTTACCAGCCCTACGGGCGCCCGTTCGGGCGGCTCCGCCGGGTGCGCCCTCGTCCTTCACTCACAGGGAGGCCTGGGCCCGGCGCTGCTTACCGTGGGCGACGCCGCGGCGCTGGATGTCCTGCTCAGCCTCCATCCCGGGCCACGTACGTGCTTCGCCAGCTTCCGGCCGGAGCACTTGGAGGTAATGCAACGACACTTCCTACTCACGCGCAAGGAACTCATGGTGCGCATGTCGGTCACCGGGAAGACGTTCCGCCCCGCAAAAGGGGAGGCGATGCGGTTACGCGGACGCGACATCAGCCTCATCAACCGGCTCTACTCCGCGGAGGGCAGCCCGGCGGCCTACTCTTCCGGTCACATTGAAGAAGGAGTATACTACGGGGTTATCGCTGAGGGGAAGCTGGCTAGCATCGCAGGGACGCACGTGCACTCGCCCACGGAACGGGTGGCGGTCGTGGGCAACGTGTTCACGCATCCCCGCTACCGAGGTACGGGCCTGGCCACCATCGCCACCAGCGCGGTGACCGAGGCGATGCTGGAGCACTGCGATCTAGTCGCCCTGACGGTGGAGGTCAGCAACGCCCCCGCCCTTGCGGTCTATGGGAAGCTGGGCTACCGTCAACAGTGCACGTTGTATGAGACGCCGGCGGTCCGCAAGGACCCGCTGGGCCTGGCCAGCGGCCTGCGCCGTCTGGCCGCCGGCTGGCGCGGCCGCCGAGAGGGGAAGGAGGTAGTGGTACGGTGACGCGGCACGTGGGGATCGTGCTCTTTCCCATCTTCGAGGAGTTGGACGCGGTCGGCCCCTTCGAAGTATTCGGCGCGCTCTCCGAGCTGGACACGGACTGGCGGGTGGTGACGGTTGCCGAGTCCGCAGGTGCCGTAACCGGCGCCCACGGGCTCAAGATCACCCCCGACCACACCTTCGAAGACTGCCCTCCCTTAGATGTAATCCTGGTGCCCGGAGGCTTCGGCACCCGGCAGGAGATGAACAACCCACGGATGCTGGAGTTCCTGCAGCGCAGGGCGCGGACAGCCTCCTACGTCACGTCCGTCTGCACGGGAGCCCTGGTACTACACAAAGCCGCCTTCCTCGCCGGCAGGAAGGTGACGACGCACTGGGGTGCAATGGACCTGCTCCGCGGGATGGGTGACGTGGATGTAGTGAAGGAGCGATACGTGCAAGACGGCAACGTGATAACCGCTGCGGGCGTTTCGGCAGGCATTGACATGGCGTTGTATCTGGTGAGCCTCCTGAAGGACGGACAAACGGCCCGCAACGTGCAGAAGATGATAGAGTACTACCCCAAACCGCCAGAACTCGCGGAGGCTACCGTATGACCTTCTCCATCGTCGCACGCTGCCCACGAACGGGGATGCTGGGGGTGGCCGCGTCCAGCAGGGCTCTGGCCGCGGGCTTCTGGGTGCCCTACGTGCGTACCGGCGTCGGCGCCATCGCCAGTCAGGCGTTCACCAACCCCTACCTGGGAATCGACGGCCTCACCCTGCTGGAGCAGGGGCTGGCAGCCGAACGCGCCGTGGAACGGCTCGTCGAGAGCGACCGGGGCCGCGACCTGCGTCAGGTAGGCATCGTCGACCGGGATGGGCACACGGCGGCCTACACCGGCGCCAAGTGCATCCCCTGGGCAGGACAGGCGGAGGGAGGGGGCTACGTCTGCCTGGGCAACATCCTCACGGGCGAGGAGGTGGTCAAGGCGATGGCCCTCGCCTTCGAGGTCAGCGTGGACGAGGAGCTGCCGGAGCGGCTCCTGCGGGCCCTGGAGGCCGGCCAGGAGGCCGGCGGGGACCGCCGCGGCCGCCAGTCGGCCGGCATGCGCGTCGTCCATGCGGAGGAGTACCCCTACTGCGACCTGCGGGTGGACGATCACCCAGACCCCGTCGCGGAGTTGCGCAGGGTATTCGGCATCTTCCAGCGAGAGGAGCCGTTCTACCAGATGATGTCCCGTCGGGACGACTACACGCCCCAGTGGGAAGCGCTCGTACGGATGCGCGAGATATTGGAGGCCTCGCTGGAGGAAGAGACCACCGCCGCAAAGGAGCGATAATGGCCAAACCCGCCGTAGGCTACGACGTCAAGGACCTGGCCCTGGCCGAGGAGGGGAACCGGCGCATCGAGTGGGCGGCGCGGGAGATGCCGGTCATCCGCCTCATCCGGGAGCGCTTCGCCAGAGAGCGACCGCTGGCGGGGCTGAGAGTATCGGCCTGCCTGCACGTCACGACTGAGACGGCCAACCTGATGCTGGCGCTGCGGGACGGCGGCGCCCAGCTCGCCCTTTGCGCCAGCAACCCCCTGTCCACTCAGGACAACGTGGCCGCCGCCCTGGTGGCGATCCACGACATACCCGTCCACTCGATCCGTGGCGAGGACGACGAGACGTACTACCGCCACATCCACTCCGTCCTGGACCAGAAGCCCCAGGTGACCCTGGACGACGGCGCCGACCTGGTGGCCACGCTGCACAAGAAGCGCCGCGACCTTCTGGAAGGGGTCATGGGCGGGACGGAGGAGACGACGACAGGTGTGATCCGTCTGCGGGCTATGGCGGGCGACGGTGCCCTCGCCTATCCCATCGTGGCCGTGAACGAGGCGGACACCAAGCACCTGTTCGACAACCGGTACGGGACGGGCCAGAGCACCCTGGACGGCATCACCCGCGCCACCAACGTCCTCTGGGCGGGCAAGAACGTCGTCGTCTGCGGGTACGGCTGGTGCGGGCGCGGGGTGGCGATGCGGGCGCGGGGACTGGGCGCCAAGGTGATCGTCACGGAGGTCGAACCGGTGCGGGCGCTGGAGGCGGCCATGGACGGCTATGCTGTGATGTCCCTGGCCGAGGCCGCCCCCATCGGCGACATCTTCATCACCCTCACCGGCGACATCAGCGTGCTGGACCGCCACCACTTCCAGGCGATGAAGGAGGGCGCCATCCTCGCCAACTCCGGCCACTTCAACGTGGAGCTCAACATCAAGGCCCTGGAGGAGATGAGCGAGACCAAGCGCGGTATCCGCGAGAACACGGAGGAGTACCGGCTGATGGACGGCAGGCGTCTCTACCTGCTGGGCGAGGGGCGCCTCATCAACCTGGCGGCGGCCGAGGGCCACCCGGCCAGCGTCATGGACATGAGTTTTGCCAACCAGGCCATGTGTGTGGAGTACCTGGCCACCCGTTCCCAGCGGTTGCCGGCGGACGTCTACCAGGTGCCGGCCGAGATCGACCAGGAGGTGGCCCGCCTGAAGCTGGCCTCAATGGACATCACCATCGACGAGTTGACAGAGGAGCAGAAGAAGTACCTGTCTTCCTGGGAGGAGGGAACATGATTGGAGGTTGGAGGTGAGAGGTTGGAAGGGCCTTTTTCTAAGAGCTAAGGCGATTCGCAGCTACGAGGACTTGGAGGTCTATCAGAGAGCGATGGCCCTCGTGCCGCAAGTACATCAGCTAGCGCTGAAGCTCCCGGACTGGGAGAAGTATCGCCTGGCGTACCAGTTGCGCCAAACCTCCGAGGCCATCCCTGATCATATCGCGGAAGGCTACCGGAAGAAGACGTCGGCCAACGAGTTCGCGGGCGAGCAAGGGGTCGAGCCAAAGGTATATCTGGTTACCGCCCTGCAGCGTTCGAACGACATGCTGGTGCTCGTGACGATCGCCAGCGACCGCTACTACGGTGCACGGCAAACCTGCCAAGAACTCTTTGCAGCATATACCGTTGTCGGAGAGCAGTTACACCGGCTGATTCAGCGATGGCACTAGAACCCATTTTCCAACCTCCAACATCTAACTTCCAACTTGCCCGGAGGAGATTCCCATGCAGATGACATTCATGAGTTCGCCCTCCCTGTACATGACCTCGGAGTCGGTGACCGGGGGCCACCCGGACAAGCTCTGCGACCAGATCGCCGACGCTATCCTGGACGAGATCCTGACCTACGACCCCACGGCCCACGTCGCCTGCGAGGTGACGGCTACTACCGGCCTGGTGGTCATCATCGGCGAGATCACCACCAAGCACCACGTGGACTACACGGGTATAGCCCGTCAGGTCATCCGCGATGTCGGCTACACCAAACCGGAGTACGGGTTCGACGGCGATAGCTGTGGAGTCATCGTCTCCATCAAGGAGCAATCGCCGGAGATAGCGACGGCTGTGGGCACAGACGAGGGGGCTGGCGATCAGGGGATCATGATGGGCTTCGCCTGCACGGAGACGCCGCAACTTATGCCGCTACCTATCACCCTGGCCCATCACCTCTGTCTACGCCTGGCCGACTGCCGCAAGCAAGGGATCCTGCCCTACCTGCGGCCGGACGGCAAGTCGCAGGTGACGGTGGAGTACTCTCATGGTCTGCCCAAGAGCGTACAGGCGGTGGTCATCGCCGCCCAACACGATCCCAACGTCGGCGGCAAGCAACTCTGGGACGAGGTGACGGAGCAGGTCATCCGACCCGTGCTGGGCCCCTGGTTCGAAGGACTTACCGATCAGACCATCCACGTGAACAGCAGCGGTTCCTTCATCGTGGGCGGACCGGCGGGGGACTCCGGGCTCTCAGGGCGCAAGAACATCGTGGACACGTATGGAGGCATCGGGCGCCACGGCGGGGGCTCCTACTCAGGCAAAGACCCCTCCAAGGTGGATCGCTCCGCCTCCTACGCCGCCCGCTATGTGGCCAAGAACCTGGTGGCGGCCGGTCTGGCCGACCGTGTGGAGGTGGAGCTCTCCTACGCCATCGGCCATCCCCAGCCCCTGGGCATCTCCATCGAGACGTTCGGCACTCACAAGTCCGATTACGGCTCCATGCTCCAGTTGGTGACCGATCACTTCGACCTCAGCCCGCACGCCATCATCCGCGACCTGGATCTGAGACGACCGATCTACCGGGCGACGGCGGCCTATGGCCACTTCGGCCGCACGGACATCGACGCCCCCTGGGAGCGCACGGACAAAGCGGAGGCGTTACGCCGAGAGGCGGGCCTTCCGGCCGCGGAGACCCAGCCCGCCTAGGCCGCCGTGTACGCTCTGATCATCGCAGGTGGCGAGGGCGAACGGTTGCGTCCTCTGACCAGCGACCGGCCTAAGCCGATGATCCCAGTGGCCGGCAAGCCCATCCTGGAGTACCAGATAGAGTGGCTGGCAGGCGAGGGTGTCAGCGATGTCATTCTCCTGTGCGGCTACAAAGCGGAGATGATTCAAGAGCACTTCGGGGACGGCTCGCCGTTTGGGCTTCGGGTCCAGTACTCAGTTGAGCCGGAGCCGCTGGGCCGGGGCGGCGCCCTGAAGCTGGGAGCTCGCCTACTGCCCCCCGACAAGGAACTGGTGCTGGGCCTCAACGGCGATATCCTCACCAACCAGCCGCTGGCGCCTCTCCTGCGCTACCACCAGCGCAAAGGCGCCTCCGCCACGGTCATGCTCACGCGCCTTCGCAGCCCCTACGGCATCACCCGCAGCGACAGGGCTGGTCACATAGTCGCCTTCGAGGAGAAGCCGCTGCTGCCCCATTGGATAAATGCCGGCGTGTACGCGCTCGCAGCCGATTTCTTTCGCCGCCTGCCGGAACGGGGCGACCACGAGAGGACAACCTTCCCTGAACTGGCGGCCGAGGCAAAGCTGTTCGGATACCGTAGCCACGCCTACTGGCGGTCGATCGATAGCTTCAAGGACCTGACCCAGGCCGCAGCGGAGGTGGGGGAGCTGGCGTCGAAATGAGCGAAGCACCCATCCGGTTCGGTACCGACGGCTGGCGGGCGATCATCGGTGACCAGTTCACCTACGACAACGTGCGCCGCTGCGCTCAGGGCACCGCGCTGTATGTCAAGGAGACCGGCCTCGCCAACCGCGGCATGGTTGTGGGCTACGATACCCGCTTCGGCTCCGAGGGGTTCGCCGCGGTCGCCGCAGAGGCGCTGACCGCCAACGGCATCCCCGTCTACCTGTGCGATCGCCCGGCACCGACGCCGGTGGTGGGATATGCCATCCTGCGCCACAAGGCGGCGGGGTCAGTAGTCATCACCGCCAGCCATAACCCGGCCCAGTACTCCGGCTTCAAGGTGCGCACTGAGTATGCGGGCGCTGCCCCGCCGGAGGTTCTGAGCCGCATTGAGGCGCTCATTCCCCCTACAGCGCAGGTGCCCGGCTTGACCCTGGCCGACGCCAAGGCGAAGGGTCTCGTGGAGATGTTCGATCCGCGGCCCGATTATATCGCGCACATGTCGGAGCTGGTGGATCTGGACACCCTTCGGGCTAGCGGCCTGCGGGTGGTCGTGGACTCCATGCACGGGGCCGGCGCCGGTTACGTGCGGGGCCTCCTGGCTGGCGGCAGAACGCAGGTCTGGGAAGTGCGGGCGGCACGTAATCCGCTGTTCCCCGGCATGCACAACCCGGAGCCCATACTCCGCAACCTGTCGCCCCTGCGCAGAGCAGTGCGCCGCCACGCTGCCCAGGTGGGCCTGGCCACCGACGGCGACGCCGACCGCTTGGGCGTCCTCGATGGGCAAGGACGGTTCGTCAACCAGCTCCAGGCTTTCGCGCTGCTGGCCTACTACCTGCTAGAGGTGCGCGGCCTGCGCGGGCCCATCGTCAAGTCGGTGACCACAACCGGCATGGTGCTGCGGCTGGGCGAGCTGTACGGGGTGCCGGTGCACGAGACCGGCGTCGGCTTTAAGTTCTTGGGGCCCAAGATGCGGGAGACTGACGCCATCGTCGCCGGGGAGGAGTCCGGGGGCTACGCCTTCCGCGGCCACCTGCCGGAGCGGGACGGCATCCTCTCATCGCTGTACTTCCTAGATCTGATGGCCCAGCGCCGCAAGGACGCAGCGGGCCTTATCGAAGAGCTGTTTGGGAAGGTGGGGCCACACTACTACGACCGCGTGGACATCGAGATGTCGGCTCAGGAGCGGACACAGGTGGAGTCGCGCCTGCCGGAGCTGAGGCCCGATCGCGTCGCCGGACTGGTGGTGACGGGCATCGACAGCACGGACGGGCTGCGCTTCAAGCTGGAGGACGGAGCCTGGGCCCTGATCCGCCTTTCAGGAACGGAGCCACTGATGCGTATTTACACGGAGGTGCCCCGAGAAGAGCTGGTGCCCAGGGTGCTGGCCGAATGTCGGAGGCTGGCCGGTGCCTGATCCCACCATCCTGGACGACCCCGAAGCGCGAGCCCGTCTCGACCCCAGCGGGATGGGCGCCGCCGTCCGCGGCCTGCCGGACCAGTGCCGCGCCGCCTGGGACGAGGCCCGCCACCTGGAGATCCCCCCATCCTTCCGGGAGATCGATCGCATCGTCATCCTGGGCATGGGCGGCTCCGCCATAGGCGGCGACATCTTCCGCCTTCTGCTGGCCCAGGAGAGCGCGGTGCCGGTCCTCAACCACCGACACTACGACCTGCCGTCCTGCGTGGACGGCCGCGCCCTGCTCATCGCGTCCAGCTTCAGCGGTGGCACGGAAGAGACGCTGTCGGCCTTCGAGCAAGGGCTGGCGACGGATGCCAAGAAGCTGGCCATCACCACCGGCGGTAGGCTCCTGGCGACAGCCCGAGCCAACGGTGTCCCCGTCTTCACCTTCCAGTTCAGCGGCGAGCCCCGCGCAGCCCTCGGCTACAGCCTGATGCCCCTGCTGGCCGTAGCCGACAGCATCGGGCTCACGCAGGGAGTGGCGCAAGACGTGGACGAGGCGATCGGGGCCATGGAGTCCCTTCGCTCACGCATCGGCGAAGAGGTGCCACTGCACGACAACGCCGCCAAGCAACTAGCGGCCAGGCTAGCCGGGCGGCTGCCCGTCATCTACGGGGCCGAGGTGCTGACCGAGGTGGCCCACCGCTGGAAGACGCAGCTCAACGAATCGACGAAGGTCTGGGCATTCTACGAGCATCTGCCGGAGGCGAGCCACAACGCCATCGTCTCCTACGGGCTGCCCGAGGAGGTGGCCCGCCTGGTGCTCGTTGTCTATCTGCGGTCGCCGGACTTTCACCCAGGGGTGACCCTCCATTACGAGTTCAACCAGCGGGCGCTGACCGAGGCAGGGGTGGAGTACACGGAGGTGCAGGCGGAGGGTAGGAGCGCCCTGGCCCAGGCGATGACCTGCCTACTGATGGGCGACTACGTGAGCTATTATTTGGCCCTGTTGAACGGCATGGACCCCACGCCGACGACGGTCATCGACAACCTGAAGGCCTGGCTGGCCCAGCAGCGGTAAGGCTGCTCTCCCGATCGTTCTCCCGATAGCGAGTCGCCGCTAGCGCTTGGTGTACTGGGGGGCCTTGCGGGCGCGCTTGAGCCCGGGCTTCATGCGCTCCTTCACCCGCGGGTCGCGGGTGAGAAGGCCGGCCTTGCGCAGGGTCGGCTTGAGGCCCCCGTCGAAGACGATGAGGGCGCGGGAGATGCCGTGGGCCAAGGCATCGGCCCAAGCGGAGATGCCACCGCCGGCGATCTTAGCATGGACGTTGAAGCGCTCGTCCGTCTCCGTTGTCACGAGAGGCCGGCGCACGTTGAGCCGGTGTAGCTCCCACGTGAACACGTTCTCGAACGGCTTGCCGTTAACGACGATGGCGCCGGAGCCGGGGTACAGCCTCACTCTCGCCACGGCCGTCTTGCGGCGTCCGGTTCCGTAGTAGTACTGTTCCCCTTCGGGGACGGCCAGTTCCTCTGTCTGCTCTTGCGTCATGACGTTTTCTCCCCTGCCGGACGCGGCGTGCTGGTGGCTGCCGCTGCCGCCTCTCGCTTGCGGGAGGCGTTGACCTGCGCTTCGTGAGGGTGATCGGGACCGGCATAGACCTTGAGGTGGCGGTAGAGCTGGCGGCCGAGTCGATTGCGGGGGAGCATGCCCCGCACCGCCAGCTCGACGACGCGCCGCGGACGGCGCTGGAGCATGTCGCCCAGGGTCGTCTCCTTGATGCCGCCCATGTAGCCTGTGTGCCGGTAGTACTTCTTACCCTTGAGCTTGTTGCCGGTGACCCGTATCTTCTCAGCGTTCACTACAACCACAAAGTCCCCCATGTCCAGATGGCGAGAGTAGGTGGGCTTATGCTTGCCCATGAGGAGGTTGGCCGCCTGGGTGGCCAAGCGGCCCAGTGTCTGGCCGTCGGCGTCCACCACATGCCAGAGTTTTTCGATCTCTGCGCCCTTGAGGCTATGTGTCTTCATCCGTTTCATCGTCAAACAGTCCGTCCTCGTAGCGAACTTTCATCAGGCAGAGCCCGCGGGCCGGGGCCGTGAAGCTGGCCGCCCCCGGCTCCGCCCGCCACAGCAGATCCTGGAACCCGCCCGGGGAGAGCCTGGCCCTGCCGACCTCCACCAGCGCCCCAGCGATGCGCCGCACCTGACGGGTCAAGAAGGCGCTAGCCTCCACATCCAGCAGAAGGCAGCAGCCGCGCCGCCTGACCTCCGCCCGGGTCATCCGGCGGCAGGTAGTGCGCTTGCCAGCCAGGGAGGGCTGGGTGAAGGCGGCGAAGTCGTGCTCGCCCACCAGGGACGCCGCCGCCTCCGTCATCGCCTTCTCGTCCAGCGGCTCGGCCACGTGCCACACGAGCCGCCGCTGGAGGGCCGGCCGGTAGCGACCGT
Source organism: Dehalococcoidia bacterium (assembly GCA_034408935.1). GTDB lineage: Bacteria > Chloroflexota > Dehalococcoidia > SM23-28-2 > RBG-16-64-32 > DAOUMF01. The sequence goes on from DAOUMV010000007.1 coordinate 16,646, forward strand.
TGTGGATCGTGTAGCGATACCAGCGGCCGATCGCCTGACGGCGCGGGCCGAAGGTGGACGATACCTCCCTGACCGCGCGGACCGCTATCTCATTCGGCAGGTTGTGGTTGAGGACCCGCGCGAACACGTCGGGGCCGTGGCGGCTGCCCGTGCTGAAGGCGGCCACCTGCCCCTTGGCATGAACACCGGCGTCGGTGCGACCAGCCAGGGTTACCCTTATCAGTTCGCCTGTTAAGCTGCTGAGGCCGCGCTCCAGCGCGTCCTGAATCGTCCGCGTATTCTTCTGGTATTGGGAGCCCCCGAAACCGGTGCCCTCGTACTCGACAAGGAGGGCCAGCCGGCGCAAGGGTGCGTCCCCTTCCATCCGCCTCAGGCTGAGCAGAGCCGCCTAGCTCTCCTCCTCCGTCACCATCTCCAACTGGGCCATGCGGGCGCCGTCTCCCTGCCGAGGGCCCAGCTTCACGATACGAGTGTAGCCTCCCGGCCGGGCCGCGTAGCGCTCGGCCAAGTCATCGAACACTTTCTGCACCACATTCTTGCCGTACACGAAGCGCAAGGCCTGCCGACGGGCATGCAGATCGCCTCGCTTGCCGAGGGTGATGACGCGCTCCGCCAGCCCCCGCACCTCCTTAGCCTTGGCCTCCGTGGTGATGATCTTCTCATAACGGAGGAGGTCCGTCACCAGGTTGCGGAACAGCGCCAGCCGGTGATCGGTGGCCCTCCCCAGCTTGCGCCCGTCGATGCGGTGGGCCATGGCTACTCCCCAGCCTCCTCAGCAGTGAGCTCCTTCAGCTTGCGCTTCCAATCGGGGACATCGTCATCCTCAGGGGCGGCCTCGGCCTTCTTGCCCTCCGTGCCTTTGGCGGCGGGCACCGGGGCCTCCTCTTCCACCGCAGCCTCCTCCACAGCAGGAACTGCCTCCGCCTCCTCAACCGTCGGCTGCGGGGCCAGGATGGGCATCTCCCCCTCCTCCAGAGGCGGCGCCTCCGTCACTTCCTCCGGCTGCTCAGCCGGGAGCAGGCCCAACTCGTTCAGCTTGTCCCGCAACTCCTCGTAGGACTTACGGCCGAAGTTACGGAGGGACAGGAGCTCCTCCTCGCTCTTCTCGAGCACCTGCCCCACGGTCATGAGGCCGCTGCGGCGCAGGCAGTTGTAGGCCCGCATGGAGAGGTTGAGGTCCTCGATGGGCATGTTGTACCTCTCGGGGGTCAGGACGACGCCGGCGCCGAGGCCGCGCTCCACCACTGGCAGAGGCGGCTGTCCCATGTGGGCGAACACCCTGAACTGCTCGCTCAGGATCTCGGCGCTGCGGCTGACGGCATCGACGGCGCCGATGGTGCCGTCGGTCCAGACCTCCATCTCCAGCCGGTCGTAGTTGGTCTCTTGGCCAACACGAGTGCGGCTCACCTTGTAGTTCACCTTGCGCACGGGGGAGAAGGCAGCGTCCAGCGGGATCACGCCGATGGGCAGGCCATCGACCTGGCCGGCGGGCACGTAGCCTCGGCCGGGCTCCACGTTGAGCTCGACGTGGAGCTGGCCCTTGGGGGAGTCCATAGTGATCAGATGGAGTTCCTGGTTTATGACCTCGTAGTGCTCCGGGACCTGGAGGTCGGCGGCAGTGATCTCACCCTCGCGCCCACTGACGTCCAGGATGAGCGTACCAGGACGGTCGGAAAGGGCGCGCAGGCGCAGCTCCTTGACGTTGAGAAGGAACTCTATGGTGTCCTCCTTCACGTTGGCCATGGTGGAGAACTCGTGCTGGACGCCCTCGATGCGCACGGAGGTCACCGCCGCGCCGGGGAGGGAGCTGAGGAGCACGCGCCGGAGGGCATTGCCCAGTGTGATGCCGAAGCCGGCGGCCAAGGGCGCGGCCACGATGCGGGCGCAGTCCTCCTCGATCTCCTCAACTTCGATCTTCGGTTCGGTGGACGGCTCCTCGACGACAGGCGAAGCAGGCACGCCTCGATAAACTTGAGACTCTAACATCGACTATCCCCTACCGTGAATAGTACTCAACAACGGTGGCCGGGCTGAACTTGGCCCCGATCTCTTCTGTTTCCGGCTGGGCCAGCACACGGCCGGTCATGCTCTCCGTATCCACACTCAGCCAGGACGGCACGCTCTTCCCAGCCATCTGTTCTTTCACCATCTCGAGGTACTTGGACCGCTGCCCCCGCGACGTCCAGCCGACGACGTCCCCCACCTTCAGGACGTGAGAGGGGGCGTAAGCCTTGCGACCGTTCACGGTGACGTGCCCGTGCAGGACTACCTGACGGCCCTGGGCCCGCGAGTCAGCGAAGCCTAAGCGGTAGACCAGATTGTCCAGGCGCATCTCAAGGATGCGCAGCAGATTGTCGCCGCTGACGCCATGGCGGCGCACAGCCTCGGCGTAGTAGCGGCGGAACTGTCGTTCCAGCACGCCGTAGGTGGCGCGAGCCCGCTGCTTTTCCCGCAACTGGAAGCCGCGGTCGGACACCTTGCGGCGGCGCATGGACCGCGGACCGGGAGGATAGGGCCGCCTCTCGAACGCGCACTTAGGCGAGAAGCACTTCTCGCCCTTGAGGTACAGCCTGTCGCCGAGGCGGCGACACAGGCGGCAGACCGGTCCGGTGTAGTGTGCCATATCCCTCCTAAACTCGCCGTCGCTTGCGCGGGCGACAGCCGTTGTGCGGTACCGGCGTCACGTCGCGGATGCTGGTAACCTGAAGGCCAGCGGCCTGAAGGGAGCGTATCGCCGCCTCCCGACCGCTGCCGGGGCCCTTGATCCGCACGTCCACCTGACGCAGACCATGATCCATCGCCCTGCGGGCCGCCTCCTCCGCGGCCAACCCGGCCGCGTAAGGGGTGCTCTTACGAGACCCCTTGAAGCCCACAGTGCCGGAGCTGGCCGAGGAGAGGACGTTGCCATTGGGGTCGGTCAAAGTGATGGTGATGTTGTTGAACGTGGACTGAATGTAGGCCAAGCCCACGGGCACGTTCTTCTTTTCTCGCCTGCGGCTGCGCGTCTTGCGTTCTGCCATATGTGGCCTTCCTTACTTCTTGGCCATAGCGCGGCGCCTCCCGGCCACTGTGCGGCGTGCGCCCCGCTTGGTGCGAGCGTTGGTCCGGGTGCGCTGCCCGCGCACAGGGAGACCGCGGCGGTGGCGGATGCCGCGGTAGCTGTTGATCTCTACCAGCCGCTGGATGTTCTGGCGCACCCGTTTGCGCAACTCTCCTTCGACCTCGAAGTTGCGGTCGATGTACTCACGGATGCGGGAGATTTCGTCGTCCGTCAGGTCACGGACCTTGGTCTGAGGCGAGACGCCCGTGTGTGTGCATATCTGACCGGACGCGGCGGAGCCGATGCCGAAGATATAGCAGAGAGAGACATCGACGTGCTTGTCCCGGGGAATGTCCACTCCGGCGATACGAGCCATAGGAGCCTCCTACCCCTGCCTCTGCTTGTGACGGGGATTGCGGCAGATCACGCGCACCACCCCTCGGCGGCGCACGATCTTGCAGCTGTCACAGCGACGCTTTACTGATGCCGATACTTTCATGACAAGGCCTTACTTGAAGCGGTAGGTGACTCTGCCCCGGCTCAGGTCGTAGGGGGAGAGTTCCACCAGCACGCGATCGCCCGGCAGTATGCGAATGAAGTGCATCCGGATCTTGCCAGAGGCATGAGCAAGGATACTGTGCCCATTTGGTAATTCTACACGAAACATTGCGTTGGGCAAATTCTCCTTGACTACCCCTTCGACCTCTATGGATTCTTTCTTGCCCATGAGCACCCTGGCCGCGCATGCCGGGCCTGTGGCAGTTCACCTCCCTTTGTCTCTATCTCCTAAACTCATTTCTCACAGCAGAGTTAGCACTCCTGCCTGTCCGTCGCGGATGGCAAGCGTGTGCTCAAAATGGGCCGACAAGCTGCCGTCCAGCGTCCGCACCGTCCAATTGTCCGAATCGCGTTTGGTGCGCCAGTCGCCAACGTTCACCATCGGTTCGATGGCGATAACCATCCCCTCCCTGAGGATAGGGCCCGAGTCTGGATCGCCGTAGTTGGGCACCTGGGGATCCTCGTGCATCTGGCGGCCTACGCCGTGGCCCACGTACTCGCGCACTACGGAGAAACCCTTGCCCTCCACGTACCCCTGGATGGCGGCGCCGATCTGCCCTAGCCGGGCCCCAGCCCTGGCAACGGCTATGGCCCGGTTCAAAGCCTCCTTCGTCGCCTCGATGAGCTGCTGCGCCTCGGGGGAGACGTTCCCCACCGCTGCCGTCACCGCCGCGTCGCCCACGAATCCCTTGTGAATGCAGCCGAGGTCGATGCTCACGATGTCCCCATCCATGATCTCGCGATCCCCGGGGATGCCGTGGACGATCTCGTCATTGACGGAGACGCAAACCGCGGCCGGAAAGCCGTGATAGCCCAGGAAGGCGGGGATGACGTTGCGCTTCTTGAACTCCGCGCGGACGATCTCGTCGAGTTCCCGCGCGACGAGGCCAGGCCGCAGACGGTCCACCAGTATCTGGAGCACCTCAGCCACGCTGCGTCCGGCCTCGCGGATGATGGCGATCTCGTCCTCCGACTTGATGACGATGGGCATGAGGGCCTAGCGAACCTCCTAAGGGCGTCCCATCGCCGCCAGCACTCGACCCTTCACTTCGTCCACCTCACCCCCGCCATCCACCTCGATCAGTTTCCCGTCGCGCCGGTAGTGTTCAAGAAGGGGCTCCGTCTGCTTGAGGTTGACGTCTAGGCGGGTGCGCACCACGTCCGGACGGTCGTCCTCACGCTGGTACAGCTCGCCGCCGCAGCGATCGCAGACGCCCTTCTGCTTAGGGGGCAGACTCTGCTCATGGTACACCGCACCGCACTGACGGCAGTTCCAGCGGCCGGAGAGGCGCCGGACGAGTTCCTCGGTGGGCACCTTTATGTAGATGGTCTTGTCGATGGCCTTCGCTTCGCGGTCCAGAGCGTCGTCCAGGGCTTTGGCCTGATCCAGGTTGCGGGGGAAGCCGTCCAGCGCGAAGCCTTGCGCGGCGTCCGGCCGGGCGATGCGGTCAAGGAGCATGCCTACGGTCAACTCGTCCGGGACTAGGAGTCCCTGCTCCACAAAGGGCTGGGCTTTGCGCCCCAGCTCCGTCTGCTGGCGAATGCTCTCGCGGAACAGCTCGCCGGTAGTTATGTGAACCAGTCCCGCCTCCTTACAGACCAGGGCGGCCTGGGTGCCCTTGCCGGCTCCCGGTAGACCCAAAAGGATGAGATACAAGCCCCTTCCCTCCCCCTAGCGGATGAACCCTTCGTACTGGCGCATGAGGAGCTGGGCCTCGATCTGGCGCAGGGTGTCCAGAACCACGCCCACGGTGATGATGAGGCCGCTGGATGTGATGCCGAAAGCGAGCGAGCGGCCGCGCAGGCTGAACCCGCCCCCGATGATAGTAGAGAACATGAACGGCGCCACCGCCACGAACCCCAGGAAGAGAGCACCCCCCCAGGTGATGCGCATCAGCACTCGGTTGATGTACTCCCCCGTGGGACGGCCGGGTCGTATGCCGGGGACGAAGCCTCCCTGACGCTGAAGGTTCTCGGCCAGGTTCTGCTGCTGGAAGACCACCAACGTGTAGAAGAAGGTGAACACCACAACGGTGACGAAGAGGAAGGCCCAGTACCCCCAGTTGCCCGGGTCGAACACGTTCTGCATCCAATCGCCAGCGCTGGCGATGAAGCTGCTGTCTGAGGTCTCAAGGATGCTGCCCACGTAGGCCGGGAAGATGATGATCGAGAAGGCGAAGATGAGGGGGATCATGCCGACGCTGTTCACTCGCAGAGGGATGTGAGTCTGGCCGGACTGACGGTACATGCGGCCGCTGCGGAACACGCTGCGGGAGTACTGGACGGGTATCCGCCTCTGCGCCTCCTGGAAGATGACGATGATGTAGACGAGACCGATGGTCATGGCTCCCAGGAAGACGGTGCTGCTCACGGTGTCTCCGACGCCCGTGTAGAGTCGCCCGGCGACGTACTGGGGCATGCCGGCGACGATGCCAGCGAAGATCAGGATGGAGATGCCGTTACCGATGCCCTTCTCGCTGATCAGCTCGCCAATCCAGACCAGGAACATGGTGCCGGCAGTCATGGAGATGATCATGGCCAGGGTGGGCAACGCCTGCTCGCCGGTGAAGCCGACGCCCACGGTGCCCGAGAACCCGCCCTGGCTTTGAATGAGGATCAGTTGGCCGTAACCCTGAACGAGGGCCATGGGCACAGTCATCCAGTGGGTGTATATCTGGATCTGGCGCCGCCCCTGCTCGCCCTCCCTTGAGAGCGCCTGCAGGGTGGGTACCAGAGGTACCATGAGCTGCATGACGATGGAAGAGGTGATGTAGGGGTAGACACCCATGGCGGCCACGCTCATGTTCTGGAGGGCACCGCCGCTGAAGATGTTCATGAACCCCAGGACTGTACTGTTCTCGAATATGTTGGCCAGTTGCTCCGGGTTGGTGCCCGGGACCGGAAGATTCGCCGTGAAGCGGAACACCACCAGCATGGCGAAGGTGAACAGGAGCTTATCGCGGATGTCCTGCTGGAACAGCGCGTTGTAGGCCGCCTGCAGAAGCTCGGGACGCTGCTGCGCTCTAGCCGACGTCGCCATCGCCTGTCCCAAGCTCAGCCGAAGGCCCTATCTCCAGGGCGCTGCCGCCCGCCGCCTCGATCTTCTCCTTCGCGGCCGTGGAGAACTTGTGCGCCTTCACCGTGAGCGCCTTCGTCAACTCCCCGCTGGCGAGCACCTTCACCGGTCGCCGCAGGCTCCGGACCACGCGCGACTGCTTGAGCAGCTCCGGGGTCACCTCGGTGCCAGCCTCAAACCGCTCCAGATCCCGCAGGTTCACCGCGGAGTACTCCGTGCGGAAGATGTTGGTGAAGCCACGGCGGCGAGGCAGCCGCTTGATGAGCCGCGTCTGACCGCCCTCGAACCCCAGCTTGGGCTTGCGCCCAGAGCGCGACTTCTGGCCCTTGATGCCGCGGCCCGAATAGGTGCCGCGGCCGCTGGAGTCGCCGCGACCCACCCGCTTGCGGGCGTGCTTGGACCCCTTGGGTGGTTTGAGTTCGTGGGCAAGCATCAGTCTTTGGAAACCTCGGCAACCTTAACAAGGTGCCGCACCTTGTTGATCATACCACGTATGGCCCGGGTATCATCGTGCTCCACTGTCTGGCCCAGTCGGCGCAGGCCCAGGGCGCGGAGCGTCCGCTTCTGGTTACCGGCGTAGCCGATAGCGCTCTTTTGCCAACTTATGCGAAGGCTAGGCATCGATGGCTGCCTCCGCCGAGACCGCCCGCCGCCGCGCCAGCGCCTCCTCTGGCGAGCGCAGTTGCGACAGGCCCATGATCGTCGCCTTGACCACGTTGGCCGGGCTCTTGGAGCCCAGGGACTTGGTCACGGCGTCCTTGACACCCGCCCCCTCCAGCACGGCGCGAACGCCGCCGCCGGCGATGAGACCGGTGCCGGGCGCCGCCGGCTTGATCAGCACCCGCGAGGCGCCGAATCGAGCCAGGATGGGGTGCGGTATGGTGGAGTCGATCATAGGGACGCGAATCATGTGCCTTTTAGCGATGGTGGACGCCTTGCGGATGGCCTCCGGCACCTCCCTCGCCTTTCCCAGAGCGACGCCCACGTGGCCGTCGCCGTCGCCGACCACCACGACGGCGGTGAAGTGGAAGCGGCGGCCACCCTTCATCACCTTGGCCACGCGGTTGATGAACACCACCTTCTCCGTCAGCTCCATCTCTGAGGTGTCTATCTTCTGCCGCTTGGCGACGTACTTGCCAGGGTTAGACATGCTTACCTCTTTAGAAGGAGAGACCGCCCTTGCGGGCCGCCATCGCCAGAGCCTTGACGCGGCCGTGATACTTGGAGCCGCCACGGTCGAAAACCACTACCTTGATGTCTTTCTCCGCAGCCTTGCGGGCGATGGCCTCCCCCACCAGCTCGGCGACTTTCGTCTTCCCCTTGCCGTTGCACTGGGTACGCAGGTCGGCCTCCAGATCGGAAGCCGCGGCCAGGGTGCGGCCGCTGCTGTCGTCAATGACCTGAGCGTAGATGTGGTTCAGGCTACGGAAGACTGCCAGACGGGGCCGCTGGAGGATGCCGCTGACCTTGCGGCGTAACCGGCTGTGGCGTCGTTTCCGTGCAGCGACCGGAGTCTTGCTCTTCTTCATGGCTAGTGGATCGCCCTGCCTGCCTTGCCAGCCTTGCGCCGGACATACTCGCCGACGTAGCGGATACCCTTGCCCTTGTAGGGCTCCGGCGGCCGCACCTTGCGGACGTCGGCGGCGGTCTGGCCAACATCCTCCTTGCTGATCCCCTTCACTATAACCCGGGAGGTACCCTCCACCTCGAACTCTACGCCCGGGGGCGGCGCCAACTCCACCGGCCTGGAGTACCCTACGGCCAGCACCAGGCTGCTCCCCTGCAACTGGGCCCGGTAGCCCACCCCGTGGAGCTCCAGAACCTTGGTGAACCCTTCGCTGACGCCTGTGACCATGTTCTGGATCAGGGTGCGGGTTAGCCCATGGGCCGAGCGGTGGCGGGGTTGATCGCTGGGCCGCTTCACGGTGAGGACGCCATCGCTCAGTTCGATCTTCATATCGGGGCTCACGTCGCGGCTCAGCTCACCCTTGGGGCCCTTGACGGTGATGCGAGTCCCCTCCATACGCACCTCCACCCCGCTGGGTACGGCTATCGGCATCTTACCTACGCGAGACACGGCCTCACCTCCGCTCCCCGCCCTGGGGCAATAGAGCATAGGGGCCATGGAACGATCCCTTTTGCTCTATGCCCCGATTGCTCCCTTGTTCCATTGCTCTGTCCCCTACCATACGTAGCAGATGACCTCCCCACCGAGGCCGCGACGACGCGCCTCTCGACCGGTGAGCAGACCCTGAGAGGTGGAGATGATGGCTACGCCTAGGCCCCCATACACCCGCGGCATCTCGCGTTTCTGAACGTAGACCCTGAGCCCCGGTTTGCTCACCCGCTGAAGGCCGGTAATCACCGGCTCCCGCTTGTCGGCGTAGGCGAGGTGTACGCGAATGGTCCGCGTCGCCCCGTCCTGAAGCACCTCGTAGTCACGGATGAACCCCTCCCGCTTGAGGGTCTCAGCCAGTGACACCTTGAGCTTGGAGGCGGGCACGTCGGTGAAATCGTGCCCAGCGACAAGGGCGTTCCGTATCCGGGTGAGCATGTCGGCGATCGGATCGGTATTCATCGCTCCTGGGCCTACCAACTGGACTTCTTGACCCCCGGCAGGTGCCCCAACAGGGCGAGTTGCCGGAAGCAGATACGACAGAGGCCGAAGGCGCGCAGGTAGGCGCGCGGCCTGCCGCAACGGCGGCAGCGGTTGCGGTGCCGCACGGCGAACTTCGGCTTCTTGCGGAACGTCTTCTCGTAGAGCGCCTTACGTGTCACTGCTATTCCCCTAGTGCCGCGTGAAGGGCACCCCTAGGAGTTCCAATAGTCGCTTGCCCTCCTCGTCAGTCTTGGCCGTGGTGATGATGTTGACCTGAAGCCCCCGGATGCGGTCGATCTTGTCGTACTCGATCTCGGGGAAGATGAGTTGCTCGCGGATGCCGATGCTGAAGTTGCCACGCCCGTCGAAGGAGTTGGGGGAGACGCCCTGGAAGTCGCGGATGCGGGGAAGGGCGGCGTTCACCAGCCGATCTAAGAACTCCCACATGCGGCCCCCTCGCACCGTGACCATGACACCGATGGGCATGCCGGCACGGAGCTTGAAGTTGGAGATGGACTTCTTGGCGCGGGTGATGACCGGCTTCTGTCCGGTGATCACCGCCACATCGTTGGAGGCGGAGTCCAGCGCCTTGGCGTCCGCCACCGCCTCCCCCAAGCCTACGTTGACGGTCATCTTCTCAGGCCGGGGTACCTCCATGACGTTCTTGTACCCGAACTCCTTCATCAGGGCCGGCAAGATCTCCTCTCGATATCTCTCCTTGAGCCTGGGTGCCATCTTCCGCCTATCCTCAGTCGAAATTAGCGTCGCACTTCTTACAGTAGCGTACCTTGCGGCCGTCCGCCAGGACGCGGAAGCCCACCCGCACCGGCTTGTTGCAGGAGGGGCAGAGTGGCCGGACGTTTGCCAAAGGGATGGGCGCTTCTCGCTCGATGATGCCGCCGGGCTGCCGGGGCCCTCGCGGTCGCATGTGCCGCTTCACCACGTTGATCCCACCGACGATGACGCGATTCTCCTTGGGGATGACGATCCGCACGGTGCCGGTCCTACCCCGGTCCTTGCCCTTGGTGACGAAGACGGTGTCCTCCCTTTTCACCCGGTGCATCCTACAACACCTCCGGGGCCAGGGAAACGATCTTCATGAAGTTGCGCTCCCGCAGCTCACGGGCAACCGGGCCGAAGATGCGGGTGCCCTGGGGGTTGTAGACGTCAGACAGGATGACGGCGGCGTTATCGTCGAAGCGGATGTAGGAGCCGTCGTCGCGCCGGTAGGGCTGGGCCACGCGCACCACCACGGCGCGCACGACATCGCCCTTCTTGACACCGCCGCCGGGGGTGGCCTGCTTGACAGAGGCGACGATGATGTCGCCCACGCGACCGTAGCGGCGCCTGGAGCCTCCCAGCACCCGGATGCACATCACCTGACGAGCACCGGAGTTGTCGGCAACGCGGAGGCGGGACTGGGCCTGGATCACGAAGACCCCTCCTTCTCCTCACCCTCCGGCTCCTCGGCAGCGGGCTCTGCGGCCTCCTCTGCCTCACCCTCCGGCTCCTCGGCAGCGGGCTCTGCGGCCTCCTCTGCCTTACCCTCCGGCTCCTCGGCAGCGGGCTCTGCGGCCTCCTCCGGCTGCGCTTCCGGCTCAGGGGCAGCGACGGCTTCCTCGGCTTCAGCAGCCTCCGGCTCAGTCACCACTTCTTCCACCGGCGGCACCTCTTCAGCGGCCTCGGCAGGCACCTCGGTCTCAGGCTCAGGGACGGCCTCCGCGGCGACGGCTTCCGCGGGCGCGGCGGCCTCTTCCTCTTCCTCCTCCGGCTTCACCTCGCCCAGCAGCTCAAGATCGACGTCCCGCGCGGCCACCTCGGGACGCTCGGCGCGAACCAGCACCTCGGACAGCCACCACCGCTTGTGACGGGAGTACGGCCGCGACTCCACGATGCGGACCAGGTCGCCCAGCTTGGCGTCGTTGGCCTCGTCGTGAGCCAGATGTCGCCGGAGCCGCCGGACGGTCTTTTTGTAGAGAGGATGCCGCACCCTTGTCTCCACAGCAACGACAACCGTCTTGTCCATCTTGTCGGACACGACGGTCCCCTCGCGTACCTTGCGGCCACCGAAGCTCCCCTGCGCCATACCTAGCGACCCTCCCTGGCGGCCATCTGCCGCTCCCGCTGGATCGTCTTCAGCCTCGCGATCAGACGCTTCACCTTTGGCAGCTCCCGGTGGTTGGGGAGCTGGCGGGTCTCCCTCTGGAGCCGCAGGGAGAACAGGCGTCGGTGAGCCTCCTGGAGCTCCTCGGCCAGATCGGCCTCCGAGAGTTTGCGTATCTCTTGCGTCTTGGTCTTCAGCTTCTTGGCCATGTTGATGCCTCTACAGGGCCACCTCTCGCGTCACGAAACGGGTCGGTATGGGCAGCTTATGGGCGGCGAGACGCATCGCCTCGCGGGCGCTCTCCTCACGCACCCCAGCGATCTCATAGATGATGCGGCCCGGCTTCACAACAGTCACCCAGAACTCCACCGGAGCCTTGCCCTTGCCCTGGCGCGTCTCCAGAGGCTTCTTGGTGACCGGCTTGTCGGGGAAGACGCGGATCCACAGCTTGCCGCCGCGGCGTACGTAGCGGGTGATAGCGCGGCGCCCAGCCTCTATCTGGCGAGCGGTCATCCAGCAAGTGCCTAGGGCCTGGAGACCGAAGTCACCGAAGGCCACGGTGTTGCCGCTGTTGGCGCGGCCGGCGCGGCGGCCGCGCTGGGTCTTACGGTACTTGGTGCGTCTAGGTTGTAGCATCCGGCTTAGCCTCAGCCTCAGGTTCAGGTTTAGGTTCAGCTTCAGGTTGCGGCTCCGCTTCTTCCGCCGCTCCGGAGGGGGCAGCCTCGTCCGGTGCGGCAGCTTCGGCGGCGGGGGCAGGAGGCGCCTCCTTGGCGGCTTCCCGCCTGGGACGGCGGCGCTCGATGGGCGCCGGCTGCTCCAGTATACGGTCGCCCTTGTATATCCATACCTTGACGCCGATGAGCCCCAGCGTGGTATGCGCCTCGGCGGTGCCGTAGTCTATGTCCGCTTTGAGCGTATGCAGCGGTACTCGGCCCTCCATCCCCTGATCCTTGCGGGACATATCGGACCCGCCCAAGCGACCGGAGACCTTGATCTTGATCCCGAGGGCGCCTCGCTGCATGGCGCGAGAGATCGTCTGCTTAATGGCCCTTCGGTGAGAGATACGGCGCTCGATCTGGTCCGCCACGGAGCGGGCCACCAGGGCGGCATCGATCTCCGGGATGCGGACCTCGTTGATATTGACGCGAATCCTGCGACCGGTGGCGCGCTCCAAAGCGGCCCGCAGCTCGTCCACCCGCTGGCCCCCGCGCCCGATGACGATGCCGGGGCGGGAGGTGCTGACGGCCACGGTGACCTGGTTGGCATTGCGCTCGATCTCCACCGATGAGATGCCAGCGTCAGGCAGGAGGTATCTGATGGTCTCACGGATAGTCAGGTCCTCTTGGAGTAGCTGCGGGTAGTCGCGGCTAGCGAACCACTTGCTCTTCCAATCGTAGATGTAGCCCAGGCGGAAGCCGTGGGGGTGCACCTTCTGGCCCATGCTAGAGCTCCTCCTCCTGGACGACGATGGTGATGTTACTGCGGCGGCGGCGCATGACGTCGGCGCGGCCACGGGCGCGGGGGAGCAGCCGCCGGTAGGTGATGCCGCCCCCGACGTGGGCCTGGGCGATGCGCAGGGTGCGCGGCTGAAGATTGTAGTTGTTCTCGGCGTTGGCAACAGCGGAACGCACCGCCTTGGCCACCAGGCGCGCATGGGGTGTAGGCATGAAGCGGAGCAGGGACATCGCCTCGTCCACACGCTTGCCCCGTATCTCATCCAGGATCAGCCGCGCCTTCTTGGGCGCGATGGGGGCGTTGCGGGCGAAGGAGCGCACTTCCATCTCGCCTACACCCTCCGCACCCGGCTGACCTGGGCGGACTTGCCTCCGTGACCGCGGAACGTGCGGGTCAGAGCGAACTCGCCCAGCTTGTGGCCCACCATGTTCTCAGTGATGAAGATAGGGACGTGGCGGCGGCCATCGTGCACGGCGATGGTCAGGCCCACCATCTCCGGCATGATGGTAGAGCGGCGGGACCAAGTGCGGATGACCGCCTTCTGGCCGGAGCGCAGGACCTGCTCCGCCTTCTTCATCAGCTTGGCGTCCACGAATGGGCCCTTCTTGGTCGAACGGGACATCGGTTCCTTACACCTCGCGTCTGCGCACGATGTACTTGTTGGTGTCCTTGCGACGGCGGGTACGATAGCCGAGGGTGGGCTTACCCCAGGGGGTCTTAGGCCCAGGCAGGCCGATGGGCGCCCGTCCCTCGCCGCCGCCGTGGGGATGGTCGCGCGGGCTCATCACGGTGCCTCGCACCTTGGGACGACGGCCTAGATTGCGCCGACGGCCGGCCCGACCCAGCTTGATCTGGTCATGCTCTACGTTGCCTACCTGGCCAATGGTGGCCATACAGTCGGCGTGGATGCGGCGCACTTCCCCAGAGGGCAGGCGCACCATCACGTAGTCTTCCTCCCGGGCCATGATCTGCGCGGCGGCGCCAGCCCCACGCACCAATTGTGCGCCGCGGCCCTTGTGCAGCTCTAGGTTATGCACGGTGTTGCCAGCGGGGATGCTACGCAGCGGCAGAGCGTTGCCGGGCTTGATCTCCGCCCGGGGGCCAGCCATCACGGTATCACCCACGGCGAGGCCGACAGGCCAGATGATGTACCGCTTCTCGCCGTCGACGTAGTGGATGAGGGCGATACGCGCCGACCGGTTGGGGTCGTACTCTATGGCGGCCACCTTGCCCGGCACGCTGGTCTTGTCCCGCTTGAAGTCGATGACCCGCAGACGGCGCTTGTGGCCGCCACCGCGGTGGCGCACGCTGATGCGGCCCTTGCTGCGCCCCGCCTTCTTGGCCAGAGGGGCCAGGAGCGACTTCTCCGGCCGCTTCTTGGTGATCTCGTCGAAGGTGTAACCGCTGGCTCCCCTGCGCCCCGGCGATGTCGGCTTGTACTGCTTGATACCCATCGCTAGATGCCCTCGAACAGCTCAATCTTATCGCCGGCAGCGAGGGTGATGACGGCCTTCCGCCAGTCCGCGGCATGGATGATACGGCCTCCCCGGGCGCGCCGCGGCTTTCCCTTGACGTTGATCACATTGACGCCAACGACATGCACGTTGAACGCCTTTTCCACGGCCTCTTTGATCTGGTGCTTGTTGCTGCCGCGGTGAACCTCGAACACATACTTGTTCTCGCCGCCCAGCCGCGTTCCTTTCTCGGTGACCATGGGCCGGCGCAGCACCTCGAGAGGATGGATAGGCTTGGGCATCGCCTAGGCCTCCTCCTCTTTCCCTTCGGCCGGGCTCAGGTCAGGCTTGGCGCGGGTGCGGCGCCGCGGCGGTCTGGGCTCCTCAGAGGCTTCTGCCGTCTTCTCATCCGCCTCGGCCTTGGGACGCCGAGTGCGGCGAGCTGGCTTCTCCGCTGCCTCCTTCGCCTCCGCTGGCGCAGCAGCCGCGGCCTTGCGGCGGCGTGGTTTCTCCACCACCGCAACTTCGGTCTCCACAGCCGGCTCCTCAGGGGCTTTCGCCGTCTTCTCATCCGCCTCGGCCTTGGCACGCCTGGTGCGGCGGGCTGGCCTTTTGGGTGCCTCTTCCGCCTCCGCTGATGGAGCAGCCGCGGCCTTGCGGCGGCGTGGTTTCTCCGCCACCGCAACCTCAGTCTCCGCGGGCGCCTCCTTGGCCACCGGCGCTCGTCTGCGGCGCGGCTTGGGCTCCTCCACTGCGGGAGCCTCGGACGCCACGACGCCCCAGAGCCCTTCCACCCGGCGCACTGCCCCCTCCGTCAACAGGAGATCGCGGTGGGTCAGCAGATCCACGACGTTGAGGTAAGCGGCGGGCAGGACCTTCGTCTTCTGGAGGTTGCGGGCGCTGACCAGGACGGAGCGGTCAGGCTCACCAGTGACGACAAGAGCCGAGCGCTGGATACCCACGTTGTGCAGCACGCGAATCATCTCTTTGGTTCGCGGCTGGGCGAAGCTGAGCTTGTCCACGACATGGAGTTGTCCGTCCACGACCTTACCCGAGAGGGCGGATCGGATAGCCAGACGCCTCATCTTCTTGAGCAGCTTCTGACGGTAGCTGCGGGGCCTGGGCCCGAAGGCGACGCCCCCACCCACGCGCACCGGAGAGCGGCTGCTCCCCTGGCGGGCGCGGCCGGTGTACTTCTGGCTCCGGATCTTGCGGGTGCTGCCCTGAACCTCGGACCTGGTCTTGGTGCTGGCGCTGCCCCGCCGCTGGTTGGCCCGCTGGGCCACGAACGCCTGATGAAGCACGGCGATGTTGGGGGTGATGCCGAAGACGCTGTCATCCACGGTGATCTGACGCACCTGTTTGCCCTGTTTGTTGTGCACCGGCAGCTTCATCGGCGCGCCCTCACATGCTTGGAGCGTCGCACCCGGAGCAGCACGTCCTTGTTGCCGGGGACGGACCCCTCCACCATCAGGATGTTGCGGGAAGGGTCAGATTGGAGGACTCTTAGGTTCTTGACCGTGGCCTGGCCCGTACCCATGTGCCCGGCCATCTTGAGCCCCTTGATGACGCGGCCGGGGTCTGTGCCGGCACCGATGGAGCCGGGGGCGCGGGCACGGTCGGACTGGCCGTGGGTGCGTTTGCCACCGTGGAAGCCGTGTCGCTTCATGACGCCGGCGAAGCCGCGGCCCTTGGACGCGCCCGAAACGTCCACCAGGTCGCCCTGCTGGAAGAGCTCACAGCCGACTTTCTTGCCGACCTCCCACTCGCCGATGTCGTCCACCCGGAACTCCCGCAGGTAGCGAAACTGCCCCAGGCCCTTCATGTGGCCCTTCAGGGGAGAGTTGACCCGCTTGCGGGTGCCGAAGCCCAATTGCACGGCGGCGTAGCCGTCATTCTCATCTGTCTTCACCTGAACCACGGTGCAGGGCCCGGCCTCGATGACGGTCACCGGGACGGAGGTGCCGTCCTCACGGAAGACCTGAGTCATGCCCAGCTTGCGTCCCAGGATGCCTTCGATACTCATAGCTTGATCTCAATGTCCACGCCGGAAGGGAGCTGTAGCCGCATCAGGGCGTCCACCGTCTTGGAGGTGGGCTCCAGGATGTCCACCAGGCGCTTGTGAGTGCGGATCTCGAACTGCTCCCGCGAGTCCTTGTCGACGTGAGGCGAGCGAATCACGCAGAACTTCTTGATCTCGGTGGGCAGAGGCACGGGCCCGGCAACGGCGGCACCGGTGCGCTCCGCCGCCTCCACGATGAGGGAGGCCGACTGGTCCAGCACCCGGTGGTCATAAGCCTTGAGGCGGATGCGTATCTTTTGCTGCGCCATAGCTCTACCTGCGTACCACGCCCCGCACCTGGCCGATGATGTGCTCGGCCAGGGAGGCGGGGACCTCCTCGTAGTGATCGAATTCCATGGTATAGGTGGCGCGACCCTGCGTAATGGAGCGCAGGTCGGTGGCGTAGCCGAACGTTTCGGCGAGGGGAACCAGGGCCGTGATGACGCGCAGGTGGCCCCGCTGGTCCACGTTGGTGACGTGGCCGCGGCGGGAGCTCACGTCCCCCAGCACGTCGCCGAAGAAATCATCCGGAGTGGCTACTTCCACCTTCATGTAGGGCTCTAGGAGGATGGGATTGGCGCGCTTCAGGGCACCCTGCACGCCCAGGGAGCCGGCCATCTTGAACGCCAGCTCTGAGGAGTCAACCTGGTGATACTGACCGTCCAGGAGGGCCACCTTGACGTCGATCACAGGGTAGCTGGCGAGAATGCCGGTCTCCAGCGCCTCCCGCACGCCCTGCTCCACCGCCGGGATGAACTCGCGGGGGATGGCGCCGCCGACGATCTTGTTCTCGAACTTCAGTCCGGCGCCGCGGGGCTGCGGCTCCACCTCCAATTGGACGACGCCGAACTGGCCACGACCGCCCGTCTGGCGGACGAATCGTCCCTCGGCCCGTGCCGATTGGACGATAGTCTCCTTGTAGGCCACCTCCGGGCGACCCACATTGGCTTCCACGTTGAACTCCCTCAGCATCCGGTCGACGATGATCTCCAAGTGCAGCTGGCCCATGCCGGAGATGATCGTCTGGCCGGTCTCGGAGTCGTAGCGGGTGCAGAACGTGGGGTCCTCCTCGCTCAGGCGCAGGAGGGTTTCCACCATGCGATCCTGGTCGTCCTTGGTCTTGGGTTCGATAGCCACGGAGACGACCGGCTCCGGAAACTTGATCGCCTCCAGCAGTATGGGCTTGTCTTGGGCGCAGAGGGTGTCGCCCGTGAAGGTGTTCTTCAACCCCACCGTGGCCGCGATGTGGCCGGCCTGAACGTGGTCGATGTCCTCACGGCGATTGGCGTGCATGCGCAGGATACGCCCCAGGCGCTCTCTCTGACCGCGGGCGCTGTTCAGCACCGCCCCGCCCTGCTTCACGCTGCCGGAGTAGACACGGAAGTAGACAAGACGCCCGACGTAAGGGTCAGCCACGACCTTGAAGGCAAGGGCAGAGAACGGTTCATCATCCCTAGGGTGCCGTTCCAGCAGCTCGCCCGTCTTGGGGTGAGTCCCCGTGACGGGGGGAACCTCGACCGGCGAGGGCAGATAGTCCACAACGGCGTCCAGTAGAAGGCGAGTACCCTTGTTCTTGAGAGCGGTGCCGCAGAGGACAGGGGTGACCAGGTTAGCGACGGTGGCCCGGCGCAGCGCCTTCCTCAGCTCGGCGGGGGAGACCTCACGGTGCTCCACATAGCTGATGAGCATCTGGTTATCCACTTCGGCGAGGGTCTCAATGAGCTGCTCGCGGCGGAGCTCCGCCTCCTCCAGGAGGGCATCAGGGATGGGCCCCGTCCGCGGCGGCTCTTCGCGATCCCCGGAGAATACCGTCGCCGTCATGTCCACTAAGCCAACCACACCCTGAAACGTGTCCTCAACCCCGATTGGCGTCTGGACGGCCACAGGCCTTGTGCTCAGCCGTTCCTTGATCATCTCCACCGTGTGCCAGAAGTCGGCACCGACGCGGTCCATCTTGTTGACGAAGCAGATGCGCGGGATATGGTAGCGGTCAGCCTGGCGCCAGACGGTCTCCGACTGGCTCTGCACCCCGGCGACGGCATCGAACACAACAACGCCTCCGTCCAGGATACGGAGGCTGCGTTCCACTTCGACGGTGAAGTCCACGTGGCCGGGGGTGTCTACGATGTTGATGACGTGGTCCTGCCAGTGGGTAGTGGTGGCGGCGGCGGTGATGGTGATCCCCCGCTCTCGCTCCTGGGCCATCCAGTCCATGACCGCAGTGCCGGCGTCGACGTCACCGATCTTGTAGGTGCGTCCAGTGTAGAACAGGATGCGCTCGGTGACCGTGGTCTTACCGGCATCGATGTGGGCGATGATCCCGATATTCCGTAGTGATTCGATCGGTACTTGGTCCGTCATGACAGCTACTTCAAGCTTGCGCGGGCGCGATTTAGCAACCCATGGCCGTGGCTGAACCGCTGTTACCACCGGTAGTGTACGAAGGCCTTGTTGGCCTCAGCCATGCGGTGCGTATCGTCGCGGCGCTTAATGGCGGTGCCCTGCTCCCGATAGGCTTCCACAAGTTCAGTGGCCAGCCGGTCGGCCATGGGGCGGCCCTGGCGGGCGCGGGCAGCGCCGAGGATCCAGCGCATGGCCAGGGAGAGCCGGCGACCCGGGCGCACTTCTAGGGGAATCTGGTAGGTAGCGCCACCAACGCGGCGGGGGCGGACTTCCAGCGTGGGCATGACGTTGCGCAGCGCCGTCTCAAACACTTGAACGGGATCCTCCTTGGTCCGTTCTCCGGCCGCCTCCAGAGCCTGGTACATGATCCGCTCGGCGATGCTCTTCTTCCCACACTTCATGATCTTGTTGATCATTACCTGCACCCAGAGGTTGTTGTACCTAGCATCGGGCGGGGTCGGACGGCGTACGACTCTTCCCCTGCGAGGCATCGCTCAGTCCCCCGAAGCCTACTGCGGACCTTCGGTCTTGCGGGTGCCGTACTTGCTGCGCTGCTGCTTGCGGCCGCTGACGCCGAGGGCGTCCAGCGCCCCGCGAACGATGTGATAGCGCACCCCGGGCAGGTCTTTCACACGCCCACCCCGAATCAGTACGACCGAGTGCTCCTGAAGCGTGTGCCCCTCGCCGGGGATATAGGCGGTGACCTCGATCCCGTTGGTGAGGCGCACCCTGGCTACCTTACGTAGGGCGGAGTTCGGCTTCTTGGGCGTCTGGGTTCGCACGTTGGTGCAGACGCCTCGCTTCTGCGGCGACCCCGCGCCGCGCGCCATGCGGTTCGTGAGGGCGTTGTAATGGAAACGCAGGGCCGGGGCCTTGGTCTTCTTGGCCAAGGGCCTCCGCCCGCGGCGAACCAGTTGGTTGATGGTTGGCACCTGCGATTCCCTCTTCCACAACAAAAGGCCGAAAGCCTTATACCTCCGCACCAGACCGGCGCCTGTGTCAGCAGCATACCGGTCCCGTCGGCTAGGTCTTTCGACCCGCTAGTCCAGCGTATTTGACTAACGAACCAGACGCCAAAGGAAAAGGATACCAACCACCTCAGATGCTGTCAAGCTTTCTAGCGGTTACCCCTTAGACATACAATGCTATCTGTGACTGGGCGGCGGTGCGCGCCAGGACCAGCTAGAACGCAGTCAGCGAGAGCTTCTCCACGTCGCCTACCACCGCCACTCGATGCGGTGGAACGCCTCGGCGAGCTTGAACCCCGCCTCCTTGCCCACGTCAGCCATACGCTTGCGCACCCGCTTCCGCACCTCTTTGAAGGGATAGCGGCTGAACTGACTCTTGTGACAGCGGAGGGCCTTCATCTTCTTGTCAAAGAAATCGGTTACGTCTACATGATGGTTCGGCTGGTCGGTCCCGGCAAGGAGAGCCTCCTCCACGCGGTGCGGCTCCAGCCCTTCCTCCAGGTGTTCCGGGTAGTACAGGTGGGAGCGTGACAGAGGGTAGAGGGCATCGAGAGCGGCCTGCCCGGTGACCCGGTGGTCCCGATGGTTGTGACCGCGGCGGTAGGGATCCCAGGTGATGGCCACGTCCGGCCTGAAACGCCGGATCTCCCGCACGAGGCTTCCCCTCAGATCCGCAGTGTCCTCTACGAAGCCGTCCGGGTAGCCCAGAAAAACGCACTCCTTGACGCCCAGCGCCCTGGCGGCGGCCCGCTGCTCCTTCTCCCGAATCGCCGCCAGCCGGTCGCTGGTCATCTCCGGATCATGAGTCCCCCTATCGCCGGAGGTGACTAGGACGTATCGCACCTCCCAGCCTTCCGAGACCCATCGGGCCACCGTGCCGGCGCACAGGAACTCCGCATCGTCCGGGTGGGCGACAATGACGAGCGCTCGTCCGGGTCCGCTCACGCCGGGGCAGCCCTAGGCCACGTGGGCGCCCACGTCGACGCCACGATATTGGGAGACGAGCTCGTGATAGACATCCTCCACGCGGGCGGCGACTTCCGACCAGCGGAAGCGCTCCACGGCGGCGCGGGCCACGCGCCCCAGGCTGCGGCGGAGCGGCTCGTTGGCCAGGAGCATCTCCAGACGCTCCGCGAACGGTTCTGGGCAGCGCCAGGGCACTAGATAGCCGGTCTCGCCGTCCCGCACCGTCTCTAGGAGGCCTCCCACTCGCGAGGCCACCACCGGCACGCCGCAGGCCATGGCCTCCAGGGCCACCAGGCCGAAGCTCTCGTAGTAAGAGGGGACGACGCAGATGTCCGCCGCGTTGTAGTACAGCGGCAGCCGGTCATGGGAGACCGCGTCCTGGAAGGAGACGCGCTCCTTGATGCCGATCTCCTCCGCCAGACGCCGCAGCTCCGACTTGCGCCGGTAGTCTTTTCTGTCACCGCCGACGACGAGAAGACAGAAGCGCCCTTCCATGTCGGCGACGGCTCGGAGGAGGATATCGATTCCCTTCAGGGGCTCGATGCGCCCCACATAGAGGACCAACGGCTCATCTACGGAGAGGCCCAGCCGCCGACGGGCAGCGACGCGGGACCTGGGCCGGAAGTGGGCGGCGTCGACGCCGCAGGGCACCTGAACCGCCCGCAGGGGGGACACGCCGTAGTGGTCGATGAGAACCCTCCGTTCGCCCTCGCTGCCGCAGATGATGCGGTCCGCCCCCTGGGCGACCAGCCGCTCCCCAGCGATACGGTAGTCGGGCTCCCGCTCGCTCAGGTGAGCGCGGTTCTTGGCCTCTCCCAGGGTGTGGAACATGATGACGTGCGGGACGTTCCAGCGAACCTTGAGGGCTTGGCCCACCCAACCGGAGAGCCAGTAGTGGCTGTGGACGAGGTCATAGGCCCGGCCCTGCTCCTCCTGAAAGCGGATAAGGCCGCGGCGGAACTCCGGTAGGTAGCGGTGCAGTGAACCCTTCTCGGCGCCGAACGGCCCCGCCTCGACCTGGATTACGCGAGTCCGCTCGTCCAGATCGACCACCTGGGGCGAGTCCGCGTCCGTGCGGCGGGTGAAGATATCCATGGTGTGGGCGCGCCGACAGAGCTGGCGGCTCAGCTCCCGGATGTAGACGTTCATACCGCCGCTGTCGCGGGTGCCGGGGCGGGCCAGGGGCGAGGTGTGGACGGAGATAACGGCTATGTTACACATGTGACTCTCAATGATAGTACGATCATCAACTCCGCGAAACGGTGCATCGGTAGACGGGGCGGTCCGTGGCTCCCAGGTCGTACTTGTAGGGCTCCGGGCCGCGCAGGAAGTCGAACCGCCGCTTGCCCTCCTCGATGGCCTTGCGCAGGGCCAGCGCCTTGGAGAGAAGCCCCACGGAGAGATACGCATAGTCAGGGTCGTAGCCGCTGTTGTAGAGGAGGGATTCGTCGCCGTCACAGAAGCAGAGCACGGCGGCCACGCGAACCCCGCCGAGGGCAAGGAAGATCAGCTCTACCTGCGCCTCGGCGGCCAGGGCAGCGACGACGACGCGGAAGAAGCGCTCCATCTCCTCGGTCATGAAGGCGGCCTTGTCAGCCCGACTTCGGTGCAAGCGGAGGAAGTCGTCCAGCGCCGCCTCCACGTCGGCCGGGTGGGCGATGGCCTCCAGGCAAACCTCACCGCCCTGGGAGAGCTTGCGCAGCTTGCGGCGCAGCTCGTGGCGATCCTTCTTGCCGAGGCCGGCGAGGTACTCATCCCAGGTGGCGGGCAGGTCAAGCCGCGGGCAGACGTCCTCCTGTTCGATGTCCACGTGCAGGCGGAGGGCGGGGGCGGCGGCTTTGAGGGCATCGAGGGTGGGGGAGCCCTCAGGGACCGCCCACAGGGCCAGCTCTCGCCACGGCTCTTCGCCCAGGCTACGGAGGACCGCGAAGAGGACGGCCTCCTCCTCGCCTGCGGCGGCGACCATATCCATGTAGTCACAGATCTGAGTGTCGCCAGCGAAGCAGAGACGGTCACCGTCGCGCATCAGCGGGGCCACGCCCACCAGTTCGCCCTCGCGGCGCACCGAGAGCAGGAGAAGCTCCCGCCCACCGCCGAACTCCTGCCACCAGACACGCAGCCAGGTGGGGGATACGAATACCTTGTTGGCCGAGGTGCGGGGCAGCAAGGCCCGCCACTCGGGCTCCAGTCGCTCCAACTCCTCCCTCTGGACAGCGTGCCCCACGCTAGCCACCCCTCACCAGGGTCAGGAACTCGGAGCGAGTGACGGCACGGCGGCGAAAGGCGCCCCGAAGGGCGGAAGTGATGAGGGTGGTGCCCGGCTTCTGGACGCCGCGCATCGTCATGCACAGGTGCTCCGCCTCTATGACCACGGCGACGCCGTCCGGGGAGAGGCTCTCCGTGATAGCGTCCGCTATCTGGCCGGTGAGACGCTCCTGAAGCTGGGGACGGCGGGCGAGGATATCGATGGCACGGGCGATCTTGCTAGCGCCTACGATGCGCCCGTCCGGAACGTAGCCAACATGGGCCTGGCCGTGGAAGGGCAGGAAGTGATGTTCGCACAGGGAGTAGAAGGGGATGTTCCTGAGGATCACCATCTCGCGATGGGACTCCTGGAAGCTGTGGGACAGCACCTCGCGGGGGTCGTAGTGGAGACCTGAGAACAGCTCTCCATACATCTCGGCGATGCGGCGCGGCGTATCGCGGAGGCCCTCGCGGGTGGGATCGTCCCCTATCGCCTCGATGATGCGGCGGACGGCATCGCCGACTGCGGTCTGGTCAACGGCTTCGACGGTCACTCTCACTCCATTCATTCCTTACGCTAGCTTGGGGTGCGGCGGTTTGCAGAGGCGGGATGTCTACAATTCTAGCAGCAGGCCGAGGGGAGGCGAAACCGTGGGGCGGTTCAAGAGACGGGCGGGGCATCCCTACGCGTGCTAGGCCGCTCGTCCTTCGATAGGCTCAGGACGAGCGGAAGGGATAGGCCCTTCGACAAGCCCAGGACGAACGGAGAGGATTGGCGAGGTGGTGATATCCAGGGGACGAGGGAGTTTGTTTGGCAGAAAAGGGGTTGGGATTGCGGGTCTATTCTAGAATTACGGTGCCGAGGCCCGCTCTGCGAGCGGAGCGCCCCGAACACGGCGGCGAAGATACGACTCTCGAGGGCCTTCTCGCTGGTAACGGTCTTCAGGAGTCGCTTGCGGGGAAAATGGCCGGTAACCAGCCCTTCTTCGCCAGAACTTCTAGCGCAAGGCGAAGCTGCCGCTCCGAATACCTTCGTTTGCGATCGCTCCAGGCGTACGTGCGCTTCACGACGTCTTCTGCGGTCTTCACATTCTCGTGAGAAGCGACCCAATGTACCGTTGACAGAAGCTCGAGCCCGAACGGGGTCTCGAAGCCCTCGACTAGGTCACCAACCCGGTCGAAGCGGGCACGCGTTTCCGGGTTTGCCTCCAGATAGGCTGAAGCATCAGGCACCGCACCCGGCACGAGCTCCAATTGCTTGTCTGGTTCATCGCCGCCGTATGCGTAACCGGAAATGAGATGGCCTTCGATTGCTAGAAGCACATGCCGAAGGTTCTCTGCATACGGCCCGTACGGCGCCGCAACGTAGCGCAGCCGCAGGGGTTCGCCCGCCTCCTGCATGAAGTACATGAGCTTGTGGACTTCAAGAAGCGTCACGAACGGATCCATGAGCCCGCCAAGATAGCGATACATGAGGCCTACGAGAGCGGCTCGGCCCGGCGTCATCTCGGGCACCTCGAGCGATTTCGCCATATCCGCCGCAACGGGCGCGCCCTTGGGCTCGAATACAATGATTCTGATGTCGGGAAGAGTACGCAAGGCCCGCTCGATCCGAGGGCGCACGTCAGCCCAAGTCAGACCACCGAGACCACTTGCGAGCGGTGGGATGGCTATCGAACGAATGCCGTACCTACTGATCATGTCAACAAGCGATTCCAGCCCGGCTTCGATGTCCGAAAGGCGGCTCTTGCCGCGCCAGTGGCGCTTGGTCGGGAAGTTGATAATGTAGCGCGGATTCGTCAATCCCTGTGTCTCGAAGACGTACATCCGGCCGGGCTGAACCTCACCTCGGCGGCATGCGGCCGCATACGCCTTGAAGTTCGCGGGGAAGGCCTTCTTGAACTGGAGCGCGATGCCACGGCCCATCACGCCGACGCAGTTAACGGAGTTCACCAGTGCTTCGGCTTCTGCTTCGAGTATGTTGCCGCTCGTGTACTCGATCATGACGACACGCCTCTGCTAATAGTACCAGTCCAAACGTACTTCCACAGGCGGCTGTTGCACGGCGCTATTGATTACCGCAAGCACTTGCTCCTGCGTGGTTACCATTCGCACACCGATCCGATCGATCAGTTCCCACGGGAAGAAATCGCGGACGAGGAACTCGGCTTGTTTATCCTCCTTTATTTCAGGATCTCGCCAGTCCGTCGCGGCGACCGCAGGCCAGTTCACTTCGTTCAGGCGATGGGACACCGAACGGAACTCGGTGTACGCTGCCCCTGCGTTCGAAAGACTGAACGCCCATCGCCGTCCTGAGGTGTTCGCCCATTCAATAGCGCCGTGCAGATCCGCTTCGAGATGCACGATGGGTCCCTGACCTCCGCGGTAGGCCAACTCCGGGTGGTTCGCACAATAGATAACGAATAGCATGACCGATCGTGGGCAGAAGTAGAAGGGAACATAGTCACCCACGTGATCGCCCGGATGGCACTTGACGGGAAGCGTGAGACGGCCTCGCTTGATTCCGGTCATTCCAATTTGTGCCTCTGGGCCACCCCGGTCGGCCATGGCTGCGTCAGATACAAGGCCGCCGTCGGCAATGATCGACTGCAGGTTGTCCACGTGCGTGATGTGATAGATCTTCGGGTGCGCTGGAGGAGTCGGCATAGGGATTCCCCCTTACATGCGGGGAGATTGTAGCAGAACGGTGCGACGTGGGGAACAGGGCAGCGGCGCTAGGTAAGGTCCATGGCCTGCTCTACGGCGTCGAGGTCGGCGGGCACGTCGGTCATCTCCGCCTCGATGGTGAGGGCCGTATCGGGGTCCTTGAGGCCGTGGCCGGTGATGACGCAGACGACGGTCTTGTCCGCCAGGTCCAGGCGCGGGGCGGCCTTGAGCAGCCCTGCCACGCAGGCGGCGGAGGCGGGTTCCCCGAAGATGCCTTCCTCCTGGGCCAGCAGGCGGTAGGCCTCGAGTATCTCATCGTCGGTGACGGTGTCGATGGCCCCCCCGGATTCGTCGCGGGCAGCCAGGGCGCCTTTCCAGCTCGCCGGGTTGCCGATTCTTATGGCGGTGGCGACCGTCTCCGGATTGTCCACGGGTTCGCCGCGGACGATGGGGGCGGCGCCAGCAGCCTGCCACCCCATCACGCAAGGCTTCTTGGTAGCCACCTCCGCCCGGTAGTACTCCAGGAAACCTCGCCAGTAGGCGGTTATGTTCCCCGCGTTGCCGACGGGGATGAACAGCAAGTCGGGGGCGTCACCCAGGGCATCGACGATCTCGAAGGCGGCGGTCTTCTGGCCCTCGATGCGGTAGGGGTTGATGGAGTTGACTATCGCCACGGGGTGACGGCGGCTGATCTCGCGGGCGATGTCGAGGGCGGCATCGAAGTTGCCGTCAAGGGCAAGAACGCGGGCGCCGTGGGCCACGGCCTGTGCCAGCTTACCCTGAGCGATGTTGCCCCGGGGCACCAACACGTAGGCGTTCAGGCCGCAGCGGGCCGCGTAGGCGGCAGCCGAAGCGCTGGTGTTGCCAGTGGAGGCGCAGAGCACGGCCTGCATTCCCTCCTCCACCGCTTTGGCCATCGCCACCACCATGCCCCGGTCCTTGAAGGAGCCGGTGGGGTTGCACATCTCCAGCTTGAAGTGGAGCCGCGGGCAGCCCACTCTGTCGCCCAGGCGGCGGGCGGCCACCAGCGGTGTCTCCCCTTCGCCGAGGTAGAGCATGGGTGTGGCCTCCGTGACGGGAAGGCGATCTCGGTAGCGGCGGAGGGTGCCCAGGCGGGAGCTACTTTTCGGAGTTGAAGTCACTGCGGGCAAGCTCCTTGATCTCCTGAGCCAGGGCCTCCGCCTGACGGCGCCGCTGCCTCTCGATGACGCGGACCAGCCGCTGGAGCTGGTCGCCCACTGCTTCCCGATGGCGGCGCAGATCCTCGGCCATCTCCAGATGACTCGTGGCTTGGGTCTGGGTGCGCTGGTCAAGGCGGGCGAGGCCCTGGACGAATTCGGCGGTACGCTCCAAGAGCCCGTTGGCGGAGGCCTCCAGCTTCCCGAGGCGCTCGCTGATCTGCTGCCTCTCGAAGGCGGACCGGTCAAGCTGCTCCTTGATCTCCAGGGGCAAGCTAAGATGCCCCTCGAACTTGTTGACCCGCTCTTCCTCCTGCCGGATCTTCTCCTCGTACAGGCTCATCTTCTCTTCCAACTCGCCATCGCGCTTCTGAAGGGCTTGGATCTCGGCAGCCTGGGAGTCCAGTTGGTGTTCCAGACGTAGGGCGGCCTCCAGGTTGCGGGCGCCCCGGCTGCCTAGCTCCTCCATATCGCGGGTCAGGGTTTCCTGGGCCAGGCGCAGCGCGGCCACCGCCTCCTCAATACGATGCTGTGAGTCTTCCAGAAGTCGCAGCCGGCTTTCGAACTGGTCCACGGAGCGGGCGGCGGCTTCCGCTTGGCTGAGGACGGAGGCCCGCTCCTGGCGCTCGCGCCCCAGCTCCGCCTGCTGCTGGCGGCCCAGATCCTCGCTCTGGGCGGAGAGCTCGTTTTGCCTGTCCTGAAGCCGGTCGCCCTGGTTGCGAAGCTGACGGATATCCTCCTGGATGCCGGGCAGCGCGGCAGCCACTCCACGAGCATCACCGATGCTCTCCTCCAGTTTGCGCAGGCCACCATCCAGGTTCCATATCTGGTTCAAGGCCTGCTCCAACTCGTGCTCCACCTTGTGCAGGCCGGCCTTAGCCTGGCGCAGTTCCTCGTCCAGCCCCTGAAGTCGACTCTGGGCAGCAGCCTCTTGCTTCTCCGGGCCCATGTCAGCCGTCCACCCTCAAGAAATTACCAACGCTGACCACCTGGGGCAGCTCCCGCGCCTGGGCCAGGGTAGCCTGGACGGCCTCCTCCTGGGCCTGATGGGTCATGATCACTAGTTCTGCT
This sequence comes from Dehalococcoidia bacterium, assembly GCA_034408935.1. Classification (GTDB taxonomy): domain Bacteria; phylum Chloroflexota; class Dehalococcoidia; order SM23-28-2; family RBG-16-64-32; genus DAOUMF01. Next base: position 44,491 of record DAOUMV010000007.1, read on the forward strand.
GTCTGGGCCGCCTCGTCGGTCTCCTTCTGGATGACGGAGGCGATGCTCACCTGGTGGTCACCGAAGGCGCGGGCGATGCCGGCGAGGACGCCAGGCCGGTCGGCAACCTCGAGCCGGATGTAGTAGCGGGTCACCAGTTGGGCGAGGGGTCTGACAGGGAGGTCAGCCGTATAGCGCCAGGGGAATGGCCGTGTCCCCAGGACGATGGCCCTAGCAGCGTCCAGGACATCGGCCATGACGGCTGAGCTGGTGGGTAGTGGGCCGGCGCCCGCACCCTGAAACCCGACCTTGCCGGTGAGGTCGCCCTCGATCTCCACAACGTTCAGGGGACCATCCACCTTGGCCAGCAGCTCCTCTTCAGGCACCAGGGTGGCATGCACGCGCGCCTGCACAGAGGAGCCCTCGCGGCGGGCCACGGCCAGGAGCTTAATGGCGTAGCCAAGCTCGCGGGCGTAGCGGAAATCGCGTGCCGCCAGTCGACGTATCCCCTCCCGATGGACATCTTCGATCCGGACGGGTGTGCGGAAAGCCAGGCTGGCCAGGATGGCCAGCTTGTAGGCGGCATCATGGCCGTCGATATCGTTCGTAGGGTCCGCCTCGGCGTAGCCCAGGTCCTGGGCCTGGGCCAGGGCGACGTCGAAGTCCAGGCCGTCGCGGCTCATGCGAGTGAGGATGTAGTTGGTGGTGCCGTTGATGATGGCGCGTACGCTGGATATCTCGTTGGCGCAGAGGTCACGCTTGAGGGGAGAGATGATAGGGATGCCACCGCCCACGCTGGCCTCGTAGAGGATGTCCACCCCGTTCTCGGCGGCCAGGGCCAACAGCTCAGGGCCGTGCTTGGCCATGACCTCCTTGTTGGCGGTCACGACGTAGCGGCCCTGGGTGAGGGAGTCTTTGATGAGATCGTAGGCGGGGTGCTCGCCGCCGAGCAGCTCGATGACGATGTCCACATCGCCGGAGAGGGCTTCCTGGGCATCGGCTGTCAGGAGGGCCGGGTCCACCCCGACCTCCTGTGCCCTGTCCATGCGACGCTCGAGGATGCGGCGCAGGACCAGGGGGACACCGATACGCTGGGAGTAGGTCTCGGCCCTCTCCTGAAGGGCGCGGGCGACGCCGCCACCGATCACGCCCAGCCCCAGCAGGACGACGTTCACATGGGAAGGCATAGCACCACCACCGTTAGCTCTGGTAGGCGCGATCGATGGCCCACTTAACCTTGTCCTGATCGAAGTTGCCGCGCACGTCCACATTGCTGACGATGGAGAGGGACTGCTTCTTCTTCTCAACCCAGTCATAGAAGAGGCCGGCGGCCAGCGCCTCCTTCTGGTCCTCCGCCACAGGATGATCATCGTCTTTCTTCCGCATCTCGACGACTAGCACGCCGCTGGCGGTGGGGATGGTGGTTATGGCACCGACCTCCAGCGGGAACAGCAGTTCCTCGGTGTCAGCGTCCAAGACGCCTCTGGGCACCCACCCCACGTTGCCGCCGTTCTCCTTGTTCTCGAAATCCAGGTTGAAGTCCTCAGCGGCGAGGGCAGCGAAGTCCCCACCGCCCTTGATCTCAGCCACGAGCTCATCCGCCTTTTCCGGCTCGCTGACCAGGATCTGACGGTAGCGCACGGACTCGGCCGATGCCGGCACAACCTTCAGGAACTTCTTCCGAAGCTTCTCAGTCAGGACAGCCGCCTCTATCATCCGGCGGTAGTCCGTCTCCGAGAGATCGCTGCGAACGAGCTCTTGCTGGAAGACCACATCGAAGCTCTCATCATCGGCGGTTATGCCCAGGCGGGAGGCGATCTCCTCCGCGATTTCGTCATCCGTGGCCGTCACGCCTTTGTCGCCAGCGAAGCGACGCACTATCTCCTCCTGGATGAGGAGATCAGACACGACCGGCAGGGCGCTTGAGGGCTGAACGACACCCTGTCCGCCGGTCTGATCCACGTACATCGCCAGACGGCTGGCGAAGTAGTCCAGCCGGAAGCGGGTATCGTCCACCTGGATAGCGGTGGAGCCGGGACGGCCCCACTTCTCCAACTCCTCAGACCCGAAGCCGTAGACGACGAAGCCCAATCCCCCAGCAATGAGCAGGCCAACAATGACCGCCCCATAGAACTGGAAGCCCCGTCCCATCAGGCGACGACCGATGGTACCGCGGGGGCGCTCCCAGGCGGGCGTGGGTATCTTGGCGCGCCGACGCTTCTTAGGCACGCGTCCTCTCCTTAACCGTCCATGGCCAGGGGAACATCATCGGGTCCAGCGCTACCACCGCCGACGGGACCAGCCGTTATCGGTAGTAGCCCACCCCCGAAACACGGATGTGGTCCGCTGTGTAGGGTAGCAGAGCGAGGTGCCGCGCCCGCTTGATGGCCTGGGCCAGCGCCCTTTGGTGCTTGGCGCAGGTCCCCGACTTGCGGCGCGACTCGATGCGGCCGCGATCCGAGATGAAGCGGCGCAGGAAGTTAAAGTCCTTGTAGTCCACGAAGGAGATCTTGTTCTCGCACATGGGGCAGACCCGCCGCCGCCACCGGCCACGGCGCCTGGGCCGGCTCTCCTGATCCTCCGATGATGGCCGCACAGCCCGCGCTTCTCCGCCCGCCGCCGGTCTCTCCTCCGCCTGCGGCTCATCTTGGTCCGTCTGCTGCTGGGTCTCGTTCTCCATACGCTCCCCTTACTCGAAAGGTACCTCCTCGGGCTCGGCGGGGACCGTCGACGCCTCGGACTCCTCAGGGAACGGCGCGCCGCCCGGCCTGTCCAGGAACAGCACCCGATCCGCGACAACCTCTGTGCGATAGCGCTTCTGACCCTCAGGGGTATCCCACGAGCGCGTGCGCAGGCGGCCCTCGACGTAGACCCGGCGGCCCTTCTGGAGGAACTGGCTGCACTGCTCCGCCAGCTTTCGCCACGCCACCACGCTGAACCATTCGGTCTCCTCGCGTCGTTCACCGTCCGGGGTGGTGTAGTTGCGGGAAGCAGCCACCCGAAAGCTGGTTAGGGCGTTGCCGTCGGCGGTATAGCGCATTTCAGGGTCGGCCCCCAAGTTACCGATTACCATCACTTTGTTCAGGCCCGCCATGGTCAGCTCCTTTCCGCCAGTGGTGGCTGTTCCTCTGGCGCATCGGGCCCTCCTACCTCCTCCAACTTCACCACCAGATGCCTGATCACATCTTCCGCTAGCTTAAGATTGTCTTCGAGAGCGCGCACGCGCTGGGGATCCAGGCCGAGTTGCGCCACCAGGTAGGTGCCTTCCTGGAAGCCGTCGATGGGGTAAGCGAGTTTGCGACGGCCCCAAGGAGTCACCTCCTTCACTTGCCCCCCCTGCTGAGCGATGAACCCCTGCACCCGCTCCACCGTGGCAGGGACAGCCTCGTCCGCCACGTCCGGGCTCACTATCATTACCAACTCGTAATCGCGCAAATCGTCTCCACTCACTGGGAACAAACAATCTCCCCGCAGGTTCACAGCCCACTAGGAGCAGCCCGCTATGAGGCAAACGGGATTATAACATGCGCAGTTGGCCGCAACAACTTTACGCTGAGGTTTGCACTAAAGCAAAACCCGTAATACCATCATCACACGTCTCCGCGAGCACTGAATCGTTATGAGCCCACCACGTCACGAGCTTGAGTCCCAGTTCGGGCTGTCCGCCCGGGACATCCTTGACGTTATCAGGCAACACAACCGCTGCCTCATCAGCGTGCGCGGAGCGATTGCCGAGGAACACCTGCGGCGAATCCTGGAGCGGCTTCAGCAGCGGAAGGTCATTGAGACCTTTGCACAGATAGATCGAGACGGTTATCCGGATTTTGAGGTTCGATACTCAGGCCAGACCTTCCTTATCGAATGCAAGAACGTTGAGAAGGCAAAAAGACGGTCTCCGTCGGAGCGTATCACTGTTGACTTCCAGCGCACACGGAATCAAAGGCTAGGGCTGGAGCGCCGTTTCTACAAGCCAGATGAGTTCCATGTTCTCGCAGCTTGTCTTTGGAATCGCACCGGACGTTGGTCCTTCGTGTATGCCCCCACAGGTCGCCTCCCACGGCATCCGCGCTACGGCGACCGCTTGTACAACCGAGTAGTGGTGCCCCTTGCTGACGATCACCTGGACGCGCCCTGGAGCGAGTCGCTGACGGATGTGTTAGACGAGCTGGTCGGTGGGTTGAGTGATCAGACTCAGGGTAGGCTGTAGGAATCTATGGCGGGAACCATCCAGGAACTCTCGTTCAATGTCGACGGCGATCCATCGCCGGGCAAGACTCTCAGCCACCTCTCCAGTCACGTTTGAGCCAGCGAAAGGGTCGAGAACGATATCGCCCTCGTCCGTGCACAAACGGATGAAAAACTCAGGGAGGCCACGCGGGAAGCGAGCTGGGTGCACCGGCAAGCCAGCTCGGGCACAGGCCCTCAGGTAATGCCCATTGGAGTCATTGTTTCCGAGCTCAATAAGGTTCGGCGGGATGGCACCGCCATGATCACGCCCAAACTTAGTGGTTATGTTGTGTCCCGACGGCCTCCGTTTCGGTTTGTACCCTTTGTCGATCAGCCTCACCATGTCCTTGCTGTAGTCCCTTAGGACACGCGTGTTGTCAGCCTTAGGCCACTCTGTCTTGGAAAGCCACCAAACCATGTCCACAGCGGTCTTCACTCGGATTCGCCGTACATTGACCCACTCTGCCGGCGCAGGGATTGCCCCTGGGTTGTACCAGTACACATCTTGCGCCAGTTGGAACCCAATCTCTTCGCATAGTGCGAGCAACAGCTTGAATTGATATAGCGATCGCGTCGGCGAGCCCTTCTTCCAGGCTCCACCGATGTCCAGAACGAAGCTACCGTCCTCAGGAAGTATCCTGTAGATTTCGCGTGCGTACGGCAGAAACCAGTCAACGTACTCGTCGGCAGAGACATTCCCATAGGACTTCTTGTAGGTCAAAGCAAAAGGAGGCGACGTGACCACGAGATTGGCTGACTCGTCTCTGATCTCCTTGAGGACGTATAGTGCGTCAGCCAGGTAGGCCGCACCCAGATTAGTACTGTAGTACGGCGCGTGGCTCGCCGCCTTGAAGATGCCTTGAAGACCCGACGCGCACATGTGTTCTCAGTCTACTCGCACTTGGCCACTTCGTCAACCCGCCCCTACCGTCAGCCGGTCGGTGATGCCGGGCGCGGGAAAAGCCTTCGCCAGTTCCCGCACCTCCGCGGCGATGCGGTCCAACGCCTCCTCGTCCTCAACATGATCCAGAGCCTCGGAGAAGAGCACCGCTATCCGGCGCATCTCCTCTTCGCCCATGCCGCGAGAGGTGACGGAGGGGGTGCCGATGCGGATGCCGCTAGGGCTGAAGGGTTTGCGCGGGTCGTAGGGGATGGTGTTGTAGTTGACGACGATCCCCGCGCGGTCCAACGCTTTGGCCGCCTTCTTGGCGATGACCTCCTTGTTCGTCAGGTCTATCAGGATCAGGTGGGTGTCCGTGCCGCCGGTGACGAGGTCGAAGCCCCTCTCCAGCAGCTCTGCAGCGAGCACCTTGGCGTTGCCTACGACCTGTTGACCGTACTGGCGGAAGGCGGGGGTCGCCGCCTCGGCCAGGGTGACGCCTATGGCGGCGGTGGTATGGTTGTGGGGTCCGCCCTGGAGTGCCGGGAACACCGCACGGTCGATGCTCTCCGCGAGCTCCGCCTGACAGAGGATCATGGCGCCGCGAGGCCCCCTCAGCGTCTTGTGGGTGGTCGTGGTGATGACGTTCGCGTGCGGGGCCGGGTCCGGGTGAGCGCCGGCCACAACGAGGCCGGCGATGTGGGAGATGTCAGCGAGAAAGTAGGCGCCCACCTCCTGGGCGATCTCGCCGAACGCCTTGAAGTCGAACTGGCGCGGATACGCAGTGGCTCCCGCGACGATGATCTTGGGGCTCTCACGGCGGGCCAGGTCGCGCAGTTCATCGTAGTCGATAAGACAGCTCTTGCGGTCCACGGTGTACTGTACCGAACGGTAGAACCGGGCGGAGAAACTGACGTTCCAGCCGTGGGTGAGGTGGCCGCCGTGGGGCAGCGCCAGGCCCATGATCGTGTCTCCCGGCTCCAGCAACGCGTAGTAGACCTCCATGTTGGCCGGAGAGCCGGAGTAAGGCTGGACGTTGGCGTGGTCCATGCGGAACAGGGCCCTGGCGCGCTCCTGGACCAACGTCTCCACCTGGTCAATGTAGCGCTGGCCCTCGTAGTAGCGCTTCCCTGGATATCCCTCCGAGTACTTGTTGGTTAGTAGGGAGCCCAAGGCCTCCAGAACCGCCGCCGACGCGTAGTTCTCGGAGGGGATCAGGCGCACTGTCTCGAATTCGTAGCGCTCCTCCTGGCGGATGAGAGCGGCTATCTGTGGGTCAGTCTGCTCTAGGACACCCATGCGATCACCCCCTGAACTGCCGACAGCCACGCCGAAAATGATGTGAGGCAGCGCCTCCCTGCATACGGGACCTGCGCTGCCTCACTGCGATTTCCAGACTTGGGACGGTGAAGTCGATTCACTCCTCTCTGCGTCAAGCCCAGTTTAGCCCCGGGTACTGCGACCCGTCAATCGCAGGCCCGCTCCCGTTGCCGCCAGGCGAACTCGTTGAGCGCCATCAGGCCTCCGGACATCAGGGAGTGGCCGCCCAGGAGCACCGGTATGGGCGCCTGGAGGGCAGCCCGGGTAAGGTCGCGTAGGAACGGCTCGCGGACTTCCTGCCAGCGGCCCAGGTCGGAGAGGAAACGGTCAGCGCGGGCGGCCTCGATGCGGAAGTGGGCCAGAAGGACACGGGTGTCGATGAAGGCAGCGTCGCCAAGTTCAGCGAGGGAGTCCATGAGCCGCTGCGGCCCCACCTGCTCGAGGAAGAGGCCGAGGAGGGAGCGGGCCTTGCCTTCCCCGGCGCGACCGTCGGCCTCCATCCCCCGTTCCTCGGCGAACAAGCGGACGCGGCAGGCTGTCCCCCCTTCCAGGTACTGCCAGGCGTGACTGCCCACTCGCCCGGCCACCGTCACCTGGGCCCGTCGGTCCGTAAGCAGGGGCAAAGCTCGTTGGTACCGGTCCAGATCCAGATCCAGCGCCGCCAAGTACTCCCGGAGGCGGGGGCCACCCTCACGCGTCAGGGCCAGGACCGCTATGTCCGTTGGGCCGTCGATGTCCAACTGGGTGGCCACGGTCCTGGGAAGGGAGCGAACGGCGAGGCCCGCCTCCTCGCTGAGGGCGCGAGCCAGGCGGTTATCGCTGTCCGGCGGCCTAATGCGCGCCAAGGCCCCGGCGGGGAACGCCACCAGGTCCGAGGAGAAGTAGTTGTTGGTCACCGCCACGCCGTCCTCGGCCAGCGCGTCTGCGATGCGACCGAACTCGTCGGTGCCCATCAGGGGAACGCTGCCCCCGCCAAGGTAGACGACCTGCTCCAGGCCGTGCTGCCGGATCGTCTCGGCCAGGCGGCAGCCGAAGTGGAAGGGCCCGGAATCGACGTCCACGGCGACGCCCGTGAAACGGTCGGGAAGGTCAGCACGGCCGTCAGTGACGACGACGGCGCCCCGGAAGCGCCCGCTGGCCAGGGCAGCGCCGACGGCATCCAGGGTAGCGGCCGTCAGGGCGCCCGCCACCATCTGCTCCGCGGGACTGTCACCCAGCCCGCCCAGGAAGGTCACCAGCGCCAGTCGTGGCGCCGCCACCATCAGACCTCCTGGGCGAGAGCCGGTTCGGGCTCGATGCGTCGCACCTTAACGCGCGGCTCAAGGAGGTCCACCTCGCGGCGGTGGCAGAGCTCCGTACCGGGACTGAGGACGCAAGCCGTGCCCGCCGCCACCCCCAGTCGCAGCGCCTCCTCCATGGTGCCGCCCCCGGCGAGGGTTAACACCACACCCGCAAGGAAGGAGTCCCCAGAGCCGACGGCGCTCACGGCCCGCACGCGGGGGGGCCGGCCGCGCCACGAGCCGTTGTCGCACACGGCGACGGCTCCGTCGCGACCACGGGTGACGACGGCCCTGCGAACTCCCATCGCCCGCAGCTCGCGGCCGGCCTCAAGTGTCGACTCCTCATCGTCCAAGTGGCGTCCCAGCAGCCGCTCCAGCTCGCTGCGGTTGCCCTTCACCATCTGTGGCCTGGCGGCCAGCCCGGTGGCGAGCGCGGGCCCGTCCGCATCCAACACCGTGTACACCCACCGGTCTTGCGCGAGGCTGATGATCTCCCCATAGATCTCGGGGGGCAGGGGGGGCGGAATGCTGCCCGCCACCACCAGCCAATCGTGGGCTCGCAGGCGCTTGCGCAGCTTGGACAGCAACTGCTCGGCGTAGCGGATATCCGTCTGGGGGCCCCGATCACTGAGGATGGTGTGCAGGTGACGGGACTCGTCCAGAATCGTGATGTTCGTCCGCGCCTCCCCCTTGGTGTGAACGAAATCGCACTCCACCCCCCGCGCCTTCAGCGTCTGCTCGATGTAGCGGCCGAGGCCGCCGGGGGCGAAGCCCATGGCCACGCTCTCTCCCCCCAGCTCCCGCACGGCCCGCGAGACGTTGATTCCCTTGCCACCGGGGTCGAAACGAACGGATTTCACCCGCAGGGTGTCCCCAGCAACGAAGCGATCCAGGACGAGAGTCTGGTCTATGGTGGGATTCAGGGTGACGGTGATGATCACGATGATTCGGGCAGGATCAGCCCGTAGTCACCGTCGCGCCGACGGTAGAGGAGCGCCAGTTCCTGCCGATCCTCATCCCTGAAGAGGAAGAAGCCGTGCCCAAGCAACTCCATCTGCTCGATGGCTTCCGCCTCCGTCATGGGCTTTACAACGAAGCTCTTGCGCTTCACCACGCGGCCGGAGATCATCTCGGCGTCCTGGGGCAGCCCCGCCTCCTCGGCAGCGACAGCCAGCGCCTCCTTGTCCACGCGGCGCTCACTGCGGTAGAGCTTCTTCTGCTTGAAACGCACGACCTGGCGGGAGAGGACGTCGCTGACAGCGTCGACTGCGGCTTCCAACTGCTCCGCCCGCTCCTCGGCGCGCAGGTAGGTTCCGTCGACGTCCACGGTCACCTGAACCACGAAGCGACCGCCGGAGCCTTTCGCCTCGCGCCGCACATCGATGATGGCGTGCTCGGCCAGCGGCACGTAGCGGGACAGGCGGCTGAGCCTTTTGGTCGCGTAGTCTCGAAAGGATTCCCCTAGATCAAGGTGCTTGCCGCGGAAGATCAGCTCCATGCGTATACACCCCCGATAAGCGTCGTCCTACCTCTCACTCCCATTGTAGGTCGCTGCGAAATCCCTATCAACACGTCGCTCAGTCCTCTCGGGCGAAGGTGAGGGCATAAACGGGGCCGTGTCCGGCCGCCCGAAGAGCGCGGGCGCAGGCGTCCAACGTCGCCCCGCTGGTTATGACATCGTCCACGAGGAGGAGCGGCCCGATGGGAGTGTCTAGCTCGCGCACGGCGAAGGCGCCGGCGACGTTGGCTCGACGGGCGGCTTCGTCGACGGCGCGGGCCTGGGGCGGCGCCCCCCGGCGCCGAACCAGGACGCCCGTCACCACCGGCAGGCCACTCAGCCGCGACAGTTCCCGCGCCAGCATCTCCGACTGGTTGTAGCCGCGGCTGCGCCGCCGCGCGCCGGTCAAGGGCACCGGCACCAGCGCTGCGGGCGGAGGCGTCCACTCCTCCAGCCATTCGGCCATCGCCTGGGCCATCACCTCGGCGACGGCGGAGAGCCCCCGGTACTTGAGAGCATGCACGGCCTCTCTGGCGACGCCGTCGTACACGAAGGGGCAACGGGCCGCTTTAAAGGCGAAGGGCCGCTCGGCGCAGCGTCCGCAGACGTCCCCGTCGCCGGGCCCTTCGACGGGGCTCAGGACAGGCATCCAGCAGACGGGACAGCGAGGCGGCCGCGCCCTCGGCGTCGTCGCCAGGCAGTCCGAGCACAGAAAGGCCCCGAAAGAGCGGCAGCCGACGCAGCGGGGCGGAAACACTAGGTCGATGGTGCGCCTCCAGGCGACGGTCAGCAGCGAGGACACGCCCACACTCATCGCGCCCGAACCGCCTCAGGGCTGGGAACGGAGTTTGCTCGTGGTCGGGAGCTTCATGTCGGACTCCTCCCATCGGCGAAGGTGACTGGGGCAGGGGCGCCAACCTTCGCCGCGGATCTCTCGGTATCGTATCACTCTCGGCCGGAGACGCACAGCGTGCCCGGTGCCGCTCGTCCTTGCCGGGCCTGCGCCGGTTGGAATAGACTGGATTCGCCATGAAGGCCAAGGTGCGCTTCTTCGCCCGCCTTGCGGAGGTGGCGGGCACGCGGGAGGCGGAGGTGGAGCTGGGCGAGGGTCTGAGCGTCGGCGACGCCTTCCGGCTGCTCTGCCAGCGCTTCCCGGAGCTGGCCGACCATGCCGACAGCCTCATGTACGCCGTTAACACCGAATACGTGCCGCCGGAGCACCCGCTCCAGGCCGGCGACGAGCTGGCGCTGATACCGCCCGTGAGTGGAGGCGGCGATGCTGTTTGAGGTCACCGCCGAGCCCCTCGACCCCCAGCGGCTCGTCGACCACGTCCGCAAGGACGAGAGCGGCGCGGTGGCGGTGTTCCTGGGGGTAGTGCGCGACAACAACCTCGGCCGCCGAGTGCTCTACCTGGAGTACGACGCCTACCCGGAGATGGCCACCAAGGTGATGCGCCAGATCGCGGAGGAGGCAATGGAGCGCTGGCCGCTGTCCGACGTGGCGATGCAGCACCGCACCGGCCGCCTGGAGATCGGCGAGACTTCGCTCCTCATCGTGGTGTCATCGCCCCACCGCAAGGAGGCGTTCGAGGCCTGCCACCACCTCGTCGACCGCTTCAAGGAGGTCGTGCCCATCTGGAAGAAGGAGACGTGGGAGGGCGGCGAGGTGTGGATCGAGGGCGAGCAACCATCGCACCAGCCAGACTAGCAGGAGGCCGACGATGACAGACGCAGGACCGACGGCGGAGCCCGACAGCCAGGCGAAACGAGATGCCATCCGAGCGGAGCTGGAGAGCACGCGCGACGCCTATCACGAGCTGCTGAACTCCCTGTCTCCCGAAGACTGGAAGAGGAAGAGCGGCAACCCCGCCTGGTCTGTCGGCCAGTTAATGTGGCACATCGCTTGGGGGAACGGCTTCGCGCCGCGCGGCGTGGACGACTGCAAGCGGGGGAGGGGCTTCAACCCGCCTCAGTTCATCACCGACACGGTGAACATGCTGATCACCCGCTGGGGTGCCCGCAGCGCAACGCCCCAGTCCGTCGCAGAGAAGTACGACTCGGTGCACGCCGCCATTCTCTCCAAGCTGGACGAAGTGAGTAACGAGGACTGGGCGAAGGGGGCGAAGATGTTCGGCGAGACTCACACCGTCGAGTCAGTCCTGCGATCGCCCGTGACCCACTTCAAGGAACATGAAGCCGACATCCTAAAGGGCCTCGGGCGCGGCTAGATGGCCCAGAAACCCCTCGCCCCCGGCGAAGAGCTCCGGTTCTGCCCCCAATGCGGCGGCCGCCTTGCGCTCCGCCTGCTCCCCACTGAGGACAGGCCTCGGCTGGTGTGCAACCGCGAGCACATCCTGTACACCAACCCGAAGGTCATTGTGGGGGTGATCCCAGAGCGGCGCGGCCGCATCCTCCTGATGCGACGGGCCATCGAGCCCCAGTACGGCGCCTGGACGTACCCGGGCGGCTTCATGGAGATAGACGAAACGATAGAGGAGTGCGCCGTGCGGGAGGCCGGGGAGGAGGTGGGGATCCAAGTACGGTTGGACGGCCTGGTGGGCCTGTACTCGCGGCCGGCGCCGCAGACGCCGGGCATCGTCTCCATCGTCTTCCGCGGCCGCGTCGTCAGAGGCCGAGTGGAAATCGGGCGAGAGGCGCTGGAGGCCCGCTGGTTCCGACCGGAGGAGATTCCCTGGGACGGCCTGGCCTACGAGACGACGCGCTGGGCCCTGCGCGACTGGGTGAAGGGGAGGCGGGCTCCTAGACGGGATTGATGCGAACCTGTATCCGGGGAAGCTTCTGCAACGGAGTCCGAACCTCGCGCACATACCAGCGCGCAAGGCTGTTTCGCTCGCCAGGGCGGAACTTGAGAATCAAGGCGTGGGTCGCGCCCAACATGTTGTGAGCCGCGTAAAAGGCGACCTGCGGGAGTTCCTTGGCGTGGCGGAGCGAGTAGAAGCTTGCTTCTCCGCCCGTGCGCGTCGGGACAAGAAACCTTGAAACGTTATGTCCGTGAGCGATCGCAGACCAATGCCTGTAGAGTATCTCGTACTCCGCCCCCCTCCGCAACGAGATAGCCAAGTCCCTAAGGCTTGAGGGCCCTTCGAACAGCCTGAACCACTGCGGTGCGCCTCTCTTCATCTGCTTCTTACGCTGCTGATAGTCTGCCTCCGCCTCTCGATACTGAGGTTTCGCCAGCAATTGCCTCATGTTATCGGCAGCTCGCTTCGGGTCGACCTCCGGAGGGAAACTAATCTGGCTCAGAACCTTGTCGTTGGCGACCGCTTCGGCGAAGCCTTTTCCTTTCGTCGTGCTCGGATCGAAACGCTCATAAGAATCGAGCCGCGCGTGCGCATAACCAACCATCCAGGCAAAGGCTCGCCGCCGATAGTCCGCCTCCAAGATGTACTCCATCGCTAGGACCGCCTCGAAAGAACTGCGAACAAGGGGCACCGCCGGATTGACACAACTAGCGCGGAGAATCTCCTCGACGCCGTCAGTCATTTCTAGGACATGTAGATACGATGAGACGATAGGCAGATGCTCGTCTTCCTGTCCGTCGCGGGTCTCGGCCTGACAGCGCATAAACACGTTGGTGCCATGATTAACAAGTTCCCTCAGTACTGGGCAGGCGAGATCGATCAACTCCTTGGCGGCGACTCTGGAGAAATCTCTGTCGAGCAGTTTCAGGAATGGTTTCGTGGGCATGTGTAGAGCTCCTATTCCGTCAGCAGGACACGCCTAATGGCCCGTACCACCGTCTGGTCGTCTTTAGCCGCGGCGGCCGCGACCACGGGTGGGTCGTGACGGCGGGGCGACCTTCTCCTTGCCCCAGAAGTCGAACCGGCCCATGAGGAGGATGCTGCTCACCTGGGGGTCGGTCAGGCGAGAGGCCAGCCGTCCGTCCATATCCTTCACGGTGAGGCTGGTGGTGATGACGGTGGGCAGGCAAGCGTTGTAGCGGTAGTTCAGAAGCTGGAACAGCTTCTCCTCCGCCCAGGGAGTGCCGGTCTGGGAGCCCAGGTCGTCCAGGATGAGGAGGGGCACGTTCCGCACCTGCTCGAACACTTCGTCGTAGGCCTTGGGGTTCTGGGGATTGAAGGCAGAGCGCAGCCGGTCCAGGAGGTCGGGCACGATGACGAACAGCACCCCCGGGTCTGCCTCGCGGCGGTAGTTGCCGATGGCGGCGGCGAGCCGTGTCTTGCCCCGCCCGGTGCCGCCGGCGATGATCAGCCAGTCCCGCGGCTCCTCCGCGAACTTCAGCGCCTGGCGGTAAGCATCGCGGATGAACTTCAGCTCCTCGCGGTCCGAGGTGAGGTGTTGGGGGTCAAACGATTTGAATGTCATCCCACGCAGGAGGGGCAGGTCCAGGGCGTCGATCTCGGCCGCGCCGCTGCCGACGGACTCAAGCCGGTGCACGCCGGACAGGGCTACGTCCCCCAAGCGGGTCTGGAGGCGCGGGTCCAGCTCGCCGACGTCCCTGGCGGTGGTGAACACTGTGGGCACACGGGCCTGATAGCGGTGGTTGACGATCTGGAACAGCTTCTCGTCGGCCCAGGGGGTAGAGCTGTGCACCCCCAGGTCGTCCAGGATGAGCAGAGGCGCGCTGCGCACGAGCTCGAACAGCTCGTCGTAGCCGATGTCGCTGTCCGGCCGGTAGGCGGCCCGCAGGTGGTCGAGGAGGTCGGGCACGACCATGAACAGGGCGGGGAGGCCCTGCTCTATACACCGGCTGGCGATGGCGGCGGCGAGGTGGGTCTTGCCGCAGCCGCTGGGGCCGCTGAACACGAGCCAGCCAGAGGGCTCGTCGGCGAACTGGCGGGCGGCGGCCACTGCGGCTGCGAAGCGCTCCTGATCCTGCGGCCTGGGGCTGCGGCCCCTGGTCATCAGGTCATCGAAGGTGAGCCGGAGGAGGGCGCCGAGGTTGCTGTAGCGCTGGAGCCGGGCCCGCCGCTGGTCGGCGTCCTCGTCCTCAGTGCAGCGGCAGGGGAACGCCTTGCCGAAGTCAGGGTGGCCGAGGCGGACGGCCCTGCGCACGAAGCCGGCGCCCCCGCACTCTGGACAAACGTCGTCTTCGGGCTCTTCAGCGGAGCCGGCCGACGCCGCGCTTGCCACGGGCGTAGCGACGCTCCAGCCACTCTGCTTCAGGATCTCGTCCAGCTTCTTCATAGTCCGGGCCCTCCGCTTCCCAGCGCTTGAGTATGGAGTGGACGTAGCGCCAGTTGCGTTTGTTCAGGCTCACCGCCCTTCGGAACGCCTCCTCGATCCACCGCGGATGATAGTGCTCCTCGGCGTCCTTCAGATCGTCGGCGATGAGGGGGGTGATGGCGCCGATATTCTCCTCGTACAGGGCGAAGATGTTGGCCGGCTCCGCGGGCGCGGCCGGGGGCAGCGGCTCCTCCAGCGACAGATCGGCCCCCGCCAGCCGCTCGGCGGCGCGGCGATTGTGGGGGGTGGCCAGCAGGTAGAGCTCCTCACTGCGACCGTCAGCCGTGGCCTCCACACGCAGGAGGGATCCCCGCTCCAGAGCGAGGGCCAGGCCGCGATCCAGCGCCTCGCCGTCGGGGCAGAGGTTGGCCAGAGCCCGCGCCAGGGTGGCGTCGGCGGCCAGTTCGCGGCGGGTGAGGAAGGGGGGCGAGCGGCGGCGCCGACCCGTCGGCGGAGGCAACCCCTGGGCGTAGAAGAAGTACAGCGTAACCAACATCTCCTCCGCCGTTTCGATGCGGGGCAGCAGCCGGGCGAAGAACAGGTTGGGGACTGGAGTGGCCCGGGCCGAGGTGGGGAATCCGGCGAAGTCATCGACGGAACCCAGCGGGCGGGACGAGCTTACTCCTCCTCTTCCCACTCGCCGGCCTCCCTCACCAGCAGATCCTCGAAACGGGCGATCTTCTCACGGAAGCGGAGGTGAATGGTGTCCGTAGGCCCGTTGCGGTGCTTGGCGATGATGATCTGGGCGATCCCCGCGGGGTAGCTCTCGGCGGGCCGATCAGGGTGCTGGCGCTGCCAGTCCTCGCGGGTGACGTGCTTCTCCTCGCGGTAGATGAACATCACTACGTCGGCGTCCTGCTCGATGCTTCCGGAGTCGCGGAGGTCGGAGAGCTGGGGCATGTGGGTGGGCCTCGCCTCCAGGGCCCTGGAGAGCTGGGAGCAGGCGACGACGGGAACGTCGAGGTCGCGGGCCAGCTCCTTGAGGGAGCGGCTGATGTAGCTCACCTCCTGCACGCGATTATCGTGGCGCATGCCGCCGTGCATGAGCTGAAGGTGGTCAACGACGATCAGGTCCAGGGTCCGTTCCATGTGGAGACGGCGGGCCTTGGCCCGCATCTCGGCCACCGTCAGCATGGCCGTGTCGTCGACGTAGATGTTGAGATCGGACAGGACGCCCAGGGCGTTCACTATCCGCGCTTGCTCGCGGTCGGAGTGCATGCCGAAGCCGAGGCGGGTGGAGTCGACGCCGGCCTCGGCGGCCAGGAGTCTCTGGACGAGCTGCTCCTTGGCCATCTCCACCGAGAAGACGCCGACGGTGGCCTGCTGTCGCAAGGCGGCGTTGCGGGCGAAGTTCAAGGCCAGCGAAGTCTTGCCCACGGCCGGTCGCGCCGCCACCACGATTAGGTCGGCACGCTTGAGGCCGCCCAGGAGGGTGTCCAGGTCCATGAAGCCGGTGGTGATAGCACGGGCCTCGGCGGCGACAGCCCCCGTGACGTGGTCAGCGGTGGCAAGGTAACCCTCGAGCAGTTCCTTGACGTGGATGAAGTCACGGATGGACTCTCCCTGACGAATGCCGGCGATGAGCGTCTCGGCGCGGGTTAGGATCTCTCCCACATCGGGGCCCGCCTGGTAGGCCATCTGGGCGATATGGCCGGCAGCGGTGATCATCTTTCGGTAGGTGGAGTCGCGCTGGACAAGCCCGGCGTAGTGCTCTACGCCAACCGAGGTGGGCAGCTCGGCGACTAGGCGGCTGAGGTAGGCTGCGCCGCCCGCCTCCTCCAGCCGCCCACGGCGGGCGAGCTCGTGGGCGACGGTGATCTGGTTGATCGACTCGTTGCGCTCCCAGAGGGCGCGACAGGCCTCGTAGGCCCAGGCGTTCTGCTCGCGGAAGAAGTCCTCCGGCTTGAGTGTCGGGACGATCTTGTAGATGGCTTCGGGGTCGACGAGAAGGGAGGCGATGACCGCCTCCTCTGCCTCGATATCGTGGGGCGGCAGCTTCTCCGCACGCCCGACCTCGACAACCACGTGACCTGCCTCGTTATGCCACTAGCCCTACGGCCTCCTCCCCCCTATCCCCTCATCAGGGCGCAGTCCGCGTGAGGCGGACGCCCCTACGTCTCCTCTTTCTCGCCCTCCGCGGTCTCGTCCCCGGCGCCTTCGGCCTCCGGCTTCTCCTCTTCAGCCTCTACCTCAGCGGCCGCCGGCTCCTCCTCTGCAGGCTCCTCCTCCGCCACTTCAGCCTCCGCGGGTTCCTCTTCAGCCTCCGCCTCAGCCGCCTCCGGCTCCTCCTCTACAGGCACCTCTTCCACCGCCGCTTCCGCCTCTGCAGGTTCCTCTTCAGCCTCCACCTCTGCGGCCGCGGGCTCTTCCTCTACGGCTGCCTCCTCAACAGCCGCTTCCGCCTCCTCCGCAGGTTCCTCTTCGGCCTCGGCCTCAGCAGCCGCTGGCTCCTCCTCCGCTGGCACCTCCTCCGCAGCTTCCGCCTCAACGGGCTCCTCTTCAGCCCCCACCTCAGCCGCCTCCGGCTCCTCCCCTTCCGCGGGAACCTCTTCCGCCGCCTCAGCCTCCGCCTCCGGCATGCCTCCCAGCGGCTCCACGTTCACCATGACCTGGACTTCGACATTGCGGGTCAGCTTCACAGTCACCTCGTGAGACCCCAGCTCGCGGATGGGCTGACGCAGGTCCACCTGCTTGTGCTCCAGCTCCACGCCGGTGGCTCCCTGAAGGGCCTCGGCGATGTCGCGGCCGGTGACGGAGCCGAACAGCTTGCCCTGCTCGCCCACGCGCACCTCGATGGCGACGGAGGCACCCTCCATCTTGGGCAGCAGGTAGGTGGTGGCCTCTTCGTCCAACCTGGCCTGGTGGCGGGCCTCCTTCTCGGCGCGGGCCTGGGCGATGGCGACGTAGTGGTCGGTGGCCGGGGCGGCCAGCCTACGCGGGAGCAGGTAGTTGCGGGCGAAGCCGTCGGCAACGTTCTTGATCTCGCCCACGCGGGCGGTGCCTTCGACCTCCTCCATGAAGACGACTTTCATGCGACTCTCCTCACGGGCTAATCATAGGGGGCGGCCCGCTTGCGGGGGCAAGGGGCTTATCCACAACTTTCATCGACATTTCGTCCACAGGGCAATCGTAGAACGGATGTGCGCGGAGCGTCAAGCCGGAGGACTATCCCTCCAGCGCCCGCTTCAGCCCGCCCTCGTAGGCGTCACGCAGCTCCACCAGCGAGAGGTCGATGGACCACAGCCGCAGGCGGTCGCCGCCGACGCGACCGACGAAGGCGAAGGGGACGTTCATCCCCTGAGCGATGGCCAGGAGGTCATCCCGTCGGGACGCCGGCACCGCCACGAGGATGCGAGACTGGGCCTCCCCAAACAGCGCCGCGTCCAGGCGCAGCACGGCCGGGGCCGTCGAGGCGTCCAGGCCCAAGCCTGCCCTGAGCCCTGCCGAAGGGGCACCGTGCAGGCACATCTCGGCCAGGGCCACGGCGAGGCCACCGTCGGAACAGTCGTGGCAGGCGGTAACGGTCCCCTGCCGGATTGCCGCCAGCGCCGCCCTCTGCACCCGCGCCTCCAGATCCAGGTCGATCTCCAGTCTCCCACCCAGGAGGCCGTGCTCCAGCTTCAGGTACTCGCTGGCCGCCAGGGCGGCGGCGGGCTGCTCCAGGGCGGCGCCCAGGATGAACACTTCGTCGCCGTCGTTGGCCAGGCCGGGAGAGCAGTGCTGCGAGATGTCGTCCAGCAGGCCCAGCATGCCGACCACCGGCGTAGGGTAGACCGCCTGTCCGCCCGTCTCGTTGTACAGGCTGACGTTGCCGGAGATGACGGGGGTGGCGAGGGCGGCGCACGCGGCGGCCATTCCTTGGATGACCTCCCGCATCTCGTAGTAGACTTCGGGGCGCTCCGGGTTGCCGAAGTTCAGGCAGTCGGTGACGGCCACGGGCTGTGCGCCCACGCAGACGACGTTGCGGGCCGCCTCGGCGACGGCGATGGCCCCACCAGCGCCGGGGCTTACGTGACAGTAGCGCCCGTTGCCGTCGGTGGCGACGGCGATGCCCCTGTCCGTCCCCTTGACCCGCAGCACGGCGGCGTCCGCCCCGGCCTCGATCACGGTGTTCGTGAGCACGCTCTGGTCGTACTGCCGGTAGACCCACCGCTTGGAGGCCACGTTGGGTGAGGCGAGCAGGCGCAGGAGGGCCGCGCTGGCATCGGTCACGTCCGGCAGGGCCGACAGGTCGAGGGATTGCATCTCGTCCAGGTCAGGGGGGCGCACGGGCTCCCTCGTGTACTGGGGAGCCTCCACCGCCATTTCGACGGGGACATCCGCCTCCAGACTATCGCCATCGAAGATGCGGGCGTGGCCGTCCGCCGTCACCTCGCCGATGATGGTCCAGGGGACCTCCCAGCGCTCGAACAGGGCCGCCACGTCGCCCTCGTGCCCCTTGCGCACCATCGCCAGCATTCGCTCCTGGGACTCGGAGATCATGACCTCGTAGGGGGTCATCCCCTCCTCGCGGCGGGGTACCTTGGCGATATCGATGCGGAGTCCGGAGCCACCGCGGGAAGCGGCCTCGAGGCAGGCGGAGGTAAGACCGGCGGCACCCAGATCCTCGATGCCGGTGATCCAGTCGGCGTGGTTGCCAGCCAGATCGATGCAGGCCTCCATGAGCATCTTCTCCAGGAAGGGGTTGCCTACCTGGACGGCGGGCCGAAGCTCATCGAAGCGGGCCTGGGGGTCGGTGCGGGAGGCGAGCCCGGAGGCGCCGTGGATGCCGTCGCGGCCGGTGTCGGCGCCCGCGAGCATGAGCAGCGTGCCTTCGCCCTCAGCCTTGCCGCTGACAAGCTTGTCGATGGAGGTAACGCCAACGCACATGGCGTTGATCAGGGGGTTGGCCGAGTATCCGCCTGAGGCGGACTCGAAGACGACCTCGCCGCCAACGGTGGGGATGCCGAGGCAGTTGCCGTAGCCGCCGATGCCGCCCACCACGCCGCCGAACAGATAGCGGTTGTGCGGGTCCTCCAGGGGGCCGAAGCGGAGGGAGTCCAGAATAGCGATGGGCCGCGCGCCCATGGCGAAGATGTCGCGCACGATGCCGCCGACGCCCGTCGCTGCCCCCTCGTACGGCTCGATGGCCGAGGGGTGGTTATGGGACTCGATCTTCATCACCACGCACATGCCATCGCCGATGTCGACGGCGCCGGCGTTCTCAGCCCCGCGGCGGGTGAGCACGTAGGCGCCCTCGGCGGGGAGCTGGCGCAAGAGGGGGCGCGAGTTCTTGTAGCCGCAGTGCTCGCTCCACAGGGCGCCGAATATCCCCAGCTCGACCTCTGTGGGCTCGCGGCCCAGGTGGGAGACGATGAGATCGTACTCATCGCGGCTGAGGGCGATGGAGTCGAGGACACTCTGATCTACGGCCATGAAATCAACGCCATCGTAGCACAGGGAATCCACGTATTCGACGGCCGGTCTCGCCCATGTCTACACCTCCTCCTTGAAGGAGAAGGGCGGATAGCGATCGGTGAGCGATAGCCAGTACCCAAGACCCCTGGCTATCCAGCGCAGATAGCCCGCCGTGAACCCAAAGAGCCAGCGGGGGTAGTGCTCAAAAACGACAGCGAAGACCGCGCTTACCGGAACGATGAGCATGAACGCGAAGGCGAACAAGGTCAGCAACAGGATATGCGGCAACAGCAAGATGGGGGTGACGGCGGCCCGAACCCAGCCAAAGTCGCCTCCGCGCCTGATCTGCAGCCGTACCGATTGGCCAATCGCTTGCCTGGGCGAGGCGTCGGTGAGAAACAGGGCGTATGAGGCCGCGGCGATCGCGTACTCGGCATGGCGCTCCAAGACCGGGGCGTCCTCCGCCATAAAGCGGTGTAACCCCTTGCCCCGGATGCGAGTCGCCACGGCCAGCGGCAAGCCGACGACACCGGCGGCGATGAGGGAGGCGACTATCACTGGCAGCCACAGGTAGAACACGGCGCTGACGTAGCCCAGGCCCGCCGGCACGACCCAGGTGACCAGGGCACCGAGCGCTCGCTGGACGCCCTTCCGTCGCGAGAGCCTTTCAGGGTACGCCACGGAGTAGGAGATAGGGTACCCAAGGGTGGCTGTGTAGTCCACAACGACCTTACTTCCCTCTGAAGTGATCACCTGCCCGTTGACAGCGACGGGCCGTCAAGCGCCGCCTCGTGGCAGCCCGGCGCCATATGAGATACGGCGACCGCGATCTCGCCCACGGCAAGGTTCGCGTCATGCTACCACAAGCGACCGGCCTAGCTCAGGCTGAAGGGCGGGTAGTCGTCGCGCAGGAAGTTGGTGTATGCGCCAACCCGGTACTGCCATCGCACGACGCCAACGATGAAGTCGAACAGGCCGCGGGGGAACCGCTTGGTGAACAGGATAGCGAACCAGGCGATGACCCAGGCCACGGACGCCCCGATATACAGCAAAAGCAGAACGATGAAGTGGGGGATCGCCAGCAGCCACTTGACGAAGATGAGCCAGCGGGACAGCTCTTCGGGGTAGTCTACCTCGTAGGTGACAGCGTACTGGCCCGGCTCCCAGGAGAACGGCGGGTACTCGTCCCGAAACAATCCGTAGTAGGCGAGCACGTTGGCGTTCCAGCGGTTGACGTTCACGACAAAGTCGAACAGGCCCCGCGGGTAGCGCTTGGTGAACAGGATGGCAAACCAGGCGATGAACGTGACTGCGCTGCTGGCGATGCCAAGGGCATACAGGATAATGAAGTGGGGAATCGCCAGGAGCCACTTGACAAAGATGAGCCAGCGGGACAGCTCCTCCGGGTACTCCACGTCGTAGCGCAGGGGATAGCCCGGCGCCCCGGCGACTGTCGTTTCTACGGCCATGACCTGCCTCCCTTCTCAGGCTAGTCGACTGCTATTCGAACACGAACTTCACCCTCTGCTTGAAGCCGACGCTGAGACTGTACTTCAGCTCAGTGGGCTGACCATCCTCGTCGACCTCGAACACGACCGCCACCACCGCCTGCCCTCCCTCCGCAAGCTGTACCGGCGGCTCCCGTCCGCCCACGGTGGCCAGCAACGGGTCGTGGCCGTCGCCGAGCGAGTCCTTGAGGCGAAAGTCTCCCTCCCCCACTCCCACTCCCAGGTCACCCGGAGCATCGCGGTAGTTGCTCAACATGAGATGGAATAGCACGAAGCGGTGTCCCACCTTCGGTTGATAGAGCCCCTCGTCAAAGACGTAGGGATCCTCCGCGTCCAGCAGCACTACCCCCAGATCGGACACTTCCACCGCGGGGGAGGCCTCGCCCCGGAGCAACCGCTGGTAGGAGACGGTGACCTCTTCGGTCTGCCCGGGCCAGGCTATTATAGCGCTGACGCCGCCGACCCAAGCCAGCACGATGAGCCAGCCGAAGATGGCGGATATGACGTAGCTGCTGTGGTAGGCGGGGCCCACGTCCGCTGAAAGGCTGAAGGAGGGGAACTCGTCCGTCAGCGAGATCCAGTAAGACCCAGCGCGGGCGACCCAGCGCAGCCAGCCGGAGACGAAGGAGTGCATCCCCTGGGGGTAGCGACCGGTGAAGAGGATCGCGAACCAGGCGAGGATGACCACAACGAAGACACCTACAAACACGAACGCCAGCACTATGAGATGCGGGATTACCGTGACCGTCTTCCAGATGACCAACCGCCAGCGGGAGAGACGCTCCGGGCGGTCCACCTCGAAGCGGACATCCCATTCGCCATCGAAGGGGGGATAGCGATCGGTGAGGAGGAGGAAGTAAGCATCTGCACGGAGGGTGAACCGCAAGACCGCGACGTTGGCGTCGAACAGCCAGCGCACCGGCCTCCCACGCACCAGTATGCCGACCCAATAGGCCCCAAGCAGACCCTGCCCCAGCAGATAGAGGACTACGACGACAGGGATAGCGAGGATGAGCCGGAAGAAGGTGCTGAGGCGGGAGAGACGCTGCGGGTAGTCCGCCTCAAGGCGGACGGGGAAGGGTGCAGCCGTGGTCGGCTCAAACAGCATAAGTTATCGTCTCAAGCCACCGCCTTCGCCCATTCCTGTAGCGATAGCCACAATGCCAGGCCATCCTCGCTCCCCATGAGCGGCTCGCAGGCCCGCTCCGGGTGAGGCATCATTCCCAGCACGTGGCCACGCTCGTTGACGATGCCCGCGATATTGTTCACGCTGCCGTTGGGATTCGCCTCCGCCGTCACCTCGCCCTCGCTGGTGCAGTAGCGGAACGCCACGCGCCCGGAGGACTCGAGTTCGGCCAGCGTCTCCTCATCGGCCACGTAGCGCCCCTCGCCGTGGGAGATGGGCACCCGCAGCACCTGGCCGGGCCGACAGGCCCGCGTGAAGGGCGTCTCGGCGTTCTCCACCCGCAGATTCACCCAGATGCATCGGTACTGGAGCGAATCGTTGCGCATGAGGGCACCAGGCAGCAGGTGCGCCTCGCACAGGATCTGGAAGCCGTTGCAGATGCCGATGAGGGGCTTGCCCGCCTCGGCGTGGGCGGCTACCGCCTCCATCACCGGCGAGAAGCGGGCGATCGACCCCGCGCGAAGGTAATCCCCGTAGGAGAAGCCTCCCGGGAGCACCACTACGTCGTAGCGGGAGAGGTCGCGCTCCCGGTGCCAGACGAGGTCCGCCTCCTGACCCAGTACGCTGGCCAGCGCGTAGTGGGTGTCGTGGTCGCTCCAGGTACCGGGAAATACGACGACGGCGAAGCGAAGCGGCATTCCGCGCCCTTTATACCACACCAGGAACCGTGTGTAACGTGACGCTCCCACGCGGGCGTGTTTATTCATATCAACGACGATAGACGACGCGTGCCAGCAGATGGACTCTGGCGGGTAGGCCTCGTAACCGTCCGCTCTACTGCAGGATTTCGTAGGGCAGTTCGAAGTCTTGGTCCGTCACGTCCGTGGACACGGACGTGGCCTCGACGGTGACGATCCTGCCGCCCTCCTCTAACCGCAGGAACAGCAGCAGGCCCTCTTGGGAGAAGCACATCTCGCTTTCGCCCCCACCGGCCACGGTGCTTCGCAGCGCGAAGCAGGTGCCCTGGACGCCGACGATCTCCCGCTCTGACCTGTCGAGAAGGTCCACATGCTCCGGCCCCTCAGCGATCCCGCGCAGTGGACTGAGCAGCCAGTCGAAACCCACCCCCCCCCGCCACTGACAGTGCGTCTGACACATCCAACGGGGCACACATCGACTGACCAGGCGCACAGCCGTACGCGTTGCCCCCGGCGATGATGGAGACGGATCGCTTCTCCTCCCCCCCTTCCCTGCTTACGACCTCGAAGCGATAATCAGGCGGCCGCTGCACCATCACCAACTCCAGCTCCGCCGACCCGCTCATCGATTCACTGCTGGCCCTGTACGTCACCTTTGCAGTAAGGCCCTCGACTGCAGTAAGACGCTCGATGGCCTGTCCAACGAAGGCCTCGAGTTCTTGGAGACCCTCCTCACCACCGTCGGCTTCAGGCATTTCCCCGCCCTCGGGTGTCTGATCGGCCGCAGGAGTCTGAGGGGCAGCGGGTGTCTCACCCCCATCCTGGTCTCCATCCCCGCAGGCCACCGCCGCCAGCAAGGCGAGCAACAAGGCAACCGCCAGCAAGACTGCGAAGCCCCTCAGCGCTGCGAATATATCACCTCTGAACACGGCAACCTCCTTGTACCCGGCCCCCCTTTGCCAGCCGATTGACCACCCAGTCCGCTGGACAGCGCGTAGTGGGTGTCGTAGTCGCTCTAGGTGCCGGGGAATACGACAACGGCGAAGCGCATCTCCGTCCTCCTTTTACCACACCCCTCCAGAACAACGGAACAATTAAGCAATGGGGCAGGATCGCTCCAGTGCTCTATTCCTCCATGCTATCCTGTGGCCGTGACGTATGAGACTTCCTCAACGGACGTTGCCGCCGAGATAGAGGCGATCCTCCACCCCCGCTCCATCGCAGTGGTGGGCGCTTCCGCCAACCCGAATACTCCCGGCTACGACTACGTCAGCTCCCTGCAGAAGTTCGGCTACTCTGGCCGCATCTATCCGGTTAACCCCCGCACGGAAGAGCTACTGGGACTGCCCACCTTCCCCTCGCTGCGGGACGTGCCTGGCGAGGTCGATTACGTCATCTGCTGCATCCCCGCCTCGGCAGTGCTGGAGCTGGTAGACGACTGCGCCGCCAAGGGGGCACGCGCTCTCCAGTTGTTCACAGCCCGCTTCTCTGAGACGGGCCGAGAGGAGGACGCGGAGTTGGAGCGGCGGCTGGCGGAGCGGGCCCGAGGGAAAGGGGTGCGGATCATCGGCCCCAACTGTATGGGGCTCGTCTACCCCCGGCAAGGGATATCCTTCCGGGCGGACATGCCGCAGCAGCCGGGGAACGTGGGGGTCCTATCGCAGAGCGGGAACCTGCTATTTGAGCTGACCTACTTGGGCGGGCCCCGTGGCCTGCGCTTCTCCAAGGCTGTGAGCTACGGCAACGGCCTGGACCTGACGGAAGCGGACTTCCTGGACTACTTCGCTGGAGACGGGGAAAGCGGGGTGGTGGGGGCCTACATAGAGGGCATCCGTGACGGCCGTCGCTTCCTGGCGTCGCTGTCGGCGGCAGCGGCCCGCAAGCCGGTAGTGGTGCTCAAGGGAGGACGAACGGTGGCCGGATGGCGCACCGCGGCCTCCCACACCGCGGCCCTGGCGGGACAGCAGGCCGTCTGGGACGCCGCCGTCGCCCAGGCGGGAGCCCTAGCCGTGGGCACGGTGGAGGAGTTCGTAGACATGCTCATCGCCTTCGCGCACATGCGGCCGGGCACTGGTCGTCGCCTGGGGATGGTGGGCGGCGGCGGCGGCCGCTCGGTGCTCACGGCCGACCTGTGCGAGGAGGTGGGGCTGAGCGTGCCACCCCTGCCCGAGGACGTGGAGCGCCGCATCGCCGAGAAGGCGCCCAACCTGGCCGGCTGGATCACCAACCCCGTGGACCAGTCCATCCTCGCCGGCAGCGGCCTGGGGGGAACGCAGGTGCTGGAGTGGATGGACGAAAGCCCGGGCATCGACATGCTGCTGGCCAACGTGGGCGAGGCGTGGGCGCTGGGCCGACCCAACGCGAAGGCGCTTCTGGCTCGCATACCGGAGCGGTTCGTCCACGTGGGCATCCGTACCCGCAAACCTCTAGCCGTCGTCCTCGGCCCGGCCGACTATGGGGACGAGGGGCTGTGGCGTCTGGTGTCAGGAGCACGGGAGAAGCTGACGGGGGCCGGATTGGCCCTGTTCCCCAGCGTGGAGCGGGCAGTGCGGATGCTGTCGCGGTTCGCGGGGTATTGGGAACGGCAGCCCGAGCACGATGAAGCCGACACAGCACGCCCGAAGAGCATGTAGCGGCGAACTGAAGGTCGCCACCAGCAGCATGAAGGCCTGAAGGCCTCCTCTACATTCGCATAGTGCCGCCGACCCGCCTGCCGGTAGGTAGGCTCTAGGCGGCGGTCAAGCCCATCAGGCGGCTCAGCGCCGCGGCCGCTCCACCTCCACGGGCGGTGCGGTGCCGTCCATGGGGCCGGTGAGGGGCTCCGGGGAGAGGCCCGCGGCGGCTACGGCGGCCCGCTCCGCCGCCTTGGGCGCGGGGTAGTCGATGCGTGGGTGATACACGCCGCGCAGCGTCGCCTTGAACGATTCGGCGATGGTCTTCAGGTCGCGCAGGGTCAGGTCGCACTCCTCCAGTTGGCCTTCGGCTACGCGCTCGGCGATGACCGCATCCACCAGGGAGTCGATGCGGTCGGCTGAACGGTCGCGGCTGGAGCGGACGACCGCCTCCACAGAGTCGGCCAGCATGACGATGGCGGTCTCTTTGCTCTGGGGCTTGGGCCCAGGGTAGCGGAACTTGGCGGGGTCCGTCGTCGCGTCGTCGGCGGCCGCCTTGCGGTAGAAATAGGTCACCAGGCGCGTGCCGTGATGCTCAGCGATAAAGGCACGCACCCGGGCCGGCACGCGGTGGCGCTTGGCCAGCCCCACTCCGGTGCGGACATGGTCGGCGACCACCTTGGCACTGGAGGCTGGCGCCAGCTTGTCGTGGGGGTTCTCGCCCTGAACCTGGTTCTCGATGTAGTACACGGGCTTGGCCACCTTGCCGATGTCGTGGAAGTAGCAGCCCACCCTCACCAGGAGGGAGTCGGCGCCGGCCAGATCGGCCGCCCTCTCGGCCAGGTTGCCGACGATGACGCTATGGTGGAAGGTGCCCGGGGCCTGCTCCTGGAGCCGCCGCAGCAGGGGGTGGTTGAGCTGGGCCAACTCCATGAGCTGCATGCGAGTGGTAATGCCGAACAGCAACCCGAGTATGACCGTCGCGCCCACAACGACAACGGCGCAAAGGAGGCCACCCAGCCCGGTGGCCACGATCATCCACAACGGCTCGTCCGCCTCGCGGCCGCTGGAGAGCAGCCAGAAGGAGAGCAGGACGATGAAGGAGACCACAGTGACCACGCTCCCGGCCACCAGGTACCTATTCATCCGCTCGGCGCGGTGGACGGTGAAGATGCCCACGAGCCCGCCCAGGAAGAACGCCGTCACCATCTGGAGGGCATCCAGCGGGTGCTTGGCCAGCGCCTCGCGGGCGTCAGGGAGGTAGAAGCCGGCGAAGGCAGCGAGGAGGGCCATGAGGGCCGCGACCACCACAGCCAGGCCAGCGTCCAGCAAGACGGCAACAATCATCGGCGCGGCGGCCACTGGCAGCATGTAGGACAGGTACAGCCGCTCGTTGTCTGGCAGGGTGATGGAGAGGAAGAACTTGGCGGCCGCCACCCAGAGGAGGACCAGCAAGGCGAGTACGAACAGCCGTGCCACCGTGTTAAGCTCCGGCGGCTGGAACAGGTAGAGGTAAAGGCCCAGAGCGCCGCCGGCCAACAGCGATACCATGACCGCCGCCGCCACGTCCTCGCCGTCAATCGTCCCGTCCGCGCTGCCGGGAACGCTGGGGGAGATGACGAAGATGAGAGCGACACCCAGGCCCACCGCGAACAGGGTGGCCCGCAGGGGAGAGACCGTGCGCCTGGCGTACCTGCCTATCATACTCGCCCGCCCTCTCAGAGGAGGTCACAAACAATCATAGCAAACGCTGGTGTGGAGAAAAACGACGTGCTGACACCTCGATGCGTTTCAGCAACCGCCTATGGGAGCAGCTAGAGGGAAGCTAGGATCTCCGTAACCGTCTCGTTGATCTCCCGGCCTTCGGCGCGTCCGGCCAGACGCTTAATGAGGACGGGCATCACCTTGCCCTTGTCTGCGGGGCCGCTGGCGCCCACCTCCGCTATCACCTCGCGGGCGGCCTGAGTCAGCTCATCGCGGCTAAGCTGCTTCGGGAGGTAGGCCTGTAGGACCGCTAGCTCGCTCTCTTCCTTAGCAACGAGGTCCTGCCTGTCACCCTTCTTGTAGGCATCGATGCTCTCTTTACGTTGCTTCACCTGCTTGGCGATCTGAGTAAGGACAGCGGCGTCGTCCAGCTCGCTTCCCTTCTCGACCTCGCTTGTCTTGATGGCCGTAAGGGTCAGCCGGATCGCGATCTTGCGGGGCTCATCCTTGTCTCGTAGAGCGGCTTTGAGATCGTCAGCCAGTTGCTCTTTAAGGGACATGGAGGGTCCTGTGCTGGCAGGTGCTCGCTAGATGGTACTAGCCGCGCTGGCTGTTCTTGAGGCTCTTTCGGCGCTTGGCGGCGGCCTTCTTCTTGCGCCTGACGCTGGGCGGCTCGAAGTGCTCTCGACGGCGGGCCTCGGCCAGGATACCGGTCTGTTGCACCAGCTTGTTGAACCGCTTCAGCGCCTGCTCGAAGCTCTCGTGGGCCCCGATCTTGACTTCAGGCAAGCACATCCCTCCAGACGTGAGATTGGCGTTCGCGTGCCATTGTATTTGTCGGCCGGACGGCCTGTCAAGTGAAATGCGTAACTATCGAGTTGGCCGACAGCCCGCGCAGACCCAGGTTTGAAGACGTTGCACCCTCCGGCGTAAACTGGATTTGACACTGCTCCCCAAGAGCCCGAAAGGACCAGCGATGGCCAAGGAGATAGCCTTCGAGGACGCTCTAGCCCGCGCCAAGCGGATGTCAGAACGCTACGTGGAGAAGGGCTCATACGAGTTCTTCCCCCTGTCTGAGGTCGTAGAGGAGGTCCAGAAGGGTCTTGCCAAGAACCTGGTCAACCACGGCCGTCTGTTCTGCCCTTGAATGACCCTGTCCGGCGATCCTGATGAGGATCGCAAGAAGATCTGCCCCTGCGAGCGGCACCATGAGGACATAGCCCGGGATGGCTTCTGCATATGAATGTTCTTTGTGAGCGAAGAGTATCTTCGCAACTACCAGGAGTCAGGGGAGGTGGGCGGCAGCACCCTGGGCGAGGTGGCGCCGCGGGGAGAGAGCCTGTTTCCGGCCGATAAGGAAGGCCAGCGGTTGCCCAAGTCCAAGAGAGGGCCTGCCGCTAAGCGATAGCAGGCAGGGGACAAGAGAGGAGGATCCCCCAGCGGAACTTCTCGCTAAGCGCTCTCGTTTTATGGAGTGGGATGGCACGTTTTGTTCTTTTCGGCCTAGCTCTCCTGGTCGCGGCGATAAGCGCCTGCGGCGGCGCTGCCGGGCCCAACATCGACTACGAGGGGCTGAGGGGCCAAGGCTACGTCGTGGAGGCGGCCTCCGGAACCCCAGCCGTCTCCATGGAGCGGGCTGTCGCCTTGGCCGCCGCTGACAGTCCCGGCAATGCTATGCAGGCCAGCGCCATCTCCGCCACCTATGTGCTCCTCACCACGGACACCCAGGTTTGCCGCGAGGACGAAAGGCAAGTCCGCTGCCGTGACAAGCCCGTATGGCTGATAACGATGGAGGGAGTCGAGATCCATCCTATGATCTGCGGCGAGCTGGGCGGAGAGCCGACCCCCTATGACCCCGAGCGCTGCCCTCCCAATCATGAGTGGAACGTCTTCATCGACGCGGAAAGCGGCGAGGGTCTGTTCGAGTTCACCTACCGCTAGGCGATGTTAGAGAGAAGAGGCTGCCGCATTCTTGGTTGCGGTTATCGCCTCTCAGTCGGCCGAGGGCAGCACCTTGGGCTGTATCAGCTCCATAGGCTTGCCGCAACAGGCGACAGAACCTTCGCTGGCCTTGATGCACAGCACCTCGGTGCCGCAGGTCTCGCACTGGAACCGCTTGCCTAGCTGGTTAGCCACGGCTTACCACTCCCTACTGCTTCTGCTGCATCGGCTGATCGCAGCAGCTCAGGTCGCCTTCGCCGCCCTTGGTGACGATCATCTCCGCGCCGCACTTCGTGCACTGGTAGCGCTTGCCTACCTGGTTCGCCACTGCTTCTCATCCTCCCCGAAGGTATACGTCCTACCCTTCGGCACGCCCAGCGGCGAATATAGCGCACCCGTTATGCGGTCGTCAACTGAAGCTACTCAGCGACGAGTGTCCCGGTCATCTGAGCCGGGTGCACCTCACAGCGGAAGAAGTATTCGCCGGCGCTCAGGTTCAGGGTGACCGTGCCGGTGCAGGGAGCGGTGCAGATCTCGGTGGCGGCCAGCGCTTCCTCCCCGTTCTCGGCGGCGTCTCGACTCCTGTACACGGCGAAGCTGTGGGCGATGCCGGTGTCGGTGTTGTTGACTGTAATCGTGACCTCCGTATCGGCCGCGATCATCAACTCCGCCGTGTCGAACTGTATGCCTGGAATCATGCTGATCTCTGCTGTCGCGCCGCCAGTCGGCGTTTCGTCAGCAACAGGAGTATCCTCGGCGGCCGGGGTTTGGCCGGCAGCCGGTGTCTCCACACCGTCGCCGTCGTCCCCACAGGCGACTGCCACCAACAGCGCCGCGCCGATCACCAGCGGCGCTACGAATACGCGGCTACGGATGAACGATAGGATTAACATAGGCGATTCCTCCCGGGCGAAAGGGCTTCTATGAACTGGAACGACGGGGCCGCGTCTCTGGATTGCCTGGGCGTTGCATCGAGATGGGGGCGACCAGTACTGCGGCGTCGTCACCCACTTGGGTCACCAAGCGGTCACTGGTTGGGGTAGACCTCAGGCGATCAGGGAGCAGGCGTTGGGGTTGGGGTGGCAGTAGCGGTGGGAGCGCGCTGGCCGCAGGGCGGCGTACCGCCTTCGCCGGTGAGCGGGCCCGTCGGCGGCTCCAAAGGGGAGGCGTAGAGAGGGGAACCGGCCTGGTGCTCCTGGGCCATCGTGCCGAAAGCGGCCCGCTCCACCAATATCTGGTCACCGGGCTCGAACACCGCCGCCGTTACACGATGTTTGCTGGCGCTGGTGCCCTCGGCCGCCCGCTCCACTTTCAGGATGTCGCCGGAGGCAGAGACGACCAGCATCCGCTCCGATCCGACCTGGACGATGTCCTCACTGCTGAACAGATCGCCAGCGGCTTGGACCGGAAGGTCAGTCTGGTCAGCGGTGACGTCGTCGAGAAGGCTGCTGCCGGCCGGAGCGTCGACAACCCTCACCACCTCACCGTCGATGCGGATGAGACCGTCAACGGTGAGACCCTGGGCATCCATGAGGACGAAGACAGTATCCTCAGGGCCAACAGCGCGAACGAGGTCCTTGCCAGGCAAGAGATCAGCGTGGTTGGCCGCTTCCAACGCCGCTTCCCATCCGCGCTCGCTTATGAGGTTGGGATCGTCCGGGATGTCCAAGTCCGGGGTGGCGCCGGTGATGAGGGTCACCAGTTGCTGTATGAGGAAGTTGTTAAGGGGGCCGCCCTGGCCCTCCGACCAGGTGGGCATGAGAGTGCCCACGCGGCCACAGGTGATGGTGTCGCGAACGATGCTCTGCCTGGTGGTGAGCTCGCCGACGTCGACGAGGCCGGTCTCAGGATCCACGGGCCGGTTCAACTGCGAGTTGAGAGGGAGGCCCGGCAGTTCAGTGCTCTCCTGCGCGGCCAGTCCGCTCACGCCGTGGCAGTTGCGGCAGTTCTCCGCGAACACCGCGCCGCCCCGTTCGGCATTGACGAGAATCTGCCGCTCCTGGGCATCGTCGCCTCGGGCGCTGACCTCAAGGCCCATCACATCGAAGCCCGCGTCCCACATCCAGTAGAGGAAAGTGCCCACGAGGAACACGAACAGGAGCCCGATCATGACGTTGACCTGCCTACCAGTGTTCATCGAGCTGCGAACGTCTCTCCTTGTCCTCTTATCGAATCTCTAGGCTTCATAGGGAACGGCCCTGGACGGGTTGTCCGGGCTGCCCTTCTCCGCTACGCTCACACCCACGCTTACAACAACGCTGCCATCCTCCTGTACTTCTAGGAGGAACCGATCCATCGGCCGGGAGGACGGACCGAAGACGAGAATGCCGCCCTCCTTGGTAAAGGTAGAGCCATGGCAGGGGCAGCGGAACCAACCGGTGTGGCCGCCGTAGGTGAAGTCGGGTCGCCAGGGTACGGTGCAGCCAAGGTGCGGGCATTTCTGCCAGAGGGCGAGAAGCCCTCCGGACGACTCCTCTCCGTTGGGGGTGACGCCGGGCTCCAGGTTGACGAGGAAGAACCTGCCCTCGGGGATGCGCACGGGGTCATCGCCCGGATTGGGGACGCTTTCCTTAGGCACTCGCACCATCCGGGCAGCGCCGGCGGGATCGCGAGTCCAGGCGAAGTCGAGGGAAGGGCCAAGAAGCCCCACTACGGCGAGGCCGAGGGTGCTCCAGAAGCCTCCCAACACGAATACCCGCCGGGTGACGGAGCGTCGTTTCGCCGCCGGCTGTGCGGCCTGCGCCAACTCCGGGCGTTCCTGCATGTTCTCTGCCGGTGTGGGTCGATCGTCAGATTCCATGGCGTCTTACCTCTAGCTATCCCTCGTCAACCTTGATATCCCAAGGGGCGATGAGATCCTGACCTGGGCCGCGCAAGAAGCTGCCCACCAGGGTGAGGGCCAGATAGCCCGCCATGACCCCGGTGAACATCACAATCATCACGTCCCGTCTCGTGCGCAGCCAACCCAGGCGGAAGAGGACATAGATGATCAACACGGCGAAGAAGGCGATAGCGCCGAGCGGGATCACCTGCTCGGCCATGGCGCTGGGGATGTTGAGGTGTTCACCCCCCCAGCCGTGGATGTTAGGCAGGCCAATACCGCCCAGATTCCAGTCGCCCCAACCTTTGGGGTCGGTTATCGACCAACCGTCTTCGTTTTTCCTGTTGAACGGCCACGGCACGCGGGAGAAGTCCTGCGGCCAATCGAGGTGGCCGATGGAGAACTCCAGCCGCTTGGAGAAGTCCTTGGTGGAGAGGATGCCCTTATGCTCGGCGCCGGGCTCATCGCGCAGACAGGGCCAGGCGGCG
The DNA here is from genome assembly GCA_034408935.1 of Dehalococcoidia bacterium. Classification (GTDB taxonomy): domain Bacteria; phylum Chloroflexota; class Dehalococcoidia; order SM23-28-2; family RBG-16-64-32; genus DAOUMF01. Next base: position 77,178 of record DAOUMV010000007.1, read on the forward strand.
TGGACCGCGTCCTCGGAGCAGGCGGGGATCCAGCGAGTCAGGCGCTCGGTGCCGGTAGTGTCGCCGGCGTCGACGGCGACGAGGCCGAAGCTGACGACCATCGCATAGACGGCGGCGATGACCGTCAGGCGGACAGAGTACTTGGTCCCGAACCACAGGCCCTGCATGTGCCGGCTGCGGTCGATGTAGGGTATGGCAGCGAAGAACACGAGCGCTATGGTCGGAACCAGGACGCCAGCCCACGCCCTGTCCATGTGTAGCAGGAGCTCCTGGAGGTTGAGGAAGTACCAGGGCGCCTTGGATGGGTTGGGGGTTACGTTCAGGTTGGCGCGGTTCAGGAGAGGCGCATTGATGAACACCGAGACAACAAGGAAGGTAATGGTGAACAGGGTCGCAGCGATGAACTCGATGAACACGAGCTCCGGCCAGACCATCACCTCCTCCTCTCGCTCGCGCTTGGGCCGGGGCCTGGCCGCCTCTGCGGGCGGCAGCCGTTGGGCCTCTATGGCCATGTTTTCGCCCTTCCCCTCCTAGAGTGGACGCGCCATGCCGCCGTCACGGCGGACGCGCCAGAAGTGAACCGCCATCATTATCGCCGCCAACAGGGGCAGGCCCAGGACGTGCAAGGTGTAGAAGCGGAGCAGCGCCGGCTGCCCGATCTCAAAGCCACCAAATAGCACCGTCTGCACCTCCTCCCCCAGATAGGGGGTGGAGCCGCCGATGCCGTGTCCGACGGTGACCGCCCACAGGGCCAACTGATCCCAGGGTAGCAGGTAGCCGGTGAAGCTCAGGAGCAGGGTCAGCACCAGCAGCACTACGCCCACCACCCAGTTGAACTCGCGCGGCGGCTTATATGCGCCCGTGTAGAAAACCCGCATCATATGCAGGAACAGCAGGATCACCATGGCGTGCGCCGTCCAGCGGTGCAGGTTCCGCATGAGAAGCCCGAACCTTACATTCGTCTCCAGGGCGGCAATGTCCTGATAGGCCCGGTTCACATCGGGCACGTAGTAGAACATGAGCAGCACGCCGGTGACGGTGAGGATGATGAACATGAAGAAGGTGAGGCCGCCGAGACAATACGTGTGAGTGATCTTTACATGCGTGCGGTGGAGGCGCGTGGGGTGGAGGTGGAGAAAGACGTTGGTGGCCACCACCAGCATCTGGTTGCGGGGAGTATTGGGGTAGCCGGAACGGAAGATGGACTGCCAGATGTAGTTGTGGAACAGCCTATCGTAGATGCGATCCCGCCAGGATCGTGGCTTGCCCGGCTCTTCCGCTGCCGACATCTATCCTCACCTCACCGGGACCACCAGGCGCCAAAGAGCACCATGATCGCCAGCGAGCCCAGGACGGCGAGCAGGACGGCGATGAACTCCATCCCTTCCGGCACATCACGGAAGAGGATTTCGAGCGGGGGCATTGTCGCCTGGTCCTTCCTCTCCGAGCCCGCCCAAGAGCGAGGACCGCCGCCGTTACGAATGTGAGGTTGCTAATAAGGCGGGCCTAGCATCGCCACCAATAGTTTCCGGTCATCGTCACTCTTTGTCAAGGGAACCAGCAGTCAGCGGCCGCCTCGCTCACCGCTGGCCAGCGACTCTAGGCCGAAGCGGCCAACGCTTCCGCCAGCTCAAACGGGTCGTGGGAGACGACGCTGGCGGCGAACAACTCCATGCCGCCGATGTCCGACGCCGCCCCACCGGCACCGCCGCGCTGCACCAGCCGAACCACCAGGGGGAACCGCCGCCAATCATCCTCCGTGGCGGCCAGGGGCGGACCGAACAGAGCCAGGTTGAAGGAGCGCACCGCAAGCCGGCCGCGGTAGCAGTCGAGGACAGCATACAGCACCTCGGCCAGTCGATCCTGCGGCTCCGGCGCTATGAGGGTGACCTCCCGCTCCTTCATCGGCACCAGCGAGGCGAGCACGGCAACGCCCTCGCGAGTGAAAGCGCAGCCCAGAGCGGCGTGGACACGCACGAGGTCGCGGAAGTAGTCGGAGCCGTGGGTCGCACGATACTCCTGGGCCGCGGCCCGCAGCCGCTCAATGCCGCCGTAGTGTCTGCCGCGGGCCAGCATCACCTGGGCGTGAGCGTGGCGCAGGGACGCCCCGGCCGACGCCCCGCAGTTCCAGAACAGCAGCGGGTAGACCGCCTGGCCGTCGCGCTCATGGACGGCCCGCCACCAACGGCGGGCCGTCTCCAGGCAATCGCGCAGCGACTCCAGGGTGAACGCCAGCGGGTCCACTTCCCGGAAGATGATGAGGCCGTGCCAGCCGACGGCCTTGGCCACGTTGGCCGCCGTCAGACACTGCTCCCCCTGGATGCGGCCGAATACGTCCTCGGGCGTCATCGCCAGCGGTTGGTCCAGGGGATCGCCGCCGTCCCCCTGCGGGCTAGGCGCCTCCGTCTGCCGCGGCCGACGGCCCCGCAGCGGGTTGAACGCTGTCTCCTCCCCCGTCCAGCGGTTCGCTACCCGAACCAACCTCTGCCGCTCTACCTCCCCCACGTCGCCGAATCGCTCCTCTGCCCAGCTACGCATGCTCTCAGGTACCTTAAGGCAACCCTCGCTCACAGTCAGACGGAACAGCCGCTGGAAGAGCTCTCGGTCAGTGGGGGCGAGCCCACCGACGAGTCTCTGGAGTCGGTCGATACTGCGTTTGGCGGCCAACGCTAGTGACGGAAGTGACGCACGCCGCTGAACACCATGGCCACGCCGTACTCGTCGCACACCTCGATCGCCTCCGAGTCCCGGATGGCGCCGCCGGGCTGGATGATGGCGGTGACGCCGGCCCGGCAGGCCATCTCCACAGCGTCGTCGCGCGCGAAGGGGAAGAAGGCGTCCGAAGCCAGCACGGCCCCCTTCGCCTTTTCCCCGGCGAGGCGCAGCGCCAGCTCCACTGGGGCCTTACGGTTCTGTTGTCCGCCGCCGATGCCCACGGTCGCCCCGTCCTTGGCGATGAGGACGGCGTTGGACTTGACGTGCTTCACCGCCTTCCAGGCGAAGCGCAGGTCCGCCAGCTCCCCCGCCGTGGGCGCCCGCTTGGTGACGACTCGCAGCCCCATCTCGTCGTCCGGATAGCGGTCGCTCTCCTGTACCAGAGCGCCACCCAAGACGCGGCGGTAGTCCCAACCCTCGGCCGGAGCTGCCTCCGGCATCCGCCCAGACGGGCGGGCGTCGGCCCGCAGGATGCGCAGGTCGCGGCGCTTGCGCAGGCGCTCCAGCGCCGCCTCCTCGTAGTCCGGAGCGACGATGACATCGTAGCGCATCCCCTTCATTGCCGCGACCATCTCCGCCGTCACCGTTCTGTTGGCGGCGATGATCCCCCCAAACGGCGATATCGGGTCAGAATCGAAGGCCCGCTGGTAGGCCTCAGCGATGTCTGCGTGGGTGGCGATGCCACAGGGGTTCGCGTGCTTGACGATGACGATCGCCGGATCGGCGAACTCCCGGACCGCCTGCCAGGCGGCATCGGCGTCCATAACGTTGATGTAGGAGAGGTCGAGCCCGTGCAGCTTCTCGGCAGCGACGATGCCCTCCTCAGCGGCGCCAATCCTCTGCTCGCGGTAGAGGGCGGCCCGCTGGTGGGGATTTTCCCCGTAGCGCAGGTCCAGCGCCTTGTCCAGCGCCACGGTCATGCGCTCCGGCAAACCCTCGTCCCCCCGCAGGTACTGGGCGATGGCGGTGTCGTAGTGAGCCGTATGCTGGAACGCCTTCTGGGCCAGGCGGCGGCGGAACTCCAGGGGCACGCTGCCAGGGTCTCCCTCCGCCGTGCGCAGGCAGTCCAACGCCTCGGCGTAGTCAGCCGGGTCGACGAGGACGAGGACGAAGAGGTGGTTCTTGGCAGCAGCGCGGAGCAGCGTAGGGCCGCCGATGTCGATCTGCTCCAGTGCTTCGTCGAGGGAGACGTCGGGCTTCGACACGGTCTCCACGAACGGGTACAGGTTCACGCAGACGAGATCGACGGGCGGGATGCCGCTTCGGGCTAACTCCTCCATATGCGCGGGCACATCGCGGCGGGCCAGGATGCCGCCGTGCACCATCGGGTGGAGGCTCTTCACGCGGCCGTCCAGGATCTCCGGAAAGCCGGTGAGGGAGGAGATGCCCTGGACGGGTACGTTAGCCTTGGCCAGCGCGCGCTCGGTGCCGCCGGTGGAGTAGATATCGAACCCCAGCTCCACCAGACCGCGGGCGAACTCCTGGACGCCGGTCTTGTCCGATACCGAGACGAAGGCGATCATCCGGAAACCAGTCTGAGCACCCTGTCCCAGTTGACCATGCTCTCGTCACAGAACAGCTCGTGGGCCTCGTCGAGTAACCTCTGGTAAGGGGCCTCAATATCAGCCTGATACAGCGGAGCCAGGACAGCGCAGATCGAAAGAAGGCATCTGTAGAAGTCATCGCGCCCACTGACGCTCGCCCAGAAATCCTTACTGGCCAACCTCTCTATTCCGTCCTTGAAGGAAGTCTTCTTCCGTCCATACGCGAACGCGACCTTCTTCTCAGTTCTCACGTTATCTTGCCTTAGGCGACGTTCGGCAGAGTTGAGGTCGTCCCTCGCTTTCGCAAAACTAGACGAATTGAAGCCCTTGGGCCCCGACTTTATTGCATATAGCGTGGCGACCTCTCCGCTGCGAATGTCCAAGTCCACCTCACCGCCGAGCCCTGGCTTTACGCCGCCGGAGACAATCCTAGCAACGCTTTCAAAAAACTTGCCGAAGTCACCCTCCAAACTGGCACTGACGTAGTCCTGAAACGCGCGCCTCACTATGTCCTCACAGGTCTCAATGCCGCTAGCACGATAGAGATAGGGGTTCTTGTATCTGATGATGGCCTTCATCCGAAGGCCTGCAAGACGCTCCAAGACCGGCTTCGACACGGTTCGCTCGAACTCATCCACAATTCGCCGTGCCCTATCATGGTCGAGCGTCGTGATTCGCGCGATTTCTCGCGCGAGGGCATCGCGATCTACGTCCGCCATACGATCACGTCCTCGAAGAAGTCACCCGCTCGACGGCCGGTCCTACGATTGACATGGCGCTGCAAGCGGTATTCAACCGCGTAGCCCAATTTAGCAGCGAGACCTTCGTACAGATCCCGTCTGTCATGGACTACTACGACCATCCGGACGCCCGTCGATATGGACCGTGCCACGTTGGAGAAGCATTCACCCATCTCTTCAATGTACCGCCGCGCCGCCTTCTCAGAGTTTCCCTTTCGGGAGGCACCGATCTCCAGTTCCTCATATCCCGCCAGCCCGAGCAGTTCATACGCATAGCGGTGCTGCTCATGATAGTCGATCAGTCCCACATACGGCGGCGAGGTTACGACCATGTCGCATTCGGGGAAGTCTATGGTGCGCGCGTCCCCAGGAATTATCGTCACTGAGGCGTCAGTGCGGAGGCTCGCGAACTGCCTGATCCGGCGTAGCGTGTCCAAGCTATAGCGAGTAAGAAACTTGAGGGCCTGTTCGGTTGGCCGACATGTTCTTCCGTGCTTATGGCAGTAATACTCCCCAAGTGTCGGCTCCTTGGGGAAATCGAGATCGAAGTGTGTAGTAAGCCGAGCCGAGCGTGCAGCGCGCGAGAGAATTACCCTGAGAACATCTTGGTATTCGTAGTCTGGAATGAATGAACGATAACTAAACAACTCCTGCCTCGCCCTAGGCGCGTACCATTTCGATAGGTAGTCCTCTGTCTCACGGAGCGCACCAATCAACGGCAATTGTGGCTCGTCCTTCAGTCGACGCAGGATGTCGGAAATCTCACGCTCAAGGAGGTCGAGGTCGTAGGAGTCCGTCTTCACTTTCGACAGCAGACAATTGAAAGGCGAGATATCGCAGCCGATGGAAGCTATCCCCAGAGCGTTCGCCTCCACGAGGGTGGTGCCCGAGCCGCAAAACGGATCGCACACTACTCTGGGCTTGTACTTGCGCAGAAACGTCTCTACGAGCTGTGGGACGAACTTTCCGAGATAGGGATGCAGGCGATGAACGTGCTTGGTCCGCTCTCGCTCCGGTAGATCCCGCTCCCGCCAGTTGAGGTTCAGCGTTTCGATGTCGGTATCGGGAGTGACCGCGGAAAAGTCCGTGAAGGGTTCGCCATCGTAATCAGGGTTGCCGGTGATGCCAAGACTTCGCCGCTCAAGCACTTCGGCTTGTTGCACGTTGCTCCTCCCTGGTGTGGCGAATGTTTGTTCTCATTCTACGTCGTCATTGCCTTGTGTCAACCCCTTATCCCCAGCCCTCCTCTTCCTCTTCGTCCTCGGCGGCGAACTCCTCCGCCACCTCGACCGTCACCTCGCCCTCGCCGCCGCAGAGGGGGCAGGTGACCATGCCGGGGGTCGTCTCGTCCATGCCCTGGTACTCCATCAGCTTGTCGTCCTCGATCCAGATGTAGGTCTTCTCGGGGTCATAGTCCAAGCCCTGGAGCTCGTGGCTCTGGCCCGTCTCGTCCAGCAACATCACCTGCGTGCGATCCGTCACGTGCTCGCGGAAGAAGGCGTCGAGCGCCTCCACCGGGCTTTGTGCCTCCACCTCCTCCTCCCACTCGATCTCGCGGTGGCGTATCTCCTCAGGGTCCGCTTCGGGGCGGCGCGCGGCGAGGGCGCGCATCCAGTCGCCGGCCCCTCGGGGCATCCTCTCGGCGTAGTAGACGCGGTACGTGGGCATGAGGCTAGTCCTTGGCGCTGCCCGGGCGATTGTCCCCCTCTGCGCGCAGGAACAGAACCTGACTGTATTTGGTCTTGACTTCCTCCACGTCTGCGAAGCCGGCATCTTCCATCATCGCGGTCAGCTCCGCTGCATCACTGTGCATCCTGCCGTGGCCGATCAGCACCATCATAAGGCGCCCGATCAGGGAATCGCCGGCGGACGCGAGATCAGCGACCAGGAAGCGCCCGCCTGGCTTGAGGACACGGCGGATCTCGGCGAACCCCTTGCGCTTCAGGTCGTGGGGCAGGTGGTGGAGCACGAAGCTGTTCAGTACTAGATCGAACTGGCCGTCAGGAAAGGGGATCTCCTCGATCAGGCCGACGCGGAAACCGACATCCAATCCCTTCTTGGCGGCCTTCTGCCGGGCGACTTCGATCATCTCCGGAGCCGCGTCGACTCCATGCACCTCGCCTTCGGGGCCGGCCTTGCGCTTGGCGGCGATGGCCAGGCTGCCCGTGCCGCAGCCCACATCGAGCACATTCTCCCCGGGTGCCACCTCGGCCAGTTTCACGGTCGTGTTGCGGATGGCGGGCATCTTCCCCAGCGAGACGAGCCACGTAAAGACATCATAGAGACGCGTCCAGTACCTTATGGTGCGACCGGTCGTCTTGGGAGCCGATTCGCTCTTCCGGGGCTTCGACGTTTCGTGTGACACTACGAGTCTACCCCCACTGCACGCCTGTTCCCTGGATGACCTCCCCCACCACCAGCGCGTCCGGGATCCGCGAGCGGACGGCGTCGGCGTCCCCCGAGGCCACGGCCAGCACCATGCCGATGCCCATGTTGAACGTACGGTACATCTCCTCCTCAGCGACGTTACCGCGCTCCTGGATGAGGCAGAAGATGGGCTGCGGCTCCCAGGCGGACTTGTCGGTGCGGGCGGCGAGCCCCTCGGGGAGCATGCGAGGCACGTTGCCGGGGATGCCGCCGCCGGTGATGTGGGCGATGCCCTTCAGCGACGGCAGCACCGGCTGGACATCGCGGTAGTAGCAGCGGTGCGGCACCAGCAGCGCTTCGCCCAGGGTGCCGTCCAGACCGGGGCACGTCCCCTCCAGCCGCTCCCGCTCCTCGTCTGGGTCGCCGCCCACACCGACATCGAACAGCTTGCGAACCAGCGAGTAGCCGTTCGTGTGCAGACCGCTCGAGGGCAGGCCCAGCAGGACGTCCCCCTCGCGGATGCGTGAGCCGTCGATGATGGCGTCGCGCTCCACAACGCCGACCACGAAGCCCACCAGATCGAAATCGCCCCCGGCGTAGAGGCCAGGCATGTCGGCAGTCTCGCCGCCCAGGAGGGCGCAGCCGGCGTTGCGGCAGGCCGCGGCGACGCCGGCCACCATGGCAAGCTTGGCCTCGTCCGTCACGTCGGTGCCGCCGATGTAGTCCAGGAAGAACAGCGGCTCAGCGCCAGTCGTGAGGATGTCGTTCACGCAGTGGTTCACCAAGTCGTGGCCCGGCCCCTCGTAGCGCCCCATGATGGCGGCCAGCTTCACCTTGGTGCCTACGCTATCGGTGCTGGCCACCAGGACGGGGTCGCGGTAGCCTGCCCGGCCAGGGGACCCGAGGCGAAAGAGGCCGCCGAAGGGGCCGACGGCGGCGATGACCTCGGGGCGGCGAGCAACGCGGGCCAGGTCGGCGAAGCGGGAGACGAGGCGCTCGGCAGCGTCGATATCGACACCGGCGTCGGCGTAGGAGATACTGCGGGGCGTCTTTTCCCGGCTCATGCCTTTATCAGCCGCTCGTGGTTCGACAGGTCCAGGATGAGCGACGCATCCGCCTCTAGTGGCGGTCGTCCTCCCAGGTCCAGGCGGCACCGACGGGCTCCCGGTGGCCACTCCGGCCCACCCGTTCGAACACGAGCTTGTCCATCTGGAGCTGCACCGGCATCGGGTAGTCGCCGGTGAAGCAGGCGGTGCAGAAAGAGCCACGGTACTGTTCGACGGCGCGCATGAGACCTTCGATGCTCAGGTAATCCAGGGAGTCGGTGCCGATGTAGCGCCCGATCTCCTCGACCGTCTTGCTGGAGGCGATGAGCTCCCACTGGGTGGCCATGTCGACGCCGAAGTAGCAGGGGTGCTGGATGGGCGGCGAGCAGATACGCATGTGCACCTCGGCGGCGCCCGCCTTGCGCAGCATCTCCACCACCTTGGGGGTAGTAGTGCCGCGAACGATGGAGTCGTCCACCACGACCACCCGCTTTCCCGATATCACCTGCTTCATGGGGTTGAACTTCAGGTAGACCCCCTGGTCGCGTAGACGCTGGTCGGGCTGGATGAAGGTGCGCCCCACGTAGCGGTTCTTGACCAGCCCCTCGCCGTAGGCGATATCCGACTCGCGTGCGTAGCCGATGGCGGCGGCGATGGCGGAGTCGGGCACGCCGATGACCAGATCGGCCTCCACGGGAGTCTGGCGGGCCAGCTCCCGGCCCATGGCCATGCGCGTGGGGTAGAGGAGCTTGTCGCGCAGAACGCTGTCCGGCCGCGCGAAGTATATGTACTCGAACACGCAGAGGGCGGCGCGAGTGGCCTCCACAGCCTGGAAGGTGCTAACGCCGCTGTGGTCGATAATCACCGCCTCGCCGGGGGCGATCTCGCGCTCGAATTCGGCGCCCAGGTGGTCCAGAGCGCAGGTCTCGGAAGCCACCACCCAGCCGGTGCTGTTGAGCCTGCCGAGGCAGAGGGGACGCACCCCGTAGGGATCGCGCATGGCGATGAGCCGGCGGGGCGTTAGGGCCACCAGGCAGTAGGCGCCCTGGATGGCCCGCATGACGTTGGAGATCCGCTCCTGCCAGTCATCGCCGGGGGCGGAGGCCAGCATCTGGGCGATGACCTCGGTGTCCGAGGAGGAGTTGAAGGCGTAGCCGTGATCCTCCAGGCCATTGCGGAGGAGTTCGGCGTTGATCAGGTTTCCGTTGTGGCACAGGGCCAGTTGCCCGTGCTCCCCCTCCACGTACACCGGCTGGGCGTTCTCGATGCGGGTGGAGCCGGTGGTGGAGTAGCGGTTATGGCCGATGGCGACGAAGCCCGGGAGGAACGGCAGGTCGTTCTCATCGAACACCTGGGAGACGAGGCCCATTCCGGTGCGGATATGGATGCGGCGTCCGTTGCCTGTGGCGATGCCGGCGCTCTCCTGACCGCGGTGCTGGAGGGCGTAGATGCCATAGAAGGTAATGCGAGCTACGTCTTCATCCGGCGCGAACACGCCGAAGACGCCGCATTTCTCTCGCCAGTTAGAGTGCACGAAAGCTCCTGTCCGGGGGAAGACAGGTCAGATCCGCATTCAGGCAGTGATGCGTTTGCACCGAATACTGTTGGCCCTCGCCGCTACTCAGCGAGGGCATTGTAGCATGAGGAGCCAACCTGCGGCAAGGGATGCCGCCGCGCTACCCGCTCTCCGTGCGCCCGGCTCTGCCGTGGTACTCGATGAACTTGCGGGGCCGCAGGCGGATGGTCACGGAGTCCTCACCAGAGACGCGCGCGATGTATGCCCGGCCCAGCTCCTCCCCCAGATAGCGCACCGCCATCCTCAGACGGGACTCGTCGTACAGCCGCGGCCCGATCTCGGCCGTGCCCCGCACCATCACCGCGTAGTACGGCACCGTCCGGTCGTCCACCACGAGCGTCACCTCGGGGTGCCGCTCCACGTTGCGCTGCTTCTGCGATCCACGGCCGGTGCTCATGATAAACAAGCCGTCCTCGTAGAGGTACCAGATGGGGGCAGCGTGGGCTCGGCCGCCGGGCCCGACCGTGGCCAGAACGGCCACGTTCGCCTGCTTCAGGAACTCCTCCCGATCCTTCTGTTGCGCCATGACCTACCCTCCCGTAATCTTTCGGTGCTCTGCCATCATGCAGCGGTCCATGACCACCTCCAGCCCTGCCTCCCGCGCGCGGCGGGCCGCTGCCTCGTGCACGATCCCTTCCTGCATCCAGACCGCCTTGGCGCCGATGTACATCGCCTCCGCCACCACCCGCGGCACGTACCTCGGCTGGCGAAACACATCCACCACTTCAACCGGCTCGCGGACGGAGCAGAGGTCCGGGTAGCACCGCTCGCCCAGCACCTCCGTCTCACGAGGATTGACGGGGAAGATGCGATAGCCGTGCTCCTTGAGGTAGCGGGCGACGCGGTAGCTGGGCCGATCCTCCCGCGACGAGATGCCCACCAAAGCCACCGTGTGGTAGTTGCGGAGGATCTCCGCTACGCCGCGGCGCACAGGCTCCAGGCTCACGCCCGTTCGGCCCCTTCGGCTGTCTCCGCAGCAGCCTCCTCGGCGGGCTCTTCGACGGCGGCGGTGATGACCACCGGCTTGCCTACCATCGTGCCCACCGCCTCCGCCACGTCCACGGCGCGGTCGAACCCCTCGTCGATGAGGTCGGTGCTGCTGGCCGCGATCACCTGGCCGATAGAGAGCTGCTTGCCGCTGGTCTTCACCAGCACGATGTCCCAAGCCCGCAGGTCGAGGGGCAGCGGCGACCTCTTGCCGTCAGCCTCGTCCAGGGGCAAGTCCTGCACCTCCAGCCGCTCGATCTTCCAGAACGGCGCCAGCTCCACCGTTCCCAGCCCTAGGCCCAGCACGCCCGACCGGAAGGTGGCCGACTGCTTCTTGGAATCGATCACCACGTTGGCCCCCAGGAGCGAATACATGAGCGCCATGGCTGAGAAAGGCCCTAGAATGAGGCCAGGGACGAGCATTGCTGCCAAGGCCAGGGCCGAGAGGTCGCTGCTGAACACGCCCACCGACACGAACAACCCGAGGCTGATCGCCAGGCCCACGAGCGGCCCCACGAGAGCGGCTCGCTCCGGTCGCACATCGATGCGGCCCTCGCGAACGACGCACACACGCCGGTCCAGAGCGATACGTCTGACTGCGATGGCCATGCCGACGCATCCATTGTAAGGCCTGCCCTGAGCGAAGTCGAAGGGCTTGTCACAAGCGGAGTCGAAGGGACGCCCTTACGGCCGTCCAACTTGCAGGTGCCCACGCCCGGCGCATTGACGCCTCATCAACACCGGCCTACAATTACCGACGAGGTACGACATCATGCGCAAAGACCTGGTGGAAATCCTGGCCTGCCCTATCTGCAAGAGCCCGCTGGAGCTCACCGTCGAAGAGGAGAAGGGCGAAGAGGTGATCAGCGGCCACCTCGCCTGCAACAAATGCTCCGAGAAGTATCCCATCGAGGATCGCATCCCCAACCTGCTTCCTCCGGAGATGAGGTCCGCGTGATGGAAGGCTCCCAGCGCCTGGGCGTCATCATCATGCTGGCCAGCGTGCTGGAGATGGTGGTCTTCCTGTGGGCGGTGTCCCGCCGCAGCTACCTGGCGGTGGCCCTGCCCGTCACCTTCGTCCTCAGTGCCCTCAACGCCCTCGCCTTCTGGATCGGCTGGACGATGTTCACCGCCGCCGAGGAGGAAGAGGAGGAGTTGGAGGCGATCCTAGACGAAGTCCCCAGCACACCGCCCGAGCCCTAGAGCGACAGCTTCTCGGCCGCCGTCCCTGCCAGCCCATCCCACCCCGCCTTCGCGACTCGCCGTACTCCCTCCGTCCCGGCCGCCGACAGCAGCTCCTCCACTGTGCGACCGTCCCCGGGGAGACGGACGTCGGCCGCGATCTCCGCCAGCGGCACCAGCACGAACGGTCGCTCCGCCACCCTGGGATGGGGGATGATCAGACCTACCTCGTCCACAGCGCGATCCTCGTACAGCAGGATGTCCAGGTCGATGGGCCGGGGGCCCGAGCGCTCCCCGCCCGACCGCCGACCCAGCTCGTGCTCCAGCCCCTGGAGGAAGCGTAACAGCGGCCGCGGCTCCAGTCCGGTGTCCAGACGGCAGGCAGCGTTGTAGAACGAGGGCTGCGCGGGCCCACCCACCGGCTCCGTCTCGTACAGCGCCGACACGGCCTCGACCCGTCCCATCCGCCCCAGTGCGTGCAGCGCCGCCCGCAGGTTCGCCTCCCGGTTACCCAGGTTGGAGCCCAGCCCCAGGTATACGGTCGCCATCACTCGCTCCGGTTAGGGATGGCGAAGGTCAGCCGTCCCTTGGCGATGAGCTCACCCTCGCCGCGACGGGCCTCCGCTTCCCCGAAGGCGATGTTCCTGCCCAACCGCAGCACTCGCCCCTCCACCACGACTCTGTCGCCGGGCCGGGCGGCCGCCAGAAAGCTGGCGTTCATCTCCACCGTGGCGTGGGGGGCGACGCGCATGACGTCCATCCCCCGCACGGAGGCGATGGCTCCACCCAGCACTTCGTCCATGAGCGTGGTGACCACGCCGCCGTGCATCACGCCGTGGGGGTTCGTGTGGTGCTCCTCCAGGGTGACCGACACCCGCATGTAGCCCTCACTCATCTCCTCTAGCTTCCCGCCGATGAGCTCGACGAACGGGCTGGTCGGCAGCGCCTCAGCCACCCTACTCTCTTCCCCCGGACATCACTCGCTCCCGCCACGGATGGCGAAGGTCAGCCGCCCTTTGGCGATGAGGTCGCCGTCATGACGGCGGGCCTCCGCCTCCCCGAAGGCGATGGACCTGCCCATGTGGACCACGCGCCCCTCCACCACGACTGTGTCGCCAGGACGGGCGCCGGCCAGGAAGCCGGCGTTCATGTCCACGGTGGCGTGGGGATGGCGGCGGGCCTCCTGCCCTCGGAGAGCGCCCAGGGACGCGCCCAGAGCGGAGTCCATCAGGGTGGTGATCACCCCGCCGTGCATCACGCCGTTGGGGTTGGTGTGGTGCTCCCGAAGCACCAAGGAGAGACGGGCGTAGCCTTCTCGCAGCTCCTCCACCTCCGCGCCGATGAAGGCGGTGAAGGGTGCCACGCCTCGCTGGGCCACTATGTCCGCGCCTCCGACTTCGTCCAGCCGCGCACCACAGCGTCGGCCATGCGCGCCACCCGGGCCATCTCTTTGACGTCGTGAACACGCACGATGTCCGCCCCGTTGGCGATAGCCAGGGCCACCGTCGCCGCCGTCCCTTCCAGCCGGTCCTCCACCGGCAGCCCCAGCACGACGCCGATGGTGGACTTGCGGGAGGTCCCCACCAGCAACGGCCTTCCCAGCGTCCGCAGCTCGCCCAAGCGGCGCAGCATCTCCAGCGCCTGCTCCTCCGTCCAGCCGAAGTTGAAGCCGGGATCGACGATGACTCGGTCGTCCGGGAGACCCCGCTGGCGGGCGATGCGCAGGCTCTCCACCAGCCCCGCGGTTATGTCGCCGATGACGTCGTGGAACTCGCGATCGCGCTGATTGTGCATCGCCACCGCGGGCACGCCGAACTCGGCCGCCACAGCCGCCACTTCCGGCTCGCGTCGGAAGCCATGGACGTCGTTCACGAGGCACGCCCCTGCGTCCAGCGCCGCTCGGGCCACCTCCGCCTTGTAGGTATCGATGCTCACGGAGACATCCACCTCGCGCCGCAACCTTTCGATCACTGGGATGGTGCGGCCGATCTCCTCATCGGCCGGTACTGACTGGAAGTCGGGGCGAGTGGACTCGCCGCCGACATCGATAATGTCAGCACCGTCCCGGCACATGCTCACCGCCTGGTTCATCGCGGCCGCCACGTCGTACGCCAGGCCATCGCCGGAGAAGGAGTCCGGCGTCACGTTGACGACACCCATGATGTAGGTACGGTGGCCCCAGATGAACTCCCGTCCGCCGATCGTTATCGGCGGGGGGTGCGCGGTCTCAAGCATTCCTCACCTCCGGAGTAGCAAGTGGAGCGCATTATATCGCGAATAGGCTCCTGACGGCACTCCCCCACCCAGGGGGGCTCCGAATGACGGCATGTCTTCAATCCGCTATACTCATAAGCAGAACTGCGTAGCTTCTGTCTCCGCTTATCGCTGTCGGCCGTCGCGAAACCGCCATGCTCTATCAGAATATCCTCCACGCGATCGGCAACACACCGCTGGTACGGTTGGAGCACTCCAGCCCCAAGCGCAGCGTCCATATCTACGCCAAGCTGGAGGGCCAAAACCCCACCGGCTCCCTCAAGGATCGCATCGCCCTGTATATGATCGACGCTGCAGAGGAGAGCGGGGAGCTGACAACGGCCAGGACGATCCTTGAAGCCACCAGCGGCAACACCGGCATCAGCCTGGCAATGGTGGCCCGGGTCAGGGGCTACGGCCTGCTCAGCGTCCTCCCCGACTTCGTCACCCCTGAGCGGGAGCAGCTACTGCGGGCCTTCGGGGCCGAGGTGGTGTACGCCAAGGACGCCCGCTCCACCAACGACGCCATCTACATGGCCCAGCGAATGCTCCGAGAAGAGCCCGACAGGTACTACATGCCCGACCAGTTCGGCAACGAAGCGAACCCCCGCGCCCACTACATGACGACAGCCGTGGAGATCGTGCGCGACCTTCCCCAGGTGGACACCTTCGTGGCGGGCCTGGGAACAGGCGGCACCCTAACTGGGGTCGGCCGCAGGCTCAAGGAGCACAACCCGGACGTTAAGGTGGTGGCGGCAGTTCCCTGCCCGGGCGACCCCGTGCAGGGCCTGCGCAGCCTGGAGGAGGGGTTCCTGCCATCCGTGCTGGACGAATCCGTCCTGGACGACCGCATCCTCACGCACTCCCGTCCCGCCTTCGCGTCTACCAAGGAATTGATGGAAACCGAAGGGATCTTCGCCGGCATTTCGTCCGGCGCCGTCATGCTCGCCGCCCAGAAGGTGGCTGCGGGGATGGAGGGAGGAAACATCGTGGTTCTGCTGGCCGACGGTGGCTGGAAGTATCTGTCCACTCGCCTCTGGACGAAGGCGTACGAGGAACAAGCGCCGGAGGAGAAGGAGGACAAGGTCTGGTGACGAGGGCCGTCGGATGCGAAGCTGGAACCTTGAGGTTGGAGGGTTGGATGATCAGTCTAAGCTCCAACCTCCAACTTCTAACTCCCAGTCCTTACTAGGACGATGCTCACGCTCCCCCAGAAGTTCATCGACGAGATAGTTGACCACGCCCGGGAAGAGGCGCCCAACGAGTGCTGCGGCATCATCGCCGGGCAGAACGGCGGGGCGGTGAAGCTGTTTCGGGCCAGGAACTCCGAGGCCAGTCCCTACCGCTACAACGTCGCCGACCAGGACCTACTCCGCATCTATCGGGAGTGCGACGGCAAAGGCTGGGAGTTCCTTGCGATATACCACTCGCACACGGCCAGCAAGGCATATCCCTCCCCCACCGATGTCCGTCTCGCCTTCTGGCCGGACGCCTACTACGTGCTGGTCTCTCTCCAGGAGCCCGAGAGCCCGGCGGTGCGCGCCTTCCGCATCGTTAACGGTCAGATAGAGGAAGAGAAGATCAGGGCCGAGTAGCAGGCGGGCTGGCCGGTCCCCTGCGCCTACTCCCCGAAGTTGCCGAACGTCCCGGTGATCGCCGAAGTGATGTCGAGGAAGTCCTGCACCACGTCCTCTGTCCACTCGAAGACGAAGATACCGGGGCTAAAGGGGTTCTCCGGGCTACTGAGGAGGGGCAGGATCAGAGCCCACACGGCGAAGCCCGCCGATACTGCCAGGACTACGCGCAAGGGATCGATGGAGGGAAATGCCGCGCGGAGGCCGAAGACAGTGAGGAAGAACATGAGGACGATCGACAGGAGGCCGATCCCAAATCCGATCCCCGGTATGAACACCAGCAGGCCCAGGGCAAAGGGCACAGCGCCCACGGCGGTGATCCTGAACAGGGCATCGGGGGCCACCGTCTCGCGATAGACCTGGGAGAGAATAACATAGGAGAGTGCCACCCAGGCCAACCAGAGGAGCGCAGCGAAGATGCTCCCCAGTATCAAGGCATCGACGAAAAACTCTCCCTTGTCTCCGACATCGTTGAACACGGCCCACAGGTAGGATCCCAGGCCCGCCACCACGATCGCAGCGGCAGCCACCCCGCCAGCGACCGGGGTGAAGGCGGCGTCGTCTCGGATCTCCTCAAAGGCCGCTTGCTCCAGGGAGAGGGCCCGTCTGATCCGGTCGATGACCTGTTGCATAGACATGACGTTCCTCCTTGCTATTTCGCCTGAAAATTAACGGATTGAGGGAATTCTGTCAACCCGCCTACGCGCATAATCACCCAAGCTCCCCATCTCCGCACCATCTATTGACAAGCACCCAGTCGCTGTTACAGTAGGCCTTACCATGACCACCACAGAGCTCACCCGCCTCTCGATCACCGAGGCAGCGGACCTCATCCGTACGAAGAAGCTCTCCCCCGTCGAGCTTACGGAGGCCTGCCTCCAACGCATCGATGACCTGGACGCCCGCCTGCGGGCGTACATCACAGTCACCCGCCAGGAAGCGCTGGACGCTGCCCAGCAGGCGGCGAGCGCCGTCGCCGGCGGAAACTATACCGGGCCGCTGCACGGCATCCCTCTGGCCCTGAAGGACCTGTTCGATACCGCCGGCATTCGCACCACCGCCGGGTCCAAGATCATGGCCGACCGGGTACCCGCGGAGGACGCGGAGGTCACGGCGCGCCTCAAGGTCGCCGGGGCCGTGATCCTGGGCAAGCTGAACATGCACGAGTTTGCCTACGGGGCCACGGGCGTGAACCCCCACTACGGGGCCACGCTCAACCCCTGGGACCCGACCCGCATTAGCGGCGGCTCCAGCTCCGGGTCCGGCGCTGCCGTGGCCGCCGGCATGGCCCTGGGCGCCCTAGGCACAGACACCGGCGGCTCCGTCCGCATCCCTTCCGCCCTGTGCGGAATAACCGGCCTCAAGCCAACCTACGGCCGGGTGAGCCTCCGCGGCGTGGTCCCCCTGAGCACGTCGCTGGACCACGTGGGGCCTATGGCTCGCAGCGCGGCCGACGCCGCTATCATCCTCAAAGCGATCGCCGGCCACGACCCGGACGACGAGACGAGCAGCGAGGAGCCGGTGCCCGACTACGCGAAGCTGCTGGAAGGGCGCGGCCTCAAGGGGCTGCGGATCGGCGTGCCCCACGAGCACTTCTTCGATGACATAGAAGTCGAGGTGGCGGCGGCGGTGCGCGGAGCGATCTCCACGCTAGAGGAACTAGGAGCGCCAGTCAGCGATGTCTCCCTGCCCCATATCGAAAAGGCTCCGGTCGCCGTGGGCGCTCTCATGCTCAGCGAGGCGCTGGCCTACCACCGCCGCTGGCTGGCCGAGCGGCCCCACGACTACGGCGAGGACGTCCGCCGCCGACTGGAGATGGGACTACCTTATACCGACGCGAGCCAGGCGGAAGCCAACCGGCTGCGGTCCCTCATGATCGCGGAGTGGCGGGAGAAAGTGTTCGACAGGGTGGACCTGTTGGTGGTCCCCACGACGCCGGTGCCGGCGCCCCGCCTGGAGGCGGGCGACCTTCAGGCCACCCTTAACCTTATACGGTTCACAAACCCCTTCAACCTGACCGGCCTGCCAGCGATCTCGGTCCCCTGCGGGTTCACGAGGGATGGCCTACCCATCGGCCTGCAGCTTGTGGGGCGCTGGTTCGAGGAGGGGACGGTGCTGGGGGCGGCCCAGGCCTACCAGCAGGCGACGGACTGGCACAAGCGGGCGCCGCCGCTGTAGTCGGCTGCTATCCTAGCCCACGCGGCTTATCGTTCCGCCAGGCAGCAGGTCCGCGAAGACGAAGCCATCGCGTTCGACCCGCTCCCCTACGGTGATAGGAATCGGTCGGCGAAAGTTGGGCGCGTTGTGCACGAAGGTGTGGAACTCGCCGTTCTCTCCGCAGGGATCAACCTCCGGCGGCAGCGCGGTCAAAAACCCCTCATCGTAGGCTCGCCCCACGAAGTCCGGCGACAGGGCGCGCGGATCGACGCACGTCAGTGTGGCCCGGAAACCGTTGGCGATGAACCAGCGCGCCAGCGCACTCGTATCCTCGCCCCAGATGGGGAACAGCGGCTGCAGCCCCGTGGGAGCCAGCATCCTCTCCCGATAGGCCCGCACATCCTCCAGGAACAGATCGCCGAAGGCCACGGCCTGTACGCCTTCGCGCTCGATGGTCTCCACGACGCGGGACATCTCAGCTTCGTACACGTCATTAGTGCACTGCGGCGGGATCCAGACGGGATACACCTTCAGGCCAAGCGTCTCCGCCTGAGCCTCCAGCAGCACCCGACGCACCCCCTGCATGCTGATCCGGTCGTAGCCGGAGGTGATGGTGGTCAGCAGCCCCACCACCTCGAAGTTGGCGTCCTGCTGGAGACGCCACAGAGCCACCGCGCTGTCCTTGCCCGCGCTCCAGGCCATGACCGCCTTGCTTTTCACGAAGCGACTCCGGTCACGGGTAGACACTCACTTCGTCCTATCCTTCGGGCGGTAGCCCGCGCTCCAACCACCGTCTGGGCCACTTAATCTCCGTCGTGTCCGGGGAAGGGAGCGCCGCAGAAGCCCTCGTAGTCGATGAGCTCGCGGATGGTGGGTTCGTCGCCGCACAGCGGGCACTTGAGGTCGCGCCGCAGCTTCACCACCCGGAACTCCATGGCGAGGGCATCGAACAGGAGGAGCCGGCTGGCCAGCGGCTCCCCGATCTCCAGGATCAGCTTCAGCGCCTCGATCGCCTGGATGGAGCCGATGACGGCGGGGAGCGCGCCCAAGACGCCGGCCTCCGCGCAGCTAGGGACCAGCCCGGGCGGCGGCGGCGCCGGGAACAGGCAACGGTAGCAGCCCTTGCCGGGCAAGTACACCGTGGCCTGGCCGTCGAATAGGAGGACACTCCCATCCACCAGCGGCTTCCCCGCGAGGTAGCAGGCGTCGTTTATCAGGTAACGGGTAGTGAAGTTGTCGGCCCCGTTAATGACGATATCGTACTGGGAGATGATCTCGATGGCGTTCTCGGAAGTCAGGGGCCCGTCGTGGAGAACCACGTTGACGTTCGGGTTGTGGGAGAGGAGTGTCTCCTTGGCCGACTGGGTCTTGGGCCGTCCCACATCGTCGGTTTGGTGGAGGATCTGCCGCTGTAGGTTGGACAAGTCCACTACATCGAAGTCCACTATGCCGATGGTGCCGACGCCGGCCAGGGCCAGGTAGAGGGCCGACGGTGAGCCCAGGCCGCCGGCGCCGATGCCCAGGACCTTAGCCGCCATCAGCTTGCGCTGGCCGAGAGGTCCCACCTGCGGCATGATGATGTGCCGGGAGTAGCGGTTGACCTGCTCCTCCGTCAGCACCTGGCCGCCGGCGATGGCGGGGATGACGGCCACCTCGTCGCCGTCCTCCAGAGGCGTCTCCTTACCGTTGAGGGAGTGGATCTCCTGGTTGTTGACGTAGATGTTGATGTGGCCAGGCACCTCGTCCGATTCATCGAAGACCATGTTCCGCAAGGTCGGATACTGATTGGTCAGGTTGTCCAGCACCTCCGCCACCGTGCTCCCCTCCGCCCGGACGTATACCTGATTTCCAGTCATACGCCGGAAGGGCGTCGGGATGTAGACCGTGACTGCCACTCGATTATTCCTCCTCCCAGCCGACATCGCTACACCTCCATGGTGAGATAGCGTTCGCCTGTGTCGGGCAGGACAGTGACGACGCGCTTGCCGTGGCCTAGCCGCTTCGCCACCTTGAGAGCAGCGAATACGTTGGCCCCCGCCGAGATCCCCGCCAGCAGCCCCTCGTCATGTGTGAGGCGGCGCGACATAGCGATGGCGTCCTCATCGCCCACGGAGATGATCTCGTCAACGACCTTCCGGTTGAGAATGCCGGGGACGAAGCTGGCGCCGATCCCCTGGATGGCGTGGACACCGCCCCGACCGCCCTGCAGGACCGGCGAACGGGCGGGCTCTACGGCGACCACCAGGGTGTCCGGGTTCCGCTCCTTCAGCACCTCGCCCACGCCGGTGATGGTGCCGCCGGTGCCCACCCCGGCCACGAAAGCATCGAACTTGCCGCCGGTGGCGGCCAGTATCTCCTGGGCCGTGGTGCGGCGGTGGACCTCCGGGTTGGTGGGATTCTCGAACTGCTGAGGCATAAAGTACCCGGGATTGTCGTCGATTAGCTCCTGGGCAGCGTAGACGGCCCCGCTCATCCCCTCGATGGCGGGGGTAAGGACCACCTCCGCCCCATAGCGGGCCAGCAGGTCGCGGCGGGCCAGGCTCATGTCCTCCGGCATGGTGACGATGAGGCGGTAGCCCTTCACCGCCGCCACCATCGCCAGGCCGATGCCGGTGTTGCCGCTGGTGGGCTCCACGATGGTCTCGCCCGGCTTAAGCCTGCCCTCGCGCTCCGCCGCCTCGATCATACTGAGGGCGATGCGGTCCTTGACGCTGCCAGCGGGGTTGAACGACTCCACCTTGGCCACCACTTCAGCCCAGCCCTCCTTGACCATCCGGCTGAGCCGCACCATGGGGGTGCCGCCTATCAGGTCTAGAACCGTGTCGGCGATGTCGGTGTCTCTTGCCATGTCTTCCCTCTCAGATGACGTAGCGAGTGCCGCCAGCAGCGACGACACGGTCCTTGCCCGCCAGATCAGCGATGGTGGTGTTCTCCAGCACGCCCAGGATCGCCTCCCGCACCGCCTGCCACATCTCCCGCTGGGCACAGCCTCCAGCCTTGGAGCAGACGCTGGAGTCGTCCAGGCAGTCGATGGGCAGGATCGAGCCCTCCAGGGCCTCGACCACCTCTCTCGCCGGCAGTTCGTCAGGGTCGCGTATGAGGAGATGGCCCCCCTGCGGCCCACGCACGCTGCGGACGAAGCCAGCGCGACGCATGGTGGTCAGAAGCTGCTCCAGATAGGACTCGGGAATACCCTGGCGAGCAGCGATGTCGCCGCTCTGGATCGGCTTGGGGTCACCGTAGTGGTGCGCCAGCTCGATGAGGGCACGTATTCCGTAGTCGCCTTTGGTGGAAACCTTCATGGTTGACCTTCCACGGGGTGAAAGTAGAGTAAACTCCTCAACAATGTTAGCATGCCACCGTTTGAGTCCGCAACGCGGGAACGTATACGGCGATGTTGACCCTGCCCGGCCGCAAATACGAACGGGCCCCGCCGCGCGAGCGGGGCCCGTTGGCGTGTTCCTTCTCGTCTAGGCGGCGTCGCGCTGCGACAACAGCCTGCGCAACCCCTCCCGGAACTCCAACGACAGCGGTACGCTGAGGCCGCGCTGCCGCCTCAACTGCTGCGCCATCTCCAGGAGGGGCCGGATCTCATCCTGAGCTTCGGGGTAGCGGCCGGACAGCTCGTCCAGATCCGTCTCCCCCCGGTCCATCGCCTCCAGACACTCCTCGAGGGCACGAGCCAGCGCCAGCTCCTCCACACTCCTCACCTCCTCGGCTGGCGGCATGTGCGGGGATGCGCTCTTCATCGAGCCCACCGTTAGCATAACGTCATAAGGATGTCAAGTGATAGATCATTCAATTTTGTGGGTAACCGGCATAGAAAATGTTGAAGGAGCCGGCTAGGGCTTGCCTCCCCCCTCTCGCCGCCAAGTCGCGCCGCCCACCCCACAGGTGAAGCGAAGCGATAGCACTTAAACGGGAGCTGACTGGCGCGGCACCTAGCGATCAGCCACCAGCGACCGCCGGCACTATGCTGACCTCGTCCCCAGGTTTGAGGGGCGTCTCCAATCCAGCCTGGAAGCGGACATCCTCGCCGTTGACGTAGACGTTGACGAACCGGCGCAGCTCGCCGCCCTCGTCACACAGGCGCTCCTTGAGCCCCGGATACTGCTGCTCCAGTGAATCGATGCAGACCAGCAGGGTGCCGACGTCGCCGGTCACCACGTCCAACTCGTTGGTCAGCTTGCGCAGGGGTGTCGGTATGCGTACGGTCACACTCATTTCTTTCTCTATCCCTCCACGATATCTCCAGCCACTGGATCCACCCTGACGCCCAAGTCCACCACCCAATGCACGCCTCGCTCGATCTCCTCCATCTCACCCTCCAGCTCCAGCACCACCCAGCCGCGGTCCTCAGTGACGTCAGCGCGACGGATGTTG
Organism: Dehalococcoidia bacterium; assembly: GCA_034408935.1. Lineage (GTDB taxonomy): Bacteria > Chloroflexota > Dehalococcoidia > SM23-28-2 > RBG-16-64-32 > DAOUMF01. Next base: position 99,762 of record DAOUMV010000007.1, read on the forward strand.
GTCACGAGTTGGAAGTCCCGGCCGAGCCGCCAGATGACCGGCTCCTTGATGAGCTCCTGGGGGAAGGTGAACTTGACTCGTTGCTTGGCCAATGTCGTCTCCTACTTCCGCGTCGCCGGCAGGGTGCCGGCCCGCTCGCTAAGCGCCTCCTCGAAAGAGCTGATGGAGGGCTGGACGGCCAGTGCCGGCCGCAGCCGGGGGGCGACGGCCTCCTGGGTCTTGAGGCCTGCACCGGTGATGAACGCCACAACTAGCTCCTGCGAACCGAGTTGTCCCTTCTCCGCCAGCCGCTTGAGGGAAGCGATGACTACGCCGCCCGCCGTCTCCGCGAAAATGCCCTCCGTCTCCGCAAGAAGCTTGATCCCCTCTACCACCTCGTCATCGCTGACAGCGACGCCGTACCCGCCCGACTGGGCCATCGCCTTGAGAGCATAGTAACCGTCGGCAGGGTTGCCGATGGCCAAGGACTTGGCGATGGTGTTAGGCCTCTGGGGCCTTATGTTGAAGCTCTGGCCCTCCCAGGCCTCGACGATGGGTGAGCAGCCCAACGCCTGGGCACCGCTCATCCTCGTCCCCCGCCACTCCACGAGCCCCAGCCAGGCCAGCTCCTTCAGGCCCTTGTATATCTTAGTGTAGAGGGAGCCACTGGCCATGGGGACCAGGCAATGGTCGGGTGCCCGCCAGCCCAATTGCTCGCACACCTCATAGGCCAGGGTCTTGCTGCCCTCGGAGTAGTAGGGCCGTACGTTGATGTTGACGAACGCCCAGGGGTACTTGTCGGACAGCTCGGAGCATAGGCGGTTCACCTCGTCATAGCTGCCATCCACCGCCACCAGGGTGGGCCCGTAGACGGCGGAGCCCACGATCTTCCCCTGCTCCAGGTCAGCGGGGATGAAGACGAAGGCATCCATTCCGGCCCTGGCGGAGTGGGCGGCGACACTGTTGGCCAGGTTCCCGGTGGAGGCGCAGGCCATGGTACCAAACTCGAACTCGCGGGCCTTTGTGACGGCCACCGAAACCACCCGATCCTTGAACGACCAAGTGGGGTTCTGGCAGTCGTTCTTGATGTACAGCCGCTCCAGGCCCAGGTGCCGGCCCAGGTGGGCAGCCCTCACCAGAGGGGTGTAGCCGGTGCCGATGTCCACAGCGGTCTCCGCCGGACAGGGCAACAGGTCAGCGTAGCGCCACATCGACTGGGGGCCGCGCTCGATGCGCTCCCGGGTCAGGCTGTGTCGCAGGGCCTGGTAGTCGTAGACTACTTCCAGGGGGCCGAAGCAAAACTCGCAGACGTGCGTCGGGTCAAGGGGATAGACCCGACCGCACTCTCTGCATCTGAGATTCTTGGCGAAAGACATGACAGCGATTCTCCAGGTTCTAGTCGTGGGCCGTGCAGGGCCTCCCGGCCCCAGGATGTCCTAGGGCGGAGGCCCGCAGCATCGCCATCAGTCCCCGTCTCACCGCTGTCGCCCAGGGCCCCGGGCAGACGGCCGACGCCGGGGGCGCACACACCTTCGGCGGCAGGTCTACTCTTACTACAATGTCTTGGCGGGCAAGTATCATCACAAGAAAGAAAACCCCTTCCGTATGCTTTAGGGAAGAGGCCACTCATCCCCTTATCGTACCCGCAGGGAGCAGGTCGGCATTGGCACCGCTATCCGCCCTGGGCGGACCGGTTGCCGGGCTTCACAGGGCCGTTCCCTCCACCTCTCTGGATAAGAGGTCTTCTATTCAATTGTTTGATGGGATGCTAGCACAGTGATAGAAACACTGTCAACGCGGAGGGGGTACTGAGGGGCCCCGATCTACGCGGGGCGGGTGGTCACCAGGTCTTCGCGCAAGGCACGGGCGACCAGCTCACCTAGGATGACGCGCAGGCTCACACCGTCCACGACGGGATGCTTGAAGGGGGCATCCAGGTTCACCGTGTAGTGATGGCGACGGCCTTCCTTGCGAACCCGCAGCATCCCGGCCCGCCTCAGGTCCCCAATCACTCCCCACACGGTGCGGCGGGTCAGCGACATAGCGTCCGCGATCTGGTTGATCGTGCAGTCAGGACTGACAGCGATGTAGAAGAGGATGGCACCGTGGCTGGAAACTAGATACCAATTGTTCTCTATCGCCATATTAATAGCACTCAGATTCCGGTTTTTGAATAGCCGCAAATATATACTACCATTCCGCCTCTAGCTTGGGAAGACGTAAATGGAAAAATTTCCCTACGATTTTCGGCCGGTGCCATCGGGCGTGTCTATACCTCCAGGGAAGACCGCTATCACAGGCAACAGCCGCAGCCAGCCACCATCGCAGCGATGGATCCGCTCAGCCATTGGACCGCCTAGAGAAAAACTGCGGGCAAGCTCCCCGCGCGCCCCTAGCCCCCCGTTGAGGGTTCTCCCTCCGCTTCTTCCTCCCGCAACAACCGCCTCCGCTCGGCACGGCTCAGCCGCATCTCCTGCGGCGGCGTGCGCAACAGATAGATGATGGCTGGCAGGGCCATGGCCATCGTGACGATAGCAATTAGCTGGGCGGTGCGCAGACCCAGGAAGACTAGATCGTCCAGACGCAGGAAGCTCACGCCCAACCGCAGCGCCCCGTAGAGAAGCACCCACGAGAAGAACGTCACGCCGGCCCGCCTCACCCGGATGTAGATGAGCACGAGGACGAGGAAGATCGCCACGTCACCCAGGAGCTCGTAGGCCACCGCCGGGTGTTGAGGCTGCTGCAGCAGGCCGGCCACCTCCTGCAGGAAGCTGGGGCTACCAGCGTGCGTGTACGTCACGCCCCAGGGAAGACTCGTTTTCTCGGCAGGTATGTCGCCGTTGAGGAGGCAGCCGATGCGCCCTGTGGCCATGCCCAGGATCGCACCCATGGCGGCGATGTCCGCTCCCCTGGGGATGTTCGGCACCTTGGTCAGGAAAGCGTAGCCCCAGGCCCCTACGGTGCCCCCGATGAGCGCTCCGTAGATGGAAATGCCGCCCGTGTTGACAGCGAAGATATCGCCGAGGTCGTCCTCAAACTGCGACCAGTTCTCGATGACGTACAGGCCGCGGGCACCGATGATGCCACCGATGACCAGCGCCAGGGCCACGTTGTAGATCATGTCCTCGGGGTAATTGGCCCGTCTGGCGAAGGCCGCCGCCACCGCCACGCCCACCACCACGCCCAGGGCCGTCAACAGGCCGTGCCAGGTGATCTCCAGCCCCACCACCTCAAACAGCTCGGGGTCCAGGCCGATCTTGATCGTCAGGAGGAACGTGCTAATCATCGCTTTCTCGACCTTCCGCTTCGTTCAGCTGCGCGCCTTGGGAACTCCCTCCTACACTGCGATGATACCGCGACGGGTGGCCAGGCGCACGGCGGCGGCGTGGGCCATCTCCTCCACGTGGTCGTCCAAGGGCTCCAGGGCCAGGTCTCGGTGGCGCCGCCCCAGAGCGGCCTCAATGAGGTGATCAGCGAAGCGCGGGTTCTTGGGCAGCAGGGAGCCATGCAGGTACGTGCCGTAGGCGTTGCGGTACACTGCACCCTCGCCTCCGTCCTCGCCGTTGTTCCCGAACCCCGCCACCACCCTTCCCAGAGGCTCCAGGCCCTCCTCCAGGTGGGTGCGACCGCCGTGGTTCTCGAAACCGACCAGGGTTTCGCCCTGCCACTCCACCACCACGTTGCCGATGAACCGTCGTGCACTCGGCCCCGGGTGCTCAGTCCACATGGGAAACACGCCGACGCCGGGTAACTCCTGCCCCTCCGCCGCGCGGTAGTAGCGGCCCAGGAGCTGATAGCCGCCGCAGACGGCGAGGAGCGCCACCCCCGTGTCCACCACCTCACGCACCGCCTTTGCCTTCACCTTCACGAGGTCCTCGGCTACGCGTCGCTGCTCCCGGTCCTGCGCCCCACCGATAAACACCATGTCGTAGTCCTTGGGCTTGAGCTTGTCCCCCAGACCTAGCTCCGTCACTTGGAAGGCGACCCCTCGCTCCCGGCAGCGGCGCTCCAGGCAGAGGATATTGCCGCGATCGCCGTAGATGTTCATCAGCTTGGGATAGAGATGAGCCAGTCGCAGCTTGAGCTTCACTATGCCGCCTCCCAGAAGGCAGGCCGCCGTGCCCAGCGGGCGAGCAACTCCCGCACCTGCAACATCGCCGTGTAGGTTGGGATCACATAGAGGGTGGCGTCCTGAGGGGTGGCTTTCAGGGCGCGGCGCAGGGCCGCCGCCGAGTCTTCCTCCACACCTGGCAAGCTGTTCAAGCCCCCGTACTTGAGGCGCAGCGCCATGTCCCAGGCCCGCCTGCCCGACACCGTCAGGGAGCGAGCCTTTCCCGCCAGCAGTTCGAAGTCCACGTCCCAGATCCAGGAGACGTCGCGGCCGTCAGCGATGTCATCGTTGAGGAACAGGGCCACGTCTATCTCCCTGCCGTCGGCAGTTATCGTGCGCAGCACCTCGTTGAGGCCAGCCGGGTTCTTGGCCAGGATCACCTGCACCCGCCGCCCGCCCACGGTGAGCCGTTCCTGGCGGCCGAAGGCGGCCGTGAACGAGCGCAGCCCCCGCTCCGCAGCCTTCGGGCCGATATTCAAGGCCCATGCAGCGGCCACGGCGGCCAGGGCGTTGTAGGCGTTGTAGAGCCCCGTTAGGGGCAGCTCCGACGAGACCTCGCCGCCGGGCAGAGCGATCGCCAGTCGGGTGCCCTCCGCCTCCCGCTCGACGCGGGTGGCCACCACCCTGGCGGAGGGTCGGGCCGCCCGGCACCGCGGGCAGCGCCAGTGGCCCAGATGGCCGTAGAACACCGTCGCGTAGTTCAGCTCGCCGCCGCAGGCCGAGCACCAGCGAGCGTCGGCAGCGTGCTCCAGCCTATCCAAGCCCCGTGAGGTGTCCTCCACGCCGTAGAGGACCACCCTCCCCTTGGCGACCCGGGCCAGGGAAGCGAGGGAAGGATCATCGGCGTTCAACACCACCGTGACCGAATCGCCCAGATCCCCCAAGACGTCACGCCAGACCGCGGCCACGTGCTCCACCTCCCCATAGCGGTCGAGCTGATCACGGAACAGGTTGGTGAACAGGACGAGCCGCGGCGCCAGGGCGTGGGCCGCTTCCGGCACCGTTGCTTCATCCACCTCGAACACGCCGATGCGCCGCCCGGTCGCGGCGAAACCACCATCCAGACGGGCCGACTCCGCCAGCGCCGCCGCGATCCCCCTCATCAGGTTGGACCCAGCGCGGTTGGCCACGGCCCGCAGGCCCGCGGCACGGACGATGCCCCGCAGCAGCCGCGCCGCGGTGGTCTTGCCGTTGGTGCCGGTGACAATGACGCTCCCCTGCCCCAGCCGACTGGCCATTTGCGGCACGATGGCGGGGTCGATGCGCTGGGCCACGAGGCCAGGCAGAGCGGTGCCCCCGCCCGCCTTGAGTCGGCGACTCAAGGCGGCCGCGGCCTTGGCTGCGGCTATCGCGGCGATGCGTCGCATGTCAGACGTATTATCGGCCCTCATCGAGCCAGTCGCCAGGGCCAGGGTGAAGCCGACCCCCGCCCGCCATCGGTTCCCCCGCTAGCGGACGTGCGATGGCGTGATGGGCTCTACGAAGACGTCCATGACGCCGCCGCATATCTTGTCGTCGCCGTCGATCTCGTTGGTCAGGTCGACCTGCACTAGGCGGGGGCGCCCGTCGCCGTGGGCTTCCAGCGCCGCCAGCAAGACCTCGGCCTCGCCGCAGCCGCCGCCGATGGTGCCGCAGGAGCTGCCGTCCGCCCGCACCAGCATGCGGGCCCCGGGCCGCCGCGGCGTCGAGCCGCGGGTGGCGGCGACGGTGGCCAGCACGACCGCCCTGCCCTCATCCAGGGCGCTCCGGAGCTCCTCAAAGACGTCGTCCATGGCGAGGGGTATGGTACGACGCTGGTGGGAGGGGGTAAAGGTCTACCCCTCCTCCGGCGGCACGCGCTCGGCGGGGGCGATGCCGCGGCCAGCCTTCTTCACCTCGCGCATGGGCTGGCCGCTTCCGCCCCGTCGGGCCTGGATCACCTCCGCCATGATCGCCACCGCGATCTCCTCCGGCGTCTCCGCCCCGATGTCCAGCCCGATCGGGGTGTGCACGCGCGCCACCGCGTCCGGGTCCAGCCCGTCATCGATCAGGTGCTGGAGGACGGCCCCCACGCGGCGCCGCGAGCCGATCATCCCCACATAGGCCGCTCCGCCTCGGCGGACCACCTGTCGCAGCGATGCCTCGTCGTGCCTGTGGCCGCGGGTGACGGTGACGATGTACGTGTTGGCATCGATGGGGAACTCCCGCAGCGCCTCGGCGAAGTCGGCGCAGATCACCCTGTCGGCCTCCGGGAAGCGCTCCCGGTTAGCGTACTCGGGGCGGTCGTCCACCACGGCCACGGAGAAGCCGCATAGGTCGCCGATGGTAGCCAGCGCCTTGCCGATGTGCCCGCCGCCGACGATGAGCAGGGTGTCCGGCGGCTCGTGCGCCTCCAGCATCACCCGATAGACGGCCTGGCCCTCCGCCTCTCGACGCGGGATGGGAGTACCGTCCGTGGCGTAGAAGGGCGACTCCACGGCGTGACGGCGAAGGGCCTCGCGGGCGTCAGCGAGGACAGCCGCCTCCAGCGGCCCGCCCCCCAGCGATCCCAGGGTGGAGCCGTCCTGCCGCAGCAGGAGCTTGGCGCCCACGGGGACCGGTGCGTCCGGCGGGCCGTGGATGACGGTGGCCACGACCACCGCGGGCCCGCCCTCCCGGGCCGCCATCACCTCCTCGATGATCCGTGGCAGCTCGCCGCCGCTCATACGTGAAACAGGATGTGGAGCACGTCGCCGTCCTGCACCACGTACTGCTTGCCCTCGCTGCGCAGCTGGCCCCGCTTTTTCGCCTCAGCGAACGAGCCGATCTCCATCAGTTCCTCCCAGGCGATGGCCTCGGCGCGGACGAAACCCTTCTCCATGTCGGTGTGAATGCGGCCGGCCGCCTCCAAGGCGGCCGTCCCCACGGGCACCGGCCAGGCCCGGCACTCCGTCCCTACCGGGGTATAGAACGTGACCAGCCCCAGCGTGTCCAAGATCTGCTTAAGGATGCGCGGCGCCGCGGGCTCCGCCGCCCCCAGGTCCCGCCGGAACTCGACCGCCTCCTCCGGCTCCAGCTCCGCCAGCTCCGCCTCCAACCGTGCGCACATCACCCCCACGGAGGCGCCGTAGCGCCCCCGGAACTCGCCCTCGATCTCCGCCGCACTGCCTATGTCGGCCTCGTCCAGGTTGACCAGGATGAGAAGTGCCTTCAAGGTGAGCAGGCCGTAGTTAGCCAGAGCCCGCGTTTCCTCGCCGCCAGACATGTGATCTCGCAGGGGCTGACTGTCCTCCAAGAGCTGGCGGACTCGCTGAAGCGGCGCCAGCTCCCGCTGGCCCGCCTCCCGCTCCTCAGGCCTCGCCGAGCGCACGGTGATGTCCAGCTTCTCCAACCGCCGCTCCACGATGCCCAGATCGTGCAGGATCATCTCCGACTGGAACAGACCGATGTCGCGGTCCGGGTCTACGTCGCCCAGGGGATGGGGAACGTCCGGCCGCCGGAAATGCCGCACGACCAGGACTAGACCGTCGGCGCGGGAGAGGAACTCCGCCGCCTCACCGGAGGCGGCCCGTCCCTTCTCGAACAGCGGCGGCAGGTCGTACAGGCGGAACTCGGCATGGGTGACCTTCTCGGCCGCCACCAACGCGGCCAGTTTCTCGAGGCGTTCATCAGGGATCTTGACGGCCGCCACGTGCTCGCGGCGAGCATCGCCGTGCTGGGCGTGGCCAGCGGCCAGGGCATTGAATACGGCGGTCTTGCCGGACTGGGCCGGGCCGACGATGGCGAGGTCCACGCGACCCCTCCTTTCACCGCACCCAGAGTACGAGCGTCCAGCGCCAGGGGTCAAGGAACGCTTATACTCGGCGTGGACATGACCGCAGAACGGGCCCTGCCACGGCTAGATGGCGACGAGCTGAGAGACGAACTCAACCGGTTCGGTGGATCGGTCAGGATCGTCACGTTGCTCTCGCCGACCTGACCGATGTGCCAGGAGGGGCAAGCTGTTGTCCGCAGGATTTTCGAGGAGGCGAGGGCCACCGACCTCAGGGGGTTTGTCGTCTGGCTTCCCATGCTGCCGGGGGACAGCGCCGAGACCGCCGTCACCCAATCGCAGGCTTTCCAGGATCGCCGCGTGACCCAGGGCTGGGACGCCGAGCGCCGAATCGGCGACCTCTTCACCAAGACCCTGAAATTGACACGCACGGCGTGGGATGTGTACCTGCTGTACCCCCCTTACGTTACGTGGAAAGATCAGGGGCCGCCCCTGCCTGCGTTCTGGATGCACCAGCTCCCCTCGGACTGGGGAGTCGATCAGGAACTCCGCCTTGACCCCGCCAGGCTATCCCATGAGGTTTTTGGCCTGCTGACAGGCGGCAAACGACTATAGCGCAAGCTAATTGTTGGGTGCGGCCAGGCGAGTCTCAGGCCCCAAAAAGCATCACAGGAAAGCTGCCGGTAGCTTTCCTGTGACGAGCCCAAAAGGGAGGGTTTGGGACCATACTATAAGACGCGCCAACGGCCCAAGTGTTACAAAGTCTCCGTGCCCACATCCCAAAGTCTCATTCACTGGATGAAGACGGACCGCTGCCGCGACTCGTTGCAGTCGCACGATCACCCTCACGTTCTAGGGGTGAGGCGTGATCGGCCGGTGGGGCAGCCCTCCAGCAGAGGACAAGCCTCGCTCCGGGGCTCACGCCGGCACACCTCCTTGCCGTGGCGGACGATGAGGGCGTGGTACTCGTTGAACAGCGCCGCGTCCGCCTCCAGGTTCCCCATGAAAAGCGCTTGCCAAGAGTCGTAGGAGTCACGGCTCGGGGTCATGCCCAGCCGCGAGAACAGCCGCCGCGTATAGGCGTCTATGACGAACACGGGGCGGCCCGCCGCGTACAGGAGGATCGAGTCCGCCGTCTCAGGCCCGATGCCGTGAGTGGCCAGGAGCGGCGCCCGCAGCTCCTCGACGGGCGCCGCAAGCAGCCTCTCCACCTCCCCGTCGAACCGCTGGGCCAGCAGCGCTACGAACGCCTTAAGCTTGCGGGCCTTGGCGTTGAAGTAGCCCGCCGGGTAGACCAGCCGCGCCAGCTCCCCCTCACTCAGGCCGCCCAGACTCTCGGGAGAGAGGGCTCCCACCGCTTTCAGGTTGGCGATCGCCTTCTCCACGTTCGCCCAGGCCGCGGACTGGGTGAGGATAGCCCCGACGATCACCTCGAAGGGCGTCTCGCCCGGCCACCAGTGCTGCGGCCCGTAGGCGACGTAGAGGCGGCGGTAGATATCGACAAGGCGACCGGAGAGCCTCATCCACCCTGGAACCGCTCGGCAACCCACCGGGCCACCTTCGCCTCCGGGATCGAGTCATGCTGCGGGATGTACGGCTTCACGTCTAGCACCGGCGATCCGTCAACGGCGTCCAGCCCCCGCACGTACAACACGTTGCCCTTGACCTTCAGCAAGGACACCACCGAGGACAGGATCGGGTTGAAGCGGATCTGCGAACGCGTGGCCAGTATCCCCTGGAGGGGGTTCGCGGGATCGTCCATGGGGTGGAGCTGCGGCTTGGAGCCGCGAACCTCTTCCGGGATCTGGTGAGGCCAGAACAGCACATGGATGTGCGAATAGCCGTCCAGTCCCAACAGCGCCTCGGTTAGCTCCCGCCGCAGCACAATGCGCGACCTCACTTCTTCCCAGCCCTGGGGCGTCGGCTCCTTGACCCGGTTGCGCACCACCCCGATCGGCCGCAGAGTGATATCGGCCAGAGGCGGAGCTTCTGGCGCGCGAAAGAATAGCCGGCGCAGGCTGTCTAGCATTGGGATCCTCCTAGACGCACACATATCTAGTGCCCTCGTCTCGTGCCGCGACAATTATAGCCGGACGGATATCTCCGCCGCGATGCGGATCTCTGGTGGGCGATACGGTGTAGCGATACGCAAGCACCCGGACGCCAGCCTCCGCGGCCTACGCCCCTTCATGCGCGCGGAGGGCAAAGAGCCGGGCCTATCCCTCTTCCGGCATGCGCAAGGTCAAGCGTTGCCCCTCCGGGGACTCGGCTACGTCCAGGATGGCCCCCTCCAGAGCGGCCGATATCTCCTCGTCGAGCACGAGGATATCCCGCTCCTCCTGCTTCACGACTTGATCGCCCTCCTGCTTCTCATCGATGGCGAGACCGAACTCCCCCTGTGAGGTACGAGCCAGACGCAGAGTCTGCTCTTCGGTGGCCTCACTCGCTTCCAGGCTATTCGCCAGGATGTCAACCGCCTTCTCTGTCACATTAAGCACGGAATCCTCCTCTCAGCACCATCGCAGTCACGCTCAGAATCGCAACAAGCCACACTCTACCGTATCAGGGACGTCAAACAGACATCAGAGCTCGATATGGGCGCAGATGGGCCTATTTGGGCCGAGACGGGCCTACCTGTCAGTTTGTTGTTCCTCAGCTCACTAGTCGCCTTCCGTGATAAGCCTCCGGGGCCTGAGAGCGGCCAGTGCTGTCAGCGCCACCAGGGCTGTAGCGCCGCCCAGAAAGAACGGCGCCGCCGGGTCCACGGCGTCCCAAAGAGCCCCAGCGACGACGCTGGACAGGAGGATCATTCCCCCCATCGCTCCCTGGTACAGGCCCAGGGCTGTGGCCCGCCGCTCGCTCGGCACGAAGTCAGCCACGAACGCCCGGCCTACGCCCTCCGTCAGGGCCATATGCACCCCGTAGACCGCGAACAGGGGCCAGACTACTGCACCCCGGCCTGCCAGCGCGAACCCCAGGTACACCACCGCGAACACGGCGAAGCCGCCGCCGATGACGTTCCTCCGGCCCAACTGGTCGGAGACGATCCCCGCCGGCATCGCCAGGACCGCATATACAACATTGAACAGCATGTAGCTCAGCACCACTTCCGAGTTGCTCAACCCCACGTCTTTTGCCCGCAGGAGGAGGAAAACGTCACTGCTGTTCCCCAGAGCGAACAGCAGGCTGATTCCCAGGAACACGTAGAAGCCGGTCCCCAGGCCCCGCCAGGCGATCCTCGCTGACCCAGAAGGTGAGGGAGCGGGCGGCCGCTCCTTCACGAGAGCGATGAGCGCCACCGCGGCTAGGCCGGGAACGAACGCAAGCAGGAAGATGAGCCGAAAATTGTCGGCGAAGGCCGCCAGCAAGCCCAGAGCCACCGCCGGCCCTACGACCGCCCCCAGCGTGTCGGTAGCACGGTGGAACCCGAAGGCTCTCCCCCTCGACTCCGGCGGGGTCACGTCCGCCACCAGCGCGTCCCGTGGCGCCGTGCGGATCCCCTTCCCGCTGCGATCGCCGAACCGCACCAACAGAGCCACCGGCCACACGTATGCTGCGGCGAGCAATGGCTTTGCCACCGCCGACAGCGCGTACCCCGCAAATACCAGCGGCCTTCGCACCCGCAGCCGGTCCGACGTCCATCCACCGACGGTCTTGAACAGTGAGGCTGCGCCCTCCGCCAGCCCTTCGATGAGGCCGACGGCGGCCAGGGGAGCCCCCAGCACGGACGTCAGGAACAGAGGTACCAGGGGATATACCATCTCGGAGGAGACATCCGTGAGGAAGGAGACGATGCCCAGGACGAACACCGGCCGCTTGACCCCAGGCACCAGGGAGTCGGGCTCGGCAGAGGCCTGGGCAGCGTGTCTCACCCCGCCATTGTGGCGCAGGAAACCAATAGGTGCCAGATACGTTTAGATATGTTAGAATGTGTGTGCCATCACGAAGCGCTCCCATAGCCTTCCCATGCCCAAGACCAAGGTAAACGAATACACCGCCGCCGATATCCAGGTGCTGGAAGGGCTGGAGGCTGTACGCCGCCGCCCCAGCATGTACATAGGCTCCACCGATTCCCGGGGCCTCCATCACCTCGTCTACGAGATCGTCGACAACAGCGTCGACGAGGCGATGGCTGGCTTCTGCAACGAGGTGGACGTCCACATCAAACCGGACGGTTCCGTCGTCGTCTCCGACAACGGCCGCGGCATTCCCATCGACAAGCATCGTCGCACGGGGAAGTCCGCCCTGGAGACGGTCATGACGTACCTCCACGCCGGCGGCAAGTTCGACCACCAGGCGTACAAGGTATCAGGCGGCCTCCATGGCGTCGGAGCCGCCGTTGTCAACGCCCTGTCCAAGACCATGTGGGTGGAGGTTCGACGCGAGGGTAAGACCTACCGGCAGGAGTATTCACGCGGCAAGGCCCTGGGCCCCGCCAAGGTTCTCGGCAACAAGACCCAGGCCAGTGGCACCACCACTGGATTCATAGCGGACCCCGATATCTTCACCGAGATCGACTTCGACTTCGAGGCCCTGGCCCAGCGATTCCGCGAGATGGCGTTTCTCACCAAGGGCGTCTGGATCCACTTCACCGACGAGCGCAGCGGACGCGAGGTCAGCTACCACTTCGAGGGGGGCATCAAGTCCTTCGTCAAACGTCTCAATCGCGACCGCAACGACCTCCATGATCCCTTCTACATGGAGCGCGCCGTCAACGGCTCTATCGTGGAGGTGGCCCTCCAGTACAACGATAGTTTCACGGAGTCCACCTTCGCCTTCGCCAACTGCATCAACACCATCGACGGCGGCACCCACCTAACGGGCTTTCGCTCCGCTCTCACCCGCGTCCTCAACGACTACGCCCGCAAGCAGAAGATCCTCAAGGAGGGCGACTCCAACCTCACGGGTGAGGATGTCCGTGAGGGGCTGGTGGCCGTCGTCAGCGTGAAGCTCCCCGAGCCTCAGTTCGAAGGCCAGACCAAGACCCGCTTGGGCAACGCCGAGATGAAGGGCCTCGTGGAATCCGCTATGGGAGAGGAGCTCTCCCGCCATCTGGAGGAGCGTCCCTCCGACGGCCGACGCATCATCGAGAAGTGCCTCACCGCTTCGCGTGCCCGTGAGGCCGCCCGCAAGGCCCGCGACCTCGTGATCAAGAAGGGCGTACTGGACTCCTCCATCCTCCCCGGCAAGCTGGCCGACTGCTCGGAGCGCGACGCCGAACTGCGGGAGATATACATCGTCGAGGGCGACTCCGCCGGTGGCTCCGCCAAGCAGGGCCGCGACCGCCGCTTCCAGGCCATCCTCCCCCTGCGGGGCAAGATCCTCAACGTGGAGAAGGCCCGCCCCGACAAGATGCTCTCCCACCAGGAGATCAAGGCCCTCATCACCGCCCTCGGCGCCGGCTTCGGCGAGGAGTTCGATTCCGCCAAGCTCCGCTACCACAGCGTGATCATCATGACCGACGCCGATGTGGACGGCGCTCACATCCGTACCCTCCTCCTTACCTTCTTCTTCCGCTACATGCGCGAGCTCATCGACGGCGGTTACCTCTACATCGCCCAGCCACCCCTCTACCGCATCCAGCACGGCAAGGAAGCCCGCTGGATATACACCGAGAAGGAGAAGGACACCCACCTCAACCGCCTCAAGGACGGCAAGAGCGTGACCGTTCAGCGCTACAAGGGTCTTGGCGAGATGAACCCCGACCAGCTCTGGGATACGACCATGGACCCAGCCCGCCGCACCGTCCTCCAGGTCACAGTCGAGGACGGCATGGTGGCCGACCGCGTCTTTACCCAGCTCATGGGTGAGGAGGTGGCCCCCCGCAAGAGCTTCATCCAGAGCCACTACGACAAGGTCCGCAACCTGGACATCTAGGCGAGCGCCCAGGCACTGGAATCGCGACCGCGTGACCGACTCCCCGACCTACCAAGGCACCCTCCCCCGGCGGCCGCTGCTGCGCGGGGTGTTCCACCTCCCGGCGGCTTGCGCAGCCATCGCCGGCCTAGTCCTGCTACTGCTGCTCGCGGACTCCGCGCAGGCATATGTAGGCGGCGCCATCTTCGGGGCCAGTCTGATCCTGCTGTACACGACCAGCGCCGCCTACCACCGTATCCCCTGGTCGCCGCGCCTCCGGGGCATCGCCCGGCGGCTAGACCACGCCATGATCTTCATCCTCATCGCCGGCACATATACGCCCTTCGGTCTCCTGGTGCTCAACACCGCCTGGTGGATCAGCATGCTGTCCGTGGTCTGGGGACTGGCCGGGGCCGGGATCATCATGAAGCTGGCCTGGCCGGGGGCCCCCAAGTGGCTCAGCGTCCTCATGTACGCCACCATTGGCTGGCTGGCCCTGATCACAGCGCCCCAGCTCATCTCCTGGTTCACAGCCGGCCCGCTGGCGCTGCTACTGCTGGGAGGGGTGCTCTATACCGTGGGCGGAGTGGTATACGCCGTGGGAAAGCCCAACCCTTGCCCCCGAATGTTCGGCTACCACGAGGTCTTCCACCTGCTCGTCATCGCAGGGAGCGTCCTGCACTACTCCCTCGTGGCGGTCTACGTTCTGCCCGCGTAGCGCCCCCCACCCTAGCCTCCTCTAGTCCGTGTACAGCCCGTACTCCCGGATATACGCCTCCACCACCTGCGGCACCAGCGATGCTATCGACAGCCCGCGCCGCACCTTATCTCTGATCTCGGTCCCGCTCACGTCCACCGGCGGCATCTTCAGCCAAACGGCGCGATCCAGCAGCCCTGGCAGCCGCCGCGCCTCCTCCTCCACAGCCTTCCGGGCCACGCCCGCCCGCCTCGCCACCAAGAGCGCTGCCAGCTCCAGGATGCGCCCCGGACGGCCCCAGTTCGGCAGATCCAGCAACGCATCCTCCCCCAGGATGAAGAAGAGCTCATCGCTCGGCCGCTCCCTCCGCAGGGCCTCTAGCGTATCCGCAGCGTAGGATGGCCCTCCTCTCTCCAACTCCAGCGTCCCTACCTCAAAGCTCTCCTCTCCCTCCAGCGCCTGTTCGAGCATCGCCAACCGGTGCTCGGCAGACGTGATCTGGCGGTCGGCCTTCCGCCACGGCTGGCCAGCCGGCACGAACAGGACCCTCTCCAGGCCTACCTCATCGCGGGCAGCTCCGCCCAGCGCCAAGTGTCCCCGGTGCACAGGGTCAAAGGTGCCTCCGAGGATGCCCAGCCTCAGCCTAGCCACTCCAACTCAACCTTCCCCAGCCATATGCGGTCACCTGGCCGGGCGCCGGCTCGCCGAAGCGCAGCGCTCACACCCCAGCGGCCCAGGCGCCACCACAGCTCCTGCCTACCCTCCTCCATCTCCACCGGCATCATCTCTGCAAACGTCACTACCTTCTCCCCATTCACCCGGAACCCATCCCCTTCACGCTGAACTCTAAAGCGCCGACCCAGCGGCTTCGGCCGAACCACAGACGGTGACTCCTCTGCAACCGCGCGGCGCTCACTGGCGAGCATCTCTGCCATGTGCTGCACCAACTCTTCAGTACCGCGCCGCTCCGCTGCCGATATGAACTGCACCTCTAGCCCTCTCGCCACCAACCCTGCCTGAAGCTCCCCCACGCGCTTCTTCACTTCCTCCAGGTCTACCTTGTTCACCACCAGCAACTGGCGTCTCTCCATCAAACCCGTGCTATACTCCAGCATCTCACGGTTCACTACATCCATGTCCGAGAGTGGGTCCGCCCGTGTCCCGTCCAGCAGGTGAACAAGCACTCTGGTCCGCTCAATGTGCCGCAGGAAGTCCAACCCTAGGCCAGCACCGCCATGCGCACCTTCTATGAGCCCTGGGATATCAGCCACGACGAAGCTCCTGTAGCCAACATCCACTACGCCCAGAACAGCTTCCCTCGTAGTAAAGGGGTAATCCGCCACACGCGGTCGCGCTGCCGATATCGCCCGTAGCAGGGTTGACTTGCCTACGTTCGGCAGGCCAACGATGCCAACATCAGCTAAGAGCTTCAACTTCAGCTCTACCTTGATCTCCTCGCCAGCCTGACCCCGCTGTGCGATGTGTGGTGCCTGATAGTCTGCCCTCGCGAACCATGCATTGCCCTTCCCACCAACACCTCCTCTAGCCACCACAACACTCTGCCCCACCTCATCCAGATCCCCCAGAAGCGCCCCTTCCTTAGCCTCACGCACCTCTGTCCCCACAGGAACAGCAAGCACAATATCCCTCCCTCTACGTCCCTTTCTCCCTCCTCCCTGACCATGCTGCCCTCGCTCCGCCTTATACAGCCGTCGCTGCCCTAACTCTCTCAACGTGCTCACTGAGGACGCAGCGACAACCATAACACTACCCCCATTCCCTCCATCTCCACCATCAGGACCGCCACGTGGCACGTACTTCTCACGGCGAAAGCTTACACAACCGTTACCCCCCTGCCCACCTCTAGCTCGCATCCACAGTTCGTCAATCATCTGCTACTTTACTCTATCAACAACTCCATAATGAGAAGCATGTCGTGTGAGTAGTATAGGGGATGGTAGTCATAGTAGGCGTGTGTGACCTGTTGATGGTATTGCCGGAGGAATGGGTTATAGAGGTGGGATTGGTTGGGAATGAGTGTGGGGATGTTGCCCACGGATGTTGGAAGTGTTGGGTGGAGGGAGGGAGTCCTAGCGGAGCGCGGAAGAGCGGATTTCAGTTAGCTGGTGTCGCCGCGCAGCAGTGTTGAGATAGGTGGATGCTTTACGGCAACCGTGGATTACTGTGGAGTGGTCACGGTTGCCAAGCAGGTGTCCAATGGCTTTGAGAGGTAGTTGAGCGTCCTCACGGAGGAGGTACATGGCTATATGGCGAGCCTCAGCGATGGGCTTGGCGCGGCTGGGTCCAGTGAGGGCCTCGGGTGATGTATTGAAGTAGCGGGCGACGCGCTGGATGATAGCTTGAGGATTCGGTGGTTCGGAAGGACGTGGTGGAGTGAGCGCGTTGAGGGCAGCTATGGCGAGTCGTTCATCGATTGGGGAGCGAGCTAGCCGTGCATAGGCAGTTACACGGTTGAGGAGGCCCTCGAGTTCACGGATGTTGTCCTGAGCGCGGTCAGCGATGAGCTGGGCAACCTGGGGAGTCAGATTCAGCCGCTGTTCGAGGGACTTGACACGGAGAATCGCCACCCGGGTATTGTCGTCTGGCGGCTGGATGTCTACGATAAGCCCCCACTGGAAGCGGGAGCAGAGACGGCTTTGCAGGCCGGTTATGGTCTTAGGTGGGCGGTCGCAGGTGAGAACGAGTTGGCAAGCGGCAGCGTGGAGATCGTTGAAAGTGTGGAAGAACTCCTCCTGCGTGCGCTCCTTCCCGGAGAGGAACTGGATGTCATCTATGAGGAGGACATGAGCAGACCGGTATCTGTGGCGAAAGTCGTCCTGTGTGCCGTGGGTGATGGCGGTGAGGAAATCGTTTGTGAACTGCTCGCTGGTAGTGTAGATGACATGGCGATGCCCGTTGGCGCTGCGGTGAGCGATTGCGCGGAGGAGGTGAGTTTTGCCGAGGCCAGTGCCACCATAGATGAAGAGGGGGTTATATCCCTGGGCTGGTTGGTCGGCTGCGGCCAGGGCGGCGGCCGCGGCCAGGCGGTTGCCGTCTCCGACGACGAAGCGGTCGAAGGTGAACTTGGCGTCGAGCCTGGTTGGTGGGCTGGGACTGGCTGTGGCAGTGGCGGGGCGAGCCGTTCCTAGAGGGGGGAGAGACTCCGCTTCGTGACCGTTGCCGCCGCGTGAGGGAGAGACGACTTGGAAGCGGACGCTGACTTCGTGCCCGAGGATGGCGCTGACGGTACGAGCGATGACGGGCCGCATCTTTCCACCGAGCCACTCGCTGACGAAGTCGGAAGGCGTTCCAACAAGGAAGGTGCCATTGTCGGTGGCGAGGCCCACCGTATCCTTGAGCCACGTGTCGAAATTGGGGCGGGTGACCTGGAGCTGGAGCTGTCCGAGGGCAGTGTCCCATGCACGGCGGGCAACAGGGTCTTCCATCGGTTTCCCCTCCGTAGGGCGCAGTGAGGTGGGCCGGGCGACTTGAGGGAGCGGACGGCGGAACGATAGCAATCGGTAAGCAAGGGGGTCAAGGATTTTATGACAAGGATGGTGGCCTACGTGGACAGAATGTGGTCCCTTTTCTTGTGGGCAAAACGTTTAACCTTCGATGCCCATTGTGAGTGGGGTCGTGTCCGCCGGGGCGGTCGCTCATTGCGCCTGTTATAATGTCCACGCCGTCGTGGAGGCGACCGAGCAGAAGTGCTACTAGCCGTAGATGTGGGCAATACGACCGTGACCTTGGGGGTTTTTGAGAGCGAGACCCTCAGGGCAACTTGGCGCTTCTCCACCGATGTGGACAAGCTGGCAGACGAGTATGGTGTGCTGATGACCAGCCTCGTTTCCCATGAGGGGATCGACATCGCCGACATCGATGCGGCGGTGATGGGGAGCGTGGTGCCGGACCTGGACCCGGTGTTTGAGAAGGTGTGCGCTCGCTACTTCGACGTACGGCCGCTGGTGTTGGCGACCGGGGTGCGCACGGGGCTCCGTATCGTGTACGACACTCCCCGGGACGTAGGGGTCGACCGTGTCGCCGATGCCGTGGCGGCTCTCCATCTCTACGGGCCGCCGCCGATGGTGATCGTGGACCTGGGGACGGGCACCGTATTCGACGGCATCAGCAAGGAGGGGGACTACGTGGGTGGCGCCATCGCCCCCGGCCTGGGTATCGCTGCGGAGGCGTTGTTCCAACGGGCAGCCAAGCTACACCGGGTGGAACTCACCCGCCCCAAGTCGGCCGTTGGCGGCAACACCGTGGCAGCGATTCAGTCAGGGCTCGTGTTCGGCTATGTCGGGCTGGTGGAAGGGATCGTGGGGCGCTTCAAGGAGGAGCTGGGCACGGGCACTAAGGTGATCGCCACCGGCGGCTACGCCGACCTCATCGCCCGTGAGACTGATGTCATCGATACGGTGAACGTGGACCTCACGCTGGTGGGGCTGCGCATCATCTATGAGCTGAATCGCGGGTAGCGCCGTCTGGGTGAAAGAGCGAGATGTACAATCTGACTGACCGAAACATCGTCCTCGGGGTGAGCGGCAGCATCGCCGCCTACAAGGCCGCGGATCTGGCGAGCAAGCTCACCCAGGCCGGCGCCAAGGTGGATGTTCTCCTCACACCGGCGGCGACGCGCTTTGTCTCGGCGCTCACCTTTCAAGGGGTCAGCGGACGGCCCGCCTTCGTGGACATGTTCGACACTGCGTCCGGTGCGTCGGAGCTGCACATCGAGCTGGCCCGCCGTGCCGACGTCGTGGTTATCGCTCCGGCTACTGCCACTACTATCGGCCGGGTGGCGCTGGGCCTGGCGAAGGACATGGTGAGCCTTACCGCCCTGGCCACGCGGGCCCCCATCGTCGTGTGCCCAGCCATGGATTCCCAGATGTTCGAGCATGCGGCCACTCAGGGACACCTGGAGACGCTGCGCAGCCGCGGCGTGCACGTTGTGGGCCCGGAGGTGGGCCGCCTAGCCTCGGGTCAGTTCGGCCTGGGCCGCATGTCTGAGGTTGACAGCATTATGGGGGCTGTCAGATACGTGTTGGGTAGGGATGGAGACTTAGCTGGTAAAAAAGTCGTGGTCAGCGCCGGCGGCACGCAGGAGCCTATCGACCCCGTCCGCTACGTCGGCAACTACTCCTCAGGGAAGATGGGCTACGCTGTGGCCGAGGCTGCCCGCGACCGGGGCGCGGATGTCGTTCTGGTCAGCGGGCCGGCGGCGTTGGACGCTCCCTACGCTGTGCGGGTGGTCTCAGTGCACCGGGCAGCGGAGATGCGCGACGCCGTGGTGGCCGAGTGTGCCGACGCCGATGCCGTGATCATGGCGGCCGCTGTGGCCGACTACCAGCCGGCAGAGGCCGCAGGCCAGAAGATCAAGCGTCGGCAGGAGGAACTGGGTCTCTCCCTGGTGCGGACGCCGGACATCCTGGTGGAGGTGGGGCGGCGGCGGGGGCTGATCAGGGTAGGGTTTGCAGCCGAGAGCGAGAAGCTGGTGGCCAACGCCCGGGGCAAGCTAGAGAAGAAGGGGCTGGATCTCATTGCCGCCAACAATGTGACGGCTAAGGGTTCCGGCTTCGGCTCGGACACCAACAAGGTGACGCTCTTGGACCGCGATGGGAAGGAAGAGATGCCGCTCATGGGCAAGTATGAAGTCGCGGGCCGGATCCTGGATCGTGTAGTGTCCCTTATCGGCGGGTAGAGGCACGTGGCGTACGAGACGATCATCTACGAGACGGACGGCCCGCTGGCCCGGATTACCCTCAATCGCCCTGAGCGGCTCAACGCTATCATCCTGAAGACGCCCGACGAACTGGAGCGGGCCGTGGGCGAGGCCAACGCCAATCCGCAGGTGCGCGTTATCATCCTGCGCGGTGCCGGGCGGGCTTTCTGTGCTGGCTACGATCTGACGCCGGGTTTGTTCACGGGGCCCGCGCAGTGGGACCCCGTGGCGGATTATTCCATGATGACCGCTCTGGTCGCCAAGTTCATGAGCTTGTGGTACAGCCGCAAGCCCACCATCGCCCAGGTGCACGGCTGGTGCGTGGCTGGCGGCACCGACATGGTGCTATGCAGCGATCTCATCGTGGCGGCGGAGGACGCTCAGATCGGCTATGCCCCGGCGCGGGTGTGGGGCTCCCCGACGACGGCGATGTGGGTCTACCGCTTGGGTGCGGAGTGGGCCAAGCGTCTGCTGCTGACCGGGGACCCGGTGGACGGGCGCACGGCTGAGCGCATCGGGCTCATCCATCAGGCCGTCCCGGCGGCCGATTTGGAGGGGAAGGTCGAGGAGCTGGCCCGACGCATGGCTCAGATACCCGTGTCTCAACTGGTGTCGATGAAGCTGCTCGTGAACCAGGCGTATGAGAACATGGGTCTGCGGACCACACAGCTTCTGGGGTCCATCCTGGATGGGCTTATGAGGCACACCCCTGAAGGATTGGCGTGGCGCAAATTAATCGATGAGAAGGGCATCCAAGAGGCGCTACGGCAGCGCGACGCGCCCTTCGGTGACTACAGCGCTGGTCGGAAGTCGTGAAGGAGGTCGTTATGGGAGACGGCTTCACCCTGGAGAAGTTCTCGCAGAACCCGTTCTATCAGGAGGTGAACCGGCGTCTCGTGGCCCTGGCCCGACCCCAGCCGGGCCAGTGTGTGGTGGACCTGGGAGCGGGCACGGGGGCGGTCACCCGCCTGCTGGTGGCGGAAGTGGCCAGCGAGCCCACCGCGGAGGTTATCGCGGTGGAGCCCTCGGAGTCGGCCATAGAGGCAGCGCGGCGCAATCTGGAGAACATCAGCGGTGCCGTCGTTCGCTTCGCCCAGGGCAGCGCCGAGCGGCTATCGCAGCTCGTACGCAAGCCGGTGGACGCGGTGTTCTTCTGCAACGCCATCCACCTGGTGCAGGAGAAG
This sequence comes from Dehalococcoidia bacterium, assembly GCA_034408935.1. GTDB lineage: Bacteria > Chloroflexota > Dehalococcoidia > SM23-28-2 > RBG-16-64-32 > DAOUMF01. The sequence goes on from DAOUMV010000007.1 coordinate 121,038, forward strand.
GCGGCCGTGGTGCAGGAGGTGTACCGGAGCCTGCGAAAGGACGGCACGTTCTCCTTCAACACTGCCTTCTTCCAGGGAGCGGAGCCTGCGGAATCGCTCCAGTTCTATCGGCGCTGGATGATGAAGGCCCTGCGCTTCCTGCGCGAGGAATACGACCTGGGTCCCGACAAGGCGAAACGAGCCCTAGCCCGCCAGCCCTTGAGTTCGGAGGAGTACGGGGCCCTGCTCGAGGCCAATGGCTTCCGAGTCCGCGAAAACCAGGTCGTGCCCGTGCCGATGACCCTGAAGGGGTTCGAGGACATCAGCGAGTACGATTTGTTCATCGAGGGCGTAATGCCCGGCGTGCCTCTGGAGCCGGGTAGCGAGGCACTCAAGCACGGTGCCCGGGCCGCTTTCGAGGAGTTGGGGCTGGAGACCTCGCCCCGCAACTGGCTGCTCGTCGTCGCCAGCAAGAACTAGTCCCGCCGTCGCTTGGGCGAGGGTGGAGTGGACTAGGCCTTTTCTTCAGAAAGGAGATTCGCCATGCCGGAGCCCGCCGTTACGGGTGAGCACATCGTCAGCGATCTTGTGGATCGAATCAAAGGGTCCGCCAAGGTGGAGGTGGTGTTCGGGGAGCCGCGGGAGATCGGCGAGAAGACGATCATCCCTGTGGCGGCGGTAGCGTACGGCTTCGGCGGGGGTGAGGGGACTCGGGCGCGTGAGGAGTCGGGCGGCGCAGGTGCCAGCCGTAGCGGCGTGGGCAGCGGAGGTGGCGGCGGAGTCCGCGTCCACCCTGTGGGTGTGCTGGAGGTGACCGCCGAGGAGACCCGCCTCGTTCCCGCCTTCGATTGGACGAGCATCATAAGAACCGCCGTCGTCTTCCTGGGCCTGGCGATGGTCATCCGTGCCCTGCGGGGGCGCCGCAAGTAAGACTTGCGTCCGCTACGCGCGCGAAGATGGCGCCGCTGCGGAGGCCCCTGGCTGCTCGGCCAGGATCTCCTCGCCTACGATGCGGCCGTCCAGCATCCGCACGATCCGGTGCGCGCGCTGGGCCACGCCGGCCTCGTGGGTGACCAGGACTATGGTAAGGCCGCGGCGCTGACGCAGATCCTGCAGGAGATCTAGCACCATGCGGCCGGACTGGGAGTCCAGCCTACCTGTAGGTTCGTCCGCTAGCAGGATCGCTGGGTCGTTCGCCAGGGCACGGGCGATCGCTACCCGCTGACGCTCTCCGCCGGACAGCTCGGCGGGAAGATTCTTCGCCTTCTTGCCGAGCCCCACCTGCGCGAGTAGCTCGCGCGCCCGTCCACGGCGCTCTGTGGCCGAAAGGCCCATCTCGAACATCGGCACTTGGATGTTCTCGCTGGCGCCGAGGGTGGGCAACAGGTTGTCCAGTTGGAAGACGAGCCCGACCTCCTGCGCGCGGTAGCGGGCAAGGTCGCGCTCCTGGGCTAAATCGCGCCCGTTGACCTTAATCGTGCCCTCGTCCGGCCGGTCGAGGGCGGCGATGAGGTGGAGGAGCGTTGACTTGCCGCATCCGGACGGACCCACGACGGCGACGAACTCGCCGGCCGCTACCGTGAGTTCGGCGCCGTCAAGGGCGCGGACTAGGCCTCCTTCGAAGGTCTTAACGAGAGCGCGAATCTCAACGGCTGGTTGACGATCATTCATATCGCAGAGCCTCCATGGGGGTGAGGCGCACGGCACGCACCGCCGGGTAGATGGCGCCCAAGAGGGCCACCACCACCGCCACGACGAGCCCCCGGATGAAGATGTCAAGCGTGTACTGGGGCTCCAGCAGGTTCCTGACCATGTCGATGAGCAGGATTGCCCTGGTAGCGAGCACACCTAGCGCTGCGCCCACCGCGGCCGCGATTACGCACAGCAGCAACGATTCCCCGATGATCATCTGCAGGATCCTGCGCCCGCTCCAACCGACCGCGCGCAGGATGCCGATCTCCCGCGTCCGCTCCAGTACGGACATGACCATCGTGTTCATCACACCGATGGCACCGATGCCGACGGCCAGGACGGAGATGGCGATGTTCGCCGCGTCCATGAACTGTATGCCCTGGTCGACTTTGCTGTACTCATCAACGTTGGAGATTGTGGCCAGGTTCTGGAACTCTTCCTCGATGCCTTCTGCCACGGCAGCCGCATCGGCTCCGGGCGAAACCGTGATGAAGACCGCGGTCACGACATCCGGCTTGGCCGCGATCTCCTGCACGACCGGGAGGGGGGCGTAGGCGCCGCCGTCCTCCATGAGATTCCCGGTCTGGTAGATCCCAACTACCTCGAAAGAGCGGTCTTCGATGGTGACGGTGTCGCCGACCTGGGCGTTGAGGTCGTCCGCGGCCCGCTTGCCGAGCATCACCTCCTGCGTGGCATCCGCGCTGAGAAGCGTGCCCTGGGTGAGCGGGGGTGTCGTCGCCGCCAGGGCATCCGAATCGCGCCCCATGAGGAAGAAGAACGGGTTGGAGCCAACTCGACCGACGTGGAAGAGCACCCCTTCAGCGCGGGCGACGTTGGCGTGTTGGCGGAGGGCGTCGGCGTCCTCCTGGGAGACGATGCTGAAAGTGAGATCGGCGGCGCCCTCCTGAGCGACCATGAAGTCGGACTCGCCCAAGCGGATGATTTCGCCGGCCGACTCCTTGAGGCTGCTGGTGACGACTCCCAGCGCTACGACTGTGGTGATGCCCATGCTGATGCCGAGGACCGTGAGGCCGGTGCGGATGCGCTGGCGCACGAGGTTCTTGATGATGAGCGCAACGAAGGACATCGTGTCTACTCTTCCTTTCCCCGTGCCAGCAGGCCGTTCAGAAGGAGGTCGTCCATAGCGCGCGAGACGCTTCGCCAGGTGAAGGCGCGTGAGTCCACCATGCGCTGGACAGTGAGACCATCAGCCATGGCGATTATGAGGGAGGCGACCTCCTTGGGGGGCACGGGGCGAAATTCCCCGCTGGCGATGCCGTTCTCGATGATCGCCTCCAGGTACGCGCGGGCCTGTCGGAACATCTGGGCGTAGGGCCGCGCTATCTCCGGGCGGCGGACGGACTCCGACCAGAATTCGAGCATGATCTGCACGAAGTCCCACTCCTTGATCATCGCCTCTGTGTGCATATGCTGTGCGGCCAGAATCTTGTCGCTGGCCGTGGCTGTAGTGGTCGACATGCGCTCCATGTGTTCCTGGAAGCGGTCCATCAGGGCCTCAGCCGTGGCCAGGAGGATGTCTTCTTTGCTTCGAAAGTAGTTGTAGATCAACCCCTTGCTCACGCCAGCGGTCTCGGCGATCTCCTCCACGGTTGCAGCGTCGTAGCCCTTGCGCGAGAACACCTGCCTGGCAGCGGAGATGATCTGACTGCGGCGTTTGCTCTCCCGCTTCGACTCATCTGACATGGGGCACACTCCTTGGATATGACTGACTGGTCAGTCATACCTTCGTATCATACAGTCGGGGCCGATGTCTGTCAAGGGATGCCTGAGGAATCCCCTGCTTGCAGGGGGAGCCGCGGATGATCCGCCGCTACAGCTCGTAGCGGGTGCCGATGGTGTTCTGGATGAAGGCGTCGGGGAACTGGGCGGCCAGGGCATGAGTCGCCTTCCAGCCCGTGCAGTGAGTCGGCACAATCACCTCCGGCGCCAATTCCGCCAGCGCCGAGCAGGTGTCCGGGATGATCGGCTCGAAGAGCGGCCCGTTGAGGTGAAAGCCACCCATGGCGGCGTACAGGCGATCTACCCCGGTGAGCTTCTTGGCGTATCGCAGAGTATTGACCACGCCCGCGTGGCCGCAGCCGGTCAGCACAACCAGGCCCTTGTCGTGGACGTTCGCCACCAGCGCCTGATCGTCCAGGATCAGCGGATCCGGCTGCCACTGTCCGTCCCGCAGAGCCTGCTGCACGGGGAAGCCGCGCTCGAACTCCGTGGTGCGCTCCACCTCTCCCGTGACCAGGAGCGACCCGTCGAGGAGGAGGGAGGGCTGGCTCTCCTCGATGATCTCGAAGCCTGCCTCCTGGAGGGCGGACTTGCTGGTGGAGGGCAGCTCGAAGGGCTCGCGGCCGGGGACCATCATGCGGCGGCGGGTCCAGAACTCCGGGTGGATGATCACCGGCGGCTTGGCGCGGCCGAGCGCCTGCACCAGACCGTGGAGGCCGGTGGTGTGGTCGAAGTGGCCGTGGCTGAACACTATCGCCTCGATGCTTTCGGGAGAGAGGTTGAGGCGGCGCATGTTGTCCGCCAGGCCGTTGGGGGTTAGTCCCGCGTCGAGGAGGACGCTCCGGTCGCGGTCGTCCTTGTTGATGGTGACGAGGGCGGAGAAACCGTGCTCGGCAAGGGGGACATCATACGTCTCGCCGCCCTCGAGGAAGGCGGCAGGGAGGCGCAGGACATCACCGCCACCCAGGCCGGGCCGCTTGGCCGGCCCCTGGTCGGGCAGCAGCACGTCGGCGGCGTTGTCGACGAGGATCGTAACGGCGACGGAGTCTACGGGCTGCAGAGGGATCGTGGTCATCTGGCCTTCTTCCTTTGGCCCTTCAGTGACAGCACGAGGTTCACCAGCGTACGGGTCGGGATGCCGGTGGCGCCCTTGACCCAGGCGCCCTTGTCCTTGTCCACGTTGTCTGTAGGGGCCATGTCAATGTGCACCCAGGGGGTGTCCTCGGCGAAGAAGTGGAGGAACTTGGCGGCGCTGATGGCTCCCCCGAAGCGGCCGCCAGTGTTCTTGATGTCGGCGATGGTGCTCTTCAGTGACTCGCGGTACTCGTCGATGAGGGGGAAGCGCCACATGGTCTCGCCGCATGCCTCCCCGGCCTTGCTCACCGCCTCCGCCAGGGCGTCATCGTTGGCCATGAAGCCGGTGGCCGCCGGGCCGAGGGCGATCTGCATCGCTCCCGTCAGGGTCGCCACGTCGATGATGGGGGAGAGCTTTTCCTGGCGGGCGTAGCAGATGGCGTCGGCGAGGATGAGGCGACCCTCGGCGTCGGTGTTGATGACCTCGATAGTCTTGCCGTTCATCGCCCGCAGCACGTCGCCCGGTTTGGTCGCCGATCCGGAGGGCATGTTTTCGGTGGCGGGCACGACAGCCGTGATGTTGACGGGGGCCTTCAGCTTGGCCAGCGCCCACATGGCGGAGATGACGGCGGCCCCGCCCGACATGTCGCCCTTCATCTCCTCCATGCCGCGGGACGGCTTGATCGAGATGCCGCCGGAGTCGAAGGTGATCCCTTTGCCCAGCAGGCCAATGTTGTCCTTGGAGCGAGCGTTTCCGCGATGGCGGAGGACGATGAACTTTGGGGGCTGGGTGGAACCGGCCGCCACGCCCAGGAGGGCGCCCATGCCCATCTTCTCCATCTCCGCTTTCTCCAGCACCTGGCATTCCAGCCCGGCGTCCTTGGCCAACGCCTGCGCCCGCTCGGCCATGATCGAAGGCGTGAACAGGTTGGCTGGCTCGTTGGCCATGTTGCGGGCGTGGTTGGCCGCCTGGCCCAGGACGAGGCCGCGATCCACTCCGCGCTTCAGGGCCCTTACCTTGGACCCGTCGAACTCAACGAGGGTAAGAGAATCGATCTCCTTCTGGTCCTCGTCGGGCTTCTTGAGGCGGTCAAAGCGGTACAGCCCCATCACTGCGCCCTCGGCGATGGCCTGGGCGCAGGCCTCCGGCTCCAAACCGGCGATGCCGCCGCCGTGGACGATGGTGGCCACTGTGGTGGCACCGGCGTTGCGCAGGCGGCGTAGGGCTGTGCCGGTGACGTCGCGGATGGTGTCCAGGCCGAAGTCGGCCTGCTTGCCTAGCCCTACGACCAGGATTCGCGGCGTGGGCAGCTTGCCCAGCGTGTGGATGAGGGTGAGCTCTTTCTTCTTACCCTTGATCTCACCCTCAGCGATGAGCTGGCTGATGGCTCCGCCCAGGGCTTTGTCGACGGCGCCGGTGCCGCCGCCGGGCTTCTCTACCCCCTCGAACAGGTTGACGATGACGGCCTTGGCCGGGTGCTGGGAGAGATCGCCCTTTTCGACCCTGATCTGCACGAGGAACCCCCTTATATGGTGGTGCATCGTCATCATAGACGCGGGCGGAGGCATGGTCAAAGGAGCGTCATCTTGAAAAGGCAGGGCGATTACGTCTAGAATGAGGTGTCTCGAAAGGGAGTGTCTGACGTGGTTGACCGATTGGCGCCCACCGTCGTGCGGACTGCGGCGGTCATCCGCAAAAGCGGTCTCTGGGACCTGGCCCTGATAGTGGTGGCCTTTGTCCTGTACTACTTGGTGCGGGGTGCGGTCGTGGAACGGGCGGGGGAGGCCACCTCGCGGGCAATCCGGCTGGTAGAGCTTGAGGAAAGTCTGGGCGTGTTCTGGGAGGGCCAGATGCAGGCCTGGGTGATGTCCAGCGAGATCGCGGTGAGGGTGTTCAACGGCATCTACGTCTGGGCCCACTTCCCGCTGGTGGCCGCCATCGGCCTGTGGCTGTTCTTCTTGCATCGTCCGCAGTTCATCGTGTTCCGCAACGCCTTCCTGATCTCGGGCGGAATTGGCCTGATTCTGTTCAACCTGTTCCCCACTGCGCCGCCGCGGTTGCTGTTCTGGGGCTACGGGCTGATCGACACCGTTGCGGCGTACTCGCCGGTGAACTACGATATGCAGCCAGCGGCGTTCGTGAACCAGTACGCCGCGATGCCCAGCCTGCACTTCGGCTGGAACCTCCTCCTCGGAATAGCAATCATCTGCAGCACCAAGAATGTGTTGCTGAGGGCGTTCGCCGTCGTCATGCCCGTCGCCATGGGGCTGGCCGTCGTCGTCACCGGCAATCATTTCATCCTGGATGTCGTCGCGGGCACGGCTGTGGCGTTGTTTGGCTTGTGGGCGGCGGTGGTGCTGGACCGGCACGGCGGCCGCGTCTGGAAACTGATTGCTCCCCCGAGCCTTGGGCGTGCGCAAGCCTAGCCGTACGCGGCGGCCTCTACCCCCGGTGGGCCGTGTCTGAGACCGGTCTTGCCGCGTGCGCCAACTCCCTGTGGCATCGGTTCAGAGGCATGTTCAGCCGTCGGGATCTGGTGGAGGCCCTTGTCGTGGGCGTCGCTTTTCTCCTGTACTTCGCTGTCCGGGGAGCGGTGATCGATCGCCCGGAGACCGCTTACCGACACACGCTGGACGTGATCGATGCGGAGCGGTATCTGGGGATCTTCTGGGAATACGACATGAACGAGTGGATCAGGGACCGCCAGTTCTGGGCGCAGACGGCGAACATAGTCTATTTCTGGCTGCACTTTCCTCTGATCATTGCTTTCGGGATCTATCTGTACTACGTGCAGCGGGGCAAGTACACGCTGATGCGCGATGCCTTTCTGCTTTCAGGTGCCATTGCCCTTGTCATCTACTGGCTGTATCCAGTGGCTCCGCCCTGGACGCTTAGGGATCTGGCGATAGACAGAGGCTTCGACCCTAATGCCCCGTCCTACGTGACGGGCTTCTTCGACACGATGCACGAGTATCTGGGGTATGGCTATCAGGCGCAGTCCACCAAAGCGTTCGTGAACCCCTATGCGGCGATGCCCAGCCTGCACTTCGGCTGGGACCTGCTGCTGGGCGTGGGGATAGTGTGGGCGTCGTGGCGACAGAGGTTGATGTGGATAACCCTGCCCATCGGCATCTTTCTACCCCTCAGCCAGATACCGGCCATCACTGCCACTGCCAACCACTACTTCTTGGACGCCGCTGCTGGGACGGTGGTGGCCCTTCTGGGGTTTCCGGCGGCATTCGCCCTGCGCCGCTGGGCCTACCCGCCGCTCATTGCGGTGCTGGAGCGCTCTCCCTGGCCGGCCTTGCGAGGATGGCTGCCCGCCGACACCGGCGAGGCGAAGCCGGAAACCGGGGTAAGCGGAGGCTGGGGCAGCGACGGGCTTGGCGGTCCTGCTAGTTCCAGTGGTGATACGTCGGCAGAGGGGTCAGGCTGGCGTAGACCTCCACCGTGAGTTCACTGACGTGGGGCAGCCAGCGCTCCCAGTCTATGCGGGCCAACCTCGCCTGAGGGCTGGCCAGCGCTTCCTGCACTGATTCCTCGTTGTCGAACTCGTAGAAGGCGGCCCAGTTGGTGCCACCCCGCGTCCAGTCGGTGCGATAGGCGCGGACGATCCCGGGGATGTCCATCACGTGAGGCAGGTGGACCTCCTGGTACCAGTGATGGAATTCATCCATCATCGTCGGGTCGAGGTTGGCGCGAACAAGCAGATAGGGTTTCGGCCCCAGCATCAGAAGCCCTCCGGCGGCAGGTGGCCGCGGGCCCAGGTCAGGAACGGCCGGGCAATGGGTAGTACGGCGAGCTCCCAGTGCTTCATTTGGCCAGCCTCTCCCTCACACTCTGCAGCCTCCGCATGACTTCCTGCATCGGTGGTTCAAGGTCTTTGGACGTGTCCACTCGTATGTGCGGCCGCTCGATGGGCTCGGCCTCTCGCTTCATCCTATCATAGACGGGCACCGTCGCCTCAGAGGCGTCACCAACATCTTGGCGGTGAGCGCGGCTCTCAAGGCGACGGCGTGTTACCTCTGGCGGGGCCTCGGTGAGGACGATGACGAGGACGGCTCCGGCCCGCTCCGCGATGTCGTACAGGGGGCGGCGGTGCGCCTTCTTCAGGTTGGTGGCGTCCAGAACGACGCCCACGCCGCGAGACAGGAGCCTCTGCACCAGGGCGTGCACGGCGGCGAACAGGCGGGTGCTCTCGGTGGCGCCGTGGGTAGGGTGGGGGAAGAGGGCCCTGCGCAGGACATCGCTGTTGAGGTGGGCCAGCGGGTAGCGTTTGGCCAGCTCCCGGCTGAAGTGGCTCTTGCCGCTGCCCGGCAGCCCGCTCACCAGGACTAGGGCCGGCCCGCCTGAGGTGGGTGGAGGCAGGCCTGCCAGGGAGGACTCGAGCTTGCTGATGTCCTCCTGGAGGCTGGGCTGCGATGCCTGGGCGGGGTTGCCGGAGACGGCATGCGGTACGCGGTCGGTCGGTTCCCCGCAGAAGAAGGCCACTCCCGCGAAGCCGGGGCCGGTGTGGGCCCCCATCACGCTGGTGAACTCCGTGATCAGGAATTCCTCCGGATCGAAGCGTCGGCGGATGGCGTCGGTCAGGTGGTCCGCGGCCGCGGGAGCAGCGGCGTGCATCACGGCCATGTGGAGCGGGCGCTGGTCGTCCAGACGTTCCTCCACGTGGGAGAGGAGGCGGCTGAGGGCGCGTGGCATGGTGCGCACCCGCCCTATGGCCCGGATCTCCTCCCCCTTGGCGGCCAGGATAGGCTTGATCTGGAGCAGCGAGGTGGCCCAGTGCAGCACCATCGGCACGCGGCCGCTCTTGGCTAGGTAGCGGAGCGTGTCGAGCGCCCCGATGAGGTAGGAGTGGGCGGCGACGTCTCTCACCACCCCCTCCGCCGTGTCGATGCTTGCCCCCTTCTCTACTGCTCTGGCCGCCGCCAGGACGGCGAAGCCGTGGCACATCGCCAGACAGTGGGAATCGACGACGCGGATGGGGAAGCCGGGCAGCTCCTGCTGGGCCAAATCCATGGCCGCGAGGGCGGAGTCATAGGTGCCGCTGAAAGCGGAGGGCAGGGTTATACAGAGGGCCGCCTCCGCGGTCTCGGCAGCCTGGCGGAACGCTCCTACGAATGCCGCTGGGGGCGGGGCGGTCGTGGTGGGGAACTTGCGCGAGGCGCGCAGCAGTGCGTAGAAATCGCGGCTGCTCAGGCTGCCGTCATCGCGGACGTCACCGTCGAACAGGAACGCCAGGGGAACAATCGCAATCTGATGTGCCCGGATGAGATCCGCCGGAAGACAGGCTGAGCTGTCCGTAACGATCGCTGTCTTGGGCATGCAAGATAATCCGATAATTGCCGGGGAGGCAATTTCCTGAACCAGTATACTTTGGCCCGATTGCCTCCGTCATGGCGCCTGTGCTATACTCGGCGGCGACGGAATAAAGGAGGAAAGACGCAGAGGCGCAGGCCGCGCGAAATATGCTGACTCAGGCGGAGAAGAGCGAGATAACGGAACAGAACCGCCTGCATGCGAGCGATACAGGCTCCGCGGATGTGCAGATCGGGCTCCTGACGGAGCGCATCCGTCAGCTCACAGAGCACCTGCGGGCTCACCGCAAGGACCATCATTCGCAGCGTGGTCTAATGAAGATCGTGGGACGGCGACGTCGGCTCTTGCGCTACGTCAGCCGCACGGAGCCCGGGCGGTATAAGGCACTCATCGCCAGGCTGGGCATCCGTAAGTAGACGGGCTCCATCCGCGCTACCTTAAGCGCCACTCCTCCCGGAAGAGGGTAGAATAGGCGAACGCTGCGCCGCGAACGGCGTGACCTAATGCAGCCGATATACAGGCAAAGCACATTCATATACCCGAGCGGTTCTCATCCAAAGGATGAACCAATAGCTGGTCACCCATGGTGGTGATGGGAGGTTTCACAGAGCATGATTGAGAGATTCAGCCGCAACATCGGCGATCGCGAGTTGTCCATGGAGGTAGGCCGTGTGGCCGGCATGGCCAACGGGGCGGTCATGGTCCGCTACGGGGACTCGATGATCCTCGTCACCGCTTGCATGGACAAACCGCGGGAGGGGATCGACTTCTTCCCCCTGACTATAGATTATGAGGAGAGGCTCTACGCCGCGGGCAAGATTCCCGGCAGCTTTTTCCGACGCGAGGGGCGGCCCAGCCATACGGCCATTCTCGCCGACCGTCTGACGGATAGGCCCCTGCGGCCCCTCTTTCCCAAAGGCATGCGGAACGAGATCCAGGTCGTCGCCACCGTCCTTTCGGCCGACCAGGAGAACGACCCCGATATCCTGTTGATCACGGGCGCGTCCGCCGCCCTCACCATTTCCGATATCCCCTTCGAAGGCCCGGTTGCCGGCACTCGCATCGGCTATGTGAACGACCAGTTCGTGGTCAATCCCACCTTCGCCCAACTCGACAACAGCGCGCTGGACCTCGTGGTCGCCGGTACCCGTGATGCGGTTGTTATGGTGGAGGCCGGGGCCACTGAGGTATCTGAGTCGATCGTCCTAGAGGCCATCCGCATCGGGCAGGAGGTCAATGCCGAGCTTATCAGCCTCCAGGAGGAGATGGGCGAGCGCGTAGGGAAGCCGAAGGCGCAGGTGGAGATGATGACCCTGTCCGATGACGTGCGCAACGCCGTCGAGGAGTTCGTCCGCGCCCGCGATTGGGACCTCCTCGCCAGCAGGGGCGAGCGAGATGAGGCAACCGCTGAGCGAAACAAGGAGCTCATCGAGGCCCTGGGTGAGACCTATCCCGAAATCCAGCTCAAGAGCGCTCTCAAGGAGTTGACCAAGGACAAGGTTCGCAAGCTCATCTTGGAAGACGGCCAGCGGACGGATAACCGAAAGACGGACGAGATTCGGCCCGTCTCCTGTGAGGTCGGTCTCCTTCCCCGCACCCATGGCTCTGGCCTGTTCACCCGCGGTGAGACTCAGGTTCTCACCATCGCCACCCTGGGCTCCATGGGAGAGCAACAGAAGATTGACGGCATCGAGCCGGAGGAGTCTAGGCGCTTCCTCCACCACTACAATTTCCCGCCCTTCTCCGTCGGCGAGGCGCGGTTCCTCAGGGGGCCGAGCCGCCGCGACATCGGCCACGGCGCCCTGGCGGAGCGTGCTCTCCTGCCTGTGATACCTGACGAGGAGGAGTTCCCCTACACCATTCGTCTCGTTTCCGAAGTGCTGTCCAGCAACGGCAGCACCTCTATGGCCAGCGTCTGCGGCAATACCCTCTCCCTGATGGACGCCGGCGTGCCCATCAAAGCCCCGGTGGCGGGGGTGGCCATGGGCCTGGTCAAAGGCGAAGACCAACTGCGTGTCCTCACCGACATCGCCGGCCTGGAGGACGCCATGGGCGACATGGACTTCAAGGTGGCAGGCACGGAGAAGGGCATAACCGCCCTTCAGATGGACATCAAGGTTAAGGGGATCACAACAGAGATCATGGAGACCGCCCTGTCGCAGGCCCGGGAGGCCCGTCACTTCATACTGGGCAAGATGCTGGAGACCATCCCCGAGGTGCGGCCGGAGCTCTCTCCGTACGCACCCCGCATGTACCGCCTGTCCATCCCTCAGGACAAGATCGGTGCTGTCATCGGCCCGGGCGGCCGCGTGATCCGCTCCATCATCGAGGAGACCGGCTGCACCATCGACGTCGAGGATGACGGTACGGTGTTCATCGGCTCGCCTGACGAGGAGCAAGCGCAGAAGGCGATCGCCATGGTGGAAAGCCTGACCAAAGAGGTAGAGGTGGGCGAGATATACACCGGCAAGGCGACGCGCCTCACCTCCTTCGGTGCCTTTGTGGAGATACTGCCGGGGAAGGAAGGGCTGGTCCGCCTGGGCGACCTGGCCGAGGTGCCTGTCCGCCGTCCCGAGGACGTAGTACGCATCGGCGACGAGGTGATGGTGATGGTGATAGAGGTGGATGACTTGGGCCGGGTCAACCTCTCCCGCCGAGCCGTGCTCGAGGGGCTCACGCCGGAGAAGGCGAGGGAGGTTTCCCGGGAGGCCCAGTTCGCTGCCCCCGGTGGGCGTGGGGGCCGCGAACGGGAGCAGCGCCCGCAGCGGCGGGACTACGGCGGCCGCGGTGGCGGACAGGGTGGCCGCGGCGGCGGACAGGGTGGCGGCCGCAGGGGCGGCGGCAACGGCAGGCCGCGTGGCGGCGGTGGTGGTTCGTACCCGCGCTCCCAGCAACGCCAGGGGAGAGGTGGAGGCTTCCGCCGTGGCCCCAACGACTCCCCCCCGTCGCCTGGAGGCGGCGGCTTCCGCCGCGGCCCCGGCGACCCGCCCCCGCCCCCTCCCAGCCCTCCCGGTCGACGCTGGTAGAATAGCCCCGGAGTTGACACGTGTCCGTCAAAGTCGTTGTCAGCGGCACGGGGAAGATGGGCCGCCAGGTCCTGGAAGCCGTGTGCGCGGAGCGCGACCTGGAGCCGGTGGGCGTCCTCGACAATGTGGTCGGCGAGGAGTACCTGTCGCTGCCTGACGGTTCCGGCCTCGTTCCTTTCGCCACCGACGCGGCAGCCCTTTTCGCCAGGACCCGCCCCGACGTCGTAGTTGACTTCACTAACGCCGAGTACACCCCCCAGGTAGCGCGGGAGGCGCTGGAAGCGGGGGCGCGGTTGGTCATCGGCACCTCCGGGCTGTCTGAGGCTTTTCTTCATGAGCTAGGCCGAGAGTGCCGTCAGCGGAAGCTGGGTGCGGTGGTGGCCGCCAACTTTGCCCTGGGCGCGGTCCTCATGGCTCACCTGGCCGGGGTAGTGGCCCGCTTCTTCGATCACGCTGAGATCATCGAGATGCACCACGACGGCAAGGCGGACGCGCCATCGGGAACGGCGATCGCCACCGCCCGTAAGATGGCGGACGGCCGTGAGGCCCCTTTCCAGCGGCCGCCCACCCAGCGGGAGGCGATTGAAGGAACCCGGGGTGGGGCCGTGGACGACATCACCATCCACAGCGTGCGCCTGCCGGGGCTGGTGGCCCATCAGGAGGTGATCTTCGGTGGTCCCGGTCAGACCCTGACCATCCGGCACGACTCCACCAGCCGCGAGTCCTTCATGCCGGGGGTGATGCTGGCCATCAGGGACGTGATGGGCCGCCAGGAGCTCGTTCTTGGTCTGGAAGCGCTGCTTGGGATAGAGTAGCTTCTCGAAATGGCGGGCAAGACGGTGGCCGTCCTGGGGGGCGGCGTCGGCGGCCTGGTGGTCGCCAACCGGCTGAGGAAACTCCTCTCCCGCGAACACCGCGTCGTCCTCATCGACCGCAACGTCTGGCACAGCTTCGCTCTCGCCTACTCCTCCGTCATGCTGGGGCGGAAGGCCGCCGGGCAGATCAGCCGCGACCTCCGGCGCCTTGAGCGCAAGGGGATCGAGTTCATAGCGGCCGAGATTAACAGCATCGACCTCTCCGACAAGACGGTTCGCTTTGACGGGCAAGAGATGGCCTATGACTACCTCATCGTCTCCCTCGGCGCGCAGTACTCCGTGGGGGACATCTCCGGGCTGGGCACCGCCTACACCTACTACACGCTGGAGGGGGCGGAAGGCCTGCGCGAGGAGGTCGCCAGGTTCACCTCCGGGCGCATCGCCATCGTGGTGGCGGGGCTGCCCTACAAATGCCCCGCTGCCCCCTACGAGGGGGCGCTCCTTCTGGATCACTACTTCCGCCGCCAGCGTCTTCGCGACGCCGTGGAGATTCGGCTGTTCACTCCGGAGGCCGCGCCTCTGCCGGTGGCAGGTGAAGCCGTAAGTGAGGTGGTGACGAGCCTTCTGGCCGGTCGCCATATCCTGTACAGTCCGGGGGCCCGCCTCCAGGAGGTGGATCCCCAGGGGAAGAAGCTGATCTTCCAGGACGGAGTCGAAGCGCCGTACGATCTCCTGATCGCGGTGCCCCTGCATGAGGTCCCCACCATCGTCCGCGAGGCCGGCCTGGCCCAGGAGAGGGGCTGGGTCGAGGTGGACCGGGAGACGATGGCCACCCCCTTTGAGGGGGTGTACGCCATCGGCGATGTCACGCAGGTTTCCCTGGCTAACGGCCTCATGCTACCCAAGGTGGGCGTCTTCGCCCACGGGGAGGCGGAGGTGGTGGCCCGCAACATCGCCGCGGAGATCAGCGGTAGCGACACCCTCTGGGCGTTTGGGGGCGAGGGCAGGTGCTTTCTGGAGACAGGCTACGGCAGAGCGGCTAGGGTGGAGGGGAACTTCTACGCGGAGCCGGATCCGGAGGTGCGGATGCGCCAGCCGAGCTTCCTCTGGCGCTGGGAGAAGGAGGGCCTCATCCGCACCTGGCTCTGGCGCTGGTTCTAGCGGTCGCCTGGACAGGGGCGGCATCGGGAGCCGCGTTGGGCTGCCTTATTGTCACTGCGATGGTCGATGGGCTAATATGGGTCGCGCCGCGGGAAGGACTGACCGCGACACCGCATATCCGGAGCAGGCAGGAGTGTCGAAGCTTTACAGCATCGCAGTAGTGGGCGCCACCGGCCTAGTGGGGCAGGAGTTCCTGAGGATCGCCATGCAGAGGGGCTTCCCCATGAAGGAACTGCGACTGTTAGCCTCCAGCCGCTCGGCCGGGCGCCGCGTGACGGTGGGCGAGTGGGAGTTGGAGGTAGAGGAGGCCACGTCGAAGTCCTTCGCCGGTGTGGATGTCGCGTTCTTCTCGGCCACGACAGAGGTCTCCCAGCAGCTAATCCCTGCCGCCGTCAAGGCGGGCACCGTGGTCATCGATGATAGCGCGGCCTGGCGCATGGAGCCTGATGTTCCCCTCGTTGTGCCGGAGGTGAACGCGGACGATCTGGATGGTCACAAGGGGATCATCTCCATCCCCAACTGTCCGACCACTCCTCTGGTAGTCACCCTGTGGCCTATCCATCGCGTCAACCCGGTGAAGCGCATCATCGTCGATACTTACCAGTCGGTGTCCGGCCACGGCGGCCAGGCCGTCCAGGAGCTCAGCGTGCAGGCCCGCTCCGTCTTGGACGGCAACAACGCCAGCGCACACGTCTTTCCCCACCAGATCGCCTTCAACCTGTTGCCCCACGTGGACGTCTTCCTGGGCAGCGGTTACACCAAGGAAGAGTGGAAAGTAATCAACGAGACGAGGAAGATCATGCACGAGCCGGAGATGGCGGTATCCGCCACCTGCGTTCGCGTGCCTGTGTACATCGGCCACAGCGAGGCGGTGCACGTGGAGTTCGGCCACCCCATCACGCCGGAGGAGGTGAACGCCATTCTGCATGAGGCCCCCGGCATCACCATCCAGGATGAGCCGTCGGTCAACCTTTACCCCACTCCCTGGGTGGTGGCTGGCAAGGACGACACGTTTGTGGGCCGCATCCGTCAGGACGCTTCCCACCCCAACGGCATCGCCATGTGGATCGTCAGCGACAACCTGCGCAAGGGCGCCGCCCTCAACGCCATCCAGATCGCGGAGGAGTTGGCCGCCCGCAATCTGATATAGGAGCAACCGATGGAGATCGGACGTCTACTCACCGCTATGGTCACTCCCTTCGACGGCGAAGGGAATGTGGACTACGAGCAGGCTCAACGGCTGGCCTGTGCCCTGCTGGACAGCGGCAGCGATGGTCTGGTCGTCGCTGGCACGACCGGCGAGGCGCCGACCCTCTCCCACGACGAGAAGCTGAAGTTGTTCGCCGCCGTCAAGGAGGCGGTGGAAGGCCGCGGCGCCGTACTCGCTGGTTCCGGTACCAACAGCACCGCTGCGAGCATCGAACTCTCGCGAGAGGCGGAACAAGCAGATGTGGACGGCCTCCTCCTCACTGCTCCCTACTACAACAAGCCGACGCAGGAGGGCCTCTACCGCCACTTCGAGGCTGTGGCCCAGGCCACCGGCCTGCCCTGCGTGCCGTACAACATCCCCTCCCGTACCGGCGTAAACATGACGGCGGAGACTACCCTGCGCCTCTCCCGCCTGCCGAATATCGCCGGCATCAAGGAGGCCTCGGGCGACCTGGCTCAGATCGCTCGCATCATCGAGGGGGCGGGAGACGATTTCCGCGTGTGGAGTGGCGACGACGCCATGACGCTGCCGATACTGGCTGTGGGCGGCTACGGGGTTATCGCTGTCGTTTCCCACCTCGCGGGCGTCCAGATGCATCAGATGATCGACGACTACCTGGCCGGGCGCACGGCTGAGGCGGCGGGCATCCACCGTCGTCTCTTGCCTCTGATGCAGACGTTGATGACGACGGCAAGCAATCCCAGCCCTGTGAAGCACGCCCTCAACCAGATCGGCTTCCCGGTAGGGGCGCCCAGGCTGCCCTTGGTGGAGCCGGAGGGCGCTGCCGCCGATCAGATCGCGGCCGAACTGCAGCGCCAGCAGATAGACCTGGCGGTGACGGTGTAGGAGGTTCCCCGATGCGCTTTCCCATCCTCATTAGCCCCCTGTGGCGACCGTTTCTCCTACCCTTCGGGGGCACTCCCGGGCGCTCCTTCGCTGAGGTGGAAGATGGGAAGCTGCACGTGCGCATGGGGTGGCTGTTCAATGAGCGCTTCCGGATGGAGGATGTGGAGGCGGCCTCGCCCTCGCACTGGCCGGTGTGGGCGGGCGTCGGCTGGCGCACCAGCTTTCGGGGCACCGTAGGCCTGATAGGGACCTATGTGAACATCGTGGAGGTGAGGTTCAACGAGCCCCAGCGCGTGCGGATGGTCATTCCCATGACCTGCCGGCGCCTCTACCTCTCCCTGGACGAGCCACGGGACTTCGTCGCCGCTGTGCAGGCCGCGACTGCCGCGAGGCGGCCGCGGGAGCGAGCACGGGCTGCCGCGAAACCACGGCGACGAAAGAAGGCTGGCTAGCCTCCACAAACCCGCGACGGACCAGGCGAACACGATGAAGGCGATCGTCTACTATAAAGTACGGGTCACCTGATGATGTTCTGGAGCTCCAAGATATCGACAAGCCGGTAACAGCGGACGACGAGGGACCGGGATCTTACCTCTTCTTGGGCTGCAGCCCGGAGCTGACATGCGGCGCAAGCTTGTCCCACTCGCTCGAGGCCACGCAGTACAAGCAGAAGTCGCCGTGGTCGTAGATCGAACAGTCTAGCGGGCCGCGCTTGTCCTTATGCACGTAGGCTCCGACAAAGGGAGTCTTGGTCGGCCTAACCGGCCTGGTGAGCACCCACGTGATGCCATTCGCGCCGTTCTTGCCCATGAGCAGACTGTCGCGCTCCCACTCATTCTGTTCCAGCAGGTCAACGCCAAAGAGCTTCAGCACGCTCAGCCCGATGTGCACGGTGCGCTGGAACCCCCCAGGCTTCTCACCCGGCATCATCATCGGTCCGGAGCCCATGCCGACGTACTTTGTCACGCCGGAAGCCTTCATAGCGTTCCAGACGTGCGGGAGGTTGTGCGTCTTCGGACGCTTCTTCCTATCGTCGCCTAGCGCCGAAATGACGCCATCGCAGCCCGCAAACGCCTCCTTCAACTTCTCCTCTTCATCCAGCTGCGCCTCGACCACCGTAGTCGTCGGCTTCACGTCTTCGAACTTGTGCGGGGACCGCGTGATCACGACCGCCTCGATGCCGATCTCCTCGGCCCGGGCGAGGATCCCTTGGCCGTAGGTTCCGCTGGCGCCGATGATCGCCACCTTAGCGGGCTTCGCCACGTTCGTGCTCATGACGTTTATGTTCTGCGTCGTGAATCACCTCGTTAGTTCTCAGAAGTATACCAGCATAGCGTGTGGTAGCGTCTATGGGGGCAGGTCAGGGGCACGCCAAAGGCAAAGTCGTGATCACCGTGTGAGGTACGGACCACCGCACAGATCACGCTATCTCGGTACGTAACGGCTCTCGCGCATAGACTGCACCGAACGGCACTTCTGTACGGGTGCCGGGGATCCGCGGCGACGAAAGAAGGCTGGCTAGCCTTTCCCCCGCGTCCGCACGAACGCCTCCCAGCGCCTCCGCAGCACAGACTGGCCCCAGCGGTAGCCCATGGCGTCCCCCACGCTGTTGGCCAGGTTCGCCGAGCCGATGTAGAAGAGGAACATCAGCGCGAAAAAGGCCAGCACCGTCCACCAGTCGACTCCGAAGAACGCCAGCGGCAGCAGGCCCAGCACCACTCCCAGCGTCAGCCCGCCCCAGGCCATGCTCCGCACCGTCCACGCCTCCCGCGACCGCTGGGCGCGGTACATGGCGAACACCGCCTCCGGGACCCGTGCGACGGTTGGCCAGTCGGTTGAGGACCGACCGCAGTGCGGACAGAGGTCTGCCTCCGGCGACCGGCCGGCCGGGGCCGTAGGGTGATAGCAGTAGCCGCAGAACCGGCCGGCGTTCGGAGAAGTGCCCTCAAGGACGTCGTCCAGTAGCCCTACCAGACGCTCGGAGAAGACACTGTTGGCCGCGACTTCGCTGGCGAGGCCCGGTTCGTGCTCGCCCTCTCTCGTCGCCTGACCTCTAGTCGACCTGCATGGAGCTGACGTGCTCCGGCTCGATGACCAAGGTCAGCCGCTGCTCTCCCGGCTGCCGCCAGGGGTATTTGTCCTGGCCGATGTACTTCTTGGCCAGCTTGTCGATGAGGTCATCGGCTCCCTCGCTACGCATCTCCACCACACGGCCGCGGATGAAGGCCGACGAGTAGGGGTTGTCCTGCCTGGCGATGGAGATGGCCACGCGCGGGTCGCGGCGGACGTTGCGGGGCTTGGCACGGCCCTCTGCGGTGTTGACCAGGATGTGGCCGTCGTCCAGGTCCACCCACACGGGCGTCACCTGGGGTGATCCGTCGGGCATGAGTGTGGCCACGTGGGCGAAGTTGGGCTCCAGGAAGAGCTTCTTGACGCCTTCCGACAGGGTCGCGGGCATTGTCTACCTCCTTGTAGCTGAGGGGCGAGGGGCTAGAGTATAGATTAGCCTGAGGAAGAGCCTTCGGGCCAGGGGCCTACAGAATCGGCTTGATGGGGATCGCCTGGTCCCGCTCCGGGCCCACCGATACCAGGTGTACGGGCGCTCCCAGAAGCTCCTCGATGCGGCGTACGTAGGCGCGGGCGTTGTCCGGCAGGTTCTGGAAGCGACGTGCGCCTGAGGTGTCCTCGTTCCAGCCAGGCACTTCTTCGTACACGGGCTTAGCCCGGAACAGCGCCCCCCCGCTGGCCGGTAGTGAGTGGGTCCGCTCTCCGTCCAACTGGTAGGCGGTGCAGATCTTGATGGCAGGCAGTCGGTCCAGGACGTCCAGGCGGGTCAGGGCGATGGCGGTAACCCCGTTGATGCGGGCGGTGTATTGGGCGGCCACGGCGTCGAACCAGCCGCAGCGACGCGGCCTACCGGTGGTCGCTCCATACTCCGGGCGCGGCCCGCCTTCCCGCAGCAGTTCACCCGTCTCGTCCGTCAGCTCCGTGGGCATGGGGCCGTTGCCGACGCGGGTGTTGTACGCCTTGTACACTCCCAGTACCTTGTCGATCTGCGTGGGCCCAATGCCGATTCCGATGGCTGCCCCGGCGGCCAGGGAGGACGGCACGGAGGAGGTGACGTACTCGTACGTGCCGGCGTCTAGATCTAGCAGCGCGCCCTGCGCCCCCTCCAAGAGCACCGTCTCGCCGCTGGTGATCGCCTCCTGCACCAGAGCGGACGTGTCGGTGACGAACGGCGCCAGGCGCGAGCCGTAGTCGGCGTACTCGGCGTGCACACTCTCCAGAGAAAGTGGCTCGGCCCCGTACAGCCTCTCCAGCACAGCGTTTTTGTAGGGGACCAGGAAGGAGAGCAGCCGTAGCAGGGTCTCCCTGTCTACGAGGTCGGCCATACGCACCCCGGCGCGGCCGACCTTGTCCATGAAGGTTGGGCCGATGCCGCGACCGGTGGTGCCGATGGCCCCCTTTCCCCGCAGCTCCTCATCCAGTTGCTCGATGAGGGGGTGCCAGGGCATCACCACCTGGGCGCGGTTGCTCAGGAACAGCCGTCCCTGCACGGAGACGCCGCGCGATTCCAGTTCCTCGATCTCGCCGAGCAGCACTGTCGGATTGACGACGACGCCGTTGCCGATGACACAGACCTTATCGGGGTAGAAGATGCCGGCCGGGATGAGGTGTAGCTTGAACTCGCCCAGCTCGTTGAGCACGGTGTGACCGGCGTTGTTGCCGGCGGAGTACCTGGCGACGACCTGGGCCTTCTGGGCCAGCAGGTCCACCACCCTTCCCTTACCCTCGTCCCCCCACTGGCTGCCCACCACTACGATAACTGGCATAAATAACCCCGCCTCAGGCGGGCTCCTTTCCCTTCGTCTCAGTCCGCAGGGCAGTATAGGGGGCTTCGCTCAGCCGGTCAAGGGGTGTGGTGGTGGCGGGATCAGAGACGCTCGGAGTGGCGGCGCAGAAGGCAGCCGCGCCTCTACCGCCCCTTGTACTCCGGCTTGCGCTTCTGGGAGAAGGCCGTGGGGCCCTCGAGGGCGTCCTCGGTGCGGAAGATCTGGTCCCTGAGCTGCGACTCTAGCTTCAGTCCATCCTCCAGCGTCATCTGACGCCCTTCCAGGACTGCCTGCTTGATCGCCCGCACGGCCAATGGCCCGCACTCCATGGCCTTGGCGGCCACCTCCTCCACCGTCGCCATGAGCTGGTCGGCGGGGACCACGCGGGAGACGAGGCCGAAGCGGAGCGCCGTCTGGGCGTCGAAGCGCTCGCCGGTCAGCATCAGCTCCATGGCGAAGGCCAGGGGCACAGCGCGTGGCAGCCGCTGGGTGCCGCCGGCGCCAGGGATGATGGCCCGCTTGGGCTCCGGCAGCCCGAATGTGGCGTGCTCGGCGGCGATGCGGATGTCGCAGCAGAGCGCGAGCTCCAGCCCGCCGGCCAGACAGTAGCCGTTGATGGCGGCGATCATCGGCTTCCAGCACTCGAAGCCGCGGGTGATGCCCCCGAAGGGCACCTCCCTCTGGAGGCCGGCGTCGCCCCCCGAGAGGGCCGCGGCCATGGCACGCAGGTCGGCCCCGGCGGAGAACGCCACGTCGCCAGCGCCGGTGAGTACGGCCACCCACATCTCTTCATCGTCCTTGAAATCTGTGAAGGCGTCGAGAATCTCCTTGGAGGTCTCGCCGTCGATAGCGTTGCGTCGCTCCTCGCGGTTGATGGTGACATAGGCCAGGCGGTCCTTCTTCTCGTAGATGATGTTCTTGAAATCTGGCACGGTATCCTCCTTGGGCAGGTCAACGCAGGGTGCGCGGGTAAGTATAGCCATTGGGGCGGCAGCGGGCCACCGCTTGAGGGAGAGGGGTTGGGATGGTGGGAAAGTTAACGATTGGTGAACGTCGTAATAGGGCGCTCGCTTCGGTTGTTCTGGTGTTGGGGGAGATGTGATTCTCTCAGTTCACCAGTTGCGGGGCTGGTGAAAGCCCGCCATCGGCGGGTCGGGGTGCGTGCACATCTCCCCCAGCAAACCCCCGCATTTGGTGAGGCATCGACTGGGTGCGGCGATGAGGCCTCCGCCTCGGGCGGAGGCCTCGCGCCGTTCGGGGAGATCCAGGGGCCAAAGCAGTGGCTACCTTCAAGTCGCCAACAATGAGGATGGAGGCCTGAGGGCCTCCGCTACATCTCGCTAGGTGGCCAGCAGGGCCAGCAGACGCTCGTCGTCAAGGTCCGGGCCTACCACCGCTAGGGCTGTGTTCTCCGGCACCAGCACTCGCTGTGCTACCCGAAGGAGGTCTTCGGCGCTGACCGACTGGAGGCGCTCCACCACCGTCTCGATGGGCTCGATCTCGCCCAGGGTCAGGAACTGCTCGCCGGCCCGCTGGGCCAGGGCCATCGGCGTCTCCAGGCTGAGGCGGAAGCTGCCCACGGTGTAGTCCCGCGCCTTGGTGAGCTCGTCCTCCGGCACGGCTTCGTGGGTGACCTTGGCCAGTTCCTCCAGGATCACGGTTGCTGCCTGTGTTAGCTTCTCCGGCGAGACGCCGGCCGTCACTGCGAACACGCCGGTGTCCTTGTGGCGGCTGACCGAGGACGAAACGGAGTAGGCGAGGCCGCGCCGCTCGCGTATCTCCTTGAACAGGCGCGAGCTCATGCCGCGGCCCAGTAGGGAGGTGAGCACCTGAAGGACGTAGCGGTCGGGGTCATTGCGGCGCAGGGCGGGCAATCCCAGGGCCATGTTGGCCTGAGAGATGGAACGGCTGTCGGAGGTCAGCCGCCGCGCCGGCAGGTGCTCGTCCACGGGAATGACCGTCGGTGCTTCCCCTGTGCGGCCGTTCCCGAAGAAGCGCTGTGCCAGCGCCACCACCTCGTCGTGAGACGCTCTTCCCGCCACGCTGAGCACGATGTTGTCCAGGCCGTACCAGGCGTCCAGCCACGACAGGAAGTCCTGCCGCTGCAGCTCCGCCACCGTCTCCTCCGTGCCCGTCGTCGACCAGCCGAGGGGTTGGTCGCCGAACAGCGCCTGGCCCAGGAGCTCGCCGCACCAGGCGGCAGGCTGGTCGCGGGTGCGGCGGATCTCCTGTTGCACTACTGACCGCTCGCGCTCGATCTCCCGCTGGTTCAGGAGGGAGTTGGCCAGCATGTCGGACAGCACGTCCATCGCCAGCTCCAGGCGGTCGAAGGGGACGTGGCTCCAGTAGCAGGTGAGCTCCTTGGAGGTGTAGGCGTTGAGGACGCCGCCGGCACCCTCGATCGCCTCCGCGACGGCGATGGCGCTGGGGCGTTTGTCGGTGCCCTTGAACACCATGTGCTCCAGGAAGTGGGCAAGCCCCTTCGTGTGCTGCTCCTCGCCGCGGGACCCGGCGCCCACGAACACGTTGACGCTGACCGACTGGGCGGTGGGCAGCGGCGTGGTCACCACCCGCAGGGCGCTGTCGAGCTCGCTGATCTCCCAGGTGATCGACATACGGGATCTCTCTCCTGATCTGGGGTCGAGTCCAGTATATCCGAGTGCTGACGCCACGGTCACGGCGGGTTGCCCATCGCCGTCGGGCCGGGGGGTGCCCACGTGGGGCACGCTCAAGAGGGCGACTCTAGCTCGTCATGGTCAGCCGCGACTGGTAGGCCGCGGGATGGCAGGCATCAGGAAGGCCGTCGCTGGTTCTTTCCGCCTCCGCAGCCGTTACCCGGGGCAGCCGTCACCGTCGTGGTCCGCTGTAGGGCTGTTGTGCCCCAGCGGGCAGCCGTCGCTGGCGTCGGGAACGCCGTCGTTGTCGTCGTCGGCGTCGCAGGCGTCACCCTTGCCATCCCCATCGAAGTCCTCCTGCGCGGGGTTCACCGTGTTCGGACAGTTATCGTTGGCGTTGGGAATGCCGTCGCTGTCCGAGTCCGTGGAGGTTGGCGTTGGAGCAGGTGCAGTCGTTGGAGCGGGTGCAGGTGCGGTCGTTGGAGCGGGTGCAGGTGCAGTCGTTGGAGCGGGTGCAGGTGCAGTCGTTGGAGCGGGTGCAGACGTCGCCACGGGGACAGGCGTGGGTGCTGATGTTGGCACAGGCGGCGCCGGTGTTGCCGCAGGCGTAGGCCTTGCCGTCCCTGGGCTGCTGCCGTTCGCAGGTAGGTTCGCATTGAACACGGGGACGATCTCCGTTCCAGAGGCGTCCTTTCGAAGCCCGACCTCATCTTGGCGGACGGCGTCGAAGATGCGCTCATTGAGGGGAGCCAGCCTTGTTCCCTCTGGAGCAGCCCCGTAGTCCGCTCGAATGAGCGAAGCCAGGTCGGTGTCCAGATGATGAACCCGGGCGCGGTCCAGCGCAAATGTTGATGACACACTCGTCAGGATCATTGATATAGCTATCAGCGACCCGATGATGAGCGTCAGAGGAGCCGCACCACGCATATCTAGACCGTCACCTCTTGGGCCTCTGATTCGGGGAGCTCGAAGCCCGATAGCTCCGGCTCGGTGGCGCAACGGCGCTCCCAGTCAGGCTGGACCGCCGCCATCGCCTCCACGACAGAAGGATCGAGAAGGCTCTCGGCCTGCGACCGGAGGAGAGCCAACGCCTCCTCGGCCGTCATTGGGCCGCGGTATGGCCGCTCGCTCGTCACGGCGTCGTACACGTCAGCTACGGCGGCGATGCGGGCGATAATTGAGACCTGTTCATCCCTTAGGCCGTGGGGATAACCACTGCCGTCGAGGCGCTCGTGATGGCTCCCAACGAAGTCTAGTGCCACTTCCGAGAGGTCTACCGATTCAAGGATGGACAGTCCGATGCTCGGGTGCTCCTCCATAATTTGGCGCTCCTCCGGAGTCAGTCTGCCGGGTTTCGACAGGACGGCGTCGCGAATGCCGATCTTGCCGATATCGTGGAGGTAGCCTCCGATCTCGATCTGGGCCAGCGTCTTCTGATCCATGCCTAGATGGCGGCCGATGGTGACGGCGAGCTCTGCCACACGCACCGAGTGGCCAAGGGTATAGGGGTCCCTGGCGTCGATAGCGGAGGCCAGCGCCTTAATGGTCGCCAGGTTCTGGCGCCGTAGCTTGCGCGTCATCTCATCGAAGGAAGATGCCAAGGTGCCGATCTCATCACTGGTCCGGACTCCGCTGCGGGCGGTCAGGTCACCTGACGCCACCAGGCGCGCGGCGCGGACGAGCCGCAGTATCGGCCGGGTCAGACGGTGCGCCACGTAGAGGCCGATGCCGAGAACGGCAGCCATCGCCACCCCGAAGAGCAACGCGACCTGGGTACGGGTGGTGGCCCCGGCGCCGAATATGAAATCGCTAGGAAGCCCCACCGAGTAGAGCCCGACCGCCTGGTCCCGGAGTTTGAGCCTCCCGTACACGAGATCGTACTCGCGTCCCCACAGGGTGCGGTGCTCGCGGACGGTTGTCCCTCCCTGGGTGACGTCGTCGAGGGCTTCACCGACAACATCCAACCGTGCCTCGTCTGCTGAGGCGTCATCCGGTTGAGCGAAGGTGGAGGCCAGCGGCTTGCCGTCAAAGTCGTAAACAGTAACGTCCGCCAGCGCCTCGGTCTTCGCCCCCGTCACGAACGAATCGAGACTGGTTCCCACCAGGACCACGCCCACTAGCTCTCCATCACCCGAGATGGGGCCGGCTGTGTAGAGGACGAAGCCTTTCTTCGTCTTCACGACCTGCGCGTACTTGTTGCCCAGTTCATCGGACTGCTCCTGGAGGACTCTCTGCACCAGAGGCCAGGCCGCTGGGTCGTCGTCGTCACTGAACTCCTTGTAGGTGAGCGCTTCTTGGTTCGACAGCCGCAAGGTCTTCAACCGTTGACCATTTCTGTCGAGGACTTCCAGCCGTTCTACCGCCGCGTTGACAGCGATCGGTTTGACCAGGTTCTTAAGCGTCTTCCCGTCCCCCGCCTTGATGGCCTCCGCTACTCCTTCCGTGAAGGCGACGGCCCGCACCGTCTCCAGGTGTTCGCGCTCCTTGCGAACGACGGCGTCGGCGACGACTCGGCCCGCTTCCGCCAACTGATTGTCGAACCTCTCGGTGAGAGAGCCGGTCACCACACGAGCGGCCAGGTAGCTTCCGGCCGTAGCAAGCACTATCGTGAGGAAGGCGTAGGGAAGGACGATCTTCCAGCGGATGCGACGAAACGGCCAGGTCAGCGGGCCCGGCAGGCCCGAGACCCCCGGCAAGACCGAGACCAGAGATAACCGACGCACAGCTATAACCCCGCAAGTACAGACGCGCCCGGGCGGTGATTTGTTGCCGCGTTATCGCTGTCCGTGAGTAGTGTGAGCACGGCTAAGGCTGAGCGATGTGTCCTCATCCATGGGCGGAAGAAATGTTGATAACTAACGGTTAATGGATTTCCCCCTTTTCTCCTTTCTTGCCTTGGTGCTCGCTTGACACTGATTGCCGCCCGTCCTGTATGATTACTGTCGGGCTGAGGAGGCCCCCAGAAGGGGGTAGATGGGTACAAAATACATATTCGTCACCGGCGGGGTTGTCAGCTCAGTTGGCAAGGGCATTACCACCGCCGCCATCGGCAGAATCCTCAAGTCCCGCAACATCTCCGTCGTCGTCCAGAAGATCGATCCCTATCTCAACGTTGACCCCGGCACCATGTCCCCGTATCAGCATGGGGAGGTGTTCGTCACCAGCGACGGGGCCGAGACAGACCTTGATCTGGGCCACTATGAGCGCTTTCTGGACCAGGATCTGACCAAGAGATCCTCAGTCTCCACTGGCCAGATATACCAGGCTGTCATCAGCAAGGAGCGCCGCGGCGACTATCTGGGCCGGACGATCCAGCCCATCCCTCACGTCACCAACGAGATCCAGGAGCGCATCCGCGGCATGGGACGCGAATCGGGCGCGGAGGTCGTCATCGTTGAGGTGGGCGGCACGGTGGGCGACATCGAGAGCCAGCCGCACCTTGAGGCGATCCGCCAGATGCGCAATGAGGAGGGCCACCAGGATACCCTCTCCATCCACGTCACACTCCTCCCCTACATCAGCACCACCGGCGAGCTCAAGACCAAGCCCACTCAACACAGCGTCCGCGAGCTGCGCTCTATCGGCATCCAGCCGGACGTTATCGCCTGCCGCAGCGACCTCCCCGTGGACGACGAACTGCGGGACAAGATATCCCTCTTCTGCGACGTGTCGCCCCGGGCGGTCATTCCCCTGCTTACCCTTCCCACCATCTATGAGGTGCCCCTTGTGCTGGAAGAGGCTGGGCTGGGCGACTTCATCATCGATCGAATGCGGCTGCGCGCCGCCTCCCGCGATCTGGGGGACTGGAAGAAGTGGGTCGAGCGGCTGAAGAACCCCCGGAAAGAGCTTGAGATAGCCCTTGTGGGGAAGTATGTGGAGCTGCCGGACGCCTACCTTTCCGTCAGGGAGTCCCTGACCCACGCCGGCGTGCATCATCAGGCAGGGGTCAATATCCACTGGTTGCACTCGCAGGATGTGGAGGGACCCGCTGGGGCAGAGATGCTGGCGGGGGTCGACGGCATCGTAGTCCCTGGTGGCTTCGGTGAGCGGGGGCTTGAGGGCAAGTTCAAAGCCGCCCGCTACGCCCGAGAGAACGGCGTGCCCTATCTGGGGCTATGCCTGGGCCTTCAGGTGATGGTGGTAGAGTTCGCGCGCTATCTGTTCGGCAGCGACGAGGCCAACTCTACTGAGTTCTACCCGGAGAGCCCGTACCCCGTCATCAGCCTGCTGTCTGAGCAGCGGGGCGTGCAGGACAAGGGCGGCACCATGCGCCTGGGCGGCTACCCCTGTCGCCTGGTGCCGGGCACAAAGGCCCACGCCGCCTACGGTCGCGATGAGGTCGTGGAGCGGCACCGCCACCGCTACGAGTTCAACAACGAGTTTCGTTCACAGCTTGAGGAGGCGGGCCTCATCGCCAGCGGCACCCTGCCCGACGGCTCCCTGGTGGAGATCTGCGAGCTGAGGGACCACCCCTGGATGGTCGGCACTCAGTTCCACCCGGAGTTCCGCTCCCGTCCCAACCGGCCCCACCCGCTGTTCGATGGGTTTGTGAGCGCTGCCCTCGAACACGCCGAGGCCCGCCGCGTCTCCGCGGGGCGTCCTGCCCACGCCGGGAGCGCCTCCCGACGCTCGGCACGCTCCCCATCGGCCCCCGCGTAGTCGCTGAGGACATCTATGCCCTCCTCCAGATCATCGCCGCCTGCTGGTGTGTCATGGGGCTGGTGGCTGGAAGACGTGAAGCTGACGGCGGTGGTGCGCGAGGAGACTCCGCACTATATGGGCTGCTGGTGTCGGGCGTCATCCTCGTGGGCGTGACGGGGCTTTTCACGTGGGCCCAGATGGACTACAATCTAATCACCAGCCGTTGGCCCCTGGCCCAGGAAGTGTTGTAGCCTGGGAGTTGGCTGGCTTAATCGGCCTAGGTCCGCGCTGGGGGCGGTTGGCTTCTCTCCCGGCCGAAAAGGCGGGCGGGATCACGCCCAAGCTGAAGGAAGGCCTGGCGGACAACGTCCGGATAGTGTTCAGGGAGATCGTCACCTTGCTGCTGCCGGTTATGGCATACCTGGCGGAGTTCAAGCGCGTCTAGAGGAGGATAGACAAAGATGCAGCTCTGGCTGGACTCGGCGGATGTGGAGGAGATCCGCGCCGCCTCACGGTTCGGCGTGATCAGTGGTGTTACCACTAACCCCAGCCTCTGGGCCAAGGCCGCCTCCGGGACCGACTACCGTGACGTCGTCCTGGAGATATGCTCCATCATCGACGGGCCGATCTCGGCGGAGTGCTTGGCCCAGGATGTGAAAGGCTTGGTGCAGGAGGCGCGTAACATCGCCTCCTGGCACCCCAACGTCGTGGTCAAGATACCCCTGGACGAGAACGGCCTGGAGGCGATCTACCGCGTCGCCAAGGAAGGGATCAAGGTCAACACTACGCTCATCTTCCAGCCCAATCAGGCGATGCTAGCCGCTCAGGCCGGCGCCACCTACGTCAGTCCCTTCGTCGGCCGACTGGACGACATCGGCCACGACGGCATGGCTGTGGTACGCGACATCGTGGAGATATTCGACCGCTATCACTTCCCCACGCAAGTGCTGGCGGCCAGCCTGCGCCACCCCCTGCACGTGGTCCAGTCGGCGCAGGCCGGGGCTCACATCGCCACGATGCCCTACTCCGTCTTGCGGTCGATGTTCAAGCACCCCCTGACCGATGCCGGAATGAAGAAGTTTCTGGATGACGCCCGCCGGGCGGCTGGGGTGCGTGCGTGATTCTCTCATATCGCGTCCTGTTAACGCTGGCGGGGCCTTGCGCGTCTTGAAGGTATGATGTATTTTGGTATCGCCTCCCCACATTAAGTCGTGTCCCGTAAACGTACCTGGGCCCGAAGAAGGGCCAAGAACCCACAAACCGCGGATCTAGCCCCTCCCGATGAATTGGAGGAACCGTTGCCGGAGTCTCCCTTGAACCTAGTCGAACTGGAAACGCAGACCAAGGATGAGCTGATGGAGGTGGCCAAGGAGCTTGGCCTCAGCGGTACCACCTCCCTGCGCAAGCAGGATCTTGTCTTTCGCATCCTTCAGGCGAGGGCCGAGCGGGAAGGGAACTACTTCGCCGGCGGTATCCTTGAGATCGCGGCCGACGGCTACGGCTTCCTCCGCTCCGATGGCCTGCGGCCCAGCCTCAGCGACGTGTACGTATCGCAGACGCAGATCCGTCGCTTCGCCCTGCGCACCGGTGACTACGTCATGGGTACGGTGCGCCCGCCCAAGGACTCGGAGAAGTACTACGGCCTCCTGCGGGTGGACGCCGTCAACGGCATGGACCCGGAGACGGCCAAGCGCCGTCCCTACTTCGAGCAGCTCACCCCTGTCTTCCCCAACGAGCTCATAGACCTGGAGGCCGGCGCCAGCAGCCTCACCAACCGCGTGATCAACATCGTCGCTCCCATCGGCCGCGGTCAGCGCGGCCTCATCGTCTCGCCGCCCAAGGCTGGCAAGACCGTCATCCTCAAGACGATCGCCAGCGCCGTTGCCGAGCGCTATGAGGACATCCACATCATCGTCCTCCTCGTCGGCGAGCGGCCGGAAGAAGTCACCGACTGGCGGCGCTCCGTGGAGGAGGCGGAGGTGCTGGCCGCAACCTTCGACGATCCTGTGGAGGAGCAGACCAGGGTCGCCGAAATGGCGATGCAGCGGGCCAGGCGGCTTGTGGAGTCTGGGCGCCACATCGTCGTCCTCTTGGACGGCATCACTCGCCTCACTCGTGCTTACAACCTGGCGCTGCCTCCGAGCGGACGTACCCTCTCCGGCGGCATCGACCCCGTGGCCCTGCACCCGTCCAAGCGTCTGTTCGGCGCCGCCCGAAACATGGAGGAGGGGGGCAGCCTCACCATGATCGCCACCTGCCTCATCGACACCGGCAGCCGTATGGATGAGGTGATCTTCGAGGAGTTCAAGGGCACGGGCAACTGGGAGCTCTTCCTGGACCGCCGCCTGTCCGAGAAGCGGGTCTTCCCGGCCATCGATATCCAGCGCTCCAGCACCCGCCGCGATGACCTCATCCTGGACGAGCAGACTTACCAGCGAGTCCTCCTGCTGCGCCGCATGACCGCCGTGGTGACGCAGAGCTCGAACAACCCTCTGGAGGCCACGGAGCTCATCCTTGAGCGCCTCCAGCGCACCCGCAACAACGAGGAGTTCCTGGCGACCATCAAGGACGCCATCTAGGCCCTCAGGACGTCGATCCTGGTGTCCCTATCGCTCTGGCCCGGCTGGATGCTATCGTCTGTGGCGTCGACACGTAGTGGCACGTCGCCCTCAGCCGTGAGCGAGGCCTCGATAGCCCAGCCCAGCTCACCAAGAAGACCATCTCCGAACACCAGAGCGTGCGGTGGGCCAGGGCAAGGAAGGCTGTTGCGCTCCTTCTGCGCAATCAAAGAGAATCAGTCTAGGGGTCGGATTAGATACGTATGAGCGGCGGGACTACTCGTCCCCGCTCTCGGAGGTCATCATGGCGCTCAAAGTAACCGTAGTCGGTGTGGGGATGGTCGGTGAGGAGATCGTCTCCATCCTGCGCGAACGCAATTTTCCTATGGAGTGGCCCCCCCGCATCTGCGCCACCAGGACGCGCAGCGAGACGCTGGCCGGCGAGGGCTTTCAGGTGGACGAAACCACCGACAAGTCCTTTGACGGTACGGATGTCGTCTTCTTCGCTGGCAAGGAGGGCGCCAAGGGTGCCAGCGTCGAGTGGGGCAAGAAGGCCGTCGAAGCCGGCGCCGTGTGTGTAGACAATGGCGGCGACTTCCGCCTCGACCCGGCGGTCCCGCTGATCGTGCCGGAGGTGAACCTCGACGCGGCCACCCCTGACACCCGCTTCATCGCCAGTCCCAACTGCTCAACGATCCAGATGGTGTTGGTCATCGATCCACTGCACCGGGCTGCCGGAATCCGCCGGGTGGTCGTATCCACATACCAGAGCGTCTCCGGATGGGGCGTCAAGGCCCAGCAGGAGCTGCTCGATCAGGTCCCGCACGCCCTCAAGTCCCTGGACGGCATCCCCTACGACCCGATGGTGATGGCTCTGCCCATAGCCTTCAACGTCCTTCCCCACATCGACAAGTTCACCGACGACGGCTACACCAAGGAAGAGATGAAGATGGTGTGGGAGACGCGCAAGATCATGGGCGACGACA
Organism: Dehalococcoidia bacterium; assembly: GCA_034408935.1. Taxonomy (GTDB): domain Bacteria; phylum Chloroflexota; class Dehalococcoidia; order SM23-28-2; family RBG-16-64-32; genus DAOUMF01. The sequence goes on from DAOUMV010000007.1 coordinate 152,534, forward strand.
CCCTGAAGATAAGCCCTACCGCCGTGCGCGTGCCGGTGTGCGTCGGGCACGGCGAGAGCATCAATATCGAGACGGAAAGGCACCTGAGCCCAGATGAGGCTCGCGAGATCCTATCCCAGTCGCCGGGGATCGCTATCATCGACGAGGCGGCTGACGGCAACCCCCGCAATGACCCGCACGAGCGCACCTACCCCGTGCCCCTCGACGTCCGAAAGCCCGAGTATCGCGACATGGTAGTGGTGGGGCGAATCCGAGAAGACCCGACCGTGGAGAACGGGCTCAATCTATGGTGCGTGGCGGACAACTTGCGGAAGGGCGCTGCCCTGAACGTGATTCAGATTGCTGAGGGCCTAATCGAGCGGGGAAGGCTGAATCCGTAGAACGGTCCCACGGCGAGACAAGCCATCCGCTTACCTCGAGGCTGTCAGCGCGGCCGCATCCGAATCTAGGGTCGCGTCCGATTGCCCGCCGTTTGCTCGCGGGCTCTTTGCCGGCCACTCCCCTTGTCAGGCGTCGGCGCTTGTGATAAACAACGAGCGGCGGCCCCCATAGGAAAGGACGTGCGGGATGTTCGAAACGCGGATCACCCAGCTCTTCGATATCAAGTACCCGATTCTCTGCGGAGGGATGTACTGGATCGGCCGGGCGGAGCTGGTGGCGGCGGTGGCCAACGCCGGCGGCCTCGGCTTCATGGTAGGAGCCACCTTCGAGAACCTGGACGACCTGCGCGCTGAGATCCGCAAGGCCCGGGACCTGACCGACGGCCCCATCGGGCTCAACATCAACCTGTTCCCCACCCTCCGTCCCCAGCCCATCGAGGCCTGGGTGGAGGTCGCCTGCGAGGAGAAGATACCGGTAGTTGAGACCTCGGGTCGCAGTCCGGAGGCGATCGTGGAGCCGTTGCACGCGGGAGGCGTGAAGATCATGCACAAGGTGCCGGGCGTGAAGTACGCTCGCACCGTCGAGCGGCTGGGCTGCGATGCAGTGTGCGTGGTGGGGCACGAGTGCGGCGGTCACCCGGGCATGGACGAGGTGACCACCCTGGTGATGGTGCCGGCAACCGTGGACGCGGTGGACATACCGGTGGTGGCGGCCGGCGGCTTCGCCGATGGTCGCGGCTTGGTGGCCGCTCTGGCCCTGGGCGCCGACGCTGTCCTCATGGGTACTCGCTTCATGGCTACGAAGGAGTGCCGGGGCCACCCCGACTGGAAGCAGTGGCTTGTCGACGCCAGCGAGACGGAAAGCGCATACATCATGAAATCGATCAAGAACCCCTCGCGGGTGGCGAAGAACGCCGTGGCGGCAAAGGTGGCGGAGATGGAGGCGAAGGGAGCCACGCTGGAGGAGCTGCTGCCGGTCATAGCCGGGCAGGGAGGCGCCGTGTTCGACGACGGCAAAATCGATTCCCAACTGGCGAGCACCGGCCAGGCGATGGGCCTCATCCACGATGTGCCGACGGTGAAGGAGCTCATCGACCGGATGGTCGAGGAGGCGCTCCAGATCCGCGACCGCCTGAACACCGCGATCGCCAGCGGCTAGGAGAGGGCGCAGGAGCGGGGGCCGGTGCGTAGCAGACTCGTGGCGAGAGGGATAATCACGGCGGCGTTGTTGGTGGTCGCTCTCCTGCCGTTGGCTTGTGGCGGATCGGACGCTCCCGGAAGCGCTCCGTCTAACCTGACAGATGAGCAGATGGCCCGACTGGAAGATTTCGCGGATAGCGTGGAAGCGGATGGCGATCTTCGCCCGGCCTTGCCAGCATACGTCCCACCAGGGCTGGATCCATCTCCTGAGATCACGGACAAGAGCAAGCAGCATATCGTGTTCGCGTTCCTTCCGGCAAAAGATGAATCCTCCGAGAAGACGGCTGTCCCGCTGTTCTTGGAGATCGGGCAGCAGTTCGACCCCTTGGACCTGCCGCTCCTCTGTGGGGACGAGGCCAGCTCGGAGGATTTTCTGCGCAGCGACCCTGACCTTGAATGTGTGAAGGTGGGTGGACGACCGGCCGACCTCGAAACCACGGAGCAGCCCGACGATATTGTGGATTATGACATTGGGTTTGAGCTCGACGAGTTGGACATCCACATGCATTTGCCGTGGAAGAGGGGCCCAGACGCCACGCGTGAAACGGAAGAGCAGATGAAGGAGGAATTATTGCGCGTCGCCGAGTCGATGACCGCCCCATAGACAGCGTCGCTGTGGACACCGCCATTCGCGGGCCCCTACTTCAGCAGGCGCTGGGGCGTCCCTGCCTACCGGGGCTACGCCGTAGGCCAGGCGTCCCCGCCTCGAATCGCTCGCAGCCGTCGTCGGTCTCCTGATACAGCCCCAGGTCGGACGCCTGGGCCAGCAGCCTTTGGTATTCCCCGGCGGTCGCGATCCGCTCCAGGGCCTTCAGAGCCTCACCGTCGGGCGGCCGGTCGGCGACTCGCTCCAGGCAGTAGCCCCACTCGGCCAGGGGGCTGGACTCCGGGAAGCAGCGGACGAAGCGGCGGCAGAAAGAGCACTGCGGCTCGAAGGGCTCGTGCACGGCTAGAAGGTCAGCTCGAAACCCCGGTGGACGGCCCGGAAGCGGCTGGCCTTCACCTCCTTCACTAGGTCCCCGACCGTGGCCAAGGGCTGCTCGAAAACCGTGTAGCAGCTACCGAGAGTGTGGGGGGCGTGACTGTCGCTGCCGCCGACGCCGCGCAGGCCCAGCCGGGTCAGGACCTCCTGTGCCAGCTCTACTTCTCGGCGGGTGGACAGGCCGTTAAACACCTCGGCGGCGTTGACCCATCGCAGCACCGGACTACGGCTCGCTTCCTCCGCGTCGGCTGCCACTCCCGCCACCGAGTAGCGCCGGAAGGGGTGGGCGGCGATCATGACGCCCCCGCTCCGGTCCACGATGCGGCGCAGCTCCTCGATGTGGCCGGCCCGCGGCGCCTCCCCCTCCAGTCCGAACACCAGGACGTCGCCCCACTCCGTGCTCACCTCCACCCCCCCGAAGAGCCGGAGAGCGGTGCCGTCGCCCAGGGCCCTGAGGGCATCCGCCTCCCAGGAGGCGTTGTGCTCGGTGATGCAGACGGCGTCTAGGCCCACCTCCTCCGCCCGCCGCACCAGGTCGCGCGGCTCCATGTAAGAGCAGCTAGAACCGTGCAGGGTGTGAGTATGGAGGTCGACGGCGAAGCCCATGTGGCGCCGGAATCCCGCTGCGGTGCCTGCCTATGCGTGCAGGAAGGAGAACTGGCAGACGCCGTCCTGCGGCAGCGACTTGGCGACGGTCATGTCGACCTTGTCCCCTGTCTTGCGGGCCGCCGCCTCGAAGCTGGCCAGGCATAGGGCGTGGCAGAGGCCCGGGTCGGGTTCCAGTCCGGCCTCCTGCATCTCGCGGAGGACGGAGCAACTGAACACCTCCAGCGTGAGCTCCTTGGTTGTCGCTTTGGTGATGTTCCAGCGGTCAAGGGGTCGGCAGCCGATGATGCTGAGCTCCACGTAGCGCTCGAAGCGGTGGGGGAAGGAGATGCCGGTCTGCTGGGCGACCTTCTCGATGACTTCACCCGTGTGGTCGAGGTACTTGCCGTCGGCCAGCTCGATGGTGGCGTCCATGATGGTCCGGCCGAAGGCGGCCAGCTCGGCTTCGCGCTCCTTCTGGCCCTTGTCCTTGAGGCCGCCGACGAAGGACTTGATGTCGCAGCGCTTTGACAGCTCCTCGACGAGACCGCGGTCAGCGTCAAAGGCTAAGGGACGGCCGGGTTCCTCCAGGGTCAGGAGACGTTCGGGTATCGGTTTGCCATAGCGGTAACGGCTGTTCATGCCGCAGCACTCCCATCGAAGCTGATCTGAATAGCGCCGGTTGGGCACGCCTCCACGCACTTGAGGCAGCCGGTGCAGAACTGGAAGCGGACGCCCCGGACCACGAAGTTGTGGGGATCGATCTCCTTGTACTTCTCGGGGCCTACGCTGGTGCCCAGACCCAGGACGCTGGTGGGGCAGATGAGCAGGCAGCGGCGGCACGAGAAGGGGTCATCGCACTTTTCGTCATCGACCAGGATAGTGGCGAGAGTCATGGCTCACCACACCTCGGCTACGGCGGGCAGACTGGCTCGGTCGCGCAAGGTGATGGCGTCGGGCTTGCAGACGTTGCGACAGATGCCGCAGCCGAAACACTTGAGGGGGTCGATGTGCGCCTTCTGGCCGGAAGGGCTGAAGCTGAGGGCATCGAACTGGCAGCGGCGGACGCACTTGGCGCAGCCGTCACACAGGTCTGTGTCGACCTCTGCGACGTAGTGACCCTTCCACAGGACCTGTACGCCCATGTCCAGGGCGGTGCGGATGCCGCCGCAGTCGGGGTAGTCGCAGTTGCAGATGCCGCCGAGGTAGGGAGTGCCGAAGGTGTACATGCAATGAACCAGCCCGCGCCGGTTCATGACGTCGATGACCTCCTTGGCCTCGTCCGGCGTCAAGAAGTGGACGCCGCCGCGGTAGGTGTCCGGCCATCGCTCCCACTTGTACATCCCCGGCCCCATGCCGATGCAGGTGAAGTTCTCGTCGTCGGGTAGGCCGCGCATGGAGCGGCGACAGGCGCAGGTCATGAGGGAGATGGGGTAGATGATGTCCAGGATCTTGTGGATCTCCTCGATGGTGACGACCTGCCCGAAGTGGACTGCCCAGGAGCGCTGCTCGGCCTCGTTCTTGAGGCGTTGGACGGTCTCGTGATCGTTGCGCTCCACAGCCTCGAGGTAGTCGCGACCGACGGCGGCCATGCCACCGGCCGCCTGCGGGTTGGCCTCTGCGCCGGCGGCCTCGATCTCCTCCCTACGGATCTTGTACAAGCGGCGGGCGTAGTTCGCAGGGTTGAGATACCAACGCTCGTGGCCCTGACCGTATCGTTCGCACCAGACGCACATAAGCACCCTCCCTTCTACCACGCAGGGCACGGGTAGCGCCCTCAATATGCGATAAGCCGAAAGGATCAGTCAATGGGGCAGATTCCCAAGTTCCTGTAGGGCTTTCCCTTACGGCGACACTGGCCTGCCGCGAGCTTCAGCCTGGCCATGTTTGGAGGTGGCCCGCAGGCCGCAAGCTGGAGGTGACCGACGAGCGCTGGTGGCTGGGCCCCGCGGTCGATCCTTTCGGGTAGTGGGGTGCGTCTCGGCCTGAGACCGTTGACAGCCGCTTTGTCTTGGCCCAGAATGCTGCTATCCGAACGCCTGCAGCAAGGAGACGCGACATGCCGCTCTACATGATTCAGTCGACCTTCACCGCAGAAGCCTGGGCCATCATGGCGAAGACGCCGCAGAACCGAGGCGAGTCCGTTCGTCCAGCACTTGAGCAGATTGGCGGGAAGCTGATAGCCTACTACTTCTCGTTCGGCGAGTACGATTCAGTGGTGATTGCGGACTTGCCCGACAACCCTACTGCAGCCGCCGCTTCCATAGCCGCCGCCGCAGGTGGGGCCATCAAGACAATAAAGACCACGCCGCTCATGAACGTCGAGGAAGGCATGAAGGCCATGCGCACGGCGGGTGAAGGCAGCTACCGTCCGCCGTCCCAGGGGTAGGCCGCACAACCGAATAGGCCAGCCGCACGGTCTGGGGGGCAGCGAGGTCGCGCCTGCCATTCGGTGGCCCGCACTGGGCGGGGAATGTTGACAGTTTCAGGATGGCGGTGTAGCCTGCGAAGGCGAGGTCCGCCGGGAGCGGGCGTAGCTCAGTGGTAGAGCATCTGCTTCCCAAGCAGAGGGCCGTGGGTTCGATCCCCATCGCCCGCTCCAGATACGATTTGTCCCTCAGAGAGCCCTCCGACCGGCGGCATTCTTTCGAAGTCAGAGGGCCACTCCTATCTAACTAACATTCCATAACCCGAATTCAGATACGGCCGAAGGCCGTAAGCTACGTAGGCAGATGGCCATCTGGCACTTAGGTTCTGATTTGGGGATTGCCTGCGAGTGTTGGCAACGCCGGAACATGCAGGGGCCAGCGAGACAGGAACCTCACCGGTGCCCGTGTCCGAAGTTGTGAGGCTCTGGAGTTGGCGTGCCGTCCGCCCGAAGCGGTGTGAACTGCTCCACGATCACGTTCACCGTGCCGTCGCGGCGCTGAAGCTCCCCCTGGACGATGACGAACGGCTCCGTGCGTACCAGAGAGCGCTGCCGTTCGTGGACAGGCGGGCTTGACAAGTGCTCGCGTGCGGCTAGACTAGGGGTATCTGGAAGCCGTAGCAAGTGGGGGCCTGCATGTGGCTCACGACGCCGGCAGCCTGTCAGAAGCCGGGTCTCGAATTCGGAGGCCCGGCTTTGTCGTTTTTTCGGACCGGATGGAGGCAAGCGCTCTCCCAAGTAGAACTCACTGTATCCCTAACCCAAACTAGACCAGTCTTCCAGCCTGGCAGGCAGGGAGGAGAACCATGAAAGCAGCATGCCATTTCCTCGCAAGGTTCGTTCTGGCAATCGGCGCGCTGGTTGCATTGCTGGTGGGCGCAGGCAACGACCTGATGCCAGCCACGCCCGCCGCCGCGGATCCGGATGGCGACACCTTCACCACCCGCGTCAGCGTGGACAGCTCCGGCGCTCAGGGCAACGATTTGAGCTGGACATCTGCCATCAGCGCCGACGGCCGCTACGTCGCCTTCAGATCCGACGCCTCGAATCTCGTGCCGGGCGACACGAACGGTGGGGATGATATCTTCGTCCACGACCGCCAGACGGGAATCACGGAGCGGGTCAGTGTGAGCAGCGTCGGCGAGCAGGGCAACGACTTGAGCTGGTCACCTGCCATCAGCGCCAACGGCCGATACGTCGCCTTCGCATCATATGCCTCGAATCTCGTCCCGGGCGACACGAACGATTGTGAGCCCTGGTACGCTTCGTGCAGCGACGCTTTCGTCCACGACCGCCAGACGGGGGTCACGGAGAGGGTGAGCGTCTCTACGGCCGGTGCCCAGGGGGATGACGACAGCGGGGGTGGCGACATCAGCGCCGACGGCCGCTACGTCGCCTTCTCATCCTATGCCTCGAATCTCGTCCCGGATGACACCAACAGCCATACTGACACTTTTGTCCACGACCGGCAGACGGGGGTCACGGAGAGGGTGAGCGTCTCTACGGCCGGTGCCCAGGGGGATGGCAGCAGCCCAGGTGGCGACATCAGCGCCGACGGCCGCTACGTCGCCTTCGCATCATATGCCTCCAATCTCGTCCCGGATGACACCAACGGTGAGGAAGATATCTTTGTCCACGACCGCCAGACGGGAATCACGGAGCGGGTCAGTGTCAGCAGCGCCGGCGAGCAGGGCGACAGCTACAGTGGGTGGCCCTCCATCAGCGCCGACGGCCGCTACGTCGCCTTCGAATCCTATGCCTCCAATCTCGTCCCGGGTGACACCAACATCTGTCAAGGCGAAGGCCCGCCATCGCAAACCTGTCCCGATATCTTCTTGCACGATCGCCAGACCGGGATCACCCAACGCGTCAACGTGGATAGCGCGGGCGAGCAGGCAAACGGCTGGAGTAGCAACTCCTCCATCAGCGCCGACGGCCGCTACGTCGCTTTCGACTCTAGTGCCCCCAATCTCGTGACCGATGACACTAACGGCACGCGGGATGTCTTCGTCGTGATCCCCTCGCCCGCTGTCTTTGATCCCACCAACCCTTGGAGTCGCCCAGAATATCCCACCTCTGGTACAGATGACCCCGTCAATCTGGCTAGCGGCGACCTAACTCACTCCCACACCGACATTCTGATACCGGGGCGCGGCATTCCTCTGGAGTTCACCCGCTACTATCACTCCGGGTCCAACATCGAACGCTCGCTCGGGCACGGCTGGACCCACAGCTACGACATGTACCTTGAGATCGAGCCGCTCGCCGTGACGGTGTTCTATCCGCAGGGGCACGCCACAACGTTCACGCTGTCCGATGGCGAGTTGGTCCCTCCGCAGGGCGTCTTCGACACTTTGGTCGACAACGGGGACGGAACCTACACACTGACCACGAAAGAACAGGTCAAATACCTCTTCCTGTCGGATGGCAAGCTGGACACCATTTCCGACCGCAACGACAACACGACTCGCCTCTACTACGACGTCAACGGCCGCCTGGACTATGTGACCGATGCCTCACAACTCCGTCAACTGACCTTCAGCTACGATGATCCCGTGTACCTCGATTACATCACCACGGTCACTGAGGCACTGGGGCCTGGCCGGACCATCGACTTCACCTATGACCCGCTCACTGGAGACCTGACGGACGTTCAAGACGTCGAGGGCGGCACGACATCCTACGAGTACGATGACCACCGCATGACATCTCTCACCGACTCCAACCTGCACAGAGCCGTCCAGAACTGTTACGACGAGGCCGGTCGCGTCGCCAAGCAGTTCACCGCGCCGCCCGCCATTCAGGACTGTGCGAACCCTGGCCCCGGTGTGGAGACGACAGTTATCGAGTACGAGACGCCAGTGAAGGGACAAACCACAGTCACCGACCCCAGGGGCGCCAAGACAATCCACACCTTCGATACCTCGTTCCGAACCGCTCAGGTGGAGAGCTTCGACTTCGACGGCGTGACCCCTCTCGGCACGGTTCAGTACGAGTACGACGCCGACAACAACGTCACCTGCGTCACCGACCAGCGCAACAACAAGAGCGCGTACTCGTATGATGACCGGGGCAACGTCACCCAGATCATCGACGCTCTCAACACCGACGAAAACTGCGAGCTGATTGGGGATGACACGTGGGACTTCACGTACACCGACCTCAACGACCTCGAATCTGAGACCGACCCCTTGCACCGGACCAACTACCTGTATGACGACAAGGGCAACCTCACCCGCGTCGTCCAGAGGACGGGCTCCCGCGAGATCGACAGCGACTTCGACGGATACTCCAACGGGAACGATGGCGAGGGCTCCATTGGCACAGATCCGCTCGACGATTGCACTGACGATCCGGAGGACGATGACGCCTGGCCCCCAGATTTCGACATGAACACGGTGATCAACAACGGGGACCTCTTCAACGTGCTGCCGCCGTACTTCGGCAGGTCGTGTACCAACTACCTCAACTGGTACGTCGAGGACTACCCACGCCGCGATCTCTTCCCCGACTGCGTCATCAACCTGACGGATGTGCTAAAGGTGCTGCCGCCCACCTTCGGCTCGAACTGCACCAGACCGATTGTGGGCACCATTGGCGCCCTCACCTGCTTCGAGCGCGACACGGCAGGACAGGTGACCGCTGTAGTGGAGTCCACGAACCTGACGCTCCCGTCGTCTCCCACGGGGGCGTGCACGGGCAACAAGACGCTGTTCGAGTACGACGCGTACGGCAACCAGACCGGCGTGATCGACCCGCGCTTCTCGGCGCAGCCCACGCCGCCCAAGACCGTCCTCACCTACGACCTCGGCGGCCGCATGGAGACCATGACCAACGAACTGAACCACACCACCCACTACACTTACGATGGCCAGAACAACGTCCTCTCGGTGTCCGACCACCTCACCAACACCACCTCCAACACCTACGACGCGAAGGGCAACCTCCAGACCGTCACCGACGCAAACCGCCAGCCCGTTGGTGCCGGCCCCGAGACCGGAGTCGATGAGTGTGGGGACAAAGGTACCGGCGATGGAGAAAACGATGACTGGCCGGACGACGAGATCGCTGACGACGGCTGCCCCTCCGCCATCTACGTCTACGACGACGCCGACCGCCTCGTCGAGGTGATCGACGCCCTGGGCAACAGCACCGTTTACGACTACGACGACAACGGCAACCGCACCTCTGTCATCAATGCCCGCGGCAAGCCCACCACTTACGTCTACGACGCCCTCAACCGCCTGGAGACCGTCACCGACCCGCTTGACCGCGACACCACCTACAGCTACGACGCCGCCGGCAACGTTGACCAGCGCACCGACGCCCGCGGCCTCGTCACGGACTACACGTACGATGCCCTTAACCGCCTCACCGACATCGACTACGTCGGGTCGAGCGACTTCGTCGACTACACCTACGACGCGGTCGGCAACCGCAAGACGATGAACGGCCCCACGGGCCTCACCACCTATGACTACGACGATCTCGAACGGCCCATAACCGTCACCACCACCGGTTCCGGAAGCGTCCGCTACTGGTACGACAACGTCGGCAACCGCAGCCGCATCACCTACCCCGACAACAAGTCCGTCACCTATAGCTATGACAAGGCCGGCAACCTCAAGACGGTGACCGACTGGCTGAGCAAGCAGACCGTCTACGACTACGACGACGCCGGCAACCTCACCGACACCGACCTCCCCAACGGCGTCGACACCGACTACACCTACGACGACGCCGGCCGCCTGGAGAGCGTCCTCAACGTCGGCCCCGGCCCCACCACCATCTCCAGCTTCGACTACACCCTGGACGCCGTCGGCAACCGCACCGAGATGGTTGACCTGGTCGGCACGCACTCCTACGAGTACGACGCCCTCTACCGCCTGACGGAGGTCAAGTACCCCGATGAGGAGACGGACACCTACACCTATGATGCCGTGGGCAACCGACTGACGAAGGACACGGACGACTACACCTACGACGACGCCGACCAGCTCACCAACCTCGAAGGCATGCCGTTCGGCTACGACGAGAACGGGAACCAGACCTCAAGAGGGACCCAGCCCTACGTCGACGACTTCGCTTACGATCACGAGAACCGCCTCGTCGGCGCTGACATAAACTACCTTGCGTTCGGTTATAGTTACAACGGGGACGGCTTGCGGATGAGACAGCAGGTGTTCGGCCAGCCGACGACGAACTACACCTGGGACGTGGCCGCGGGCCTGCCCGTCGTTCTCCAGGACGGCGACAACACCTACGTCTACGGCCTGGACTTGATCTCGGCGACGGACGGCGGCGGCGTCCAGACGTACTTCCTGTACGACGGCCTCGGCTCCACGAGTGACCTGACCGACGGCAGCGGAAACGTGGTCGACGGCTACACGTACGACGTGTTCGGCGCGCTGCGCAGCGGCAGCCCCGGCGCCACGGACTTCCTGTTCACGGGCGAGCAGCGGGACGCTGACAGCGGCCTGTACTACCTGCGAGCGCGATACTACGATCCCGAGATCGGGCGGTTCCTGTCGCGGGACCCGGCGAGGGGTGGCCACCCATACGGCTATGTCGCGAATAACCCCGTGCGGTACGTGGATCCCAGCGGGCTGTGCCACATCGAAACCGGTCTTTGGGACTATCTCTGTGGGTACTGGGCTCACAACAGGGAGGGCGAGGACGAGAACAAGGAAGGAGGCAGCCGGGGCGATAGCGCCATCTTCTTCGGCGTCAACCGAGGCAATTTGACACGTTGTCCAGGAAACATCGAACATCGGGTCAAGGAAGACAACTGGGGAGGGCCTAGGGATCAAGTTCTATGTGATAAGAAGACCGGGAAAGTGTACATTCAGCGTTGGTATCAGACAAGGCAGGGCAATTGGAAACAAGGAGCGTTAGAAGAAGCTGGTTATTTGGGGGACTACCAGACCAGCCTATCCGATGAGACTTCACCTGGAGGCGATGGCGGCCCCGCGCCGGTCATCGTTCCTCCATTGCCCGGGCGAGCGCCTGCACCTTCGCGCGGTGGAGGAGGTGGAGGTGTGTTCGGCGACCCGTTCCCCTGGTGGTGGTTCGACACCCCGTATTGACTTGCAGCCTTTGACTCGGCTTCCCTTCGGGGCTTGGCGCGATATGAATAGTGCACTAATTCAGGAACCGCGTGACTTGCCGTTCGACTCCTCGAAAGCATTCGTCCTTAAGGTCGATCCAGAGGTGTCAGGGGACACCTGGATTTGCGCACCTTCCACCAATTCCGAGCCTGGGTACTCACTCTGGAATCGCCATCTGCAGCTGCCTGCTAACGTTTTGGACTCCCCGCCCCTGGTCTTGAATTGGGATCCCAGGCGGTCGGGGTGACCGTGAGTCGAAAGGTGGATGCTACATGCTTCGTTACAATGGCAACTTGAGGTTGGGCCATTGAGTCGCGAGCAAGTATTGAAGGTTTTTGGAATGTCAGAACCAGGGCGCCGGTTCGAGGCGCTCATGGAAGCAGTGAATTACCTCGAGCGCGCGGCTTTAGAGTTGGTGCCGCCGGCAACACGAAAACCAAGGGGCCAGTGGCTCAATTTGATCTTTCGGATGAGGCAGTGGATACCCAGGCAAAGTCCGACCGTCAGTAGAGCCATATACTCGCCATCCGCTAGTTGGCAGCCTTCGACCCTTCCCGAAGTCTTGAGGCAGATCACCTGGCAAGCTGATCAAGACCGCAAGCGGTGTAAGGACGAGCTGGTAACGTGGCCGACGGTTACCATCGATTACTACGACATTTCTGACAAGGAAGATTGGAATCGTCTCGATTCCGCCATTCGGAAACTTGAGGAGCGCTTCGCCCATTTTCCATTCGACACGCTTGGGCTCGCCGCGACGCATCTTGACAGTGTTGAACCCGCTCCCACTGGGCCTATGAAGGTCGCTACTCGCAGGGCGTACGTGCGGGCTCTCTATGTGTGGATGGGATCAGGGACCGTTCAAGCCACGTTCCGGCAGGGTGTAGATTCCGGCCTCGATTCAGCCTGGGATGAGGCCTGGGACGCTCTGTCTCAGATTTGCCGCCCCGACTGGCAGGTTGAGGGTTATCAAGCGAACTACCTCATACCACCGGAGCGTCTGTCAGAACTTCTGGTTCGCGCCGTCAGTGAGGAACAGCCCTAGTAGCAGGTGAAGCCTGCCTGCCCTGCTGCAGGACGGGACGAGCACGGGAGCCTGCCCTGAGCACAGCTGAAGGGTCTACGGACTCGATCTGATCTCGGCGACGGACAGCGGTGGCGTGCAGACGTACTTCCTGTACGACGGCCTCGGCTCGACGAGCGACCTGACGGACGGCAGCGCCAACGTGGTGGACGGCTACACGTACGACGTGTTCGGTGCGCTGCGCAGCGGCAGCCCCGGGGCCACGGATTCCCTTGTCAGTGGGCCGGACAGACGGACACTCTTGGCCGGCGTGCCCGATTAGTCTTCTGAAGCTGTCTTTTCGCTTCTGGCCAAAGAACGGGCCATCCGGTCGAGCTTGAAGATAGTTGCGAACTCGCCGTTCTTGCTGAGCCAGATCTTCCCTCCTATCACGGAGTCGGTGAGGGCGCCGCGATAGCTGAGTCCCGCTAGGAGCACGTTGGCGTCATGAAGGACCATGACGAAATCCGGCGAAGATAACTTCTGCTGCGAGACCCGTATGTCGCCGTCGTTTATGAGTATCGCAAACTCTCCGCCTGTGGTCCGCACCTGAATGTCCCGCCTCCAGCCGGCGATGTCGGCCTTCGCCCGCTTGTTGCGGTTCATCTGATCGATCACGCCTGCTATCTGATCCGCGACCTTCTTCGCAGCTTCCACCTGCTCCCGAGAGGCTGCGGGCAGTGGGGGCTCCGTTGCCCCTTCCCAGTTGATCTCAGACTCCTGCAGGCCCTTCTTGGCCATCTGCTCTGGCGTCAACTCTGAGGTAGGAACGCAGAAGATATCGGAAGCGACGCCGATGCGGTCTTCGCGGAACACGATCTTCATCTCGGTGCCCTTCGTCACGATACCGGGGACAAGGATCCCCGTCGTCGTGAAGATGTTGATGCTCATTGCGGTGTCGGCGCCGTGGGGAATCAGGCGGCCTCGACCGAAAGGAGCCATGTCGGCGAACAGCGAGGTGGCGAAGTACGTGATGGGCGGCGTGGAGTTCATGACTCCAACCTGCCCCACCTCGATCAGTTCGGTGGGAGCGAAATCGCAATCCGGGCAGTGGGTGAGGAAGGGAGGCACTCGCACCAGCCCGCACTTGGTACATTTGCAGCCCAGGATCCGCTTCTCATCCCTAATTGCCAGGAAATAGGGGGTGAGCTCACCCAAGCTGCGCTGATAGAAGGTGTACATGGCATCGTTGGCCACCATGTAGTCTTTGCCATCGACGCTCACCATTTGGGAGTCGATTTCGGGTATGAATTGAGAGGGTATGACTTTGCCCTTTCGCACTGGCATGTTGATGACCTCCCTAGTCGTGCTCGAACACGAGGCAGGCGCCGTACTGGGCGACGGTGCTGCCCGTCCCGTGGACGAGCGCTGTCTTGAGCCCCCTGTTGATGAGCTCGTTCCTGGCGGACCAGGCCGACATTATGTTGCTGGCACCGACGGCATGGCCTGAGTAGACAAGGCCGCCGCAGGGGTTGACGACATACCTCCCGCCCGGTGTCATGAGGCCGTCTTCGATCAGAGCATCGCCCCGGCCCAGCGGTACCAGGCCGAACTCGGCACAGCTTATCTCGAGCTGGTGGACGAAGGCATCGTGCAACTCCACGATCTCGATCGTCTTCGTCGGGTCCTCTATCCCCGCCATCTCGTATGCTCGATGTGAGGAGTAGTAGTCGGACATGATCCGGGACATCACCTTCTGGTTCTTGCCAGCGAAGGAATGCTCGTTGGACTCCCCTACTCCGGTGATCCAAACCACGGGCTGCCCTGTATTTCTCGAGATGGCCTTCGCTGTCTCCTCCTCAGCCACGATAACAGCGGCGGCACCCTCGCTGTAGACACAGATCTCGAGTTCCTTAAAGGGCCAGGCGACCATCCGCGAGTTCATGACCTCCTCGGGCGTCACCTGGTCGAACTGGCGCTGCGCGTAGGGGTTCGTCCTGACCTGTTGGCTGAGGAGCGAAGCGATCTGGGCGGTCACCTCCGGCTTCAGGTCGTTCGGGTGCTCGTCCTTATACGCCAGAACGACCTCGGCATAGCTATCGGAGGCGGTCCAGCCGATGCCCTGCTCGAAGAAGCTGTCTCCTGACCAGCCGATGGTCTTGATGACCTCCGGCGTGGCGGACATCGACTGGAAATCGAAACAGTCGGTTGCCTTCTCAACGCCCAGAACGAGCGCGACTTTGAAGCGGCCGGCGGCGACGTAGGCATGAGCGGCGGACATCGTGTAGGCACCGGTGGCCCCTCCGTTGCTGATCCGGATTCCGAATTTGTTCTGCATCCCAATCAGTCCTTGGAGAGGGTGCTCGGGAATGCACGCTCGCTCGAAGATGTCGTTGTAGATGCCGTAGAACACCGCATCGACGTCGTTTATCGATATGCCGGCGTCCTTCATGGCCTCTCGTGTCGCCTGCTGAGCAAGCTCGTAATAGGTCTTCTCATACCACTTCGCCTTGAACGGCGTAACGGCGGCGCCGACTATGCCCACTCGTCTTGTCAATTAGGGGCTCCTTTCTTGGGGACGAATGTCAGACGCGGGACGCGATACTCCGGACGCTTCAGCCGCTGAGGATTGTATACCGGATTTCCCTTTTTGGCTATGGTGCCACGATGTTTGAGTATCGCCGGCTAGGGGTCGATCGACTGCAGGCCATCGTCAGTGCCCACGTCGGACGAATCCCTGAGCGAGGCGTGCAGACGACTGGGGAAGCCCAACTTCCAGGCGAACTGCTCGAAGTCCTTGGCCTCCCTCACTTCCAGGCTGCTGAAGCGATGCACCTTCCATCCT
>DAOUMV010000015.1:0-67437 GCA_034408935.1 Dehalococcoidia bacterium
GCCCGCTGCGCAGACTGTTCTCCAGGGCCAGGCGCTCGGCGATTCTGGCGTTCATGGCTGCGGTGTAGAGCTGATAGTTGTCCCTGCCCTGCTCCTTGGCCCGATACATAGCCGTGTCGGCGTTGCGCAGCAGGCTCTCGGCGTCCTCTCCGTCTCCCGGATAGAGGGCAATGCCGATGCTGGTGGTGACACGGAACTCCTGCCCCTGAAGCACCCAGGGCCCTCTGAACCTCTCGAGGATCCTCTCGGCTACCTGAGTCGCATCTTCCACTTGGGAAGCTTCCGAGAGCAACAGTATGAACTCGTCCCCGCCTATGCGGCCAACGGTGTCCCCTTCGCGCACAAGACCTCTCAGCTGATGGCCGACGCGTTGCAGCAGCCTGTCACCTTCCGCGTGCCCGACCGTGTCGTTGATGACCTTGAATTGGTCCAGATCCAAGAACAACACGGCCAGCATGCGCCCGGTACGACGCGCCTGGGCTAGCGCTTGGGTGAGGCGATCCTTGAACAGCGTCCGGTTGGGCAGATCGGTCAGGGCGTCGTGGTAGGCGAGGTGGCGGATAGTCTCCTCCGCCCGCTTGCGATCACTGATGTCGTGGAAGATGGCTTGAATGTAGTCTCGCCCGCCAATGGAAATGGCCCTCGCCCTTACATCGATATCGAGTATTCCGCCGCCCTTCGTCCTGTGTTTGGTTTCGAAGCTATCGACGCCCTCCCTCACTATTTTTTCGATGTGCTTCCCTACCTCCTCAGCGGACTCAGTGACCTCGAAATCAGGTATCTTGAGCTTCTGGAATTCCTGGCGGCTGTAGCCGAGAAGCTCATGCGTCCTGTCGTTGAACTGCACCATCACGCCAGTGTCGACGTCAATGAGCACAATTGAGTTTGCCGCTTGCTCAAAGACTGCGCGGTATCGTTCCTCGCTCTCCCGCACCGCCTCCTCCGCCCGCATGCGCTCTGTGATGTCCGTGGCGACGCCGATGACGCCGCTGACCTCACCGGTCTGGTCTCGCAGCGGGGTATAGATGGTCTCGAAGGCCAGTTCTTTTATCTCCATAACCCCAGTCAGCGGATCTCCAGCCAGGGCACGCCGAAACTTCTCCTGAATCTGTGGCAAGTCTTTGAACACCTCGGAGACCGACCGCCCGACGACCTGGCCCGGCTTCAACCCCAGCGCCTCCAGGCCCTTGCCCTCCGACAGGGTGAACACGCCACGGCGGTCAAGCGCGAACAGGATGATCGGAGTGCCGGCAACAACGGTGTGCAGACGTTCCTCGGTCTGCCGCAGCGCCTGCTCCAGCTCCCGCCTCTTCGACGCGTCCAGGAGCGACTCAGTCATCTGGTTCAGGGCCGTTCCCAGGTGTGCCAACTCCCGCGGCCCGGCGGCCTGCGCCCGCGCCTCCAGATCACCCTCCGAGACGGCGATGGCAGTGGCCTCGAGCGACGACAGAGGCCTGATGATGGAGCGCGCGACGAATACCGAAATCGCCGCTCCTAATAGTGCGCCTACCGCGCCGGACACTATAAGGAGCAAGAAAGCAACTTGACCCGTCCTGTCGGCCTGGCTTCGCAGCCGCGATACCGCTGCGAGCTCGGACGCCGCGGCCACCTCAAGCTTGTCCTCAAACTCCCGAAAGGGCGCCACCGATCCCTCTAGGCCCGTCCCTGCGGCCTCCGCATCCCCGCTCTCCTGGAGGGAGATGATCAGCTCCACGCCCGCAATCAGAGAGTCGGCCTCAGCGGAGATCTGATACAGTCTCGATGCCTGCTCATTGTCGCCCCGCCTCTCAGTGTCGGCGATGGCCTGCGCCAGGCTGCCTTGGGCTTCGGCCATGTCCGAACGCATCCTCGGAAGCAGATCCTCGTCGCCGGCAACTAGTGTCTCGCCGCCGACCATGATGTAGCGCTGAACCCCTGATGCGGCAGCCTCCGCTTTCGCCAGCGCGTTCTGCAGTTTGAAGGCGGTGTCGGCGTGCTCTTCCATTGCGGCCGTGTCGGATCGGTGTTCGTGCACTTGCCAGGCGGAGCCCGCCGCGACGGCGACGAGGACGAGGACCAGGAAGCCGAAGCCGATGATGATTCGGCCCCTAGCCGAAGAGAATGTCCGAAAGACGCCCCGCCTGCCTGACGTCCCGCTCGGTATTCCAGTGTCGTCCATGGTTTGCCGCATACCTATTGCCCCTTCCATGCCGCCGAGATGGTCAGGACAGCCAGCGAAGCCTAGACAGGCACAGCCCGCCTTGAAGTCCGTCGCCTCATGAGCGAGCGCCCCACTACAACTAGGGTGGCAAACCCCAAGGTAGCGCCCGCGGCTGCGGCGACGATGAGCGACCACCGCGAAAGGTCGCTCGCGCTATCGGCCTTGCCCTGCAGGGCATCCGCCGCTTGCAGTTCCTGCTCAGCGATCTGCGCCAGCCCGAGGTTGAACTCCTCGAATGCGGGGGTGGCCTCTTCCAGGGCGGCCGCTGCCCCCTGGGCATCGCCCCTCATCCGCAGGGCAATGATCTGGGCTGAGCTCTCTGTCAGACCCGTAGCACCATCCGCGACCTCGTCTATGCCCGCTGCGTCGCTCTCAGCGACGGCCTCCGTCAATGCTGCCGTGGCCGCGTTCGAGTGGGACTGGATCTCGGGGATGAGCGCCTCGTCGCCCTCGGCAATGTACTGCTGAAGCAGCGTAGCCGCGATTCCCCCTTCCTCCTCTACTTCCTGCAGAAGCGAAGCCGTGGTAGAGCTTGAGTCGATTTCTGCTGACCGCGAACTGTGAACGCTCGCCTGCCAGGCGGAGACCGCTGCAGCGACTACCACGATGACGCCGAGCAGAGCGAAACCCCCCATGATCAGCCATCGCCCCTGCCTGCCACCGATTCGTTCGACGTTATCCATGCTTTTCCTCCTATGCTGCGGGCCGTCGTTTTCCGGTTGCCCCCAGACCGTGGAAGCGTCATAGCCAGACGGCTCATAGATAGAGATGTCACTGGGACACAATCGTTACAGGGAATGACCCAGAGGCATGCGGCCATTACGGCGAGCGACCACAGGAGGGAAGGGCGCAGGTTCCGGTCCGCCACTGCGCGGGGCCCAGCGACGCCCTGACTCTGCAAATATGGGACAGCGCTCCTGGCAAGGGTCCGACGAGCCGGTGCCGCTGTTCCAAGTGTGGTGAGCCGGCTGCCTGGGTCGACTGAGAGGCGGCACTGAGTTCCCGCAGCGTGCGGTCCTGGGACTTCCCCCGTTACTGGCCGGTTGCCGTCCGAGCCAAAGTTGCGTACGAGGGGCTTCCCGCACTACCTTACACGCACACCGTGCGATAGGGGACCTATGCATGCCATGACGAGCTTCACGTCGGCCGCCGATCCCAACAGCCTCAGGATACTGATGGCCATCGCCTTCTACCCCAGAGGCGGTAGCGCACAGGTGGCGCGCTATCTGGCCCGGGCGTTGAGAGACCGGGGACACACCGTCCAGGTCGTATCCGGCTCTCTGAAGCACTCTGGTCCGGACTTGGACGCCAACGTCTTCTTCGAGGGCCTGCCAGTCGTGGAGGTGGACTACACGGAAGCAGCCCTGGGCTTTGAAGCTGGCCTTGATCCCATGTCGGAGCAGTTCGCGGTGCCCTTCCAGCCGAGCTATGAGGACAAGCCAGCCGCGCCGGACCGGATCTTCTACAAAGTCAGCGAGAGACAGTTGACCCATCTTGTCGCAAGCTGGCTGAGAGTGCTATCCAAGGTGGCTGATGAGTTTCGGCCTGACCTTGCGCACCTGCACCACTTGAACCATCTTCACCTGGCAGCGATGGGCCCATGCAGCATGCAACGGCTTCCCAAGGTGAGCCATCTACACGGCACCGAACTGAAGATGCTAGAGGAGATGAAAGGCCTCGCCGACGATGCCAGCACCTATGTCAGTCTGTGGGACAGGGAGCTCCGAAGGGCAGCGGCAACGATGCACCACTTCGTTGCGATCAGCCCCGACAACGTCGTCCGAGCCAAGCATCTCTTGGGGCTCGGAGATGACAAGGTGTCCTTCGTGCCCAATGGGGTAGACGTGGAACTGTTCAGGCCACGACATTGGCCGATCCAGCGGAAGATGTCCCTGCTGGAAGACCTCCTGGTGGCGTCGCCCCGCGGTTGGGACGAGAGCGGAGTGGCGGGCAGCGTTCGCTATGAGCGATCGAGCCTGAAGGCCTTCGTCGATAGCTCCGGCGAGGCAAAGCCTCTCCTCCTATTTGCAGGTCGGTTCCTGGACTTCAAGCGGCTGCCTCTTCTCATGGAGTCGGTGGCGTGGGCGAACCGCTTCTTCCGCCGGTCGGGGGAGGCGGTATCGCCCTTCAACTTGCTCGTCTGCGGTGGCGTACCCGGCGAATGGGAGGGCGAGCATCCCCACACCGTCGCCAGCCGCCTCGCTCTCAACAACGTGTTCTTCTGCGGGTGGCTGTCTCACGACGAACTGTCCCGCGCCTTGAACCTGGCCGACATCTTCGTAGCCCCTTCCTACTATGAACCCTTCGGACAGGTCTTCCTGGAGGCGATGGCGACTGGCGTGCCGGTCATCGCCACGCGCAGCGGAGGGCCGCTCAGCTTTGTTGTCCACGAGGGCGCGAAGGCTAACGGTTGGCTGGCCGACGTGGATGATACGGGGTCGCTCGCCGCGGCGATCATCGAATCCGTCTCGAATCAATCAGAACGGGACCGACGTGGCCGCAATGCCCTGGATCTCGTCCGCAGTAGCTACAGTTGGTATACCATTGCGAAGAGGTTCGAGGAGGTCTACCGCCAGGTGCTCAACGCTCAACGCCGTAGTAGCTAAGCCCGCTAGCCCACCTCACGGGCGCATTCAGTCCGCAAGGCCCCTCAGAGCCGTCTCCCCTTGCGGTGCGCAGACGAACCATAAGCACGCCGGCCAGCACATCCCGCGACAGGCTGCGCATGACACCCCCATCCTGCGCCCCTAGGATGCGCTATCCGAAAGGGGGAGGTGGAACGGAGATCACCATGATCTAGCTGGTGGCGATCCCTCCTGAGGCGGGCGGACTTGGGATCGCCACCAGCGCTTCTCTTCCCGCTATGGAGCCGCGGCCGAGCGCGGGGCCATGCCCACTATCGGCTGGTTGAGAGCGATGGCGCCCGTGGAGCCGAAGAAAGCGGCATCGCCGAAAGCGAAGATGCCCCCGTCGGTGGCGATGAGCCAGTAGCCGGTGCCCGTTGACGTGGCCGCCATGCCTACGATCGGCTGGTTGAGGGCGATGGCACCCGTGGAGCCATGGAAGCCGGCATCGCCGAAAGCGAAGATGCCCCCATCGGTGGCCACGAGCCAGTAGCCGTTGCCACTTGGTCTGGCGGCCATGCCCACGATCGGCTGGTTGAGGGCGATGGCGCCTGTGGAGCCATAGAAGACGGCATCGCCGAAAGCGAAGATGCCCCCGTCCGAGGCCACGAGCCAGTAGCCGTTGCCAGTCGGGGTGGCGGCCATGCCCACGATAGGCTGGTTGAGCGCCATGGCACCCGTGGAACCGAAGAAAGCGGCATCACCGAATGCGAAGATGCCCCCGTCCGAGGCCACGAGCCAGTAGCCGTTGCCGCTTGGTGTGGCCGCCATGCCCACGATAGGCTGGTTGAGGGCGATGGCACCCGTGGAGCCATGGAAGGCGGCATCGCCGAAAGCGAATATGCCCCCGTCCGAGGCCACTAGCCAGTAGCCGTTGCCGCTTGGGGTGGCTGCCATGCCCACGATCGGCTGGTTGAGCGCCATGGCACCCGTGGAGCCGTAGAAAGGAGCATCGCCGAAGGCGAAGATGCCCCCATCGGAGGCGCCGAGCCAGTAGCCACGGGTGACCACCGAGAAGCGGGCGGTCACGGAGCGGTTGCGGTTCATCGTGACCGTGGTGGGGTTGACGCCGTTGTTGGCGGTGCCCGACCACGACGACCACCGGAAGTTCGTGTCTGGGTCGGCGGTGAGGCGAACCACCGTGCCCGGTGTGTACTGGCCGTTGGGGCACGAGCCGGAGCTCGTGGGGCTCCTCGTCACCGAGCCGCCACCACCGGGTCTAACGCTCGTGCTCAGAATGTAGCAGTCGGGTGATCCAACTGCGTCCCTTCCGGCGAGGGCGGTAACGCCGGTGTTCGTGGGGTCAAGCCAGTCCCTCAGGCGCGAGGAGGCTGTACCACCACCATCCCACGAACCGTGGAAACGCCCGTACCAATCCGAAAGGTTGTTGCTGCAGGCTGCATACCCGCCGTGCAGCTGTCCCACGATCCGGTGAGACGGGTTGAAGAGCGGAGAGCCCGAGGACCCTGGCTCTGTCGTCCCGACGTCCCAGTCCGTCACTCGAATATGGGTGCTGTCGCCGGGAACGGAGGTCCAAAGGTACGACGTGATTGTGGTGGCGTCGTTCTCGAAGCTGATCCGTTTTTCTTCCCCCTGCGGATGGTGAATGGCAGTTGCGCTGGCTGGAGCGACGTCTTTCCGGCTCCAGCCCGCGTAGTGGACGTTATAGGCCTGGTTGACGGGGTCATCCAGTTCAAGCAAGGTCATGTCCGTAGGAGAGTAGTCGGCCCGGAAGTAAGCTCCGGTGTTGAATTGGTTGAGCTGCCCATTGCCAGCTTGACCGCTTGCGGGGCTGCCGGGCGTGCGGCAGGTCGAGTTTTGATAGTTCCAGTACGCAACAACGGTAGAAGCGTTGCTAGAACTGACCCCGCAGTGGTCGGCGGTCAGGAAGTAAGGCGTTTTGTCCTGGGCGGTGTTATTGACGAGTGCGCCACTGCATAGATATATGCCCGATCTAGTGTAGCGCGCGACCGAGCGGATCTCATCGCGCCAGGCATTCCCTTGGGAGCAGACCACATCCACGTTGCAGGACCCGGACTTCTCGCCGGACTGTTCGGGCGCGGCGCCAAATCCGCGATAGCCATGGCTGACCTGAGCCAGGCTGAGCTCCAGTTGAGACTCAACCGCGGCCGGCAGCCTGACTTCAACGACGATCTCATCGCCCGTTATGATCGGAGTCCAGAGCTGGCCGTGAGCTTCGTTATCGGCCTCGGTAAATGGCCCGATGACTGTTGCGTGGTCTGGGCTGTAGACAAGCAGACTGCCGCCCGCTGGCATAACATAGCGGTCGAACCCGAGGTTGAGCGATAGCGCCCCAGGCGAAGAAACCCGCAACCGCCAGAGACGGGTGCTATCCTCCAGCGTTTCCCACGTCCCGGCCTTGGAGGGTGTCTTGTCGACCCCCAGAGGCACGGCAAACTGGTAGGGGCCGCCGGGACCGCCTTTTTCCCCTTCCACGATATCTTGGTCATCCACCGGGGGCATCGTCAGCTCCCGCACTTGGCTCAGCGGCTGCGCCCCGTCAGCCGTTTGAGCCGGGGACTGACTCACTTCAATCGCGGACTGGCTGTCATCCTCTTGTCCTGAGAGTTCCGTTATCCCACCCGCCGCCGACAACACCAGCGCCGTCAGCAGCGCCAGCGCCAACACGCACAGTAGGGCAAATCGCCGATATCGCATCTGGCTCCCTCCCTTCGGGTTTGCGGACAGGCACGCACGAGGTGGCCCAGCTTATCGCACAGCCCTGAACAGTAGCAGCTTGGCCAAGAACAGTCAATACGGGAAATCACGTAGAAGGCACCGGCAAGTCAAGCCCGGGCAGGCGCCGTCGTGCGGGCTATTGGAGATACGGGAAGAGGCGCGGTGGAAATCCCTATCCGTCTACTCTCCAGACGTGTATCAGGGACTTGTCCCCATCGGCCAATGGTTCGAAGACGTACAGTAGACCTCGCTCGCGGTCGAAACTTGCCGCGCCAACGTGCTGCAATTGTTGGGTGGATTCGATGTGATACAGGTACTCATCGATCTCCAGAATCGCGTACGGCTGAGGCTCGTAGCTTTCCATCTCACCCCTGGCCACTGCGGCCAGATCGGCGGGGTCGTAGAAGAGCATCTGTCCCACAAAGCTGTCGGACCACCAACCCCTATTCTCACAGTCAAGACAAGGTCCGTCGGGGTTCCCGTACCAGCAGTCCCCCTGGCCTTTGGTGCCGACAAAGATGACAGCGGCTTTGTCACCGGCTGTTAGCCAGGCACCGCCTGACCATTCGTCGGAATGGTGGTAGTTGCTCAGCGTGAACTCATCCGGCGCGGTGACGTCGGTGTACAGGAGCAGGGGGATAGTGGAGAGCGTGCTGCCCGGCGGCGGCGGATTGCCTTCGTTCCACGGCCCGTAGGCGAAGAGCGATGGGCCTTGCGCCCCCTGGCCACCGTCCCGGAACCGGCCTGTAGCCAGGTACATCCCCGGCGTGTTGGTGTCCGCCCAGGTCTGGGGAATGGCAAAGATGTAGTCCGTGGTGACGTAGTTCCAGTAGTCCCCGATACGCCACGCTCCTGCGGTCTTGGGGTTGGACAGATCTAGTTCGCTCCAGCCGTGGGAGGGGTTCGTCTCGCCTTCCCCCATGTGCTGCGCCCAGCAGAAATACAGCTTGCCTGTCGTTTGCTCACCCTGCGCTGGCAGGTATTCCAGCCCGGCCCGGGGAATCTCAAACTCACCGAACAAGCCCCCTCGGATGTTCTGGAAATCCTGCAAGGTGGTCGCGGTATTCAGATCATGTACGTTCCTACCCGGGGAAATGATGGGGACGGGGATACTTATCTCCGAGACATACTGGTTCCAGTCGTGCCCCGTCCCGAAAATGGAACCGGGGTATCCATCGGCCGGTCCGTCGGGATCGCCATCCGGGTAATAGGTCATGGCAGCGCCGCTGTATTGCCAACCTATTTCCTCTGGTCCGTTTGGCAGCCTGAATGCGCCCAGGTACGCCAGGTCAGTCGGTTGGATGAGCCCTCTTGCAGTGCCTGCCGAAATATCGGCCGCCATGTCTACGATCGGCTGGTTGAGAGGAATGTTGCCCGCGGAGCCATGGAAGCCAGCATCGCCGTAAGTGAAGATGCCCCCGTCGGAGGCGACGAGCCAGTAGCCGTTGCCGCTCGGCGTGGCCGCCATGCCCACAACCGGCTGGTTGAGAGGAATGTTGCCCGTGGAGCCATGGAAGCCAGCATCGCCGAAAGCGAAGATGCCCCCGTCCGAGGCCACCAGCCAGTAGCCGTTGCCGCTCGGGATGGTCGCCATGCCCACAACCGGCTGGTTGAGAGGAATGTTGCCGGTAGAGCCATGGAAGCCGGCATCCCCGTAAGTGAAGATGCCCCCGTCGGAGGCCACCAGCCAGTAGCCGTTGCCACTTGGGATAGCGGCCATGCCCACTATCGGCTGGTTGAGGGCGATGTCACCCGTGGACCCGTGGAAACCGGCATCGCCGAACGCGAAGATGCCCCCGTCGGAGGCGACGAGCCAGTAGCCGTTGCCGCTTGGCGTGGCCGCCATGCCCACAACCGGCTGGTTGAGAGGAATGTTGCCCGTGGAGCCGAAGAAAGCGGCATCACCGTAGGTGAAGATGCCCCCGTCGGAGGCGACGAGCCAGTAGCCGTTGCCGCTTGGCGTGGCCGCCATGCCCACAACCGGCTGGTTGAGAGGAATGTTGCCCGTGGAGCCATGGAAACCGGCATCCCCGTAAGTGAAGACGCCCCCGTCAGAGGCTACGAGCCAGTAGCCGTTGCCGCTCGGCGTGGCGGTGTTGGTCCTGACCGCTTCTTGCGGGTCCCCTTCTCGTCCGCTGGCGGCCAGGCCGACTAGGGCCCCCAGAAGTACAAGACCCAGAAGACTTGCACAGATCCCGCTTCTTGGCACTGTCCCCCAATCCAGAGATGGCTCAGTTGGACACCAGAATTATAAGACTATCGGGGATTCCTGTGCAGGGGCAGCCTCAATCGTGTCTCCAGGGGATGCAGACGAGGTCGGCTGGCATCTACCCCATGTCTGTGGGGCATCGCCTGAGGACAGCTAGCATCGAATGAGTTCGTGCCAGCAAGTCCCCCACTGCTCTGTAACCTCGACTACGGCTGCCACCGAGCGCTCTGCTCCCTCGGACGGACTGTTCACGACCGACTGTTGCAGCACCATCGTGCTGCTGCCACCTCCGTCCAGGTTTATCGCATTGACGAGTCCAAGCTGACTCAGATACTCCTGAAGCTCCACAAGAGTCATGCCTACCGAAGCACTGCTTCGTCCATCGACGACGACGAAGTACACAAACCCCTCGCTATCGATGCCAATGGCAGTCCTGGGGTGTCTGCCGCCTGAGTAGTATCCGAGGTCGCCAGGAGTACCGTTCTGAATGAGGGCGTGAGACCCACCCACGACAAAGTCGACATCTGGGATGGGAAATGAAGTCGAAAACGTGAGGGGCTGGTCGATGTTCTGCCTGATCCACTCGGCTGCCTCGCCCGTCCCAACCAGTACGAACTCCCCCACTCTGAGGGGGATATTCTCTATTGGGCCGCAGGCGAACTGATAGGCGGTGCTCGTCGCTGGGTCAGCCGGGGCGAATAGCCCGTAGCAGCCATCCACGCCCAAGGAAAGGTTTGTCCCCCAGTACGCGTTGAAGAGTGCGAGGCTGTTGCCCGCAGGTGCCCTATTGATCACCTGAAGGCGTCTGGGGTCACCAGCCGGGGGGTTCAAGTAGACTTCGAATTCTTCCCCTGTGCCCACCCAAGAGTTGAGATTGCGATCAAGAGCGAAGACAACCTGCGCTGACCCTGGAGAGTAGACCACGTTACCCCCGGAGACGATGGGGCCTAGAGTGAAGTATTCTCCACTGTCAAGGTTGAAGAAGTCTCCGTTTATAGAGACAAGGGTATTCCGAGATCGGGCTGAGTTGCCTACAGTGCTGGGATGGCCGAGATAGTCTGCCGCTGGCGCCGCGTGCAGTTGAAGGTCGGAGTCCTGAAGATCCACACGTGTCAGGAATAGCCGCACCGGCCCTGGCAGTACTTCTTCTCTGTAGCAGAGTTCCTCGGTGATGATCCGCCAGCCGCTCGGACATGGCGGTGGCGGGCCAACAACCAGCAGGTCGGCAGTGACGGTCTGGTCTCCACTGGACACGGTTATCTCAAAGGTCCGCGTTTCGCCATACGACAGGTCTACAAAGATCTCTTGGCCGGTTTCTCCGCCGCTCCACTTGTAGGAGTACTCCCCGGTACCTCCACTGGCCACAGCACGAAGAAGCGTTGGGCTCTGCTCAGCACCCTCTATCTCCACGAGAACCGGCGGATCGTGGGTAGTGAAAGCCCACTGATACGGGACAACTGGATCTCCATCGATTGACACGCCGCCGGCCGACACTACGTAGGTTGTCGAGTACTCAAGCGCCTGGGGTTTCCAGGTCACCACCTGATCGTTTTCCCAGTCGAAGCTTCCAGGCACCTCTGGTTCGATCCGAAAGGCCTCTTCGACCGTTTTTCGGTCGACTTGCCGCTCGAACTGGATTCTAACCAGAGAGTCCTGCGGGAGGCCGGCGCCGATAGGCTGCGCCTCAATCACCCTAGGTTGAGACCTAGTAGTGAAGGTCCACTCGGATCGGACTAGCGGATCTCCTCCGATTGCCACACCTCCCACCGAAACCACATATGTTGTCGAGTACTGGAGGTCGGATGGCCTCCAGTTCAAGACCCGGTCGTTTTCCCATTCGAAGTTGCCTGCGGCGGAAGGTTCGACCTTGAAACCTTCCTCAACCGTTTGCCGGTCGACTGCCCGCTCAAACTCGATCCTCACCGCCGAATCAAGGGGCAAGTCGTTGCCGACAGGTGCCGCTTCTGCCACGCCTGGTCGGCGCCAGGTAGCGAAGTCCAGAGAGAACTCTTCGACTCCTTCGTGACCAAACGTGTCCTTGATATCTCCCCCGACTGTCAGAGTGTAGCTAGTGAAGATCTGCCACCGGTCCTTCGGAGTCACCCAGAGCTCCGTTCCGCCTCCGGAGGACCTCTTGATGGTCGTCGTTACCTCAGCGGAAGGCTCGACATTCAGATGTTTGTCCTGCCAGAGAACCTCCTCATTGAATACCAGGACAATCGAGCTAGATGTAGGGACGTTCTTGAAGTCATTGTGGAGGGCTGAGCCAACGCGGGCATCTACCACCCGTGGCACAGTGATCGTCTCAAAGGTCAGGGATTGATCCTTGAGGGCCACGGTGTAGTTGGTTTCAGGCTCAAACAGACGCGATTTCTGGGGATTGATGGTCACCTTCGTGTTGCCCCCCGGAAGCCATTCGAGCCAGGGTAACTCCGCGATGCGCTCCACCGCCAGATCCTCTTCCCCGACCGGAAGCGGTGGATGGATGTCGAGGAGCTCCAAGGCCTCTTTTTCGGAGAAGCTGCCCCGGATTTCGAGAACTATCTGCGAGTCCAGCCGAGCCTTTCCCTCAGCCTCGTCCACCTCGAAGGACGGCTCGGCGAGAGGAGCGCGATGGATCAAGGGGTAGGCAAGCGTGACAAATCCCGCCACCACCAAGAGGATGAGCGCGGCAACCCCCCCGGCCACCGCTTTAGAGCGGACTGTCTGCGAGTCCAGCTGCGCCTTTCCCTCAGCCTCGTCCGCCTCTAAGGACGGCTCGGCCAGAGGGCCGCGAGAGATCAAGGGGTGGGCAAGCGTGACGAATCCCGCCACCACCAATAGGATGAGCGCGGCAACCGTCCTGGCCACCGCTCTAGACATGTCGCCTCATCCTCCCCCACCCCCTCTGTGTGACAAGTATAGTGTCCTACCGACCCGAGAAGCTGTCCAGTGCGTTCCAGAAAGGCGCGGCGGACATCGACTGCAGACTTTTCTCCTATTGTCGCGAGCCGGGCCGTGGCGATCTGCAACGGCCCCGTGCCCTCACATCGCTGACAAACGATGGCGCGCTCGGTGGGACTCTCCGCCCTCGGCGGACACGACCTCAGCCTCTCCGCCTGAGGCGGACTCTATCCGCCCTAGCTACGAGCACCCTCAGTGGGAGCAGAGGCTATGAGCCGCTTCCTAAGACGCCGTCCAACGCCGGTCTTGAGAAACCGCTCTCAGGCCAGAGCGGCACGTTTGTCCTCGTACGCCTCCCAATACAGTAACCGCCAAGGTCTGTGCCCCCGAGTCCAGCGATTGAGGCCAGCGTTGTGCTCACCCACGCGGAGTTAGGGAGTACGCCCAGTACTGCCCACGTAGCGCCGACCCTCTTCATTCCCAATCACGTACACGTACCACGACATCGCTGACAAACGATGGCGCGCTCGGTGGGACTCGAACCCACGACCTCAGCCTCCGCAGGGCTGCGCTCTATCCGAACTGAGCTACGAGCGCGCAAAGTCGGGGCCACCTATGTGGCCCCTGTTCGCATGACATTGGTGCCGAAGGTGGGATTTGAACCCACACGCCCTTACGGGCACTGCGCCCTGAACGCAGCGCGTCTGCCATTCCGCCACTTCGGCCCGCCATCTGTTTGCTGGTGGGCTGCGCAGGACTTCGACCTGCGACCTGTTGCACGTGAGCCGTATCCCTGCGAGCGCCATGCTGTCAGAAGGGGAGCGCCCAGCGAAACACGTTCACTCGTCGCCTGAGGAAACCCACCTCCGCGTCTATGATATCGTGCGATGCCGCCCTGTCAATCCCGGTACGGTCGGCCAGCCAAAGGGAGGGGGTTACCATGCGTACATTCGGGCGCACGGTAGGTGTCCCGTTGCTGCCCGCCCTGGCAGCAGCCCTAGCGATCTTCGCCTGGGGCAGCCGACAATGGCTGCTGTAGTTGACACGATACCGATACGGCGTATAATTCTGAATGCCCGTTGAGGGCGGCTCCTGCGGGGGAGGCGGCTCTTATCCGCGGGCAACCTATAAGGGAGGGGGTTCCCATGCGTAGGTTCCGACCCGCGATAGCTGTTCCGTTGCTGTTGGCCCTCATAGCAGCGCTGGCGGTCTTCGGCTATAGGTTGACCACCACCGAAGCCGTTCCTCAGGTCATCACCGAGGTCGCGATCGACACGAACGTCGACGACAACGGTGACCAGGGCGAGGACGGCACCCAGAAGGCTCCCGGCACCAACGAGTGCTACGACAGGGCCGACAACGACGCCGACACACTGATCGACGGCGCCGACCCAGACTGTCAGAGAGGGCTCTTCCTCGACAACGACGACAGCACTATCTCGGCAGCCGACTACTGTGTGCAGATTCTCCCCGGGCAGACGGCTGTGGTTGACCTGTGGGTGGACGATGTCGACGTCGCCGACAGGATCAAGGGATACCAGTACGACATCGACTACGACCCCGCCGTGATCGGCATGGGCATCGACGACGACGCCGACACCCGCTTTGACGAGGACTGCTCGGCTGACCTCAGCGGCTTCGTCCTAGCCGACGGCATCGACGACGACGGCGACACTTCGACCGACGAGGAGATCTGCGACTACATCGCCGTCGACGCGGCGGGCTCGGTCAATCCCAACAATGTGACCATGATTTCCGCCATCGCCAGCGCCGGCGGCGCGGGCTTCCTCAACTCCAGCGACACGTCGACCACTGCGAATTCGGTGACGTTCGCCGCCGCGGACGGCACGAGCATACCGGCTCCCCCGAACAACCACGAGTGGGGCGACGGCGTCCTGGCCAGGTTCACCGTCACAGGCGTTGCCGGCGGGTTCAGCCCGCTGACGATCCCCAGCGTCATCGGCGGCCCCGGCGGCATCCCCGACTCGAACGTCATCGCGGGCACCGGCCCGCTCCAGGGCTCGCCCATCCCGATTAACGCGGAGACCCCCGGTCTGGTGGCCGTTGGCCTGCCGTGCCCCTACGTAGTCGATACGACGTCCGACGCCAACTTGACGGCCTGCACGTCGGCTCCGGCTGACTGTAGCCTGCGCGGGGCCATCACCAACGCGAACAACAACGCCGGCACCGACTTTGTCTACTTCGGGATCGGTGCGGGGGCGCAGACGATCGCGCCGGGATCAGCGCTGCCCACGATCACCGACCCGGTGACGATAGACGGCACCACCCAGCCGGGCTTCTCAGGGACGCCGATCATCGAACTGGACGGGAGCGGCGCGGGTACGCCATGGGTGGACGGTCTGCACATCACCGGCGGGAGCAGCACGGTGAAGGGGCTGGTGATAAACAACTTCAGTCGTGACGGAATAAGACTGTCAGGAAGCGGCGGCAACACGATCGAGGGCAACTACATAGGCACGGACGTGAACGGCGCCGCCGACCTGGGCAACGGCTCTGCCGGTGTGTACATCAGCGACGTGTCCAACAACACGATCGGCGGGACGGCGGCCGGGGCAGGCAACCTCATCTCCGGCAACAGCCTGTACGGCGTCCAGATCTTGGGAAGCAGTGCGACTTACAACAAGGTGGAGGGCAACTACATCGGCACGGACGTGAACGGCACCGCCGACCTGGGCAACGGCAGCGCTGGCGTACGCATGCAAAATAGCGCGCACGACAACACCATCGGGGGGACGACGACGGGGGCAAGCAACCTCATCTCGGGTAACAACAGCCAAGGCGTTGACATCTTCGGCAGCGGCGTAACGGGGAACAAGGTGCAGGGGAACTACATCGGCACGGACGTGAACGGTACCGCCCCCGTTCCCAACGGATACGGCGTGCTCATCTCCGACGCCCCTAGCAACACCATCGGCGGGACGGCGGCGTGGGCTGGCAACCTCATCTCGGGAAACAACGACTACGGAATTTACATCTACGGCACCGGCACCGCCACGGGGAACCTGGTGCAGGCCAACTACATCGGCACCGATGCTACCGGTACCGTCGACCTGGGCAACACCCCCCATGGCATCCGCATCTGGGGCGGGTCCAACAACACCATCGGCGGAACGGTTCGTGCTGCGGCCAACACCATCGCCTTCAACGGCGGAGACGGAGTGCGCGTGGACGGGGCTTCCACAACCGGCAACACCATCCGCGGCAACTCCATCCACTCCAACGGCGGCAATGGGATCGGGAACACCACCGTGGGAGCGACGCTTCCGCCCGTAGTCACGGCCGCAGGGCGGGGCGCGGCGTCGGGCACGGCGTGCGCCAACTGCACCGTCGCCGTGCATTCCGACGACGCCGACGAGGGCAGGATCTATCACGGCTCCGACACCGCCGACGGAAGCGGCAACTGGTCGTTCTCCGGTGCCGTTATCGGGCCCAATGTGACCGCCACGGCAACGGACTCGAGCGGCAACGGGAACACCTCTGAGTTCTCTGCTCCGTTCCAGGTCGGCAAGATGTACTTCACGGACTTCGGCACGGACAAGATCCAGTGGGCGGACATGTGTGGGACGCCCCCCTGTACGGTCCATGACCTGGTGATCACGGGGCTCATCCTCCCGACAGGGATCGCGCTGGATGTCAACGCCGGCAAGATGTACTGGACCGATGGCGACACGAACAAGATCCAGCGGGCCGACCTAAACGGCAGCAACGTGGAGGACCTCGTCACGGGGCTCAGCAATCCCCAGGGTATCGCTCTGGATGTGGTGGCGGGAAAGATGTACTGGACCGATAGCACCGCGGACAAGATCCAGTGGGCCGACCTGGGCGGCTCCAACGTCCAGAACTGCTACACGGGGCTCCCCGGACCCATCGGCATAGCGCTGGATATCGGGGATGACAAGATGTACTGGACTGACGGGATCGAAGGCAAGGTTCAGAGGGCTAACCTAGATTGCAGCGGCGGAATCCAACTCCTGGTCACGGGGCTCAGCGTCCCTCGAGGCATCGCGCTGGATGTCAACGGCGGCAACATGTACTGGGTGGATCGCGGCACCGACAAGATCCAGCGGGCGGACATGTGCGGGACGCCTCCCTGTGCGGTCGAGGACCTGGTGACCACCGGTCTCATCTTCCCCATGGACATCGCACTGGATGTGTTCGGCAGCAAGATGTACTGGACGGACCGCGATACCAGCAAGATCCACCGGGCGAACATGACGGTCGCCCCGACGGTGGAAAACCTGGTCACGGGGCTCGACGATCCCGGAGGCATTGCGCTGGATCGAGACGCCGATGGCGATGGGATACTCGACGCGATGGATAACTGCCCTGCAGGGTACAACCCCGATCAGACGTCGCCACCCTGGACGGTGCCCAAAGGCGACGTGGACTGCGACGGGTTCTCGTCCGCGGACGAGGGCACCATCGGCACTGACCCGCTGGACAACTGCCCAGACGACGGCACCGACGACGCCTGGCCGTCGGACTTTGACATGAACACGGTGATCAACCTCGCGGACGTGTTCAACGTGCTCCCGCCGTACTTCGGCACCAGTGTCCCTCCCACCAGCCCGCGGCGAGATTTGGTGCCGAGCGGCATCATCAACCTCGCGGACGTGTTCAAGACGTTGCCACGGTTCTTCGGCTCCATATGCACAAACCCGTAGGACGGGGCTGCAAGCATAACGGATCGCGCCTGGGCGCTCCGCCCCTCCCTGGGGCGTCCAGGCGCGATCACCCTTCGGCACGCTCAGGACAGGCTCACAGGTCGAGGCTGGGGCGACCTACATCACGGCCGAGCGCAGCCCTCAGCGTCCTCAACTCTCTTGACTTCTGGCAACAGTTAACGATAATTAATGACAGAGCAAGAGGGAGGGGTGCTTAGTAGTACCATACGTCCTAACGACCCGTAGAGTCGACTCAGGGCCCGCTATCCTCTCCCGGTAGCGGGCCTGGTCTATATCCACGTAAGGGGATACTGCATGAAACACGTTCGATTTCCCTCAGTCCTTGTGGCAGCCTTCCTAGTCCTGCTGGCGGTGGCGCCCAGCAATCTAGCCATCAAGTCATCGCAGGCCGCCTCGACGGCGCCTGGAACGGACAACCCGCCCGGCGATGAGGTCACCTACGACAGCGAAGGCGTCATCCACATCACCGTTGCCGGTGGCAGCGATGAGTCCGGCCCGCCGCTGGGCGAAGGTATGGCTGCGTCGCCGCAAGGCGCGGAGATCGAACCTGGCGGTGTTGATGAGGGTAGCTGGGACCCCTTTCCGATGCTCAAGACGGCGGGCCTGGACGACGGTCACCACGACGCCATCCGCCACGATGTCTTGAGCGGCAGCGATCGCGGCGACGCCACTGGCGAGGGCCGCTCTCTGGCCGCCGCCAACGGCACCACCTGCAACGGTCTGCCTGTGACCATCTCCGGCACCGACGGCGACGATTATCAGTTCCCCATCTACGGCACTGAGGGCGACGATGTCATCGACGGCCGGGCCGGCATGGATATCATCTACGGCCTCGGCGGCAACGATACTATCTGCGGCGGAACGGCCGCGGATATTCTCATTGGAGGGCCCGGCGACGACTACCTGGACGGCGGCGACAACCTCTACGACACGGCGGCCTACCCGACCAGCCCGGGGCCCATCACGGCGGACATGGCGACGAGCACCATCACCGGCGATGGAACCGATACCCTGGTCAACACGGAAGAGGTGAGCGGCTCCCCGTTCGACGACACCCTCAACGGCGGCCCCGGCAAGGATAGGCTTAGTGGAGCGGGCGGCAACGACACCATCAACGGCTTCGGCGGCGACGACACCCTGGGGGGCGACAGCGGCAACGACACCGTGTATGGCGGCGATGGCGCCGACCACCTCAACGGCGGCTCCGGCAACGACACCCTTGACGGGGGCGCTGGTGTCGACTGGATGGAAGGCGAGGCTGGAGACGACACGCTGGATGGCGGCCCGGATAAGGACTCCATTTACGGCGACACCGCCACCAGCAACTCCTCCGGTGACGGCGACGACGTCCTCAACGGCGGCGATGGCGACGACGGCCTGATCGGGGACTCGTGGAAGGGCCCAGGGCACGACATCCTGAACGGCGACGACGGTAACGACAGCCTGTACGGAATGGGGGGCGACGACATCCTGAACGGCGGTCTGGGGACACGCGACGTAGTGACGTATAGCTACAGCTCAGGGCCGGTCACGGTCGACCTGTCGGCCGGCACTGCCACCGGCCACGGCAACGACACCCTCACCGGCATCGAACGGGTGATAGGCTCCCCATTCGACGATACCATCACCGGCGACGGCGGGTCGAACTACCTGAAGGGTGAAGGCGGCGACGACCTCATCTACGGGCTCAGCGGTAACGACACCCTGGAGGGCGACAAGGGCGACGACACGCTGAACGGCGACAGCGGCAACGATTGGCTGAAGGGCGACGAGGGCGACGATACCCTCAACGGCGGCGACGGCAATGACAGCCTCAACTGCGAGTGCACATTCAGCAGCGGGGGTGGGATCATGACTTTCAAGTGCACCCCCTATTCAAGCACCGGCGACGGCAACGACATCCTCAACGGCGGCGATGACCCCGACGGCATCATCGACGGCAGCGGCCACGACGTAATGGACGGCGGCGGCGGCGGCGATCTCATCATGTCGTTCTACGGCGATCTCGTCGGCGACGAACTGCACGGCGGCCCCGGTGGGCCGTATGACGAGGATCTGCTCTACAGCGGTCAGGGCGACGACATCATCGACGGCGGCGACGGCTGGGACACAGTCAGCGCCTACTATGCCCGCGGCCCCGTCGTCATCGACCTCACCGCAGGCACGCTGACCGGCCACGGCAACGACACCCTCAGCAACATCGAGGGAGCGCGCGGCTCGAAATACGACGACACCATCATCGGCTCGCCCCAATCGGACACCTACCTCTTCGGCGACGAAGGGGACGACACCATCAACGGCGGCGGCGGCGACGATGTCCTGAGCGGCTACTGTATCGGCTACTGGGAGCAGAGCTGCCATATGGACAAGGGGGTAGACACCCTCATGGGCGGCCCGGGCGACGACGTGTTCACCGACGTCGGCATGCAGGTCATCCTGCACATTCCCGGCGGCTGGGAGTACCTGGGCGACAACGACATCATCGACGGCGAGGAGGGGTCCGACACTATCTCCTACTGGGGATCGCAGGCGCCCGTCGTCGTCGACCTCGCGGCCGGCACGGGCATCATCGAGCACACCGACGGCACCCCCTTCACCACCGACACCTTCGTCAACGTCGAGAACGCCAGGGGCAGCGAGGGAGACGATACGTTTGATGGCGACGCTGGCGCCAACGTCATTCGAGGTGAGGACGGCAACGATACCGTCAACGGCCACCAGGGCAGCGACGAGCTCTACGGCGAGAAGGGCGACGACTACCTGGACGGCGGCACAGCGGCTGACAAGATGGACGGCGGGCCGGCCGCGGACACCTGCGTCTGCGATGACCCGGGAGACATCCCCGTCTCCTGCGAGAACGCGAACGGGTGCGGCGAACCGGGGTCGACCCCGACACCTACTCCTACTCCTGCAGGTACGGCTTCACCCACGCCGACGGCTACACCTACGCCCACAGACACCGCTTCACCCACGCCGACGGCTACGCCTACACCAACGCCGACGGCCGCTGCCACGCCTACGCCCGCAGCTACGGCCTCACCCACGCCGACACCGACGACCACGCCCGCGCCGACCGCCACCTCCCCGTCCACACCTTCACCGACATCCACCCCGACGGCCGTAGCCCCTGCGACTGCCACACCCGCAGTCGCGGTCACACCCACTCCGGCCGCTCTAAGTGCCGTTCAGTTGCCCACGGCCGGCGGCCAACCTAACGTCTCGAGTGGGAGCACCCACAGCGGGTGGCTGCCTGCGTCCGTGGCTGTGCTCACCGTCGGAATAGTCACCCTTGCGGTGGGTGGCTACTACGCCAGGAGGCGACCGCTCGGCTAGGGGGCGCTGTCGCGGGCCCTTAGCAGGCATATGACGGGCGGACGGCAAGCCCCGCGCCGCTTTCTCTGGGCGGGCCATCAAGGGGGCACGGGCGCGAGCTCACTGTCCGCCGCAGGCATTGTGCACCTGAGCTGAGCGGGTGTCAACGGGGGCCGTTGCCGTCGCTCTCGACCCGCCGCCCTCCGCGGCTAGAAGTGCGAGCCGTCTTTGACCTGCTCTTGACACCCCCCACACCGAGCCTGAACCCGCTCGAGCCTACGCCCAAGACCTCTTGCCCGTCTCAACTCACAGGAACAAACGGACAGCTAGACTGGACAGGCAGGCGATGGTAGGGTTACGTTCACACACTTCGATCACGAAACCGGGCACAGCGCTGCCCGCCCGAAAAGACGCTCCCCCACGCTCGCGTGCTCCTCCGTTCCCGCCACGCTCTCGGGCGGCATCGGATGACCAGTGGGCTGCCAGGGAATCCGCCTCCACTGGCGGAGGCACTAACCAACGGCGGCCCACCTGCGTTCCTCCATACGGGTACAGCAGTCGCGCTGAACCCCGGTAGCCCCTCGACGTGGCCGCTGGCATCTGCACACGACACCCAGCCACGCCGGGGGGTTCATCTTCTGTGGCGCAGGCCGCCCCGCCAACAGCTCCGCGTCCTCTGCCCAGCCACGCTCTGCCACTACGTCGCTGGTGGGGTCGGCGTCGTGAGAGCGGAAGGATCTATGACAGCATCACCAGGGCCCGGCGTCAGCTGCCTGGCCTTGTGGGCCTGACACCGATATCACCATAGCTCAAGAGGTAGCCAGCGCCCTGCAACCCTTCAATGATTCCCGGCAACGCCAACATGGTGTTGTAGGCCTGCATGTGCAGGATCACAACCGCGCCGGGATGGGCATTGTTCAGAATGGTAGAAGTTATGTGGCCCACTGATGTGCCGGCCCAATCTCTGGGATCGATGTCCCACATGTAGATCGAATAGCCAAGCGAAGCGGCTACTGAATCCACAAAGGAATTGTGGGCCCGATAAGGTGGCCGCAAGAGATAGCATCTCCCAACACCAGCCCCACGAAGTATCTCGCTTCGGATCCCCTCAGCCGAGAGCTGAGTCAAGTTGGCATGGGAGTAGGTATGGTTGCAGACCAGATGCCCTTCCGCCCACATCCTGTCGATGATTGGGTTGTCAGCGGCCCAACTCCCGGTTGGGAAGAAGATCGCCTTGGCACCATACTTAGCCAACGTATCCAGGATCTGACTCACTATGACGCCAGAACTATCAGCATCATCGAAGGTCAGGACGAAATTCCTCCCATCAGTCGGCACTACCGGTGGTGGGTCGGTGGCGACCAGCCAGTAGCCGCTGCCGCTTGGGGTAGCGGCCATCCCCACGATCGGTCGGTCGCTGGTGACGTTCCCCGCGGAGCCGAGAAAGAGGGCATCTCCATAAGTGAAGATCCCGCCGTCGGAGGCCACAAGCCAGTAGCCGTTGCCGCTTGGAGTGGCCGCCATGCCCACGATAGGCCGCTCGAGGGCGATGTCGCCCGCGGAGCCGTGGAAGCCGGCGTCGCCGAAAGCGAAGATGCCCCCGTCGGAGGCCACAAGCCAGTAGCCGTTGCCGCTTGGAGTGGCCGCTATCCCCACGATCGGCTGCTCGAGGGCGATGTTACCCGCGGAACCGAAGAAGTCGGCGTCGCCGAAAGCGAAGATGCCCCCGTCGGAGGCCACCAGCCAGTAGCCATCGCCGGTTGTAGTGACGGCCATCCCCACGATCGGCTGCTCAAGGGCGATGTTGCCTGCGGAGCCGCGGAAGACGGCATCGCCATAAGTGAACATGCCCCCGTCGGAGGCGACAAGCCAATAGCCGTTGCCGCTTGGGCTGGCCGCCATGCTTACGATCGGCTGGTTGAGGGGGATGTCGCCAGCGGAGCCGTGAAAGCCGGCGTCGCCGTAGGTGAACATCCCGCCGTCGGAGGCGACGAGCCAGTAGCCGTTGCCGCTTGGGGTAGCCGCCATGCTCACGATGGGCTTCTCGAGGACGACGTCCGCCGTGGAGCCATGGAAACCAGCATCGCCGTAGGTGAAGATGTCCTCGTCGGTGGCGACGACGGCGGTGCTGGCCTTGTCGGTGACGGAAACGACCTCGTCGGCGGCATTGGCCACGCACACCCGGTCGGCGCTCGGGTTCACCTCAACGCAAACGGGATTATCACCCACTGGGTCGGCGGCGAAGACGGCAGGGGTCGCGTGGGTGCTGTGGCTCTGCGGCACGCCCACCAGCAGAGCCGTCGCCACCGTTGGCGCCAACAGGCCCAGGAGAGGAGAGCGCCTGTGTTTCATAACCGCGTCCCTTTCCTGCACAAGACAGGAATCGCCGCACGCGCAGCAGCCGTACGACAAACACTATGTGGCATACAAGCCTGGGTAGGGAGGACCAATACCCCAATACTCACCAGGAGTCGCTGGGCGGGATCCACTTGAGCGAGCACAGCATCTCTTCGAAGGGCCGCAGCTCTCCCACACTCAGGGCGGCACCGCTGGTCACAGCCACGTCACGCCCCAGCGGTCAGGAGGGGCTGACGGCTTAATCATCGTCTGATTATCGAATCTGCTGGTGGGCGGTACTGGATTCGAACCAGTGACCTCTTGCGTGTGAAGCAAGCGCTCTCCCGCTGAGCTAACCGCCCGCCGTCAATGCGATTCTAGTGCCGCTCCTCCGAAGGCGTCAAGGCAACTCGGCCGCCTGGTACGCTAGGACTCGCCGTGCGCAGAGGCGTTGGCCCCGCTAGTCGACCGGTGACTCGCCTGGGCCTTCACGGCGGATGAGAAAAGTGGCACGGCCGAGGGCGATGAGCCGATCTCTACCGTCGCGGATCTCGGCCGTACCGAAGGCGACAGTGCGAGCCTTCCGCACGATGTGCCCCTCGGCGAATAGGTCTCTCCCCTCAACGGCGTCGACAAACGTTACGTTCAGGTCGGCCGTCGCGTGCGCGGTCACGTCGTCATCATCCGGCCCGTAGGTGGTGAAAAGGGCGATGGCTACCGACATGTCCACTAGACTGCCGAGGAAGCCGCCATGGGGCCAGGCCCCGTGCTTTGTCGGGTCCAGGGCGACGTGGAGCCTGCTGCTTGCTGGCCCGAGGCCCACTACCTCCGCGCCCAGCAGATGCCAGAAAGGGTGCAGATCCCAGGACCGGACCTCAGCCAGGCGCTCCTCCCAGCTGCCCGTCTGGGAAAGACGCGGCATGCGTCGATGCTGCCAGCGACTAGCTTTCGCCATAGCTTGGAATGAGTGTCAGGAACGCCTGCCCTCCGCGATTGTGCGCCTGGGCGGGGCGGGCGTCAACTGGACTGGCTCCCGCCCTCGGCGGCAGAGTGGGAGTTGTTGGCCCTCGCGGGGCCTGCCCAGCGCTAGCCCCTCGCGAGTAAGGAGGACTCTTGCGCCTTGATCGGCCAGTAGGAAGTGAAAAGGGGCCGGACTACATGCTCTTCTAGTTGGTGCACGCTTCCCCTGGGAGGACTTGCGGCAGTGGGTGCCGCATCGCTAGCCGTCAGCGGGATCTGCTCGTCAGACCTCCGCAGACGCCGTTCGACCATGCCCGCGGCTGACTCGCGTCCCTTTCCCCAACGGGGGTGGGCCGACGAAAAGAACGAGAAGGGCCGCGACACAGTCAATGCTAATGAACACCAGATAGGCAACAGTGTAGCTGTCCAACAAGTCATGCATGAAGCCGGCGAAGACGGGGCCCACGGCAGAGAAGATGCCGCTGAACGCCGTCATCGCTCCCAGGATTGTGGCCACAGAGGTCAGCCCAAAATAGTGGGCCACGACCAGCGGCTGGAGGGCCACCACCGCCCCCATGGCGTAGCCGAAGATGAGCACGAAAGCCACTATGCCGATCACGCTATCCGTGGAAATCAGAATTGCCAGCCCAACGGCCTCCATCAGGAACACGCCGACGAGAACCCGATTCGGCGCCACTCGGTCAGACAGGTAGCCGGACCCCACCTTGCCGAAGATGCCCATCCCTGCCACCAGACCCAGAACCAGACCGGCCAGCTCCGGGGCCACGCCTCGGTCCTCCATGAAAGGCGATGTGTGGAGGAGCACCGCGCCCAGGCTGGCGAAGCCGAGACCTATCGCCGCCGTGGTCAGGATGAACGCCCTAGTCCTAATCGCCTCGCCGACTGACCAGGTCCGGGCCATCGGAGCAGGCTGCCGACCTAAGTCAGGGTCGGACGTGTCAGAGGCAGAAGCCAAGCTCGCGCCGTCCGGTAGGAGTCCGCGGTCAGCGGGGTGTTGTCGGATCACGAGCAGGATCAGGGGGAGAGCGACGGCGATGATAACCAGCCCCATGATGGAGAAAGTCGACCGCCATCCCACCACAGAGATCAGCACCTTGCACAAGGGCGCCATCACCAGCCCCCCGAAGCCGATGCCGGTCGTAGTGATACCCATGGCGAGGCCCCGCCGTCGCTGGAACCAGTTGGCTACTACCTGGGAGACCGGCACGATCATGATTCCTGCCCGCCAGACGGCCATCATCGCGAACATGGCGTACAGGTAGACGAGCGACCAGGTGGCCCCCAACAAGGCGAAGCAGATCCCCATGCCCGTGGCACCAGCGGCGAGGACCGGCCTTGCCCCCAGCCGCTCGACCGCCAGGCCCACGAGTGGGCCCATAACGCCACTGACTACGGTCGCTGTGGCGATGCCAAGCGAGACCTCTCCACGGCTCCAGCCAAACTCCTCCTCGAAGGGGACGACGAAGACGCCCAGAGAGTAGAAACCGAGGCCAGCGCTAAGAAGCAAGATGGCGGCAAGGGACGCCACCACCGACCATCCGTAGAAGACCTGGGACGCCGGAGAGGAGCGATTCACAGCAGCGGGTGTTCAATTACGTGCCGGCCCGCTCGCAGGCACCTGGAGGGCACCATCCCCGATGATAGACCCGATGCCACGGGGGCCGCAATGGCGGCCCCAAGTGCTGGCCTCAGTAGTCTCGCCCTTCTCCCTCCACGGCCGGGCCGCCCGTCTTTTCGCTGAACACGATGTAGAGCAGCGCCAGCGATGGGACGAGGATCACGGAGCCCACGACTAGGGCGATGAGAAACGGCTCGAGCGTGGCGTCGGCAGCCGCCAAGTCCGAGATGCGCTGGTCAGGCGGAATGAGATACGGATACTGCACCGCACCCCAACCGCCGATGATTAGGCCTACGGCGCCCGCTGCCACCGTCTGCGCGAGCAGGTACCAGCGCTGCCACAACACCGCCAGGGCCATCGCCCATGCGGCGGCCGCCACGCTCATCACCGCCAGGGCGGCGGGCTTCCCCAGCTCGTCCCAGAACGGCTCCGCGTCCCAGTAAGCGATTGGAAGGGCGACAACCACAAGAACCGCTAGCAGGAGGCCAGCGAGGAGACCGCGGGTCCGGAAGTCTTCCTGCATCTCGCCGCTCGCGCGGACGGTCATGTAGCAGGCAGCGAGGAAGCCGCAAATGGCCACTGCGATAAGGCCGCACAGGATGGCGAACGGTTGCAGCCATGGCTCCCAAATCCCTGACGTGACCTCTCCGTTCTCGACCGTGATGTGGCCGCCCGCGACGGCACCCAGAGCCATGCCCATTACCAAGGGAGTGACAACGCTGGCTGCCGCGAACAGGGCAGTCATCCCAGGAAGTGCGGCTTCGGTGCCGCGCCCGAAGTGCCGAAAGGCGAACGCCGCTCCCCTGAAGACGATGCCGACAAGGGCGATCACAACCGGGACGATAAGGGCGATAGACAAGTCGGCGAACGCGGGCGGGAACGCGGTGAACGTGGCAACCACGACAAGAATCAGCCAGACGTGGTTCGTCTCCCACACGGGGCCCATAGCACGAGAGATCGCCTGGCGCTGCTGGGCCGCCCGCGGCCCCGTGGCCAGCCCTGTCCAGATACCGCCGCCGAAGTCAGCGCCGCCGAGCATCGCATAGGCGATGATCCCAACCAGCACGACGGCGGCAGCCAGGTCCTCAAGCGGCATCCGTCGCCTCCTTCGGCGCGGCCCCAAGCTCCAGCGGCCTCCGTCGCTCCCTCAGCAGGAGGAGCGCAAGGGCAGCGGTGAGTGCGATGTAGACCAGGATGAACACGAGGAGGATGAACCCGATGCCCTCGCGCGGCGTTGCCGACCCGCTCGTGAGCCCCACTCTGTAGATGATCCATGGCTGGCGGCCGAACTCGGTCACGAACCAACCGGCCTCGATAGCGACGAACCCCAGGGGCAGGGTAGCCGCCACCGCCATCAACAGGAGGCGGCCCGGGTCAATGCGCCAGCGCCACCAGGCAAGCCCAAAGAACCAGGCGACCACGAAAAGCATGAAGAAACCGATCCCCACCATCACCTGGAACGGGAAGTGTACCAGCCGCGCGTCGGGGATCCAATCCTGCCGGAAGTCGTTGAGTCCTACCACCTTGGCGTCGACATCTTCGAACGCCATCAAGCTCGCCAGCTTGGGGATCTCGATGGCGAAGCGAGTCTCCTTCGCATCGGTGTCGGGATAGCCACCAATGCGTAGAGGAGCACCCTCCTCAGTCTCGAACTGGGCTTCCATCGCGGCGAACTTCGCGGGCTCGTTGTGCGCCAGGAAGCGGGCGCTCAGGTCACCGCCCATGATCTCGAGCGGAATGAAGACCGCGGCCACGGCCAGCGCCAGCACGAGGGCTTTCCTGACGTATTCCGAGCGGTCGCCGCGAAGCATGGCGATCGCGTACACCCCGGCAACAGCGAAGCCGGTGGCGACGTAGGCTGCTATCGTGCCGTGGCTCACCTCGTAGGGCATAGCGTCATTGAACATCGCCGCGATGGGGTCGATGTTGACCGCTTCCCCGTCAACCACGTCGAACCCCTTAGGCTGGTTCATCCAGCCGTTAACGCTGATGACCAGGAAGGCGGATGCCGCGGAACTGATGACAAGCGGGATTGAGCACAGCCAGTGTGCCACAGGAGAAAGACGCTCCCACCCGAAAACGTAGAGGCCGAGGAAGATCGCCTCTATGAAGAAGGCGAAACCTTCTAGGGCGAAGGCGAAGCCGATGATGCCGCCGGAGAAGTCCATCCACGTCGGCCACAGGAGCCCGAGTTCGAACGAGATGATCGTCCCGGACACGGCACCAACCGCGAACAGGAGGGCGGCGATGCGTCCCCAGCGCATCGCCATCTGACGGTACACTTCGTTGCCGGTGCGCAGGGCGAGGCCTTCAGCGATGCAGAGAAGCAGGGGAAGTCCGATGCCGACGGTGGCGAAGCATATGTGGAACCCCAGCGACACC
This sequence comes from Dehalococcoidia bacterium, assembly GCA_034408935.1. Lineage (GTDB taxonomy): Bacteria > Chloroflexota > Dehalococcoidia > SM23-28-2 > RBG-16-64-32 > DAOUMF01. Next base: position 27,953 of record DAOUMV010000015.1, read on the forward strand.
CCCATCAGGGCACGGGCTGACGTTACGGTATCGAACACGAGTAGTATCTGATCCGCTCGGCGAGTAGGGCGATGGCCCACCCAAGTTCTTTGGCACCTACAGGTAGGACAATCATGCGCAAACGGGGGGAGCTTGTCAACACAGCGAAGCGGCGCCCCCTGTGTGGGCGAAGGTCAGCAATGCGGACTTCTTCGGCATCCGGCGCGCGAGTGCCCCGGTGCTGCAGCCGCTGGTCGCGGCACTCCGGTAGAATAGGCATGATCGTAACGAGCCGTCGCAGAATATAACCCGAGCGGAGGCAGCCATGACATACGACCTGTCGAAAGGTGATGAGATGTTCGAACGGGCGGAACGCGTGATCCCTGGGGGCATCTACGGCCCCTGCTCGCCGCGGTTCGCCACGTTCGGGGACTTCCCGCCGTTCTTCCGCAGCGCCCAGGGCTGCCGCATGACCGACGCCGATGGCAATGAGTACATCGACTTCATGTGCAGCTTCGGCCCCATCGTTCTCGGCTACAACCACCCCGCCGTGCAGCAGGCGGTGGCCGAGCAGGAGGAGCGCGGGAATCTGTTCGGTTTCGCGGCCGACCGCATGGTCGATCTAGCGGAGACCCTCGTGGCCCGGTTCACGTTTGCCGACTGGGTGATGTTCGCCAAGAACGGCTCGGACGTAACGACCCTGGCAACGCGCGTCGCGCGCGCCAACACCGGCCGCAGCAAGTTGCTTGTGGCCGCGGGCGCCTACCACGGATTCGATCCGTGGACCGTGCCCGGCGGTTTCGGCGTACCCCCTGCCCACCGCAGCGAGCTCGATCAGTTCCTCTGGAATGACGTTGAGAGCTTGCACGCATGCTTCGACCGCAGCAAGGGAGACGTCGCCGCGGTGATGATCTGCCCGATCAAGCACGACGCGATGCACGACATCGAACTCCCATCCCAGGAGTTCCTGGGCGCCATGCAAGACCGGATCGCGGACGAGCGAGCCCTCCTGATCATCGACGACGTGCGCTGTGGCTTCCGACTGAACCCGATGGGCGCATCGCACGTGAACTTCGGCCTGGCGCCGGACCTCGTCTGCTTTGGCAAGGCGATCGGCAACGGCCAGCCCATCTCCGTGCTCGTCGGTCGCGAGGAGGTGCGCGACACGGCGAAGTCAACGTTCTTCGGCGCCACCCACTTCTTCGCCGGGACTCCCATGGCCGCTGCACTGGCTACGATGGCGGCATACGATTCTGAAGGCGCCTACGAGCAGATCCAGAGCGCCGGTCACATGCTCCGTGAGGGCATGACGAAGGCGGCGCAGAGAGCAGGCGTGGCCATCCGCTACACCGGCCCTCCGGCCATGCCCAACCTGCTGTTCGAGGACGACCCCGCGCTGCAACGGGGCCGCAGGTTCTCGGGACTGGCGGCGCGCCGGGGAGTGATCTTCCACCCCTGCCACAACTGGTTCATCTCCGCCGCCCACACACCGCCAGACATCGAGCAGGCCGTCGCCGTCGCCGAGGAGTGCTTCGCTATCGTGGCGAAGGAGATCGCGTCTGGCGAACTGTCGTAGGCCGCCGCGGGAAGTCTACTCAGCAGCGTCCCCGCTGGGGACTCCATACATTTGGGCCGGGGCCAGGTACTCGGGGAGCTTCTCCCGCAAGTGGTCGCGCATCTCGTAGCACATGTGGCACTCGTCGACGTACGAGTCGGCGTGGGGGAGGTCGTAGGCATAGGCCAGAGCCGCGGGCCCTCCCGAGAGGAGCGGGCCGCAGACGGGGTGACGCTGCGGCACGTAGGCCGTCAGCATCTCCGACAGAGGCGTGCGGAAGAGGTTGCCCATGACCACTCCCTGGCAGATGTGGACATACCCAAGAGGGTCAACGTGCACACGGATCGGGCTCACCAGTTCCTCATGAGGGCAGGTCACGAGTTCCCGCCACGGCCTCTGGGGAAGACCAGGGGCCAGCCGGCTGACGGCACGTCCGCGGAAGCGGACGGCGCCACCCTTGATCGCCTCACCCTTCGCGGAAGAGGGAGCGCCGACGCTCGACGCCGCCTCGCGGATGGCGATGGTGCCGCTACCAATGCCGAGTTGATCGGCGGCGGCGGCAGCGTTGGCGGCCAGAGAGTGGTCATCGGAGCCGTGATAGGCATCTTCGCTCAACAGCACGCCGCCCAGGCCCGCCTCGATCAGGAGCCGAAGCCAAACTAGGGCGTCCTCGGGAGAGGTGGCCCAGTAGGCGTTGGTAACGGCATCGGCCTTCCAACCCCGCGCACGGGCCTCGCGCACCCCTTCCAGGAGCGCTCCATAGTAGAGGAACGGCTCGCCGCCCTCGAAGGAGATCGATTCCACCGAGCCCAGCGCCTGCCCCTGATCGAAGATGCGCCGCACCTGCTCCAGCGTCATGACGCCGGACTGTTGGGGACTCCCCCACACGAAGCAGTGGTCGCATTCTTCGGTGCAGGAATAGGTGAGGAGCAGATGAAGCTCGCGGAGAGATCCCATCATCGGTTCGTGTGTCGTATCCGGCAACGGGCGAGGCGACCCCATTCTACCACGGCCGAGAAGCTGCCCCCGGCAGGCGGCCCGTCTGCCCGTATGCGACTTCACCACGATCGGGGTCCCATGCGACCGCTATGCGTGACAGGCAGGATCACCGGAAGCAGAAACCCGGTCAAGGAACGCGTGGTTTGAGCCACGACGCCCAAGTCTACAAGAAACGACCGACTTGATCTCCGCCTAGAATTGCATGGTACAATTTGGCTTCAAAGGCGGGTGTCACAAATAGCCGATGATTTCGCCGCTTCTAACCACGCTGGGACCACGTTGCCAACCGCTATCGCCATGGAGATTGACCTAGTGCCTGATTAGAATACAAGCGCTTGGCACCTATCGCAGCTCGAACACAAGCGCCCAGATCGAGGAGGATTAGGAGTGAAAAGAAAGCAAGAGAGCACTGAGGCACGCCACACCACGTCTAACCTAGAACGTCTTGTCGATCTCTTCATGGAAGCCTTTCAGGACTCTGAAGCGCCAGACGTGTACCCTTGGTCTTTCGAGGAGGACAGATGGGAGGAGCTAGTATTCTGCCTACTCACCCGAATCGGACAACCGGAGTTGTCGGCGGAGACGGCCCGAAGAGCATCCATGACGCTGCGCACCCTGGGCCTTCTAGACGTGGCGCTGCTGGCCAACGCGGCATCCACCAACGGTGAGCCTGACTATGAGGGGCAACACCTCAGCAAAGTGATGGGTGTCTTGCAGCAACTTGGTTTCGACATAGACGCCTCCAAAACAGCCTGTGCGAGTATTACTGATGTGGCTCGAAGCCTGGTGGAGAACCGCGATGGCAAGGTTCAGGGGTACTTGCGACACTACGGACAACTCATGATTGATGAACTACTTGAGAACTTTAGTTTCAGTCGTCTTGGGGAGCAAGACGCCCGGTACGCATTCACCCATTGGCTCCAGAACGTCCTGAACATGCCCTTGGCCACATCTGACCCTAGCGTCGAGATGCTTTGCAGACGGTTTGACGTTGAGGTCGAAGATCTCCTAGCAGCTATCGAAGATAGAGACCTGAACCTCGCTCTGGTAGATGAGATCGCAGTCGAACTTCTACCCATAGTGGAGGAAGGAACGGCGGCGCAGAAATAACCCAAGTCAAGCACACCTCTTCACGTTCTTCACACCGCACAGGCTCTTTGACAGAGACGCCAAGGATCCTGTCTATTTGTGGAAGGGGGCATCCAAATGGGCGGCAAATTCGGACAGCGGTTGGGAAATGACCGGAATACGTGGGATCAGATGATCCTACGGTCTGCTCGTCGCCATGGCATCGACCCGCCTCTGCTGAAAGCGGTTCTGCGAAAGGAAAGCGGCCTTAACACGGATAGCATTGGCGCTAGCGGGGAAGTAGGAATGGCTCAGTTCATGAGAAACACTGCCAAAGGCAAGACACTGGGCCTTAGAACGGTGGACGTGGCGCAGGATCACCCTGAGCAATTTAGAGACTATGCGAAAGTTCTACGCCGTCACCAAAGCGCCGCGGGAACGGCCAAGAACACCTGGGATGACGTGGTGGCTCTGAAGCGAGAAAAGAAGAGGGGGAATAACTACAGGCTCCAGCTCAAGAAAGCTATAGCCAAGCACAATGTGGCCAAGAGACGCAAGAACATCACCTACAGGGAAATGGTATCTGAGCGCCAGCCTTTGGTAGATGCCTTGGTCGAGGGAGGGGACCAACGGCTGGACCCTCAGGCCAGTATAGAAGCAGGTGCCAAATGGCTTGGCATGCTCTTACGGAAGCATGGAGATGAAAGGAAGGCTGTAGCAGCATACAGAATGGGGAATCTGAAAGGCCCGAAAGGTTCCCCATGGGAAGACACACTGGAGCGCTATTCCGGAAAGACGAAGGCAGCTCTCGAGAAGCGTATTAGTGACGTTGAAGGATACAAGAAACAGTATCCAGTCATGAAGGGTGTGCGGCCCGGCGTTTATCCGCTTCCCACGCAAGTCAAGACACGTGTTGTGCCTGGCGTAACCAGCCACGACTTCTCTGATGGTCACCTGATTGTAGTACCGAGAGGACCAAAGGCGCAGGGCCATCTTGCGCCTTCACAGGAATCGAGGCTGGTCCTGAAACACGGAATGCGAGGGAACGACGTCCGCGCTCTCCAACAGCGGCTGGGCATCAAGGCCGACGGTATCTATGGCCGCCAAACAGCCTCAGTAGTCCGGGACTATCAGCGGCGAAATGGGCTTGCCGTCGACGGCATCGCCGGCAGACAGACCTTCAATCACTTGCATCACGGGGCAGCCAGGGCAACGTACGCGCCGGAATCCGGTTTAGAGTCGAGGACTCTGTTGAAGCGCGGAATGCGAGGGAACGACGTCCGCGCTCTCCAACAGCGGCTGGGCATCAAGGCCGACGGTATCTATGGCCACCAAACAGCCTCAGCAGTCCGGGACTATCAGCGGCGAAATGGGCTTGCCATCGACGGCATCGCCGGCAGACAGACCTTCAATCATTTGCTGCAGAGCAATCCCCTACGCTTCGCAGCTAAGGGGCTGCAACCGAAACCAGGACTCTCCTGATCTGCCCAAGAGTGACTTGCGTGGCCGACAGGACAGCGCTCGTTCTCGGGCCTATGGCCGCGCACACCATCGCCTATCTATAATGGGATGCGGTCGCTGCGGTGCCTGGCATAGGAGAGCGCCTGTGCTCAGGCGGCGTTTTCATGGCCGAGAGCCCCGAGAACTGTAAGGCTTCCTGAGCCAGGGAGGGATGATATGACGATCAAATCGGTGGGCGTTGCGGGGTGCGGGATCATGGGTGGTGGCATCGCCCAAGTCTGCGCGTCCCACGGATACGATGTGACCGTACTCGAGGTGGAGCAGCAACTCCTCGATCAGGGCCTCGACAGCATCAGGAAGCGCCTCGGCCGCGAGGTGGAGCGGGGGCGCCTCTCCCAGGAGGACTGCGACGGCACGCTGAGCCGCCTCAAGGGCACCACGGACATGCAGGACCTCTCCGCCTGCGACCTCATCATCGAGGCCATCGTCGAGGACCCCCCGACGAAGGGGCAGTTCTTCGCCGAACTGGGCCGCGTCTGCAAGGCGGAGGCGATCCTGGCCAGCAACACCTCCTCCCTCTCCCTCAGCACCATGGCCTCCGCCTCCGACCGGCCGGAGAAGGTCGTCGGCCTCCACTTCTTCAATCCGCCTGCGGTCCTCCGTCTGGTCGAAGTGATCTCCACGCAAAGCGTCTCCGAGGACACCATCAGCGAGGCGGTGGCCTTCTGCGAGTCCATCGACCGTGTGGTGGTCCGCGCCAAGGACACGCCCGGGTTCATCGTCAACCGGTTGCTCGTCCCCTTCGTTTTCGACGCCATCCGCTTGGTGGAGGCCGGCACGGCCAGCGCCGAGGACGTGGACCAGGCGTGCAAGGCCGGCCTCAACCACGCCATGGGGCCGATAGCCACGGCGGACCTGGTGGGCCTCGACACGCTCGTTCACATCGGCGAGTCGATGTTCGAGGAGTACGGGGAGCCCCGCTTCAAGGCCCCCACGATTCTGCGCCGAATGGTCTCCCTGGGCCATCTGGGGCGCAAGTCCGGCAAGGGTTTCTTCGATTACGCAAAGTAGGAGGCTGGCCATGCCAGTACGTTACGAAGTTGACAGCCACATCGCCACGCTCACCCTGGACCGACCCGAAGCCTTCAACTCCATCGATCTGGAGACGTGGGCGGCCTTCTCAGAGGCTACCGGGCGTCTGGAACAGGACGAGGAGGCGTGGGTCGGCATCGTCACCGGCGCCGGCAACCGCGCCTTTTGCGCCGGGGCCGACCTTCGATCTACCATCCCTCGCATGCTGGACGACCCCAACAACAACCCCTACGACGCGCCGCCCACGATCATGCGGGGACAGACCGTAACCAAGCCCCTCATCGCCGCCATCAACGGCCTCGCCCTCGGTGGGGGCCTCGAGGTCGTACTCGCCTGCGACCTGCGCGTCGCCGCCGAGAATGCGCGCCTCGGCACCCCGGAGGTGACCCTCGGCCTTATCCCCGGCTGGGGCGGCACGCAGCGGCTGCCACGGCAGTTGCCCTGGGCCGTGGCCGCCCGCATCCTATTTACGGGGCAACCATTGAGCGCTCAGGAGGCGCTGCAGGTGGGCCTGGTGAACGCCGTCGTCCCGGCCGCGGAGGTAATGGCAGAGGCCCGCCGACAGGCGGAATCGCTGTTGAAGTGCGGGCCGCTAGCCCTGCGCGCCGCCAAGCGGGCAGCCATGGAAGGCTACCACCTGCCGCTGGAGGAGGGCCTGGCGCTGGAGGAGCGCTTGTTCAACTCGCTGGCCTACACGGAGGACGTCCGCGAGGGCCTGGCCGCATTCTCAGAGAAGCGCCCGCCCCAGTACAAGGCGAAGTAGCTGACGGGGCCACGATCAACGCCCGCGGCCTCCTCTGGCAGCGACGCTCCCTCCCCGTCGAGCCGGCCTGACGCGACAAAGCGGCAGGCGAAGACCGAGCAAAACGTGTAGGGGTTCTTAGCAATATTAGGGCCTCGAACCCTTGACAATCACACAGCGATATGTAAACTGTAAGCGCTCGCACTACAGAGTTGCAGAGGGGGTGTGGCATTACAGCGAGGCTGCCAGTCTCTTTGGTTTCAGACGCTGGGCCTACCGAGTGTGGGTGGGCTCCGGCGTTTTTCCGTTCTTGGGGGGGCGATTAACCACTAGATAGCGAGGCGAAGAGAGGCCCCGGTGGCGGCAACCACCGAGGCCGAAGCTAAGGAATGCGGGCGCACACCCTAGCGTTTTGCATTCTAGCGGGGTGTGCACCCGCGTGACAACGGGTCAACGGTTAGGAAGACGTTAGAAAGGGGTACGGCGATGCGAAGTTCACGATTAATCCGCCTACTTCGGGCTACCGGTTTAGGGGCGGTTGGTATTTCGGGGCTCCTTATTCTGGCTGCTATGCCAGCGCCAGCCGAAGCCGGACAGATCGGCGGGAAATATATCGAGAACCTCAAATCCTATGGCGGCGCGGGAATTCACGGGGACATTACTGCGAATGCGGAGCATGTCTGGACGGCAGCGCCGCTGAATTTCGGCGGCCAATTTTGGGGCTTCGAAGACAAGATTAAAGAAACAGAAAAGGCTGGCGCCAACAACGACAGATTGACCATCAAGGGCAAGGTGCAACACCTGAAGAAAGCACACAATGGAGAACTAGAGCCAAACCCCAACAAGTTGGCCTTCGAAATAGTAGACGCCGAAGCGGGTAAAAAAGGCGAATTAAGTAAGAAGGGTTTGAACTTCGTCGCCGACCAAATCTCGGTGACGCATAACAAGCATTTCGACACACTTGCATACACCGCTATGTTCTTGGTTAGTGACGACAAGAAGGAAATCCTGGCGTACCAGTTTACGATCCAAGGTGAGCATACGGAGGACAAGCCAATCGGGGCTGGGTGCAAAATCAAACCTGATGAACAACTCCCGGCGAATATTTTCGGGTCCTCCGCTTTGCTGGTGGACCCCCATACCGGCGGACTCGGGCTATCGCTCGCTGTTTCTAACATCTCTCTCGGTGACGTCGTCGAGGCGCAGATCCGATTAGGTTCGCCTGATACACCCGGTCCTATCGTCTTCCCGCTGAACCCGGGGGCCTTTGAGGCTGTCGACGGGGGGGTTGCTCGTTTTGTTGACGACGCTCAGTTCCCGCTCGGCAACGTTGACGACCTGTTGAGCAACAACACGTTCGTGGAGATTGTCACTCCAAGCGGCAGCCTTCGCGGACAATGCCTGGCTCAAGCCGTCGGCGGCACCACCGAACTGGTCGTGGACGTGGGTGAACCCGCCGCGGAGCGCGGCACCTCGGCCGGGGACCACACCGCGCCGGTAGCGGCGGCCGTCGCGGCAGGAGCCGTGCTCGCCCTCGCAGCAGGCGGATGGTACGCCAGGAGGCGCTTCCGCCATAGGCGGATCTCATGAGGCTGCGGTAGGACCCTACTTCACCCTTCGAAGACGCGTCGGCACCATCCGTCGCCGCCCAACTAGCCGAGCACGAGGGCGCTGACGCTGTGGGGCGGCAGCTCCAGACGCGCCAGCGATGAGACGGGCCGCTCCTCGATGCGCAGTCGCTCGGGGTGCTCGAAATCGTTGCGGGCGAAGGGGCTGTCGGCCGCCAACTGCCTGAGCCTGCCGGATGAGACGGGCTCCACTCCCTCGAAGGCCAGGTCCACGGCCAGGGGCTGATCCAGGTAGCGGTTCACCAGGAAGACAACCAACTGGCGGCGGTCCTGCGAGGCGGTGGCGGAGGCGTCCAGGTAGGGGATGCCGGTCAGGTCTTCTCCCATCATGGCCTGGAAGCTCTCGGGGACGTCTGCCCAGACGGGGGTGTTGAACGTCTCGCCTTCCACCTGGCACTCCAAGGCCAGGGGCCGCGTCTCCTCCACGTACAGACGGTTGACGAGATAGCCAGCGGTCTCAAAGAGACGGGACTCATCAGTCTGGACTATGCCCAGCATGTTGACGAGTTGGGCGATCATCCCAATCTCCACACGGGGCGCCCGTTCATGGATGCGGTTGAAGGTGCCGGCGAACATGAGGCCGGCCCGCAGGTCGTAATTGACGGCCACGCAATTGTCCCAGGCGCACCAGAGGTTCCACTCGTCGAAAGAGATGCGTACCGGTGAGTCGGCTCCGAAGGCGCGGTCGATATCGGCCAAGACGTCGTCCACGTTGCGAATCAGGGCGTAGGGTCCGGCCACCACGGACCAGTAATCAGGCTCATCGTCGCGAAGGGGGCGCATGCCTGGCACCGGCGGGTGGAAGGCGTGAACGGACACGTAGTCCATAGTCGGGCCCGCGGCACGGAGGAGGTCTGCCGTGAACGGCGAGTAGGTTCGGGGCGCCCCGGTGGCCAGCAGCCGAACCTCGGGATCCACCGCACGGATCTTCTCCGCGAACTGGAGGAAGTGCCTACCGTACTCGTCGCCGCTGCAGTGGCCGGTCTCCCAGAAGCCGAACACTTCGTTGCCCACGCCGACGACGCTCACGCTGGCCGGGCTTTCGGCGCGCCGGTTGCAGTAGGCAATCCATTCGGCCGCCTCCTCCGGCGAGCCGGTGCCGTGGTTCACGTTCAGGTAGGGCTGACAGCCCAGCCTGGCGCACAAGGTGAGGTACTCATCCGTGCCGAAGGCGTTGGTCTCGGGCGGGCCAATGATAGGCGCGATCTCCGGACGACCCCAGCGCTTGACCCATCGGGTCCAGTACTGCTCCTCGTAGCGGGGGCGTCCGTCTTTGGGGCCGATGCCGTCCCGCCAGTGGTATTCGTCGGAGAAGCAGCCGCCCGGGTAGCGCAGGATGGGGACGCGCAGGGCACGGAGAGCCTCCATGACGTCGCGGCGGAAGCCGTGCTCGTCTGCGAGAGGCGAGCCGGGCTCGAATATGCCCCTGTAGATGCAGCGGCCCATGTGCTCGATGAACTGCCCGTAGATGAGCGGGCTGATATGACCTCGTACCCTATCGGCGCGGATACGAAGGCGGGCTCGTTTCATGACATCGGCTCCTTGGGTACCACATCGCGTGTCGGGGTTTCGCAGGGGTGCGGCCAGAGCTTAGTGCTACTCTCCGATGATCTTGATGACGACGCGCTTGCGGCGCCGCCCATCGAACTCGGCATAGAAGACCTGCTCCCAGGGGCCCAAGTCCAGCTTGCCATCGGTGACCGGCAGGAGCGCCTGGTGGTGGATCAAGGTCCGTTTCAGGTGAGCGTCGCCGTTGTCCTCGCCCGTCCGATGGTGCCGGTAGTCCTTGCCATACGGGGCGAGCGAGTCCAGCAGCTCCCAGAAGTCGTGCCAAAGCCCGGGCTCATTATCGTTGACCCAGATACCAGCGGTGATGTGCATGGCGCCCACGAGGCAGAACCCCTCGACGATGCCGGACTGACGAACGCGCTGGCTCACCTCTTCGGTGATGTTGATGAGACCGCGGCGCTCCGGAGTATCGAACCATAGGTAGTCGGTGTAGCTCTTCATGACCCTCCCCTGAGGCTATGCCGGCAGCGGCCGCACTGGCGCTGTGCCCGAGCGGCGCGAGCACCATGCGCCACCTCCAGCGGGTCTGGCTTCTTCTTCGACAAGTTAGGCTAGGGGCTTAGTCATGGCAAGGTCTTCGAAGGCCTCAATTCCCTTCTCTCTGATCATCGGCAGGAAGGTGACCGGGTCCAGGCAAGCCTCCGGCGCGTACACACCACCTTTTTCGACGGTCAGCTCTTTGCGGCCGAGCATCTGTGCCCCCACGGACAGACAGAGGCCTGTGGCCTCGCGCATCCGACCTATGCCGCACACCATGCGATGGACCTTCTCGCCGTCCTTCTCGCCCCAGACGTCGACGCGTAGCGCTCCCGGCGTCGGCTGCCGTCGGCCAGTGAGACGCTCGATGGGCGCGAGAAGACGGGCCGTCCAGTCGATGCGCCTGTCGCTGGCGAAGAAGCCCCACCGAGCAGGCCATATGAACAGGTGGGCACCCCGACCGAAGCCCATGAAGAAGTTGCACTCGTCCAGGCCGCGGAGGGAGCGAGGGACCGTTACGGGCTCGGCATGGCCCATGTTCCAGACCTTGATGCGACCGAAACGGGGGAACTCCACCACGCGCTCCTCCTTGCATGCTGGCATCATCCCCGGTCTCCTCCAGCGCCAGAGTGCAACCTCGCCGCTGATGATGTACATCATGTGCTTGAATACGGCCTCGCCTCCGCCCCCGGTCAGGGGCTGGTACACGTTTACGTCGACCCGCCGCGCCTTATCCATCTGCCCAGCCAGGTGGCGGATGGCAACGTTAGAGAGGCCCGGGCTGGTGCCGAGACCGGTGATGATCGTGCGGCCGACCTCCCGAGCAGGTTTATCAAGTTCGTCCAGGACAGCCTGGGCGGCGCTCCAGTCGTCGCAGATGCTGGCGTAGTCGACGCCCGCTTCGATCGCCGCCCGAGCCAGCCTGGTCTCGAAGCGGAAGAAGGGCCCCAGGGCGGAAGCGACGACATCGTAGCCCCGCATCGCCTCGACGACGGCGGCGTGGTCGTTGGCGTCCACCGCCTTGACGTCGACCGCAGTTCCCTGGCCTCGCAGCGTCGCGGCGATCTTTCCAGCGGCGTTCGCATCGCGGTCAGCGATGGTCACCTGCTCGACGCCGGACGAGCCCGCCAGGTCCTCGACGGCCCTGCTGCCCATGTCTCCGGCGCCACCGAAAACGATGATCTTCATGCCTGTCCTCCTTTAGCCCGGCGCGAGCTGCGATGGCTCGGTCACGCTTATCGCGTAGTATAGTGGATGCGCGGCTCCATGGCGGCATCTATTCTACGCCATCGCAGACCGGTTCCCAACGGTGGACTTCGGCCTCAGACGTTGCTGCCGCTATTCACGCCCCGGGATCACGACAGGGCACTCCGGCCACGTAATCCAACCTGTCGCCCTCGCGGTTTCTCTCTGACCGACAGCATCGGTCAATATGAGCACGTATTTTAGCTGCTGCCGGCCCTCCCGACATCGCGGCTCGTCCAGCAGGGAGCCCGCTCGACTCCAGACGGAGTAGGTCTTCGGATCCGATGGCGGGTCCGAATACTCTCTCCGCACGATGCCCATGATCGGCTCGCAGCCGCCGGATGCCGCCCATTCGACCGTCACCTCGAAGCTGACCTCGTCGGACAGCCCGTTGGTTACCTCATCTACCCAGATCTCAAGGCCAAGGCGCTCCAGGCGCGGGCAGCCGTCGACGTAAGGCGTATCAGGATGATCGAACGGCGGCAACTCCCGCGACGCAGCCACGCTGAAATAGACCCCGGCCGCCAATATCAGGAGGACGCACGCGCCGAGGATCGTCTGCCGAGACATCCTCAACGTTAATCGCCCCCTCTGAGATCCAAGTGCGCTGGTGGCAGGGGCGGGATTCGAACCCGCGACACATGGCTTATGAAGCCACTGCTCTAACCGCTGAGCTACCCTGCCACGCATGGCGAGTGTAGCAACGGGAGGACGCGCTGGTCAACGAATGCCCCAGCCCACGCACAGCGAGGCGCCGTTGAGGGGCCGCCTCCGCCCGCGATAGAATGTGTGTGCGATGGCCACCGACCGGACAGTCGCCCGTATGGGCGCGCCCCCGAACCAGCTCCTCGACCAGGTGCGCGCCCTGCCCACCCGGCCGGGCGTGTACATCTTTCGCGACGCCAAGGGCGGCGTCATCTACGTGGGCAAGGCGGCGTCCCTGAGGAGCCGCGTGCGCTCCTACTTCGGCTCGCCGCACAGCCTCGAGCCCAAGACGCGCCGCCTGGTCGGCAGCATCGCCGAGATCGAGCATGTGGTAACGGCCAGCGCCCAGGAGGCACTCATCCTGGAGGCGAGCCTGGTCAAGCGCTACCAGCCGCACTTCAACATCCGGCTCAAGGACGACAAGCACTACCCCTACCTGAAGATCGACCTGTCATCGGAGTGGCCGAGGGTGGAGATCACACGCCGAGTGCTGGACGACGGCGCCCGCTACTTCGGGCCCTACGCCTCGGCGGGATCGGTCCGGCACACCCTTGACCTCGTGAAGAAACTCTTCCCCTGGCGGTCGTGCACGAAGGCGATCACCGGCGACGACCCACGCCCGTGTCTTGACTACTACATCCACCGCTGCATCGCTCCCTGCGCCTCCCTCTGCTCCAAGGAGGAGTACGATGACGTGATCCGCCAGGTGATCCTCTTCCTGGAGGGGCGCACCCAGGAGGTGACCCGCGACCTCCGCCTCCAGATGGGGCAGGCGTCGGAGGAGCTCGATTTCGAGCGGGCGGCCCTCCTGCGCGATCAGGTCCGCGCCATCGAGCGGACTACGGAGCGGCAGCTCATGGAGATGCCGGAGCGAGTGGACGTGGACGTCTTCGGCCTGGCGCGGGAGAACGCGGAGGCCTGCGTGCAGGTGTTCTTCGTGCGCCGGGGCAACGTCATCGGCCGCGACAACTTCGCCCTCGACGGCACCGCCGACGAGCCGGAGGCGGACGTCCTGGCCAGCTTCCTCAAGCAGTTCTACCAGTCGGCAGCGTATGTGCCGCAGCGGGTGCTCCTCCCCTTCCCCGTTACCGACCAGCCCCTCATCGAGGAGTGGCTATCGCAGCGGCGCGGCAAACGTGCGCGGGTGTTGGCGCCGCAGCGGGGCGACAAGCGGGCGCTGGTGCAGACGGCAACCGACAACGCCCGCGAGTCGCTCCAGATGGCGCGGGCCCGCTGGCTGGCCGACGAGGGCAAGGCCCGCAAGGCGCTGGCGGAGCTTCAGGAGGAGTTGAACCTGCCCTCGTTACCCCGGCGCATCGAGTGCTACGACATCTCGAACATACAGGGCGCCGCCGCCGTGGGGTCGATGGTGGTGTTCGGCGACGGGCGCCCGCGGCCGGCGGAGTACCGTCGCTTCCGCATCAAGTCCGTCGCCGGGGCCGACGACTTCGCCATGCTGCAGGAGGTGCTGCGCCGCCGCTTCAAGCGGGCGGGCGAGGTGATGGAGGAGCGGGCAAAGGCAGGGGCCGACGGCGACGAGTCGTTCGGGGCGGTGCCGGATCTGGTGATCGTGGACGGGGGCAAGGGCCAGGTGTCGGCGGCCCACGACGAGATGCGCAACCTGGGCGTCGGGAACATCCCCCTGGCGGGGCTGGCGAAGCGGTTCGAGGAGTTGTTCGTGAAGGACGTGTCGGAGCCGATAGTGCTGCCGCGGACGTCGCAGGCCCTCTACCTGGTGCAGCGCATCCGCGACGAGGCACACCGCTTTGCGATAACGTACCACCGCAAGGTGCGGGCGAAGGCAGGGATGCGATCGGCGCTGGACGCCGTGCCGGGGGTGGGGCCGAAGCGGAAGAAGGCGCTGCTGCGGAAGTTCGGGTCGGTGAAGGCGATCCGCGAGGCGGGGGTGGAGGAGATCGCGGCGACGCCGGGGTTCACGCGGTCGCTGGCGGAGAAGGTGCTGGCGGGGCTGTGACGACGGCTGTCATCCTGAGCGCAGCGAAGGATCTCACCATTGGCGATGAAGGACGCCAGGCTCCTTCGGATGCTTGCCCCACCCCAGATTCCTTCGCGGAGCATCGTTCTGGCGCGTTGCACATCCAATCGCCGCTCAGAATGACGAGAAAGGGAACGGCGATCCGTGAGGCCGGGGTGGAGGAGATCGCGGCGACGCCGGGGTTCACCCGCTCCCTGGCGGAGAAGGTTCTAGCGGGGCTGTAGTGACTGCTTTCGATACATGATGGAGGACGCGAATTGGCTGGCCCAATACCGAGATACTATCCATTCATTGTAAAGACAGTTCAGGAGCGCTATGACGATGAATGTTGGCCATGGCCAGGCGGCCGTAATCGTGCCGGCTACGGCTACCTTCGCTACAGAGGGCGATACCTGAAAGCTGCTGACGTGGCATATGAAGCGCGCTTCGGTCCGTATTCGAGAGGGCTCGTGCTGGACCACAAATGCCGAAACAAGGGTTGCTGGAATCCCGCTCACTTGGAGCCCGTCTCTCCTCGTGAGAATACACGGCGAGCTTTCAGCGACCAAGAAATTGTGCGGGCGAAAATTCCCGAGCCCCGAACCTACACCCTGTTGCTGCAACTAGATACTCACACTGGCGAGCGTCTTGAGATGCTCGCACGCAACAGAGGGATGGCACACGAAAGCCTGGCCCGCATGTGGCTCTTGGAGCGCCTGGACCAAGAGGGATAAAGCTAGGCGGAGAAGGTGCTCGCGGGGCTATAGGCCCTAGGGCGTCGGCGTCGCGGTTGGGCTCGCCTCGGGGGTGGGGGTAGCGGCCGGGGTGTTCTCGCTGAGGGTCTGCATGTAGGCGATGATGTCCTCGATGTCCTCGTCGGTCAGGGTGGAGAAGGTGGGCATGACCGCGTCGAAGCCCTGCACCAGCTTGAGCGTGGGGTCGAGGATCGACTCCCGCACGTAGGCTTCGTCGACAACCACTTCGGTGCCATCATTGAGGGTTTCGGTCTTGCCGAAGAGGTCCAGCCAGGAGGGCCCCTGGGTGACCACACCCGTGGTGGTGTGGCAGGCGGCGCAGCCGAACGAGGTGGCGATCTCCTGGCCCCGCTCCCAGGGCTCGGCGGCCACCTCTTCCTCGGCTTCTCCCTCCTGGATGCCGCTCTCGGAAACGAAGGCGAGGACGAAGGTAGCCACCACGGCGGCAAGGACAAAGGAGACGAGAACCTCTCCCAGGGGCAGCTTCGTGGCGTCAAGCTTCATGTCAGGGCGGTTTGCCTTCCGGCAGCCAAGCTCTACGGCCTACATCCATATATAACTCATCGAGCGCTCAGGCGCCAGATGCCCATGCCCTGGTCGAGGCCTGTCCTGAGCCCGTCCTGAACCTGTCGAAGGGCTTGTCGAAGAGCAGGGGCCTCGACCTACGGGGACGGGCACGACACGTCCAGCAGGTCGGAAAGCGTGCGCGCGTTGGCGATAGCGTAGCCCTCGGCGTCGTTGTTGAAGTAGATGTAGAGCTCGTCCACTTCTCGGGCTAGGTCACGCAGGCGTGCGGCCCAGGCCTCCAGCATCTCGTCGGTGTAGTTGCTGGCGTAGAGGGCCTCGGAGCCGTGGAAGCGGACGTAGGCGAAGGGCGCCGTGGCCAGGAGAGGACACTCCAGGCCCACCATGTCGAACGAGCAGAAGGCGGCACCGTAGCCACGCAGCAGGTCGGCCGTCTCATCGACGAACCACGAGGCGTGACGGAACTCGATAGCATGGAGGAGATCGCCGGGCAGCAGGGGCAGGAACGCCTCCAGCCGGGCCACGTTCTCCGCGGTACGGTGGAAGCCGGGCGGGAGCTGGTAGAGCAGCGGGCCAAGGCGATCACCGAGGAGTCGGGCGCCGGAGAGGACGCGGTCGAGGGGCTCCTGGGGGTCGTTCAGGCGCCGTACGTGGGTGAGAAAGCGGCTGGCCTTTACGGCGAAGCGGAACCTCTGCGGGGTCTTAGTGCGCCACAGCTCCCAGGTGCTCGTCTTGGGCTGGCGGTAGAAGCTGGCGTTGAGCTCCACCGTGGGGAAGTGTCCAGCGTAGTGGGAAAGCCATTCTCGAGGCGACATCTCCTGGGGATAGAAGTCGCCCCGCCAGTGGGAATAGTGCCAGCCTGACGTGCCGATCCAGAAGCGGGCCATGGCCGCACCGATTATATCAAGTGCTATACTCCAAACTGGGGATAGAGAATGCCAACCCTCATCGAACACCTCAGCCGCTCCAAGACGGCCCTGCTGGCCGAGCTGGCCCTGGACGTGAGCAGTCAGCGGGTGCTGGACGCCATCGCCAGGGTGCCGCGAGAGCGGTTCGTGCCCGAGGATGTGCGCATCCACGCCTACGAGAACCGTCCCCTGCCCATCGGCTACGGCCAGACGATATCGCAGCCGCTAATCGTGGCGCTGATGACACAGGCGCTGGAGCTGGTGGGCAACGAAAGGGTGCTGGAGATAGGTACCGGCTCAGGCTACCAGGCGGCGCTGCTCTCGCACCTGTCAGGGGAGGTGTTCAGCGTCGAGCGGGTCGCCCAGTTGGCGCAGAGGGCCCAGCGGACCCTGGGGGAGCTGGAGCTGACCAACGTGCGAGTCCGGGTAGCCGGCGACACGTTGGGTTGGCCGGAGGAGGCCCCCTACGACGCAATCATCGTGACCGCGGGCGCTCCCCGGGTGCCACAGGAACTGCTGGAGCAGTTGGCTGCGGGCGGGCGGATGGTAGTCCCCGTAGGCAGCCGGGACCTCCAGGAGCTGGTGAGGGTCGTGGAGAGCCCAGAGGGGCAAGCGATGACCAATCTGGGCCCCTGCCGGTTCGTGCCCCTCATGGGCGCCGGGGCCTGGTCGGAAGAGATCCCGTACTGAAGGCTTCGAGCGCAGCCTGCCGCCGTGAGCGCGGCGGCAACGTTATTTGCTCGCCAAACGCCAGCAAAGCTGATTTGGAAACCGTTAACTGGAAAGGTGATGACGCGTTCTCCTCATTAACGGCACCGTCCGGCGCACTTTTTTGAAAATTGTCCGGCGCCCAGCGTTACAGCGGCTGGACAAGGAAAGGAGGTGACAATAAAATCATGGCAGTCAGTTCCCCAGGTAGGCTTCGTAGTTCGGGGGCTTCGTCCATGCGTAAAAGTCTCGACGAGTTCTTGGTGTTCCTTGCCGTGGAGAAGGGAGCCTCCGCCAACACGATAGCCGCCTACAAGAACGACCTCCAGCAGCTCGCCGACTACATTGGGTCGCGCGGGGCCAGCGACGGTTGGCGTTCCCTCACCCGGTCGGACATCCAGGACTTCATCCTGTTCATGAAGGACGTTTGCCGCTACAGCGAGTCGACGCGGGCGCGCAAGGTGGCCGCCGTGCGCTCCTTCTTCGCCTTCCTCACCGCTGAGGGAGCGGTTGCCGCCAACCCCACCGAGGGGCTGAGCTCCCCCCGGGTGGGCAAGACGCTGCCCAAGGCGATCCCCCCCAATGAGGTCGACGAGCTCCTAGAGCAACCGGCGCGCCGATCCACCCCCGAGGCCAAGCGAGACCGAGCAATGCTGGAACTCCTCTACGCCACCGGCATGCGGGTAACGGAGCTGGTCTCCCTGGACGTGGACAACCTGCACTTGGACCCGCGGGCCCCCTACGTCCGGTGCATAGGCAAGGGAGCGAAAGAGCGCTCCATCCCCATCCATGATCACGCCCTGGAGGCCCTGACCAACTACCTCGAGGAGGGCCGGCCACTCGTGGTGCGCGACCGTAACGAGCGGGCGTTGTTCGTCAACCGCCGCGGCGAAAGGCTCACCCGGCAGGGTTTCTGGCTGATCCTCAAGGGCTACGCCAAGTTGGCCAACCTGGGCAAGGAGATAACCCCCCATACCCTGCGCCACTCCTTCGCCACCCACATGCTACGCGGCGGCATGCCCTTGCGGAATGTCCAGGAGATGCTCGGCCACGCCAACATTTCAACCACCCAGGTCTACACTCACCTCACCAGCGACCACGTGAGGGAGGTCTACGAGCGAGCCCATCCCCGGGCGCAATAGAAGCAGCGCCGAGACGGTGTGGTGACAGGGAGGGCGGCTTACGGAATACGTATCGCCGCCCTCTTTCTGCTTTTGGGGATAACGCTCGCCTGCGGCCGCGAGGGCCTGGGCCCCACTCCGTCCCCCGGAACCACAGCCACGCCCAGCCCCACACCCAGCCCCACCGCCCCACCCACACCAACTCCCTCGCCTACACCAGCGCCGACGGCTGACCAACCGCCGGAGCGCGACCTCATCGACCTGGCGCAGCGGTTCCGCGGGCTGCCAGCGGACACGCCGCGGGTGGCCCGCCAGTCACCCTATGACTACCAAGTCGGCGACAGCGAGCAGTTCACGCTCATCGACCTCGACGTACCGTCCATGCGAACGGTCACGGCCAGCCTACGGCTGGTCACAGAGCACGCTTACTTCTTCATCGAGGAGGGCCTGCCGGTAGACGACTCGACCCTGGGCACGATTGGATCTGACTTCGAGACGCTGGTCTACCCCAGCGTCACCGCCGCCTTCGGGAAGGAGTGGTCGCCGGGCGTGGACAGCGACGCCCGCATCAGCATCGTCCACGTGGGCCTGAGCGGGGCCGGCGGCTACTTCAGCGCCTCCGACGAGTACCCGCAGCGGGTGGTGCCCCGCAGCAACGAGCGGGAGGCCGTGTACCTGGACGCATCATCCCTCAACTCACCCGGCGTCGTCTACAACGCGCTCCTGGCCCACGAACTCCAGCACCTTATCCACTGGAACGCCGACGGAGGCGAGGAGGCCTGGGTGAACGAGGGCCTGTCGCAGGTGGCGGCGGAGCTGGCGGGGGGCGGGACCACCGCCGTGGGCGACTTCTTGGCCGTACCGGACACCCAGCTCACGTACTGGCCGCCGGGTGGCGGCGGTCTCCACTACGGCGAATCGCAGCTCTTCATCCGCTATCTGCTGGACCGATTCGGCGGCCGGGAGAACGCGGCGGCGCTGCTGGCCGCCACCGGCGACGGCATAGCCGGGGTTGACACCTACCTGCAGCAGTTCGGAAGCTCCTTCGAAGAGGTGTTCGCGGACTGGACGGTAGCCAACTACCTGGACGAGGCCAGCGGCCCTTACGCGCACCAGGGGGCCGATCTGAGGGTCGCGGCCGCCACTGCGATATCGTGGGTGGGCGAGGGCGAGGACAGCATCCACCAGTTCGCGGCCGACTACTTGGAGATCGAGCCCCCGCCCGGCGGCGCCATCTTCACCTTCGATGGGTCAGACGAGGTGGGCATCGGCATTCCGCCGTGGGAGGGGCCTTTCTGGTGGTCCAACGCCGGCGACGCCATCGACAGCCGCCTGACGCGAGAGTTCGACCTGACGGGTCTCTCCTCGGCCACCCTGCACTTCCGCGTGTGGTTCGACATCGAGCACGGGTGGGACTACGCCTACGCGGCCGCCTCCGGGGACGGGGGTCTCACGTGGGAGGCCCTACCCGCCCGCCACACAACCGACTACGACCCGG
Source organism: Dehalococcoidia bacterium (assembly GCA_034408935.1). Lineage (GTDB taxonomy): Bacteria > Chloroflexota > Dehalococcoidia > SM23-28-2 > RBG-16-64-32 > DAOUMF01. Next base: position 47,963 of record DAOUMV010000015.1, read on the forward strand.
TGGAGCAGGCCTACGGGCCGGGCTACACTGGCGACAGCGGCGGCGAATGGCTCCAAGAGGAGGTGGACCTGACGGCCTACGCCGGGGGCAGGGTGCTGCTGCGGTTCGAGTATGTCACCGACGACGCCGCCTACACGCGCGGCTTCGCCGTGGACGATATCGAGGTGCCGAAGCTGGGGTTCGCCGACGGCGCGGACGCGGATGACGGCTGGCTGGCGGAGGGGTTCCGCCGGATCGAGGGACCGCTGGCCCAGCGATTCGTGGTGCACCTGATCGAGCGGGGCGAGGCGAGCGCGGTAAGTCGGCTGCCGCTGGGGCCCGGCAACCGGGTGGAGGTGATGCTCGACGGCCCGGCCACCATCGCCGTAGCCGCCATCAGCGAGGAGACGACGGAGGCCGCCACCTACCGCTGGTCCCTGCAGGCCCCCTGAACCGCGTTGCCGCCAGGGAGCGTCGCAGGTATGATGGGCCTGCCATGATCATATCCGTCATCGGCGGAGAGGACGCGTCGGCCGATAGCCTCCACATCGCCGAGGAGGCTGGCCGGGAGCTGGGCAAGCGGGGGGTCACGCTGTGCTGCGGGGGCCGCGGCGGCATCATGGAGGCGGCCTGCCGGGGCGCCCGTTCCGCCGGGGGCCACACCATCGGCATCCTGCCCGGCCACAACGCCTCCGAGAGCCCACCCAACCGTTGGGTGGAGTTCCCCGTGTTCACCGGCATCGGCTACGCCCGCAACTCGGCGGTGGTCCTCAGCGCCGACGCCGTCATCGCCATCGACGGCGCTTACGGCACCCTGAGCGAAATCGCCTTCGCCCTCATCCACGGCGTGCCCCTGGTCGGGCTCGACACCTGGGACTTCTCCTATCACGGCCACGACGCCAACAAGATAGCCCGTGCCGCCAGCCCCCAGGAGGCGGTGGAGATGGCGATGGAGATGGCAAAGCAGCATCGAACCCCGACAGCATGAGCAGCGATATCCGCTCCGTCCGTGCCCGCGAGATCCTGGACTCCCGCGGCAACCCCACGCTGGAGGCGGAGGCGGTGCTGAGCGACGGCTCGGTGGGACGCGCGGCCGTCCCCTCCGGCGCCTCCACCGGCATCTACGAAGCGCTGGAGCTACGCGACGGCGACACCAGCCGCTACGGAGGCAAGGGCGTGCTCAAGGCCATCGCCAACGTGATCGAGGTCATCTCACCGGCGGTTATCGGGATGTCAGCCGAGGATCAGGGGGAGCTAGACAAGGCGCTTATCGACCTGGACGGCACGCCCAACAAGTCGCGGCTGGGGGCCAACGCCATGCTGAGCGTCTCGCTAGCGGTGGCCCACGCCGCCGCCAGTCATGCCTCCCTTCCGCTATATGTGTACCTTTCGCGGGGGGAGGCCGACCTCATGCCGCTGCCGCAATTCAACATTCTCAACGGCGGCAGGCACGCCGAGGGGTCGGTGGACTTCCAGGAGTTCATGGTGACGCCGGTCGGCGCCCCCTCCTTCGCGGAGGCGCTTCGGATGGGTTCGGAGGTGTGCCATGCGCTGGGCCGCATCCTGCACGAGGAGGGGTTGCCCACCACCGTGGGCGACGAGGGCGGGTTCGCGCCGCCCCTGGGCCGCAACGACGACGCCGCAGCGCTGGTCGTGCGGGCGATCGAGGCCGCTGGCTACCGCCCCGGCGAGGACGTCGCCCTGGCGCTGGATCCGGCGACCTCCGAACTGGAGGCCGACGGACGCTACGTGCTCGCCCAGGAGGGCCGCACCCTGGCCCCCGAGGAGTTGGTGGACCTGTGGGCCGCCTGGGTGGACCGCTACCCCATCGTCTCCATCGAGGACGGGATGGCGCAGGACGACTGGGAGGGGTGGAGGCTCCTCACCCACCGGCTCGGCCAGCGGATACAACTGGTGGGCGACGACCTGTTCGTGACCAACGTGGAGCGCATCCGCCGCGGGGTGACAGAGGGCTCGGCCAACGCGGTCCTCATCAAGGTGAACCAGATCGGGACGCTGACCGAGACGCTGGAGGCGATGGCGGCTGCCCGCGAGGCGGGGTGGGCCTGCGTTATGTCGCATCGCAGCGGGGAGACGGAGGACACGACGATAGCCGACCTGGCGGTGGCCACCGGCTGCGGCCAGATCAAGTCCGGGGCGCCCACCCGCGGCGAGCGCACGGCGAAGTACAACCGCCTCCTGCGCATCGAGGAGGAGCTGGGGGCGAAGGCGCGGTTCGCGGGGCGGAGTATACTGGCACAGGGGCGGGGGCCAGGCTAATCGGACAAACCGGAGGTGCTTAGATGAGCACGACAGCCAATGTGTCAATCACCTATCGCGATAGCGGAATGACTTACGGCGGCAGGCTCGATGTAGAGAAGCTTAAGGTAGAGCACCGCTACGAAGGGCGCATATACATCACATTGGACGGGCCCAGAGGCTTTGTCGGGCGTCTTAGCTTCACGATGGAGGATAAAGCACTCGTTGCCTTAGCCCACGCTCTCATGAGCCTTGCTCAAGGATCTGCCCGTTCCATAGAAGCCAGCTTCTAACTCGTGCCGTCTGCATCAATCCACGATAGGAGGTTCCTCACATGCCCATCGAGATCAAGAACGTAGGCATCCTCGGCGGAGGCGTCATGGGCGGCGGCATCGGCCAGGCGTTGGCCCTCGGCGGCGTCAAGGTCGCCATCCGCGACCTGAACGACGAGCTCCTGGAGAAGACCCGCTCAACCATCGTCGACGGCCGCTACGGCCTGGCGAAAGGCGTGGAGCGGGGCAAGACCAGCCAGGAGCAGATGGACGCCGCCATCGCCAACCTGTCGTTCACCACCAACGTCGAAGACCTGAAGGACGCGGACCTGATCATCGAGGCGGTGCCCGAGGACAATGAGCTGAAGCTGAAGGTCTGGGGCGAGATGGACGGCCTCGTGCAGTCGGAGGCGGTGTTCGCCACCAACACCTCCGGCCTCGTGGTCGGCGAGCTCAGCCAGGCCGTGAAGGAGGCGCGGCGGCCGCGGTTCATCGGTATGCACTGGTTCAGCCCGGCGCCGATCATGAAGCTGGTGGAGCTGATCCACGCCCCGGACACGGCCGAGGAGACGATCCAGGCGCTGGAGTCGCTGTGCGAGCGCGCCGGCAAGGTGAGCGTGCGGGTGAAGGACGCCCCCGGCAAGTACGGATTCATCGCCAACCGCATCTTCTACGCGGCGATACGGGAGGCGCAGGCGATCCTGGATGAGGGCGTCGCCTCGGAAGATGACATCAACAAGGCGATGATGTACGGCTACAACTGGCCCATCGGCCCCCTGGCGATGAGAGCGCAGGCGCGCAAGGGCTGGCAGTGAGGCCCCGCACCTCCACCCTACCCAAACCAGAGAACCAGCGAACCTGCAAACCAGTTGGTTCCGTGGTTTGCTGGTTTGTTGGTTCGGGGCGGAGGTGAAGGGAGGAGCTGTGGCGCCATGAGCGACAGGCCACCCGTCAGTATCGCGCGCTTCGCCGTGCGGGAGCGCTACGACCTGCCCCGCCGTCCGGCGGCTGCGCCGCCGACGGAGCAGGACGCCCATCGCCAGACCCACTTCCTCCTCTTCTCCGACCTGTCGCTGTTCGAGCGGGCGATGAACCTCCAGTTGGCCATCGCTGCCGCCTCAGCCAAGAGGCGCACGCCTGAGACGGCGGCCCTTCTGGGACTCTGGTCGCGCACGTTCTCGTACCTCTCGGACACCTGCGTGCTGCTGAACCAGGCCTCCTATAGCTCGTGTCCACCGCTGCTGAGGGCCGCCTGCGACTGTATCGCCGCCCAGCGCTCCCTGCTGGCCGATGGCTTCGGCGAGTACGAGGAGTGGCTGGCCAGTGCGCTGGGGAAGGACCCGGAACACCGGGCCTCCTACATCGACCTTGGGCGCTACCGAGGGGGCTCCGTCCTGGCCCAGGACGAGCGCCTGGGGTTCACGTACCGCTTCCTCACCGACCTGACGATGCCCCACTTCGGCAGCACCGTCCTTCAGACGGGGCCGGACTCCGCCGGGCAGAAGCTGGCGCTGGCCTTCGCCGATAGCGCCTTCCACCTTGGCTGGGCGGAACTCATCGCCGGCTGGCTGCTGGCACTGGCCGATACCCAGATGGAGACGGCGTTGGGCATCGAGGATCTGAAGACAACCCGCGAGCTATGGGAGGACGTGGCACGCCTGAGAAGGGAGATCGAGGAGGCGCTGGCCAATCCGCGGCGCTGCCGGTCGGAGGAGGTGCCGGACGGCCGCCGCCTCATCCACAATTATCGCCGGACCGTCAGCGCCGCCCCGAAGCGGGTGTTGCTGTGAGGCCCCCAGCGGCGTTGAAGGCCGCGCTCAGAAATGCTAATCTCCTCGTGGCCTCCACTGGCAAGACCATCGCGACCAGGGATCTCACGTGAACACCGTTGACGTTGTCGTCCCCGTCTACAACGAGGAACAGGCCCTGCCGCGGACGATCCCCAAGCTGAGCGGCTTCCTGTCTGAGCCAGCCTTCCCGTACTCCTGGCGCATCGTCATCGCCGATAACGCCTCCGTGGACCGCACGCCGGAGGTGGGCCAGCGTCTGGCCGACGAGTATGGCGACCAGGTGGAGTATGTGCGGATCGAGGCCAAGGGGCGCGGCCGCGCCCTCAAGCGAACCTGGCTGGAAAGCCCCATGGAGATCGTCAGTTACATGGACGTGGACCTCTCGACCGGCCTGGAGGCGTTCCCGGCCCTCATCGGGGCGATCGCGGAAGAGGGATACGACATCGCCATTGGCTCGCGGCTCGCGCGGGGCTCGCAGGTGAAGCGCTCACTGAAGCGGCGGGTACTGACGAGAGGCTACAACCTGCTGATCAAGGCGATGTTCCTCACACGCTTCGGCGACGCTCAGTGCGGCTTCAAGGCGGTGAGCCAGCAGGCCGCCCGGCGCGTCGTACCCATGATAGAGAACAATAACTGGTTCTTCGACACGGAGCTCCTGATCCTAGCCGAGAAGCTCGGCTACCGGGTAAAGGACGTACCCGTCTCCTGGGTCGAGGACCCGGACACGCGGGTGAAAGTAGGAGGCACGATCGCAGAGGACCTGCGAGGGTTGCTGCGGCTGCGCCTGCGGCGGCCCTGGCTGGCAGCCCCCAGGGACGACAGGGCGCCAGAGTAGGCCCTCTGGACCGGCCGCGGCGGCCGACGTTCCCTCCCCAGCGACTTCCAGGCACCCTGCGGAACACCCCGCGCGTTTCCGGCAGGGGCAGCCGCGCCTATAATGGAGCCATCATCCTCTGAGACGAAATGCCGACGTTCATCACCTCCCGCAAGGTGTGGCTGGGTGTGGGCGGCACCGCCCTGTTCCTGGGCCTGTTCTTCTGGCGGACCGACCTGCCGGGGTTCGCCGATGCCCTGGCCCAGGCCAACTACTGGTGGGTCGTCCCTGCTGTCGCCATCTGGTTCGTGTCCGCGGCCGTGCGCTCGCTGCGCTGGCACTACCTCCTGCGCCGGCTCACCAACCTCAGCACGACAGCCCTCTACCCCATCATGATCATCGGCTACATGGCGAACAACCTCCTGCCCCTGCGCACCGGCGAGCTCGTCCGGGCCTACATCCTGGGCGAGCGGCACAAGGTGAGCAAGATGTCGACCCTAGGCACCATAGCCGTGGAGCGCGTCTTCGACGGGGTGGTTCTCGTCGCCTTCCTCCTCCTGGCGGGCACGATCCTGGGCCTGAGCAGCGAGCTCAGGGGCTTGGCGGTAGTCATGGCGGTGGCCTTCGCCCTCCTCCTTGCCTTCTTCGTCTACGTAGCGTCCTCGCCGGACCGGGCGGGACGGTGGGCGGAGCGTCTCATCCGTCTCCTGCCCCGTGCCCTGCACCAGCAGGCCCAGCAGCTGGCCGACTCGTTCCTGAGCGGCCTGCAGTGCCTTCAAAGTCCGTACCTTGTGAGCCTCGTGCTCGCCACTTCCCTCGGCGCCTGGCTGCTGGAGGCCCTCATGTATTACCTGGTGGGCCTATCTTTCGACATCGGCGAGGGGTTCGCCGCCTACCTCATGGTGGCCGCCGCCGCCAACTTGGCCATCACCTTGCCCTCCGCCTCGGGCGGTATCGGCCCCTTCGAGCTTCTGGCCAAGGAGACTCTCACTTTCCTCGGCGTCGGCTCCGCGGTGGCCGGCGCGTACGCCATCGCCCTGCACGGTTTGTTGCTGCTGCCCGTCATCGTCGCCGGACTGCTCTTCCTGTGGGCCATCAACCTCTCCCTCGTGCGGACGCTGGGAGGCGCGAGCGGCGAACCGATGGCTGCCCTGGCGGAGCAGCCCGAATGAGCGAGGAGCCAGGGCACGCCGTTCCTGCCGGCAGGCAGGTCGGCATCATCGGCGGGGGCGTGGCCGGCCTCACCGCTGCCTACCGGCTGCTTCAGAAGGGACACCGCGTCCGCCTGTTCGATGCCGCACCGACCTTGGGCGGCCTGATGCGCACGTTCGAGATCGGCGGCGAGCCCGTGGAGTGCTTCTACCACCACGTCTTCCCCACCGACACCGCCACCGTCCGCCTCATCGAGGAGCTAGGGCTGGGAGAAGACCTCACCTGGCGGCCGTCCACGGTGGGCATCCTATACGACGACCGCATCTACCCCTTCGTGAGCCCCCTGGACCTCCTGCGCTTCACCCCCGTGGGCCTGATCGACCGTATTCGGCTGGGGCTCATGGGGCTGTATCTGCGGCGGCAGCGGGACGGCTCCCGCTACGAGGGCATCACCGCAAAGGAGTGGGTGCGCCGCTTCGCCGGGCAGCGAAACCTGGACGTGGTCTGGGGTCCCCTCCTACAGGGGAAATTCGGCGATCTGGGCGACGAGGTGGTGATGACTTGGCTCTGGAACAAGATCCACCTTCGCTTCACCTGCCGGGGCGCCGGCCCGTCGCAGCGAGAGGTGCTCGGCTACCTGCTCGGCTCCTTCGGCGCCTGGATCGAGGCCCTGGTCGAGCGCATCCGTGAACTGGGCGGAGAACTCGAGGCGGGCCGCCCCGTCCAGCGGATCGTCTCCGATGCCGGCCGGGTCGGCCTGGAGCTGGCCGGCGAGGGGCGAGAGACCGTCTGGTTCGACGCCGTGGTGGCCACCGTGGCCAACAAGGTCTTCCGGCGCATCGCGCCGCCCCTGCCCGGGGCGTACGCGGAGAAGCTGGAGGGAGCAGCCTACCAGGACGCCCTTTGCCTCGTCGTCACCCTCAAGCACCACCTATCCAGCATGTACTGGCTCAACATCAACGACCGCTCCATCCCCTTCGTAGCCATCATCGAGCACACCAACTTGATCGAGCGCGAGCGCTATGGCGGCAAGAACGTGGTATACTTCTCGAACTATCTGGACGCGCGGTCTCCGCTGCTCCGCATGGACGTGGACGAGGTACTGGACCTCTACCTGCCCCATTTCAAACGCGTCAACCCCGCCTTCGACGAGTCCTGGATCATCGACCGCTGGCTGTTCCACGGGCGCGACGCCCAGCCTGTGTTCACCGTGGGCGCCGGCTCCCGCATCCCCGAGCACCGCACACCGGTGCCGGGCCTCTACCTGGCCAACATGAGCCAGATCTATCCCCAGGACCGAGGCCAGAACCATTCCATCCTCCTGGGGGAGAAGGTTGCCGACCTGGTGGCACTGGACCCGGCCCACGCCGGGGCGCCCGTGCATCACGTGTAACCGGGGCGCCCGAAGTCGCTAGCGGCCAGCGGCGGCCGCCTCCGCCAGCCCAGACGGGCCCGTCAGGGCACCCGGTAGATGGTAACGTCGTCGTTCTCGAACACTGGGACCATGAACTCGCCGAATTTGGCCAGCCCTTTTTCCCCGTACTCCTCGCGCTCAAGCCGACCGACGTAGACGTACTCCACCTCATACTCTTCTAGGACCCGACGGGCCTCCGCCGAGTCCCTCGTCTCGTAGGCACGGCGGACATCATCCTCACGTCCGGCGAAGGGCGCGTCGGAGCCGCGCCACGTTCTCTCATGATTGGGCCAGCCGAGGACGGTGGGCAAGCCCGTGCGCGACGAGACGCGGGCGAAGTCGCTGAAGTCGTCGCCCACGGCTTCCAGGATCACGGGCGTGCCCTCCACGTTCCGGTTGAGCCACTGTATCGCCTCATACTCTGTGGGATCGTCTCGCTGGACGTGTACCAGGCCGTTCAAGCTCTGGGGACTGCGAAAGCCGTCGGTGCGCTCGAAGGTGACAGTGACTGGGTAGACCAGCGCCGCGGCGAGGATCACCGTGGTGACGCCCAGCCAGCCCAGACGCCGCCAGATGACGGGGCGCGGCACGTCCCGCGCCGCCGCGGCAACGGCGTAGACGACAATGCACACGCCAGCGGTGAGGATGCCCAGCGTTGCCGTCCACCACCTGGCGTACAGGACATCCCAGGGCTCGATGGCCACGAGAACGGTGTAGGCTGCCCCAAAGGCTACGCCCGAGCCGGCGAGCCGCCGCCAAGGAACCTCTCCCGGCCGCAGCCTGGGCAACCGCCAGCCCAGGGTCAGGCGGTAGAGGCCGAAACCGCCGACGATAGCCAGTATGATCCAGCTCTGGTGCCAGAACCGGAAAACGGTGTTGGCTCGCCATCCCAGGAGGTCGTTCACGAAGTAGAACTCCGCGCCCAGCATCATCATCAGGGCAAAGCCAAACAGACAGAAGGTGAAGAGCTCGCTCCGGTCCTGCTCGCGGGCGGGCCTGCGGAGCTGGTGCAGAAAGGAGAGCGCCACAGCCGTGACGGAGGCCATCAGGATCAGGACGGTGATCAGGCTGGGTCCGCGCTCTGAGAGTTCGTCGGCCAGCCCGCTGACGCCGTCGCGCCCCAGGACTATCATCGCCCAGAGGCCGACGGGAGCTGCCCAGGCGAGGGCGGCCAGTGCCAGCGCTGGCCCCGTCAGCACCTCGCGCCAGCGCCCCCAGACGTACACGGCCACGAAGGAGAGGCCGATCCACAAGAGGGGCGCCCAGAACAGGAGGAAGTGCAGCGGCCGTGTTGACTCGGATGCGGCGGGCGGCATCGCGGCGGTGGTTACCGTTTGGGTTATGTTGACCCCCTCTATGTCAGTGTCCAGGTTGACATGGAAGGGAAGGTAGAAGAGGAACATCGCCGCCACCACCGGCAGAGCGAATCCCACGCTGGCCCCCAGGGTGTGCAGTGGTCGACCGCCGGTCCGCAGCCAGTTCGCCACGCCCGCCGCGACGATCAGCATGAGCGTGGCCAGCGGCAAGGTCCAGGTGTCGACGAACACTACGCCGCCAAGGAGCAGAGCGACGAGCAGGAAGCGCCCGGGGTGACGCACCCACCAGAGAGCGTCCAGCCGCTCGCCCCCGTCGCCGTCACCGCGGGAGCCCTCTGCTGCGATGCCGAGAGCAAGCTGAACTCCGGCGGCTAGCTGGGCCAGCCACACCGCCAAGGGTGGCGTCACCCGTAGGGCGAGAGCGGCGATTAGGACCGCGCCGCCCACGAGCAGCGCCAACACGAAGGAGCGCCAGGTGAATTCGGGGTTCTCGAGGAAGTCCGGCCTCCGCCGGTCGTCTTGAGCAGCCTGGTCAGAGCGCGCTCCCAAGATTATCTGGAGCGCGACGGCGAAGAGCGTGATGAGGAACGGCATGGCCAGCACGTGGGGATGCAGGTCGCCGAACTGGAAGCTGAAGAAGGGGAACTCCTGGATATCGAAGGCAGAGCCCATGCGCGTCGCTTTCCACCACCACCAGAAGCGCGTCGGGTACCAGTCGCCGCAGTCGGCCGGGGCGGCAGCGCAATCGTAGGTCCCGTCCAGACGAAAGATGCCCACCAGGCCATAGAAGCCCCTGGAGCCGATGCCATGTCGTGCCATCAGCTCAAAGACACCCGCCAGGTTGCTCACTATGGCCATGAGCCCTGCCGCGGCCAGGCCGAACACCGCCGCTCTGGGGACAAGCGCCGGGCCGTCCGGAGGCGCCGGCCCCGTCCGGCGGCGGCTGACAGCGATCATGTTGTAGACCAGCCCGAATGCGGCGACCGAGGCGAGAGCCGCCATCAGCGAGAGCCCCAGATAGAACGTGACGTTGGTGCCGAGGGCCACGAGCTTGCCCAGAGCAGCGATCATCACGTAGCCGAAGTAGTAGTAGCTAATGGAATGCCCGGACAGCCAGGGGTCGTCGGGCGGGAAGGACTCGCTGCGGCTGATCGAGTTCAGGAAGGCGAACTCGAAGGGCTTCTCGCCCCATTCGATCGCAGGCGCGAAGGAGCGGATGAAGATCGCCGCAGCCAGCACGGCGAAGAACAGCACCTCCACAAAGGCGACATAGCGCCAGCCGAAGCGCAGAAAGCCGAGCAGCTCCCGTCGGTAGCGCCCCACGATAAGCGCCGACAGGCCCGCGATGAGCAGAAGCACGAGAATGACGGAGCCACGGTTGTTGGGGAACAGCCCGATGACAGCCCCCATCCACACTCCGTATCCCAGGAGCAGCAACCCGATAATCTTGGAGAAAGCGAATCCCCGGTCAGGCAGCCACCGGAAGAAGGCGAAGGTCAGAGGGAAAGCCGCCAGTCCAACGGCCTCGATCCCGCCCCACCACAGAAAGAACTCCTTCATGTCAGGGAAAGCTTATCCCGCCCGCAACCTTCGGGGCTACCTTTGCCACCGGGCGAAGAAGAGGGGCAGCGCCGAGGTGGATCCGAGCGGACAGGGGAACTCGGCCTAGCGGTCGTCGGTGAGCCGGGACAGACCTGACCCGTCAGCGTTCACGACGTACACCTCGCTCTTGCCTTCGCGGAAGGACCCGAAGGCGATGCGGGTGGCGTCGGGCGACCAGGCGGGACCCCTATCGGGCACGGGATCATCGGTGAGGCGCGTTTGCCCGGAGCCGTCGGCGTTGGCGATGTAGATCTCGCTGTTGCCGTCACGATCAGACTCGAAGGCGATGCGGGTGCCGTCGGGCGACCAGGCGGGCCAGACGTCCTCGCCGTCGGCCTGGGTGACACGGGTGAGGTAGGAGTACGTCACGTCGATAACGTAGATGTCCCCGTGGCGGTCGCGCTCGGAGACGAAGGCGATGCGGTCGCCGTTCGGTGACCAGGCGGGGGAACCGTCCCGGCGAGGGCTGACGGTCAGGTTTGCCGGACGGGAGCCATCGGCGTTCATGACATACACGTCAGCGTTGCCGTCGCGCTCAGACTCGAAGGCGATGCGGCTGCCGTCGGGGGACCAGACGGCGTCCGAGTCAGCGGCCGGGTCGTTAGTGAGGCGGTTGACGCTGGAGCCGTCGGCGTCCATCACGTAGATCTCCAGGTTGCCGTCGCGCAGAGAGCCAAAGGCGATGCGCCTGCCGTCGGGCGACCAGGCGTAGGGGAAGTCGACGGCGGGGTTATCGGTGAGGCGGATGACGTCCGAACCATCGGCACCCATCGCGTACACCTCGCCGTTGCCGTCACGGTCCGAGTAGAAGATGATGCGGGAGCCATCGGGGGACCAGACAGGGAGGGCATCCTCCGCGGGGCTATCGGTCAGGTTGACCACGCTTGAGCCGTCGGCCTCAGCGACGTAGACGTCACGATTGCCCTCGTTGAGGGAGTAGTAGGCGACGCGGGTACCATCGGGCGACCACTGGGGGAAAGCCTCCCCTGGGAGGCTGGCGGCAAGGTAGATCCGATCTGGCTCCTGGCTGTCCGAGACATGGATGTCGCGGTCGCCAGACTGATCAACGTGGAATACGAGTTTGCTCTCGGGCGTGGCCGACCCTCCGCAGGCCGAGGTGAGGACGCTGCCAGCGAGAGCCAGAAGCATGAGCGCCGGAAGGGCTCGCATTGCGGTGACGAAGTGGGCCACGCTTCTACTTGAACGGCGACCAGACGGGGTCCTTGTCGACGGCGGGGTCATCGGTGACGCGGATCAGGTCCGAGCCATCGACGTCCACCACGTAGATCTCGAGGTTGCGGTCGCGGTCGGACTGGAAGGCGATGCGCGTGCCGTCAGGCGACCAGGAAGGAGAGGAGTCGGTAGCAAGGGTGTGAGTCACCTGCTGCTTCTGACCGTCAAGGTCAACGATGTATATGTCGCTGATGGCGCCAGTGTAGGACTCGAAGGCGATTCGGCTGCCGTCTGGGGACCAGACGGGGCGGAGATCGTCGGCCCGGCTGTCGGTGAGGCGGGTGGCGCCGGAGCCGTCGGCGTTCACCACGTAGATCTCGCTGTTCCCGTCGCGCGTGGACGAGAAGGCGATACGGCTGCCATCCGGCGACCAGGCCGGGGATTTGTCCGAGCCGGGCTCGTTGGTGAGACGGCTCTGGAGGGAGGCGTCAGCGTTGGCGGCGTATATCTCATCGTTGCCGTCGCGTCGAGAGACGAAGGCAACGCGCGCGCTGTCAGCCGACCACGCGGGCACGGCGCCCCCAGGAGCGCGAATGGTAAGCCGCGTGAGGCCGGAGCCGTCAGCCCCCACGACGTAGAGGTCGTGGCTTCCGTGGCGGCCGGATACGAAAGCGATGCGCGTGCCGTCCGGCGACCAAGCGGGGGAGCTGTCCGACCCGGAGGTATCGGTGATACGGGTGACACTGGAGCCGTCGGCGTTCATCACGTATATCCCGCGGTTGCCGTGGCGGTCAGAGTGGAAGGCGATGCGCGTGCCGTCGGGCGACCAGACGGGATCCCCATCGGCGGCGAGGCGGTTAGTGAGGCGGGTAACCCTGGAGCCGTCGGCGTTCATCACGTAGACCTCACTGTCGCCGCCGGCGCCGGACGAGAAGGCGATACGGGCACCGTCAGGGGACCAGGCGGGGGCGAAGTCAACGTCGCGACTGTCGGTCAGACGGGTCTGGTCGGAGCCGTCGGCGTTCATCACATAGATCTCTCGTCTGCCATCACGGTCAGAGTAGAAGGCGATGCGCGCACCGTCGGACGACCAGGCGGGATCCCCGTCGTCGGCGAGATCATCGGTGAGACGGGTCAGGCCCGAGCCGTCAGCGCTCATAGTGTAGATGTTTGTGTTGCGGTCGCGGTTGGAGGAGAAGGCGATGCCGGAATCGTCGGGCGACCAGGCGGGGGCGAAGTCGACGGCGGGGTCGTCAGTGAGCCGGGTAACACCAGTGCCGTCGGCGTTCATCACGTAGATCTCGCTGTTGCCGTCGCGACCGGACTCGAAGGCGATGCGGGAGCCGTCGGGCGACCAGGTGGGGAAGGCGTCGGACGCGGCGTTGTCGGTAAGGCGGGTGAGACCCGTGCCGTCGGCGTTCATCACGTATATCTCGCTGTTGCCGTCGCGGCCGGAAGCGAAGGCGATGCGCGAACCGTCGGGCGACCAGGCGGGAAACCCATCGGCCGCGGGGTGGTCCGTGAGGCGGGCCTGGTCGGAGCCGTCGTCGTTCATGAGGTATATCTCATTGTTGCCATCACGGGCTGAGGTGAAGGCGATGCGGGAGCCGTCCGGCGACCAGGCGGGATAGCTGTTGCGGGGAGCGGCCCGGTTGGAGAGGTTGACAAGACCGGAGCCATCCGGATAGACGGTGTAGATCTCAGGCATGCCGTCGCGGTCGGAGACGAAGGCGATTTTGCCTCCAGTGGGAGTGATGAACGTGGGGAGAGGCGTGGGCACACCGTCCGGCCCGTCCGCCAGCGCGGGCGAGGCCGGCCCGCCTCCAGGGGTGCCTCCCCCTCCAGTACAGGCGGAGACGAGGAGTACGACCAGGGCGAGGGCAGCTAGTCGCGAGGGTCTATCCGCAAGGGGTCGCGAAAGGAGCGACAGCACCGAAACGCGCAGTGCCATCGTGAGCCGGCCCAAAGGCCATCGCGTCCCTACCTCCATCTCTATGTCCAGCGCTGTCGATTCTGGCTCCCGGAGAACCGCCTGTCAAGTCAGCGAGCGCCCGATGACAGCGGCGCCCCGGAGCACCGTTGGCCGGCCTCCGGCACCCTCCTCGACAGCCGCGAGGAGCGGCGGTTCGGTTGCGGGCCGAAGCGGGGTGCGAGTAAACTACAATGCGCCTGCAGGTCCCTCCATGCTACTCGTTGCCCGGAAGAATCTGCTCACCGAGCGGACCCGCCTTGCCATATCCGTTGGCGGTGTCGCTCTCTCCGTATTCCTGATCGGCATCCTCCTGTCCCTGTACCGCGGCTGGGGCGAGAAGGTGGGCGAGTACGTAGAGGCGGTGCCGGCCGATCTTTGGGTCGCCAGCGAGGGTACCACGGACTTCATCTATGCTGCGTCCGTTCTGCCTGACAGCGTCGGCGCGTACCTCGATCTGCTGCCTGAGGTGGACACGGTCAGCCCTCTCATCGTGCGGCCCATCGACATGGTCAAGGCGGGCAACCCCGACAACCACTTCGACATCCAGTTGGTGGGCTATGACCCGGCGATCGAACTCGGCGGGCCACTGAAGCCGGTGGAGGGCAAGAGCCCGCCCGGCCCCGGCGAAGTTGTCATCGACAAGGAGACGCGTGAACGCCATGACGTCGATATCGGCGACCGGCTCGTTCGAGGCGGGGGCTCCCTGAAGGTGGTGGGAGTAACCTCCGGCGGCGACTTCGTGTTCACGCAGGTGGCCTTCGTGACCCTTGACACGGCGATCGACTTCCTAGAACTTGAAAGCGAGACGCAGCGCACCTTCTTCCTCCTCCGCCTCAGGGACCCGAGCGAGACGCACGCGATCTCAGAGCGCCTGGAGGCGGACGCGCGGGGCGTGATCTTCTTCACCAGCGAGGAGTTCGCCGACGAGACGCGGCAGCGCATCCTGGGCAACATCCTGCCCATGCTGGTCGTCGTCCTCGCAATCGCGTTCATCGTCGGCCTTTCCGTGGCTGGCCTGACGATCTATACCGCCACGGTGGAAAAATCGCGGGAGTATGGGATACTCAAGGCAGAGGGATTCACCAACCGCTTCCTGTACCGAGTAGTGCTGGAGCAGAGTCTTGTGACAAGCGTCATAGGGTTCATGTTGGGTGTCGGTGCCACCACCCTCATCGCGCCGTTCGCCCAAAACCTGGTACCGCAGTTCGTCGTCTGGGTCCGCTGGCAGGACCTCCTGCTCATCACCGGCGTCACCCTCCTCATGGCGGTAATCGCCGCTTTCATCCCCATTCGACGCCTCGCAGAGATAGACCCGGTTACGGTGTTCAAGGGCTAGCACACGTGGGCACGCCGGAAGTCATCCTGCGCATGAAAGGGATCACCAAGATCTACGGCTCCGGGCACAGAGCCGTGACGGCTCTGGACGACGTTAGCCTCCAGGCCCGCGCCAGGGAGGTCGTACTTGTCATGGGCCCTTCCGGCTCCGGCAAGACCACTCTCCTCACCATCGCCGGCGCCCTGCTTAGGCCCACACGCGGCAGGGTGCACATCTGCGACACGGACATTACGGAGATGAGTGAGGACCGTTTGGCCTCTATCCGCCGCGAGAAAGTGGGCTTCGTTTACCAGAGCTTCAACCTGCTGGAAGCGCTAACGGCGCTGGAAAACGTGCGGCTGGTAACAACGGACAGAGTGCCCAACGGGGCGATGTCCGGAAGCCGGCCAAAGGACCTGCTGGAGATGCTCGGCTTAGGCCACCGAATGAACTCCCTGCCCAAGCACCTGAGCGACGGCGAGAAGCAGCGCGTGGCGATCGCCCGCGCCCTCGCCAAGGAGCCCGCCCTGATGCTGGCTGACGAGCTCACCGCCAACCTGGACGCCAAACGCGGTCAGGAAGTGGCGCAACTGCTGCGTCAGAAGGCGCTAGAGATGAACAAGGCGGTGGTCATCGTGTCCCACGACCACCGAATCCGGGAGGTCGCCGACCGCGTGTTCTGGCTGGAGGACGGCCGCCTGCGGCCCGAGTCTTGAGCCTCAGGGCGGCACATCCCTTACCGCGGGCGCTGCCGCACGAGAAGGAAGAATAGCGCGGCGGCGAGTAGGCCTGCCAGCGCTAGGCTAAGAGTCGGCGACATAGGCTTCCCGCGGGAGCCGTCCGATCCCCTGTGCTGAGCGTGCGGACGAGCGGCCGCTGGCCGGGGTGCAGGGGTGGCCGTGGTGCCCTCTACCGGCGAGGAGCGAAGACCCAGCCACGAGAGAGCGCCAGTCGCCGCGCCCGCCGCGGCCACGGCGCCCCCAACAAGTACCACCATTGCGGCCAACAGCGCGTCCCCCGGGGGCGGGGGCGGACCACCGCCGTTGGGGACACCGTCGGGCTGCGGACTGGCGGTCGGCGAGGGCTCCGGGCTGGCAGTCGGCGTCGGCTCCGGAGTAGCATCGCCACCGCAATCGACCTCATGGACGACGGCCCCCGTATCATCGACGACGCGTGCGTAGTCCGTAGGGTCATCGTCTCGGAAGATGAACTCCAGACCCCAGTCGTCCTGGAGGAAGACCCCGCTCGCGGAGGGCCCGCTCTGCACACGAATGCTTGCCCCCGCCACCAGATCGCCCCGCACCGAAAGGTCGTACACCTCGCTACTGGAAGGATCGCTCTGCAACTGCCAACCGGCGAGCGGCTGGTCAGCGTCCCCAAGGTTCTCGATGACCACCAGCTCGGGGTCCCCCGTGCAATCCAGTTGCACGATCTGAATGTCCGGCCCCTCGCCCGTTGCCGACGAGACGCCCACCAGGGCCAATGCAATCGCGAGAGTCCAGCCTGCAGCTAGCTTGACCATACGAAATGACCCTCCCCTCGACTAGACCGCGCGGCTGTCCGGCAAGTGCTCAACCCCCAAGACCCGCGAGCCCATGCTGCCGGTTGACGGCATCATAATGCGCGTCCGCGGCGAATGGGAAGGGCCATCGCGTCAACTTCTTGGGGAATTTGTAAACTCCACCGGAGGCAGCCCGTCCGGGCGTCAGGCATAGGCAGGCAGTGACGCAGCAGGCAAGCGAACCGGTGGCCTGACCGGCCACCGGTTCCGGCTCGGCGCACGGTGGGAGGGGATGCAGCCGTACCTGAGGCGAGGCTAGCACAGGCGAAGTGCCCCTCGGTTAAGACACAGTTATGTCACGGTAGAGATTGAGTAATAACCGTGCCGCCACCCAAGAAAGGCAGAGAGCCGGCCGAGTGCACAGCCGACTCCTGTCATGTTGAGCTGGGGCGGGAGGGGGTATCCGCTCCGCTGCTCAATCTCTAGATTAGCAGTGGCACGGCGGCTGCAGGTAAACTGGGGACGGGTAGCGGGTGGAAGTTCAGTGAAAAGGGGCACGCGCAAGAGTGTTGCCTACCCTCATCCGCTGCGAAAAGGCTGAAGTAATCGGGAAGTCTTCAACCCAGACCAACGCCGCCAGTCCCACTTGACAATTTCCCTGCCACAGGTAAGAATGAAGCAACGTCGGGGGTGTGGCGTCTCTTCGGTGGCCTCGAGGCATCCCTGTTTTCGGCGATTCTGCTACACGTCCCTGACGCGCAGGAAGGTACGTGCCTGCCCATGCGGGAAAGGGGGAATATGGGTGCGGATCGTGCCGCATTGCGGCATAACGCACGGCGAGACCCGGCCCTCGCTACGCTGACCGGATGCCCGCACGTCATCGCCGGAGTGCGATCGTGAACGTATCCATTGCCGCAGGCGCTGGCCGCCGGCTGATTGCGCTCATCCTGGCGTTTGCCACCCTGGCCGGTGTCCTCCTGCTTGTGACTCAGTTCGGGCATCTGGGCCTCTTTTCTTCCGGCCGCGCTGCCTGCAACCCGGAGGGCGGCCCCACAGTCATCACGGACAAGGACGAGTACCTGCCCGAGGAGACCGTCCACATGGAGGGCTGCGGCTTCGAGGCGGGCGTCAGCGTCACGACAAAGGTGACCCGCCCTGACGACACCGTGGTCACCGGCCACGGCTCCGGGGAGCCGTGGCCCACCAGCTACGACACAGTCGTCACAGACGCCAATGGGGGGTTCCAGTACGACTACATGCTGGACGGGATTATGGGCGAGTACCTGGTGGAGGTGCTGGAAGGGCCGTGGGATGGACCTTTGGACACCGTCCTGGCCGCCACCACCTTCCTCGACGGCCGCACCATAAACTGGGCTAAGGTGACCTACGGCGGGGTCACCGTCCCGGATGACGCCTGGTCGATCACAGTTCCTCCGGGCGCCACGATCACCGCGACCCTCAACGTCACTACCAACGGCTGGTGGGGGGGCGATGACTGGGAGTCCAGCAGTTGGAGAATCTCCACCTCGCCTCCCGGGCCTTACGAGCCGATGACGTGCGTCGACACGCCCGACCATACTACCTACGGCACGTACACAGAATCGTTCACCATCACGGCGCCCGCCACCGCAGGCACGTACAACGCTTACTTCCAGGTTTGGGATGGCAACGGATGCAACAGCTATGGCCCGAGCGCTGTCTTCACCCTCTTGGCCTCCGTCCTCATCGACCCGACCCCCAACCCCGAGTTGGAGCAGGCCTGCGGCCTGGACATCGCCCTGGTGATGGACGAGTCCGCCAGCATCGGCACCAGCGACTTTGCCCTCATGCAGGATGCGTTCGTTGGCTTCGTGGAGGCTCTCCGCGTTGACAACGACACGCCCACGGAGTTCGCGCTGGTGGACTTCGGAACCGATGCCTACCAGCGCTTAGATTTCACTGACAACGCGCAGACAGTGATCAACACCA
The DNA here is from genome assembly GCA_034408935.1 of Dehalococcoidia bacterium. Lineage (GTDB taxonomy): Bacteria > Chloroflexota > Dehalococcoidia > SM23-28-2 > RBG-16-64-32 > DAOUMF01. The sequence goes on from DAOUMV010000015.1 coordinate 66,490, forward strand.
TCAACGCAGCCAGGCTAGGGGGCTCCCAGTACACCAACTGGCAGGAGGCACTGGACGCGGTCGACGACTACTTCCATCCCGACTTCAACCGGCCCAACCCGGATCTCATCATCTTCGCCTCCGATGGCGACCCCACCGCCTACGGAGATGATCCTCCCATAACTGGCCTAGACGCTACCACCATGGCTGCTGCCCTGCAGGCAGCTGTGACGTCAGCCAATCACCTCAAGGGGGATGATGGGATTCACATCCTCCCCATCGCCATCGGGGCTGACCCGACCATCGCCAACCTGGAGGCCATCTCTGGGCCCGGTGATGTCATTGAGACTGACTTTGAGCAGCTCGCCGACGACCTGGCGGCGCTAGCCCTCGAACAATGCGGCGGCACCATCAGTGTACACAAGGTGATCGACGAGGACGGCAACCTCGCCACAACAGACGACCAGAGCCCACCACTTGACGACTATGACGTGTCGGGCTGGACGTTCACGCCTGACGTCACCGGCGGTACCCCTGACCCCACCAGCGACACCAGTGACGGCAACGGCGATGCGGGGCCCTTTGACATCTCCATCGACGACAGCACCGCCACCGTCGACATCCAAGAGACGGTCAAGAGCGGCTTCGATCTGTTCGACGCGACGTGTACGGGGGCCACAACGAGCAACGGCTCTTTCAACGACAGCACCGACAGCGTCGAGGGCATCGTCATCGACCCGCAGGATATCGTCTCTTGTACCTTCTACAACCAGCCGCCTGCTCCTACTCCTACTCCCACACCCACGCCCACTCCTACGCCCACTCCCACACCCACTCCTACGCCCACTCCCACACCCACTCCTACGCCTACTCCAACACCGACGCCCACGCCTACGCCCACTCCCACTCCCACACCCACGCCTACACCCACTCCCACACCAACACCCACTCCCACTCCCACTCCCACAC
>DAOUMV010000017.1:0-76261 GCA_034408935.1 Dehalococcoidia bacterium
CTTCTCCCCCAGGACGGTCACGGTGCGCCCTCGCTCGATGTCGCGAACCCACTCGTCCACGACTTTGGGGTCAGTGATGTCCTTGCGCAGGAACAGAAGGTCGTCGGGAGGCAGAGCACGGGCGAAACCCACGATGCGGTCCCGGTCCCACTCGTCCATTAGTCGCAGGGTGACGGTGCGGTTCTCGCCTACTGTTATCTCCCGAGGATACGATTCAAGGGTGGATCTGAGGGTGGGCGCAAGGGTGCGCTCAAGGGTGGGCGCAATGGTGCGCTCAAGGGTGGGCGCAAGGGTGGGCGCAAGGGTGGGTATACTGGTCTCAATCATCTCAGTCTCCTCCCCTCACAGGATTCCCCGTCTGACGGCAGCAGAGCGGGAACGGTGAGCGTTGATGCCAAGTGTCGCCACAGCAATTGGCCCCCCTTTTCGCTGTCCAAGTCGGTCGCCTACTCCGATCCCCGGTTCAGCACAATCTCGCGACTCAGTCATTGGTCAGAATGGTCCACCAGTCGCGTGTCAGCAGCCACCGCTCTCGCTTGTTGGCAGCCTTCCTCGCGCCCGGGAGACCGCAGATGCGACGCACGGTCATCAAGCCGCCGGGGAAGAGGCGCGAGAACTGCTTCTTTGTCAGGCCCAGGGCACGACAGGTGTACCGGAGCGATGGCGCGTTGCCGGCACCTTGATGGTAATTCCGCATGAAGTCAATGACACGCCAGTGGTCGCTCCCCAGCTCACGGGGCCAGTCCCTGAGTCCTTGACGGCGGGCCAAGAACAGTGCAGCCCCAGGGGTCCACTGAGAGGGGTCTGTCATGAAGCCCCTCACATCGACCTCAACCGGCGTCTCGTGCACCGTCGCCACGGCCTCCGTCGCCGCTTCCACCTTGGTGCCTTGGACGGTTGTAGGCCTGGCCATGTTCCCACCTCCTTCGGCCTTCTCCGGCCCACTACCTCTCTTCTGAACCACTCACCCGCTCCAGACGCTAGTGGCCACCCCGACGGGGGGAAACGAACCCGATTGTCAGCCCCATGACGATGGCGATGGCAAGGGAGACCTCCTACCCGCCGGCAGCTTCAGCACTCCGGGTACCCTCAGCGGGCACTCTACCTTGCCACCGTTCAGCCTGTCTCTTGCCCATGATCATGGCGCGGACGATGATGCCCCCGGCGACGAGCAGAGTCCCATAGAGCACCACTTTGCTCACGTTGCTGACCACGTCATACGTCGTGTCGCTCATCGGTATGACTCCTAGGTCCGACAGGTAGGCGGGAATCATCACCGCCCTGCTGACGGAGGCCAGTAGCATGATGACTGCGGCGACAACCTTGATCATGTACTCTTTGACATAGCTGGTGCCCAGGGCGCCGACTTGCACGCCGATCAGGGAACCTGCCAGGATCAAGACGGTCAGGCGGAGGTCAACGAATCCACGCGTCGCCCAATCAAATGATCCCTCCATGCCCATGCAGAAGGCGACCACCAGCTCGGTTCCGCTGGCAATAAAGGCGGGGGCACCTATCACGTAGATCATGGCCGGCACACCGATGAATCCGCCCACCGCTATCGTCGCCGCAAGCATGCCGGTGGCGAAGCCCAGAGGTACAGTGACCCACAATGAGACCCTGACGTTCGCTGTCCTGAAGTAGATCATCGGCGGCAGGTTCAGGCGCGCTACGCGGTGGGCGAAGGTTGAGCGCACATAGTCAGAGCCGCCGAGCACATCCTTGCGAACGTCCGTCAGCATGTACGTGGCCACGGCCACAAGCACGGAAACGAACACCACGCTGATATAGAGGTTCGACCCGGCATCGCCCCAGGCGTCCCGGATCCAGTTCTGGACTTGGATCCCCAGCCTCACGCCCGCGATCGCCGACACGGCCATCACCAAGCCGAGCTTGAGGTCTACGTGGCCGAGTTTTCTCCTTCTCCAGGCCCCGATCAGGGCCTTTGGAAACTTGTGGGCCATGTTGCTCGCCACGGCTACCGACCCCGGCACCCCAAGGTTCATCATTCCCGGCGTCAGGACGAACGCCCCGCCGCTGCCGATGAAGCCGCTCAACATTCCGCCTAGGAAACCCAGACTCAGCAGAGCCAGGACAGTTATGGGCCCGATGTCAATAAAGGAGATGTCGTTTGCAGCAGACTCCATCGCCTAACCCTTCTTGAGCTCTCGCATGCCCAATAGCTCCAGCAAGGCGGCACCAAAGTTCCCGTGGATCAGGCTGAAGGTCAGTGCCAAACCAACCACCGCTCCAGCGCCGCCGATGGTACCGGATGTGAGGTAAGAAAAGATGTTGTCGACAAAGCCGAAGAACAGTCCGTACAGCGCAACGGAGGCGGCCCCGAACACTATAAACCCAGTGACTGCCCGCAATCGCCGCCCCACGCGAGGCGGGGCAGCAACCCGTTGTATGACTTTCAGGTCCTCCCTGGTCACTTCCAGGGTTTTGGTTGCTGGTGCTACGGTCGAGGTCATAGACTTCTCCTCATCTACTGCTTGGCACCGCCGGTCTGGCAGTGGGTCCTCGCGAACCCTCGCATCGCGATGTCCTTGCGTTCCAGGGTCGGTCTGGCCTAAAATGCATGGGGACTTTCTCTCGCTGAATGCTCCCCAATCGAGACCGTCGGTGTTCACATCACCGGCGGTCTACTTGTGCCTATATTCACAAGCAGGTTAAGAATGCCACAAGATCAGCGAGGCGTCATGACCATAGGCTCAAGACCGCCTTGAGGGTGGTACTAGATCACGTTATTCGGGGATAAACGATAGATTAGAAGAGGGTGTTGATGACGCCAAGGTCTGATGAAGACGGAGAGATGCCTGCTAGGGGGCCGATTCGTCAGCGAGAGGTATCTCTACGACGACGCTAGTGCCGGATCCGAGCTGGCTCCTCACTCTAACTGAGCCACTATGCGCGTCGACTATGTACTTCACGATTGACAGTCCAAGGCCAGTTCCTTCGCTGTGAGATGCCCTAGCGTCTTGCCCCCGGTAGAACCGCTCGAAGATGTGAGGCAGGTCGTCGTTGGAGATGCCGACGCCGGTGTCCTGGACTTCCAGGCGGGCCAGGCCGTCAAGGAGGCGAAGGTCAAGTTCGATGCGGCCTCCCTTTGGTGTATAGCTGGCGGAGTTCTCCAGGAGGTTCTCGAGCATCTGTCTCAGCCGTTTGTCGTCACCCTCGACCCGCGCCCCGGCCGCTATATTCGCCACCACCTCGTGGTCATCATCCCGAGTCCGAAAACGAGCGAGGGTTTGCTCGCAGATTGCGGACAAGTCCACGGGGGCCCTAACGATCTCGTCTCGTCTCCGACGTGAGAGAAGAAGGAGGTCGGACAAGAGTCGGCTCATCGCCTCTGCCTCGGCACGCATCTCACTAAGGCACACCTCGCGCTCCTCTTCCGGGAGCGAAGGGTCGCGCAGGATGGCGATGTTAGTGCGGAGGACGGTAAGAGGGCGCCGCAATTCGTGAGAGGAGTCGGCGAGGAAGGCCTTCTGTGTCTCCAGCGTTCGCTCCACTCGCTCGATCATGGAGTTGAAGGTGGCTGTCAGCTCCGCCATCTCGTCGCCGGCGGCGGAGGGAGGGACGCGACGGCTGTAATCAGCCGTCCTCTCAATGTCACGGGCCAGTCGGGAAACCCGCCGGACGGGCTCAAGGACACGTCCCGCCAGCAGGTAGGCTGGCACGTTGGTTATGAGCAGAACGGCCACCCCCCCGAAGAGGAGCGTGGTGCGGACCTGGCTCAGCGCCTCATCCGTGTCCTTCAAGGACTGGCCGGTTACCACGGTTCCCAGCACCTCGCCATCCTGGCTGATCGGCTGGTACAGAAGGCGAAAGCGCTTGTGCTCAATATCCATCGTAGCGAAGATGGACTCGCGTGGGTTTCCTGTACCCAGCGGGGCAACCTCGGGGCTGCTAGGAGGGAAGGACGAGTACAGCGTCTTGCCATCAAGGCTCGTCAACTGGAAGATGACGCCTGAGTCCGCTTCCTCGTCCAGCCTCAGCCACTGGTTCTCACGCATGGTCTCCGCGGAGAGCGGGGGGTCGACGGGTCTGAGGGCGTTGATGACGGCGTCGCCCTGTAACCGCAGTTCCTTGTTTACACTCTCAGAAAGTCTGTTTGCCGTGACAAGGTAGACGGACAGGCTCAGTCCCGCCAAGGCCATGGCCAGGAGGACGACGTAGACGACAGTGAGGCGGAGCCGTAGCGGCACTCATTCGTCCTTCTTCAGCATGTAGCCCACCGCGCGGATCGTTTGGATGAGGCGGGATCGGTCACCAGCCTCCAGCTTCTGGCGCAGGTTCGCCACATGGACATCGATGACGTTGGACTCAACGGGAGAGTCTTCACCCCAGAGGCCTGCCAGCAGCTCTTCTCTGGTCAGGACTTGCTCCGGGGACCGCATGAATTTGTCAAGCAGCCGGAACTCCGTTGCGGTCAGGATCAACTGCTCCTCTCCACGCATCGCAGTCCATGCTTTTCGATCGAGCACCAGATTAGCGTAGGACAGCCGCTCCGTGGGGGGAACGCTTGCACGACTGCGGCGAAGTAGAGCCTGCACACGTGCCACTAGTTCATCCAAAGCAAAGGGCTTGACCAGGTAGTCGTCAGCCCCGGCTTCTAGACCGGCAACGCGGTCGGCCACGCTGTCTCGAGCGGTCAACATGAGAATGGGCGTGCTCTCCGTTTCACGTACCAGCCGGCACAGGGTGAGACCATCCATGCCAGGCATCATGATGTCTAACACGATGATATCTGGCCACTGGCCCCGTAGGTAACCGAACGCTTCACCGGAGTCACGCGCCAGCCCGACATTGAAGCCGCGCAACGATAGGCCCCTTTGAAGCGCGGTCAGCAATCGCCGGTCGTCGTCTACAACCAGCACGCGAGGCTGCTCAGAGCCCTCGTCACCTGAAGGGCCTAGCCCGCCGGAGCCTGAGCGTGGGTTCACGCGCTCGTTGGCCATGGACTACCCCACCGATCCAGGAAACGGTCGCATTCGACCTCTACAGATGTGAACATAGCACCGCTCTCTGGATGCCGTCAATGAGTGCTGCCTTACCTGGTCAGGGCGGCTGGCGGAATGCTCCGGCATGGAGCGACTGCCCCCGCACATCCTGCGCCACACGGCGGCCACCCGCCTCCTGGCCAACGGCTGCGACCTCCACACCGTCCAGCGCATCCTCCGCCACCGCAATGTGGCCACGACCACGCGTTACCTTCACCTGCTGAACAGCGATGTGCAGGAGAAGATGCGGACCTTCAGCCCGATGGATCGACTGCGTAGCGGGAACCTATACGCATACGTGGGGAACAACCCGGTGAGATATGCGGGCCCCAGCGGACTGTGCCACGAGCAGCCCGGCTACGACCAGGTGTGTCGCCTAGTCCATATGCCGGAGGGCGACGACGGAAACAAGGAAGGATGGAGCTTCGCTGCCAACGAAGGCGGGATTGCCCATGGATAGGGCATGGCTGTAACACTTGGCCCTCCTTGCGGTTAAAGGATTAGGGTACCATTTGCGGAGATTCGGTCCCTGGATCGATCGCAGAATAGGGGGAGGAACGTTCCATGACTCCCAGAGTAATAGTACTGATCGCGGATCCTGCGGATCCCAAGCACGGAGAGGTGACGGTTCTGGACGGCACCGCCGAGGCAGAGCGGCTGGTCGAGACCTGTCTCCAGGCGGGCTACAGCCCGGAGCGCATCCGAGTCTTCGCCGGGGCCGAGATGGAGGCACAGATCTCGCAGCGCCCGAAAGTCGATCTCGTGACCAAGGAGCCAGACCAGCTCGCGCAAGCCGATGACTCGCCCGTTGGAGAGGAAGTCGAGCCGGTGGAGGCCTCACGCCAAGAGGAAGACGAACTCGCGCACACCTTGGCTGGGGAGGGAGATGAGCCCGCGGGCGACCACACCCAAGATGAAATCCAGCCTGTGCATGCGCCGAGCGAGGCCAGGGCTGCAGGGTGGGAGAACTGGAGCGGGACCTCGTCTGCGCTCAGCCGCCAGCCGGAGAAGCCGACGGAGCTCATGCCCGAGCTGCTCCATTAGAAATCGGTGCCCCTCTGGGGCATAAATGGTGGGGCTCTTCTCCGGAGAGCAGATCAATCCCAGCCGCGAGGCTTGGGAGGCGTACCGAGTGGGCCAGAACGACCTCGAATCGCTAATCGCAAGGCTCCTTCAACTTCGGCAGGTGCTCCCCGTCGGCGACTTCCAGCACCCCGCCTGTCGGCCGCGTCGTTGAGACCCGTGCCCCACTCGTCTATAGTAGCGTTGATGCCAGTGCTCCATTTGTCGATCGCTTGGTGAGCGCATGACGACCGGCCGCCCTAACATCGTCCTGTTCCTTCTTGACAACATCGGGTTCGGCGACCTCGGCTGCTACGGCGGCGGTGCGATCCGCGGAGCGCCCACACCCGTACTCGATCAGCTCGCCACGGAAGGCACGCGCCTCACGAACTTCAACGTTGAGGCCGAATGCACGCCCACCCGCGCCGCGCTCCTGACCGGCCGCCTCCCGGTGCGGACGGGCTGTCACCGCTGGCTCCCGCCCGCCCTGCCGCAGGGGCTCTCGCCCTGGGAGTATCCTCTCTCGAAGCTTCTCGGCGATGTGGGCTATCGCACCGCCATCTTCGGCAAATGGCATCTCGGAAACGTCCAGGGCCGCTACCCTACGGATCACGGATTCGACGAGTGGTGGGGGATCCGCGACAGCAGCGATCCCTCCATGTACTCCTCCCTCCTGGGCTTCGACCCGGACTCGATGGAGATCCCGCGACTCTGGGAGGGACGGCGCGGCGAGAAGTGCGTCCCCGCGGAGCCGTACGATCTGGAGAACCGCCCCCTCATCGATTCGCGGATTACGGAGAGATGCGTCCGCTACATCGAGCAGCACGCTGGCGGTGATCGCCCGTTCTTCCTCTACATCCCCTACACCCTGGTACACCATCCCACGCTGCCGCATCCCGATTTCAAGGGCCGCACCGGGGCGGGCGATTTCGCCGACTGCATCGTCGAGGTCGATGCCCGGACGGGTGAGGTGCTCGACGCCCTGAAGCGAACGGGGATCGAGGAGGACACGATCGTGATCTGGGCCAGCGACAACGGCCCCGTCCAGGTGCCCAGCCTCGGGCCCCAGGGGGATTCAGGCCCCTTCCGGGGCTATCTCGGCACGGCGCTCGAGGGCCAGCTTCGCACGCCGTGCATCGTGCGCTGGCCCGGACACGTCCCGGCCGGACGGGTGAGCAACGGTATCTTCGCCATTTACGACTTCTACGCCACCCTCGCTGCGATCCTCGGTCTCACGGAACGGATCCCCAAGGATCGCGCGATCGACAGCGTCGATCAGTCGGCCTTCCTGCTCGGCGAGCAGGAGCACTCCAACCGAGAATCCCTCCTCTGCTTCATCGGGGACGAGCTCGCCGCCATCAAGTGGCGGCAGTTCAAGATCCACTTCCGCGAGTACTCCACCGAGCTCGGGCGGCGTACCAAGGTCGATCTGGCCGTGCCGCAGCTCTACAACGTGGAGCAGGACCCGAAGGAGCAGTGGGACATCATGGAACCGAACACGTGGATCGCTGAGCTCCTGTTCCCCATCACGCTTGAATACCTGAAGAGCGCGCACCAGTTCCCCCACATCCCCACCGGCGGTTATGCGCCGGTGAAGGGAACCGGTCTCGACAAGCCGCTCACCCCACGCGGCTGAGGCGGCACGCCACGTGCAGCCGGCAGACGGCCCCAACGCTCAGGCGTACTGGGAGCGTGCGGATCGCGTGCTCCCGGGCGGTGGCGTCTACCTCACCCGCTCGGCGCGCTTCGCGGGGTCCGGTATCCTGCCTGGCTTCATCGCCAGCGGCCAGGGGTGCCGCGTGGTCGACGTGGACGGCCGCGAATACATCGACTTCCTCTGCGCCAACGGCCCCATCCTGCTCGGCTATCGTCACCCTGAAGTCGACGAAGCGGCTCGACGGCAAATGGAGGAGATGACCAGCGCCAGCTTCTTCCCACCCGCGCTGGTGGATCTGGCTGAGCGTCTCGTCGAGCGCACGGGCGGCATGGCATGGGCCGTGCCCGCCAAGAATGGTTCAGACGTCGTCGCCCTCGGCGTCCGCGTGGCCCGCGCGGCAACGAGGCGCGACAAGCTCATCCTCTTCGAGCGGGCCTATCATGGGTTCGATCCGGAATGGGTACCCGGCGGCGCTGGCGTGCCTGCCTCCCGTCGCCAGGATGTCCTCCGGGTGGCCTGGAATGACTCGGAGCAACTCGAGCGCGTCGCCCATGAGCACCGCACCGAAATCGGGGGGATCGTGCTCAACCCGCTCGACCAGAATCCGGCCCTCGATACCATCGAGCCGACCGAAGCGTTCCTCCGCAAGATCGATCAAGTGCGGGCGCAGACCGGCGCGCCCCTTGTGTTCGACGATATCCGTGCGGGCTTTCGCATGCACGCGAGCGGATCCCACGTCGCTCTCGGAGTGCAGCCCGACCTGATCTGCCTCGGCAAGGCCCTCGGCAACGGGTACGCCGTGTCCGCCCTCCTGGGCAGCGAGGAGCTCCGCGCCGCCGCACGCAGCATCATGTTCACGGCGTCGTTCGCCTTCGATGCCGTCGCGTTGCGCGCCGCCATCGCGACGCTTGAGGTCTACGACCGGGACGACGCCTTCGCGAGGATCCAGCGCTCAGGCGAGCGGCTCCGGGACGGCCTTCTCGGCGCTGCGAAGAGCGCAGGGCACCGAGTCCGGTACACGGGGCCGCCCACCATGCCCACGCTGCTGTTCGAAGGCGATCCGAACCTCGAAAGAGGGCGGCGGTTCTCGCAGGAAGCCGCCGCTCGCGGCGCGCTGTTCCACCCCAACCTCAACTGGTTCCTGAACGCGGCGCACGACGACGCCGCGATCGACGAGGCGATCTCCATCGCGGCGGAAGCCTTCCGCGCCATCCCCTCCGCGGCCGATTCGTAGCGGAACGTGACCATGCTACGCATGCCGCAAGAGGCGCCGCCCGCTTTCCACCTCATGGTCAAACCCACGGGAGCCGCATGCAATCTGGCCTGTAAGTACTGCTTCTATCTGCCCAAAGAGAGCCTGTATCCCGGCAGCCGCTTCCGCATGCCGGACGACGTGCTCGAAGCATACACCAGGCAGCTCATCGAATCGCAGCGCATTCCGGAGGTAACCGTCGCCTGGCAGGGTGGCGAACCGACGCTAATGGGCCTCGACTTCTTCAGACGCTCCGTGAAATACGCCGAGAGGTGCAGGAAGCCGGGCCAGCGTATCGCCTATACCATGCAGACCAACGGCACCGTGCTGGATGACGAATGGTGCGCCTTCTTTCGTGAGCACGAATTCCTCATCGGTCTCAGCGTGGACGGCCCGAAGGAGCTGCACGACGCCTACCGGGTCAGCAGAGGCGGCAAGGGCAGCTTCGAGCGGGTGATGCGCGGCTGGCGCCGTCTCAAGACGCACGGCGTGGACTTCAATATCCTCTGCACAGTCAACGCCACCAACGCTGACCACCCGCTGCAGGTCTATCGCTTCCTGCGAGATGAGCTCGGGGCCGAGTTCATCCAGTTCATCCCGATCGTGGAGCGCATCAACGAAGATGGCAGCACCCTTCTGCAGGAGGGCAACACCGTCACCGACCGCTCCGTGACGACGGAGCAGTTTGGGGCTTTTCTGACCGCTGTCTTCGAGGAGTGGGTGCGGCAGGACGTGGGCCGCGTATACGTCCGACACTTCGATTCTGCGCTGGCCAACTGGGTCGGTGCGCCGCCGGGCTCGTGCGTCTTTTCGGAGACCTGTGGGCTAGCGCTGGCGTTGGAGCATAACGGCGACCTGTATTCCTGCGACCATTATGTGGAGCCGGCGTACCTGCTGGGCAACATCAGGCAGACGCACATGATTGAGCTGGTCGCCTCGGACAGGCAGCGCCAATTCGGTCAGGCCAAGCTAGAGTCCCTGCCGCGATACTGTCGTGAATGCGAGGTGCGCTTCGCCTGCTGCGGTGGCTGTCCCAAGAACCGCTTCGTCGAGACGCCGGATGGTGAACCCGGGCTGAACTACCTGTGTGCCGGATACAAGATGTTCTTCAAACACGCGGACCGGCCGATGCGCATGATGGCCGGTCTGCTGCGCCAGGGTCGAGCGCCGGCCGAGATCATGACCTACTACGCCGATGAGGATGGGGGCAAAGAGGCCCAGTTCGTCGGTGTGGGGCGCAACGAACCGTGTCCGTGTGGCAGCGGGCTGAAATTCAAACGCTGTCATGGCCGCTCGAACGCACTGGCGCCCTAGCCGCCGACCAGGGAGCCAGGCGGAAGCGCTGCGCCCAGATCAGCCGCCGGCGATAGAGATCGGGCGCCCCCGACATGACCACGGAGCAAGCGATTCAGGGTGTGCTGATTGGCAGCAGCTCCGGTCGCCTGGAGAGCATCCGCGCCACGATCTGATTGAAGTCTAGCGCCCCGATGTTGGCCGTATCCTCAGGGGCGAACGGGACCGTCAACTGGGGTGGGGCCAAGTCCTATCGCCTGTAGGTCAGCCTAGTCTTTGTCGTCGCCGCCCTACTCCAACACTATCCGCCGGAAGCTCTCGGCCATCGTATGGCGGCTGCCCTGCGCCTGGTCTTTCGCCAACTGAGCGACGAAGTCTTCAAACGGGAATTCGCCCATCTGGCTCTCGTGTTCGCGGAGAGCCTCTATCTTCAAGTCCAGGGTGCTCTCGATATCTACCCAGTGGTTCGGGGTCGCGGTGGCACCGAGCCAGATCTCTTTGACCTTGTGAGGCTGCAAGCCCTCGTCAAGAAGCTCGGGAAAGGTGAGGCGGTCACGTGCGGCGGGGAACGCCGCATCTACAGCGGCGTCGCCGGCGGCTCGGTGGTCAGGGTGGTTAGGATACGTATCGCTTAAGAAGCGAGTTGTCGGGTCAAAAGTGACGATGGTGTGTGGAGTGTGTGCCCGCAAGACTCTAGCAAGATCGCGGCGAAGTTCGAGCGTCGGCTGAAGGATCCCATCCTCGTAGCCCAGGAACAGGACCTTATCGACCCCAAGTCGGTCGGCCGCTCGCTGCTGCTCGGCTCTGCGCACGGCTGCAAGCTGCTCAGCCGTCACGTTGGGGTCATCTGATCCCTTGTTGCCATTCGTGACGATGACGTAGGTCACCTTCGTTCCCTCACGGACCCACAGAGCAACGGTTCCGGCCAGCATGAACTCTGCGTCGTCGGCGTGGGCCACGATGACCATCGCACTATCCGGTGCCACGTTTCACACTCCTCCCAGCTGTTTGCGGGGCTTCTGCGGTGATGCCCTACCCGAGCTTGCCCCCATGAACGCTACCACTTGCTGTGTTAGTGCTGCTGTGGTTGGGTTTCCTGCCTCCGTTTCTGATTGAGGTCTTAAACGACCATGACAGCCACGGGGGCTGCTGCCAGCGGCCACAGCTACCTAGTGCGCCGCCAGGGCGGTTTTCCCCATCAGATACAGGTCGATACCGCGGGCGGCCGCGCGACCTTCCGCGATGGCCCAGACGATGAGCGACTGACCTCGAGTCATGTCCCCGGCTGTGAACACGCCGGGAACGCTGGTCATCCGGCTCTCGTTGGCCTTCACGTTGCCGCGCTGCGTGAGCTCGACCCCGAGCTGACCCAGCATCCCGTCCTTTTCGGGGCCGAGGAAGCCCATGGCGAGGAGCAAGAGGTCGACGTCCTCCTCAAAGTCGCTGCCCGGGATTTCGCGCATCGCTTGGCGACCGTCCTCGCTGGCGAACTCCACCTTGACGGCGTGGAGCTTCTTGAGAACACCGTTCTCACCGGACAGGCGCTTGGTCAGGATGCAGTACTGGAGTACGCCGCCCTCCTCATGCGCGGCTGACGTGCGGTAGATGTTCGGCCATGTGGGCCACGGATCCTCCGGTGAACGCTCGGCGGGCGGCTTCGGCAGCAACTCATACTGCAGCACTTCCTTGGCGCCCTGGCGATGTGCAGTGCCAAGGCAGTCCGCGCCGGTATCGCCACCGCCGAGAATGATGACGCGCTTGTCTTTGGCCGTGATGAAGGTGTCGGCCGAGATGGCATCTCCCTCGTTGCGCCGGTTCTGCAGGGGCAGATACTCCATGGCGAAGTACACGCCCTTCAGATCACGCCCGGGGACGTCAAGGTCGCGTGCCTTCGTCGCACCACTGGCCAGGCAGACGGCGTCGAACTGCTGACGCAGCTCTCGGGCGTCGATGTCGACCCCGACGTTGACGCCGGGGCGGAAGATGACGCCTTCCGCTTCCATCTGGGCGAGCCGACGATTCAGGAACCTCTTCTCCATCTTGAACTCGGGAATGCCGTAACGGAGGAGCCCGCCGATGCGGTCGGCGCGTTCGAAGACGGTAACGGTGTGCCCGGCACGGGCCAGCTGCTGGGCGCAGGCGAGGCCGGCGGGGCCCGAGCCGGCGATGGCGACGGTCTTGCCGGTGAGGGTCTGAGGCGGCTCCGGTTTGACCCAGCCCTCTTCGTACGCGTGCTCGATAATGGAGAGCTCGATCTGTTTGATGGTCACCGCGTCGTCGTTTATGCCGAGCACGCAGGCCGCCTCACAGGGGGCGGGACAGAGCCTGCCGGTGAAGTCTGGGAAGTTGTTCGTCGCATGCAGGCGGTCGATAGCCTGGTGCCACTGGTCACGGTACACGAGATCGTTCCAGTCAGGGATGATGTTCCCGAGGGGACAGCCGTCGTGACAGAAGGGGATGCCGCAGTCCATGCATCGTGCCGCTTGCTTCTTGAGATCGTCGACGGGGAATTCCTCGTAGACCTCAAGCCAGTCCTGGACGCGCTCATCTACGGGGCGCCGCGGAGGCGTCTCGCGCTCAAACTCAAGGAACCCGGTCGGCTTACCCACGGGCGGCCCCGATCGAGTCTCCGCTGCCTGAGCTGCGCGCCTCGCTGGCGCGGCGCAGTTCCTCGAGGACGCGACGATAGTCGAGCGGCATGACCTTCACGAATCGTTCGGCGGCCTTGGGCCAGTCGCGGAGCAACCCCTCCGCCACGGCGCTGCTGGTGTACTCCAGGTGGCGCTCCATCAAGCCGTGCACAAGGTCGAGGTCCTCGGAGTCCTCCAGCCGTTCCAGAGCCACCATCTCCATATTGCAGCGGGTGGCGAAATCGCCCGCTTCGTCGTACGCGTAGGCGATACCACCGCTCATGCCGGCACCGAAGTTGCGACCGCTTCGGCCCAGCACGACCACGCGGCCGCCGGTCATGTACTCGCAGCAATGGTCCCCTGTGCCCTCAACGACGGCGATCGCGCCGCTATTGCGGACTCCAAAGCGCTCCCCCGCGACGCCGCGGACGAAGACGCTTCCGCCGGTGGCGCCGTAGAGGGCGACGTTGCCGATGAGGATGTTCTCCTCCGGCACGAACGTCGAAGCGCTGGGGGGGTGCACGATGATCTTGCCGCCGGAAAGACCCTTCGCGAAGTAGTCGTTGGCGTCGCCATCGAGCCAGAGGGTGATGCCCGCCGGCAGGAAAGCGCCAAAGCTCTGGCCGGCGGAGCCGTTGAACCTGATGGTGATCGTGTCGTCCGGCAAACCCTTGAAACCGTAGCGACGAGTGAGCTCGCTGCCCAGGATTGTGCCGACAGTACGGTTCACATTCCGGATGGGCATCTCGATCGTTACGGGCTTCCGACGCTCCAGAGCCGGCGCAGCGAGGTTCAGGAGCTTCTGATCCAGCGCCCGTTCTAGACCGTGGTCTTGGGGGATGACTCGCCTTGTGGCGACCTCCGGCCCGACTTCCGGGCGGTGGAGAATCGCCGACAGGTCCAGGCCCCGCGCCTTCCAGTGGTCGATTGCCCGGCGCATGTCGAGCAGGTCGCTGCGGCCGATCATCTCGTCGAACTTGCGGAAGCCGAGATGGGCCATGAGCTCGCGCACCTCTTCGGCGATGAAGCGGAAGAAGTTGATGACGTCCTCGGGCCGGCCTTTGAACCTCTCCCGCAGCTTCGGGTTCTGGGTGGCGATGCCGACGGAGCACGTGTCAAGGTGGCAGGCGCGCTCCATGACGCAACCCATGGAGATGAGCGGGGCAGTCGCGAATCCGAACTCCTCGGCGCCCAGAAGGCCGGCAATCACGACGTCGCGCCCGGTCTTCATCTGGCCGTCAACCTGAACGATGATGCGGTCCCGGAGCCTGTTCAGGACCAGGGTCTGCTGGGTTTCGGCAAGGCCGAGCTCCCAGGGAACGCCGGCGTGCTTGATGGAAGACATAGGGCTGGCGCCCGTGCCGCCGTCGTGGCCGCTGATCAGAACGACGTCCGACTTAGCCTTTGCCACCCCGGCGGCGACTGTGCCCACGCCGATCTCGGCCACAAGCTTCACGTTGATCTGCGCGCGCGAATTGGAGTTCTTCAAGTCGTGGATGAGCTGCGCGAGATCCTCAATCGAGTAGATGTCGTGATGAGGCGGCGGGCTGATGAGCGGCACGCCAGGGGTGGAGTACCTCACCGCAGCTATCCATGGATAGACCTTGTGGCCGGGGAGTTGGCCGCCCTCGCCGGGCTTGGCGCCCTGCGCCATCTTGATCTGTAGCTCATCGGCGTTGACGAGGTACTCGCTGGTGACGCCGAAACGGCCCGAAGCGACCTGCTTGGTCGCGCTGCGGCGGGAGTCACCGTTAGGGCTAGGGACGTAGCGCCGATTGTCTTCGCCGCCCTCGCCGCTGTTGCTTCTGCCCTTGATGCGGTTCATGGCGATGGCCAGCGTCTCATGCGCTTCGGCGCTGATGGAGCCGAATGACATGGCACCAGTGACGAAACGCCGCAGGAGATCCTCAACCGGCTCCACTTCCTCGACGGGAACGGGCGATCGGTCCGGCTTCAGCTCGAACAGCCCTCGCAAGGTGGCCATGCGTTCGCTCTGCTCGTTCGCCAGTCGGCTGTAGTCCCGGTACAGATCGGTTCGACCGGTGCGCACGGCCTGCTGGAGGAGGAATATCGTGGTCGGATTGAACTGATGGTATTCGCCGTCTCGGCGCCACTGGTACTGACCTCCCCAGTCGAGCCCATGCCGCCCTCCCTCGCGCGTCGGATAGGCACGGCTGTGATGGACGAGGGCCTCAGCCGCGATCTCCTCCACGCCGATGCCATCGATGCGCGATGTAGTTTTCGTGAAGTACCGGTCTACGAGCTGTTTGGAGAGGCCGATCGCCTCGAAGATCTGGGCGCCGCGGTAGCTCTGGACGGTAGAGATGCCCATCTTCGACATTATCTTGACGACCGCCTTCTTGGTCGCCTTCAGGTACGTGGACACAGCCTTGTCGTAGGCCAAGGTCTCCTCGCTGAGACCGTCATCGCAAAGAGGCGCAAGCGTGTCGAGGGCCAGGTAGGGGTTGACGGCGCCCGCTCCATAGCCGATGAGCAACGCGAAGTGGTGTCCTTCGCGGGCGTCGCCGGTCTCGACGACCAGCCCCACTCGTGTCCGCGTCTTCTTCCGAACCAGGTGGTGGTGTAGGCCCGCCACTGCCAGCAGCGAAGGGATAGGGGCATTGTCGGCGTCGACTCCGCGATCGGAGAGGATGAGGATCGTGGCTCCATTCTCGATCGCCTCGTCCGCCGAGCGGAACAGCTCATCGAGGGCAGGTTCGAGTCCGCCCGGGCCCTCCCTGGCCGGGAACAGTATCGGCAGTACGGTCGCCCGGAAAGGCCCGTCATTGAGGGTTTTCAGCTTGGCGAGTTGATGGTTGTCGAGAAACGGTGTGTTAAGGCTTACCAGGCGGCAGCTTTCGGGATCGGCATCGAGGATGTTGCGTTCGGTTCCGATGACCGTCTTCACGGAGGTGACAAGCTCCTCGCGGATGGCATCGAGCGGGGGATTGGTCACCTGCGCGAACAGTTGCTTGAAGTAGTTGAAGAGTGGCTGAGCCCGGTCTGAGAGCACCGCCAGAGGGACATCGTTGCCCATGGACCCGATGGGCTCGGCGCCGGTCCTCATCATGGGATCGAGGATGCGCTTCAGGTCCTCGACCGTGTACCCGAAGGCGATCTGCTGCTCCAGCAGGTCTTCGCCCTGCAGCCGTGCGGGAGCCTCGACGTCCGGGAGGCTCTCCAGCGGCTTCAAGTTGCGCTCCAGCCACTCGCTATAGGGGTGCGCAGTGGCCATCTTCGCTTTGAGCTCTGTATCGTCAACGATGCGCCCTTCCTCCAGGCTTATGAGGAAGGTCTTCCCCGGCTGCAGTCTCCCCTTGCGAAGTACCCGCTCCGGCTCGATGGGGAGGACGCCGACCTCCGAGGCCATGATGACCAGGTCATCCTTCGTCACGTAGTAGCGAGATGGCCTGAGGCCGTTGCGGTCAAGCGTGGCGCCGATAGTCTTGCCATCGGTGAAGGCGATGGAGGCAGGGCCGTCCCACGGCTCCATCAGACACCCGTGATACTCGTAGAATGCCTTCTTTTCGGCACTCATTGACTCGTGCCCGTCCCAGGCCTCCGGGATCATCATCATTATGGCGTGGGCGGGAGAGTACCCTCCTAGCACCAAGAATTCCAGCGTATTGTCGAAACAGGCGGTGTCGCTCCCTTCCTCGTCGATGATTGGCAGGATGCGCTCAATGTCGTCGAAGAGCGGTGACGTGAGAAGCGATTCACGCGCCCTCATCCAGTTGATGTTGCCGCGGAGGGTGTTGATCTCACCGTTGTGAGAGATCATCCGATAGGGGTGGGCCAGCCGCCAGCTCGGAAAGGTGTTGGTGCTGAAGCGCGAATGGAACATGACCAGGGCGCTCTTCACCCGCGGGTCTGACAGGTCAGGGAAGTACTCGCGTACCTGAGTGGGCATGAGCATTCCCTTGTAGACAAGGGTGCGACAGGAGAGGCTGGGGAAGTAGAATGTCTCGGCATCCTCTACTCCCGAGTCGCGGATTGCGTTCTCAAACAGCTTGCGGATGACATACAGCCTGCGCTCGAAGGCGTCGTTATCCGCGACGGTCTCACCCCGCCCAATGAAGACGTGGTACATCTCAGGTTCGACAGCCTTGGCGGTGGCGCCGACGGATGCGTTGTTCGTCGGCACCTTCCTCCAGCCGAGAACGTGCTGGCCTTCGCTCTGGACAATCGTCGTGAAGAGCGCCATGGCCTGACTGCGGGCGCGCTCGTTCCGTGAGGCGAAGAAGGAGCCGACACCGTATTGGCCCGGGTCGGGAAGGTGGATACCCAGGGTTTGGCATTCCTGCGAGAGGAACTCGTGCGGGATCTGGATGAGGATGCCCGCTCCGTCTCCGGTGTCCTCTTCGGAGCCGGTCGCGCCGCGGTGGGCAAGATGCTCTACGGCCGTTATTCCGTCATCGACGAGTTGATGGGATTTGTGACCCTTGAGATGCGCGACGAAGCCAACGCCACAGCTATCGTGCTCGTGGCGGGGATCATATAGACCTTGTGCGGGAGGCATTTCCGCCTGACCCATCTCTTACGCCTCCGAAATGACACTACATCCTGAGCGCCAGCGCTGCGAACGTGATGCCCATCCGCGTATCGAGGCCCCATGCTTTGAGGGGGTTAGACCAACCGTCTCGATACGGAGGGTGCCCGCCCGACCGCGCTGTCGTTGTATAGACAGCTTTAATGACAAGACTATCTTCACATAGACATCACCCACTGTCAACCTCAGGGACTCACCGTCGATGCCCGGTTGGAGGCGGCATGCCCCAGCCTTGGCTTCATAGTCAATCGGCTGAACCCTTGACGCACAGCGCTGTGCGGCGTCACGGGTGCCAGCGCTCCTGCCTCCAGGCCATCTCCCAAAACAGCAGCTCGTAGCGGCTAGGGGTGATGAAAGCGTCCTCCATGCGCCGCAGCGTATCCTCGGGCAGACCGGCGGCGACCCGATCCACGAGCCCGCGACACCACTCGGCCAGCTCCGCGAATTCCTGCGAGGAGTACATCTCAATCCACTTCGTGTATCTGTCGTCAGCTGGCCCCGGGCCCTGGGCCAAGTATTGCCCAATATCGGAGAAGCCCCACATACAGGGTAGGAGAGCGGCGATGAGCTCCGAGAACTCATCCAGAGCGGCTACCCGCAGAAGGAAGTCGGTATAGCCGCGCGTGGTGGGGGCCTTCTCCTCCGCTTCGAGCTCAGAGACAGAGATGGCGAACTCAGCGGCGTAAGAGCGGTGTAGCTCCATCTCCACGTTGAGGGTGTCGTGAACGAGGTCGGCAAAGCGGCGCATGGAGTCCAGGTCGGGCGCGCGGGCCACCGCCAGGGCCAGCAGACGGGCGTAGTCGGTGAGGAAGAGGTAGTCCTGACGCACCCAGAACTTGAACCTCTCGACGTCCAGGCTGCCATCGCCGATCCCGCGAACGAAGGGATGGCTGTGTTGGGCCTCCCAGATCGGCTGGGCGAGGCGGT
The DNA here is from genome assembly GCA_034408935.1 of Dehalococcoidia bacterium. GTDB lineage: Bacteria > Chloroflexota > Dehalococcoidia > SM23-28-2 > RBG-16-64-32 > DAOUMF01. The sequence goes on from DAOUMV010000017.1 coordinate 18,377, forward strand.
ACAGGCGGTCCGTGAAGCGCTCGCTCATCCTAGATGGAGGCCTCGTACAAGGTGTCCCAGTACATGAGCTCGTAGGCCTGCAGGTCGTGCTCGCTCATCTCCAGTGCCCTCGCAAAGGCGACCAGAGCGTCCCGGGCCGCGGTCTCTCCCTGCAGCGCCCCGACAAAGTACTCGCGGTCGTCCCCGCGTCCCTGGCGACTAACCATCAGGGCCATGCTGCGCAGGTCCGAGTTGATGATGTTGTATTGCTCGCCGGCGAACAGGTGGAGCTTCTCCTTCGTGATCCGCCCCTCCTCAATGGCTGAATGATAGGGGTGGGCGGAGAGCCTACCCTCCACCGCTTTCAGTTGTGTTCGGATCCCCGCAATCAGTTCACGGGCGTCAGCCACGGGCGACCTCCTTTGCACCGCGGGCTTGGGCCGTGTGGATGACCCAGCGGCCCACAGTCGTGGGCACCTCCTAACCAGGCCTGGCGATACCCATGATGTGCGGCCGGGCGAAGATCATGGGCGGAATGGGGGGCAGCGGATTAGTGAGCTCCAGCTTTTCAAACTCGAAACCCGCGTCGCGGATCAGGTCGGCGATGTCGCGGTTGGGGTGACAGCCTGCGCCAAACCACCGCCACGCCGGCGTAATCATATCCTGCCAGAATGCCCCGAAGGAGTGGCTGTAGCGGACGTGCTCATATACCCGCAGCTCGCCGGAGGGCTTGAGCACCCGGCGCACCTCCGATAGCGCTCGTGGGGCGTCGTCGACGCTGCACATCACCAACGTGCTCACAACACTGTCGAAGGAGTCGTCCTCGAAGGGGAGGTCCTCGGCGGCGGCCTGCCGCAGCTCGATGGGGCGGCCGAGGCGCTCAGCCCGGCGCTTCGCCCGCGCCAGCATGTAGGGATCCGGCTCGGTGGCGACGATCTCCTCCGTGTGGTTGTTGTAGTACGGGAAGCTGGCGCCCGTGCCGGCACCCACCTCCAGCACTCGACCTCTGGCACCGCGGACGATCTCCTCCCTTACGCGCTTCATGAAGGTCCGCTCGGCGGACGCCTGCATTCGGTCATAGACCGAAGCGAACCATCTGTGCCCTTTCATCGCTGGTGCGGTTCTGAGCTTCCAACCGTCCACGGCTACCGGGCCTCCTTGTGCGATTAGGGTCTGTATTTACTACGTGGATGCCTGGCAGGGCAGATTGGTGCAATGGGCCTGCCCAATGGCGCTGTAGGTCGATCTCATCCACGGAGGGCGAGTCCGTGAGGGCGGTAGAAAACCGCTGCTCTCATCACGGAACCGTCTGGTCAAAGGGCGGCGCAGGTGACGGACAGCACCGGCGGCAGGGTTCCCGGTAGCCGCTGCCACTGATCGCCCCCGTCGGTGCTGACGAAGACCTGCCCGTTGCTCGTCCCCACGTACACACCCTCGGGATCGAGGCCGTCCGTGTCCAGCCCCTCGCGGTAGACGCTCTGATAGTCGTTGGGGCCGGGCAGACCGTTCGTGAGCGCCTGCCAGGACTTGCCGCCATCCTGTGTGCGGCAGACGGTGAACTGGCCGAGGGAGACACGGAAGTTGTCCTGACCGTAGTCTAGTGGGACGACGTAGGCGGCGTCGGGCTGGCGGTGCGTGACGGCGATGGGGAAGCCATGGAAGGACGGGAGGCCGCGGGTAACATCCTCCCAGGTCGCGCCACTGTCGTCGGAGTGGAAGACTCCCCAGTGTGCCTGTCCCCACATCCGGTCAGGGTTCTTGGGATCCAGCCGCATCTTGTGGAGTTCGTCGGTGACAGGGGCAGCCTCGGCGCAGCGCCTCTCAGGTGCTACGAACATGGCAGCAATACACGCTCGATGGAATCGCCGATCGCATCCAATGCCCCATGGCCGTTTGCACACAACGAACCTCCGATTGGCTCGACGGCGTTCTGGCCTAGCGATTGCGGTCAAGACGCATCCCCTCGTCTCTCAGTCGAGGAACCGCCAGTGATTCAGGTTTGCAGGAAGTGCGTTCATGCATTCGTTGGTCTACGAGTCGGTCAGTGGTCTCGGTGCATTTCCCGATAGCGGTAGAGCAGATAGGTTGCACATTGTCCTCGAGCGCATGACAATCCAGAGCGCCAATACCGACTAGGAAATGGGGGAGGCAGCATGACCTACGAAACCATCCTGTACGAAACGCAGGGCCGGATCGCAACGATAACCCTGAATCGTCCCGACCAATTCAACGCCATTCGGCCGCCGCTGCCGGAGGAACTGGAGCAGGCGGTGGCCGAGGCTAACGCGGACGCCAACGTGCGAGTGATCGTGCTCAGAGGAGCGGGCAAGGCGTTCTGCGCCGGCTTTGACTTCTCGGGGGGCCTGGAGCATTTCGCCGGCTGGGCAGGCCAGTCCGCCAGCGAGGCGTGGGACCCCGGCAAGGACATGATGATGGTGCTCAGCCCGTTCAAGGGACCAGTACCCAAGTTTATGAGCATCTGGCGCAGCCCCAAGCCCGTCATCGCGCAGGTTCATGGCTGGTGCGTGGGCGGCGGCTCCGACATGGCGCTCCTGTGCGACGTCATTGTCGCCTCCGAAGACGCCCGCTTCGGCACGCCCTATTCCAGGGTCTGGGGCTGCTACCTGACCGGCATGTGGATCTACCGTTTGGGGCTCACGCGGACGAAACTGCTTGCCCTCACCGGCGACATGATCTCCGGCAGGGAGGCCGCCGAGATCGGCCTCATCAACAAGGCGGTCCCGCTCAAGAGGCTGGAGGAGGAGGTTCAGTATTGGGCGAACAGGATGGCCCAATGCCCGACCTCACAACTGGCCGCGATGAAGCTCATCGTGAACCAGGCGTTCGACAACATGGGGCTACTCAGCACCCAGGCATTGGGATCGGTGCTGGACGGGTACATGCGCAACACGCCGGAGGGCCTGCAGTTCGTCAAGACGGCGAAGGAGAAGGGAGTCGCCGCCGCGATCCAAGAGAGGGACGGACCGTTCGGCGACTACAGCCAGGCGCCGCCCTCCGAGAAGCCGCTGGGCGCGCCGTAGAGGGATCACACAGATGAGATCGTGCGCGAGGAGGAGACCACAGTGAAGTACGAGAACATCATGTACGAGCACAAAGATCACGTCGTGACCATTACCCTGAACCGGCCCGACAAGCAGAACTGCATCAACCAGGCCACGAATCTGGAGCTGCAACACGCGTGGAAGCGGTTCCGGGACGACAACGACGCGGCGGCGCTGACGGAGATGCCGGACTATGACGCCTTTCGGGTCGAGGTCTACAACTCAGAGGGCGCCTGCGGGTACACGCGGCGGGTCGACATCTTCAAGCCGATCATCGCCGCTGTCAATGGGTACGCGTTCGCCGCGGGCCTGGAGACCGCGCTACTGGCCGACATCCGGATCGGCGAGGAGAACGCGGAGTTCGGCGCCCTCGAGCGCCGCTGGAACATCGTCGGGGGCGACGGGCTCACCGCACGCCTGCCACTCGTCGTGGGCTTCGCCTACGCCTTTAATGGACTCGTTAGTCAAGTATGACCAGATGGTCATCTTAGGGAATGGTCCAAACTCTTGAGGGGAAGAAGTGTTTATGTCTACTAGCGCTGCTACCAAAAAAGGGCTAGAGTGGCGGCGGGGAAACCCTGTTGGCTGTGGCCGAGCGCCATGACCAACACTAGGCGGTGAGAAGCATGGTCGTCCATGATCAAGATCCTGAGGTTCAGCGGAAGGTTGTGGCTATTCTCAAGGTGCTCAGCGAGTCCTCGGAACCGCTGGGCTCTATCACAATCGCTCGCGAGCTGGAGTCTCAGGGCGTCCATCTGAGCGAACGCACCGTCAGGTACCATCTCAGACTCGCCGACGAGCGGGGCTTCACCCGATCCCTGGGAAGGGATGGCAGGATGATCACGCGGGAGGGCCTGCAAGAGCTGAACAGCGCTCTGGCCACCGAGCAAGTCGGCTTCATCGTGGAGAGGCTCGCCCTGCTGGCCTTCCAAACCACGTTTGACCCCCAGCTACGCTCCGGTCAGGTCGGGATAAACGCCTCGCTGTTCCCCAAAAGCAAATTCAAGAAGGCGCTGGCGGCCATGAAGGAGGCGTTCAGCAGCGATCTCTGTGTCAGTACCAGGGTGGGTGTGGCGACTGAGGGCGAGAAGCTGGGCGACGTGGTGATTCCCGAAGGGAAGATCGGTCTAGCTACTGTTTGCAGCGCGGTCATCAACGGCGTCCTCCTCAAGGCTGGCATCCCTATGGACTCCAAGTTCGGAGGGATTTTGGAAGTCCGCGATTCTACGCCCAGGAGGTTCGTGGCGATCATCAACTATGCAGGCACCTCACTCGACCCGTCCGGGGCATACATCAAGGCTAGGATGACCCACGTGCGTGAAGCTGCAATCACGGGGACCGGCAGAATACTGGCGAACTTTCGCGAGGTGCCAGCTCCCGCCAAGCCACAGGTGGAGGACATCCTAGCCAAGCTCAAGGCCGCTGGCATCGGCGGCGTCGTCCGGGTCGGCGAAACGAGTGAACCGCTTTGCCAGATACCGGTGGGTCTCAGCAAGATAGGTATCATCCTGCTAGGTGGAATGAATCCCGTCGCGGCGGCAGAAGAGGCCGGGATAGAAGCCGACAACGTCTGCGAGGCCGGGACGGCTGAATTCGAGAGCCTGGTGGACTTCCGGGAGTTGTAGGGTTCTGCGGTCTGGTCAGATGGCTGAAATGGCCTTGGGTGCCGCACTCGTAACCGAAAGGCGTCGGTGCTGGATCTTGGACGGCGGCAGGCGGGCGCGACTCGGTGGATGACCCGTGGCAACGGCAAGGGGGCGGGCCTAGTCGGGTTTTGTCACGACGCGGCGCAACACGGCTCTCCAAGCGACAGACGCCATCGCCACGATGATTATCCCCTCTGCGACCGCTACAGCCCTGAGCCCGACGACATCAGCGATCGCTCCCGCAGCAACGGCCCCAACCGGGAAGATCGCCACCAGCGTGAACATCAACCCCATGACGCGTCCCCTGATCTGATCCGGGAGACGGACAAGCAGCAGCGTCTCGTAGGCGGCGAACAGAGCGCTTTCCGCCGCCCCCGCCACGAAAAGGACAGCGCCCGTTAGAGGCACCCACTGGGAAAGCCCATAGGCGATAGCGGACACGCCCGTTCCTAGCACGCCCGCAAACATTAGGAGGCCGATCAGGCGCTGCTTGCCGAAGGTGGCTACCGCCATCGCGCCAACTACACTACCGGCACCAAGGCAGGCGCTCAGGGCCCCGAAGGTCGCAGGCCCTTTCTCCAGCTCCTGCTCTACGAATAGGGGCAGCAGCAGCACGTAGGACTGGCCCAGGACGAACGGAATGAGCATCGCCCCCGTAAGCCTCAACAGGTCTCGATGGGCGCGAAGATACTGATAGGCCTCTAGCAGGCCATCCTTGACGCTCCTGGCCGCCGACCTGTCGATATGACCAAAGGAGGCCGCAATCCCCAACATCATCAGCAATCCCACGAGGTAGGCACCCGATGTGAAGAAGTAGGCACCGGCGATACCCAGAAGGGCGATGAGTGCGCCTCCCGCCGCCGGTCCGGCTACGTTCGGAAGGCTATGGCCAGCCGTGTTGAGAGAGATGGCGTTCATCAGGTGCCGACCGGGCACGAGCCTGGCCGTCATCGCCTGACCAACCGGAACACGCAGGGCGAAAAGCAGGCCGCCTATCGCCGCTGCCACGAGCACATGCCAGATCGCGACCGCGTCTGTCGCTACCAGCGTCCCCATCACCAACGCCACGGAGAGCGCCACAAGGGTGCCAAGGACGAGCAGATTTCGCCGGTTTACGCGGTCCGCCGCCATGCCCATCGGTATCGACCCCAGGGCGAAGGTGATGGCCCACATCCCCTCCACCACGCCCAGGAGCAGCGCCGAGTCGGTCAGTTGTACTGTGAGCCACCCCCGTGCCGTGAACTGAACCATCAGGCCAACCGCGACGATGAGGTTGCTGAACCAGAACAGCCTGAACTGAGGGTATGACAGGGAGATGATCGGTCGCCTGGCCCAGGTCCATTCCGGCTCCCGGACATCCGGTCCTTCACCCGCTTCAGTCAATCTCCACCGGCCCTCCGACCCGGCGCCCGCCTGCTCAAGAGTATAGCCTGAGGGTCGTACGCGCGCTCGCCATTGGCGTCGGGACAACCGTCGGGACGACGGCCCAACGGCAATCACTTCCCGGCACGCCTTCCTCAGGTCGTGGCATGGGTTGGCATTGCGAGCCGCCGCGGCTACCCTTGTGTTGGCGAGCAGCCCACAAGGCAAGAATGGAGGATCAACCAGCGATGGGTGCGGAGAGCGCCGGGTACGTGCTGTCGATCGACCTGGGCACGAGCGGGCCGAAGGTCGCGCTCGTCGATGCCAGCGGCGAGATCGCAGCCTCCGCGGCACGCTCCGTGCAGACGCACCTGATCCCGCCAGACGGTGCAGAGCAGGAACCGGAGGAGATCTGGAGCGCCATCAAGAGTGCCGTCCAGCAGGTGGTCAAGGACGCGGGACGGCCCGCCGACCAGATCGTCGGGGTGAGCATCGCCAGCCAGTTCTCCTCGATCGTGCCCGTGGACCGAGACGGACAACCGGCGATGAACCTGATACTGTGGATGGACGGTCGCGGTGCCCCCCATGCCCGCGGAATCTATCAGGAACATCCAGACGCCTTCACGAAGTGGCTGGACATCCACGGCGTCTTCCCGCTGCCCTCAGGCGTCGACTCGCTCTCCCACATGCTCTGGGTGCGACAGGAGCGACCGGACATCTACCAGCGAACCTACAAGTTCCTGGAGCCCATGGACTTCGTGACCGCGCGGCTCACCGGGAGCTACACGGCGAACGCCTGCACCGCGTTCATGATGCTGCTAACCGACAACCGCCAACTGGAGGCCGTGCGCTACGACGACGAACTCGTCGCCATGTCGGGACTCGATCGGGAGAAGCTTCCGGAACTGGTACCCGTCATGTCGTCTGTCGGCACCGTCCGCCAGCACGTCGCCGAGGAGCTGGGGCTGGTGCCGCAAACCCGGGTGTTCTCGGGGGTGAACGACACCCAAGCGGTCGCGGTGGGAACGGGCACGTTCGAGAAAGGCCGGGGAGGACTGAACATCGGGACGACGAGCCAGGTCCTGGCCCACGTCGACTTCAAGAGGACGGACGTGCAGAACCAGATCGTGAGCAGCCCCAGCCCCATTCCCGGACGCTACATGGCTCTGGCGGAGAACGGCCTCGGAGCGAAGACGCTGGATCACTTCCTTCAGAACGTCGTGTTCGCGAGCGACGCGCTGGCCGATCACTCGACCGACGACACCTTCGGCCGGGTCGATGAGGTCGTGCGGGAGGCGCCGCCCGGGAGCGGGAGTCTACTCTTTCTGCCCTGGCTCAGCGGGTCGCAAGCGCCCGCCTCGAACCCGAGGGTGCGCGGCGGTTTCCTGAACCTCTCTCTCAACACCACGCGGGCCGACATGGTGCGGGCCATTCTGGAAGGGGTGGCCTTCAACCTGCGCTGGCTCCTTCCCGCCGTGGAGCAGTTCGCCGAGCAGGAGTTCGACGAACTGCGTTTCGCCGGCGGGGGCGCGCTCTCGGATGAGTGGTCCCAGATCCTCGCCGACGTCATGAACCGCCCCGTCCTCCAGCTCGAGGACTCGCGCCACGTGATCAACCGCGCTGTGGCGTTCCTGGCCTTCGAGCGCCTCGGGGCAGTGACGTTGGACGATTTCCCCAAGATCTGTCGCGTGAAGCGCTCCTACGAGCCGCGACCGGACACCCGCGGGACCTACGACCGCCTCTTCGAGCAGTTCCTGGCCTCCTTCGAGCAGAACCGCCCCATCTTCGAGGCGCTGAATGCTTAGGCGACACGAGCCCCCACCGTATATCATGAGCACTGGCGACACGAGCGAGTAGGGAGGAGTCCCATGGCAGACAAGAGCAGCAACCCGTTCGCGCGCGGCAACCCCTACGCCGAGCGCTACGGCGTCATCAACCGCTTCCCCGAGAAGGGGCGTCCGCCGGAGGAGATCCTTCGCGAGCTGCGTGAGATGGCCGAGGAGGAAGACAAGGCCTGGCAGACCGGCAAGTGCTCCGGGACGATGTACTGCGGCGACATGACCCACTACGAGTTCCTGAACCAGGCGTTCGGCCTCTTCTCACACTCGAACGTCCTCCAGCGGGACATCTGCCCCAGCGCCACCCGCTTCGAGGGCGAGATCGTGGCCATGGCCCTCGATATGATGCACGCCGACGCGGCCAGGCCCGACTCCACCCCCTGCGGCGCCCTCACCTCCGGCGGCACCGACAGCATCATCACCGCCCTCCTCGTCTATCGCGAGAAGGGCCGCGAGGAGCGCGGCATTACCCAACCCGAGATGATCCTGCCCGAGACCGGCCATCCGGCCTTCCGGAAGGGCGCCCACCTGTTCGGAATCGATGTGATCGACGCTCCGGTCGACCCGGAGACGACCCTCGTCGACGTGGACTTCGTCCGCGATCACATCACCCCACGAACCGTCGCCATCGTCGGCTCCGCCGGCAACTACGCCTACGGCACGATCGACCCTATCGAGGAGCTCTCCCAGCTCGCCCTGAAGCACGACGTCGGGCTCCACGTCGACGGCTGCCTCGGGGGCTTCATCCTCCCCTGGGGCGAGGAGCTGGGCTACGACATCCCCGTTTTCGACTTCCGCGTGCCCGGCGTGACCAGCATCTCGGCGGACACTCACAAGTTCGGGTACGGCCTCAAGGGCACGTCCGTGATCCTCTACCGCGACAAGTCGATCCGGCAGTACGGGTACTTCCTCAACCCCGAGTGGCCGGGCGGCAAGTACTTCTCGCCGGGGATCGCCGGCAGCCGCTCGGGCGGGCTGCTCGCCGCCACCTGGGCGTCGATGGCCAGCCTAGGCCGCGAAGGCTACCTGCGCTACGCCAAGCGCATCTTCGAGACCGCGTTCGCCATGCAGGACGCCGTGCGCACCCATCCGGAGCTGCGGATCATGGGCGAGCCCACCTTCTGCTTCGCCTTCACGTCGGACGCCTTCGACATCTACCACGTGAACGACTTCATGAGCGAACGGGGCTGGCGCTTCAACGGCCTGCAGTACCCGAACGCCGTCCACATGTGCGTGACGCGGCCGCAGACGGAGCCCGGCGTCGTGGAGGCGTTCGCCAAGGACCTGGCGGAAGGGGTGGAGTACGCGAAGAACCCGCCGCGGGAGAAGCCGGCGACGGGCGCAATCTACGGAGGCCTGCCCCAAGGCGTCCCGCAGTTGCAGGAGATGGTGCGCAGCGTCATGGTGGCGATGGTGGACGGCATGCACGACGTCCCGCCGGAGTAGGCGGACCCACCCTCGGCCGATGATCATTTCCCCAGGCTCTGGATGGGCGCTCAGCTGTCGTGTATTGTCTCCCTCGCATCGGGCTTACGGGCTGACGGTCTCTGTCCCAGGCTCATCCGCAACACCCAGGCGGCGGTGCCGCAAATCGCCCCCACTGCAGCACCCCCACCCCCAAGAACAATCAGGAACCAGAATAGAACGACAGGCCCCGCCGTATCCCCACCAAACTCGTCTAGCTCCCGCCCACCCACTCCCAGCGGGAAGGGTGAAAAGACGCCGAGAACGAACGCCATCCCTGAAAGACACCCCATCCGTACACCAGATGCTACGGCGGCAGGCAACGCCACCTTCTCTCCTAGGCTTACGGTCAGCGCCACGGTGAGCAATAGCGCCAGCAGGCCGAATACTGTCGGCAGGCTCGACCAGAAGTCGTCGAACAGCGATTCCGTCTGTGTCACGAACCCGGCGATGAGCGCGGCCGCCACCACCGCCCCTATTGCCAATCGCCCTCTCGTCCTCGCCGAACCAGTCCCCATGTCTACGCTCTGAGCGGCTCCCATGTTGTCGCCTCGCAGGTCACCAATCGACATCGGGGGGCCCCGGCGTCTTTTGGACTAACTCCAGCCCTTCGCTGACGGGAGTGCTCATCCGCTTGCCTCCCTCGCATCGGGCTTACGGGCTGACGGTCTCTGTCCCAGGCTCATCCGCAACACCCAGGCGGCGGTGCCGCAAATCGCCCCCACTGCAGCGCCCCCACCCCCAAGAACAATCAGGAACCAGAATAGAACGACAGGCCCCGCTGTGTCCCCACCAAACTCGTCTAGCTCCCGCCCACCCACTCCTAGCGGGAAGGGTGAAAAGACGCCGAGAACGAACGCCAACCCTGAAAGACACCCCATCCGTACACCAGATGCTACGGCGGCAGGCAACGCCACCTTCTCTCCCAGGCTTACGGTCAGCGCCACGGCGAGCAATAGCGCCAGCAGGCCGAATACTGCCGGCACGCTCGACCAGAAGTCGTCGAACAGGGATTCCGTCTGTGTCACGAACCCGGCGATGAGCGCCGCCGCCAGCAGCGTCCCTATTGCCAGTCGCCCCCTCGTTCCCGCCGAACCAGTCCGCATGTCTACGCTCCGAGCGGCTCCCACGTTCTTGCCGCGCAGGTCAGCAATCGACATTGGGCGACGAACGGGCGGTGCTTCATGCGCAGCCCCCAGTGCAGGCTGTCTCATTATAGCACTCAAGTAGCCAATCTCCGCCGTCGTCGGAGCCATGTCATCTCAAGGGCTTTCCTTCACACACTCCTAGGGGCGTTCGCGCAGGCCCAGTCCGTTCTCCAGCACGCGAGTGAGCAACGCACTGTCGCTCAGATCCTCGGTGCTAAGATACACGCCCTCGGTCACCGCCGAACACTCGTAGTGGTCCTTGTCGCAGATCATTTCCTGACCCGCCGTCCTCGTGGATGAGGCGCCCACAAGCTCTTCCAGTTGCTCCGGGGGCAGGATGAAGACGAAGACGTTGTAGGGGCTTGGCTTTGACACCTCGTGGCCCCGGATCGCTTGGATTGGGAAAAGGCCCTCGGGGACGGCTGGCCCTGGGGGAAGAGACGGGCAGCCGATATCTATGACCGGCTCGAATGCCGCCAGTCCGGCCGGCTCCCAGTCGGGATGCGTCGCGACCTGTGGCAAGACGGCCTCGATGCGTGACTTGGCTGTGGCCTCTGCGGCGGTGGCCTGCGCAGAGGAGTCGACCGCCAGGTCGGCCCCCAGCGCCTGTATGCAGATGGCCAGCTCGTTGCGCTCCCCGGTTGAGCGGGCGCCTTCGGCTGGCTGCGTGCCTTCCCCCTGGAACGTCACGCCGAGGAGGGTCGTGACGCCCAGGGTGATCCCGGCGACCCCAGCGAGGATGGCGAGGGAGACGGCCAGGGCGACGAGCGGGCGGTTCTTCATGCGTAGCCCCCAGTGCAGGCTGTCTCATTATAGCACTCAAGTAGCCAATCTCCGCCGCACGCGGAGCTACGGTGGCCCCTCGCGGAGCAGGGTGCTGTCCCGGTAGAATTGCGATTACCTGCCGACGGAGGGGCAGCCAACGTGCACCAGTTCAGTTTCGACTTCAATGACCCCACATTCGACCTGAGCGGCTGGCGCGTCGGCCTCCAAGTCGTCACCTTCGAGAACACGTACGGGCTCGACCCGGAGCGCACGGAGGTTTCCGGGGACGGCGGCCGCCATACCGTAGAGTGCAGGGGTCTGACGTCGGCCGGCGGACAGCGAAAGCATCCGGGCCGCGCCTGGATCACCGCCTCGCCAAGCGCCGACGGGGTAGACCTGGTGGCCGGAACCGACGGCCCGGAAAAGGTGCGGTGCCTGAAGCTCGTCCTGCGGGGGCTTCCTGCCGGCACCCTCTACGGTCGCCGCTGGGAGAGCGGCCCGGTGCCGCCGGCCGGCACCGTCCTCAGGTATCCGTTCGATGCCGACGCCCCGCTGGCGCTCCACACGCCACTGGTCTTCCTCTCGGACCCCGGCGGAGGGTTCATCTACTTCCGCTCTCTCGACGAGCGAGTGCGCTGCAAGCGGTTCGCGTTCTATCCCGCGGACGACGGAGTGACGGTGGAGCTGATACACGAGGAGGCGTCCCACGAGATGGGAAGCTCCGCCGTGACGCCGACCTGGCGAGTCGGCCGCTGCGCGGACCCCGAGGCCGTGGTTGAGGAGCACCTCGGTCTGCTGGAGCGGGCCACCGGCCTGCAGCCGTGGGAGAGCCGGCTCGACGTACCAGCCTGGGCGCGCGACATCGCCCTCGTTGTTTCCGTTCACGGAATGCACTGGACGGGTTACGTGTTCAACACGTACGAGGACACCTTGCGGACGCTGGCCTGGGTGTGCGAGCGAATTGACGGGCGGCGGGTGCTGGCCTTCCTGCCTGGCTGGGAGGGCCGCTACTACTGGCAGTACGGGGACTATCGCCCGGAGCCGCGCTTGGGCGGCGCGAAGGGATTCCGCACGCTGGCGGAAGGAGCACGGCGGCTGGGCGTATCCCTCATGCCGATGTTCGGCGCGAACTGTGCGAACGCAGGGCTGCCGGGGTTCGACCGCTGGGGCGAGCCGTCCAGGCTGAGGTCAGCGGCGGGCCTTGTCTTCTACGGGAACAGACCGGACTGGGATACCTCGCGCGCGAACGACCCGGGCTGGCAAGCCTGGCTGAACCCCGGAGCGCCGGCCTGGCGGGAGCGCCTGCTGGGCCAGGTGAGCGATCTGGTTGCGGAGTACCGCCTGCCTGCCGTCTTCTTCGACACGCATCACTTCTGGGAGAACGACCCCAGCTACCCGGTGTACGAGGGGCTTGTGGCCCTGCGGGACGGCCTAAAGGAACGTTTTCCTGACCTGCTGGTGGCCGGAGAGGGCTGGTACGATGCCTTGGGGGCGGTGACCCCGGTCTCGCAGGTGGGGGCCACGGCACGGTGGCACCAGATCTTCTCTCGCTACTGCCGCACGTTCGGTCATCTCATGTGGGGGGATCCGAGCCGCGCCAGCACCGGCGTGCACGAAGCGGGCAGGACCGGCTTTGGACCGGTGCCGGATGAACGACACTGGTGGCCCACCGTGACGATCGTGGACGGGACGCTGGAGCGCGCCCCGGACAAGGTGGAGCAGGTGATCGACCAGGCGAAGAGGTACTGCCGGCGCTACCTTGAAGGCTAGCCGCAGCCCGAGGCGAAAACGCCCAAGTTTGACGGGGGCCGCGGCTACTCCTCGAGTTGTGCTACAGCCGCGAAAACCACCAGCAAGGCGAAACCTAGGTTCACTAGCGAATAAATGGCCACGCCAGCGCGTCCTGGCGCAAGCCAGAGATCCGTCGTTGCGGCGTATCGTCTCAAGGTCACCCTCGCTTCAATATCCGGGGCGTGGTGTTCCTCACTGCCGGACTTCCGGACGCCTGTCGATATCCGCCATTCGAACTCGTCACTGAGCTCCTCGTAGAGCACGGCACCGGCGCGTTTGTACCGTTCATATTGCCAGATCGCAGCGATTGCGACGATTGTCAGAAAGATAGGGATTGCCGCCATCTCAGCGATGAACCAGTCGTACCAATTTCCACCCGCTGCCAGAACCATGACCACGGTCAACGATGCGATGAAGTTGACACTGGTCACGGCGAGCACTATGGAAGCCAACGATCGGAGCCTAGTCGTGAAGTGGGCTAATTCTTCGAGGTAGAACCTCAGCCCAGAGTCGCTGTAGCCTTCGCGTCGCACTGGGCCAATCCTACTTGATCGCTGAGACCATCGTCCTCAGCAAATGACTTCTCAGCAGCTCGCGGTCTGCTTGTGAGAATGAAGGCGACGGCGGCACCACCCCGTGGAATGCGCGGTAAACCGAGCAATACTCCACCACAGCACCTACCCGGTTGTTCGCCCGTGCTCGTAATCGAGCATCGTAGGGCCCCTTTGTGTAGTGATTGATCACCTGACGATGGGCGTCCCACCATAGATCGGCCTTAGTAACGACTGTGATCAGCCACGTTTCAGGTGAATCAGCGATGAGCAGAGGTGCCCATTCATCGATTGCTGCCAGTTCCCTCTCACGCCTCGCAGCGAGGTACTCCGTACTGATGCGCTCGTCGATGATTGCATCCTCGATGCTCAATCGGCCCTCATCGTAGCCGTACGAAACAACGTTCAACACCCCGGCCGTAGGCGTCTTGATAGACTCCCTGATTGCCTCCCGCCGCTGAGTCACGTGTTGCTCCTGTCCCGGCGTGTCGAGGAAGACGAACGGCTCTCGCTCGATCCTTAACCTGTGAGCAGTGACGAATTCGGTGCGAGTCATGGCATCAATCACTGTCGGCACAGTCTGCGTTAGCGAGTCAATCAGTTGAGTCTTGCCTGCGCCGCTGTTTCCAAACACAAGCACTCGATGCTTGTGCCTCAATGCACCCAGCAGGCGGTCGAGCCAGCCCTCCCTCTTGGCAACTAGCGCAATCTCCGCAGCGATGATGGCCCCCGACGCGATTTCACTCATCATGCTTGCTCTCTGGCTCCAGAGCGGCGACGGAAACCGCCATCCGTCACCGCTGTCATCGCCCTAGTGTAATCCAACCGCGACATTATCGCACGTCCCCTCGCCGCCTAGTGCCTTTTCCCGCTCCTCAGATGCGGCATGCTGGAAACGTTCTAGAAAAGCTACAGCCGGTTGCTCCTGCAGCACCCAGGCCTGTCAGTGCCCGTGGCGCTGCTGCCAGCGAGTGAGCGCGTTGATGGCCAGGTAGCGGAGCGGCTCGGGCGGCATCAGGGGCGGCACCCCGCGCTCCAAAGCATAGGCTAGTTCCTCCGACTGATCGCCGGCGACAAGCTCTGCCATCAATCGGCCCGCCAGCGAAGCTAGGGCGATGCCGTGGCCTGAGTACCCCACACCGTGCAGAACACCTCCCTGCCCTCGCAGCCTTCCAATGGCCGGTTGGAACGATCTCGTCATGCCCAGGACGCCGCTCCAGCTATGGGAGATGCGAACGGGGCGAAGCTGAGGGAACCGTTCCTCGATCGCCGCCACCAGTACGGCCTCGACATCGGCCAGGTCGAAAGGAGCCACTCCGTTGTTGAACTGGTAGTGGATCGTCCCTCGACAGACGATACGATCATCCGGGGTCAAGTAGATCGTGTGTCCTGTCTGAGCGGCCTCGAAGAGCACCTGACGACCGGACCAGCCTACGGAGTCCAGCTCCTTGCCTGACAGCGGCTCGGTGGCCACGGCGCAGGTGTGGAGGGGGAAGACGCGGAGCCCCAGGTAGCCCAACTTCGGTGTGTAGCCGTTCGTGGCCAGGACGACGGTGCTCGCCTGGACATCGGCCCCTCCCGCCAGGCTCAACCGCATGGGGCGGTCGCGCCGCGCCGCTTTCACCTCCGACTGCTCGAAGATACGGGCTCCCCGTCGCTGCGCCAGCCGCGCCAGGCCGAGCGCGTACCGCCCCGGGTTTAGCCAGCGGCTGGGGGCCCACACCGCAGCCTCGTAGTAGTCCTGCTTCAGGACCGCCTTCAGATCCTCCCTCGTCAGCAGGCGACCCTCTTTGCCGAGCCGCTGCATCGCCTCCAGTTCCTGCTGAAGAAGCGGCACTTCACGCTCACGACCGAGCATCAGGTACCCAGGGGAGCCCAGGTTGCAGTCGATCTCGCCCTCCTCGATCAGCTTCAGCGCTGTTTCCACGCCGCTCCCCTGGAACTCTGCGGCGCGGCGCGTCTCCGCCTCGCCACGTTGGGCGAACTCGTAGGCCCACCTTAGCCCGGGAATATCCGTGAGGGCGCCGCTGGAACGGCCCGATGCACCCGAGCCGACACGATCTCGCTCCAGCACGACGACATCAACATCGGGCAAACGGGCTTTCAGATGGCAGGCGGCGGAGAGGCCGGTCATGCCCGAGCCGATTATCGCAACGTCCGTCTCGATCTGGCCCTCAGCGACCGGGAACTGCAGGTCAGCGAATGCTGGGTCGTCCAGCCACAGCGGTTGGCCTTTCATACTTCACCTCGCCGGCTCGGGAAACGCAATCGGCGCTCTCTTGAGGACGAACCGATTATACGTCGCGCTGGCGACGAGCGTTACTTCCGAGCGCCAGAGCCCGTCGCAGGGGCCAGCGTTAGGGAGCCACCCACACGGTCTGGACGTTGACGAACTCGCGGATACCGAAGTCTGACAGCTCGCGTCCGTAGCCGCTTCGCTTGACGCCGCCAAACGGCAATCGTGGGTCTGAGACGACCATGCCGTTAATGAATACCGAGCCCGTCTCGATCTCACGAGCCAGTTGCTTACCGAGGGATACATCGCGCGACCAGAGGCTCGCCCCGAGGCCGAACGGAGAGTCGTTGGCGATCGCCACCGCTTCGCGGCTGTCCTTGACCCGTATCACTGCCGCCACCGGCCCGAAGGTCTCCTCGCAGGATACCGGCATCCCCGGAGCAACGTTCGTGAGCACTGTCGGGGCATAGAAGTAACCCCTTCGCTCAAGCCGTTGGCCTCCCGTGGCGACGCGGGCCCCCGCTGCGAGCGAACGCTCCACTTGATCCTGGAGGGCATCGCGCAGGTCATCACGCGCCAGGGGCCCGACCTGGGTGTCCCTTTCCCGTGGGTCCCCGACTCGTAGGGCGGCGGTGCCGTCGATGAGAAGCCGCTCGAATTCGTCCGCGACTCGTTCCACGACGATGAACCTCTTGGCAGCGATGCAACTCTGGCCGGCGTTCTGGTTCCTCGCCCGCACGGCTGTCTCGGCCGCCGCCTGTAGGTCGGCGTCGTCGAGGACGATGAAGGGATCGGAGCCGCCCAACTCCAGGACGGTCTTCTTGAGGGAGCGGCCACTGGCCTCAGCGACGCTGGCCCCTGTCTCCTCGCTGCCGGTGAGGGTTACCGCCCGCACGCGGACATCCTCGATGAGGGGCTGCGCGGCCGAGCCCGGTATGAGGAGGGTCTGGAAGACGCCCGCGGGCAGGCCTGCATCTCGGAATACGTCCTCGATGGCCAAGGCGCACTGGGGGACGTTGGAGGCGTGCTTGAGGATGGCGACGTTGCCGGCCATGAGGGCGGGGGCAGCGAATCGGAACACCTGCCAGAAAGGGAAGTTCCACGGCATGATCGCCAGGATCGTGCCTAGAGGCTCGAAGGCTACGTGGCTCTCTCTGGCGTTGGTCTCCACCGCCCTGTCGGCCAGGAACGCCTCCCCGTTCTCGGCGTAGAAATCGCAGTTCCAGGCGCATTTCTCGATCTCGGCCTCAGCTTCGACGATGGGCTTGCCCATCTCGGCGGTGATGAGGCCGGCGAGCCGCTCCTTCTGCTGACGGAGGCCTGACGCCGTGCGTTGCAGGAGGTCGCCCCGCTCCCCGAAACGCGTGCCCCGCCAGCGGCTGAAGGCCTCGGTCGCGCCGCTCAGGGCGCGCTCGATCTCCTCTTGGCCCGAGGGCTCGAACGTAGCCAGGACTTGCTCAGTGGCGGGGTTGATGGACTCGATGGTCATCGCACCGTTCCTCCGGGATGTCTGTCCTTCTCTGCAGCCGCCAATGCCCCTCGGTCATTTGGTCCTGGGGGCCGCACCTCATCCTGCGGCGTTGCGGATCAGCCGCACGTAAAAGTCCACTGCCTTCTCGAAGGCCTGGACCGAGACGCGTTCGTTCGTACCGTGGATGCCCTTCAGGTCGTCCCGGGTGAGCAGGAAGGGCATGAATCGATAGATGTGCTCCGTCAGATCCTGGAAGTGCCGCGAGTCCGTTCCCCCAACTACCAGATAGGGCGCCACGACTGTGCCGGGAAACACCTCCCGTATCGTGCGCCCAAGCAGCGCGAAGTGCTCTGCATCGATTGGCGAGACGGCTGATGGTTCGCGCTGCTTTGAGAGGGCGGAAACGCGGACCCGGTCGTCGGCCACGATGCGGCGGACGTGATCCAAGACGGTCTGGATCGTGTCGCCGATCAGGATGCGGTAGTTGACGACGGCTCGGGCGCGGCCCGGGACGACGTTGTCCTTCACTCCCGCCTGAAAGATCGTCGGCGCAGTCGTGGTCCGGATGGTCGCCGCGGTCTCCGGGACACGCCCCAGAAGCCTCATCATCAGCGGCTCAAACAGCCACAGGTTGGCGAACACGAGCCGGTGGCCGAACCTGGCCTCGGGGGCGATGGCCTCGAAGAGCGCCCGCACCGGCGACTCGAGACGGGCCGGAAGCGGGCTGCTCTCCAGCCTCCGAACCGCCTCGGCCAGGATGCCGATGGAGCTCTGGGGCGGCGGAGTCGAGGAGTGGCCTCCATCGGTCTCGACAAGAAGCTCCACGCTCACGTAGCCTTTCTCGGCCACGCCCACCACCGCCACCGGGGCCGACACGCCCGGGACCACCCCTTCGACTATCACTCCCCCCTCATCGAAAACGAAGGCTAGATGCGTGCCCCGCTCGGCCAGTAACCGGGCTACAGCGGTGGCGCCTTCCTCCCCGCCGACTTCCTCGTCGTGGCCAAAGGCTAGGAGGACAGTACGCCGGGGCTGGAAGCCGGCCTCAAGGAGATGCCCAGCCGCCTCCAGCAGGCCGATCAGGTTCTGCTTGTTGTCAAGGGAGCCCCGACCCCAGACGTAGCCGTCGACGACGTTGCCCGAGAAAGGCGGCTGCTCCCACGTCTCCTCGGTCCCGGGATCGACGGGAACGACATCCTGGTGCGCCAGCAGGAGGACGGGGTCGAGGGTGGGATCGCTGCCTGGCCACGTGTAGAGCAGGGTGCGGTCGGCGATGAGCTCGCGCGTGAGGGCAGCGTGCGGCCGAGGGTAGGTCTGCTCAAGGTAGCTCCGGAACTCCCGGAAGGGCTCGTCATCCGTATACTGGGCGTCCTCCTTGGAGATGGTGGGGAACCGGATCGCGCCGCTCAACCGCCCCGACAGCCCCTCCGCGTCGAGGTCGGGCTCGGGGCCTGGAGCCACATCCTTCTGCCGTGAGCGTTGGCTCGCCGCACGCCCAAGCAGCACTGCTCCTAGCAGTGCTGACAACGCGCTGACGGCGCCGAGCTTCCTTGGGATTCGCTTGATCACTTTCACGGGAGTCATCTACCCTCCCATCGTCAGTAGGCGCGCAGCGCCTGGGCCAAGCGCTCCAGCCCACGCACGAAGCGTCTGCGTGCCTCCTCGATCTCGGTCTCTTCGATGACGAGCGGAGGAGAGAAGGCCAAAGCGTCACCAAGAGCGCGACAGATGAGGCCCTCCTCCAGGAGGAGATTGTGGAGTCGCAGGCCGACCTTGTTCTCCGGGGGGAACGGTGCGCGCGTCTCGCGGTCGGCAACCAGCTCGACGGCCGCGATGAGGCCTTCTCCGCGAACCTCGCCCACAAGCGGATGATCCACGACGGCTTCCCGGAGGTGCTGCTGAAGGCCCGGGCCCAGGCGCGCGGCGCGGTCCACCAGGCTTTCCCGCTCGATGATATCGAGGTTGGCGAGGGCCGCTGCGGCGCCCACGGGGTGGAGGCTCGTGGTGTGACCGTGCGCGAAGGGGCCGCGCTCTGCGGAGGCGGATGCCAGCACATCCCACACGTCCTCCGAGACTACCGCCGCCGACACCGGGAAGTAGCTACTCGTGATCCCCTTGGCCACCGTCATGACGTCCGGCTCTATCCCGTAACGATGGGAGCCGAACGGTACCCCGAGGCGTCCGAATCCGCACACGACCTCGTCGGCGATCAGCAGCACGTCGTGATGCCGCAACACGGGCTGGATAGCCTGCCAGTAGCCCTCGGGCGGGGGGATCACGCCACCGGCAGCCATCAGGGGTTCGCCGATGAAAGCGCCCACGGTTTCGGGTCCTTCTGCCTCGATCACGGCATCGAGTTCCTCCGCCAGGCGGCGCGCAAACGCTTCCTCGCTCTCATCGGGGCTGCCCTCTCGATAGAAGTGTGGCTTTCGCACGTGCAGGAAGCCGGGAAGGGGCAGGTCGAATAGGGCGTGCAAAGGTGGGAGCCCCGACAGGCTGCCGGCTCCGAGGGTCACGCCGTGGTAGGCTCCGTGCCTGGCGATGATCTTCTTCTTGTTGGGAAGGCCGCGCAGGTTCCAGTAATACCATACGAGCTTGACGGCGGTGTCGTTCGCCTCCGAGCCGGAGTTGCAGAAGAAGAAGTGGCCAAGGCCGGCCGGCGTGATCGCCGCGAGCCGCTCCGCCAGGCGGATGGCGGGCTCGTTGGTGTTGCCCAGGAAGCCGTGGTAGTAAGGGAGGCGACGCGCCTGGTCGGCAATCGCCTCGGCGATCTCTTTGCGCCCGTAGCCAACGTTGACGCACCAGAGCCCCGCCATCGCATCCATGTACTCGCGGCCCTCGGCATCGCGGATCCAGACACCCTTGCCCTCGGTGATGATGCGAGGTCCCGCTGCCTGCTGCTCGGCGATCGAGGTGAAGGGATGAAAGACGTGGCGTCGGTCCAGATCGTAGAGGGAGGAAGGGTCGGGCTCAGGCGGCATCGGAGCCCTCCGGTGGGCTAAAAAGCTCGTTCAGGTAGGTGACCAGGATCCGCTCGCGGAGGGGAACCGGGAGGGCATTCAGTACCTCATTGATCTCGGCCATGCGCTCTGGCAGGGCCGTGCCCTCGATGCCGGCCATGCCCAGCATCCCCTGAAGCACGCTGTCGTCCATATCCCGAGGATCCATGCCACCGAAGGTCTCTTTGACGCTCGCCGCCAGATGGCCGGAGGGCAACGTCTTCGCCTTCTCGGTGCACTCGCGCAGATCGGCGAGCATCTCATCGGTCCAGTGGACGCTCTCTGGGTTGATCGAGAGATGGATGTTCTCTGGCGAGCTTCCGTAGGCGAGCTGGGGCTGGACGTACCACCCGCGCTCCTTCATCTCGTCGACGATGTGGAACACGCTCACCGTGTCCGAGGTGAAGGCCACGAGGTTCATGTCCGGACGGCCGAGCACCCGCAGGTCGGGCATGTCATCGACGGCGGCGACGATCTTGCGTGTCGCATCGTAGACCCGGCGAGTCATCTCCAGGTAGCCGTCATCGCCGATGAAGTTGAGCGCGGCCCAGGCCGCCGCGATTGGTCCGGCGGACTTGGTGCTCTGAATCGTGGGGTTGATAACCGTGTAGCCTGTCCAGTTGGAGCAGGCGTACATCTGGTGTTTCCGCAGCTCCTTGCTCCGGTAGAGGATGGTGGACGCACCCTTGGCAGCGAAGGCGTACTTGTGCAGGTCCATGGAGATGGAGGTCACGCCCGGCACGCGGAAGTCGTAGTCGGGCACCGGCGCGCCAAGGCGGCGGAAGTACGGGAGCAGGAAGGCGCCCATGCACCCATCGACGTGGAACAGCAGATCGCGCTCCAGCGCCAGCTCGCCCATCTCGCGGATCGGGTCTACGACGCCGTGGGCGTAGGAGATGGCCGATCCGACCATGAGGATCGTGTTGGGCGTGATGGCGCCCCGCATGGCGTCCACGTCGGCCCGGAAGGTCTCGGGATCGACGGGCACGATGACGGGCCGCAAGCCGAGGTAGTAGGCCCCCTTCTGGAACGCCGCGTGACCTGTCTCGGCGAGTAAGATCTCGGGCTCGGTGATCTCCGGCCGGTGCTCGCGAGCCCAGTCTCGTGCGGCCTTCACAGCGAGCATGATGCTCTCGGTGCCGCCGCTCGTGAAGTTGCCGACGACGTTCTCGTCGCCGTGGAGATGGGCCGCTGCCATGGCGACGACCTCGTTCTCGAGCCGCATGGCGCTGGGGAAGACGGTTGGGTCCAGGGCGTTCTCCGTCAGGTAGCTGACGAAGGCGTCCTTTATGACCCCCTCTGCCTCGCGGCCGGGATCGTAGATGTAGGCCCAAGTCCGCCCGTCGCGCCAGGGCATGTCGCCGTCCCGGAAGGACTCCAGGCGTTTGAAGACCTCGTCTCGACTCAGGCCCTTCTCTGGGAGCTGCATGTTGGCTCTCCTCCCTCTATCGCCGTCGGCGGCGTCTGGTCACCGCGATGCCGTCCTTCCTGACTTCGACTGTGGTTTCCCTGTCGTTCTGGACCGGTCGCAGGGCCGCCGGGGCCGGAAGGATGTGGAAGCAGTCCCTGGCCAGCTCCAGCCTGGGGCGGTCATCTTGAAGGACACACGGACAGCACGGCGGCTGTGGCCGTCATCATCCTATTCCATACCGCCTCTCGCCATCAACGGGACGCTCCGTCGCCACTACGAGGTCATGGCGTGCGGTTACCCCGAGGGCATAATGCGGGCCGATCACCGACTTTGTGGAGAGGCTGATCGGCATCTCGTCTGCGACCGTCGGCCAGGCGCAATCCGTACGCCTCGGCCTAGGTGTGCCTAGGCCGTAGCGAAGTGCTCGATATCGGTGAGCCGTCCTGCCCGATCCTCGCGCTACACCGCCTGCACGGCAACGTCGGCGGGAAGCCGCTCGGCGACCTCGTCCAAGTCCGAGAGGTCCACACCGCCGATGAAGTGAACTAGCCCCACCTCCTCCAGCACCTGGCGGCATACTTGGTACATCAGCTCGTGGGTGGTCTCCGAAAGCTTTTCCGCGTGGTGGGTCTGGGCAACACCGACGATGGCTACTCTGACCATGACTTCTGCGAATTATTGTCGCCGGGCGCTCGTCCGCCAATAGACGGGGCAGTCCTGCGTCGCGGTGCCCTGTATAGTTACAGTCACATGCCAGGCGAGCTGGCGCTGTGGGCGGGCGCGCGCGCTGGTGCTAATAGATAGGAGCGTGAGATGAGAGACCTGGAGGGCAAGGTAGCACTGGTCACAGGCGGGGGCGCCGGAATCGGGCGAGCCACGGCCATCGCACTGGCGGAGGCCGGGGCGGCAGTCGTCATCGCGGACATCGATGACGCAGGCGCGCAGGAGACGATGCGAATCATCGAGGAGGCGGGGGGACGGACGGCGTCGGTGTGCACTGATGTCACGCGATCGGAGGACCTGGAGCGGATGGTGGCTTTCACAGAGGAGACGTTTGGGAGGCTGGACATCTTCCACAACAACGCTGGCATCAACACCGGCTGGCCGCGGTTCCCAGAAGTGGCCCGCGAGAGATGGGAGAAGACGGTAGCGGTCAACCTGACGGCGGTCATCGGTGCGATCCAGGCGGCGGTGCCGGCCATGCGCCGTAGCGGCGGAGGCGCGATCGTCAACAGCGCTTCCCTTGCCGGGCTCGTTGCCTATGACATGGAGCCCATCTATGCTGCGACCAAGCATGGCGTGGTGGGTCTGACTCGGGCGCTCGCCTTCCTGAAGGATGAGGCGGGCATACGGGTGAACTGCGTCTGCCCCAGCTTCGTCGACACGCAGCTACCGAGGGATCGGCTGAAGTCGGCGCCGCCGGAGGAGCGTGAGCGCTGGGAGGCCGTCCTGTCCCGAATGCCGATGCTAGCTCCCGCGGACGTCGCGGAGGCAGTACTGGAGTTCGTGCGGGACGAGTCGCTGGCGGGGCAGGCGATGGCGGTGATGTACGGGCAGCCACGCCGCCTGGTGCCTGCAGCGATAGGCGTGGCGTAGCGGGAGGAGAATGGAGTGAAGCAGCTGCGGAGGAAGGCCGGTTGCAGCTACCCAAGCTGCACTGCTGTGACCAATTCCGCGGCGGCAGCGGGTGCTGTGGTCGCCCTCGCGGCGGGCGCCTTGGTGCGGCGGTACCAGCACACTATGGGAACATGGTGTCGCCTTGAAGTTGACGCCAGCCCTGGCTCTGCTTCGCAGCGAGAGCCACAGAGGTCGTCAGCGTTCCGGCTTGACTCCACCGTCCCACGGAGATAGTGTGACGATGTCTGGGAGCCGGCGGCGGGAGACCCCCTGGCCCCCTGAGAGTTCGCAGATACCTCAGGTCGCGGCTGGCCCCCCTTACGGCGATCCTGCCGGCGGCTCCCGACGCCGCGTGCCTGGCAATGACCGGAGCGGCTCGCTCTGCCGATGTTGTGACTGGTCAGAGAGGGCTCTCATGAGAGGCTGGGCCGCCAGGCCCGCGTGTCGCACATCTCTTGAAGTACTACACCGTGGGTTCGATCCCCATCGTCAGCTCCAGATGTTCTCCGCCCGCGATCCGGCAACCCCGGTTGGGCGTGTGGGGATACGGAAGGGGGTGGATCCCGGCGCCACCCGTGGAGCTGGTCTCGCCCCTGGTCGACGCTTGACCGCCGTGCTAGCATTGTAAAGATGATTGATGCCGTCTATGACACGGCGGAGGGCGCTCGCCGACCGCCCATGTCCTAGACGAGGTTGAAGTTCTGCGCGTCGGCTCCCCGCAGGGAATCGCCCCGGGTTCGATGACCAGACCTTGACCGAGGGATTAGAGAGGAGGTCATCGAGTGGCCTACGAAGATCGTACCCTCACCTGTGTCGAGTGCGGCTCCGAGTTCGCCTTCAGCGCGGACGACCAGGAGTACCACGCCAGTCGCGGCTACCAAGACCCCAAGCGCTGCCCTTCCTGCCGCGAGGCTCGGCGCGGCAGCTATGGAGGAGGCGGCTACGGCGGCTCCCGCCAGATGTACGATGCGGTTTGCGCCAGCTGCGGCTCAGCGTGCCAGGTCCCCTTCCAGCCCCGTCAGGACCGGCCCGTCTACTGCAACGACTGCTTCTCCAAGCAGAGGTCTTCCCGCTAGCGTTGGTAGCACGATCCGCGCGCCGACCTGTTCCCGCTCCGGGGGGCCGGTCATGCTCACCGTGATACGACCCAGGGTAATGGTCTAGTAGGGGGGTGCCGATTGAGCACGCTTTATGTAGGTAATCTGGCATACGAAACGACGGAGGCGGACCTCAGGGCCGCCTTCTCGAACTTTGGCGATGTCGCCTCGGTCAAGATCGTGACTGACCGTCGCGGACGCACCAAGGGCTTTGCATACGTAGAGATGTCGGACGAGGCGTCGGCCAGGGCTGCCATGGAGTCCCTGCGAGGGACGCAGGTCAACGGGCGTACGCTGGATATCGTGCTGGAAGAGCGGACGAGAAGACGCAGGGGTGGCAGCCGCCGTGCGGGTCGGCGAAGATAGCTCTCGGGGGAGAATTCCCTCCGGTTAGACATGTCAGGCAGATGGCTTGGCTGCCCGGCGGCCAGCCAAGCTATGCTTGGGGTTGATGATGTGGAGGACCGCGCTCTTCATGCCCCAGCACCAACTGTGCGGAGGTGGGCTCAACCAGCCGATCGTGGCCATGGCTGCCCACTAGGGCGGTTCCATAGCGGGAAGAGAAGCGCTGGTGGCGACCCCAAGGTCGCCACCAGCCACGTTGTGGCGGCCTTCCGTCGACGCCTGGTGCGCGATGAGACATTGGCTGCGGTAGGGGCTGGAACACTTTCAGTCACGACGTCCTCCCAAGAGCGGATTGACCAGGAGCAGCCCGTGACGGCCACTGATGGGAGTTCCGGGTGACTGCCTGTCGATGCCGAAGGAGCAGGCGATGGGAACGTAGTGTCGCTCAGGTACCGAACCCGCTTGCTCTTCCCACACGATGGCAGTTTGTGCTGGAATAATCATGTGAGTGATAGGAAAGGAAGACGTCATGGGCGGGTGCGTGAGCTACTGATAAAAGTGCTCAACGGACGCACCCAGCTCGAAAAGGGAGAGGCAGCCGGGATCGCAAGAAGGTTGGGCTGCAGTCGGGAGGCGGTGCGACAGGCCATGAGCCGCCTCGGGGTATCCATCAAGCCCCCTGCAGAGCCGCAATCATGCACTGGCTGTGGGAAGGTAATGAAGTACAGGAAGACCCGCCTCTGCCAGTCGTGTCGACTCAAGGACGCTTATGTGAGGCTGACATGCACGAATTGCGGTAGGGTCTTCGAGCGTCGTCGTGGCCTTCACGCGGCCTATCTTAGACGAACCGTGACTCGGAAAAGGCGCGGCCCCGTCTGCAGCAGCCAGTGCAGCGCCAAGATCGCAAGATCTTGCTCGTGGTGTGGCCGGCCGGCTGGGTCCAGATGGCGGGCGCACGCCGGACTACAGGCGTTCTGTTGTCTCCCAGCCACATGTCGTTTCCAAGCTCAGAGAGCAATGCTCCCGGTGTGGTGGCGTTACCTGACGGCTGACCTGCTCCCCATGAAGGATCATCTGGACGCTATAGCCCAACTGCGGGCGAAGCTTGCATCGAAGGCTCCCGTGCCCGGATAGCAGACATACAGAGACGACGCCGCGCGGGACGCGCCAATCTGCAAAGCTGCCGGCCTAACACCATCCGCAAGTAGCGTCATCCCATCCTTGGCTCCTGCGGGCGAGGTTCCCGGTAGCGGTTCGTGATCGCCCGCACGTTTTGCGGCAGCTATCGGCCGCCACAGTGTGGTGGTGGGGGGTGCTTCTTCCCTTGCCAGCCCCTGTGGCTGCGACTAGAATAGCCCCACAATCGCCATCTGCCGGTGGTGGCTTTGTGGCTTGACCAACGGTGGGATCTGACCCTGCGGGGTCGCCAACATCTGCGTAGCTGAGTCCAGAGGAGGGCGCGTTATGGTTGTCTCCGGGTACTGGCCTAGCCAGGCCCCTTACGAAGAGTTTCCTCTCCCGGAGCTCCTGCGCCGCTCGGCGGAGCGCTTCGGCGACAAGCCGGCCCTGATCGCCGCCGATGGCACCACCCGCACCTACTGCGAGGTCTGGAGCTACGCATGCAAGGTGGCGCATCTACTGCAGGACGAGGGCATCGGAAAGGGTGACAAGGTGGGCATCTTCTCGCCCAACCATATCGATTACGCCTCCGTCTTCCACGGCATCCTCCTGGCCGGCGCCACGGTCACCACCCTGAACCCCCTCTACCGGGAGCGTGAGATCGAGCACCAGTTGGACGATGCTGAGGCCGTCGCCGTCTTCGTCCTCAGCCCGATGGCTCCCCCGGTGGAGGCGGCCCGTCGGAATCTGCCTCGTGTGCGCCACACCTGGCCCATCGATGGCCTGCCGGACCTGCTGGGGGGCGTCCCGGAGGAGTACCGGCCGGTGGCCATCAACGCCCGCGAGGATGTCGCCGTGCTGCCCTACTCCAGCGGCACGACGGGCCTTCCCAAGGGCGTGATGCTCACTCACTACAATCTCACCTCCAACGTCAAGCAGCTCCTGGCGACCGAGCATCTAACGTCGGACGCTGTCGGACTGTGCGTGCTGCCCTTCTTTCACATCTACGGGATGACGGTGCTCATGAACGCGGGCCTCGCCCTGGGCACCACCGGCGTCGTCATGATGCGGTTCGATCTGGAGCAGATGATGGACTTGGTGGGCAAGCACGGCATCACTCACCTCTTCCTGGTGCCGCCGGCGTTGCTGGCTATGGCCAACGTGCCCAATCCTTCTCGCTTCGACACTTCTTCCCTGGAGCTCATCAACTCTGGGGCGGCGCCTCTGCCTCTGGAGGTGGGGGAGCGGGTGAAGTCCATCTACGGCTGCCTGGTGTCGCAGGGCTACGGGCTCACTGAGACCAGCCCCACCACCAACACCAACCCCCTGGAGCGGATAAAGCTGGAGTCCTGCGGCCCGCCCATCGCCGATACGCTTGAGAAGATTGTCAGCCTGGACACCGGTGAGGAGTTGCCCCTTGGTGAAGTCGGCGAACTGGTGGTGCAGGCCCCGCAGGTGATGAAGGGCTACTGGAAGCGTCCCGAGGAGACGAGCGAGTGCCTCAGCGAGGATGGGTGGCTGCTCACCGGCGACATCGGCTGGTTGGACGAGGATGGCTACCTGTACATCCTCGACCGCAAGAAGGAGATGATCAAGTACAAGGGCTACCAGGTGGCTCCGGCCGAGCTGGAGGCTCTCCTCCATGAGCACCCGGCTGTCCTCGACGCCGCCGTCATCCCTAAGCTCCACCCGGAGGGCGGCGAGATCCCGAAAGCCTTGGTCGTGCTTAGGGAAGGGGTCCAGGCCACCCCTGAAGAGCTGATGGCCTTTGTGGCTGAGAAGGTAGCGCCGTACAAGAAGATCCGCGAGGTGGAGTACTTGTCAGTGGTCCCCAAGACGGCCTCCGGCAAGATCCTCCGCCGCGACCTCATCGAGCGGGAGCGTAGCAAGAAGGACTGACTGAGCCCCTCCTCCGTTGGCGGGGCACCCGATAGCTGAGGGGAAAAACCTGTTCGAGACGGCTCCGTGTTCAGGACCAGCGCGCAAGATGACTCTGCGATGGCTGGCGCGATCTGGCCGGGGCGGTCTTACCAGATCCTCTCTTCTGGAAGCCTGCTGGCGATCATCGGGTGCTGCACGCTTGGCGGCTCTCAATCGTGGTAGGGTTGGGCACCGCCCGGCGAGGCCCCTTCCAGGTTGGCCATACCGAGCCTCAGCCATAGACGGCGGAGGGGCGCCGGCGCCCACCAGTTGAGGCGGCCCATCAGCCGCATGGCGGCCGGGACGAACAGCGCGCGCACGATCGTGGCATCGATGGCGATCGCCACCGCTATCCCGAGTCCCACCTGCTTGACGAAGATGATCTCGCTGGTCGCGAAGGACGCTGATACCACCACCAGAAGTAGGGCGGCGCTGGTGATGATCCGTCCCGTGCGCTCCAGGCCACGGACCACGCTCATCCGATTATCGCCGCTGGCGTCGTACTCCTCCTTGATGCGGCTCAGGAGGAACACTTCATAGTCCATGGACAGACCAAAGACGACGGCGAACATGAAGACCGGCACAAACAGGGTGATGGCGCCCACGGATTCGAACCGCAGCAGCCATTCCAGGTTGCCGTCCTGAAACACCCACACCAGGGCACCGAAGGCTGCCCCCAGCGACAGCACGTTCATGACCAGCGCCTTGATGGGCACCACGAAGGACCCGAAAGCCAGGAACAGCGCCCCGAAGGTCACCAGAGCGATGAAGGCTATGGCATAGGGTAGCCGTTCCCGAATGGTGTTCCTGCTGTCGAGGAAGGCGGCGCTTCTGCCGCCCACCAGCGCCTCCAGGCCACCGGTCGGCCGGATACTCCGGATCTCCCCCACCGCGTCCAGCGCCTCGTCCGACAGGTGATCAGAGGAGAGGACGGCGGACACCAGCGTCACGTTGTTCTCGGTGAAGCGGTCGACGACTGGGCCCAGAGACGGGTCTAACTGGTCTAGCAACTCTGGTGGCTGCGCGTAGAGCGCCTGGTACTCCTGGCGTCCCAGGGAGGAGTCGAGGCTGACGATGCTGTCCACTCGCTCTACCCCCGGCACGTCCTCGATGGCAGTAACGTAGTCGAAGAGAGACCCTACGTTCTCCGGTGCCAGAACGTCATCGGGGGTCTCCACCAGGATCTGGACCGGCGACGTCTCATTGGGTGAGAAGTGCTCGCCGTTGGCTAGCAGCTCGTGCACCTGGCGTGGCTCGGCGTCCTTGCCAAGGATGCGAGAGTCGGAGGTCGTGAACTGCACCCGCAGGAAGGGCAACGCCGCGGCGATCAGCACGGTTGCCACGACCACGGCGACCACGATCGGCCGGCGCATCACCCAGTTGGCGAGCCGGGACCAGAAGGCGGATCCGTCGCCGTGGATCCAGGCACGGCGAATCGAAAGGGCGTTCACCCGCGGGCCGAGGACGGCGAGCATCGCTGGCAGGACGGTGAGCGACCACGCCACGGCGATGAAGGCGACCAGGGCGCCACCCAGAGCCATGCTGCGCATCCACAAATGCGGGAAGAAGAACAGGCCCAGCATGCTCACGGCCACCGCGACGCCGGAGAACGTCACCGCCTTGCCGGCTGTGGTCACCGTGCGCACGATGGCGGCGGTGGACTGCAGGCCCCTGCCCAGTTCCTCCCGGTAGCGGTTCACCACCAGCAGCGAGTAGTCGATGGCCAGGCCTAAACCCAGCATTATGACGATGTTTAAGACAAAGACGTTGACGTCGGTGAACTGGGTGATCAGCCGCAGCGCTGCCATGGTGGTCAGGATGGATAGGCCGCCGATGAGCAAGGGCAGCAACGAGGCCACCACGCTGCCGAACACGATGACCAGCAGCACGGCAACGATGGCAAAGGCCAGCAACTCGGCTCGGCGCGAGTCCTTCTCTATCTGCTGTGTGGCGATGTCCATAGTAACCGTGATGCCGCCGAGCTGGACTGGTACTGTCGACGCTCGCAGCGCGGACTCGACGTCAGGCAGAGCATCGATCTTTGCGTCCTGGTTGCCCGCTAGACTGATAACGGCGAAGGTCTGGCTGCGGTCGAAGGAGACGAGGGCGTCGCCTCCGCCGTTGTAGAACGAGGTGACGCTGACCACCCCCTCCTGCTGCTCGGCGTCGGCCAGAGTTGACTGGATGCTGGCGGCGAAGGCGGGATCGTCCACGGAGGTGGTCTCGTCCCCGAAGACGGCTATAACGTCGGCCTCGCCCAGGCCTAGGTCGTCGACAAGACGGTCCTCCACTTCGAACGAGTCGCTGCCGACGGCCTCCAAGCCGCTGCCCGATTCAAGGTCGTCGAACACGCCCGAGCCGTAGCTCAGACCCAGGACCGCGACCGCGAGCGCGGCCGCCAGGGTGGCGAAGCGAAGACGAACCGCTAGGCTTCCGATCCGGCTGAACATTGGGATCCTCCCTCCATCGCTCCTCTTGGTCGGCCAATGAGATTAGCCAGAGTGTCGGTTGGGTGACTCGCCCAGAACATGACGCTCCGCGGAGGCTAGGTCCTTTCGCCGCCGGGGGTGCGAGGTGTAAACGACGCTTCACGTCCCGCTATCTGATCCATATGCATTCGGTCGTGGCGATACAGGGAGCGCAGCATCTGGAGGACGCTCATATCGCCGAACAGGAGGTGCTTCCCCTTCCTCCTCAGTTCGTCGTCGGTGAGGCCTTCGATGGCCGAAATGGTCTCGCTACGCGCGGAGGCGAGCTCGCGCAGGAGGTCCGCCAAGGGGCGAGGCTGGGCCTCGGCATAGGCAGGGGGATTCGGCGGCGGAGGGCCCACCTCGGAGCCAGGCTCCTCGCGCGCCTTCATGGCCCATCCCAGCCACAGCCTCTCGAAGGCTGCCAGGTGGGCGAGCTGCTCCTTCGCCGACCATTCGCGTTCCGAGCGGCGGCTCGCCTCCTCATCGCTCATCTCCTGAACCTGGGATTCAAGGTCTCGCCGGTGGGACTCCAGCTTCGCCAATAGCTCCTCTAGTTCGGGCGGGCGCACGCTATCCTCTCCTTTCCGTTCATGTCTAGCGTTCAGGCGCTCTGCTTGGCGAACGGGCTGGCCACGCCCGTCGGCTCCTACCATCGTTCCTCTTTCAAAAGCCTCCTGCCGTTCTAGTGGCAGGAATGGCAGCACGACTTCTCCCCGCCAACTCAGACGCTGTGGCTGCCTCGCGGCCGCCTCCTACTGGCTTCGCTCCTCCACGCGCACCTCCATGACGATGTGACCCCAGCCGCCGCACCTGACCCCGATGTCGAAGCAACCGACGCGGCGGAAGCGCAGCGAATCAGGATCCGCCCCGGCGTAGAGCAACTCGTTGCTGGCGAAGATAGGAGTGGCCAGCCCGTGCAGGGCGAAGACGCACATGCGGCGGGGGCACTTCGTGGCAAGGAGATTCCCCGCCCCATCGAAGACAAAGCGGTCGCCCACCTTGTGCTGGCTGTTGCAGCCGTGCGACTCTACAACCTCGGCCACGATGGTCTTCTGCATCAGTTCCGGCCCCTTGGCGAGCACCTCTTCATTGCGGGGATTCGCCCGAAATATGGCCATCTCCTCGTCGTTGTACCCCAGATGCTGCTGGAAGAATTTCCACGTGTTCTCGTCTACGGACATGTCGGCCTCCTTCCTTCGACTTACGGCTTATCGGCCTCTGAACTTTGGCGATCGCTTTTCAGTGAAGGCCTGCAATCCCTCGCGGAAGTCATCGCTGATAGCACTCAGCCCTATGAAGTGCCGCTCATGTTCTAGCTGCGTCTCCAGGGTCTCGCCCAAGCTCCGGTGGACCAACTCCTTGGCTCGTGCTAGGGCCAGGGTCGGCCCCTGAGCCAGACGCCGGGCGAGGGCATGGGTCTCCTTCTCTAGGTCGGTGTCCGGTACCACGCGATTGATCAGCCCCAGCCGCTGGGCCTCTGGGGAGGCAATCGGGTCACCCGCATAGAAGATCTCCAGCGCCTTCTTGAGCCCCACCAGCCGGGGAATGAAGTAGGTGGAGCTACCATCGGGGGAGAGGCCGACCAGGGTGTAGCCCGTCATGAACTGGGCCGTCTCGGCGGCGACGGTCAGGTCGCAAGCCAGGGCCAGGCTCATCCCGGCACCCACCGCTACCCCGTGGACCTGGGCAATGACCGGTTTCTCCATGCGCCGGATCTCGATGATGCCCGTGTGCAGCCGTGAAGCCAGCGTCCGGATGGCCAGCAGAGGGTCTCCCTCCAAGAAGTTGGCGAACTCCTTGAGGTCGCCCCCGGCGCAGAAGGCGCGGCCGGCTCCCTTCACCACCACCACACGAACGTCCGAATCGGCGCCACAGCGCATTACGGCGTCCACGAGATCCTCTCCCAACTGAGGGTTGAGGGCGTTCATCGCTTCGGGCCGGTTCAGGGTCAGGGTGGCGATGTTCTCCTCGATATCGAGGAGAACGGTCTCGTAGCTCATGTCACTGGGCCTCCTCTCCTGCGCTGGCTCGAGTCGGCCGAGCGCTCTTACCACCGCTCCTCTTTGAGAAGCCTCCTGGCGATGGTCAGGCGTTGCATCTCTGATGTGCCCTCAACGATGGTGAAGGGTCGCACCGCCCGATAGACTCTCTCCAAGTTGGTCTCCCGCAAGCAGCCTGCGCCACCGTGAATCTGGATAGCCTCGTAGGCCGCACGGTTGACCATCTCCGAGCAGTAGAGTTTGGTCATGGCCGCCTCCTTGCGGATGTCCATTCCTTGGTCTCGCATCCAGGCCGTCCTGTGGACCATGTTTTCGGCGGCAAACAGCTCGGTGGCCATGTCGGCCAGCTTGAACTGAATGGCCTGGTACGTGGCGATGGAATTGCCGAACTGGCTCCTCTGCTTGGCGTACTCGGCGCTCATTCTGAGAAGGCGCCGGGCGAAGCCGACGCCCATGGCTGCGGACCTGACCCGGTTGGCGTTTATCCAGTCCAGGGCTAGGAGCAGGCCGAAGCCTTCCTGTCCCAAAACGTTCTCGGCCGGAACCCGGCAGTCCTCGAAGACCAGCTCACCCTGAAACCCCGTGAAGCCCATGCAGTTGTGGGATCGGGTCACGGAGAAGCCGGGCTGGTCTGTGTCCACGAGGAAGCAGGTTATGCCGCCCTTCGCTCCCAGCTTTTCATCGGTCACCGCGAAAGTCATCGCAAAGTCGGCCTGGGGGGCGTTGGTGATGATGCTCTTGGTGCCGTTGAGCAGGAAGGCCCCGTCTCTCTTGTCGGCTCTAGTCCGAAGACTGGTGGCGTCTGAGCCGGCGTCGGGCTCGGACAGGGCGAAGCAGGTGGTGGTCTCCCCCTTCACCACCGGGTAGAGGTACCTTTCCCTCTGCTCCTCGGTGCAGGCCAGGAGGACGGAAGAAGGTCCTCCGATCCCTCCCAGCACGTCTTCGAAGAACAGCGTGTCGTGAAAGTACGCCTCTATGTCCAGAAGGCAACGTGCGGAGAAGGAGATGCCCCCTCCGCCGACCTTCTCAGGCATATCGACGCCGTAGAGGCCCAGTTCTTTGGAGCGCAGCCGCACCTGCCTCCTCAGCTCCTTGGGTGCGGGGCTATCCCAGCTAAGGTTGTTCTCTCTCTCCAGAGGGATGACCTCCTCGGTGACGAACCTCCCAAGGGTCTGCTTCAGCATTTCCACTTCCTCGGGTACCGCGAAGTCCATGGTTTTCCCTCCTTTCAGGTGAAAGGTGTGTCTGAACGGGGCTAGGGCTGCGGCGACTGAAAGGCGATGACAGGTCGACACTCACGGCCCTGCACCTTTGGGCAGGGCCGGGGCCCCGGTTCCTCGGTCAGCGGGAGGCCCAGTGCATTGTGCCAGCCCTGAATCCGGTCGCCGGCGGCGCAATCATAGAGAGGGCCGATACCGGCCTTGGTGACGTTCTCGTGGATATAACAGCGCTTTATCCATCCCTCATAGGAGTGCTCGTCGACAATTCGGATCTCGAGCTGTGTCAGGGGTGGAGGCGCGAAGACGCGGAAGGCCACCTCGATCACCTGCACCAGCTCCTCCACCGTCGTCGGCTTAGCGATGTTCAGGGCTTTGATTAGGCGGCGCATCTCCGCCTCGCCCAAAGCGCGGCACGCCTTCTTGTTGAGCCTGTTGGCCGCCTCGAGGCCGAACTCCTGCGCCACGGCATTGAACCAGCGGGCGTCGTGGGAGTACCAGCAGCTGCGGATGAGCCCCTCTCGTTCTTCCGGGGACAGGTCTGGCCACAGGAGCAAGATGTTCCTCCCTAGCTCTCGTCCGTGGGCGGTTGCTTTCTGGCTCCGGCTAGCCAATCCAGGTAGCCGTTGATCATCTCCACGACCCTCTGTTCGCCCACGTCCTTATCGAATCCCAAGAGGCGCACCAGGGTCAGGGTGAAGCCGATGCTGTTGAGGAGCCAAGCTCCCACATAGGGATTTATGTCGTCCCGCACGATGCCCTCGCTCTTTCCTTGCTCGATGACCTGGGCCAGGAAGCGAACGTAGCCCTTGTGGTTCTCCCGCAACTGGTGAGCGATATCAGGATCGTCGGACTCGGCCAGCGCCTGGAACTGGACCTTCAGCTCGTCGGGGTGAGTGCGCAGGCCTTCCACGTAGACGCGCCCCACGCGCGTCAGAGCCGATAGGGTGTCGCCCTCGTCGCTAGTGGCAGCCTGGTTCCAGAGCACAAGGATGCGCTCTCCTATCCTCTTCAGAATGCGAACAAAGAGTTCTTTCTTGCTGGGGAAGTACTTGTAGATGGTGGGCTCCGATATCCCTGCCTCCATCGCGATTTCGGCGGTTCCCGCCAGGCGATAGTTGGAGCGGGCGAAGACCCTAGTAGCGGCGCGAAGTATTTGCATCTCTCGCTCTTGGGCGGAAAGGCGAGTCCTTGCAGCTCGGGTCATGGCCATTCTCAAGCGGACTAGTGAGCACTCACTAGTATCCCCGATGACTCTTTCGTTGTCAAGCTGTACGCACACCCCGAAGAGTGGCCGATTCCCCTATCCGGAGCTGAGGTCGAACGGATTCCAGAGGCGCTTCTCCCCCCAAGTCAGCCCGATTCGCATAAGTAGGGACCACGGGCTGTCGCGCCAACGCCCCTACCCGCTCGTGGTGAGCCCGTCGAACCATGAGCGGGAGGTTGTGGCTCCGCTCGCCCTTCTACCCGTTCGACAGGCTCAGGGCAGGCAGGCTCAGGGTGAGCGGGAAGGGACGCATTCCAGGCGGCGAACGCCCGCTGCATGGCGATCGCGCACTCCAGCGCCCGTGTGGCCGAGGAGAATGAGGCCATGAAGCCATACCGTGCTTTCCAAGCATGGTCACTGTGCGTCATCCGCCCGGATCAGTCCCTGGCTACGCGTAGCTACTGCTGGGCCATCACCCGCCGCATTTCGGCCTCTGTGTCCCTGATCAGCTCACCGCTCACGTCGATGACCACCTTGTGGAGCGTGCCGGTGAACTCGAACGGCGGCTCGTAGTCCGGTGTGACCGGAGTGCCAGAGGCCTCGCCGCAAGTGACGCCGGCCGTCAGGCCGAGGACGAACGGGGTGGTCACCGGCACGTCGGCCTGGCCGACCAGCTTGCCGTCGAAGTAGAGCTGCGCGCGGCCAGGCGCCCCTTTACCGTTCGCGAAGTCGGGTCCGCCGGTGACCTCGAACTCGAATCGCAGCTCGTGACGGCCCGTCGGCACCGACTCTATCGACTCGACGTAGAAGCGGTTGCGTGCCACGTAGTTGTGGCACCATTTCAGCTTGCCGTCCTTGACGTAGAAGGCATAGCCGCCGGCCCCGCCGCCGTGCGCGAGGAGCATGCCCTCGGCGCCGCTGGCTGGGATCTCGACGTCCGCCGTGATGCTGTGGGGGCGGTTCAGCACCGGTGCGGCCACGTTCGGCGGAACGGACTGCGTTCCCGGGTAGTGGACGTAACTGGTACGCTCCTT
Source organism: Dehalococcoidia bacterium (assembly GCA_034408935.1). GTDB lineage: Bacteria > Chloroflexota > Dehalococcoidia > SM23-28-2 > RBG-16-64-32 > DAOUMF01. Next base: position 54,127 of record DAOUMV010000017.1, read on the forward strand.
CCCGATGGCCGGGCGCGGGTCGAGGGCGCGCGTGACGGCCCGCCCATCGACGGGCAGGACGTTGTACTTCCCCGCCTCGACGTACCACTGCGCGATCATCTCGGTCAGTCTGGCACGGTTCTCGGCGGCGACGTTGTGGTTTTCGGCGAAGTCCTTGGCGACGTGGTACAGCTCCCAACTGTTGGCGTCCAGCTCAGTCAGCGCCTTCGCCGAGATCGGCAAGCCGAACCCCTTGCCCGCTTCGGCGAACGAGGGCCCTGGCCATGGGCACACGGCACGCCAGCCGTCGCGATACAGCGAGCGGTGGCCCATCATCTCGAAATACTGGGTGATGTGCTTGCCCGGCGCGTCGGTGCCGTCAAACGTATCGGCGAAGCTCAAGCCTTGGATCGGCGACTGCGTGACGCCTTTGATGGTGGTCGGCGGCTCCAGCCCCAGCGCTTCTAGGACGGTGGGCACCATGTCGATAGCGTGGACATACTGTGCTCGGACTTCGCCCCTGGCCTTGGTGCCCTTCGGCCAATGGACGATGAACGGGTCGCTCGTGCCTCCACGGTAGGTCTCCCGCTTCCAGCGTCGGAAGGGCGTGTCTCCCGCCCAGGCCCAGCCCCATGGATAGTGATTGAAGGTTTCGGGGCCACCGAGCTTGTCCAGCGCTTTCAGATTCTCTTCCAGCGACTCGGCCACGTTGTTGAAGAAGAAGCTCTCGTTCACCGAGCCGGTCGCGCCGCCCTCGGCGCTGGCGCCGTTGTCCGAGATGGCCATGATCAAGGTGTTGTCGAACTCCCCGATCGTCTTCAAGAAGTCCAGCAGGCGCCCGATATGATAGTCAGTGTGTGTGAGGAAGCCCGCGAACACCTCCATCATTCGCGCGTAGACCTTCCTTTCCTCGGGCGAGCACTGATCCCATGGCTTCACGTCCGGATCATGACGTGAAAGCTCGGCGTCCGCCGGGACGATGCCCATCTCTTTCTGTCGCGCGAACACTGTCTCGCGGTAGGCCTCCCAGCCGTCGTCGAACTTGCCTTCATACCTGTCCACCCACTCTTTCGGCACGTGGTGCGGCGAGTGCGTGGCGCCGGGGCAGAAGTACATGAAGAACGGCTTGTCCGGCGCCACCTGCTTGGAGTCCGCGACGAACGATATCGCCTTGTCGACCAGGTCTTCGGTGATGTGATAGCCTTCCTCGGGCGTCTTCGGCGGATCCACCTCGTGGTTGTCGTACACAAGGTCCGGGTAGTACTGGTGTGTCTCGGCCGCCAGGAAACCGTAGAACCGCTCGAAGCCGCGGCCCAGCGGCCAGCGGTCGTACGGCCCCGCCGCCGAGACCTGGTCCGCGGGCGCTAGGTGCCACTTGCCGATCGCGTACGTGTTGTAGCCGTGCTGCAACAGCATCTCGGAAAGAAACCCGTTCTCAAACGGGATATGCCCGTTGGAGCCGGGGTATCCGGTGGACCCTTCGGTGATACACGACATTGCGTTCGAGTGGTGGTTGCGGCCGGTCAGGATGCACGAACGTGTCGGCGAACACAGCGCGGTCGTGTGCATGTTGTTGTAGCGCAGACCGTCGGCAGCAAGCGCATCCAGGTTTGGCGTCTCAATGGGGCTCCCGTAGCAGCCAACCTGCCCATACCCGGTGTCATCCAGCACGATGAACAGCACGTTTGGCGCGTCCTCGCGAGCCCGCACCGGCTCAGGCCAAGCCGGGCTGGACTGATCCACAGTTCGTCCGATGATACCGGAGAAGGCCGTGCCAGGTTTGTACTCTGTCGGTTTCGCCATTCTTGTGATCTCCTCCTAGCTCAGCGAGTCTTTGCGCCTCTGAAGGTCAGCCGGTCACGAACAAGGGGCAACCCCACTGTCTGCTGCCCGCGATTGTGCCCCTGGACTAGACCAGTGTCAACGGGGTGTATCGTCGCTAAATGGTGTCCGCCGGCAGTTAGCCTTCCCGCCACCTCACCTCGTATAGCCGCACTGGCTCATCGAAGCCTTTCAGGGCTACCTCGCCTCGATCACTGAAGAGGAAGTCCTTGCCCGCCACGAGCTGCCGCACCACATCCGAGGCCAGTATCTGGCCCGCCTCGGCGTGGCCGCAGATCCGCGCCGCAAGGTTGACTGCGGTCCCGTACAGGTCCTCCTCCTCCGCTATCGGCTCCCCCGCGTTCAGGCCTACCCGCACCAATAGCGGCTCCTCCGCCGACTCGTTGTGGGCGGCGAACGCCCGCTGCATGGCGATGGCGCACTCCAGCGCCCGTGTGGCCGAGGAGAATGAGGCCATGAAGCCGTCTCCCGTCGTCTTCAGCTCCGAGCCGCCGTGCGATTTCAGCGCCTCCCGCACGATGCGCTCGTGCTCCCGCAGCAGGTCACGGGCCTTGGCGTCGCCGAGGCGTTGAGTGAGCGCCGTTGAGCCCTCTATGTCGGTGAAGAGGATGGTATGGATGTCCTCCTTGGCTAGAGGTGCGGCTGTAGCCCCCGCCTCCACTCCTTCGCCTAGGAACTCGATGATGGCCGTCAGCGCTGCATCCATATTGACACGCCAGGGAAAGGCAGAGTCGCCCTCGAGAACAACAAGACTGGCATCTGGTATCCGGGAGGCGAGGCTCCTTGCGACCCCGATCTCGGGGTAGGGAGCGTCCCGAATATGGGCCACCAGCGTTGGGCACCTCACTTGTTGCAGGTCATCTGAAGCGTCGAATCCGTCAATCGCCTCAAGCGCCGACCGCAGAGTTTCCTGGGTAAGGCACTCCCGGAAATAGGCGGCGACCTGCCGCGCTTCCTCGCCCGTCGGACTTCCCAGGAAGACATGCGCCACCGTCTCTGTGTATATCTTCCAGTCTTGGTCTCTGAGTGCCTGGAATGCTCGAATCTGTGGCGACCACCCGATGTCGGAGGCCTGAGCATAGGCGCCCCATAGAACGAGGTGTGATACTCGCTCCGGGTTGCGGGCTGCATAACCGATAGCCACCGGGCCGGCGTTGACGGGTCCCACCAGTACGAACCTGTCCAGTTTCAGCCGCTCACACACCGCCTCCAGGTCAAGCATATGGGCAGTGAGGGAGTAGTCGGTTACTTCCTGCTGGGACAGCCCGCTGCCTCTGCAATCATATCGGATGAGCATCCCCATCCTGGCCAGCCGCTCGTACCAACCGCGATACTGGGGAATCTGCCACTCCATCTGGACGTGGCTGAACGGCAGCGACGGCATCAGTACGACCGGCATCCCCTCCCCCAATGTCCAGAAGGCAATGCTTACTCCGTCTTTGGTCTGGGCGTACTGGATGCGCGGCTCCATGGCGGTCCTATCCCATCACCGCTTGCTTGCTGGGCCCCAGCCCAGTGCAACCCCGATTATACTCGGTGGGCTCAGATAGCGTCCGACAAGCAGCCGTGAGGCCATGCCCGCCTCGCTGATCATGTGGCCTGGCCCACGAGCGGAGCTTACAATATATCTGTCCTCTCGTTGGCCAGTCGCTCTTGTCCTATATGAACGTCCTCGCTACCAATTGCGGCAGCTCTACGCTGAAGCTCCTGCTCGTGGAGAGCGAGAGCGACCGCCGGCTGGCCGAAGGGATCGTCGACCGTATCGGCGGCCCGACCGAGATCCGCTTCCAATCGGAGGGGGGCAGCGCCCTTGAAGAGACCGCCCCTGTGGCCGACTACGGCGAGGCGATGTCCCGGGCAGTCGAGTGGCTGAGGGGCGTTGGATTCATAGCGGGACGCGGCATCGACGCCGTTGGTCACCGAGTGGTCCACGGCGGCGCACGATTCGTGGAGCCAACGTTCATCGACGTTGGAGTCATCGACGCTATCGAAGCCTTGGGTGAGCTGGCACCGTTGCACAACGCCCCAGCCTTGAGCGCTATCCGGGCGGCGCGAGCGGCGCTGGGAGCCGACGTCCCGATGGTGGCGACCTTCGACACCGCGTTCCACCGCACGATGCCCGACCGAGCATCGCAATACGCCATACCGCACGAACTGGCGGCCAAACACGGCGTCCGCCGCTACGGCTTCCACGGGCTGGCCCACAGGTACATGACCGAGCGGTATGCAGAGGTCACCGCTACCTCGGTGGAGGAGAGTAGGCTCGTGACCCTTCAGCTCGGGGCGGGCTGCTCCGCCACCGCCGTTGAGGGCGGACGCTCCGTAGACACTTCGATGGGCTTCACGCCCCTTGAAGGTCTGATGATGGGAACGCGTTCCGGGGATGTGGACCCGTCGCTGGCTGGGTTTCTGGCGCGCAAGGAAAACGTACCTGTCCAGGAGGTGGAGGAGTGGCTCAACACGCGATCAGGCCTTCTGGGTGTCTCGGCCACTTCACGAGACATGCGGGAGCTCCTGGAGGCCGAGGCCCGTGGGGATGCCCGCGCCGCCCTGGCAGTGGAGATGTTCTGTCACCGGGTCCGGAGGTACATAGGTGCCTATCTAGCGATATTGGGCGGAGCGGACGCCGTCGTCTTCGGAGGCGGCATTGGCGAGAACGCGCCAGCCGTGCGCGCGCGAGTCTGCTCGGGCATGGGGTGGTGCGGGCTCACTCTCGACGAGGGCCGCAACGCCGAGGCGATAGGTACTGAGGCCCGCATCAGCTCGGATGATTCTACCTTGCACGCCTACGTGATTCCCGTCGACGAGGCCTCGATAATCGTCCGTGATACCGTTGGCTGCCTCCGCGGACATGGCTGCGGTTAGAAGGAGGACAGGATGCCCGAAACAAGGAACACCGATGCCGTCCGCACGGAGGAGTGGGTGGGCCTCTATCGAGAGAGGAATCCGGAGGCGGACCGTTGGGCCGTCGGGTATGGGGTGATCAATCACACGGTGGAGACGCAGGCCCGCGTCTTCTCCATGGCGGAGCTTCTGGCCGCGCGGGGGGTTAAGGGTGACGGCGTGTCTCCCTTCGACCTCCTCCACGCCGCCGACCGGGTGGCCAGCGCTGCCATGTGGCTGGTCGTGCACGAAACCTACGCCCGCAACGTATATCTGGATGGGCGGGATCTAGGGCCCGAGGACTTCAAGCCGGACCCGCAGGGGCACACCGGGGGTGCCCTCAACATGGTGCCTGCCTACGCCGGCTACGCGGCCGCTAACGCCATCACTGGACACACCCGGGCCTGGATCATGGGCCAGGGCCATTGTGTGGCCGCTATTGACTCGGTCAACCTCCTGCTGGACAACATGACCCCGGCCCATGCCGAACGCTATTCGGTGAGCGACGAGGGCCTTACCCGCTACGTCCGTGACTTCTATTCCTATCGGCTCCGGGAAGACGGGAAGCAGGGCTCGCCTCTGGGAAGCCACGTTAACGCTCACACCGCCGGCGGCCTGGCTGAGGGCGGCTACCTGGGATTCACGGAGCTCCAGTACGTACACATGCCACTGCGGGGAGAGAGACTGGTGGCGTTTCTCAGCGACGGAGCCTTCGAGGAGCAGCGCGGCAGCGACTGGGTGCCCCGCTGGTGGCGTCCGGAGGACTGCGGCCTTGTGACACCCATCATGATCAGCAACGGACGTCGCATCGACCAGAGGACGACGATGTCACAGCAGGGGGGCTCCGCGTGGTTCGTCGATCATCTCGCGCTGCACGGCTTCGACCCCTTCGTCTTCGACGGCCGGGACCCCGCGGCCTTCGCCTGGGCGATCTTGGAGGCGGAGACCCGACTGGAGGCGGCCTCCGAGGCGGCCCGCTCTCGCGGTGACCGCTACCCGCTGCCACTGCCCTACGGCATTGCCGTCGCCCCCAAGGGCGCCGGCTTCTACGGGGAGGGCACCAACCTGGCCCACAACCTCCCTCTGGGGGCCAACCCGAAAGAGGACCGCCAGGCCGCACATCGCTTCAACGAGAGCGCCCGTCCGTTGTGGGTGCCTCAGGGAGAGCTGAAGAACGCCATCGACAAGTTCCAGCACCACGGGACATCCGGCCGCCCCCGCGAACGCGACCACCCGCTGGCACAGCGTGATGTGCGACTGCGAGAAGTGCCGACGATCCAGTTGCGGCCGGTCGCCGACGACCGGTCGAACCGTTCAACCTGGACCCGGACGTCGCCGATGCATGCCATCGACGCCGCTTTCCTGGCCACTGTGAAGGCCAATCCCCACCTTCGTCCTCGGATCGGCAACCCGGACGAGATGAAGTCAAATCGCATGCAGGGCACGCTAGATGCGCTCAAGTTCCGCGTGACGGACCCGGAGCCCGGCATCCCAGAGGACTTGCACGGAGCCGTGATCACCGCTCTCAACGAGGAGGCGGTGGCGTCCGCTGCCCTGGCCAACAAGGGCGGCATCAACATCATCGTCACCTACGAGGCGTTCGGGGCCAAGATGCACGGCGTCGTCCGTCAGGAGATCATCTTCGCCAACCACCGCAAGGAGCATGGCCTACAGCCGGGCTGGCTCTCCGTCCCGCTGATCCTCACGTCCCACACCTGGGAGAACGCCAAGAACGAGCAGTCCCACCAGGATCCCGCGATGGCCGAGGCGATGATGGGCGAGCCATCGGACGTCTCCCGCGTCCTGTTCCCCGCCGACTACAACACCGCGGCCGTCGTGATGCACGGCTGCTATCAGGCCAAGGGTCAGATCTGGACGCTGGTGGTGCCGAAGATGGAGGGGGTCGCGGACTTGTTCACCCCCGACGAGGCGGCACGTCTCTTGGAAGAGGGCGCGCTGCGGCTGGAGTGGGCGGGCCACAAGCCGACACAACAGCGCGTGGTGTTGACAGCCATCGGGGCCTATCAACTGGAAGAGGTGCTCAAAGCATCAGACCGCCTGCGGGAGCGGGATGTCGCGCACACCGTGGTCTACATGCTGGAGCCCGGTCGCTTCCGTACTCCCAGGAGCAGCGGAGAGGCCGCCCACGCCGCTCCGACCGCGCTGCAGGCGGAGCTCTACCCGGACGAGGTGCCCGCCCGCGTGTTCGTGAGCCACACGCGACCGGAGCCCTTGCTGGGGGCGTTGCAGCCGCTGAACACCGGTCAGCGAACTGCCGGCCTCGGCTTCATCAACCACGGCGGCACCCTCAGCGTCGCCGGTTTCCTCTTCACTAACCGGTGCAGTTGGGCACACGTTCTCGCTGAAGCCGCTCAGGTTGTCAAGCTAGCGCGAGAGGAGCTACTGAGCCGCGATGAACTGGCAGCGCTCGATGGCAAGGCTTCTCCCGAGGCAGTGATCGTCTAGGCGGGCAGGCAGCGCTTCTGATTCGGAACGGTGTCAATGCGGTACCATCACGGTGTACGAGTGATGCCCGCGGCGTCGGAGCGGATGGTGGGGCAAAGCACCACAGCCTTTTGCGGCACTGCCCGATAGCAACCACCGCCGCCAATCGGTGAAGATGCTGTCGGGTCACCTCCGTTCGGTCATGGCTACAGCGGAGGTTGGGAGCATGGCAACGTCCAAGCAGCAGACATGGGCCGACCGCTATCGCGACAAGTGGAAGTGGGACAAGGTCACCTGGGGCAGCCACTCCGTGGACTGCTATCCCGGCGGCTGTCCCTGGCGCGTATACGTCCGCGACGGCAAGATCGTCCGCGAGGAGCAGGCAGGCAAGCTGTCCGTGATCCAGAAGGGTGTCCCGGACATGAACCCCATGGGCTGTCAGAAGGGCGCCTGCTGGTCGTACATCCACTACTCTCCTGAGCGGGTAACCCAGCCCTTGAAGCGGGTGGGGGAGCGAGGAGAGGGGAAGTTCGAGCCGGTCTCCTGGGACCAGGCGCTGACGGAGATCGCGGATGGCATGCTGGACGCCATCGAGGATCAGGGGCCGGAGTCCATCATCACGCTTACCACGCCAGAGGTTGCGGCTTTCGCCGCCCGCACCTTCGCTACCGCCCTGGGCACGCCCATCACCGATGGGAACGCCGAGTTCCAGGACTGGAGCCCCGGCTACTACCTCACCTGGGGCAAGTACAATCCCGTCTCTTCCATGGACGACTGGTTCCTGGCGGAGCTGACGCTCATCTGGCACTGCAACCCCGTCTACACCAACATTCACTGGTACCATTACGTGGCTGAGTCCCGCTACAACGGCGGCGAGGTGGTCACCGTCGCTCCCGACTACAGCCCGTCGACCATCCACGCCGACTACCACATGCCGGTGCGCATCGGCACCGACGCTGCCCTCGCCCTTTCGATGTGCAAGGTCATCATCGATGAGGGGCTGTACAACAAGCGCTTCATCAAAGAGCAGACGGACCTGCCCCTGCTGGTGCGGAAAGACACGGGGCGCTTCCTAAGGGGCAACGAGGTGGCCATCGGCGAGCGGGAGGACCAGTTCTACTGGTGGGACGCCAAGATCGGCATGGTCGTCCCGGCGCCCCGGGGTACGCTCTCCCTAACCGGTGCCGATCCGGCCCTGGAGGGCACGTACAAGGCGCGGTTGACGGACGGCAGCGAGGTAGAGGTGCAGCCGGTGTTCCAGCGGCTGAGGGATCGCCTCAAGGGCTACGAGCCGGAGGAGGCGGCCAAGATCTGCGAGGTGAACGCTGATCTCATCCGCATGGTGGCGCGCAAGGTGGCGGTCAAGCGGACGAAGATCTTCAGCGGCTGGAACTCAGGCAAGTACTACCACGGCGACCTGATGGAGCGGTCGATGGCGCTGCTCCTGGCCCTCACCGGCAACTGGGGGAAGCAGGGCACAGGTACCCGCTCCTGGTCAGTATCAGGCTACGACGGCCAGACCTTGGCCAACAGGAAGACAAGGCCGGGCCAGGAGGCGGCCCGCGAGCTCTACCAGCAGATCCTCGGGACGATCCGCCTTCTCGGCGCCGACGACCGCACCATGACGATGGAGATGATCGTCAACAGGGCGGCCGAGATGGGCGCAGGCCGCGTCGGCGGCCAGGGCAACGTCATACCGCCCGCCTTCCTCTGGTATCACCAGTTCGGCTACAAGGAGCGTTTCAACCGCAAGGACTGGTCCGACCCCAGCATGAAGCGCACCTTCGATGAGTACTTCCAGGAGGCGATGGACAAGGGCTGGTGGGACACGGCCATGGCCAAGGTATGGAAAGACGTGGAGCCACGTGTCCTGTTCGAGTCGGGGGGCAACGTCCTGCGCCGCCACCGCGGCGGCCAGGAGATGCTGCTGAAGCACCTCTGGCCGAAGCTGAAGTTGATCGTCTCAGTAGACTTCCGCATCAACACCACCGGTCTCCATTCTGACTACATCCTGCCCGCGGCCCAGCACTACGAGAAGATGGGCACGAGCATGCCCTCCTGCCACCACCTGAACGTCGTGCTCGCGGACAAGGCCGTGGATCCCCCTGGCGAGGCCAAGCGTGATGGGGAGATCGGCCGCATGTTGCTGGAGAAGCTGGAGGAGAGGGGCAAGGCCCGTGGCATTACCCAGATCACCAGTCGGTCGGGCCCCGCCGTCGACCTGAACGGCGTGGCCGGCCGAGAGACGCTCGGCGGCTATCTGCAGGACGAAGAAGTGTTCTGGGACGAGGCGCTCCGCGACAATGCGGCCTACGGCATCCTACCGGAGGGCACCACCCTGGAGACGCTGAGGGAGAAGGGGCATGTGCGCTGGACCAACTGGGGGGTGATCGGCATGGGCCTCGCCCAGGCCTCGACCATCGAGCCGGACAAGACCCATAACCCCTTCCGCTGGCACACCGAGGACAAGGTGCCCTACCCTACCCTCACCCGCCGCGCCCAGTTCTACATCGACCACGAGTGGTTCCTGGAGGCGGGCGAGGAGCTGCCGATGCACAAGGAGAACCCCAACCACGGCGGCGACCGCCAGTTCCGGCTCATCAGCGGCCACCCCCGCTGGAGCATTCACTCCATGAACATGACCAACAACATCATCCTCAACACGCACCGCGGCGAGCCCTTCATCTTCCTCAATCCTGAGGACGCCAAGGAGAGGGGGATCGAGAATGGGGAAGAGGTGAAGGTGGTCAACGACGCTGGACACCTGAACATCTCGGTGAAGCTGTCGCCGTCGGTGCGGCCGGGGCTGGTGGTGCTGTACAACGGGTTCGAGCCGTACCAGCACCGGGAGTGGTTCAGTCAGTCTGATGTGGAGCCGGGGATCGTCAAGTGGCTGCACATGGCTGGTGGCTACGGTCACCTGAAGTACCGCCTCTGGCACTGGCAGCCGGTTCCCGTGGACCGGGGTATCGGCGTTGACGTGGAGAAGCTGACGCTACCGACGTAGTCAACGTCTACCTCCCTCCGCCCGATGGCGCACGACGCCCCTGCGCCGATGTGCCATAATGACCCCAGCCCATGAAGGTCTTCGACGTCTCCGTCCCCCTCCGCGCCGGCATGCCGACCTACGATGGCGAACCAGGGCTCAGTCTCGACTTCCGTCGCCTCCTCTCCAGGGGTGACCCCTACACCATTAGCACGGTCTCCCTCGGCTCCCACACCGGCACGCATGTGGACGCCCCCGCCCACTTCCGGGATGGTGCCACCACGGTCGATAGCCTGCCCCTGGACGCCCTCGTCGGCCCCGCCTACGTCGCTGAGTTCGCCGGCGACACGCACATCACCAGCGCGGACCTGGACTCGATGGCCATCCCGCCCGACTGCCAACGTCTCCTCTTCAAGACGCGAAACGCCCGCCTCTGGGACGACACGGCCTTCCACACCGACTTCGTCGCCCTCGCCCCCGACGCGGCCGCTGGCCTCGTCGAGCGCGACATCCGGCTGGTCGGCATCGACTACATGTCCATCGAGCCCTACGACGCGAGTCCGCACGAGGTTCACCAGACGCTCCTGACCCGCGGCGTCGTCATCGTGGAGGGGCTAGACCTGCGGCGCGTCGCTGCCGGTCCCTACCTCCTCGTGTGCGCGCCCCTCAACATCGTCGGCGCGGAGGGCGCCCCCGCTCGCACGTTCCTCATTGACCAGAACCCGTAGCGCTGGCCCGCGCCCCTGGGGCCGCTTCCCCTCGCTCTGAGCCTGCCGGAGGCCCCTCGCCGGCCGCTACGTCTGTGTGCTGAGGAGAGACACCTTCCCGTCGGCAGAGGCGATCAGCTCGAAGATGATCCCGCCGGTGCGGCGCGTATCCAGATAGGCGTAGAACTGCCCAAAGGGATCCGACTGAAGCACCTCAAACCCCATCGCCTTCGCCTGCTCCAGCTTGGCTGGGAAGTCCCGAACCAGGAAGCCCAGGTGGTGGATCCCCTCCCCGTGCTCGCGCAGGAACTCCAGGTGGAAGCTGTCCCCCTCGACGATATGGATCAACTCCAACTCGACCTGACCCAGACTGGCGAAGCCCAGCCGGGCCTTGATGTGTTTCTCTTCGCCGCGATCGGGCACGTTGGGCGCTTCCAACTCCCTCGTCTCGAACGGCCCCAGCCCGAAGGTCGACTCGTAGAAGGCTATCGTGCGGTCGAGGTCTTCCACCACCACCCCGATCTGGCCCACGTCGGGCAACTGAAGCTGCTGCTTGACATCGTCTGCTGTCATCGAGAGCGCCCTCCTATTCGTCTCCCCGGCGGCCCTGGGACTGAGATCGAGGCATATTGCACCCCGCGGCTCGCCTTGCGCGATCTCTTGAGCCTAATTCTGCTCCTGCCGCTCGGCTAGGTAGTGCACATAGCGGCCCATGGCGCGGGCCGCCCTCTCAATATCGGGATAGATTGCAACGCCGGCCGCGGCCATCTCCTCTCGCGCGCCCATGGACGCCTTCCAACGCCGCTCGTCGCGGAACTCAGGCTCCCCCATCACCAGCATCATCGCCTTGCCGTTCTCCTTCCCCAGCCTCTTCAGGGCGTCGATGGCGTCCCGGAACAGCTTCTCGCCGTCCTCCCGATTGAGCATATGCTCCACGCTTCTGGCATTGGCGAAGATGAGGTCGTAGCCAGGGCTGGCCGCCATCAACTGAACGACCTCCAACGCCTCGAAGCGTCCCCAGCCCAGTATCGAGCCGTCGACGGGGTTGCCGACCCAGTCCCAGGCGTGTGGCAGCTTCTCCTTGAGCGCCTCTCGCAACTCCTGCGGAATAGGGGCTACGTCGAGGCCAGCCTCGTGGCAGATGTCTGCAGTCTCGACGGTTTCTCCGCCCGCGCCACCCAGGACGGCCACCCTGGTTCCCTTGGCCGGTCCGGCGAGACTGAACGCCACCACCATGTCAGCCAACTCGTTAAGGCTGCTGACCTCAATCGCTCCCGCCTGGCGAACCGCGGTCTGCCAGATGGCCTGCTGGCTTGCGAGGGCGGCGGTGTGGGAGGCGGCCGCGGTGCGGCCCGCGGCAGTGCGACCGCCCTTGAGGACCACGACGGGTTTCTTCGCTGCCGCTCGCCGCAGGCCATCGAGAAAGCGTCTCCCATCGCGCACACCTTCGATGTACGCGGCGATGACCTCCGTGTCTGGGTCCTCCGCGAAGTGCTCCAGGAGGTCCGCCTCGCTGATATCCATCGCGTTGCCATAGCTGACGACTTTGCTGAATCGCAGCCCCCGCTCCCGCCCGCGCATCATCATTCGGAAGGCATGGCTCCCGCTCTGGGTCAGGAAGCCCACATTGCCGGGCTCTTTCGGGAGGACGGGGTCGAATGTGATCTTCTCCTTGGGGTAGTAGAGCCCCATGCAGTTGGGGCCGATCACGCGGATGCCCGCTTCCCTGATCCTCTTGCTCAACTCCTGCTCGAGCTCGGCTGCGTCCTCGCGGCCGGTCTCGCTGAAGCGGGCGGTGAAGAAGTGGATGAGCTTGGCCCCCTTGGCCTTGGCCCCGTCGACTAGCTCAAGGACGAAGTTGGCGGGAACGGCGGATATCACGAAGTCGACGGTGCCCGGGATGTCCTCGAGCCGCGGATATGCCTTCAAGCCGAGGAGTTCGTCCAGCTTGGGGTTGACCGGGTATATCGGGCCGGGGAATCCGATCTCGACGAGTCCCTGTACGAACTCGTATCCTTGACTGCGCTCGTTCGCCGAGGCGCCGACGACGGCGATGCTTTGGGGTCGGAACAGGGTCTCGAGATCTTGGCCCGACGCGGGGCGTCGTTTCTTTCGTGTGCTGCGCATCCTTCAACTCCTGCGGACATGCGGCCTGCCGGGGGCACAGCAGTGCCAAAAGCCAGGCCACCTGTCGGTGGACAGATGGTCTTCGAGGAGTCTCGGGCCTTTCCCGAAAGCTGAAGAGCGCCCGTACACATTGTATAGGCTAGGGTTCTTACGGTGAAGGGTGCGCCGCCCGCGCGACGCGCTCCGCCAGTCTACATGCCGTTACGCTGCGGCCGACGCCATGGCCCCGTGGGGCAAAGCCCTACGACATCTTCCAGACCCTGCCTGACTGATTTCTCAGTGATCCTGGCCTACAATCTGCTCCATCAGGAGAGGGAGAAGAGCATCCACCTTCGACGAACCTGCATAGGGTTGCCCCTCGCCGTCCCCTATGCATACTTGTAGGCGACAGACCCTAGCCTTAGGAGGACACTCCGATGTTTACAGCCTCGCTCAACCTAGACGCGCTCAAGCAGACCGTCAAGACCCCCGAGCGAACCTGCGCCGTGGAAGGCTGCGACAAGCCGGTGGCCCCGGCGGGACAGGCCGACGCTCAGTTCTGCGCTGACCACGCCAAACCCAAGCCGAAGCGGGCGCGACGGGCCAAGAAGGCGGCCGCCAAGTAGCGCCGGCCCTGAGCGCGAACCCTTTGGCAGCTATTAGACCGCGGCAGTTCTCTTATTCCCGCGCGGGCGGATTCCGGTCGAGAGGACTGGAAAGGAGCCACCTATGAAGATCGACGGCGGTGAGATGTTTGCCAGCATGCTGGAACGGGAGGGGGTGAAGAACGTCTTCGGTCTCCACGGTGGCCACATCGATCCCATCTTCCAGGCCTGCCGGGATCACGGCATCCGCATCATCGACACGCGCCATGAGCAGGCCGCCGGCCACATGGCTGACGCCTGGGCCCGCACGACGAGCCGACCCAGTGTCGCCGTCGTGACGGCCGGTCCCGGAGTTACCGACATCGTAACCGCCGTCGCCAATGCCCATATCGACTCCGTGCCCATGGTGGTCGTCGGTGGCCGCTACGCCCTCACCGATGACGAGATGATGCCCCTCCAGGAGCTGCACGGCGTGCCCCTTATGGAGTCCATCACCAAGTGGCAGCGCGTGGTACGGGATCCGGAGCGCATACCTGAGTACGCGAGCATGGCCTTCCGTAACGCCACTACTGGCCGGCCCGGCCCTGTCTTCTTGGAGATACCCGAGGACGTCTTGGCCGCCCGGGTAGAGGAGGACGACATCCGCTTCCCGGAGGTCTATCGCCCCGAGACCGCCCCGGCCCCGCCGTCTGACGCCGTCGACAAGGCGCTCGCCATCCTGTCGGAGGCAGAGCGGCCGGTCATCCTGGCCGGGCGCGGCGTCTGGTTTGCCGGCGCGACCGACGAACTGCGGAAGTTCGCCGAGCTCACCGGCATTCCAGTGTGCGCCAACGGCATGACGCGGGGCGCCGTCTCCGAGGACAGCCCACTAGGCGTTGGAGGCTTCATGGTTGCCGGCCGTGGCATGGCCCTAGCCGGCCTTCCTGACGCTGTCCTGCTCCTGGGGGGAAGACTGGGGATGTTCACAGGCGGCCGTCAGTCCTTCATCCCCGCCCAGACGAAGGTGATCCAGGTGGACATCGAGGGGGAGGAGATCGGACGGGTCCGCGACATCGACGTTGGGATCGTAGCGGACTGCCGGGAGACATTGCGTGCTCTCATAGGGCAGACGCAGGGGCGCACCTTTCCCCCGCGCGACGAGTGGGTGCAGAAGCTGCACCAGGCCCAAGACGCGGTGCGTGGCATGTACGCAAACGCCCTGGAACCTGACCGCCGACCCATCCACCCCTACCGCCTGGCCTGTGAAGTCAGCGCCCTCGTGGCCGACGACGGAGTGCTGGTCGCTGACGGCGGCGAGACGTTCGTTTGGGCGGAGCTCGCCCTCTCGGCGCGTCGGCCGGGCCGCTATCTCGGCCACGGCTACCTGGGCTGCCTCGGAACGGGCATCCCCTTCGGCATAGCGGCGAAGCTGGCCCACCCCGATGAGCGCGTACTCGTCCTCATCGGCGACGGCTCCGTGGGCCTCAACTTCACCGAGTTCGACACCGCCGTGCGCCACGACTTGCCCATCGTGGTTGTCGTCAACAACGATCAGGCCTGGGGGATGTGCAAGCACGGTCAGCAGGTGAATCTGGGCGAAGACCGCGTCGTGGGTACCGAACTGGGCCCCACACGGTACGAGAAGGCCGCAGAGGCGTTCGGAGTCCACGCAGAGTTCGTGGAGGAAGGAGCCGAGATCGTTCCCGCCATCGAGCGGGCCTTCGCGAGCGGCCGGCCCGCCTGCGTCAACGTGATGACCGACCCAGACGCCATCTCGCCGTACTTCGCGGGATCAGGTGCCCGCCAGGAGCGGCCCTGGGCCGAGGCCGTCATCCGCCGACGGGAAGCCGCGGTTCAATAGCCCGAAGCCACAAGGAGGAGACACCATGTGCGCCCTCAACCTGACTGACGACCCGCCCGAACAGAAGGAGCTGCGCGATCAAGCCCACCGCTTCGCCGCCGAGGTGCTCCGTCCCGCCGCCATCGAGCTGGACGACCTCTCGCCGGAGGAAGTGATCGCGCCGGAGTCGCGCCTTTGGGACGTGTTCCGCGAGACGTACCAGGCTGGCTATCACCTCCGTGCCTTCCCGCCGCAGTTGGGTGGCGCCGGCCTGACTCCGATGGAATCGTGGGTCGTCGGCGAGGAGTTCGGTTGGGGCAACGCCGGACTGTCCATCAGCATCGGCGTTACCACCATGCCGTTCGGGGCCGCCGCTCTGACCGGCAACCCCGACCTCTTGCGCGATCTCGTGATGCCGTTCGTACAGGACAAGGAAGTGAAGTACATTGGCTGCTGGGGCGCGACCGAGCCACAGCATGGGTCGGACGCCATCCTCTACTCCGGCGAGTACTCTCAGCCCGACATCCACTTCGACTGCATGGCCCGACGCGACGGCGACGACTGGGTCATCAACGGCCAGAAGTCCGCTTGGGTATCCAACGGGACTATCGCCACCCACACTCTGGGCTTCTTCTGTGGCGATCCCTCAATGGGCATGGACGGAACTTGTGTGGCCGTCGTCCCGCTCGATTTGCCTGGGGTGAGCAGGGGCAAGCCGCTCAACAAGCTGGGACAGCGTGCCCTCAACCAGGGGGAGATCTTCTTCGACAACGTCCGCATCCCCAAGCACTTCATGCTCATGGAGCCGGGCACGTTTGGCGCCGGTGCAGAGAATATCCTCGCTCAGGCCAACGCCGGCATGAGCGCTACCTTCTGCGGGGTGGCGCGGGCGGCCTTTGAGGAGGCCTACAACTACGCGCAGGAGCGTGTGCAGGGAGGCGTCCCCATAGTGCAACACCAGTTGGTCCAGCGGAAGCTGTTCGATATGTTCACCAAGCTCCAGGCGGCACGATCGCTCTCTCGGCTCGCCAATAGCCGGCTCACCACCGGTCAGCCCACCCTTCACTACTCTGTCGCTGCCAAGGTCTTCTGCACCCAGACTGCGTTCGAGCTGGCATCGGACGCTATCCAGATCTTGGGAGGAATGGGGCTCGCCAAGGGTATGCTGCCGGAGATGCTGTTGAGAGACGCCCGCGCCTCGATGATAGAGGACGGGGCGAACGACGTGCTGGCGCTGTCGGCTTTCCGCTTCCTCCTCCGGCAGTAGGGCGCCGCCCCTCACCGTTCCATCTGCCCCGTACTCAAGGCGACGGTGCGGATGCCGTTGGGAGGGCCCCGACCTCCTTCTAGGGTGCTGGCGGCTGCAGTCCGGCGAAGATGTCCTCCCCGGCCACGTAGCGCCAGCAGTAGCGGTCGATGATCATGCCCTTGACCGTCTTGAGGGCGACCAGCGGCGCCTCGGCGATGCTGTTGGCCACGGCCGTCGCCTCGTCCAGCAGGCGGTCGAGGGGGACCACGCTGCTCACCAGGCCGATGCGGTAGGCCTCCTGGGCGTCGATGCGGCGTCCGGTGAGGCAGAGGTCGCGGGCGAGGCCGCCGCCGATGGTCTCCGCCAGCGGTCCGTAAAGGGTAGGCGCGCCGAACTTGATCTCCGGGTGGGCG
The DNA here is from genome assembly GCA_034408935.1 of Dehalococcoidia bacterium. GTDB lineage: Bacteria > Chloroflexota > Dehalococcoidia > SM23-28-2 > RBG-16-64-32 > DAOUMF01. The sequence continues at coordinate 71,161 of DAOUMV010000017.1, forward strand.
AAGACGGCGCCCTCGGCGGCCACGCGGACGTCGCAGAGGACGGCCAGGTCCAGGCCGCCGCCCATCGCCGACCCGTTGATGGCGGCTACCATGGGCTTGGGGAAATTGATCAGCCGCAGGTGAAAGCGGTCTGTAGATTCCATGAGGGCCTCGAGGTGCGCAGGCTCTCGCACGAAGAACTCGTTGCGGTCGAACCCCGCGCAGAAGACAGGCCCAGCGCCGGCGATGACCACAACGCGCACCTCATCGTCGTCTGCCAGCTCGCCCAGGCAGTGGTCGATCTCGTTGCGCAGGGCGATGGAGAGGGCGTTGCGCTTGTCGGGCCGGTTCAGGGTGACGATGGCCACCTTGTCGCGCCTCTCGCAAAGAAGCAGCTCGTACGGCATGGGTTCCTCCTTCGGTGTAGGGGCGCTTCGCGAAGCGCCCCTACCGGGTTGCCTCCAGCTCTAGGTGCTTCTCCGCCAGCCGCGACAGCACCTCCTCAGCCTCTTCCATGATCTCGCTGACTACCTCGCCGGCCGACTTCACCTCCTGGATGGTGCCGGAGATCTGGCCGGCGGGCATGAGCCCGAGGTCGGTGTTGCCCCGAGCGATGGCCGCGTCCAGCTTCTCGCTATCGACCATCAGCTGGGCGGGGAAGGGCTTGATCTCCCCCTGACGGTCTTCCCACTGCTCCGCGTAGCGGTTCTTGATGACCCGGCAGTCCTTGCCGGTGAAGCACCTGGTGACCTGCGTCCCTTCCTCGGTGGCCTCCACGATCTTGTGCTTGTAGTTGTCGTGACCGAAGGCTTCTACGGTGGCGACGAAGCGGGTGCCGACCCAAACGCCGCAGGCTCCCAGGGCCAGCGCCGCCAGCAGGCCGCGGCCGTCTGCGACGCCGCCGGCGGCGACGACCGGAACAGGGGCGATTGCGTCCACTACTTGGGGCACCAGGGCCATGGTGGCGATACGCCCGGTGTGGCCGCCGCCTTCGGTTCCCTGAGCGACGACGATGTCTGTCCCGCCCTCGACCACCCTGCGGGCGTGGCGGACGGCGCCGATCACGGCGATTACTGTCATCCCGCGGCGATGCATCTCCTCGGCGTAGGGGCCCGGGTTGCCTAAGCCGGAGGCGAACACGGGCACCTCTTCCTCGTATATAACCTGGATCATCTCCTCCAGGCCGGGCATTCCCTGGGCCAGGAGGAGGTCAACGCCGAAGGGCTTATCGGTCAGGTCACTGACCTTTCGGACCTGCTCCCGCAGGATGGTTGGGGTCATCATGGCGGCGCCGATGACCCCCAGGCCGCCAGCGTTGGAGACGGCCGCGACGAGCTCAGCCCTGGCCACGCCGCCCATGCCGGCCTGAATGATGGGATACTCGATCCCAAGCTTCTCCGTCAGCTCCGTCTTGAACATCGCAACCTCCTATGTCCCCTCGAACCGAGGAGCGTCTATCGGAACAGACGCGGCCAGCTCCCCTCGGCGCGTTCAATTGGGATGGCCCAGCGGTCGGTCCAGTCCCCGCTCTCGAGCGTCTTGGCGGCCTCGCTCACTCCCCTTGGGGGTGAGACGGCGCTTCCCAGGGAGCCCATGGGCACAATCATAGCGCAAACCCGCCAGGCGGCAAGGGACGCCCCACGCCCGTGTGAGAAAACTCTGCCCGTCCTCCATCGTTTGACAGCGCCGCGGCCGTCGCCCAACATGGAGGCGAGGACCCAATCGGAGGCAGCCCTCACTCGGCCACTCCCGCCACAGCCGCTGGAAGGAGGTCAGCATGGGCATCCTTGACATCTTTCGGAAGAAGCCCGCCACCGCTATCGATCCCGTCTGCCACATGACCGTGGAGAAGGACAACGCCGCCGCCACCAGCGAGTACGAGGGCGAGACGTACTACTTCTGCGCCCCGGGCTGCAAGCACATGTTCGATGAGGACCCGTCCAAGTACATCGGCGCGGAGAAGCCAGCGGTGGAGATGTAGTCGATCCTGCCTGACGGCAGGCAGGCGCCAAGCCCGGGCGGGCGACGCGTCCGGATCACGCCCGGGCTCGCGCGTGAGCTGCGAAATAACGGCCTATGCGGCTACCCAGTAGCTGGGGGGCCGCTTTCCCACACGCCGCGGGCCGTCTATAATCGGGTGTCGGCACCCATATTATGTCTGGCCGTAAGCTTTTCGTTCTGGGAGGCATCCTCGCGGGCGCCAGCGTCGCCGTGGCGCTGATCGTCCTTTCGCCCTTCGGCTCGGGTTCGCCCTCGGCACCGCCGGCTGTTTGGCACCCACCCGATGTGGCTCCCCTAGCCCAAAGGGGCTATGACCAACCGGCTCCAGCGGTGCCCGCGGCCCAGGCCGTTCCGCAGGCGGTGGGTTGCCAGCCCGGCCCCGGCCCCGATCCCCTGACCGATACCCAGATCCTTTCCTATTACGGCAACCCCTACGTCGCCGACATGGGCATCCTGGGCGAGCTGTCGCCGCAAGCGCTAGTGGAGACGCTCAGGGACCACGCTCAGGTCTACGACTCCCTCAACGGGCCCCGCGGTGTCCAGCCGGCCCTCCACCTGGTGTACGCCACCGCCCAGGCCGATCCGGGCCGCGAAGGGCTCTACCTCATGTATGTGGACGCGGAGACGCTGCGGGAGTACATCGAGCTGGCCTGCGAAAACGGCCTGCTCATCTTTCTGGACCTGCAGATCGGTCGTAGCGACGTGCGGAGCGAACTGACCAAGATCCTCCCCTATCTGGAGGAGCCGCACGTCCACGTCGCCCTCGATCCCGAGTTCGCCATGCCGCAGGGGGAGGTGCCGGGCGAGAGCATCGGTTCCCTGGACGCCGCCGATGTCAACGCCGCCCAGGCTATCCTCCAGGAGTTCTTAGAGGAGGGCGACCTGCCGGACAAGGTCCTCATCGTCCACCAGTTCACTCAGAGCATGCTTACTAGCCCGGAACTGATCGATGACCTGCCGCGGGTGAAGCTAGTTATCGACATGGACGGATTCGGACCGTCGGAGATCAAGCGGGTCAAGTACGGCTGGTACGCCGCCCCCGCCGAGTACTCCGGCGTCAAGCTGTTCTTCCGCCACGACACCGACCTGATGAGCGAGCAAGAGGTGCTGGAGCTGAATCCGGATGTGATCATCTACCAGTGATGATCACGATCGCAAATCAAGTCAGTCGAACCGGAAACTCGATCATCGGCCTGCTCCTCGCCACGTTGCTGGCGGGCTGCGGTGGCGATGCGTCCGCGCCGGCCGCCGCACCATCGCCGGCGCCGACGTCTGCGCCGACTCCAATTCCGGCGCCATCACCAACCCCTGAGTCGACACCGATCCTTGGTTCTGGGGAAGTGAGGCACCAGCCGAACGAGCTCGGGCAAGTCCTGATTCTCGAATACCACACCATCGACAACACGGGGGACAACTTCACTCGCAGCCCCGAACAGCTTCGGGCTGATCTCGAATGGCTCTACGAGCACGACTTCTACGTCATCCCAGTTCGTGACTACCTGATCAACGAGATCAGAGCGCCGGCCGGCAAGCGACCAGTCGTGCTGACGTTCGACGATGGGGTGGTGAGCCAGTTTCGGTATGTCACCGATGCAGGTGGAGAAAGGACGCTCGACCCGAACAGCGCGGTTGCCGTCCTGGAGCAGTTCTTCAGCGAGCATCCCGACTTCGGCCGAGGTGGGCTCTTCTCCATTCTCCCACTGGCCCCCTTCGCCTGGCCCGATGCTCCAGACCAGCTCGAGTACGCCGAGGAGAAGCTCCAGTGGTTGCTCGCCAATGGGTACGAGATCGGCAATCACACCCTGGGCCATAGCAACCTCGGGGAGCTGACGTCTGAGGAGGCGATGGAGGACCTGGCCGCAGCGGTCGATCTCATCCACGAGTACGTGCCGGATGCAGCAGTGGAGGTGATCGCCCTGCCGTTCGGCGCGTACCCGCGTGACGAGAGCCTGCTGCGCGGTTTTCAGTACCAGGGGCGACGTTACGAGTTCCACGGCGCGCTTAAGATCGGTGCGGGCCCGGCGCTGTCGCCTGCCCATGACGACTTCGATCCTTTCGCGGTGCCGCGGATCCAGGCCAGCGACGAGGAACTCGGCAAGTGGTTCGGGTACGTCGAGGACAACCCCGACTTGATCTACGTTAGCGATGGGAACCCTTAGTGTGACATCCGTCCCGAGGTCGTCCGCCAATCGTATTGGCGGGTTGACAGTTAGCACTCCGGTTCCCAAACTAGAGACAACCTATGGCCAAGCAGGCTGAATCGGAAACAGACCCCCAGACCGCTGCCGCCTTCGCCGGCCTCACCATCGAGGCGATGCTGCATGACCGCTACGACGGCGGTGACGCGCGCGACATTTTCGCCAAGGTGGAGGGGTTCAAGGTCACGGAACAGGCCCGCGCCGTCCACCTCTACCCCTTTTTCCAGCCCCTGGACCGCAATGACGGCCCCGAGGCCGAGATCTACGGCCGCCGCGTCGTCATGCTGGGCTCCAACAACTACCTGGGCCTCACCCGCCACCCACGCGTCCTCCAGGCCGCCCACGATGCCATCAGCGAGCACGGCACGTCCCTGACCGGCTCCCGCCTCCTCAACGGCACCACCCACCTGCACGAGCAGTTGGAGAACAAGATCGCCGAGTTCCTGGGCGCGGAGGCAGCGCTCGTGTTCACCACCGGCTACCAGACCAACCTGGGCATCATCTCCTCCCTGGTGAACCGACGCTCCGTGGCCGTGGTGGACAAGGCCGACCACGCCAGCATCTACGACGCCTGCCGCCTAGCGGAGGGGCAGATGCTTCGGTTCCGTCACAACGACGCCCGGCACCTGGACACCATCCTCCGTCGCGTGGGGGAGGACAAGACCTCTCTGGTGATCGTCGACGGCGTGTTCAGCATGGGTGGCGACATCGCCGACCTGCCAGGCATAGTGGAGGTCTGCCGTCGCCATCAGGTGCGCCTCATGGTGGACGACGCCCACGCCATGGGAGTCATCGGCGTAGGCGGCCGCGGTACGGCCAGCCATTTCGGTATCGAAGGGGCCGTGGACCTGACGATGGGCACGTTCTCCAAGTCCTTCGCTTCCGTCGGCGGCTTCGTGGCGGGCAGCCGCTCGGTGCTGGAG
>DAOUMV010000013.1:0-351040 GCA_034408935.1 Dehalococcoidia bacterium
CGATGTCGGCTCGTCGCATCCTGGGGCTGGAGTAGGTCCCAAGGGTTGGGCTGTTCGCCCATTAAAGCGGCACGCGAGCTGGGTTCAGAACGTCGTGAGACAGTTCGGTCTCTATCCGCAGTGGGCGCAGGAGACTTGCGGGGAGCTGCCCCTAGTACGAGAGGACCGGGGCGGACGGACCGCTGGTGTGTGGGTTGTTCCGCCAGGAGCAAAAAGCCCAGTAGCTATGTTCGGACGGGATAAGCGCTGAAAGCATCTAAGTGCGAAGCCCCCCCCAAGATGAGGTCTCCCACCGGGTTAACCGGGTAAGGCCGCGGGAAGACTACCCGCTTGATAGGCGGCATGTGTAAGCCGGGCAACCGGTTCAGCTGAGCCGTACTAATGGCCGAGGGCTTGACCACCAGCCCATTACCCCCACAAAATGTCTCTGGACACTCTCTGTTCGTTCCCGTCGCGGGGTGGAGCAGCGGCAGCTCGCCGGGCTCATAACCCGGAGGTCGTGGGTTCGAGTCCCACCCCCGCTACCAACTGCAGATACGGTGGGAGGATGGAGGTCTGACATCTCCAGCCTCCCACCTCTCAAGCAGGCAAAGTCAGGGTCCCTGGTGGCTAGAGCGAGGTGGAACCACCCGTTCCCATCTCGAACACGGAAGTGAAACGCCTCAGCGCTGACGATACTGCCCGGGCAACCGGGTGTGGAAAATAGGCCGCTGCCAGGGGCCTTTCTCTTTTTCCCACCTCCACCCTATACTTCCCGGGCACGACTGACCCGCCGGCGACCTCACCGCATCAGGGTTCACCTATCTTCCACCCACCGTCTATGCGCTGCCTAGCGTCCTGTCATATAATGAAGCCGAGGCTGCCCCTTCGTAGCCTCAACCCATACTCACCTGGAGGTACTGCTCTTGACATCCGAACGCCCAGAGGGAGGGACGCCGCCCACAGACGAGCCCCAGTCCATGGCGGCCCTCTTGGAGGAGGAAGCGGCCACTCCTTACACACAGCTCCGCCGCGGGGACATCTTGGAGGGGGTCGTCGTCGGCACCGATCGCGACGGTATCCTGGTCGACATCGGCGCTAAATCCGAGGGCGTCATACCCCCCAACGAGATGCGGTGCCTCCAGCCGGAGGGCGCATCCCGCATGGAGGTGGGCGAAAAGGCGCTTGTCTTTGTCCTCCAACCGGAGTCTCCGGACGGCCAGATCATCCTCTCCCTTGACCGCGCCCGCGGTGAGCAGGGCTGGCGCATCCTTCAGGAGCACTTCGAACAGAACGAGGCGTTTGAGGGCTACGTCACCGGCAGCAACAAGGGCGGCCTCCTTGTCAACGTGGAGGGGGTCAACGCCTTCGTTCCCCTTTCGCAGATCGCCAGCGGCCGCCCGGAGCGCGGCTCCCCAGAGGTCACCGAGAAGGCCCTGGCGGAATGGGTAGGACGTACTCTGACCGTCAAGGTCATCGAGCTGAACCGCCGCCGCAACCGCGCCATCGTTTCCGAGCGGGCAGCGATGCAGGAGAAGCGCGCCGCCGAGAAGGAACGCCTCCTCCAGGAACTCAACGAAGGCGAGATCCGCACCGGTCGCATAGCGAGCATCCGCGACTTCGGCATCTTCGTGGACGTAGGTGGTGCGGATGGCCTAGTCCACCTCTCAGAGCTCTCTTGGGAGCGCACGCCCAAGTCCCCTCACGAATTCTTCAAGGTGGGCGAAGAGGTGGAAGTCTACGTGCTCAAGATCGATCAGGAGAACAAGAAGATCGCCCTCAGCCTGCGGCGCGCCCAACCCGAGCGCTGGGAGGAGATCGTCTCCGACTTCCGTGAAGGGCAGATCGTTGCCAGCCAGGTGACCAAGCTTGCCCCCTTCGGCGCCTTCGCCCGCTTGGAGGGCCCCATTGAGGGGCTCATTCACATCTCGGAGCTCGTCGACCGTCGCATCAATCACCCCCGAGAGGTCGTCGACGAAGGCGACGTAGTGCCCGTGAAGATCGTCCGCATAGAGCATGACCGCCATCGCCTCGGCCTCTCTCTGCGCCAGGCACGCGACAAGGCGGAGGAGGACGGCTGGGTGTTTAACAACGACAGCGGCGGCGTGGTCTCGGCCCCGCCTGAGGCACTAGCCAAGCTCGGCGTGGAGGCGCCTGTGAAGCCAGAAGCGGAGTCGGCGGAGGCTACGGAGGCTGAGGCCGAAGAGCCCGAGCCTGGGCCTCTGGCGGCGGCCTTCGCTGAGGCCGAGGCCCCGGAGGCAGAAGCTGAGGAGCCCGAGGCCAGCGAAACGGAGGCCCCCGAGGCTGCCGCGGAAGAGGAGCCCACCGAGGCCGAAGAGGAAGCCGAGGCTCCGGAGGCGGAAGCCGAGGAGCCCGAGGCCGCCGAAGCCGAGGCCCCCGAGGCTGCCGCAGAAGAGGAGCCCGCCGAGGCGGAAGAGACAGCCGAGGCTCCGGAGGCCGAAGCCGAAGAGCCTGAGGCCGCCGAGCCCGAGGCCGTGGAAGAGGAGGCCCCCGAGGCTGCCACCGAAGAGGAGCCCGCCGAGGCCGAAGAGGAAGCCAAAGAATCTGAAGCCGGTGAGGTAGAGACGACGGAAACGGTGGAGGAAGGAGTCGAGACCACCGGCGAAACCGAAGATGAAGAGGAACCGCCTGTAACGGAAAGCGTCTCGGATGCGTTGAACATGGAGGAGGATCGCCCACCCTCTGAGTCCGAGTCGACACCCGATGAGGGCTCTGCGCCTGAGAAAGATGAGGCGAGCGGTTAGGCGTTAGGCTGGAGCACGAGTTATGGCGGACAGGTTCGACAAGTTCACGGAGAGGGCGCGCCGGGTTCTCACACTGGCTCAGGAAGAGGCCCTGCGCTTCAACCACAACTACATCGGGACCGAGCACCTGCTCCTCGGCCTCGTCCGCGAGGGCGAGGGCGTCGCGGCCAAGGTGCTGGCCAACCTCGGCGTAGAACTCAACAAGGTCCGCTCCGCCGTCGAGTTCATCATCGGCCGCGGCGACCGCGCCGTCATGGGCGAGATCGGCCTTACGCCGCGGGCCAAGAAAGTGATCGAGCTGGCCGTCGACGAGGCGCGCCGTCTCGGCCACCACTACATCGGCACCGAGCACCTGCTCCTCGGCCTCGTCCGCGAGGGCGAGGGGATCGCAGCCGGCGTCCTAGAGAGCCTCGGCGTCAGCCTGGAGAAGCTACGCGCCGAGGTTACGCGCATCCTCTCGCAGAGCATGCCCCAGGGGACCGCTCAGGGGGCCCGTGCCGCCACCCGCACCCCCACCGTCGATCAATTGGGCATTGACCTCACGGCCGCGGCCCGCGCCAACAAACTAGACCCCGTCATCGGCCGCGAGAAGGAGATCGAGCGGGTCGTCCAGATCCTCTCCCGCCGCACCAAGAACAACCCGGTGCTCATCGGCGAGCCCGGCGTGGGCAAGACCGCCATCGTGGAGGCCTTGGCCCACCGCGTGACTAAGGGTGAGGTGCCGGAGATGCTCCACGGCAGGCGCATCGTCACCCTGGACATCGGCAGTCTGGTGGCGGGCACCAAGTACCGCGGTGAGTTCGAGGAGCGGCTCAAGAAGGTCATCGAGGAGCTGAAGAACGCCAGCAACTGCATCCTGTTCATCGATGAGATGCACATGCTGGTGGGCGCCGGCGCCGCCGAGGGCGCCGTGGACGCCGCCAACATCCTCAAGCCGTCCCTGGCCCGGGGCGAGCTTCAGTGCGTCGGAGCCACTACCCTGGACGACTACCGCAAGCACATCGAGAAGGACGCCGCCCTGGAGCGCCGCCTCCAGCCCATCGTCGTGGAGGAGCCCACCACGGAGGAGACGATAGCCATCCTTCAGGGCATCAAGTCGCGCTACGAGGAGCACCACGGCCTCATCATCAGCGATGAAGCGATCGAGGCTGCCGCTGAGCTCGCCTCCCGCTACGTGCCCGATCGGTTCCTCCCGGACAAGGCCATAGACCTGGTGGACGAGGCCGCGTCCCGGGTGCGCATCAAGCGCTCCTACGCCCCGCCGTCCCTCCAGGAGGCAACCAAGGGACTGGACAGCCTGCGCCGGGAGAAAGAGGAGGCGATCGCCGCCCAGCAGTACGAGTTCGCTGCCCAGCTTCGCGACCGCGAAGTGAATCTCCAGGACAAGCTGGAAGGGATGCGGGCCGGCTGGAAGACGGAGCAGCAGGAGTCCAAGCCGGTGGTGACCGACGAGGACATCTGCGAGGTCGTCGCTATGTGGACCGGCATCCCGGTCACCCGCATCGCCTCCGAGGAGTCGCAGCGGCTGCTGCACATGGAGGACGCCCTGCACGAGAGAGTAGTGGGCCAGGACGAGGCGATCCACAACATCGCCAAGGCAGTGCGCCGCGCCCGCGCCGGGCTGAAGGATCCCCGCCGGCCCATCGGCGTGTTCATGTTCCTGGGACCCACCGGCGTGGGCAAGACGTTCCTCGCCCGCGTCCTCGCCGAGTTCATGTTCGGCGGCGAGGATTCCATGATCAAGCTGGACATGTCGGAGTTCATGGAGAAGCACAACGTCTCCAGGCTCATCGGCGCCCCGCCCGGCTACGTCGGATATGAGGACGCCGGCCAGCTCACCGACACCGTCCGCCGCAAGTCCTACTGCCTCATCGTCCTGGACGAGATCGAGAAGGCCCACCCCGACGTCTTCAACATGCTCCTCCAGATCTTCGACGACGGTCACCTGACGGACGCCAAGGGCCGCAAGGTGGACTTCCGCAACACCATCCTCATCATGACCTCCAACGTCGGCTCCGACCTCATCCGCAAGGAGACGACCCTCGGCTTCTCCGTGAAGACCGAGGAGTCCAAGAAGGCCGAGGACCAGTACGAGAAGATGAAGGAGAAGGTCCTCACGGCGATGAAGAACGTCTTCCGGCCGGAGTTCCTCAACCGCCTCGACGCCACTGTCGTCTTCCACGGCCTGTCCCGGGAGCACATCCGCCAGATCGTGGAGAACGAGATGAAGCTTGTCGAGGGCCAACTCCAGGCCAAAGAGGTCACCCTGGAGATGACGGAGGCCGCCAAGGACTGGATCGGAGACAAGGGGTTCGACCCGGTCTTCGGCGCCCGGCCCCTGCGCCGCGTCATCCAGAACGAGGTCGAGGACCGCCTCTCCGAGGCTCTGCTTGAGGAGCGCTTCCACGCCGGCGACACCGTGCGCATCGACGTCCAGAACGACGAGATCGTCCTAACGAACGTCTCGGAGCCGGCGCTGACGTAGCGCTACCGTAGCCGAAATGCCAGGGGGCCGCCCGCGAGGGCGGCCCCGTCTGTTTCCCGCCCTCCAGCCGGTTGGCGTCCCGCGGGCCGTCTGTCATAATGGCCGCGAGCTCATGACCACCGCCCGCAAACCCTCGCGCACCGTCTTCGCCTGCCAGGAGTGCGGCTACGAGACCCCCAAGTGGCTGGGCCGCTGTCCCGACTGCTCCTCCTGGAACACCTTCGTTGAGAGGGTCGCCAGCGAGGCGCCGAGATCCGCGGGGCCATCTCCTCCACCCGTGGAACTCTCCAGCCTGTCGCACGAGGACGAGCCGCGGCTGGCCCTTGGCCTGCCGGAGTTTGATCGCGTGCTCGGCGGGGGAATCGTGCCCGGCTCCCTCGCTCTCATCGGCGGCGACCCCGGCATCGGCAAGTCCACCCTCCTCCTCCAGGTAGCATCCCTCGCTGCGGCCGAACGTCCGGTTCTCTACCTCTCCGGCGAAGAGTCGGCACGGCAGATCAAGCTGCGGGCCGGCCGCCTCGGCCTGGCCGGCGAGGGGCTGTTCGTGCTCACGGAGACGAACCTGGACGCCGCCCTCCGCGAGGTGGAGCCCCTCTCGCCGGGTCTGCTCATCGTCGACTCCATCCAGACGGTGTACACGGAGGCGGCGCCGCAGGCCCCGGGCAGCATCGTCCAGCTCCGCCAGTCCACCATGGACCTGATGCGCTGGGCCAAGGGGACCGGCGTGCCCACCTTCATCGTCGGGCACGTCACCAAGGAGGGCGACATCGCCGGGCCACGCCTCCTGGAGCACATCGTGGACGTGGTGCTGTACCTCGAGGGCGAACGGTTCAGCAGCTACCGACTGCTGCGGTCGGTGAAGAACCGCTTCGGCTCCATCGACGAGGTGGGTGTGTTCGAGATGACCGGCCAGGGGCTGGCCGGCGTGGAGAACCCCTCCCAGGCGTTCATCGCCGAGCGCGCGAGCGGCGCAGTAGGCTCGGTAGTGGTGCCCACGCTGGAGGGCAGCCGGCCCCTTCTGGTGGAGGTGCAGGCGCTGACCAGCCCCACCGCCATGCCCACACCCCGCCGCACCGCGAATGGTCTCGACCTCAGCCGCCTTCTGCTCGTGGCCGCCGTCCTCACCCGCCGCGTGGGCCTTTCCCTGGCCGGACAGGACGTCATCGCCTCCGTTGTGGGCGGTCTGCGTGTGCACGAGCCGGCGGCCGACCTGGGCCTGGCGCTGGCCATCGTGTCCAGCCACCGCGACAAGCCCGTCCCGCCCGACGTGGCGGCCCTGGGTGAGGTGGGCCTCTCCGGCGAGCTCCGCTCGGTGTCCCAGCTCGAGCGGCGGCTCCTGGAGGCGGAGCGCCTGGGCTTCCACCGCTGTCTGCTGCCCGAGTCAGCGCTATCACGCGCCAAGCCGAAGACGAAGCTGGAGCTGCTTCCCGCCGCCACCCTGCGGGAGGCGATCAAGGAAGCGCTATCGTAATGGAGCCGCTGCCGCAGGCGTCAAGGAACCACCCCGCAACAGGTACAGCGAGGAGGCTGAACCATGGATGAGATGTCCCGCCAGATCGTCAAGCAGGTCATCGGCATCACCGACGAAGACCTGGAGAAGCTATCTCCCGGCCAGAAGAAGCTGCTGACCGACCTTCCCGACAAGATGAAGTGGAAGGTCGTCGTGGAGGTCACTGACTCCGTCTACTGCTTCGCCGGCCTCAAGCCGGGCGACAAGTTCGTCATCAACTACCCCGTCCTGAACGTCGCCGAGAGCACCGCTCGCCCGTGCATTGCGGCCCTTTGGTCGGTGTGGAACCACATTGGCAGCATTGCTGACCGGGTGGCCGAGGGTCTCGACCCCAACGATTCCATCCTCGCCGGCCAGCAGATCCCTTGTCCGGACGTGGGCCTAGAGCACGGTGGGCTTGGCAAGGTCGGGTTCAGAGTGTATGCAGAAAGGGCGTCTGACTAGCGACCACAGCCCGCTGTCGGGCATGAGCGAGGCAACTGAGCGATGCGCCAATTACCGGACGCCGTCAAGGAGTTCGTAGCCGCCGCTCGCGTCTGCCGCATCGCCAGCGTGCGACCCGACGGAGAGCCGCACGCGATCCCCGTTTGCCCCGTGTTCGACGGCGAGTCCACGGTGTACGTGGACATCGGCAAGCGCTACACAACCGCCGAGGCCCTACAGGCCGACCCCCGCATCGCCGTCCTCATCGATGAGTACGACGACAACTGGGCCCGCCTGAAGGGCGTTCTCCTGCGCTGCCGCGTCGAGGAGGCGATAGGCGAGGAGCGGGACCGCGCCTGGGAGATGATCCGGGAGAAGTTCCCTCAGTACAAGCCGATAGGCTGGAAGCCGCGTCTGACCCTGGCCCTGCGCATCTACGACTGGCGCCAGTGGGGCGTTACCGCCCCACTACGCTTAAGGGAAGCGGTGTAGGCGAGGCTGGCGGGACTAGAATTCGATCTGCCGGTGGCGTAAGAGCACGCTCTGGAGCAGCCCCAGGGCCACGAACAGCGTGATCAGGGAGCTGCCCCCCTGACTGATGAACGGCAGGGGCAGGCCCGTCACCGGCAGCAGCCGGATGTTCACCGCGATGTTGACGAACACCTGGAACAGGATCATGATGGCGATGCCGGTGGCCAGCAGCCGCCCGAACTGGTCGCGGGCCAGAGTGGCCACCCGGATCGCCCGGAACAGCAGGGCCGCGAACAGGGCCAGCAGGACCAGCGCCCCGATGAACCCGAGTTCCTCGCCCAGCACGCTGAAGATGTAGTCCGTCGTCGGAGTCTGCAGGAAGTCCAGTTGCGTCTGGCTGCCCTCGGTCAGCCCCTTGCCGAATATGCCGCCGGACCCGACGCTGATCTCCGCCTGGAGGATGTTGAAGCCCCCGCCCAGGGGGTCCGAATTGGGGTTGAAGAACAGCGCGATGCGCTCCCGCTGGTAGTCACCCAGCACCGCCAGGGTAGCGAACGGTATCGCCGCCAGCAGGAAGCCCGCCAACATCAGGACGTGCTGTGCCCGTGCCCCCGCCACCAGCACCATCCCCACCCAGACGGCGCCGAAGATGATGGCCGTGCCCATGTCCGGCTCCGCCATCACCAGCGCCGCCGGCAGGGCCGCCGCCGCCAGCGAGGTCAAGAACACCCGCACGCGCGTAATCTGCGTCTGGCGGTCGGCCAGGTAGCGGGCCAGCGCGATGATGGTGAGCAGCTTGGCCACCTCCGAGGCCTGTATCTGAGTCCCACCTATTGTGATCCACCGCCGTGAGCCGAAGGCGCTTTCGCCCAGGAACAGCGCCGCGATCAGGATGAGGATCGCCAATGCGTACAGCGCCGGGGCCATCTGCCCGAACATCCGGTAGTCCATCCAGGCGACAACCGCCATCACCGCCAGCCCGAACAGGGCGAACATCGCCTGCTTGGCCACCGGGTGGCTAAGGCCGGCGATACCGTCCGGGTAGGCCGTCAGCGAGGCGCTGTAGATGAGAAGGGCGCCGTAGGCTACCAGCGCCGCCGCCAGCAGCAGCAGCGCGTAGTCGAAGTGGCGTGTGACGCGGCGGACCTCCACTATTGCCCCTCCTCTAGCCCTTCGTCCGCCGCTGGCGGATTCAGGGCAGGCTCCTGAGCGAGCTGGGGACCGTGGAAGTAGTAGTCCAGGATAGCGCTGGCTGCCGGGGCCGCGTCGCTGCCACCGCCCCCCCGCTCGAAGAACACCACCACGGCGACTTCCGGCTCGTCGTATGGCGCGAAGCCCACGAACCAGCCGTGCGTCTCGTGGGAGCCGTCCCAGGCGGCCGGGCCGAACTCCGCCGTTCCCGTCTTGCCGGCCACCTCGACCCCCTGCACAGCGGCGTCCTGGGCCACGCCCTGGGTCACCGACTGACGCATCGCCTCCTTGACGATCTGTAGGTACTCCGGCTCTGCCGGTACCGTGCCGCGCACGCCCTGCTCAAACCGCTGGAGGACATTGCCATGGCCGTCTCGGACTTCCCGCACTAGGTGCGGCCTCAGCACCTTGCCCCCGTTCCCTATCGCCGACACAGCGGTGATGAGCTGGAGCGGCGTGACCGATAGGTATCCCTGGCCGATGCCGAAGTTGTATGTGTCGCCCACGAACCAGCTCTCACCCACGGCCTCCTCCTTCCACTGGGCATCCGGCACGAGGCCTGCCGACTCCCCCGGCAGGTCCACCCCCGTCGGCTCGCCCAGCCCGAAGGCGCGGGCGTAGCGGGCAAGCCGGGCCTCCCCCAGACCTACGAACCCCTCGTCGGCCTTGCCGCCAGCCAGGTAGTAGAAGTATACGTCGGAAGACATGGCGATGCCGCCGTAGAAGTCCAGGGTGCCCAGCGGTGCCCAGTCCTTGAACACGTACACCACGTTCGGGTCGTATTCGTTCTCCACCGTGATGTAGCCGCGGCTGGTGATGGTGGTGCCAGCGCTAGCGACTCCCTCCTGGAGGGCCGCCGCACCGACGATGGTCTTAAAGGTGCTGCCCGGCGCGTACCTCTCAGCGATGGCGTGGTTGACCAGGGGCTTGCCGGGAGCTTCCACCAGGGTGGCCAGATCCTGGTCGCTTATGGGGCCGGAGAAGATGTTGTTGTCGAAGTCCGGCACGGAGACCATCGCCAGGATCTCCCCGCTGCGGATGTCCATCACCACCGCCGCCGCGTTGTCGCCCTCGGCCGTGTACTGCTCTAGCGTCTCCTTCACTACCTTCTGGAGGTCAAGGTCTAAGGTGACCACTAGGTTAGACCCGTCCAAGGGCCGTCGCTCCGAGATCACCTTGAGCTCGCGACCCAGCGCGTCCACCTCCACCAGCTTCTTCCCGGGCCGGCCGCGAAGGACGGACTCGTAGGCGAGCTCCACTCCCGTCTTGCCGACGTGCTCCTGTATCTGATAGCCATCATCCTTCAGCTCCTCGTACTCGTCCTCCGACATGGGCCCTACGTAGCCCAGCATGTGGGAGAGGAGAGGCCCCGCAAGGTACTCCCGGGTGGGCTCCATGAGCAGCTTGAGGCCCGGCGTGACCGGCTCCAGCTCCCGCAGCACCAACGCCGTCTCCTCATCGACATCCGCCTTGATGACCACGGGCTCAAACGGCCCCCTCTCCTCGATGCCAGCCTGCACCTTGCGCTCGACCTCCTCCGTCGGCACTCCGGTGACCCTCTCCAGTTGCTGGAACACCCCCATCTCTCCCCGCTCCGGCAGGTCCCCCGGCACTACAGCCGCCGAGAATCGAGCGGCGTTGAGGACCAGAGGCTGGCCATCCTGGTCCAGGATGAGACCACGCGCGGCCGGCATCTGGACTTCCCGCAGGACGTTGATCTCCGCCCGCCGGGCGTACTCGTCCCCCTGGATCACCTGTAGCCGCACCAGCTGGACAATGAGAATGCCGAAGAGGAGGATGACCAGCGCCTGCAGCGCCGCGAAGACGGGGTGCCGGCGGCCCGGCGGCTCTCCCTTCCGCCGCTCTCGCTCTCGCTTCGGCACCAAGTAAGGGTCCATCGCCCTCTACAGCTCCACCGCCGAACCGACGCCGAAGCTCTCCACTCGAGGGCGCGGGCTCAGCCATCGCATCGGAAGATATGCGATAACCGCG
Source organism: Dehalococcoidia bacterium (assembly GCA_034408935.1). Taxonomy (GTDB): domain Bacteria; phylum Chloroflexota; class Dehalococcoidia; order SM23-28-2; family RBG-16-64-32; genus DAOUMF01. The sequence goes on from DAOUMV010000013.1 coordinate 10,817, forward strand.
AACAGGGCGTTCACCAGCATGCCGGGCAAGGCGACCCGGAGCAGACCCGTCCCCCACGGGACATCATCGCCGACCACAGTTAGGACGGTCATGCTGATCACGGTGTAGGCCAGGCTCGCCACCGCCACCACCACCAACGCTGGCAGGAAATCGCTCTCTACCGGCCGCACGTCGCGCAGCCCTGCCAGAAGCACGATGGGCGACAGGGCCAGCACGGAGGTGCCCACCGGGTCGCTCGTGGTGAGGTCACGCAGGAGCCCCGCCATCGGCACCACGATCATCGCCTCTCGCTGGCCGCGAATCATGGCCCAGCAGGCGACGAAGATCAGCACCGGGTCCGGTGTGACGCCCAGAACCCTCACGTAGGGAGCCACCGAGGCCGCCACCACGGCGGCGCAGAACGCCCCGACGAAAGCGATTGGGTACTTCACGGGCCAGTCAGCCTCGCCGGCAGGAAGCTGGTGATCACCATCACCGTATCAAGCGCGGACAGGTCCGCCGCCGGCTCCACCGTAGCCTTCTTGAACAGGGCCTGCGGCGTGTCCTCCACGGACCTCACGCTGCCCAGCAGAAGGGACCGCGGGTAGTTGCCGCCCAAGCCGGAGGTGGTAACCAGGTCCCCCTCTTTGATCTGAGCCTCAGCGGGGATCATCTCCAGCGAAAAGCGGCCACCGAGATCGCCGGCCGCCACGCCTCGCGCCTCACTGCCCCCCTCATCGCCTTCCGCCAGGACGAACACGTTCACAGCGCTGTTGGGGTCGGTGATGAGCCGCAGCCATGCGAAGTCCTCGTACACGCGCGACACCGTCCCCACCAGGCTGCCGCTCCTCGACAGCACGACCATCCCCTCGTCCAGCCCGTCCTTGCTGCCGCGGTTGATGGCTAAGACCCGCTTGACGCCCGATGGATCCTGGGCGATGACGTCTGCCACCAGGAACTCGTCGTCGGGCCGGCTCTCCTTGATCCCCAGCGCTTCCTCCAGATCCTCCGCCCGCCGCTCGGCATCCTCAGCCGCGGCCACTTGTCCCTGGAGGCGCTCCAGTTCCTGACGCAGTCGCTCGTTCTCGCGTTTCAGGTCCCCGCGGTTAAACAGGCCATCGAAGAAGTCAGCGACGGGGTCGGCAAGTTCGCGGAGGCCGTTCTCCGGGGGCGCGGCGATGGTGAGGGAGAGGTTCTGTACGGGGTCCAGGGTGCGGCTTTCGGAGAGGACGATGCTGACTAGGCCAAGGCTCACGACCGCCAGCGTCCACCAGAGCAATCGCATCGTTCAGGGGCCTCCGCACCCGTCCCGCGACGGCGGCGCCGTCAGCGGGCACCTAGCGCGGCGCCTTTCGCGTATTCAGCCTCGCCTGCACTTTCTGCAGTATTACCGCCTCCTCCAGCACCTCGCCAGCCCCACGAACCACACAGGTGAGGGGGTCCTCTCCCACGTAGACCGGGAACCGCGTCTCCTGAGCCAAGCGGCGGTCCAGCCCCCGCAGTAGAGCGCCACCTCCGCAGAGCACGATCCCGCGGCTCATGATGTCCGCCACCAGCTCCGGCGGCGTGGTCTCGATCGTCTGCCGCACGGTGTCCACGATGGCGTTCACCGACCCCGCGATGGCGTCTCGGACCTCCACACTGCTCACCTCCACGGACTTCGGCAGGCCCGTGGCCAGGTCACGGCCCTTCAGCTCCACCGTGACCTCCCGCTCCAGCGGGTAGGCCGACCCCGCCTCCATCTTCACCTCCTCCGCCATCCGCTCGCCGATGAGCATGTTGTGCACCTGCCGCGCGTAGCCCACGATCTCCTGATCCATGTCGTCGCCGGCGGTGCGTATGGACGTGGCGACAACGATTCCGCCCATGGAGATGACCGCCACCTCGGTGGTGCCGCCACCGACGTCGACGATCATAGAGCCGCCGGGCTCCATCACCGGCAGGCCAGCCCCAATAGCGGCCGCCATCGGCTCCTCTACCAGGTAGGCGGCACGGGCGCCAGCATTGAGAGCGGCGTCGTGCACCGCCCGCTTCTCCACCTCCGTCACCCCGGAGGGGATGCCCACTGACACTCGCGGCCGTGGCAGTCCAAAGTGGAGATCGTGCACAGAGCGGATGAAGTAGTGCAACATCTTCTCGGTGACGGCGAAGTCTGATATGACGCCGTCCTGGAGCGGTCGCACGGCGACGATGTCGGAAGGCGTGCGCCCGACCATGCGCTTGGCCTCAGCACCGATGGCCAGGATCTTCTTGTTGATTCGGTCGATCGCCACCACAGAGGGCTCGTCGATGACGATGCCGCGGCCCTTGACCATCACCAGGGTGTTGGCCGTCCCCAGGTCTATGGCCACATCGTGGGAAAACAGGCCGAGCAATGCGTTGAGCGGATTAAGCGGCAACCTTCCCTCCCCGGGCTCGGGCTAAGACCTAGCGCATTATAACTCCCTGTGGTGACTGCCCGCAAAATTCGGACACCTTCGCCCAATCAAACTATTCCAACGCCTGGCGCAGGTGTCAGCTACGGCTGGGGTCCTGCGAATTCGCCTCCGCCCCCGTCAGCGCTTGCTCTTGCGCCAGCCCGCTGCGACCGCCTCCGTCTCCGTACAGAACCAGCGCTCCCCCTTCGCCTCATCTATCACCGTGTCGTCATAGTACTCGCCACCAGGCACGTGGTATATCTTCTCGCCTGTATGGACGCTGATATTCCCCTTGATCACCGGCTCGTTGCTGCCAGAGAAGTCGCACGGGCCGTCCGCTTCCAGTGGCGGCTCAGGCGTTGCGCAGGCGCTCCAGAGGCCCCGGCCCGCCTCCCGCGCCTGGCCCTGGAGCGAGGCGAATAGATCCGCATACTTAACGTCCGGCGGAAACGCCGTCGCCGTGGCGTATCCCTCCTCGACCAGGACCGCGTTGACCATCTCCCCACCCACCCACACGTAGCGGAGCAGCCGCCCATACTGGTCGGTCTCCGACACGTCCCGCTCCAGCCCCACGCTCCTACCCTCCACCAACTGGCGGTTCCGATCGCTCGCCTCGCGGCCGAAGCACTCCACGGGCCGCCGCGGGTCCACCGTCTCCGGCGTGTCGATGCCGATATAGCGCACCCGCAGCTCCTGGCCGTTGATGAGCACGTCGATAGTGTCACCGTCAACCACGTTTGTGACCGGGGCCTCCTCCAGGCCGACGGGCGTCGCGCTCTCACTCGGCCTTTCGGCGGCCTCCGTGGGGCCCGGGGTGGCCCCAGCGGTGGCGGTGGCCACCGGCGAGGTTGGGAGCGTAGCGGTAGGCGGAGACGTCCCATCGCCGGTGGCGCTGCAAGCGGCCGCCAGAGCAAGGAGTGCGCAGGTCAGTATGGCGCGAAACACCGACGTTACTTCGCGGATTCCAGCAGCCCCAATAGCTCCTGCTCGTCCATCAGCCTCGTGCCATACTCCTGGGCCTTCTGGAGCTTGGAGCCGGGCCCTTCGCCCACGACCAGGCAGGTGGTCTTTTTGGTCACGCTGCTGCCGATGCTCGCCCCCAGCGCCTTCAGCCTGGCCTCCGCCTCGCTGCGGGCCATGGAGGCGAGCGTCCCCGTGACGACGAACGTCTGACCGGCCAGCGGGCCCTCGACCGGCGCGGCGCGCTCCTGCTGCATCCTCACGCCCGCTCGTCTCAGTTTCTCGATCACCCTCCGCTGCCGCTTCTCGCGAAAGTAGTCGTACACACTCTCCGCGATCTTGGGCCCAACGGCCGGAATCGCCTCCAGATCCTCGCGGCCAGCGGCGGCTATGGCGTCCAGGCTGCCGAACTCGTTAGCCAGGATGTCTGCTATCTCCGAGCCCACGTGGCGTATGCCCAGAGCGAACAGAAGCCGCGAGAGAGGCCGCTTCTTGGACTTCTCGATGCTCTCGAGAATCTTATCCGCCTTCGTTGTGCCCTTCTTGAACAATGACCTCAACTGTTCTTTTGTCAAGTAATACAGGTCACCCGGGTCCTTGACCATGCCTCGATCCATCAACTTGGCACACCACTCCTCGCCCAACTCCCTGATGTCCATGGCCCCCTTGCTCGTGAAGTGCGTCAGCCAGCGAAACATCTGGGCCGAGCACGAGATGTTTGTGCAGTAGCTCATCGCCTCCCCTTCCAGCCGTACCACCTCGCCGCCGCAGGCGGGGCAGCGCCGGGGCATGACCCACCGCCGCGGCCTGCCCATGCGCCTGCTCATCACCGGGCCCACCACCTGCGGGATGACGTCCCCCGCCCGCTGCACGATCACCGTGTCGCCGATGCGGATGTCCTTGCGCCGCACATCGTCCTCGTTGTGCAGCGTCGCCTGCTTGAGGATGACACCGCCCACCTGCACCGGCTCCAGCACAGCGAACGGGTTGAGGCTGCCGGTGCGCCCCACGTTGATGGCGATCTTCAGCAGCTTCGTCGTGGCCTGGACGGGCGGGAACTTATAGGCTATCGCCCAGCGCGGCTCGCGCCCCACGTAGCCCAACCGCTCCTGCAGATCCAGTCGGTCGATCTTCACCACCAGACCATCGATCTCGTATTCGAGGTCGTGGCGCTTCTCCACCCACTCCTCGTAGTGGCGGTTGATCTCCTCCAGATGGCGGTAGCGGGCGATGTTGGGGTTGATGCGAAAGCCGAGGTCGCCCAGCCAGTGGAGCGTCTCCAGGTGGCTGTCCGGCCGCGCTGCGTCCTCAAGCCAGCCAAGCTGGTACACCCAGATGTCCAGCCGCCTGGACGCCGTCACGCGGGGGTCGAGCTGGCGTACGGAGCCGGCGGCGGCGTTGCGGGGGTTGGCAAACAGGGGCTCGCCCACGTCCGCCCGCCGGTTGTTGAGACGCTCGAAGGCCGTCTTGGACATGTATACCTCGCCGCGAACCTCGAAGCGCACGGGCACCTTCCCATTCCGCACTTGCATGGGGATGCTGCGGACTGTACGCAGGTTCTCGGTGATGTTCTCCCCCCGCAAGCCGTCGCCCCGCGTGGCCCCCTGCACGAAGCGTCCCCTCTCGTAGACCAGCGCCACTGCCAGGCCGTCGATCTTGGGCTCGACGACCATATCGGAACCCTCGATCTCGGCCAGATTGGAGACTCGACGGTACCACGCCTGAAGTTCCTCCATGTTGAAGGCGTTGGCCAGCGACAGCAGCGGCTCCCGGTGCTGCACAACCCCGAACGCCTCCACCGGCTGGCCCGACACCCTCTGCGTGGGCGAGTCCGGGGTGATCAGCTCCGAGTAGTGCGCCTCGATGGCCCGCAGGCGGCGCATCAGCTCGTCGTACTCGGCGTCGCTGATCTCGGGGGCGTCCTTCGCGTAGTACAGGTAGTCGTGGTAGTTGATCTGGGAGCGTAGCTCCTCCGCCGCCAGGCGCGCCTGCTGGACCCGCTCAAAACCGCAGCTCATGGCAGCCTAAGCGTATTACGGCCGCGTCCGGTTGGAAAGAGGGCAATGGCGCTGTCCGTAACAAGCCGGTAACACCGCGGCGCGCTACCGTCAACGTCGCGCTGCTAGACTGGAGAGGCGATGGAAACGCAGTCGCCCGCCTGTACTATCTGCCCCGCCGAGGATGCCGACCTGCCGGCCATCGCCGACATCTACAACGATGCGGTCCTCAACTCCACGGCCACGTTTGACGTCCAGCCGTGGACGCCGGAACGACGGGACCAGTGGTTCCGCGAACATAGCCATCCCTATGCCGTCCTGGTCGCCGTCCGCGGGGACGATGTCGTGGGCTGGGCCGCCCTGTCGCCGTTCCAGCGGAAGCCCGCGTATCGCTTCGCGGGGGAGACCTCCCTGTACGTGCGAGCCGATCTCCGGGGCGAGGGGATCGGCGCCATCCTCCTCGCTCGTCTGCTGGACGTGGCCGCCAGGAACGGCTTTCACAGCGTCCTCGCGCGCATCGTCGGGGACAACCCTGTCAGCCTGCGACTGCACCGTCGCTTCGGCTTCCGACGCGTGGGCGTGGAGCGAGAGGTGGGCTACAAGTTCGACCGCTGGCTGGACGTGATCGTTGTGCAGAAGCTGCTGGCTGGCTAGCGGGCAAAGTCTGCTACAATGCGGCCATGAAGCTCGTCATCGTAGATTACGAGGCCGGCAACCTGCGCAGCGTGGCCCGCGCCGTCGCCCACGCCGGAGGCGACCCCTTGATCACCTCCAGCGGGCGCGACCTGGAGCGTGCCGACGCCCTCATCGTGCCGGGCGTGGGCGCCGCCGCCGACACTATGGCTAACCTGAAGCGTCACGCCCTGGTGGAGCCCATCCGCGAGTACATCGCCGGCGGCCGGCCCTTCCTCGGCGTGTGCATGGGCCAGCAGGCGCTGTTCGACGTCAGCGAGGAGGGCGGGGAGCACCCATGCCTGGGCGTCCTCCCCGGCCGAGTGGTCCGCCTGCCAGACGGTCTGAAGGTGCCCCACATGGGCTGGAATCAGGTGCGCATCGCCCAGCCCCACCCGATATTTGACGGCATTGCCGACGGCTCCTACTTCTATTTCGTGCACTCCTACTACCCTCGGCCGGACGATCCTGCCGTCGTCATTGGGGAGACGGAGTACGGCGTGACGTTCGCCTCCGTCGTGGCACGGGACAGCATTGTGGCGACCCAGTTCCACCCGGAGAAGAGCGGCGCCATGGGCCTGCGCATGTACGAGAACTTCCTGCGCATCGCGGCCGGCGCCACGGTGGGCTGAGATCGTCCCCGTGACCATGGAGATTATCCCAGCCATCGACATGCGTGGCGGCCGCTGCGTCCGCCTGCTCCAGGGCGACTACGACCGCGAGACCGTGTTCGCCGACGATCCGGCAGCCGCCGCCCGCCGCTGGCGGGACGCCGGCGCGACGCGGCTGCACCTCGTGGACCTGGATGGCGCCCGCGAGGGCCGCCCCGTGAACCGCGCCACCGTACAGAGGATCCTGGCCGCGGTGGAGATCCCCGTCCAGCTCGGCGGCGGCATCCGCGACCTGGAGACTGTCCAAGGCTACCTGAGCGACGGTGTGGACCGTGTGATACTGGGCACCGCCGCCGTCAAAGATCAGACCTTTCTCGCGAGCGCCCTCGCTGAGTTCCGTGACCGCATCGTCGTCGGCGTGGACGCCCGCGACGGGGTCGTGGTGACGGAGGGCTGGCGTGAAGCCTCCGGAGTGACGGCCGTGGACCTGCTCTGGCAGCTCGCTGAGTTGCGCGTGGCCCGTGTCATCTACACCGACACCCTCCGCGACGGCACCCTGACCGAGCCCAACTTCGCCGCCCTCGAAACGATCCTCTCAGACGACCGTCTCTCCGCCCGCGACCTGCGGGTCATCTACGCCGGAGGCGTCTCCGACATCGACCACTTGCGCCGCCTGGCGGCCACCAACGTGGAGGCCGCCATCGTCGGCCGCGCGCTCTACACGGGTGACATCGACCTGGCGGAGGCGCTGGGCGCCGTCAAAAGCTAGTGACCACTTAACTAAACAAGCGAGGTGCGGTATACTAGTCAGGCGAGCGGGCTTGAAACCAGGTTCAACGCATGACAGAACCTACGCCAGACTTGCGGGACATCGTTAAGGGGACCATCGACGGTGTCACCGCATTCGTAGAGACGGAGGTCCTCCCTCTAGAGCAGGAGTATCGCCACGTCCTCGCCGACGAGGCAAAGCTCTTCGCCGCCGATGGCAAGCTGGTTCCCGAGATCCAGCAGGCGAGGAAGGATGTCCGCAGCAAGTCCGGCAAGGCAGGCTACTGGGCCATGTTCGCCCCCGAGTCCATCGGCGGCGGCGGCCTTGGGCCCCTTGTCAACATCTATGTTCAGGAGGCTCTCTACAGGAAGTACGGGCCCGGCCACCTGCTGATGGGCTGGGCCAACGCTTTCATCACCACCCCCCTTATCGCGAGCTTCGTGGACGGCCCATCGCACATGTTCACAACCACTAGCGAGGTCATCCGCACGGACGTCGTCCCCTCATTAGTGGCGGGCGAAAAGACCATATGCTTCGCCCTCACGGAGCCGGACGCCGGCTCCGACCTGTGGAATCTGAAGACCAAGGCACGCAAGGAGGGCGACCACTGGGTCATCAACGGTACCAAGCAGTGGATCACTAACGCCCCCTACGCCGACTATGCTGCTGTCTTTGCCGTCACCAACGAGGAGATGCTGGCCCAGCACAAGGGCGGCATCACCGGATTCCTGGTGGACACGAGCCAGCCCGGCGTGGACACCTCGACCATCTTGCCCATTATCGGCCACGTGTCCAGCGATTGCGGCTCGATCGTCCTTGAGGATGTCTCGGTCTCTGAGGACTACATCCTGGGGGAGGTGGACCAGGGCTTCCGCATCAGCATGATGGGCATCTCGGAAGGGCGACTGGGGTTCGCTGCCGGTTGCCTGGGGCTGGCCGAATGGGCGCTGGATCGCTGCCTGGACTACGCCAAGGAGCGGCAGACATTTGGCCGCCCGCTCTCCAGCCATCAGGCGATCCAGTGGATGCTCGCTGACAGCGCCATCGACATATATACGGCGAAGTATGCCGCGCTGCAAACGGCGCGACTGGTGGAGGAGTACCAGGCGGCAGGCAAGGTTCCGATAAAGGAGGTATCGATCGTCAAAGCGTACATGATGGAGATGGCGCAGCAGGTCTGCGACCGGGCCATCCAAATCCACGGAGGGATGGGCCTGTCCAACGAGATGGGCCTGGAGGAAGCTTTCCGCATCGCCCGCACCTGGCGCATCCCCGACGGCACCTCCGAGATGCAGCGCCGGACTATCGCTCGCCAGCTCCTGAGAGGGGACACCGTTTTCTGAGTCAGACAATATGGGTCACCGGCACAAGAGGCATGGTAACGTCAACGATCGTTGAATCCGAAAGGAGGTTCTCATCATGACCCAGGCTCCTGACGAGCTGCGGGATATCATCAAGGGCACCATCGACGGCATGATCGGCTTCATTGACAGCGAATGCCTCCCTGTTGAGCAGCAGTACAGGGAGATCCTCGCCGACGAGAAGAAGCTGTTCGGCGATGATGGCAGGCTGGTGCCAGAGGTTCGAGACGCCAGGGACGAGATACGGAAGAAGTCGGCCAAGGCAGGCTATTGGACGATGTTCTCCCCCGAGTCCATCGGTGGCGATGAGCTTCCCGTGCCCGTCAGCGTCCACCTCCTCGAGGCGGTATACAGGAAGTATGGGGCCGGCCATCTCATGGTCGGCTTCGCCAACGGCTTCCTCACCACGCCCCTGGTGGCCAGCTTCGTGGACGGCCCTTCGCACATGTTCGCGCAGACCAACGAGTTGATCCGCACCGAGATCGTGCCCTCCCTGATGGCCGGCGAGAAGACCACCTGCTTTGGCGCCACCGAGCCTGACGCCGGCTCCGACCTGTGGAACATGAAGACCAGGGCCAAGAAGGTGGGGGACGAGTGGGTGATCAACGGCACCAAGCAGTGGATCACTAACGCCCCCTACGCCGACTACGCGGTCATCTTCGCGATCACTGACGAGGAGAAGTACGCCAAGCGCAACATGTTCGACAGCGGCGTCACCTGCTTCATCGTCGAGACCGATCAGGCGAGCGTGGACAACGACACGATCTTCCCGATCATGGGCCACGTCTCCAGCGACTGCGGAAACGTCGTTTTCGACGACGCGAAGATCAAGGAGGAGTACGTCCTGGGAAACGTGGACCAGGGGCTGCTCACTGCTATGTCCGGCATCTCCGAGGGGCGCCTGGGCATCGCCAGCGCCATGGTAGGGATCGCTGAGTGGGCTCTGGACATGTCCCTGCAGTACGCCAAGGAGCGGCAGACGTTTGGTCGCCCCCTTTCCAGCCACCAGGCGATCCAGTGGATGCTGGCCGACAGCGCCATCGAGATCTTCCACGCCAAGTACGCCACCCTGCGCACCGCGGAACTGGTGCAAGAGTATCCAACGACGGGCAGATTGCCTATCAAAGAGATATCGATCGCTAAGGCCTACGCCGTGGAGATGTGTCAGGAAGTCTGCGACAGGGCGATTCAGGTTCACGGCGGCATGGGGTTGTCCAACGAGATGCACCTCGAGGAGGCGTTCCGCATCGCCCGTACGCTGCGCATCCCCGACGGCACCTCCGAGATGCAGCGACGGACCATCGCCGGTCAGCTCCTGCGCGGCGACACAGTCTTCTAGTCCTTGACCATCGAGATACTTCTGGCGGCCGCCGCCATCGCCTTCCTGGCGGCGGTCTGCCAGTCTCTCACCGCCTTCGGGTTCGCCCTGGTGACGGTGCCCCTCCTGGCCTTGGCCTGGGAGGTGAAGCCCGCCGTCGTCACCAGCACGGTTCTCGGCACGGTCATCCTCCTGCCACTTCTGTACGAGGTTCGCGGCCGCGTGCCCGTGGGCCGGGTCATGCCCATCCTCATCGGCAGCTTGGCCGGCATCCCCCTCGGCGTGGTGATCCTGGAGTGGATCGACGCCGGGGCGCTGGAGATCACGGTGGCGATCCTAGTGATCGCCGGCAGCCTCCTCATCTACTTCGCGCCCGGGCTACGCCTCAGGCGACCGCCAGCGCCCCTCTCACTCCTCGTGGGCGGCCTGAGCGGCGTCCTGCGGGCCGCCACCAGCATGGGCGGGCCGCCCATCATCCTCTACGCCCTCACTCTCGAGCGTGAAGTGGAGCGATTCCGGGCTATCCTGCTCGCGGTCTTCTTCCCCACGAGCGTCGTGACCATCGCCGTGCTGGCCATCGTCGGGCGCGTCACGGGCGATGTCCTCCTGGTCTCCGTCGTCGCCCAGCCCGCAGTGGTGTTGGGCTCCCTGACCGGACGCTGGGCTCGTACTCGTGTATCGGAAGCCGCCTTCCGACTGGTAGTGCTGGGGCTCCTGTTCGTCAGCAGTGGCGCCGTGCTGGCGACCGCCGCCAGCGACCTCGGCTAGCCGCCCGGCTTCTCTGCTTAGATGAGGATGTAATACTACACCCCAGTCTGAAGGCTGGGGCATCGGCAGGATCGATTCCTTGCCTGGCCATCGTGCACTTTCCCCTTTGTCGAGATTTCGGTACCATTGGTTCTAGGTTCTCTGGTTCCGGGGAGAGGAGTAGGGCGGTCCCCATGCTCACCAAGCGCATCATCCCGTGCTTCGATGTGGCGCAGGGCCGCGTCGTCAAGGGCGTCCGCTTCCTCAACCTGCGCGACGCCGGCGACCCGGTGGAACTCGCCGCTCTCTACGACGCCGAGGACGCCGACGAGCTGGTGTTTCTGGACATCAAGGCCTCCCCGGAGGGCCGCGACACCGCCCTGGAGATGGTACGTCGCATCGCCGACCAGGTGTTTATCCCCTTCACCGTCGGCGGCGGCATCCGCACCCCCGAGGACGTCCGGCTGATGCTGGAGTCCGGCGCAGACAAGGTAGGTATCAACACCGCCGCCGTGGAGAACCCCGACTTCGTTGCCGAGGCGTCCCGCAAGTTCGGCTCCCAGTGCATCGTCGTGGCTATCGACGCCAAGAGGACGGGCGACGGCCACTGGCAGGTCCACACCTACGGCGGCGTCGGCGGTGGCACGCCCGTGGAGCTCGACGCGGTGGAGTGGGCCGTACGCTGCGCCGAGCTGGGCGCAGGCGAGCTCCTGCTCACCGGCATGGACGCTGATGGGACTCAAGTGGGCTACGACATCGACCTCACCCGCGCCGTGTCCGAGGCGGTGCCGGTGCCGGTCATCGCATCCGGCGGCGCCGGCAAGCCGGAGCATCTGTACGACGCCATCGTGAAAGGAAAGGCGGACGCCGTGCTGGCCGCCTCCATCTTCCACTTCGGCACCCACCCCATCCGCCAGGTCAAGGAGTACCTGGCGGAGCGGGGCGTGCCGGTGCGCCTGTGACGCGAAAGGACGGACCCATGCCCCTGAAATTCGACGACCGCGGCCTCATCCCCGCCATCGTTCAGGACAACACCAGCGGCGAGGTGCTCATCGTCGCGTACATGAACGCGGAGGCGCTCAGGCGCACCCTGGAGTCGGGCCAGGTCTGGTTCTGGAGCCGAAGCCGTCAGGAGCTGTGGCACAAAGGCGCCACCTCCGGCAACACCCTGACCGTCCGGGAGATACGCAAGGACTGCGACGAGGACGCGCTGCTGGTGAAGGTGGACGCCGCCGGCCCCGCCTGCCACACCGGCGAGCGCACCTGCTTCTACCGCGAGTTGGACCCCGCCGACGTCTAGGCAGTCGGACCACTCGGGGACCCGCTGGCGGCCTCGGCCCCGACGCCCTCTTGCGCCATCACCTCGCGCAGCGCCCGCAGCGCCACCTCTACCTGCGAGTCGTCCGGCTGCCGGGTCGTCAGGGCCTGTAGCGCCAGGTTGGGCCACATCAGCACGCGAGCGAGCCGGTTGTCGTAGAACCTGCCCCCCAGGCGGATCAGCTCGTACGCCAGCGCTGCGATGACCGGGATCAGCACCAGCCGCGAAACGACCCGCTGCCAGAGATTCGGCGCGCCCAGGACCGCGAACACAATGACGGACACCACCACGACGGTCAGGAGGAAGCTGGTCCCGCAGCGCACGTGCGCCGTCGGGTGGCGCTGGACGAAGGCCGGCTCCAGCGGGTCGCCGGCCTCCAGGGCGTGGATCGACTTGTGCTCGGCACCGTGGTAGGCGTATACGCGCCGAATGTCCGGCACCAGGCCGATGAGCCCCACGTAGGCCAGCAATATCGCCAGCCGTACCAGCCCCTCTATGGCGACCACCGCCACGGAGCTTTCGATTCGGTCCTCCAGCCAACTAGTGAGCAGCACCGGTCCGGCAAAGAACAGTACCGCCACCAGTGCCAGCGCCGCCAGCCCCATGCCTACCACCGCCGCACGACTAACCTCCCTCTCTTCCTCGCCCAATGCCACGTTCGAGGAGAAGATCAGCGAGCGCATTCCCAGGGCCAGGGTCTCCCCCAACACGACGACGCCCCGAACGAAAGGGATACGCCTGGGGCCGCTGTACACGTCCCCCAGGGCCTCACCACGCACAGCAATATCGCCATCGGGGCGGCGGCAGGCAACGGCCGCGCTGTGTGGCCCACGGATCATCACCCCCTCGATCACCGCCTGGCCCCCGTAATACAGCTTCCGGTCTGACTTCACGCCCACCTGCTATACGCAATTCGGGCCGAGAGCGCCTCCCGGCCCGAACACCTTCCCTCCGTCCGATTCCCTACTTGAGCCCGTACCGCCTCTTGAACCGCTCCACCCGGCCAGCCGTGTCCACGATACGTTGCTCGCCGGTGAAGAACGGGTGGCACTTGCTGCACACCTCGACCCTCACCTGCGGTTTGGTGGCTCGCGTCTCCCAGGTGTTGCCGCAGGCGCAGGTGAAGACGGCGTCCACGTACTCCGGATGTATCTTCGCCTTCATCTATCCTCCTAGCCCGCCGGCAGTATACTAACCTTCTTGCGGCCGCCCTTCCGATAGGGCTGGAACTTCACCCGGCCCGGCACGGTGGCAAAGATCGTGAAGTCTCGCCCCATGCCCACGTTCACGCCGGGGTGGATGCGGGTGCCCCGCTGCCGCACGATGATGGTGCCCGGCAGCACCAGCTCGCCGTCGTAGCGCTTGACGCCCAGCCGTTTGGACTGACTATCGCGGCCGTTCTTGGCGCTGCCGCTGCTCTTCTTGTGTGCCATAGCTGATCACTCTCCGCTCTCGGGTCTCTCCTCTGCCGTCTTCTCTGCTACGTCCTTCGCGGCCGGCTTGCGACCGCGGGTGCGGCGGGCGGGCTTCTCTTCCATCCCGGTCTCCGCCTCCCCCGCCTTAGCCTCAGGGGTCCGCCTCCGTCGGCTGGGCTTCGCCCTCGCCTCTGGTGCCTCCACCGGCCCGGCCGCGGCCTCCGCCGTTTCTGCTTCCGCCTTGGGCTTGCGCTCGCGGGTCCGTCGCGCCGGTTTCGCCTCTGCCTCCACCTCAGCCTTGGGCGCACGGCGGCGCTTCGGCTTCTCCTCGGCCGCCGGCGGCGCCTCCGCCATCTCCGCTTCCGGCTTGGGCTTGCGCGCGCGCGTCCGTCGGGCCGGTTTCACCTCCACCTCCACCTCCACCTCAGCCTTGGCCACACGGCCGCGCTTCGGCTTCTCCTCGACCGCCGGTGGCGCCTCCGCCAGGATCTGGCGTACCGCCAGTCGGGTGTAGCCCTGACGATGGCCAAGGCGACGGTGGTAGCGCGTCTTCGCCTTGTACTTGAAGACGATCACTTTAGGGTCGCGCCCGTGCTCCACCACCTCCGCTATCACCCGCGCCCCTTCCAGTCGGGGCTGGCCGATGCGGATGTCGCCGTCGCCAGCGATGAGCAGCACATCGTCCAGCTCCACCGTGGAGCCCACCTCTGCCGGCAGCGGGTCCACGTCGATGAGCTGGTCGAGCTCGACCCTATACTGTTTGCCGCCGTTGCGGACTATCGCGTAGATGATACTTCCTCCCGGGCGGCACCTGACGCGCGCCCGATGTTCGATTCTACCCGCAGGCAGATGCGCTGTCTATCTCTGAGACTGGGAACCTCTGCAGAACTCGGAAGCTAGGGCCTGCGGACTCCGCCTAGCTGGTCTGATCCGGACCGAGCCGCGACTGCGTTTCCCATGCCAACCCCGGTTCGGTCTTGGGCTTCTGCACCGGAGGCTTCCCCGGGCTCTCATCGGCCGTCTCCGGGGGCGTGGGTGGCTTCTCAGCCTTTACCAGCTCCTCGGACTCCTTGCCCGGCGGTGCGCTGAGGATCGCCTGCAGCGCCCCGCCCTCAATCGTCTCCTCATCCAGCAGGACCTTCACTACGGCCTCCAGCTTGTCCCGGTTCTCTGTGAGGGTCTTGCGCGACGTCTCGTACGCCTGGTCGATGATTCGGCGCACCTCGTCGTCGATCTCCTCCGCCACCTTCTCACTGTAGTTGCGCTGCTCGGAGATCTCCCGACCCAGGAAGACCATCTCCTCCTTGCGCCCGAAGGTGCGGGGGCCCAGGCGTTCGCTCATGCCCCACTGAGTCACCATCTGACGGGCCAGGCGCGTGGCCCGCTCAAGGTCGTCCTGGGGGCCCGTCGTCCCCTCGCCGAATACAAGCTCCTCGCTCACCATGCCTCCCAGGGTGGCTGCCAGCATATCCTCAAACTGGCTCTTGGAGTAGAGGTGGCGGTCTTCCTCCGGCAAGAAGCGGGTGAATCCCCCGGCCATGCCGCGGGAGACGATGCTGATCTTGTACGGGGGGTCTGCCTTGGGCAGCACATAACCCACCAGCGCGTGCCCCGCCTCGTGGTAGGCGATGATCTCACGCTCCCGCTGGCTCATGACGCGGCTCTTACGCTCCGGCCCGGCGATAACCCGGTCCACCGCCTCGTCGAACTCTTCCATCGACACTTTCTTCTTGCCGCGACGGGCGGCCAGGATAGAGGCCTCGTTCACCAGGTTGGCCAGGTCGGCGCCGGAGAAGCCCGGAGTCTGCTTGGCGATCGTATCCAGCTTGACGCTGCTGTCCAGGGGCTTGCCCTTGGCATGCACATCGAGGATCGCCTTGCGGCCCTTGATGTCCGGCCGGTCCAGCATCACCTGGCGGTCGAAGCGGCCCGGGCGCAGCAGGGCTGGATCCAGGATGTCTGGGCGGTTGGTCGCCGCCACGATGATGACGTTGGTGCTGGTGTCGAAGCCATCCATCTCCACCAGGATCTGATTCAGCGTCTGCTCCCGCTCGTCGTGGCTGCCGCCCAGGCCGGCGCCACGGTGGCGGCCCACGGCGTCGATCTCGTCGATGAACACGATGCAGGGCGAATTGCGCTTGGCCTGTTCGAACAGGTCACGCACGCGCGAGGCGCCTACGCCCACGAACATCTCCACGAACTCGGAGCCGCTGATGGAGAAGAAGGGCACGCCGGCCTCGCCGGAGACCGCCTTGGCCAGCAGCGTCTTGCCCGTGCCAGGCGGCCCCACCAGCAGCACGCCCTTCGGGATGCGGGCACCCAGGGCGGCGAACTTCTCAGGGAACTTCAGGAACTCCACCACCTCGCCCAGTTCCTCCTTGGCCTCCTCCACCCCGGCCACGTCCAGGAAGGTCACGCTGGGACGGGTGCCGCTGAACATGCGGGCCTTGCTCTTACCGAAGCTCATCGCCTGGTTGCTGCTCCCCTGCGCCTGCCGCAGGAAGAAGAAGAGGATGGCGACGATGAAGATAATGGGCAGGAACTGGATCAGCAAGCCAGGGAGGTTGCTCCAGAAGCTTGGCCCCTTGATGTCTATGGTGGGCTGATCTTCTAGCGGTATGCCGCCGCGATCGAGAATATCACCGACGGTTTCCCCCTTCTCCTTTTCGAACTTGTATGTCGGACCGGTATCGTCCAGCTTATAGCGGACTGTGTCGCCGTCAACTTCGATCTTCTCTACGTCGCCCGTCTTCACCGCCGTAATGAGGTGCTGTGGGGAGGTTTCCTCGTCGCTTTTTCCTCCCGAGGGGAGAAGAGTGAAGACAATGGCGACGATCGCCACCAGGATCAGCAGGTAGATGAAGCTATTTCTCAACCAGCGTCCATACATCGCTCATTGACCACCCAAAACATCAAAGAGTAGGCCAGCTGGGGCCTACCCTGTTTCAACCCCCTCAATTATAGCAGACAGGGTGAAATTCCGGCACTTGAAGCTTCCGACTGTATGACGGCCATGTCCAGCCACTAGTTACACCCCTACGACTCCGCGTCAGAAGCCAGACTGCCGGACTGGGCCCAGTTCTCCTTGGCGATGTCCTCGAAGACTATGATGGTCGCCTCCGGTGTGGTGTGCGCGATATTGACCATCGCCTCGGTGATCACCCTAGCCAGCTCCTGCTTCTGGGCGTGCGTGCGTCCAACCCACATCTCCACTCGAACGACCGGCATGGCTGCCTCCCTAGGAAGAATACGGTGTTGACCTCAAGTTAGTTTCCCGCCCACCGCTTGTCAAGCAGCGGAGCGAAGATCGGATAAACCGCATACGCCTGTTGACATTGGGCGTGGCCCGCACGTAGTATGGGCAACGCTATGCCATTGGCCCCGAACCTCGCCGAGGAACGCTCCCTGTGGCTCCAGGGCCTGGACCTAGTGGCCGGCGTTGATGAGGTGGGCCGGGGCCCTCTCGCCGGCCCCGTCGTCGCCGCCGCCGTCATCCTCTCCCCCAGCTCCGACTTCCGCTGGCTGTTCCACGTGCGCGACAGCAAACAGCTTAGCCCCCCAGATCGCCTGGAGCTAGCCACCTACATCTGGCGCGACGCCCTCGCCATAGGGGTTGGCTTCGTCTCCCACACGGCCGTCGACCGCCTGCGCATCGCCGAGGCAACCCGCCAGGCGATGCTACGTGCGGTGGGCGAGCTCCGCCGCCGGCCCCAGTACCTGATCATCGATGCCCTATCCCTGCCAGCGTGCTCGCTGCCCCAGAAAGGCATCATCGGCGGCGACGCCCGGTGCATCTCGATCGCCGCCGCCTCCATTGTCGCCAAGGTGGCGCGCGACCGCTACATGGAGAGCCAGGAACGCCGCTTCTCCGGCTACGGTTTTGCCCGCAACAAGGGGTACCCCACCCCCCACCACCTGGAAGCGCTGCGTCGCCTCGGGCCCTGCGATCTCCATCGCCGCTCCTTCGCTCCCGTGCGGGAGCTCATCGCCGCCCGCGGCGCGGTATAATTGCCGCCGAAGACTTCACGAGGGAGGAATCACCCATGGCCGTAGTCAACTCCGTATCTGGCCCCCTGGACACCGCCGACCTAGGCTTCACCCTCATGCACGAGCACATCCTCGTGCAGTCGCCGGGGGTCAGGGAGAACTTCCCCGTGTGGGACCGCGCCGCGGAGCTCGAAAAGGCTATCGGGATGATCCGGGACGTCATGGACCGCGGAGTGAGCACGCTGGTGGACCTGACGGTGGGGCATTGGCGGGACATACCCTTCGTGAAGGACGTCGTGGCGCAGACGGGGATGCAGGTAATCGTGGCCACGGGCGCCTACTGGGAGGTGCCCCCCTACTTCCGGGCCATGAGTGGCAGGACCGTCGATTACATCGCCGACCTGTTTGCGCGGGACGTCACGGAAGGGATCATGGACACGGGGGTCAAGGCTGGCGTTGTCAAGTGCGCCACTGACGAGCCGGGGGTTACTCCAGACGTGGATAGGATCCTCCGAGCCAGCGCGCGGGCGCACCGGAAGACGGGCGTGCCCATCTCCACGCACACGCACGCCGCCAGCCAGGTAGGCCTCAAACAGCAGGACATCTTCGAGCAGGAGGGCGTCGACCTCAGCCGGGTCATCATCGGCCACAGCGGCGACTCCGAAGACATCGACTACCTGCGCCGCCTCATAGACCGCGGCAGCTACATCGGCATGGATCGCTTCGGCATAGACCTGTTCCTGACGACTGAGAGGCGAGTCGCCACCGTCGCCAGGCTGTGCGAGATGGGTTACGCGAAGAAGATGGTCCTCTCCCACGACGCTGCCTGCTACTTCGACTGGGCGGACGAGACGCTGCGGAAGCAGACGCTGCCGAACTGGCACTACAACCACATACCTAACGACGTGATGCCGGCCCTCCGCCAGGCAGGCGTGAGCGAGGAGCAGATACGCACCATGACCGTGGACAATCCCCGCCGCATCTTCGAGCGACAGGGAGCATACTGAGGCCATGACTGACCCCCGTCATGATCTCGGCGCCTTCGGCGAACGGGTCGCGGCCGCCCACCTGGAGGCGAAGGGCTACCGCATCCGCCAGCGCAACTTTCGCACCCGCGAGGGGGAGATCGACATAATCGCGGAGCACGGGGCAACGCTGGCGTTCGTCGAGGTGCGCACTCGCCGCGGCTATGCCGCGGGCTCCCCCGCAGAGTCCATCACCGCGGCCAAGTCCGCTCACATCCTCGCCGCCGCGCAGGGCTACGTCCAAGCGCACGAGGGGTGCCCGCCGGACCAGCGCATCGACGTGATCGCCGTGTCCCTGGCCCCCGACGGCCGTGTCCTCGCCCTGGAGCACATCGAGGGGGCGGTGGAGGACCCGGGCGCAGGATAGCTGTAGGGGCGGTTCGCGAACCGCCCCTACAGCAGCTCGCCGGTCGCCGCCCTGGTGTTACCGTCCCTCTGGTAGACGCGGATCACCTTGCGGGGGATGGCCAGACTGCGGCTAGTTGCCGAAGTCCCAGCCCAGCCCCGCGTGGTAGCGCTTGAGCACGTTCTTGGCGATCAGGATCTTGTGAACCTCATCGGGCCCATCGGCGAGCCGCAGCGATCGCGCGCCCTCGTACATCTCCGACAGCGGTAGATCACCGGCAACCCCGGCACCACCCCACACCTGGATCGCCCGGTCAACAACGCGATGGTAGGCCGCGGGCACGAAGATCTTGATCGCCGAGATGTCCGTGCGCGGGTCGACGTTGCTCTCCATCTTCTCAGCGCAGTGGATGGTCATCAGCCGCGCGGCCTGGATGTCGATGTACGAGTCCGCGATGAAGCCCTGAATGAACTGCTTCGTCTCGAGCAGGCCGCCGTGCACCTCACGGGTCATCGAGCGCTCGACCATGAGGTCGAATGCTCGCCACATCTGCCCAACGGAGTTCATGCAGTGGAAGACGCGTCCCGCTCCCAACCGGTCCTGCGCCGCGCGGTGGCCGGTGCCGGTCTGTCCGAGCTGGTTCGTGACCGGCACCCGAACGTTGTCGTAGATTATCTCGCAGTGATCGCTATCCTTGCCCCACACTGGAACGCCCCGAATGACGTTCACGCCCGGCGCGTCCCTCGGCACGATGATCTGCGTCATCTTGCCGTTGAGGTCGGCCGGGCCCTCGGGGTCATCGGTACGACACATGACGATGAAGAAGTGAGCGCGCTTGCCGTTGGACGTGAACCACTTGTGGCCGTTGATTACCCACTCGTCGCCATCGCGACGCGCCGTCGTGCGCAGCGAGCGCGGATCGGAGCCGGGCTGATCGGGTTCCGTCATGGAGAAGCCCGATTCCAACCTGCCCTCGATCGAGGGGATCAGCCACTTCCGCTTCTGCTCCTCGGTGCCGTACTTGGCCAGAATCACCTGGTTGCCCGAGTTGGGGGCGACAACACCGAATAGGGACGCGGCACCCACCGCGTAGGCGAGCACCTCGTTCATGTAGGCGTGCTCCAGGAAGGTGAGCCCGGCGCCGCCGTACTCCTCCGGCAGGTGCGGCGCCCACAGTCCCGCCTGCTTCACCTTTGCCTTGATCCCCTCACGCAGATCGCGAGCCTCTTGCACCTCGCTCTCCGTCAAGCGCCCATCGGTGCGCCAAGACCATAGCTGGTTCTCGTGAGGGAGGATCTCCTTGTTGACGATCTTCGCCGTGAGCAAGCGAATCTCGTTGATGCGCTCATCCAACGTCGGGATGGGCTGAACGTTCATCCGCATGTCATCCTCCCTGGGCGTCTCGACCGCGTTCCGCCCTGATTCGAGAAGGGCAAGCGCGTCGAGCGGCGCCGCAGACTCTATTGTACCCGGCCCGAAAGGGGCATTCACCCGTCTCCAGACCGGGCGCACTGGATGCACGCTTCCATCAGAGGCAGTTCGCCATCGCGCTGCTTCGCATCCGCATTGGACTATAATCATCCATGTGATTCAGCGTAACGATTGGCGCAAGGCCCGCTGCTCAGGCGAGGCCGGCGGCGGAGGTCATGACAGATGAGCGGAAGCGTACCCGGCATCGACCTGGAGCGAGTCGTCCCCTGGTTCAGGGCCAACGTGGCCCCCGTGGACGACCTCAGCGCCGAGGTCATCGGCCACGGGCGCTCCAATATCACCTATCGCCTGTGGTCGGACGGGCAGCAGTGGGTACTTCGGCGCCCGCCCCTCTCCCACGTCCAGCCCACCGCCCACGACATGCGGCGCGAGTTCCGCGTCATCTCCGCCCTGGCCGAAAGCGAGGTTCCCGTGCCGCGCACCTTCGCCCTCTGCGAGGACACCTCCGTCAACGACGCGCCCTTCTACGTGATGCAGTACGTTGAGGGGATGGTGCCGCTGGACGCTCCCACGTTCGGGCGCCGCTTCGATGAGGCCCAGCGCCGCCGCATCGCGCACGACCTCGTCGACATCCTCGTCCACCTGCACTCGGTCACGCCCGCCGACGTGGGCCTAGCGGACTTCGGCAAGCCCGAGGGCTACCTGGAGCGCCAGGTCCGGCGCTTCACGGAGCAGTTGGCCCGCGCCAAGACCCGTGAACTGCCCGAACTGGAGGACATGGCCCGCCGCCTGGCCGCCGCCCTCCCCGCCGAGAGCGACGCCACCATCGTCCACGGCGATTACCGGCTGGACAACGCTATCCTCGACGAGCAGGGGCGCATAGTCGCCATTCTGGACTGGGAGATGGCCACCCTGGGCGACCCCCTCGCCGACGTCGGTCTGCTCATGATGTACTGGGCGGACCCCGACGAGGTGAGCCGGCTGGCGGCACCGGGCATCGCCAGCACGGCCGTGACCGCGCTGCCCGGCTTCCCCACTCGCCAGGAGGCGGCGGCCCGCTACGCTGAGCGCAGCGGGCGCGACCTGACCAACTTGGACTTCTACACCGTCCTCGCCCACTTCAAGCTGGCGGTCATCCTGGAGAACATGCACGCTCGCTTCCTGGCCGGCGGCACCGTTGGCGCCGGCTTCGAGGTCATCGGCCAGCAGGTGCTGCTGCTGACGAATCGCGGCCTGGAGATCGCCAACAAGTCCTCCGTGGCGGCGCTGCGGGGGTAGTTGGGCCCAACCACTCATTCACCGTCGTGAAGGCTAACCATCAAGAACGGGTTAGGTGCTGGCGATGTGGTCGATGGTTGCCGGAAAGAGATGTTCGCCAGCGTGTAAGGAGCGGCTTCTCTTGGGGATTCTATTCTCGCCTGTACGATTGGAGAATCGACATCTGCATAGAGTGTCGCCCCGCGCTTCGGAGGCAGATCTGGCTTATGCTTATCGTGATGCTCGCTACGGCAGTCGCTCTGACAGTTCTCCTGTTCGCAATGTTCGGCAAGCTGTAATCCAATCCAACGCTGTGCAGCGGTGCGCTAGAATATAGCCGCCGTGTTCCGCCTGTCGCCGCTGCGCGTTCGAGTCTTCAACACCTGCCGCCTACGCTACCGATACCAGTACGTCGACAAGCTCCAGGCGCGAATGCGGCCCTCCGACACCGCGGGCACCGTCGTCCACAACGTTCTGTGCGACTTCTTCGGCAAGGTGCCGTCGGACGAGCGCAGCGAGGAGCGGCTCATCGGCATGTTCGAGGAGCGCTGGGCCGCGCTCTCGCCCCGGTACCTGCGCATGGACGAGGCCCAGGAGCTGCACGACCGCAATCTGGACGCCCTCCACCGCTTCGCCCAGCGAGAAGACCTGAACGCGCAGCCGTTCCGGGTGGAGGCCTACGTCCAGGCCCCCATGGCCCACGATGTCACCCTGTTCGGGCGCATGGACCGGATCGACGAGGAGGCGGACGGCACTCTGCACATCGTCGACTACAAGACCGGCGCCCACCCCGACGATGTCGACCCTTCGCAGCTACACCTCTACGCTATAATGGTCGAGAAGAAGCTGGAGCGCACCGTCTCTCGCGCCTCCTTCTGGTACCTGGGCGACGACTCGGTGTGGACGACGGAGCTGACGCCCCGGGACAAGGAGAGGGCGCTGGCGGACGCGCTGGCAGCCGTGAGCGACATGCAGAGCGAGAAGCAGTTCGAGCCCACCGTGGCGCGCCACTGCGCCGAATGCCCCTACCTCTACGCATGCGCCATGCGCGAGGAGATCGCGCAGCGGCGCCAGGCCGAGGACTGGTGAGAGCATGCCCATATACGAGTTCCGTTGCCGCCGCTGCCGCCGCCGTACGTCTGTTTTCACCCGTAGTATCGGCGGCTCCGCGAAGCCCGCCTGCTCCCACTGCGGCTCCCGCGACGTGGCTCGCGTCTTCTCCCGCGTCGCCGTCCTCCACGCAGAAGACGACGCGTTCGCTGGCCCCGACGAGTCCAGCCTGGCCGACGTCGACGAGAACGACCCCCGCTCCATGGCCCGCTGGGTGCGGAAGATGAGCCGAGAGATGGGGGAGCCTCTGGACGCCGAGATGGAGACCGACCTGGAGCGCATGGAGGCGGGAGAGATGCCGGAGGAGTTCGACAACGACGGCGCTGACGGGGACGAAGCCTTCACCGAGGACTGACCATGCCCATCTACGAGTACAAGTGCCGCCAGTGTGGACGCCTGACCAGCGTCTTCGTCAGGAGCGTCAGCTCGCCCGTGGACGCCACCTGCAAGGCGTGCGGATCCGCCGAGCTGGAACGCGCCGTCTCCGCCTTCGCCTACCACCGCTCCGAGTCCGCCGTCCTCGAGGACTACGGCTCTGAGCCGAAGCGGCTGGAGGACTACAAGGACCCCCGCCAGATCGGCCGCTGGACGGAGCGCAAGTTCAAGGAGATGGGCATCGACATGCCGGACGAGACGAGGAAGATGATTGACTCCGCGCGTGAGGGCGAGTTCCCCGACCCGGTCAAAGACCTGTGAGAGCGCTCTCCGTTCTCTCTGGGGACTGTCCAGATTCCTACGACTACTGGGAGTAATGGGAGGGCACATCGTGAACACCGACGGCCTGAACGAGATCGCCAACTCCGCCCGCGACGACTTCACCACCAGACACCGCGCCCGCGAGGACGCCCTCGCCCTCTCCCGCGAGACGGTCCGCCTTTCGGCCAACGCCATCCGCTGCGTTCACCGCCGCGACTTCGACGCCGCGGACGAGCTCATCGCCAAGGCCGCGGCCAACCTCAGGGAAGTCGACGCCGCCCTAGCCGACAATCGGAACAGCTTCCATACAGGCTTCGTCCACGACGCTCAGAAGGAGTACGCAGAGGCCGCCACCACCCTCGCACTCATCGCCGGCCGGCCGCTGCCCACGCCTGGCGACCTTGACATCCTCACCGCCGCCTACATGAACGGCCTGGCCGAGACCATCGGCGAGCTCCGACGTCACCTCCTGGACTCCCTCCGTGAGGGCCAAGTCGACCACTGCGAGGCCGTCCTGGCAGCCATGGGCGACATCTACGACGTCCTCATCACCATGGACTTTCCGGAGGCGATCACCGGCGGCCTCCGCCGTAGCACCGACGCCATGCGCGGCATCCTTGAGCGCACCCGCGGCGACTTCACCATGGCCTCCGTCCAGCGGCGCCTAGAGCAGAAGCTGGACGAGTTCGGCAAGCGGCTGAATCGCGACTCCTAGCGGCGCCGAGCGTCTACTTGACCTCCAGCAGCTCCACCTCGAAGATGAGCGTCGCGTTGGGCGGGACCGTCGGCGGGAAACCTCTCTCGCCATAGCCTAGCTCGGGCGGGATCGTCAGCCGCCGCTTGCCGCCCACCTTCATCGTCGCTAACCCTTCATTCAAGCCCGCGATTAGTTGGCCCAGCTCGTAGCTGGACGGCTCGCCTCGGTCCAGGGAGCTGTCGAACTTCGTCCCGTCGGTGAGCCAGCCGGTGTACTGCATTACCACCGTCTGCCCCACCTCCGGCGTCTCGCCGCTGCCTTCCTTGATATCGATGTACTGGAGGCCGCTGTCCGTCGTCACCGTCTTCCCTCCGCCGTCCCCGTCGTCTCCGCAGGCGCCCAGCGCGATGACAGTGGCCCC
Organism: Dehalococcoidia bacterium; assembly: GCA_034408935.1. Taxonomy (GTDB): domain Bacteria; phylum Chloroflexota; class Dehalococcoidia; order SM23-28-2; family RBG-16-64-32; genus DAOUMF01. Next base: position 35,351 of record DAOUMV010000013.1, read on the forward strand.
CAGAACGACCGCCGAGAGGCCGAGAACGATTCCGTATCGTCTCATGTTCCGCTCCTCCCGCTCACATATCGCTGAAGACGTAGCTTACACGGAACACGGCAGACAGTCTAACTCGGCGTCGGCCCTCTAAAACCCTTGTTCTAATCTTGACAGGGCGATACAATAGAGCTTTAGGCCAAGACCCAAATCCGGAGGTCATACAGATGCCCCTGGACTCGATAATCGTCCGCGGCGCCCGCGAGCACAACCTCAAGGACATCGACGTCGTCATCCCCCGCGACAAGCTCGTCGTCATCACCGGCGTCTCGGGCTCCGGCAAGTCCTCCCTCGCCTTCGACACCATCTACGCCGAGGGACAGCGCCGCTACGTCGAGTCCCTCTCCGCCTACGCCCGCCAGTTCCTCGGCCTCATGGAGAAGCCCAACGTCGACTACATCGAGGGGCTCTCCCCGGCCATCTCCATCGACCAGAAGGGCGCCTCCCGCAACCCGCGCTCCACCGTGGCCACCCAGACCGAGATATACGACTACCTCCGCCTCCTGTTCGCCCGCGTCGGCCACCCCCACTGCCCAGAGTGCGGCCGCGCCATCGAGCGGCAGACCGTGCAGCAGATCGTGGACGCCATCCTCGCCCTGCCGCCCGGCAAGCGACTCATGATCCTCGCCCCCGTCGTCCGCGACCGCAAGGGCGAGTACCAGAAGACGTTCGAGGATGCCCGCAAGGCCGGCTTCGTGCGCGTTCGTGTGGACGGCACCGTCCGCGACCTGGGCGAAGAGATCCGCCTGGACCGCTACAAGATGCACTCCATCGACATCGTAGTCGACCGCGTGGTCACTGAAGCAGCCGACGAAGGGGGCTCAGCGAAGACCCGCCTGACCGACTCCGTGGAGACGGCGCTGCGGCTGGGCGGCGGCCTCGTCATCGTATCGATCGAGGGCGAACGCCGGGGCAAAGCATCAGCCGAGGAACGGCTGTACTCGGAGCACTTCGCCTGCGCGCACTGCGGCCTCTCCTTCGGGGAGATCGAGCCACGGAACTTCAGCTTCAACAGCCCCCACGGCGCCTGCCGCAAGTGTACTGGCCTCGGCGTCAAGATGGAGCTCGACCCCGACCTCGTGATCGCCAACAAGAACCTCACCCTGGCCGAGGGCGCCGTCCAGCCCTGGTCGCGCTCCAGCACCGTCGCCACCTGGTATATGCGCATCCTCGAGGCCGTCGCTCGCAAGGAGGGCTTCTCCGTACACACGCCCGTCAAGGAACTGAGCCAGGAGCAAGTGAACACGATCCTTTACGGCGACGGCGGCACCATCACCCTCCACTACCAGGGCACCGGCGGCCACCACAACAAGTGGGACACCACCTTCGAGGGCGTCATCCCCAACCTCGAGCGCCGCTACCGCGAGACCGACTCCGACTACGTCCGCCAGGAGATCGAGAAGTACATGGCGGAGAACCCCTGCCCCGCCTGCCAGGGCGCCCGCCTCAAGCCCGAGTCCCTGGCCGTCACCGTGGACGACATAAACATCCATCGCGTCTCCCGGATGAGCATCGTCGAGGCGCTGGGCTGGGTTGAGCGCCTAACGGCCAAGCGATCGCCCCTCACCCAACGCGAACGCACCATCGCCCAGCAGGTGCTTAAGGAGATCCGTGCCCGCCTATCGTTCCTGCGAGACGTCGGCGTCGACTACCTGACGCTGGACCGGCGCACCGGCACCCTGGCCAGCGGCGAGGCCCAGCGCATCCGCCTCGCCACTCAGATAGGCTCGTCCCTCATGGGCGTCCTCTATGTCTGCGACGAGCCGTCCATCGGCCTCCATCCTGCCGACGACGCCCGCCTCATCGACACCCTCAAGCAGTTGCGCGACCTGGGGAACACCGTCCTCGTGGTGGAGCACGACGAGGCGATGATCCGCGCCGCCGACCACATCATCGACCTCGGCCCCGGCGCCGGCGAGGCCGGCGGCCATGTCGTCGTCGCCGGCTCCCAAGAGGAGGTCATCGCCTGCGCCGACTCCATCACCGGCCAGTATCTCAACGGCCGGCGCGAGATACCGCTCCCCTCCAACCGCCGTCCCGGCAACGGCAAGGCCGTGGTCGTCCAGGGGGCACGCGAGAACAACCTCAAGAACCTCGACGTGCAGATACCGCTGGGCCAGTTCATCTGCGTCACCGGCGTCTCCGGCTCCGGCAAATCCACCCTCGTCGACGAGATCCTCTCCAAGAAGGCGGCCCAGCTCCTGTACGGGGCGCGCGACCGCCCCGGCGAGTGCGACGCCATCGTTGGCCTGGAACACCTCGACAAGGTCGTCATCATCGATCAGTCACCCATCGGGCGCACTCCTCGCTCCAACCCCGCCACCTACACCGGCCTGTTTACCCCCATCCGCGAGCGCTTCGCCTCCGTGCCGGAGGCCCGCCTGCGCGGCTACAAGCCGGGCCGCTTCTCCTTCAACGTCAAGGGAGGCCGCTGCGAGGCCTGCCAGGGCCAGGGCTACATCCAGATCGAGATGCAGTTCCTGCCCGACGTAGAGGTGCCCTGCGAGGTCTGCCACGGCGCCCGCTACAACCGCGAGGCGCTGGAGATCACCTTTCGCGGCAAGAACATCGCCGAGGTGCTGAACATGACGGTGGACCAGGCCCTGGAGTTCTTCGAGGCGTTCCCCAAGGTCCGCACCAAGCTCCAGACCCTGCACGACGTAGGCCTGGGATACATCAAGCTGGGCCAGCCGGCGACGACGCTCTCCGGCGGCGAGGCCCAGCGGGTCAAGCTCTCCACGGAGCTCTCCCGCCGCGCCACCGGCCGCACGCTCTACATCCTCGACGAGCCCACCACCGGCCTCTCCTTCGAGGATGTGAACGCCCTCATGCGCGTCCTCCACCGACTGGTGGACGCGGGCAACACGGTGCTGGTGATAGAGCACCACCTGGACGTGATCAAGCAGGCCGACCACATCATCGACCTAGGGCCGCTAGGGGGCGACCGCGGCGGGAAGGTCGTGGCCGCGGGCACCCCGGAGGAGGTGACACGCGTGAAGGCCAGCCTCACCGGCCGGTACCTGCGCCCCATCCTCGCGCGACACGCCCAACGGGAGAAGGTGGCAACGTAGGGGCGGTTCGCGAACCGCCCCTACGGGATGGATTCGCAGAGCGAGATGACCTACGACCCCGCAAATCATCATCGCCGCTCCATCCGCCTGCCGGGCTACGACTACCGCCAGGCGGGCGCGTATTTCGTGACCCTTGTGTGCAAGAACAGAGAGCTGCTCTTGGAGGACGACCGATTTCGGGCAATCGTTGAAGACGCTTGGCGCTGGCTGGCCGAACGACATGAATTCGTGAGCCTGTACGAATACGTGGTGATGCCCAACCATCTCCACGGAATCATCGTAATTCGCGAGGCGTGTAGGGGCGGTTCGCGAACCGCCCCTACCGTTTGCACCTCAGGCGGCAAACCACTTGGCCGTTTGATCGGCGCGTTCAAGACGGTGTCAACGAAACGCATCAACGGAATTCGTGGCACACCGGGGCTCCCTGTCTGGCAGCGGAACTACTATGAACACGTCATCCGCAACGATGACGAACTCAACCACGTGCGGCAATACGTCATCGACAACCGGCTGCACTGGGACCAGGACCCGGAGAACCCGGCGGTAGCGCAGGCGATGGGCGACCACGGAGGATCGCCCCTACGCCCGAATGGCGACCCGCCGATGACCCGCTTCTCCCTCCGGCTGCCCCGGCGACAGGCGCGGCTGGTGGCCCTGGCCGTCGCCTATCACCTCGCCCGCCCCGGCGCGGAGCTCGACCGCGAGACGATGCGGGAGTACGAGCACGGACTGGCGGAGGTGCCGCCTGCCCTCGACCCGCAGCTCGACGGCCAGGAGGCGACGCTGGAGCTCCACCCGCTCCAAGTGACCCTTCTCGCCACCGCGCTGTCGTCCGTGGTCAACGAGCTGAAGACGTACTCCATGCTCGACGCCACGGCTGGCGGCAGCCCGCGCTCGGTCGCTCGCGGCTTCGACGACAAGCTGCGGTCGCTTTTCCCCGAGGTCGCCGCCGACGCTGGCACCGCTGCCGACCTCGCCGGCGACGCCGCGTTGCTCCGCCGTCAGCTCCCCCTAGCACGGGCCCGCGAGCTGCTCGAGGAGCAGCATCACGCCGCCGAGCAGAAGCGGCGCCCCCACAAGAAGCCCTGGCAGTTTTGGAAACGTTAGATAGTCCCGTCGCCCTATTGACTTGCCCCCATCGACGCGATAGCATGACTACGGAAACGGGATTGCCCAACATTGCACTTGTTATAGTGCACAAACGTTCCGCCGCCCGGTCAGAAGAGGAGAGACCATGACATACGTCATCACCGAGCCGTGCATCGATGTCCTGGACAGGGCCTGCGTCGAGGTGTGCCCCGTCGACTGCATCCACGAGGAGGAGGGGGTCGACCGCAAGCTGTACATCGACCCCGACGAGTGCATCGACTGCGGGGCCTGCGAGCCGGTATGCCCCGTCACCGCGATCTTCGCCGAGGACGACGTGCCCGACGAGCAGCATGAGTACATCGAGCTGGACGCCAAGTGGTACAAGGAACCTGACGCCGTCCGCGCCCGCATCGACGAGCTGAAGCCAAAGGCGTAGCGGCCACCCCACAACACCATCGCCGGCGGCCCCTGAGGGGCCGCCCTCTCATGCCTGCGGCTGCTCCTCCGGTGCGGTCGCCGCCTCCGCCGGCAGAGTGAGCTGCTCAGGATCTTCGCCCTTGAGCGGCAGCGCCAGCCGGTCCCCGAACCGCACGACCCTGCGGTCGAGCTCATCGTACTTGTTGCGGGCGTTGGTCAGGTGGCGCCCCAGCACCCCGAAGTCGTCTCGGAAGCGGCCGAAGTCGCCCCTGAGCCGCCCCAGGTGCCCCAGGATCTCTTTGGCCTGCTCCTCTACGTGCATGCCGCGAAGGCCAAGGACGATAGCCCCCAGGTAGCCGTAGAAGCTGTTGGGCGAGGCGGCAAACACCCGCCGCGACTGTGCGTACTCCTGAATGCTGCTCCCCTCAACCTCGAAATCGGCCTTGACGATGGTCTCGTAGTACACGTTCTCGGCCGGGATGTACATCATGGCAAACTCCAGCGTCCCTTCGTCCGGCCGGATGTACTTGGCGACGGCGTCGATGTGCCCTTTCACCGCCCGCACGAACTCTTTGCGCAGCCTGCTTCGCTCTTCCTCCGACTGGGCTGCCACCATCCTGGAAAAGCTCTCCATAGGGAACTTGGCGTCTACCGGGACGAGCCCCACGCCTAGGCTTATCACCGCGTCCACCGCCTCGCCATCGCGGAAGCGATGGGGGAGGGCGTAGTTGGCCGAGGGTAGAATCTGGGAGAGAAGCCGCTCCAACAGCATCTCTCCGAAGCCTCCCCTCACCTTGGGCGGCCGCAGGATGTCCTGAAGAGAGGAGATATCTTCCCCCACCTCACGGATGTTGGTGGCGATCTGGCTCAGGCGCCCCACCTCTTGATCGATGCGGCTGATGGTGGGATTCAGGCGCGTCTCCAGCCCCTCCATGCGCTGCGTCGTCTGCTGGCTGACCTCGCGCACCGCGGCCAGGCTCTCCCCGTGCTGCTGTAATTGGTCGCCCAGGCGATGCTGTCCCTCCAGCACGCGGGACACCACCACTGCGCCGCCAATCAGTGCAATGAGTACCGCCACCGTGACGATGATCGCCGCTACCATCTGCCCCTCCTTGTCAGAACGACCACGAGCCCCCGTACTCCAGCACTCGCACCTCTATGTCCGTGCCCCTCAGGTGATCTACGAAGTAGCCGGGGTTCTCGGTATGGACCGGCACCACCGTCTTCGGCCCGATCTGCCGCACGAACTCCATGATGTCGTCCGCGCTGGCGTGGCCGGAGGCGTGCAGGCCTTGCTCCTCCTCCGGCAGCGCCGCGATGCTCTGGCCCCGCTCGTGCGGCAGCCCCACGGACCCCATCTCGAAGTGTGCCAGCCAGTTCCGCAGCCGCCGGAAGTCCTGCTCCTGCTCCTCGCTGTACGCCTCGCTGGACGAGTAGACGTACGTGCCGCCCCGCGGAGCGATATCGATGAGGTTCTTGGCGTCCCAGAAGCTGAAGCAGAGGATATAGTCGCCCGGCGAGTCGTGCACCTGCTGCGGCGACACCACCCGCTGCTTGTGCTCGTCGCGCAGACTGTGCTCCCACGGCTCGATCTTGTAGCGCAGGTCCTGGTACACCAGCATCCGCTCTTCGCTCGACAGCGCCGGCACCGCCGGCGATACCAGCCGCATCGCCTCCAGCAGGTAGGCGTCCTTGCCCAGCACCACGAGCTGCCGCCCGCACTGGTCCGCGATCTTCAGGAACGTCTCCAGCCGCTCGATGTTCCGCGGCCCGAAGTCCGCGATCACCAGCCGATCTTCAGCTTCGACCTTCTCCAGCGCCCGCTCCAGCACCACCTGCTCGGTGTAGTTCTGCAGCTCCAGCTCGCCAGCCTCCGTGCCCTCTTTGGGGATCCGCGTGCCTTCGCACAGGAGCAGGCGCGGGTGCAGCGACGCCACCTCGTGGATGAAGCGCTTCGTCTCCTCCGCCGCCGACCCGTGCCAGCGCAGGTCGCCGCTGTACACCACCCAGCCGGCGCTGGTCTCCACCGCCCACGCCCCCGCTCCGCGCACCGAGTGGTCCACCGGGAAGAAGCGCACCGGCAGCTTTCCCGCCCGGTCCGGCGCCGTGGCGAACGGCGCGGGCTCCAGCCCCTTCCGCCGCCTGTTGTCGGCACCCGGTATGTGGTTGGGTGAGCGGGTCCAGAACTCCTCCGCCTCCCGGCTCATCGTCGCCTGATCGGCGAAGCAGAACGGCCGCTGGCGGTAGCTCTCCCGCTGCGTCTTCAGGTACTCCGCCTCAATCCCCTCTTTCTTCTCTTTCGCCCGGCGGCTGATGTAGCAGACCTCCTTCTCGAAGTCCAGCATCCCCGAGTCCTGCATCGCCTTGGCGGTGAACGCCGTCAGGGCGCTGGCGTACACCGGCGTGTCCTCTCGCAGGAACGATATGTACCCCGTGTGGTCTACGTGCGCGTGCGATACCAGCACACCGTCCACCCGCTCCAGCTCCCGATAGCCGGGACGGTCGCGGTAGCGTCCCCAGACGTCGCCGGAGGGCACCAGGTCCGGACGGTACAGCCCCTCGAGCGGGGGCAGGAGGCCCATCTCCAGCGGGTCGAGCAGGCCCGCGCCCGGCCGCGGGTTAAGGTACTCCTCGAAGTAGAGGTCGCGGGTCTTGAACGTCGTCCCGAAGTCGAAGAACAGCCGCGACTCGCCGTCCTCGAGGAGGATCTTGTTCCCCCCGATCATCCTCGCGCCGCCGTATATGCTGATGGTGGTCATGGGCGGCTAGCCGTCCTCGGAAAGACCGGCGAGCGAGGTGTGTTCTACGATGTGACCCACGGTGCTCGCGTTGAATAGCTTTCCCCTGGTGGCCAAGAGAAGTTTCTTCACATCTTCTCGCCGAATCCCGAAGCCTCGGCCGTCGACGCAAGCGATCACTTCGTAGGACGACTCGCCGCGCCTCTCCCGCTGATCGCGAAGCTCGCCCAGGTGCTGGATGCGAGTAACCTTGTCCCTGGCGGTGCCATCGTCTTCCGCCAGCTTGGCCTCAATGACCGCCACTGGCCGGGAGGGATCCGGCATAAGGAAATCCGGTGCCTGATCCATATCCTCGAACCTCTCTGCAATGCCAGATTCATGGTAGGGGATGTCGGATGAATCGAGAACGGACCGCACAGCACCTTGAAGTGTCTCCCCCACTTGCTCGGAGACGGAGTCTCGGTGGCTGGCAAAGGGTCGCCCAAGGAAGCGCTCATACAGTAGGACTTCGTAAGGGACGCCTTCGGCGGCAAGCTGTCGAAGGCCCTCGATTCCCCTGGCCGTGTCAATCTTGTCGAGACGGTGCATGACTCCTTCCGGCACATCGGGCGCGCCGCTCCGAAGCAGGTCAACAGCAACCCGAACGAGTTCCTGGACCTGCTGCCTTGTTTTCGGTTGGGCACGGCTCAGAAGATCGTTGCCCCCCCTCGCGCGTTTGTCCAGCCGGCGGGCGGCGCTCTGATCCAGCTCCATACCAGTACGCTCTCGAACAAGACTGGCCAGTTCCGGTGGGGTGACGCCCAGGATCGAGCGGAGCACCACCAGCGCCAGAGAATCTCTCCGGATCGCGGTGAGAACACGCTCCAACTCCAGCCGCCCGAAGTCATCCGTCTCTTCCCTCAAGACACCGTACGCCGTCCGAAACCGCTCGAACTGGATGAATGCGGCCCCTTTCGGCATGAGCTCAAAGAAGGACTGGAGGCCCCCGACAAAGCTGTCCACATAGCCGTCGATCTCAGCCTGTATCTGCTCGACCGTCGCTTGGTACGGGTATGGAGGAGCAGGCATTATGGCATTGCGCCCGCAGGCGGTTCCGGCCTGCGGAAGAACAGCAGAAACTCGTCGCGCATCGTATTCCTAATCCCTTCAATCTCGCGCGTGATCTGGAACTCCAGCGGGATGCCTACTTTGGCTCCGATCTCCACAAGCCTCTGCTCAAGCGACACCCCACCCGTTTGATTGGTGTTGGAACCAATAACGACCACGCAGTACTTTCCGGGCTTCAACACACGAGCGCAATGTCTGAGGATCGTTTCCATGTCGTCAAAGTAATGGTGGAGGCGCGACTGAATACGATCTTCGATAGACCGCCCCGATCCGATCAAGCCCACCATGTCTCGCTTCAGTCCATCCACATCGATGCCCAGTCGCTCCAGTTGCGGGCGGTCGTTCTCCACATAGTCGATGGCAAAGGAATACGGTGGTGAGAATAGGATTCCGTCAATTGACTCGTCGGGCAGACCAAGTTGCCGAGCGTCCCCGCATAGAACCTGCCCGTGTCCGAGCACGAGCCCCAAGGCCTCCCGCGACTCATTGAAAGCTTTGACAGCCGCCAGGTAGCGCCCCAGAAGGTCCGGGAATAGCTGGTGCGGCTTCTTGTTCTTTCTCCGAGTCGCGTATCCGACGGCGTCAAAATAGCACAGCAAGAGGAGTTCTCGCATAGCTCCTGACAACTGACTGGCCGCCGGGCCTGAGGTGATCGAGTTCTCCGCTGTAGCGAATAGAACCGGTTGGTACCCCGGCTTGTCGTCCGGACGTGCAAGCGCTTCAAAAAGATCATCAGCCCTTTGGAGCAACCAAGCAAAGTCAGCGCAATCCACGTCCAAAGCGCCAACTTTGGCTCTCGTCATCAAACACGCAAACGGGCTCAACTCGACCGCTATGGAATTGACACCCATGATGCTCGCCTCAATGGATGTGGTACCGCACCCGGCCATCGGATCTAGCACTGTTTCTCCGGGCCGGAGGCCCATTAGGTTCATCACCGCCTTGATCATCTGAGGGTGAAACTTGCCGCGATAGGGAAACAAGCCGTGCGTCGCGTAACCTACAGCGAACACATTTGCGGCAAAGAAATCCTTACGTGACTTCAGCGCCGACGCGTTTACCTGATCCGGGGTGCTGAGACAGATCCGAAAATGGTGGGTGTCTTCGCCGTAAATGGACCGGAAGTACGCCCCCCGCCTGACAAGCTCATTGGCATCGAGGCACAGATATTCTCCGTAGGCAAGCTCGAGCTCGTAAATCTGGTTTATCTGCGGCAGCAGCACATGAGATGGCGCAAACAGCTCTTCTATTACGCTGCGGAAGCCAGTGCTGCGCTTCGCCTCTGGGACATCTGCCACACCAAGCTTGCTGACTGGATACATACCACCCTCCTGGGGCCATGACTGCAATTACCCTCTCTACCCTACGCCCTCGAACAGGTATTCTATCACTGCCGTCAAGCCCTGACTACGGCCGGAACCTTACCACGCCCCCATATCCCCCAGCGCTGGAAACAATCAACCGTCTTCCTCGCTGCCCCCCATACGAAAACCCGCCCCAGGCCAAACATTTTCGCTATTTCAATCAACCCGCCGTATGCGGATCGCCCAGGTCAATCAAACGTCCAGCTTGTCCCGCAGCGCCCCCACCAGCCCCGATATCGGCACCCGCACCTGCTCCATGCTGTCGCGCTCGCGGATCGTCACCGCCTCGTCCTCCAGCGTATCGAAGTCGACCGTCACGCAGTACGGCGTCCCCACCTCGTCCTGCCGGCGGTACCGCCGCCCGATGCTCTGGGCGTCGTCGTACTGCGTCATGAAGCGCGGCCGCAAGAGATCCCACACCTGTCGCGCCGGCGGCACCAGCTTCTCGTTGCGGGAGAGGGGCAGCACCGCCACCTTGATCGGCGCCAGGTCCTGGTGCAGGCGCAGCAGCGTCCGCTTCTCCCCCCGCACCTCCTCCTCCACGTAGGAGTCGATCAGCACCGTCAGGAAGCAGCGGTCCACGCCCATGGACGGCTCGATGACGTAGGGGATGATCTGCTCGCCCGACGCCTCGTCGAAGTACCGCAGCGACCGCCCGGCGAACTCCTCGTGCTGCTTCAGGTCAAAGTCCGTCCGGTTGGCGATCCCCTCAACCTCGGCGAAGCCGCCGAACGGGAAATCGTACTCGATGTCCACCGTGCGCTTGGCGTAGTGCGATAGCTCCTCCTGCGAGTGCTCGCGGATGTACAGCTTCTCCTTGGCCACGCCCAGGCCGAGCCACCAGTCGAACCGCTCCTGGATCCAGCGCTCGTGCCACTCCTCATCGGTGCCGGGGAGGACGAAGAACTCGACCTCCATCTGCTCGAACTCGCGGTCGCGGAAGATGAAGTTGCCGGGGGTGATCTCGTTGCGGAACGCCTTGCCGATCTGAGCGATGCCGAAGGGGAGCTTGCGGCGGCTGGTGGTAAGCACGTTGTCGAAGTTGACGAAGATGCCCTGGGCGGTCTCCGGGCGCAGGTAGGCGACGGAGGCGTCGTCCTCGACAGGCCCGACGTACGTCTTGAACATGAGGTTGAACATGCGCGGGTCGGTGAGCTCGCCGCCGCACTCCGGGCAGGGGACACCCCCGACGTCCACAGTCTGACCGTGGACGCTCTCGGCCTTGTGCTTGCTCTCGACAAGGTCGTCGGCGCGGAAGCGGCGCTTGCAGGACTTGCAGTCGACCATCGGGTCGGCGAACGTACCGACGTGGCCGCTGGCCTGCCAGACGCGTGGGTTCATGACGATGGAGGCGTCCAGGCCCACCACGTCGTCCCGCTGCTGGACGACGGCGCGCCACCAGGCCTCCTTGATGTTGTTCTTGAGCTCGACGCCCAGGGGCCCGTAGTCCCAGAAGCCGCCGATGCCGCCGTAGATCTCGCTGCTCTGAAAGATGAGCCCCCTGCGCTTGCACAGGGAGACGAAGGTGTCCATAGACGGTGCGTCAGCCATTCTGTTCACCCGAATAGACGCTTGATCGCCACGTTGCGTTCGACGGTAGCAGGTTGCGCTGCCAAAGTCAAAGCCGTGCCTACCTGCCTGCCGGTAGGCAGGCCGGCACGCAGGCGATTCCCCTTGACAAGGATACTACGGTTGACTAGTATCGGGCTGGTACCCAAGCCCGATCGGCCCTACTGTGACGGACGGTTCGGTTCACTAGACGGAGGCGGGTCATGCGGTTTCTCTTGGGCCTAATTCTCGGCATCGCCCTTGGGGTCAGCCTTGGCCTTCTGGTCGCTCCCCAGCCTGGCGCCGAGACCCGGCGCGTACTGCGCGAGCGGATGCAGCAGCACGGCGAAGAGGAAGAAGAACTCTAGGCCCCCGCGTTGTCTGGGCGGGAGGAGTTGAACCAGGCGGACCAGAAGCTCCTGATCGTCATCGCGTCTGACTCTGACGCGGACACTCTCATCCAGAAGTTGGTCCAGCGCGGGTATCCCGCGACCAAGGTCAGCAGCACAGGGGGCTTCCTCCGCCGCGGCAGCGCCACGATCTTCTCCGGCGTCGAGACTGAGGACGTCGATAACGTCTTGGCCATCATCCGCAACGCATGTCAGGCGCGCACGGAGTTCGTGCCTGCTCAGGCATTGCCCTTTCCTGAGAGCATCTACCCCGCCGAGCCGGTGGAGGTGCGCACCGGCGGCGCCATCGTCTTTGTCGTCCCGGTAGAGCGGTTCGAGAAGACGTAGACGAGGGCCCCGCGGGCATCTGCGCGGCGCCCCATCCCTGAGTCCGCTCAGCAGACCCAAGCAGACCGAAGGCCAGGCTCAAGCCTGGCCTTCGCGTCTGATGAACTCCCGATCCTAGCTGATGAATATGGGCGCCATCACCAGGGTTACGGTGGCGAGGAGCTTCACCACAACGTGCAAGGACGGCCCGGCGGTGTCCTTGTACGGGTCGCCGACGGTATCGCCAACGACCGCCGCCTTGTGGGCGTCCGTTCCCTTGCCCAGGGTCTCCATGGCACCTGACTTCTCCGCGGGCACCTTAAGATTCCCCGCCTCGATGTACTTCTTGGCGTTGTCCCAGGCGCCGCCGACGTTGTTGAAGAACGTCGCCAGGATGATGCCCCCGATGGTGCCGATCATCAGCACACCGGCCACCGCCAGCCAGCCCGACGAGTCGGGAATGGGATCGGCGACGCCGGCCACGGTGACCTCGGTGTCGCGCGCGAAGCGGAAGATCAGACCCACAGTTATGGGCAGGCCGACGGCGAGAAGCCCCGGCAGCACCATCCGCCGCAGGGCGGCGCGGGCGGTGATGTCGACAGCACGGCCGTAGTCAGGACGCGAGGTCCCCTTCATGATGCCGGGGTCCTCACGGAACTGGCGCCTCACCTCCTCGATGATGGCGCCGGCGGTAGCGCCCACGGCGCGGATCGCCAGGCTGGAGAAGACAAAGACCAGCATCACGCCCAGCAGCCCACCTACCCAAACGTCCACGGTGGAGAGGTCGATGGGCAACTGCGCCGTGAGGGGGATGTCCAACCGCTCCTTGACCTTGTCCAGGAAGGCGGTGAACAGCAGGAAGGCGGCCAGGCCGGCGGAGGCCAGAGCGTAGCCCTTGGTGAGGGCCTTGGTGGTGTTTCCCACCGCGTCGAGAGCGTCGGTGACATCGCGGGCGCTCTCGGGGGCGCCGGACATCTCCGTGATGCCACCGGCGTTGTCTGTGATGGGCCCGAAGGTGTCCATGGCGAGGATATAGGCGGCGGACATCAGCATGCCCATCGTCGCCACGGCGGTCCCGAACACCCCGCTGCTGAACTCCGGCACACCCGCGATGTCGGCATTGGAGCCGAGAACGAACGATACGACGATGGCAAGGCCGATGGTGATGGCCGTCGCGGCCGTCGTCTCGTAGCCGACAGCGCTGCCGATGATGATGTTCGTGGCCGGGCCCGTGCGAGAGGCGTCGGCGATCTCTCGTACCGGCCGCCACGCGCCGGACGTGTAGTACTGAGTGATATAGACGAAAACTATCCCCGTGCCAACGCCTACCAGGCCGCAGAAGAAGAACCAGTACCAGGCGTCCCCCAGCATCACCCGCGTGGCGATGAAGAGGCCGACAACGGAGAGAATGGACACGATGTAGTAGCCGTAGTTGAGGGGCGTCATTGGGTCGGCACCGCGACCCAGTCGGCGAGCGAAGAACGGAACGGACGTCAGGCCGACCATGGTGGCCAGGATGCCGAAGGAGGCCAGCACCAACGGCAACATCACCCATTCCTTGTCCCCTGTGACGCTGTAGACGACGACGCCCAGGATCATCGCCCCGATGATCTCCGCCGACATCGACTCGAACAGGTCAGCGCCACGGCCAGCGCAGTCGCCGACGTTGTCCCCAACGAGGTCGGCGACGACGGCGGCGTTACGAGGGTCGTCCTCTGGGATGCCGGCCTCCACCTTGCCGACGAGGTCGGCGCCAACATCGGCCGCCTTAGTGTAGATACCACCGCCGAGCTGGGCGAACAAAGCCACGAAGCTGGCCCCGAAGCCGAAGCCAACGATGAGGAAGGGGGCAATCGAATCGGGCTTGCCGAGCCCTTCGCTGTAGACGAGAAAGATGCCAGAGACGCCCAACAGGCTGAGGGCGACCACCAGGAATCCGGTTACGGCGCCACCTCGCAGGGAGACCGTTATCGCCTCGCCCAGGCTGCGCGTAGCGGCGGAGGCACAACGGCTGTTGGAGCGCACGGCGATGAACATGCTGATGAAGCCGGCGAGACCCGAGGCCGTGGCCCCCACGAAGAAGGCGATGCCCGTCAGCAGGCCCTCCTCCCAGTGACTGACAACCTTGTCACCGTAGTTGCCCGCGACTATCTCTTTGACGCCTTCGGATACGCTGCCCACGACGACGGCGATAATCACCGCCGTGACCAGCGCCAGTGCGGCGATGGTGCCGTACTGGCGTCTGAGAAATGCCATGGCGCCCTCGAAGATCATCAAGGCGACATCGCGCATCTCGGGGGTGCCGCTATCGCGGCGGAGGACGTCCCAGATCAGCCAGGACGCGTACAGCACTGCGGCGAAGCCACAAACCGGGATCAGCCAAACTAGTTCCATTTTTCACTAACCTCCGACGGCTCAGTCTAGCAGAGGCATGTCACTGCATCAACCCACGTTCCTCTTGCGCAAGAGTGATGACCGCCACGGCTGACATCGCCGTGGGTCCCGGCCAGCCCGCCCATACTGTGATGCCTCTGTGCGAGGCCGAATCTGGGGTTGGCCACCGGACTACGCCGGCCTACCGGGCAAAGCGGGAGAAGTCGGGGTCCCGCCGCTCCAGGAATGCGTTCTTCCCCTCGTCGGCCTCGCCGCTTGCATAGAATTCCGGCGCCAGCTCCTTGACCCAGTCCCGGCGGGAGGCCTGCCGCAGGGGTTCGTACACGGTGCGGAAGGAGGCCTTGAGGATCTTCAGGCAGCTCGGGCTCTTCTGCATCAGCTCCTGGCACCAGCGGTCCACCTCTTCATCCAGCTTGTCCAGGGGCACGACAGCATTGACGAGTCCCATCTCCAGCGCCTCCCGCGCCGAGTAGCGGCGGCAGAGCATCCATATCTCCTTCGCCTTCTTAGCCCCGACGACGTGCGTGAGGTTGGCGACGTAGTGGCCCTGGGCGGGACTACCGATCCGTGGCCCGACCTGGGCGAAGGTGGCGTTCTCCGAGGCGATGGTGAAGTCGCAGAAGTAGGCCATGTGGTTGCCCCCGCCGATGGAGTAGCCGTTTACGCGGGCGATGATCGGCTTCATGCAGTCCTCGATGCCGACATGAGGATCGACGGGAGATGCTTCGGTGACCCCTTCGTGCTGCACCTCCTGCAGCCAGCGGACGTCGCCGCCAGCACAGAAGGCCCGTTCGCCAGCCCCCGTGATGACGATGACGCCCACCTCCGGGTCGGCGCAGGATGCCGCCACGGCGTCGCGCATCTCGGTCAGGGTCTGGCCGGTGAAGGCGTTCATCACGTCGGGGCGATTGATGGTGATCCAGGCAGCGCCGCGGACGCGGTGGTGCTTCTCATACAGGATGTCCTGAAAGTCGCTCATGTCCTCTCCTTAGTGGAATGACGAACCATGGTCGAGGGTATTGGTGCCCCCAGCGGGATTCGAACCCGCGATCTCCACCTTGAAAGGGTGGCGTCCTGGGCCACTAGACTATGGGGGCATCGCTCATCCGATGGGGCCCCTCCCCAGCCCACACCGGGCGCGGGGGTTGGCCCGATGGCATTCTACGGGATAGCGAGCCCGACTGACAAACGAGACTGGTGCCGGTAGTTAGTCTTGGGAGACAGGCTCCGGCTCCACCGGCGGCCCTGGGTCCAGGACGTTGGCGATGACCGCTCGCAGAGAACCCTCTTTATCCCGGCTGGCCCAGATGAACACGCGGCTTCCCTCCTGGGGCTCCCCCACGACCACCGTCCGTTCATCCATCTGCACTGGGATCAGGCCGACTTGCCAGGTGCCGTCCTCGTCGATCGATCCGATCTGGCCGCGGAGGAGCACGAAGCCCTCGCGCTCGGGAGCGAAGGTGGCCAGCACCGTCTCCGCCACCAGAGCATCACCCACACGACGCGCCTCAACACTGACCAGGCTGCCCACCTCCGGAGCCGCAGCATCGGGGGGTGCCTCCATCTTCACACCGCTGACCGTCCAGATCTCTTCGTCCCCCGCCTCGAACACCCCTTCCACACGGATGGTGTCGTCTTCTTCAAGCCCTTCCCCCACCTCTTCCCCCGAGTCACCGGCAAGAACTACGATCCTCTGGGCCACCAGCTCGCCGTCTTCGACCACTGCCTCCACACGGGCACGGGCGTCCATGGCCAGAGCCCCGGCCTGCGCGTCCAGCTCCGTGTCAGGAGTGACCAGGAAGCGCTGGCCACCGACAAGCCAATCGCCAGCGGCGTCCGCGGTGCTAATCTCCTCCCCGATGGTGCCTTCATAAGCGAGGAGAGCGGAGGCGTGCTCCGCCGGGTCACTCACGGGCCCCTGTTCCACGCTTGCGGCGACAGGCTGGCCGCCCTCCTTCTCCACCTCCACCGTGACTTCCACCTGCTGACCGCGCAGCGGCTTGCGCTTGAGCAGTGTCGTATCGGTGATGGCGATGCTCTGGCCGCCAATGACCACCTCGTCGTCGCTCGCTTCCTCCACGATGCCTGACAGCACATACTGCTGCTGGGGCTGCTGGCGGTCAGCGACGGTCGTGCTGAGGGCCAGCAGACGGCCGTTTGCGCCCCTGGCAGCGATGACCTGGACCGTCTGGCCAGGCTCAAGGTCGTCCGGCTCTCCCAGCGTCCCAGGGGCCAGCCGCACCTCCACGCCACCGAACAGCCACAGCCCATCAGCCGCAGGCTCAGCCTGCCCCGCGATGTTGATGACCCCGGCGGCCAGATCGTCCGGTGCGACGGATCCCGGCCTGCCGGTGGTTCTCAGTTGCGCGTTGTGCAGGGTGGCCACCGCCTCGGCGTAGTCACCGCGCGCGGACTCCGAGAGGTCGCCCCACAAGGCCAGCAGCAGGCGTTCTTGGGCCGCCGACTGCTGTTCGGCACGTCGCAGCGCCGGCTTGTCGGGGTGATCCTCCAGAATTCGTACCGCCCGTGCGTTGCGCTCGCGAAGGGCACGGAGAACGTTTCCGGGGACCGGCTTGTCGCTGCGAACCATCTCGACTATCTCGTCCGTGCGCTCATTCGACTGGTCGAGGAGCATCTCTGCCTTGTGGACATCGTCGAAGACGAACCACAGCCGCACCTCCTCAGTTGCCAGCTTCACGCGATACAGAGGGCTGTCCGGAAGGGCGTCCTGGGACGCGTAGACAGTGGCACCACCGGACACCAGTATCGCCAACACGACTGCGGCGGCAATGGCCAGCGGCCGCATCCAGGGGATGCTAATGCTAATGGAGAGGCGGGGCCTCCGTCCCAGTCGTATGTCCTCCGCCCGTGCGCGGAAGTGCTGCCAGGCGGCGCTTTGGGCACGCGGGCGGGGCTCGTGCCGCGGCGTCAGGCTCAGTCGCTGCGCCAGGAGGAGATGGGTACGTAGCTCCTGGGCGTGCTTTGGATAGCGGGACAGGCACGCCTCCAGGCTTTCGCCCCGGCTGAGGGCGGCCAGGCATTCGTCCAGGATGGAAGCCAAGCCCTGGGCCATCAGCGGCCCTCCCCCGACATGATGCGTCGCAGCGAGTTCAGCGCCCGGTGCTGGAGCGACTTAACCGCGCCCTCACTGCGGCGGAGGATGCGAGCGATGGAAGGATTGTCGAACCCCTCGATGAACTTGAGGACGATCACCTGCCTCTGCTCGTCCGTCAGGTACTTCAAGGCGAGATGGAGTTGTCCGCGATCAAGAGCCCGTTCAGCCAGGACCTCGGGGCTGATCTGCACGGAGGCCAGCGGCCCCGTCAGGTCCACCTCGCCACGCCGCTTGCGGCGACGGTGCAGGTCAATCAATCGGTTGCGAGCGATGCGGAACACCCACGCCGAGAAAGGCGTCCCTCTGAATCGGTAATTGCGGATGGACTCCAAGACCTTGAGCATGACTTCGGAGGCCAGATCCTCGGCAGCCTGAATGTCCCCCAATTGGAGGAAGGCGTAGTTGTAGATCTTGGGATAGTAGGTGGAGTACAGATCGGCAAGGGCGCTCTCTTGTAGGGCCTGAGCGCGCTGAACTAACTCCCACTCCCGCAGGATGTGGTCGCTGGCGGCCTCGGCGGCTGGCGCGTCAGCCGGCAGATCCCGGGGCTTTTCCACTAATCCAGACAAAGCCTCTGCATACATGGCCGCACAACCACTAGGAGAACGTGCGGCCGCTGGCTACGGATACGGGTTGGATTCACGAGCGGTTACCCTTCCTATGACAGTCCCAACAGCGTGAGGCGCGCGCGGTCGTAGCGCTCCTTTGCGCGTGCCTCGCGGTTGAGCAGCGCTTTAAGCTTCGGGGGCTCCCGTCGCTCTCCCTCAAGCAACACACGATGGACGGCCTGGAGCTGGACCTGCCAGGCCTCGTAGGCCTTCAAGTATTCCCGCTTGCGATCGTACATAACCTTGCCTGATGGGGCTCTGCCATAGTACCTGCTGGAGGTGGAAGCATGCAAGGAAAGGGTGGGCTTTCGCTGAGTCGACACAGTAGGTCTGGGTAAGGACGCGCATACCGTCCAAGCGCGCCAGCTAGATCGACGCTACAGCCAGCGGGAGCTGATGTCGCCGTCGATGACGATGTCCACCACCCGTGGCTCCTGCGCCGCCTGCGCTTCCCGAACTGCATCACCGATCTGGTCCGGGTGCTCGACGCGGACCCCTTCGACGCCGAAGGAGGCAGCGATGCGTGAGAAGTCCAGCGGCGGGTCTGTGAGGTCCATAGCGATAGAGCGACGGCCGGGAGCGTCTCCACCCAGGTACTCCAGCATGTTGAGCTTGAGGATGCGATAGGACGCGTTGTTGGCGACGACCCAAGTGACCGGGACGCTGTGGTGGGCAGCCGTCCACAACGCCTGGATGGTGTACAGAGCGGCGCCGTCACCGATGACGGAGAGGACGGGCCGATCCGGGCGCGCTAGCTTGATTCCGATCGGGTTGGGCATGCCCGGGCCCAGCCCGCCGCCGGCGGCCCGGTAGTGCGTTCCCGGCTCCGACATACGCAGGTGGCGCATGACGAAGCCGCCCGTCGTTATGGACTCGTCAAACAGGACGGTGCCGGGGGCGATGGCGCCAGCCAGCTCCTTGGCCATCCGGGCGGGCGCTATGGGCACGCCGTCCCACTTGGCCTGCGCGGAGGAGTCCATAGCCTGCATCGTCTGGCGAACCATCTCCTGGATCGCCTGAGCGCGGCGCTGGGCCGCGTCACGGTAGTCGGGGGTCAGGTGCTTCTGAAGTGCGGCCAGCAAATCGGCCAAGGCCATCTTGGGATCGGCCATGATGCCGTGCTGGACGGGCCAGTTCTTGGATATCTCCCACGGATTGAGATCGATATGGATTACGGGGGCCCGCGGTGGGAAGGGCGGCTCGGCGAAGGGGAAGAGGAGGGTGAGAATCGGGGTGCCCACGGCCAGGACGACATCAGCCCCGGAGAGCTGACTTCGTAAGGCGGGCTCCGAGATCACATTCAACAGGCCAGCATACAGGGGATGGTCGGCGGGAAAGGGCATCTCCGCGGCGAAGGAGGAGTGCACGCGGGCGCCCAGCGTCTCTGCAAGCCGGACGAGCTCCGATTGCGCGCCTGATGTGGCGACGCCCGCCCCGCAGACGATGACGGGCGTTTGCGCATCGATCAGAACCTGGGCGATCCGCTCGACCGCCTCCGGGTCAGGGCGGATACGGGTGTTGGTGTAGGCCGTGGGGACGGTGTCTACCTCCGCCTCTTCGTCCATGACGTTGGTGGGTATGGACAGAAAGACGGGTCCCCGCGGCGGCTCCATGGCCGCCTTGAACGCGCGACGCAGCAGCACAGGGATCTCGCCAGCGTCCTCGACATGAGCCGCCCACTTCGTCACGGGTTCCGCCATGCGCACCAGATCGCCGAAGAGGATGGGCTCCTGAGAGCTCCCGTGCTGGGGGTGCTGGCCGGCATAGACCACCATGGGGGTCTGGGTACGGTAGGCGTTGTAGAGCATCCCCATAGCGTTGCCCAGGCCGGGGTTGATATGCAGTTGGACGAAGGAGGGCCGGTCCGTGGCCCGGGAGTAGCCGTCGGCGATGCCCACGGCCACGGACTCGTGCAGGGCCAGGATGTACTGGAGTTGGGGGTAGTCCTGTAGGGCATCGATGAACGCCTCCTCCGTGGTGCCGGGATTGCCGAAGATGTGGGTGACGCCATCAGTCACCAACTGCTCCAAGAAAGCGTAGCGGCCGGTCAGCCTGGGCATGGCAGGCGCTCCTTTCGAGGGATAATGCGGGCAGACGGCAGGGCGATAGGGCGAGGCGACAGGCGCCTCGCCCCAATTTGTGGCTGTCTGGTGGCGCATGCGGGATTCGAACCCGCGATCTCCGCCTTGAGAGGGCGGTGTCCTGGGCCACTAGACGAATGCGCCGCAACTGGCTGCGGGACTAGGATTCGAACCTAGACTAACTGATCCAGAGTCAGTCGTGCTACCGTTACACAATCCCGCAACGTCACGGCGATTGTATCAAAGGGCTAGAGCGGACACAAACAGGAGGGAGGGGAACGCCCAGCGGTTGACAAATGTGGTGATTGTGGTATATGTATAGCGAGCGCTCGCTATGACGCGCGGGGCCCAAAATGCCAAAACTCAAGCCGGAAGAGGTGGAGCGCCGGCGGCAGGAGATTATTGACGCCGCCCGCTGCTGCTTCCTGCGCAACGGCTTCCACCAGACCACGACCGACGAGATCTGCCACGAGGCGGCTATCACCCCTGGCGGCCTCTACCACTACTTCGGTAGCAAGGAAGAGATCATCAGCGCCGTCATCGAGGACACGGCGCGAGCCACCGTCGAAAACCTGAGGTCAACTGCGGAAGCGTCAGGTGACGTGCGCTCGGCAATTCAGGCTCTGGCCTCGGAGTTCTTCGAGCGAGCACGCGACCCTCAGATCGAGAACACGACCCAACTGGACCTGGAGATCTGGGCTGAGGCACTGCGAAATGAGAAGCTCGCGAAGATCACGCGGGGAGGCCGGGCGCTGCGGCGGCAGTGGCTAGAGTCCCTGATCCGCAACGGGAAATCACAGGGACCCTACACCAACCAGGTCGACCCCAAGGGATTCGCCGATCTAATCATGGCGATCTTCGACGGGTTGCGCCTGGGCAGGTTACTGTGGCGGGACGACTTCGACCTGGAGGGTGCTCTCCAGTCGCTAGTCCTGATGTACACTGGCCGCCTCACCAACGGGACGGACATCGCCCGGGCACCGGAGGTAGCACGCTCGAGCAGAGGCCGCAGATCAGGCTAGCGTTTAGAAAGGGGTCGCCCGGGTCGCGCGATCCTCCCTTTGGGCCATGGCGACCCGGGCGCCAAGTCGAGGCCGCCGTGGGAACAGCCACGGCGGCCTCTGAACGTCTCTGGGGCTGGGGTAAGCCCCTGGGGGTGCGGCAACCCCTTTTGCGAGACGCCTAAGTTAGGGCCAGCCCCGGCCGCCAGGACAGCCAAGACGCGCGAGGCCAAGACAGGCGGGACCGGGGACCACTTGACGGCCGAGGCTGGAACTTGCTTACGCGTTCTCAAAATCTCTCCATCCATATCATGTAATCGGAATCATGAGTATTGTAAGGCACCAGCGGCACGAGTCAAGAGGTTTGAGAGGAAAAGAGAGAATTATATAGCGAGCGCTCATAATACCGAGAAAGCGCTCGCTATGTACCTCCTGACGTCGCCTCCGTGCCCAGCCGCCGTAGGGCGGATTCAAGCCGCTCCAGGGTCCGCTCGCGGCCCAGGAGCTCCATCGTCTCGAACAGGGGCGGCGCCGCTTTCCTGCCCGTCACGGCTACGCGGATGAGGCCGAACAGGTCTCCCGTTTTCAGCGCAAGCTCCTCGGCCAGGGGGCGGATGGCGCCCTCGAGCGGCTCGTGGTCCCAAGGCTGGACATCGCTGCTGCGCCGCAACACCGTCTCCAGCGCACGGCTAGCAGACGCGGGGTCGTGGGCGAACTTCTTGCCCAGCAACATCTCTGTCTCGTAATTCAGCTCCCCCTCGACGAAGAAGAAGCCCGCCATCGCGTCGGCCTCGGTCAGCAGCTTGATGCGCTCGCGGATGAGGGGTACGACGCGCCGCAGCAAGTCGGGATCCACCTGCCTCCCCGGGGCCTGCTCCAAGAAGGGCGCTGTACGCTCCGCCAGCTCCTCTGCCGGCAGCTCTCGGATGTACACACCGTTCATCCAGGTGAGCTTGTCGAAGTTGAACACCGCCGGGTTGGCGAGGACCCGGTCCAGGGTGAAGTGGTGGACAAACGTCTTGCGGTCGATGATCTCGGTGTGGTCGTCCAGCGACCAGCCGAGGAGACCCAGGAAGTTGAACAGCGCCTCGGGCAGGAAACCGCCCTCGCGGAACTCCCGGATGGAGGTATCGCCGTGACGCTTGGAGAGCTTGGCGCGGTCCGGGCCCAGAATCATGGGCAGGTGGGCGAAGGTGGGCGGCTCCCAGCCGAACGCCTTGTAGAGGAGGACGTGGCGGGGCGTGCTGGACAGCCACTCGTCGCCGCGCAGGACGTGGGTGATGCTCATCAGATGATCGTCGACGACGTTGGCCAGGTGGTAGACGGGGAACCCATCCGACTTCAGCAGAACGAAGTCGTCCAGGGTATCGTTCTCGAATGCGATGTCGCCGCGGATGAGGTCATGGAAGACGGTCCGCCCGGAAAGGGGCGTCCTGAAGCGTACGACGGCAGGCAGCCCCTCTGACTCGAGCCTCCGCCGTTCGGCCTCCGGGAGGTCGCGGCAGTGGCGGTCGTACTTGGGGGGCCGCTTGCGCCGCTGGAGGTCCTTGCGCACGGTCTCCAACCGCTCCGCCGTGCAGTAGCAACGATAGGCCTGTCCGGCCTCCACGAGCTGGGCGACGTGACGCTCGTATATCTCCAGACGACGGGACTGGACGTACGGCCCCCGGTCGCCGATGTCGCGACCGGGGTCGGAGGGGTCCGGCCCTTCGTCGAAGTCCAGGCCCAGCCAGGCCAGCGACTCGAATATGGCCTGCTCGGCTCCCTCGACGTACCGTGCGCGGTCGGTGTCCTCCAGGCGGACGATGAAGGCGCCGCCCTCGTGGCGGGCGAACAGCCAGTTGAAGAGGGCGGTACGGATGTTGCCCACGTGGGGCTCGCCGGTGGGCGCTGGGGCGAAGCGGACGCGAACGAACATGGCGGGGCTCATTCTAGCAAGAATGGCAGGCTGGTCACAGCGTCGGCGGGGTCAGGACGCCTTGAACCAGAGGCCAGGAGTCGCTACCTTGACTCTCGACATGCAGGGCGTGATCGAGGTCGACCCTGAGCGCATCGAGACGCTGTACGCCGGCGGCATGGAGCTGCCGTACGTACAGTTCGGGCAGGTGGAGCCGGCGTTGAAGCTCGTGTACGGCGGCGAGGACTACTGGTACGTGCGCACCCTCCCCCTGAAGGGCTACGGCGCGGTGATGGCTCGGCACATCAGCGAGCTGCAAACTGACAGCAAGAAGCCGATCCTCGCCCGCTTCCACGACCGCATCTACATCTACGCCACAGGGGTCACGCCTATCGGCGCCGCCAGGAAGTAGCGGCCCGGGCGCTAGCCGCGCAGGCTGCGCAGCGCCGCTCGCAAGTCCGCTGGCAGCGGCGACTCGAACTCCACCAGGCGGCCGCTAGACGGCAGCTCGAAGGCCAGCCGCCAGGCGTGCAAGAACTGCCGCCCCACCAGCGGCGAGCGCCTCCCGTAGACGCCGTCGCCGACCACCGGGTGACCGATGGCGGCCAGATGAACACGTACCTGGTGAGTTCGCCCCGTTACCGGCTCCACCTCCAGGAGGGCGAACCGGTCCAGCGCCTCGCGTACGCGGTACTTCGTCTCCGCCTCGCGACCGCCGGCCACCACCGCCATCTTCTTGC
Source organism: Dehalococcoidia bacterium (assembly GCA_034408935.1). GTDB lineage: Bacteria > Chloroflexota > Dehalococcoidia > SM23-28-2 > RBG-16-64-32 > DAOUMF01. The sequence continues at coordinate 59,273 of DAOUMV010000013.1, forward strand.
GGTTCCGGGGGTGTCGGCCGATGGGCGCTTCGATTGTGCCCTCAGGCGGCTGAGGCGACCCCTGCACCAGCGCAAGGTAAGTCTTGTGCACCTCTCGTTCCTTGAGCTGATGGGTCAGGCTGGCCCGGGCGCGCTCGCTCCTGGCGACGACCAACAGCCCCGAGGTGTCCCTGTCCAGACGATGGACGATCCCCGGCCGCATCGCCTCTCGCGCCTCCGCCAACTCCGGCGCGATGGCCAGCAGGGCGTTCACCAGCGTGCCGCTGGGGTGCCCCGGCGCCGGGTGTACGGTGAGCCCCGCCGGCTTGTCCACGACGATGACGTCTTCGTCCTGGTAGATGACTGTGAGCGGGATGGGTTCCGCCGCCGGTTTCGCCTCCTCCACGGGGGGCAGGGTCGCCTCGACGCGCGCGCCGGAGACGAGGTTGTGGGAGGGGCGCTCCCGCCTGCCGTCCACTGTCACCAGCCCCTCGTCGATGAGGCGACGAGCGTGGCTGCGGGACAGGCCGTCCACGCGGCGGGCCAGGAAGACGTCCAGCCTCTCGCCCGGCCTATCCGCCGCCAGTTCCAGCGTCTTCATTCTCGGCTCCAGGCGGCGGAGGCTTGGCGAAGATCGAATATCCCAGCAGCAGGACAGCGATGCCTATGACGATGGAGGAGTCGGCCACGTTGAAGGCTGGCCAGAACGGGAAGTCGATGAAGTCGGTGACTCTCCCCAGGCGCAGCCGATCCACCAAGTTGCCGATGGCGCCCCCCAGCATCATCCCGATGGCGGCGGGCGCCACCAGATGCTCGAAGGGCGGGTACCGATAGTACAGGTAGATGGCGGCCAAGCCGATTACCGTGGTAACGATGAGAAACCCGGTCTGATCCTTAAGTATCCCGAAGGCAGCGCCAGTATTAGTGACATAATGCAGGCGCACAGGCCAGCCGTCCGGCCACGCGTCCCCGCGGTCCATAAGCGTCCGTACCAGTTCCTTGCTGGCCTGGTCCAGGGCCAGGACGACGAGGGCAGCACCGATGAATAGGAAGCGGCGCAAGCGGGACGTAGTGGGCATGGGGATGACGGAGTTCGTCGCCTCGACTGTGGGCATCGCTTTCGATGATAGCACGGGCGAAGAGGGGACTGATGCCCAATGCGAGCGGCCAGGGGATGGGACAGCGGTTCGCCCGAGATACACCCAGGTTTGACGCCAGCTATGGGCGGTTGCTATCCTCAAGTCGACGCTTGCCGCGCGTTAGAAAGGCCACCGCTCTTGACTTTCGACCTCCTGTCCCGTCGCTCCAGAGACCGTGAGAGATACGGCGACCGCCTGCCCCCCGGCCAGAAGGTGGTGGAGGACTGGCCCGTCTTCACCTACGCGGGCACGCCGCAGATCGACACGGAAGAATGGCGGCTGCGCATTTACGGCGCCGTCGAGCGAGAAGTGCAGTTCACGTGGGAGGAGTTCCGAGCCCTACCTACCGCCACCGTCACCTGCGACATCCACTGCGTGACCTCATGGAGCCGCATGGACAACCGGTTCGAGGGCGTCCTCTTCCGAGCGCTGCTGGAGCACTTCCGGCCCCTGCCGTCGGCCGAGGGCGTCATGGTCCACTGCTACGGCGGTTACACCACCAACGTCCCCCTGGCCGACCTCATGCAGGAGAACGTGCTCTTGGCCTACAAGCACGACGGTAAGGAGCTGACGCCGCCCCACGGCTGGCCCCTGCGGCTGGTGATACCTCATCTCTACTTCTGGAAGAGCGCCAAGTGGGTGCGCGCTCTGGAGTTCATAGAGAGAGACGAGCCTGGCTTCTGGGAGAGGTACGGCTATCATATGCGTGGCGACCCCTGGAAAGAGGAGCGCTATTCGTGACCGCCGGCTCCGCTATCGACGCTATCGACCGGCGGCTGCTGACCCTGATCCAGAAGAACTTCCCTCTCGTGGTGCGCCCCTTCGCGGTCATCGGCGAACAGCTCGGCATCAGCGAGGAGGATGCCCTGGCACGAACCCGACACCTGAAGGGGGCCGGGATCATCCGCCAAATCAGCGCCATCTTCGATAGCCGACGCCTGGGATACTCCAGCACCCTCGTCGCCATGGACATCCCGGAGGAGCACATCGACGAGTCGGCCAATCGCATCTCGGAGCACCCCGGCGTTAGCCACAACTACAAGCGCGATCACTCCTTCAACCTCTGGTTCACCTTGACCCTGCCGCCCGGCACCGACCTGGAGGCGGAGGTGGCCCAACTGTCAGCGGGGGCGGAAGCACGGCGGGCGCGCATCCTCCCCGCGCTGCGTCTGTTCAAGATCGGAGTGGAGCTGGATGTGGAGCGGGGTGCCAACGTGGCCGAAGAGAGGCAGCCCAGCAAGGAGTCGCCCCGGAGCTTGACGGAAGATGATCTGGACTACGTGCGCGTCCTCCAGCAGGACCTGCCCCTGGAGCCCACCCCCTTCCAGGGCTGGGCGGAAAGCCTGGGCGTCCCCCAGAACGAGATGTTCGCCAGGGCCAAAGACTTCGAAGCGTCCGGTGTAATGCGACGCTTCGCCGCCGTCCTCCGACACCAGAAGGCGGGCTTCGTGGCCAACGGAATGATCTGCTGGCGCATCCCTGAGGAGCAGCTCCCCGATCTCGGCTATCGCCTCGCCTCCTATCCGCAGGTGAGCCACTGCCTCCAGCGCCCCCTCTATCCTGACTGGCCCTACAACGTCTACTCCATGGTGCACGCTCGTAGCCGCAGAGGGTGCAAGGAGATCGCCCGGCGGATGTCTCAGGAGATCGGCGTCGACGACTACGTCATCCTGTATAGCACCAAGGAGTATAGAAAAAAGCGGGTCCGGTACTACGTCTAGCGAGATGAGCCGCTGGCGCTGCGCGGGCGCGCCGACGCCCGCACCGGTGTTTGACCCCCGCTGACGGCCCTCGGTAGAATCTGCCTGTATGGACGACTACGGGCTCGATCTGGACGAGGTGGCGCGCGTCATTGACGGCGCCGCCGTTCTGGTGATCCGCTTCGCCATCCTGGACAAGCGTCTGCTCATCGACGCCCGCACGAGCGAGGACGAGGGCCCGCTCATCGCCATCGTCTCCAAGGCCAGCTCCGTGGAGGAGCGCTTTAAGTCCCTGAAGAAGATGCGCCCCCGCCTTCCCCTGCCTGACAAGATCATGTCCTTCATGTGGCCGCGGCAGATGGAGACGTTCCGTGCCTCCGGGTTGTGGGACAAGATCGAAGCCCGAATGGTGAGCCTGGGCGGCGAGGAGATGGTCAAGATCTGCCAGTCCGTGTTTGAGGAGCTAGAGCGGGAGGAGAAGGCGGAGGTGATGACCGCCATCCGTGGCGGTGAGACCTACCAGTCCCTGTGGGAGCGCTCCCGCTAGCGGGGGCCGATCTTGAGCGCAGGCCTGCCCGCCTGTGGCGGGGCCGCCGCATCAGGTCGGGGCCCTTTTTGTTGAGCGATGAAGACGATTGACCTGAGGAGTGACACCGTCACCCTGCCGTCGCCGGAGATGCGGCAGGCGATCGCTGAGGCTGAGCTGGGAGACGACGTGTTTGGGGATGACCCCACCGTCAACCGTCTGCAGACGATGGCGGCGGAGGTCCTGGGCAAGGAGGCCGCCCTCCTCACCACCAGCGGCACCCAGAGCAACCTGGCGGCGATGCTGGCCCACTGCCAGCGCGGCGACGAGGTCATCGTCGGCGACGAGGCGCACATCCTGCACTACGAGGTAGGGGGCGCCTTCGCCCTGGGCGGACTCGGCCTGCGGCCCGTCGGCAACGACGACCAGGGACGGCTGAACCTGGAGGAGGTGCGGAGCGCCATCCGCGGCCGCGACGTCCACTTCCCTCCCACCGGGCTCATCTGCGTGGAGAACACGCACAACCGCTGCGGTGGCGCCGTCCTTGGCGAGGACGACCTGGCCGCCGTACACCACCTGGCCGATGAGTACAGCCTACCGGTGCACATGGATGGGGCACGGGTGTTCAACGCTGCCGTGGCCCTGGGGGTGGCCGCGTCCCGCCTAGCGCGCTACGCGGACTCCGTGGCCTTCAGCCTGTGCAAGGGGCTCGCCTGTCCCGTGGGGTCCGTCCTCTGTGGCAGCGAAGAGTTCATCGCCCGGGCGCGGCGCTTCCGCAAGATGCTCGGGGGCGGCATGCGCCAGGCGGGGATCATCGCCGCCGCCGGCGTCTACGCTCTCGAGAATATGGTGGACCGCCTGGCCGAGGACCATGACAACGCCCGCCTTCTGGCGGAAGGCCTGTCCAGCATCCCCGGCATCAGCCTGACGCCGCCGCCGCAGAGCGACCTGGTCTTCTTCATCGCCGAGGGGTGGGACCTGGGGGAACTGGTTCGCCGCCTGGGCGAGCGGGGCGTCCTCTGCCTGGACGAAGGCGGCCGCATCCGCATGGTCACTCACTACGGCATCGAGCGCCGCGACGTTGAGGAAGTGCTGGTTCGAGTACGGGAGCTGATGGCAGCAGGAGCGTGACCGTGCTGCCCAGACGGGCTTGTCGCGCCAGGCTGCTCCTGGCGGCCCTCTCCTTCGCGATCCTGACGATGGCGGCATGCCACGGGGAGACATCCATCCTGTCCGGCGAAGAGATCGTGTCGAACATCCCTTGGCGGGCACCGGAAGAGGCCCGCTACCGCCTGCTGGACGGCGAAGAGGAGAAGGGCAACGGCATGCTCCGTATCGAATCCACAGATGGGGAGACGACCTTCAGCCAGGAGTTCGAAAGCGAGAAGTTCCGCGATGAGGTAGTGGCGGTCGCGGACGCCCAGACGTTGCGGCCCAGGTCCGTTCAACGGGTGATCGAGGGGCCCGAAGGGCCGCGGCGCTGGGAGGTGGAGTACCAGGACAGCACCGCGCTGGTTATCCAGCGTAGCGAAGACGATGAGCGCCGCGACGAGGTCTCCGTCCCCGCCCACTCCTACGATAGCTGGACCGACATCTTCCTCTGGCGCACCATAGACTTTCACGAGGGGTACGAAGCCACGTATACGGATGTGCTCTCCGCCACCCTCGCCGAGCCGCAAGTCATCTCTCAGACGCTGCAGGTGACCGGCAGGGAGACCGTGGAAGTGCCCGCGGGGACGTTTCAGGCCTGGCGGCTGGAGATCCGCACCTCCGCCGGTAGGCAGAAAGCGTGGTTCGCCGACGATGAGGCGCGGACCTTGGTCCGCTACGACAACGGGGACCTCATGTTCGAGCTGCTATCAGTCGAGTGAGGGGGCCAGCGGGGTCACCAGCGGGCCTGGAGTCAGATGGGGTGAGCCCACCGGGCTGGGCTCGGACTCCTCGGCGGGCGAAGGCGAGGCCGTGGGCAAGGGCTGGACCGGCGGCGACGAGTGGGGCTCAGAGTTGCCGCCCACATCGGCGATGAACTCGAAGAAGATAACAAAGGCCGCCAGCAGCAGCAGAATCGGCCAAAGCAGACGAACCTGAAGAATTCGCAGTAGCCTGGACATGGAGGCTCCCTTGCCTAACCGCTTTTGCTGCATATAATAGGCTAGTTGACCCGTCAAAGCTATGCCTTGCGTACTGCTCGTCACTCGCGATCCTAGTACGGAGACGCTGGCCGAGCGTGCCCTCTCTGCCAGCGGGCACGAGGTCATTGCCGTGCGCACCAGTGAGGCCGCCATCCGCAGGCTGTCCAACGTCCACATTGACGCCGCGGTAGTGGACAGCGCCATCGGCCAACGGGGGGTGAAGGAGTTCTGCAGCTGGCTCCGCAGCGGCAAGGACAGCTCCCCGATCGTGCTTCTCACATCCGCTGGGACCCGCTGGCTGACAGACCTGTTCCCCGTCGATCCGGGCCGCGATCAGACCGTGACCAAGCCGTGCGAAGGGAAGGAGATCCGCCGCGCTGTAGAGAAGACGCTGGCCGCCGCCGGAGGGGCACGGCCGGAGGTGATCAGTATCGGCAACCTAGCTCTGGACCGGAACTCCCACGAGCTACGCGGCGATGGCGTGACCGCGCAGTTGACGCCCACGGAGTTCCGCTTGATGTGCTACCTGGTGCAGCAGCGCGGCAGCGTCGTCTCCGCGGAGGAGTTGCTGGAGAAGGTCTGGGAGTTCTTCCCCGGCACCGGCTCGTCAGAGCTGGTGCGGTCTCACGTGCGCAACCTGCGGATCAAGCTCCGGATCGTGAACGGCACAGCGGATCTGGTGCAAACGGTACCGCGGAGAGGTTACCGTTTGGCCTGATCCGCCGCAGGATATAATGGTGTGGTTGGGCGGGCGTAGCTCAGTGGTAGAGCTCCTGCCTTCCAAGCAGGTCACACGGGTTCGATTCCCGTCGCCCGCTCCATTTGACAATTAGCCGCTCATCTGCGAATCTAAAAGTGCCAAGTTTCGGAGGTGAGCGATGACCAAGCAAGACACCACCCTGCACCGGAAAGCGCCTAATGTTACCCTGCCCGACGAACCCCTTGTGACCGGCTGGGAGCTTGCCATGAGGGCGTCGGGGCGGGCCGACAAGACGTTGACGACCTACCTTGACACCCTGAATGCCCTGCGCCGCTTCCTGGCCGAGCGGGGGATGCCGGGGCTGACGGAGGTGACGACGGAGCACCTGCGCGAGTGGTTCAACGATCTGTACCAGCGCGGGAACAAGCCCGCTACCGTCAGCGTCAGGTATCGGGCCATGCAGCAGTTCTTCAAGTGGCTCGTGACGGAGGGGGAGCGCAAGGACAATCCCCTAGAGCGAGTGGCCCCGCCCAAGGTGCCGGAGGAGCTTCAGCCCGACTATAAGCCGGAAGACATCGAGGCGATCCTCGCGGCGATCCCCGCCAACAGCAAGGACCCGCTCCTGTTGCGGGATCGGGCGATCCTTCTCACTCTGTATGACACCGGCCTGCGGGGGGCGGAGCTATGCGGCGTCATGGTCGATGATCTCGATTGGCGCGAGTTGACGATCACCGTGCGACAAGGCAAAGCGGGCAAGCAGCGGGTCGTCAGCATCGGCCCCGTCGCGGCTCAGGCCATCGAACGCTACCTCCGGCGTCGGGGCATCGATGTTCCTTATCTCTTTGCTACGCGAGAGCAAGGCCCGATGACGCCCAACGCCATCAGGCAGATTCTAGGTCGGTTGTTCAAGCGGGCGGGCGTAGAGTTCAGGGGCACCCACGGCTTCCGGCGATCTTTCGCCCTGCAATTCCTGAACAACGGCGGCGACCCCTCCGACCTGCGGGCGATCTGTGGCTGGTCAAGCTATGCTATGCTTCGACGGTACACTGCCGCACAGGAGACGGAGCGGGCGATCCGCGCTCACCGCAAATACTCCCCTGCGTCGCATCTCAGGTTGAAGGGAAAGCGCTGAGAGAGCCACGAGAACGTTAGGCCAGACGACCGGCTGGCACACCCGCTGGCCGGTCGTTCGTATCTGGGGCTGACTGTCAAGCGTGCTCCCTGAGTCGCCCTGACGCCCTGAGAAGCACGAGAAGGGCCGTGTATTCGAGGGGGCGCAGCCGAGGTCACACTTGGGCCGCTAGCCGCCCTCGCGGTGCCATTCCGCGATGCGACGCTGGAAAGCCTCTAGCTCGCTCTCCTCCGGCTCGTCTAGATAGATATAGATCGTGCCATCCGGCCCGACTTCCACATCCCTTTCGGGGCGACGCACGCGACGGTTGAAGCGTTGGATCGCTACTCTCATTCGGTCGGGAGCGTTGGCATCATCGGGAGGATCGGCCACCCTGGAGCAGAGTTCGTCCCAGATTTCCTCTGCGCTCTTCTTGCGGTAGGGAGGCAGGCAAGCCGTCAACTGCTGGTGGAGCCAAGCTTGGGCATCGCGTGTGGTGTTCTTACGGGGACGGCCACGCTTGCGCCGCTCCCGTTTGGGCCGACCTACGGGAGCTTCCCACACAGTCTCCCATCTGCGCCCGTCGCGGTCGTGTCTAACCAGTGGCCTATGCCGCCCCATATGTCAATTTTAGCATGGGTTTCTGTTCGTGACTCCTAGGGGGAGAGCGTGCAGACTGGAGGCATGAACGCCGACGATCCGCTGGATGCCAAGCTACGGGAGGAGCGAAATAGGCGGGCCAACCTCCGCCGCAGGCTCGCGGCCCTGGCCCAACACCGCGCAGCCCGACTGCCCGACGGCAGGTCGGCTATCGCCGTCAAGGGTGGGCTGATCGGAGGCAGGCGTCGAGCGGAGCAACACCCTGGCGGGCCGAAGGGACTAGGCACCGAGCTAGCCGCCCGGAGGTGGCATCCCAGCCTCTTCAGACACGACGGCGGCACAGGAGTTGCAGATCGTCGTGGTCAACGACCTACCCGCCGTGCCGTAAAAAACCGACAAGAAAACCCTCTAAGGACAGGGGCATCGTCGGTTTTTAAGGGCGGACAACCGAATACGCAGAGGATGGTGGCGCTAGGCGGGAGCGCCCTGCACCTGTGACACCGAGAGGAGGTTCAATGATGAAGCCAATCGAGGTCAAGTTGACCAACGCCGAGATCGCTGCGGCGAAAGCGGAAGCGAGAATCATCCGAAAGGGGGCGGAACGGCGAGACCTGCCGACCGAGTTCTTAGGCGAGGCATGGGTGTTCATGATACACTGGGCCTTTCTCAAATACGTCGCGTTGCACACAGACCTGACCGTTGCAGGCGGCCTTCCCTACATCGGCCCGGCTGAACGCTTCCCGGTTCATTTTGTGCTCCATCGCGGGGATGAGCGGATTGAGGTAGACCTTCGCCCTGTGAGCGAGAAGCAACTCGCCAGCTACCCCTTTGTGGATTGGTCAGAGTGGAGACGCCAGCACATTCGACAATTCACAGTGATCGCCGTGGTGAGGGACAGCCATGTCACCTTTCGAGGAGCGGCAAAGGCAGAGGACTTGCTTGCAGCGATGGAACCTCACCCTGAAAGCGACTATCGGACGCGGCTCAACGTATTCCGTCTCGAAACGCTTCACGAGTTGCTACGCTAGCGCCTTTGACGACGTTCGACCCCTTTAGCTCCTCAGTCCGCTCCCTTACGATGTTGCGGGCTGCCCCCTGTCGATTCGGCCTTCGGCCTCTTCGACAGGCATTTCGTTGGCTGGGGCGTGTTAGTCCTGTGAGAGCGACTAGCCCAAGGTTAGCCCGCCCTGACATCACCATGAACGCCTAATTGAGCCGTGCCGGAGGCCCGATCTGGCCCCGATTCGTATCTACGGCGGGTAGGCAGACGACCCCCTAACTGCCCAGCAGGTAGCCGTAGGGCTGTGCCATTCGGCGTGTGTGAAAGACCTTCCGGTAAGGTGGGGGTGCCCAAAAGGAAGATCGCTGAGGCCGTGCGAGCCTCTGCTGTGCAACCCGACGCTCTTGCCGAACGCCCTCCGCCGAAATGCGTTAGTGCGGCTAGGACTAGAGGGAATTGGGAAGTAATGTTCTAGCGCAGGTCGCGGGTTCGAGTCCTGCCGCAGCGCCCCGTTGACATCTTCCCAGAACGGGCGCACAATCGGGCCAGCGGGCGGGCGTTAGGCACGGTCTTGCGTTGCGAGGCCGGAGGTTTGTCCGCCGCTGTGCAATTGGGACGCGCGGGCGCTGATCAAAGGGGGTCGGACGTGCGTATCGCCGGATTGTCAATCCTGCTTTCAGCCCTGCTGACCGTGGCGTGTACCGGCGGCGGCACCAGTGATGGGCAATCACCGACTGTTGACCCTACACAACCACCGATGCAAACGATACGGGGCACGCTGACACTTACTGAGGGATTCTACCCACCGCGCTATCAACCATGGGGTGAAACGCTCTACTTCGACGGAGACCTATGCTATGGGAAAGGCGGCTATGACGATATCAAGGAGGGAGCGCAAGTGACAATTCGGGACGAGACGGATACCGTCATCGCGGCTGGACGCCTGTCGGAGGGCCAGATTAAGACAACAGAACTAGGTCTCGACCTCGTGTCTGCCGACTGCATCTTTCTATTTGAAGTGACCGACGTTCCTTCAGCCAACTTCTACACGGTCGAAGTGAGCCACCGTGGGGGTCTCACCTATTCCCTTGATGAGATGGACGCCCTCGACTGGGAAGTCTCCCTCTCATTGGGAGACTAAGCCAACCGGCCCCACCACGCCTGCCACGGCGATGTCGAGTGAAGATGGCGGCGATAGAGGGGCATTGAAACCCGCCTAGCCCTGGCACACAATACCAGCACCATGAGATGATGGGCCGTCTGGATCACCGCAGTCGTAATCCTGGCCCTGCTCAACGGCATCGTGTGGACGCTAGTGGTAGCGCGGTAATGCAGCATGCCAGTCGGCATGATGACTTGGGAACCGTGGCCCCCGCCATGCTGTACAATGGGGTGAGAATATCCTCCCAGTGCGCCTAACTGTCACCAGTTTGCAGATACAACAGGGGCGAAAACAAGAGAAAAACTGCGACTGATCAGCGCGCATGCGAGGAAATACCTTCCAAGCAGGTCACACGGGTTCGATTCCCGTCGCCCGCTCCAGGCTCAATCCCAACGATGCCGTGTCCACGGGACTCGTGGCAGCGTGGAGATCGGCGCTCGGTTCCCTGAGTCGGCGGCAGCGGCCCCGATCGCGGTGGCGCTGGACAGACCATCGCCGAGCGCATATCATTAGCCACCGCCACGTGAAACCTGTGCGGCTCAAGTCTCCCCGCGATCAGGAGGTCTGAGGGATGCGACTCCACGATTACCTCGACTATCACGCGCGCGAGCACGCGGACATCGAGTTCGCGGTGCTCGGCGACCGAAGCGTCACATACGCCGAGGCCCTCGCCGAGGCGAATCGCCTGGCGAACGCGTTCGTCAGCGCCGGGCTCGAAGCGGGTGATCGGGTCGCGTTCCTCTCCAAGAACAGCATCGAGTACCCCCTGCTGTTCTACGCGGCGGCCAAGGCGGGCGTGGTTCCGGTTCCCCTCAACTACCGAATGGCGGCTCCGGAGTGGGTTTACGTGATGAACGACTCCCAGGCAAAGATGCTCGTGGCGTCCGCGGCCTACGTTGGCGTCGTGGACGGGTTCCGCAGCGAACTCAAGGGCGTCCAGAGGTACGTCGCCATCGATGCCGGCGTGACCGAAGGCTGGGATGACTACCGCCAGTCAGTCGCCGATCAGCCTCCGACCCCTCCGGATCGGGTCATCACCGACGACGATGATGTGTACCAGATGTACACCAGCGGCACGACGGGCCACCCCAAGGGCGCGGTGCTGACTCACCGCGCGGTGACCTCCCAGATCGCTCAGATCGCCGTGGTGTACTCCGGGACGCCGGGTGACCGCATGCTGATCGTCGCGCCCCTCTACCACGCCGCTGCGGCCATCACCGCCTTCGCGACGGTATGCCTGGGCGGCACCATGTACATCCAGGAGGACTTCAACCCCCTGGAGGTGGTCAGAGCCCTGAGCGAAGAACGCATCGTCCGCACCACACTCGTGCCAGCGATGATCCAGGCCTGCCTGGTCTTCATCCCCGACATCGGGGAGCGGCGCTACGATGACCTGGAGCGCATCTCGTACGGCGCCGCCCCCATCGCTGAGGAGACCCTGCGCCGTGCCGCGCAGGCATTCAAGTGCGAGTTCGTGCAGGCCTACGGCATGACGGAGACGACCGCGATACTAACCTACCTGCTGGCTTCCGACCACGAGCGGGCGCTCAAGGACGAGCCGAACCTGCTGCTCTCAGCCGGGCGACCTCTCCTCGGCACGGAGATACGCATTGTGGACGAGGATGACAACCCGGTGCCCAACGGAACCATCGGCGAGATCATCGCCCGCGGCCCCCAGATCATGCGCGGCTACTGGAACATACCGGACGAGACAGCGGAGGCGCTGCGGGGCGGCTGGCTGCACACCGGCGACGCCGGCACCATGGATGATGAAGGCTACGTGTACGTCCAGGACCGGGTGAAGGACATGATCGTGTCCGGCGGCGAGAACGTCTACCCCCGCGTGGTGGAGGACGTGCTGTTCCAGCACCCCGCGGTGGCCGACGCCGCCGTCATCGGCGTACCCGATAAGCAGTGGGGGGAGACGGTGAAGGCGATCGTGGTTCTGCGGGCAGAGGCCACCGCCACCGAGGAAGAGATAATGGACTTCTGTCGGGGCAAGCTCGGTGGCTACGAGCGTCCCCGCTCGGTTGACTTCGTCTCCACGCTGCCACGCAATCCCAGCGGCAAGGTTCTGAAGCGCCAACTGCGCGAGCCCTACTGGGCCGGTCACAAGCGGCGAGTCGCCGGGGCGTAGCGGGCCCCGGCGAGCCATAGCGGCACTGCCGTCCACCGGAGGAGGTACCGATGTCTGACTACACGGAGCTGTTGTACGAGGCGGCGGACGGGATCGCCACTATCACCCTCAACCGGCCGGAGCGCCTCAACGCCATCACGCTGCCGATGCTCGAGTCCCTGAGCGCGGCCCTGCGAGACGCCGACCTGGACCGCGAGGTTCGAGTGATCGTCCTCACCGGCGCCGGCCGCGGATTCTGCGCAGGCCTGGACATCAAGGACGTGGCCGCCGGCGCCGGCATCGGAGTCGACGGCGGGGGCCTCGCCACCGCCCGCTTCGACCTGGCCGGGAGCCCGCCCGTGGTCCTGCATACCACTGACAAGCCCGTGGTGTGCGCCGTCAACGGCGGCGCCGCCGGCTACGGCCTGGATCTCGCCCTGGGCTGCGATATCCGCGTCGCCTCCAGCGAGGCTAAACTGGCAGCTGTGTTCACCAAGCGCGCCATCCTGCCGGAGAGCGGCGGCAGTTGGCTCCTGCCTCGGCTCATCGGTTGGGCTAAGGCCGCCGAGATAGCGTTCCGCGGGATGACCCTCGGTGCCCAGGAGGCGCTGGAGTTGGGCCTGGTGAACCACGTCGTGGAGCCGGAGCGGCTGATGCCCTTCACTCGGGAGATCGCTGCCGAGATCGCGTCCAACGCGCCCCTGGCCGTCCAGGCCACCAAGCGGATGATGCGCTTGGGCCTGGAGGAGACGTTCGAGGCCAATGTCCACCACGTCTTCCTTCAGCTCTTGCCGCTATTCCAGACGGAGGACTTCAAGGAAGGCATGATGTCCTACCTGCAAAAGCGCCCCCCGCGCTTTCAGGGCAGGTAGGGCCTGCCGGGCTCAGCGCTTCATCGCCTGAGGGCGACAATGCTCACGCCGCCCGACGTTCGCGTTGACAGAAGAGGCGGCCATTGTATACTCAGGCTAGCCAACAGCCGTAGCTCAAATATGGCCCGCCGACAGGCAGGTGTTGGGTAGGAGAGTATGACTGCACAGGAAGCTCCAACAGAGAAGCGGATGGTGCCACTGCGAGAGGGTATCTTCAGGCTGCCGTCCAGCCCGGACGAAGAGCCCGCCCTTATCGGCAGCCGCTGCCAGAAGTGCGGCGACCACTTCTTCCCCAAGCGACACATCTGCCTGAGCTGTGGCCAGGAGGACATCGAGGAGACAACGCTTGGCCCACGGGGCAAGATCTGGACTTATACCGTAGCCCGCCAGACGCCGCCGGGCTCGCTGATGCAAGCCCCCTATGTCATCGTTGTCGTACAGTTGGCGGAGGGTGCGATGGTGCAGGCGGTGCTGAGCGACTACGATCCAGAAACGGTGCAAGTCGGCATGGAAGTGGAGATGGTGGTGGAGAAGATGGGCACCAGCGCCGAAGGCGACGATCTCATGGCCTTCAAGTTCAAGCCAGTGCAGGACGGCTAAACGTTTCCGTTACGGAAAGGGGACACGTTCGATGGCGGCTAGAGACGTAGTGGTTCTAGGTGTGGGTCTGCACAGGTTCGGTCGCTTTCCGGAGAAGCGCCTGGAGGACATGGCCCGCGAGGCGGCCCTGATGGCCCTCAAGGACGCCGGCGTCGACTACAAGGAGATCGAGGCCGGCTTCTGCGGCCACGTGTTGCCGGGGACAGCGGTTGGCCTGCGGGTCTTCAGCGAGCTGGGGATGACGGGGATCCCCGTCACCAACGTCGAGCTGGCCTGCGCCAGCAGCTCCCGCGCGGTCATGCTGGCTGCCGATGCCATCGCCGGCGGCATCTATGATCTCGCGCTGATCATCGGAGCGGAGAAGATGCAGCGAGGTCTCCTCGCCGGCGGATTCGAGGCCAGCTATCAGTCCCTCATGGGCCTGTTCATCATGCCTGGCGCCTACGCCCTCATGGCCCGCCGTCACATGCACGAACACGGCACCAAGCCGGAGCACTTCGCCAAGGTCTCCGAGAAGTCTCATCGCAATGGCGCTCTCAACCCCTATGCTCAGTATCAGGAACCGCTGAGCCTGGAAGAGATCATGAACTCTCGCATGATCGCCGAACCCATCACCCTGTATCAATGCTCGCCAACCACCGACGGCGCCTCGGCGGTTGTAGTGGCTTCGGCGGAGAAGGCCCGGCAGTACACCGGTAAGCCGGTCTACCTGAAGGCGTGGGCAGGCGCCACGCCGATCTATCACAGGGATGAGCCGGAACTGTCGGAAGGCCCCACCGACATCATCGCCCGCAAGTGCTACGAGAAGTCAGGAGCGGGACCCGAGGACATCGATGTCGTCCAGGTGCACGACGCCTTCACCCCCGGCGAGATCCTCAGCATCGAACACCTCGGGCTGGTCCCGGAGGGCGAAGGTGGCCCCTTCGTCTGGGAAGGCGGCACAGAGATAACGGGCAAGATGCCCGTCAACACCGACGGCGGCCTGTTGAGCCGGGGCCATCCCCTGGGAGCAACCGGCGGGGCGATGATCACCGAACTGACGCGGCAGCTACGCGGCGAGGCCGGCCCTCGTCAGGTGGAGGAGGCCAAAACAGCGCTCCTCCACAACGCCGGCCTCGGCGGCGTCAACGTGATGATCCTCCAGAGCTGACGCAGCGCCCTCAGAGGAGCTGCTCGTCTACTATGCCCGCTGGCCTGTCTCGCGGTCGATCGCGTACCACTCACCGCGACTGACGGTTAGGCCACCGGGGTCGATCTGCGCCCGAATGATGGTGAGCTGCTCGTCAGTTGGCGGCTCCATTCGCTCCACCTTGTCAGCGATAAGGGGCTCGAACTCCATCTTGCTGAGGACTTGCTCCACCGTCATCCACGGCATCATGGCGATGAGCCGCATTTGACGCGTCTCCTCATCGAAGTCGAAGAGAGCCTCCTGCGTGATGATCTTGTAGGGCCCCGTGTTGGCCGGCATACCAGCCCGCTCGCGAGCGCCTGGCGTGCCGTCCAGATAGCCGGGTGAGGACATGAAGTCAAGCTTGTTGACGAACTTGCGACGCTCAAGCTTGGTCATGAGCAGGGTGCGCCAGCATTGGCTGGCGATCTCGGGAGCGCCTCCGGGGCCGCCGAAGCGCCGCTCAGGTTGCTCGTAGGTGCCGCCGATGAAAGTGGAATTGAAGTTGCCGAACTTGTCCACCTGCAGGCAAGCAAGCAGGCCGTAGTCCATGAAGCCCAAGGCGGCATGAGAATCCGCTATGTTCATGCCGTACCAGCCCACGGCGCGGTGGTGCGAACGGCTGGCGCCCAGCATCATGCGAGGGAGGGGGAAGCTGGGGCTGGGGGTCACGGCACCCTCCTCCACCACATAGCCCACGTCCGGCGTCCGCATGTACTTGGCCAGGAGGATGGCCATCAGCGGGGCACCGGCCATCTGCACGAAATACAGTTTGTCTTCCTCGATCAGATTGGCGATGGTGCAGATGTTGGCCTCGACGTCTGTGAAGGTCAGCTGATCACTCATTCGTAGTAGCCCTCCTTGACGGTCTCGGCCGCCTTCAGGGAGTCCAGTTTCTCCTGGCCAACGCGCTTCTCCAGCATCTCCTGGTGGGAGGCGACGCTGAACACCCACTTCTCCAGGTACTCGTCGGTCTTGCCCTGCATCTCAGCCGCCATGAACTCCAACCAGTGCTCGATATCGCCGGCGTAGAGCCCCGGCGTGCTACCCGGGTAGCAGCCGAAAGGTGCCTCCACCACGGCATCGACGAAGTAGTAGGGGATCGTCGTCCTCTGCGGCTGGCGACGGATGTCTTCCGTGTCGATGATCTCCTCGGTGGAAACGATCAGCTTCTTGCTGGACATGGCGATCTCCATGGGGGCCACCCCGGCACCCATCACACGAGCGTTGCCATAGACGTCGCACTGATGCACATGGATGACCGCCACATCGGGGTAGAGAGCAGGCACGAGACAGACTCGCTGCCCCGTGTAGGGATCCTCGGTGATTCTGGCGCCCGACTGGGTGAAGGTATCGGTCCCACCGAGATAGCGCATCGGCAGAAAGGGAACCCCCAGGGAGCCGGCCAGATGGCGGTGGGCAAGGGCGCCATTGCTCCACTCGATGAGCTTGACCTTCCCCTCCCGGATGGCCGTGTTGATGACCTTGCCAGCCGACATCCAGCCCACATCGACCTTGCTGACGCAACCGCCGGCCACCAAGAGGCTGGCGTCCGTCCAGGTGAACTTGGCCGTGATCCAGAGGTCTTTCTTGCGCTGGCGGATGATCTCGCGAAAGAGCGAAGTGGGGCCTCGGACGGCCACGTTCTGGTCGTAGGCCAGATAGTCCCCGTCTTCAACGAAGCGGGAAACGGCCTCCTGCTCGCTCACGACTTTGTTGACGAGGCGCCTCTCCTTGTGGGTGCGCACGTATTCCCGGAACCCGTCAGGGTCGGGCATGCGGAACTCGCCGATTCCGGACTCTAGAACCTCCATCTGTACCCTCTTTCCTGGTCGCCTATGGGCTGGGCGGCTGCTGGAAGCCCATGACCTGCCTCCCCTCCTCGATGCCCAGGCCGCGGACCACGTACTCCAGTTCCGCATCGCGCCAGGGCAGGGGAGCGGGCTCCTGAATCAGTTTGGCTTGCTTCATCTCCTCCACCACCTGGGGATCCTCCTTCATGGGCCTGCCATACTCCATCTCGGAGAAGAGAGCCTCGAAGGGGGCCTTGCCGGTCTGGCCGCCCGCCTCCCAGGACTCGGCCGGATACCCCAAAGCCTGGACGCAAACGAGGGTGGCGGTCTCCGGAAGCTTCAGGAGCTTGTTCAGTTTGTCGACCATCGTGGGGCTGCTCATGCAGCAGGTGCCGAGACCTTCATCGTAGGCCACCGCAGTGGCCTGAGCCACAGCCTGGCCCACGTCCATGAACGCCAGCGGCGCCACGGCCGCCTGCTGCCACATGGCCCCGAACACCGGCTTCAGTGCGCGGTCTACGAGGGCCTTGGTCTCCTCTGGATTCGTACCGATGCGCCGCTGGTCGGCCAGGTCCTTGATGTCGTCGATCCACTTGTTGACCTCATAGGCCGCCGCGTCCGAGTACCAGATGAGGAAGCAGGGGGCCGTCTGCATCTGCTGGTAGCCCAGGGGAGGCGTGAGGGCCTGGATCAGCTCAGGCGATGCCTGATCCTTCCAGACGACGATGGCCCGCGTGTTGTTGACGTTGCCCACGCAGGAGGCGCGACGGGCCGCCTCCAGCATCTTCTGCACCTTGCCCCGCTCCACGGGGCGAAAGGGGAGGAAGAATCGGATGGTCCGCCTCCGGCCTAACACCTCTTTCAGTTCCATCGATGCCCTCCTTCCAGCTCAGCGAGTCAACGCTACTTTAGGACAGCCGAAGCAGGCCGTCAAACGAGAGGGGATGCCGTTTGGCAAGAGCATTCTATATTGGGGCGAGGCCGTCAATCAGGCATCACCCAGAGTCTGGCGTGGGGCTTTCCCTGACACGTCCCCACCGACGCCAAGCGCTTGTGCTACCATCCTCTCAGGCGAGGCCAGGCGGAAGCGAGGTTGACATGTCAGAGCCGCAAGCAAGTGAACTGATGGTGCGGGGCATAGTCGTGGGCGTCTTCGCCGAGAACTGCTGGATCATCGGCTCCCAGCGCACAGGGGAGGCCATCGCCATCGACCCGGGGGACCAGGCGGAAGACATCCTGCACCTGGCAGAAGACATGGGGCTGAAGATCAAGGTCATCGCCAACACCCACGCGCACATCGATCACATCCTGGGGGTGCGCGGCGTCCAGGAAGCCACCGGCGCCAAGTTCCTCCTCCACGCCGACGAAGTGCAGATCGCCCGTGGCTCTGTCCAGGCGGCCGCCCACATGCTGGGCAAGGCGGTGGAGCCGCCACCGGAGCCCGACGCCCTCCTAGCCGAAGGCGACGAGGTGGAGGTAGAGGGTGTCAAGCTGAAGGTGATCCATACCCCTGGCCACACCCCCGGCGGCGTCTCCTTCTACACCAACGGCGTCGTCTTCAGCGGCGACACCCTTTTCTGCGGCTCCATCGGGCGCACGGACATGCCGGGCGGTGACTACCGCCAGGAGATGTCCAGCATCGTCGACCGTCTACTCGAACTGCCCGACGACACGATCGTCCTGCCGGGCCACATGCAACAGACGAAGATCGGCATAGAGCGCCAAACCAACCCATTTATCCTGGAAGAGCTGGCTCACCGCCGCGGTGACTGAGGCCAGCCACTTGACGCCGGGTTTATGGCGATAGTTTGGGGAGAGTTTCCTGGCATACTGGCACCAGGAGATCAGAGGTGTGGGGAAAGGAGGAAGCTATGATCTCCAGAATTAGCTCCGCCGTGTCGGCATTGGTCGTCCACTTGGAGCACGAATCTGGTCAGACTCTGGCGGAATATGGCCTGATCCTGGTGTTCATCGCCGCGGCCTGCATCATCGCCCTGGGGACTCTCGGTCTGGCCGTCTCCGGCCAATTGGACGTCATCGCAACGGCAATCCCGTAACGACGCCGCCGGGGACCGCGAGAGCGCTCTTCAGCGACCCACGTCCATGAACCGCACGGCCTGAGCCAGCGCCTCCTCGAACACCGTCTCGCGGCCTTGCTTCTCCAGCTCCTCGCTGAGAAGGGCAGCTTCCGACGGCATGCCGATGCGCACCACCCGCGAGTGGCCGCCTTCGGGCATCTCGACCGTGACGGTGACGCACGTCTCGTCGTCAGGCACGCGGGTGACGGCAAGAGTGGCACGGCCCGCCGCCTCCAACCAGATGGAGTGCAGTCCCTCCCCCCGATAGGTCGACTCCGGCCTCAGCTCTACCGCCACCGCTCCGGCGGTGCCCTTGAGGCCGAAGGCCATGGCCCCCGTGCGAAACCGGCGGCCGTCTTCCAGAGCCCAACCCAAGCGCGACGCTAGCCAGCCCACCGTAAGCAGACCCTCAGCGATGTCCGGCTCACGACCGTGACGAGAGGCGATCCGCACCTCCACCCGGTCCAGCTTGTCCAGATACTGGCGGCCGGGGGGAGCATCGAAGCACTGCGCCACCAGCTCCCGCCAATGGCTGAGCCGTGACCAGTTGAGATCGCTCACGGCGACGCCGCCCTCCTCGACCAGTTGTTGGAGGCCAACGAGCGTGGAGGTCGCACGCTCAGTTTCAAAGCCCGCGCTGTCCACGACCACCCGGTCGCAGGTTTCCAGCAGCTCCCGAAACAGGTGGCCCGTCAGGGGCGGCTCGTCATGCCACCAGAGGAAAACGGGCAGGTCGGGCACCAGCAGCGGCAGTACCGTGCCGTGGAGTTCGTCCACCGCAGGGCCGGAGGCGCGAAGGGTGATTTGCTCGCTGCATACCCGCTTGCCGCCCTCGGGGGCGATCTGACAGTGGGCGGAGATGGAGGCCTGCAGCCGGGCCGACCGCGCGCCGTGCTCAGCCACCATGATGATGGAGCGGCTAGGGTGCCGCCCGGACACCTGCGAGATCACCTCGTTGATACGACCGGCGACATCCTGGCTTGGGGCATAGGCTATCAGGTTGAGCACACAGGCCCGGACCACGGGCTGACCCCCCAGCGTGTCCTCAGCAGCGGCCTTCCAGAGCTGTGTGATCTCGTGTTCGATAGCGGCGATGTCCACTCGCCGCGTCTGGCCTCCCAGAACTGCCCGATAGCGATTGGAGGTGGTCATACCCCTAGAGCCTCCGCCACCTGCGGCCGTCGTGCTCCATGAAATCGTCGGCCTCGTCCGGGCCCCAGGTACCCGCCTCATAGTTGGGGAACTGCGGCGCCTGCGACCGGGCCCAGCCTTCGATGATGGACGTGACGAAGGCCCACGCCGCCTCCACCTCGTCGCGGCGAGTGAAGAGGGTGGCGTCCCCCAGCATGGCGTCCAGCAGCAGGCGCTCATAGGCGTCTGGAGCGGCGAAACCGAAGGAGGTGCCGTAGCGGAAGTCCATCTCCACCGGCCGGATGCGAAGGTCCGCCTGGGGCTCCGGCACTTTGGAACCGAACTTCAGAGAGATACCCTCGTCCGGCTGGATGGTGATGCTGAGCACGTTGGGCTCAAGACGGCTGAAATCCACGGTTGGGAAGAGGGCCAGAGGCGGCTGCCTAAACACAATGGCGATCTCCGTCACCCGCTTGGGCAGGCGCTTGCCGGCACGGATGTAGAAGGGCACACCAGCCCAACGCCAGTTGTCCACGAACAGCTTCAGCGCCATGTAGGTCTCCGCGCCCGAGTCCGCAGCCACGTTCTTTTCCTCTCGATAGCCGATCACGGACTGACCGGAGATGACGCCGGACCGGTACTGGCCACGCACCGTGAACTCTCCAGTCTCCTCGGGCCGCATAGGGCGCACGGCGCGCAGGACTTTCACCTTCTCGTCGCGGACTGCATTCGGCTCGAAGGTGGCCGGGGGCTCCATCGCCGCCAGTGAGAGGAGCTGCATGGCGTGGTTCTGGATGATGTCCCGCACGACCCCGGCCTGCTCGTAGTAGCCGCCGCGGCTCTCAACGCCGATGCTCTCGGCCGCCGTGATCTGCACATGGTCGATGTATCGGCGGTTCCATATCGGCTCGAAGATGCCGTTGGCAAAGCGGAACACGAGGATGTTCTGCACGGTCTCTTTCCCTAGGTAGTGGTCGATGCGGTATATCTGGTCCTCGTCGAACACGCCGTGGAGGATCCGGTTCAGCTCCACGGCGCTGTCCAGGTCGCGGCCGAACGGCTTCTCGACTATGATGCGCGTCCAGCCGCCTTCACTGCGGGCCAGACCCGCGTCGCCGAGGCGCTGAGCGATCTCGGCGTAGTAGCTGGGGGGCGTGGCCAGGTAGTACAGGCGGTTGCGAGACCCAGTCTTGCTCTCGATCTTTTCCAGTCTCTTGGCCAGATCCCGGTAACCCTCCGGGTCACTGAATTCGGACCGGCAGTAGTAGAGACGAGAGGCGAAGCCGTCCCAGACCGGCCTTCGCAGAGGCTGCGTGCGGGAGTGCTCCGCCGCCGCCCTTCGAAGCTCTGAGCGGAAGTGGTAGTGGGCTTTGGGCCGACGGGCGAACCCCACCGCCGAGAACTCCCCGGGCAGCAGGCCCTCCAGCGCCAGGTTGTATAGGGCAGGGACCAGCTTGCGCTGCGTCAGGTCACCAGTGGCGCCGAAGATGACCAGGGTATTCGGCTCCGGCGTCCGTGGGCTGCGCATGCCCACCCGCAGCGGGTTCTCTTCCATCTTCCGAACCATCACATCGCGCTCATGTCGTATGAATGGCGGACAAGCGTCGCCTCAGGCCAATCGCCTATCATCCCACTGCAGCCACCGAGGCCACCGCCGACCGGAGCGCCTGGGCCACTCTGTCCAGCCCGGCTTCTGCAACGTCCGACAGGTGGAGACGGACGACCCGACGCCCCCGCCGTTGCAGGGCCTCCATGTCCCCTAACGCCTGCGCCCGCTTCAGCGTGCCGAAGGTGTACGGCTGGCCAGGGACCTCCAGATCCTTGGCGTCGTCGGCGGTCAGCATGATGAACAGGCCGTGGTCATCGCCGCCCTTGTGGAGCTGGCCGGTGGAGTGCAGGTAGCGTGGGCCGTACCCCAGGGTGGTCGCCGCCCGCGTCCCATCGCGGATCGCCAGCCGCATGGACCGAAGAGCAGCCTCCGTCGCGGGCGTACGCGTGAGGTAGGCGGCCAGGGCGATGTAGTCGCCGGGCCGGACTTGACGCAGGAAGGAGGTTAGCGCCTCCACCAGGCCGCCGTCGGTCTTCTCTCCAAACAAGACGACCCCATCCTCCTGAAGGGCAGGCGAGCCCTCAGCGAGAGTCCCCTGCGAGCGGTACGCCTCCAGCAGGCGCTTAGTGTTCCCCTTGCTCTCGGCGACGTTGGGCTCGTCGAAGGGGTTGATGTCGAGCATAGCCCCCGCGGCGGCGGTGGCCAGCTCCCAGCGAAAGAACTCGCCGCCCAGGTCGTAGGCGTCCCTCAGGTGCAGGGTGACCACAGGCTGTCCCGCCGCTGCCAGCTTGCCGACGGCCTCGTCGAGGGAGTCGCCGCCGTCCAGGCGCAGGTGGACGAACAGACGGTCATCGCCGTAGGCGGAAGGGCCGCCCAGGGTCTCGCCGTCGACGGGGAGGATGCCCTTGCCCTCCTTGCCCGTGCTCTCGGCGATGAGTTGCTCCACCCAGGCACCGAAGGAGGCCACCGCCGGGGAGACGGCCAGGGTGAGCTTGTCGCGGCCAGCCAGGGCCAGCTCGCCGAGGAGGGCGCCCAACCAGAGGCCAGGGTTCTCAGGCGCGGCCACGCAGGAAGCGCTCGCCTCGGCCATGGTCAGGCCTCGGTCCAGAAGCTTCGCCACGTCGGCGCCGGTAAGGGCCGCCGGGACGAGACCGAAGTAGGACAGGGCAGAGTAGCGGCCGCCGATGTCGGAAGGGTTAGTGAAGACGCGGCGAAACCGGTGCCGACGCGCCAGCTCCTGCAGCGGCGTGCCATCATCGGTGATGGCGACGAAGTTCTCCCCTGCGGCGTCGCCCTTGGCAGCCTTCACCCGCTCCATGAAGTAGGCGAACAGGGAGAGCACCTCCACTGTGGTGCCCGACTTGCTGGCGACCAAGAACAGGGCCTTCGCGGGGTCCAGCGCGTTGTCCACCGCTCGGATTGAGGCCGGGTCGGTGGTGTCCAGCACCACGAGGTCCGGGTAGCCGTCGCCCACGCCGAGGGTCGAGCGCAGAACCTCCGGCGCCAGGCTGGAGCCGCCCATACCCAGAAGGACGACATACCGGTAGCCGGCGGCCCGGATCTGGTCAGCAAAGGAGGTCAGGCTGTCGCAGACGTCGGTCATCTTCTCCGCCACGGTCAGCCAGCCCAGGCGGTTCTTAATCGCCTGCTGGATCGTGGCGTCAGCGGACCAGAGGGAGGCATCCCTGGCGTGGAGTCTGGCTGCGAAGCCATCCCTCTCCAGCCGCTGCAACCTGTCGCTGACGCGCCGCTGGTGCTCCCCCAGAGCGGCGGCCTGGCGTTCCTGTACGCCGGAGAGGATAGCCGTGCGCTGGGCGGAGATACAGTCCGTGAGCTGGTGGAACGAATCGGCGAAGAGCTTGACCCCGTCCTCCAAGAGCTGCGCCGTGATCTCGTCCATGTCGATGCCGAACCTGGCCAGAGCTGCCAGGCTGGCCTCGGCCTCCTCCAGACCCTCCTCGAGCGAGGGCCGCACGACCCCGTGGTCGCGGAAGGCGTCCAGGGTGGCCGGGGGCATGGTGTTGACGGTGTCGGGGCCGATGAGTGGCTCCACGTACATGACGTCGCTGTAGCTGGGGCTCTTGGTGCCGGTGCTGGCCCACAGGGGCCGCTGGACGCGGGCGCCCTTCTCCCTCAGGGCCTGGAAGCGTTGGCTGCCGAAGATCGTCTTGAAGCGAGCGTAAGCCAGCTTGGCGTTGGCGATGGCCGCCTTGCCCAGGAGCGCCTCTTCCCCCGCCCTGCGTGCGTCGTCCTCCGTCTCCCGGATAAGCGCCTCCAGCCTGTGGTCCACCAGCGTGTCCACGCGGCTAAGGAAGAAGCTGGCCACCGAGGCGACCCGCGTCACGTCGCCGCCGGCCGCGGCGAGTCTCTCCAGGCCAGCGACGTAGGCGTTGGCGGCCTGCTCGTAGGCGCTCAGGGAGAAGAGCAGGGTGACGTTGACGTTGACTCCTTCGCCGATGAGTTGCTCGATGGCGGGCATGCCCTCGGGCGTGCCGGGGACTTTGATCATCACGTTGGGTCGGTCAACGGCGGCGAACAGCCGACGCGCCTCCTCGACCGTCGCCTGCGTGTCATAGGCCAGATCCGGGGAGACTTCGAGGCTGACGAAGCCGTCGGCGCCGTCCAGCGAATCGTAAACGGGGCGAAAGAGGTCGGCCGCGGCCTGGATGTCCTCCACGGCCAGCGCCTCGTAGATCTCGCCCGTGCTTCTCCCTTCCTGAGCGAGCGCTCGCAGCGCGTCGTCGTAGTCGTGACTGCCGGAGATCGCCTTCTCGAAGTAGGTGGGGTTGGATGTCTGACCGCGCAGCCCATCCTCCTCGATAAGCCTTTTCAGCTCACCGGAGAGCGTCTGGTTCCGGCGGATGTAGTCCTGCCAGACGCTCTGGCCCTGCCTCTCAAGCTCTCGCAACGGGTTCGCAGCCATCTCTGTCTCCCTCTAGCGCCGCAGTGCAGGCGTTTCGCGTTCCAATTGAAGCCAGGGGACTCAGACGAGCGCTGCGGTCACACTATTATACGGTGGCCGGCAGCCTGTCGTCCGATCAGGCAGCAGCGGTCTTGGCGGGCACGTCTCCCAGCTTCTGGAGGTGCTGGCGCGCCATCAGCAGGGCGGTCACGCCCTCGCCGACGGCGCTGGCGAGCTGCTTGGTGCTCCCCCGACGGACGTCGCCGGCAGCGAACACCCCCGGGACGGAGGTCTCAAACGTCTCGTCGGTGACGATGAAGCCGTACTTGTCGGTCTCCACGGCGTCCTTGAGGAAGCCGGTGTTAGGGGTGAGGCCGATGAACACGAAGGCGGCAGCGGGATGGAGCTCCACCGTCTCCCCCGTCTCGCGGTTCCTGGCCAGGACGGCGCTGAGCTTTCCTTTGCCCCGGAACTCTATCACCTCGGTATTGGTGAGGATGTTGAACTTGGGGTCGGAGCGAATCTTCTCCTGGAGGAGCCCGCTGGCGGCAAGCTCCGGCGTGAACTCCACCAGCGTCAGGCGGTCAGTGAACTGGGAGAGGAAGAGGCCTTCCTCAACACCGGAGTTGCCACCGCCGATGACCATCAGCTCCTCGGAGTCCTTGTAGAAGGGGCCGTCGCAGGTGGCGCAGAAGTGGATGCCGGCGCCGATGAGGTCCTCCTCTCCCGGCACACCCAGCCGCCGGTAGGTGGAGCCCGTGACCACTATCGCCGCGCGGGAGCCGTACTCCTCGCCCGTCTCGGTAGTGACGCAGATGTATGGATCATCTCGTCGCAGCGACTTGGCGCCCACGGCGGAGAGGAGCTCCACTCCGTAGCGCTGCGCCTGCTTCACCATGCGATCGGCCAGCTCGGCGCCGCCGATGCCCTCGGGGAAGCCGGGGTAGTTGTCGATGCGCTCGGTGGTGCCGGCCTGGCCCCCCAGGGCGCTCTTCTCGATGACCAGGGTATCGATGCCCTCGCGGGCGCCGTAGATCGCCGCCGTCAGGCCAGCCGGGCCGCCGCCGACGATGATCAGGTCGTAGAACGAGCGCTCCGCCTTGAGGCTGAGTCCCAGCTTCTGGGCTAGCTCGTCGTTGCTCGGCTCCGCCAGGAATGAGCCATCCGGGAAGATGATGGTGGGGATGATCTGCTTGCCGTCGTTCTTCTCGCGGACGAAGGCGGCGGCCCTCTCGTCCTGATCGATGTCGATCCACTCGTAGGGGATGCGCATCTCACCGAGGAACTGCTTGGAGCGGCGGCAATCGGGGCACCAGGGAGCCCCGTATACCTTGATCTTCTCACTCATCGTCTCCTCCTGCGCGGCAAGCTCCTGCGCTTCAACGTGGAATCCTCCACGAATGATCCCGCCGCTGTCATGCTCGGCGTACCCTATGGGGGTATACGGCCGCCGGTGGATATCGGTTTGCCGGAGGAGCCCACCGGGCGGCAGCGAGTCGCCTTGTGGCTACCAGCCGGCGAACCGTCGCACACAGGCGATGGAGCAATCGCGTCCATGGACTCGCTCTGCCTCCGCGATCGCCTCTTCCACGGAGGCGGTGGGGATGAAGCCGACGTGGCGTGGCACAGCCGGATCCACGGCCCCGGCCACGAAGACCCGCCCGGCGTGCTTCAGGCGCTTGAGGGGGTGGGTGGCCAGGATGGCGTGCACCGGGTGGAACGCCACGCCGAAGCGATAGCGCTCGATGAAACCGGCGTGCTTGGCGTACTCTTCGCCGAAGCGCTCGCTGATCTCGTAGGGATCGCGTGACTGCGGCAGCACGCGCCGCCAGACGTCCTCATGGGCGGGATGGTGCTCCAGGTCCCAGTCATCAGGGCAAGGCGTAGCCATGATCACGGAGCAGCCGGGCTTTCCCAGCGCCTCTATGTAGCCACCCAGATAGCCCAGCCCGGAGGAGACCAGGGTGAGCAGCGGGTTCATTCGGGCGTAGGTGGCGTATGGGCTCCAGGCCAGCACGCCGTAGACGACGATGTCCGCCGACTCAGCCTCGCTGCGCCGGGGCTTGTGCAGCGAGGTCTGCACCTCCAGGGCGGCGGCTCGTGTCTCCGTCACACCCCCCGCCCAGATCCGCCCGATGGTGGCAGGGTTGGCCAGGAGCGTCTCCACCTTGAACACGCGTCGCCCCAGGCGAGACTCGATCAGCGCACCCATCTCATCCAGCACCTTGTGCATGCGGTTCTCTCGCACGGACATCGTCATACCGTCCGGGGTATGCGTCCAGCGGATGGAGCGCCAGGTGGAGAGACCGATGCAGACGGACTTCCAGCCGCCGTTGAATCCAAGCTGACAGCCCGCGTTGACGTAGATGGCGAGGTCGGAGTCCACCACCAGGCGGTGGACCTCCACATCGTAGCCGCTGGGCGTGGTGCCCAGGTAGGTCAGGTTCTCCGGGTCCTCTGCGTCGTGGCAGGCCAGGCGCTGACCGAACCGCTGCACCAAGTCTGGCCCCAGGATGGACGCCAGCTCTGTGGACGTCCACTTCCGGTGGAGAGCGTTGGCGCAAACCAGATTCACGTTCTCCTCAGGCACGCCTGCTTCGGCCAACTCCCCCAGAATCGCCTCGATAGCCAGGCGGCGCACGGGGCCGAAGGAGGGCACTGTGGGGTCATCGAAGGCGATGAGAACTCGAGCGCCAGGACGCACCAGCTCGCGGATGCGAGGGAGGCCAAGCGGTCGGGCCAGGGCCTCGCGCACAGCGGCATCCTGGTTGGCGACCGGCTGCAGGCGGGGCCTGTCTGAGGCGCCATCTCCGCCGATGAGCTGCGTGCGCTCGGGAAGGTTGACGTTGACGGTGCTGTCGCCAAACAGAAGCGTCGCTTCCATCGCTGTGACCTCCTTGTCTAGAGCCCGCCTGCCAGGAATCGGCGTGGGTTGTCCACGGTCATCTTGCGGATAGTGGCCTCGTCCACACCATCGGCGCGCAGGGCGGGCAGCGCTGTGGTCGAGAGGAACAGGTAGCGCGTGGGCCGCTCCGGCTCGGGCCCTGATCCGTCCGCGAGGTAGGCGCCAGGTGCGTAGTCATGTCCCACCATCAGGCGGTCCGCCCAGCCGCGTTCGATGAGCGCCTTGACGGTGGTGTTCCGCTCTCGCCAGTCGGGCATCCCCGGTCGGGCGGGATAGCGGTCCATGCAGAGGTAGACGCCCTGCTTGAGCAGGCCCTCTAGGTATTCCACATCCGTCGTGTCGGCGCTGTGGCCGATGCAGACGCGGCTGGTATCCACCCCCTCGTCAAGGAACACTTCCAGTTGCCGACGACCGATCTCATCGGGCGCCCACTGGTGGGTGGTGATGGGCACGCCGGTGGCTTTGCAGGCCCGAGCCGCCGCCCGCAGCACCAACTCAGCCGGAGGAGTGATACCCTCCTGATCGTTGGCCACCTTGATGACTCCGGCCCTGATCCGCTTCGGCCCCATGCCCTCCTGTATCTCATGAATGAACACGTCAGCGATGAAGTCGGGGTCACGCTCCCAGAAGAAACGGGGGATGTCCCGCCACAGACCGGTGGCTACCACCACCTGCACGCCACTGGCCCGCGATACATCGGCCACGAAGTCCACGTCGCGTGACAGGTCCATGGCCGTGGCGTCGATGATGGTGTCCACGCCTCCAGCCTTGGCCTCGGACAGTTCCCTGATGACGCGGTCGCGTGTGCGTGGTATGTCGAACAGGAAGGGGTACGTCTCGCGCACGCCCGCGGAGCCGACGATGATGTGCTCATGGCTTAGGGTGAAGCCCAGCCTGTCTTCGTCAACGGGCCCGGTGGCGGTCTGGACGATTGCCATAGCTGCCTCCCCCGTCGCCTACACTGCCTTCTTCAACTGCTCTGAGGCCTCGCCCTTGTCATGGGGTCGATTATAGCGCTAGGGGGAGGCAATTCTCTTTCATCGGGCGCCGGATGCCATGTCCCGACTGCCCCCCAGTTCGCTGCGGACCTGCATCAGGCGCAACACGTCCGCCCTGGTGACGAACCCGACGAAACTACCGAACTCCAAGACCGGGAGCTGATTGACGTTCTCTCCGGCCATGATCTCCAGTGCCGCCGCTATGTCCTCTCGGGCGTCCACCTGGTGTAGCTTTTCCCGCGGTGTCATGGCCCTGAAGGCGCTGGTGCTCTCCCACTCCTCACGCGGCACTCGCTTGAGGTCCCGCATCGTCACCAGGCCCAGCAGCTCTGCGGCAACCACTATAGGGACACAGCGCTGGCCGCCGGCGAGCATGTATTCGTTGGCCAGCGTACTGAGGCTAACGTCCGGAGGCGCGGCCTCGAAGCTGCGGTTGACCAGGTCGGCCACCTTGGTGCCCCCCAGAGTGCTGCGCGACAGCAGTTGCTGGTAGGAGGCCTCCGAGACGTTGCGCAGGAACCAGCCGATGACGATGAACCAGGCGCCGCCAATGAAGTTCCCGGCCAGGATGGAAACGACACCGATGGCGATGAGCCCGAAGGCGATGAACGTTCCCGCTATTGAGGCTCTCCGCGTCGCAGTGAGCAGGTTCCGTCCCCGCGCCCAGAGCCCAGCCCGCAGCACCCGTCCCCCATCTAGCGGGTATCCTGGCAGCATGTTGAATATGCCAACGGCGAAGTTGATGAACGCCAGGTAGAGGGCAACGGCAGCGGGCGGGCTGTCCCCCACATCGCTGAGGATGGCCACCACCGCAATGATGCCGAAGATGGCACCCAGAATGAAGCTGACCAGCGGCCCGACGATGGCCACGCGGAACTCCTGGCCGGGCGTCCGCGGTTCACCGCCCAGGGCGGAGACGCCGCCAAAGATGAACAGGGTGATGCTCTTGACAGGCAACCCCTCCCACCTGGCCACCAGGGAATGGGCCAGCTCATGCAGGAGGATCGAGGCGAAGAAGGCCAGGGCGGCGGCCACCGATGCCCCCCAGCGCTGGCTGGTAGTCCAGTCCCCATACTCGTCCTTGAAGAAGCCCTGCGCCAGCCACCAAGTTAGGAGGGCGAAGATGGCCAGCCAGCTCCAGTGGACGAGGACGTCGATGCCGAAGACGCGCAGCAGCCGGTAGGAGCCCATTTGCCTCTATCATCTCATTATCGCCACTGACTGTCATCGAGCCTCGCTCGCAGCTCCTCTTCGCCGAGGCCTTCCACCTCCACCAGTTTGTCCCGCGACGTCGCCCCGCGCACGATGGTGAGGTTCGCCGGGGCCACGCCGAGCCCGCGGGCGAGCAGCCGGAGGACGGCCTCATTGGCGCGGCCCTTCTCCGGCCGCGCCCGCACCTTGACTCGCAGCGAGCCGGCGCGCCAGCCGGCGATCTCATCTTGCTTGGCGCCAGGGGTCACATGCACCCTCAATATGGCCATCTGTCGACGCTCCAACGGCACCTGCATGGCAGGGGAAGGGGGTTCCTGCTATTATAGCCGCACCATGCCGGAACAGCCCGACCAGCTAAGACCCACGGCCTTAGGCGTCCACCTTACTCACTAGTTCTCGGCTGTTGCCTGGCGTCACCAGTGACGAGGTACTCGACAACCGCGGCTACTGATTCTTCGAAGTTCTCGCCCATGTCGAAAAAGGCGATTCCCAGGACTCCACAATCCCGCTTGTATTCCTCGCTGACTGTGCGTATCGTTCTCACAATCTCCTTGTAGGTCTCCGAGGGCTTCTCGGCCAACCAGTCGCCGTGAGCCTCTGAGTAAGCCCTAAGCATACGCAGTTTCTGTTGGGGGGGAACGGTCAGTTCGCCCACAAAGCAGGCCCTCACAGCGCCGACGAACTCGTCCCGTGCTTGGGCTGCGTGTCGCGGCGATATGCCCGCTCCCTCGATGAGCAGCGGCTCATCCCTATCCAGCCGAATTGATATCAGGGCGCGGAGGAAGGGCCAGAGGGTCTCGCACTCCTCTGGGATAGTCATCTCAAACCTCATCCCCAGTTGAGGAGCTCCGTCCAGCAACACGTGGATAATGTCGTCCGTGGAGATGACTGAGATGCTCGCGCGTTCGCGAAATCGCCGTGCAATAAGAGACTTGCCAACGCGCATTGGGCCGCCGAGAAGGTATATCATGGGCCGTCACGAATCATGGCTCACCCCACAAGCTCGTTCAAGTGAATGCCAGCCAGGCAGGTGCTCTGGCTGCTCAACGCTTCCGCCACGGCCGCTGGCCCTGGTATCCTATGCCCCGCTAGTCAGGACTCCGCTGTACTCAACTGAAATCGTGCAACGAGGGTGACCATGCCAGACATGCTTGTAAGGTTGTACGGCCTACCTGACGCCTCAAACGACTACCGCCGCGTCCAGGAGGCGGGAGTGCTGATCCGCAGGGCCGATCCCTGGGACCGCGAGCGCTATCGCCGGTTCGCGGAGGAGACGTTCGGGGCACTGTGGGCAGTGGAAGCCGACCTCGCCTACCGCCAGTCGCCCATTAGCGCCTTCCTGGCCGAGAGAGAGGAGAAGATCGTGGGGTTCGCGGCCTATGAGTGCACCCGCCGCGGCTTCTTCGGCCCCACCGGGGTGCAGCAGAGCGAGCGTCGCCGCGGCATCGGTGCGGCGCTCCTCTTCCGTTGCCTCGAATCGATGAGGGAGATGGGCTACGCCTACGCCGTCATCGGCGGCGTTGGCCCCGCGGAGTACTACGAGAAGGTCTGCGACGCCTTCGTTATCCCCGGCAGCGACGTGGGCGTGTACGGCTCGCTCCATCGGCTCCTGGGACAGGGGAGATGAGCCAGCCGCAATCCCGGTACTACCTCTCGCAGCGGCTGAAGCTCCACTACGTCGTCTGGGGGGATGAGGGTAAGGCTCCAGTAATGCTGATCCATGGCGGCCGTGACCACTGCCGCAACTGGGATGCCGTCGCCCTGGCCCTGCGCGACCGCTACACGATCTACGCGCCCGACCTGCGCGGCCACGGCGACAGCGTCCGAGCCCTGGGCGGGATGTACAGCCTGCCCGAGTTCGTGTTGGACATTGCCACCCTGGCGGCCAACCTGGACGACGGCCCGCTGACCATCATCGGCCACTCCCTCGGCGGGGCCATCGCCCTCCAGTACGCCGGCACCTACCCGGAGCGAGTGACCAAGGTCGCGGCTGTTGAGGGGCTGGGCCCGCCGGTCATCGAGCATCAGCCAGCCCACTTGCGCATGCGCCGCTGGATAGATCACATGCACGACATCGAACTTCGTCAGCCCAGGCACTACGCGTCCCTGGAGGACGCTACTCGCCGCATGATGGAGGCCAACCCCCACCTGAGCCCGGAGATGGCCCGCCACCTCACCGCGCACGGCACCCAGCGCAACGATGACGGCACCTTATCCTGGAAGTTCGACAACTACGTTCGCATCCGCTCTCCCTACGAGTTCAACCTCATCGATGCTCAGGACATCTGGTCGCGGATCCGGGCGCCTGTCCTGCTGATCAAGGGCAGCGAGAGCTGGGCACCAGACCCGGAGAAGTCAGGCCGGGCCGCGGCCATACCTGACTACCGCTCCGTTATCATTCAGGACGCCGGCCACTGGGTCCACCACGACCAACTGGACCGCTTCCTGGAGGTCGTCACGGAATTCCTAGCCTCGGGCTGAGCCGCGTCGCAGGAGTGACGTGCGTCGAGTCGGCGATGCGCGGGCGCAACCAGGCCTAACCAGAACGTCGAAATGGCGGCGGGATGTTCACAGGTTGCCCCTCGCCATCCGCATCCGCTTCGGCTTCAGCCTTCATCTCCACCTGGCGGAACATGGCGTCCACGCTTTCTCCGCCCCAGGGATAGCCACAAACGCCGAAGGAAACCGTGACCGCGGTGCTCAGCCCTCTCTCTTCCAGCAACGGCTGCGTGGCCAGGCGCTGGCTCAGGCGCTCCACCATCGCGTGCGCCCCCCGCCGGGAGGTGTCCGGCAGGATGATGCCGAACCCGTTGCCGCTCATCCGGGTGGGCACATCGGCGGCACGAGTGAACTCGAGCAAGAATCTGCCAAAGGCGGCCAAGAGCTGGTCGCCCGCGGCATATCCGTATGTATGGTTGACGTGGTCAAGAGATGTGACCTCGACGGTGATCAAAGCGAGGGGACGTTGGAATCCCCTGGCGGTCTGGAGCTCCCGTTCCAGCCTCTCGAACAGGTAACGACGGTTAAACAGCTGCGTGAGCTCGTCCCGTGCAGCCACGTTCTCCAGCTCCATGTTGTGGACGAGCAGGCGGAGCCGATGTCGCTTCTCCTCCCTGACGGCCTCTTTTCGGAAGACAGCGGCCACAGCGAACGCAAAGACGACCGCGGCCAGGAACACCACAGTGTCCACGAAGAACATCGTCTCGCCGAGGTCGTCCAGGCTGATCGCCAGCCAGCCCAGGAGCAGCACGAGTGCGCCCGCGGGCCGCAGCAGCCAGCGAGTCCACAGCGATCCCTTTGGGCTCTCGCTACTCTTGACCTCTAGGGCCTCGGATGGGCTGAAGTCGTTCGGCTTCGTCATTGCGTTAGACGCGGGATCTGCGGCATGGAATCCCTCCAAAGGCTCAGTGATTCAGACGCGACCCAGAAACGTGCCGTTACACGAGTCCTAGTTCAACCGTAGCGGCAGTCAGCCGCTGTTGAAGGGCCCCACCGGCGGGTATACAATTCACGATGGCGGGCCCGTAGCTCAAGGGCAGAGCGACCGGCTCATAACCGGTTGGTTGGAGGTTCGAATCCTCCCGGGCCCACCATTCTCGTGACATCATGTGACGGCGCGAGCGCATCAGGATTTTCGAGCAGCTTGTGATCGAGCCGCATGCGCCAACCCGATTGACGGCCTCGGCCGACGGCGTAGGCGCCAACTGATGGCTGAAGGACCACCAAAGCCAAGGCTGCTCTCCGATCCTTCAGCGGCGGACGGCCGCTGGTTCACCGAGGTGCTTCAGTACGCCGGTGTGCTGGATGACGCAGTGGTGACGCGGGTCGAGCGCCAGCGGATCGGCACGGGGTTGGTCGGGCAGAACGTCGCGTTCTCGCTCACCTACGACAGACCCGCGCCGGATGCCCCTGCGAGTGTGGTGGGCAAGTTCCCTTCGCCGGAGCCGCAGAGCCGAGCGACCGCGAAGGCGTTGCGCCTGTTCGAACGCGAAGTTGGCTTTTACCGAGAGATCGCCGAGACGGTGGATATCCGAGTCCCTACCTGCTACCTCGCCGACATCGATCTGGATACGCACGACTTCGTCTTGCTTCTCGAGGACCTTCGCCCCGCAGTACAGGGTGACCAGCTCGCTGGATGTACCATCGACCAGGCGATGCTGGCGATGGATGAGCTTGCAGGTCTACACGCGCCCCGTTGGGGCGACCCGATGCTGGCGAAGATTGAGTGGCTGGGCCAGTATGACGACGCACAATCGCACGAGACGATCCAAAGCATGTACCAGGCCCTATGGCCGGGCTTCGCCGCGAAGTACGACTCCTCACTCACCCCCGATGCGCTGGCGCTCGGCGACGCGTTTGGCGCCTCGCTCAGCGATTGGCGGCGGTCATGGACACCGCCCTGCTGTGTCACGCATGGGGACTACCGTTTGGACAACATGATGTTCGGCACTGAGGAGGGCGGCTACCCGCTAACAACAGTCGACTGGCAAACCGTCGGCCACGGGCCGGGAATCTTGGATGCAGCATACTTCATCGGCAACGGACTCCGCGTGCCCGACCGCCGCGCACATGAGATGGACTTGCTGAAACGGTATCACGATGGCCTGAGCGCTCGGGGCGTAGACGGCTACGAATGGAACCAGTGCCTCGCGGACTACAGGCGTGCGACGCTGTCAGGCGTCCTCATGACGGTCGTCGCCTCGCAGGTCGTCGCGTCCGACGATCGCGGGGACGCGATGTTTGCGGCCATGGCGGAGCGCCACTTCGCGCACGCCGCCGATCATCATGCCGGTGACACCCTGACCCGCCCGTAGGGGCACGCCGCGCCACGGGGCACTAGCCGGGCCGCTCGCCACCGTTTCGTGGTAATATCATCCTGAACCATGGTTGCGGACGAATGGTTAGAACGCACCCGCCAGGCCCTGGCGGAGTACATTCCTCATCGCTTGGACCACGCTGGCGCGACGCCTGCCGCCATCCTGATCCTGGTCTACGATTTGGACAGCGAGGCGCACATCCTATTCACCGAGCGCACCCACCAGGTTGAGCACCACAAGGGCCAGATATCCTTCCCCGGCGGCGCCTGCGATGAATCTGACGACTGCACGGAGACCACAGCCCTGCGCGAGACCGCCGAGGAGATCGGCGTGCAGCCCGAGGACGTGGAGATCATCGGCCAACTGGACGACATGATGACCATCAGCAACTTCCTCGTCACCCCCTACGTGGGTATCCTCAAGATGAACTCCGAGTGCCCCTTCGTCATCAACCACCACGAGGTGGTCGAGGTGGTCCAGGTGCCTCTTTCCCACCTGCTGGACGACCGCAACATGGAGCTCGAGGTGCGCCAGCATAAGGGTAAGCAGGTGCTCGTCCCCGCCTACACCTACGAGGGCCATCGCATTTGGGGGGCCACGGCCCGCATGCTGCACCAGCTCCTGGAACTGCTCGCCTGACGGTGACCACCGGAGAAGGCGTTTCCCGCCCCAACCTCCAGCAGGGTCTCTTCCCATAGCCCAGCGCTGGGGTCAACATGCGCCTCCTGCTGATCCGCCACGCGGAGTCCACAGGGAACCGCCAGCGGCGGCTCCAGGGCCGCACCGACTTCCCCCTGACGAAGCACGGCCGACGCCAGGCCGAAGAGTTGGCGGCGGCCCTCGCGCGGCTGCCTGTGACCGGTGTGTGCAGCAGCCCAATCAGACGGGCTCTGCAAACGGCGGAGGCCATCGCCGGCCCTCAGGGGCTGAGGGTAGAGGTTCAGCCGGCGCTCCAGGAATACGACTTCGGGGAGCTGTCCGGCCTGACCTGGCCCGAGATCCGAGAGCGACGCCCTCAGCTTATCGAGCAACTGCTGAGCGATAGCGCGGACTTCCCTCACTACCCGGGGGAGGAGGGACGAGAAGCGTTCCGGGAACGGGTATGCGGAGCGCTATGGGCGATCGCCGACAGGTTCGTGGGGGAGCAGTCCGTGGCCGTCGTGACCCACGCGGGGCCCATCGCCGTGTTCCTGCTGGACGTTCTCCAGCGCGGCTATCAGCGGCCGATCCCCTTCACGCTGGACAACGCCTCCGTGACCACGGTGGAGATCGCTGAGCCCCAGCCGTTCCGGCCACGGGCCGTGCTGGTGGGGCTGAACGATACGTGCCACCTCACGGAAGGCTAGCCTACGCCGCGGCAGATACGGCTGTTTGGTCGGTTTAGGGCGGGCGGCAGGAGCGAAGGGAAACGGAGGAACTAGGCGGTCATCAAGCCTTGGCATCGCCGGCGGGCGGACCGCAGAGGCGTGGCGGTCTGCAGAGGGGCTCCGACATCCGAAAGGATACTCAAGGGAGAATCGAGTGGTTATGCGCCAACGTGGTCGCGCTGCCTCTGCGGCCGGCTCGCAAGTGATGAATCGTTCCTGGGACGAGATTGCGTATCGCTCCTTCGCTCCCTCGACCCATCCTCATGTTACGGGACGCACCTCCTTTCAGTTCAGATCGCTGTCGCCAGCCAGCTCTCGAGCAGGACCTCCCGGCTCGGATTCCACTATGTAGTTGCCTCTGCGGCGCCCTTCGTCACTCATCCCGCACTACCTCCTCCGCGGGCTTGACGCGGCCCGCGTACCAGGCCGGGACTATGCTCGCCAGAACCGCCAGTCCAACGGCGATAGCGAAGGCGTAGAGGAACACTTCCGGCGAGACGACGACGTCGACGTCCCCCAGGAAGCTACCGGCTCCCTGGAGTTGCGCCGCCGCTTGCTGCCCAGCGCCAGGGCCCGCTGGCGCCGCAGAATCCGAGACCAGCGCATTGGCAACGGTCTGCGCGAGAGGGAACGTGGCGAGGGCGCCGAGCAGCGCTGCTGCCACGCTCACCACCGCCGTTTCGATGGCGAACTGGGCGGTGACGTGCCAGTTGGAGGCGCCGCTAGCCTTAAGGATGCCGATCTCCTTGACGCGTCGTCGGGCCACCAGCCCGACCGAGACCAGGATCACGACAGCGCACGCCACGAGGCCAGCGATCATGCCGATCTGGCTGCTGTCTTCGGCATCGGCGATGGGGGCACTGATGCTCTCGAACCGGCTGGCTTCGTTTGTGACGTCTACAGTGTCCTCTCCCAGCGTGTTGCGGATAGTGTCGGCGACCGCCTCGGCATGATCGACGGTATCAACCTTCACGCTAGCGGCGCTGATCTCGCCTTCGCTGTCGAACAGGCTCTGCAGCGCCTTGAGGGGAATGAAGATGCTGTTGTCGCCGAACTGCGTGTCGGAGGAGTAGATACCGATGACCTTGATGCTCTCGCCCTGCAGTTCGAAGGTATCGCCCAACAGCAGATCGTTCGTCTCCGCGAGGTCGGCGCCCAAGACGGCGACGTTCGCGTCGGTTTCGTCCTCCGCGAAAGTGCGTCCGGAGGTGATTTCTGCATCCTGGACGCCGGTCACCGAAAGAGAGTTGGGGTCATCTATGCCGGTGACCATAACTGAGGCGCGGAGCCCGCCAGGGGAGGCGCCGCTCGGAGCACCCTCGGGAGGCATGGGGAGATTTCCGTCCTCAGGCATGTTTTCACCGGTAAACGGGTTTTCGCCCTCAGGCAGGTTTTCGCCGTTGAACGGAAGGTCGCCCTCAGGCGGGTTCCCCGCCGGGGGAGTGCCGCCCGCGAAGCGGTCTTCCAGATCGTCCGGGTTGATGGCCGACTCGAGTTCTTCGCCGGTGTATTGCATCGATAGTGTTGCCTGCACGCTTTCGACGTGCTCGAGCGAGGCGAGGTTCTCGATCTCTTCTTCGGAGAGAAGGTCGCCGTCGCCGCCGGCGAAGCCGCGGGAGCTGCCTGCGGGGCTGATGGCAATGTTCGTGCCCACCCCGGCTCTGATCTCGTCCAGCCGCTCTCCGAACGCTTGGTTCACAGTGATCATGATCAGGGTCAACCCCATGCTGACCGCGAGCACGGCAACGAGCAGGCCCGTGCGCAGCGGATTGCGGACGATCGTCCGGAGCGCCCGTCTGATAGTCCTCATACACTACCCCCTGTGAATCCTCATCGGGTCATTCCGCCCGCAGAGCCTCGATGGGGTCGAGGCGGGATGCTCGGAACGCGGGATAGATGCCAAAGAAGAGCCCGATCATGGCCGAGACGCCGACCGCGGCGGCGATGCTCCAGAGAGTAACCGTCGTCGTTACGGATGATCCGGTGCCGAAGTCCTGGCCGTCGGCGGCCTTCGCGATGAGCACGCCCGTGAGCACGCCGATCGCTCCACTGACGAGGGTAACGATGATCGCCTCGATGATGAACTGGAGAAGGATGTCGCCCCTGCTGGCGCCGACTGCTTTCCGGATGCCTATCTCGCGCGTTCGTTCCGTCACCGATACCAGCATGATGTTCATGATCCCTATTCCGCCGACCACCAGCGAGATGCCGGCGATGGCACCGAGCAGGATCGTCAGCGTACGGCTCACTTCTTTGGCTGTGGAGAGGAGATCGTCCTGGGTCTGGACCGTGAAGTCCTCGACGTAGTCGTGACGCTCAAGCAGAAGCTGTAGGACGTCGTCCTTCGTCTCGTCAACTTGATTGCCCTCAGTTACCTTGACGACGATCTGCTGAACGTTGGACTCGCCGCTTGGGTTGCGTCCGAACGGCACCCTGGTCTGGAAGGTGGTGAGCGGTATGATGATCTGGGTGTCCTCGTCGCCGCTTCCCCCCGCGCCCCTCGCCTCCATCACGCCTATCACGGTGAGATTCAAAGAGAACGGTCCGAAGCTTTCACGTACCTCCTGGCCTATCGCATTCTCCGGTGTGTCGAAGAGCTCTTCGGCGACCGTCGCGCCGAGGACGACGTTGGTGGTCTTTCGACGCGCGTCCTCATCGTTGATGAACCTGCCGGTCGCGACCTGCCAGCTTCTCACGTACTCGAAGTCCGGCTCGGTGGCGGTTATCGCCCCTGAGGTACTGAGCCCGTTGCCGGTGATATCGTTCTCCAGATCAAGGTCGTACTGGGAGACCACCGCCTCTACAGACGAGATATCTTTGATCGCGTCGGCGTCGTCGGTGGTGAGCGTGACCGCACCGACGCCGGTCCGGTCGGCCTGCTCAGTCTCCCCCGCCTCGACAAAGACCAGGTTGCTGCCGAGTCCCCGGACCTCCTTGGTCACGCCCTTTTGAGCACCCTGGCCGACGGCTATGAGGGCGATCACCGCTCCCACACCGATAACGATGCCCAGCATGGTGAGGCCGGTACGGAGCTTGTTCGAGGTGAGCTCCATGAGGGCCGTCCGGATCGTGTCTATGATGATCATTCCGGCTCCCCCTTATGGCCGTCGGGAGGCAGTGCCGCCAGGACACGATTGCCCTCCGGCGGCGCGTCCGAGACGATGCGACCGTCGCGGAGTTGGATGACACGGCGCGTATAGGCCGCAAGGTCCATCTCGTGAGTAACGAGGGCGATTGTGATGCCGCGTTCGCTGTTGAGACGCTCGAACATCTTCATCAAGTCCAGCGAGGTCTTGGTATCGAGGGCGCCCGTCGGCTCATCGGCGAGGATCAACGCGGGATTCGCCACCAGCGCGCGAGCGATGGCGACGCGTTGCTGCTCGCCGCCCGATAGCTGCGTCGGCCGGTGGTGGGCGCGCTCTCGCAGGCCGACCTCCGCCAGGGCACGCATCGCCCGTCTGTGGCGGTGGTTCGCGCCCCGGTAGATGAGTGGCAGCTCGACTTGGGCGATCGCGGGCAGGCGCGAGAGGAGATTGAATGACTGGAAGACGAAGCCGATGCGCCGACCGCGGATCCTGGCGAGCTGGGCCTCGCTCATGCGGCGCACGTCGCGCCCCTCCAGTTCGTAGATGCCGCGCGTGGGCCTGTCGAGACAGCCGAGGATATGCATAAGGGTCGACTTACCAGACCCGGAGGGCCCCACGATGGCCAGGAACTCGCCGCGTTCGATGTCGAGGTCGATGCCCCGCAGCGCGGGCACGGGCACGTCGCCGGCGCGATAGATCTTGGTGATGCCGCGCAGGCGTATCACGGCATTCCTCCCGGGGCAGCGCCGCCGGGGAAGCCCTGTCCTTGTCCGGGGGAG
Source organism: Dehalococcoidia bacterium (assembly GCA_034408935.1). Taxonomy (GTDB): domain Bacteria; phylum Chloroflexota; class Dehalococcoidia; order SM23-28-2; family RBG-16-64-32; genus DAOUMF01. Next base: position 98,695 of record DAOUMV010000013.1, read on the forward strand.
AACCCGTCGGGGAAGCCGGGCTCGCCGCCTTCCTGCTCCGTAGTAGACGACGTCGACGTTGATGAGCGGCTGGGGAGCAGAATCGTCTGACCCTCCTCAAGCCCCCTTACGATCTCCGTGTTCGTTCCATCGCTGAGCCCTGCCTCAACCTCGACGCTCTGGGTCGATCCGTCCTCCATCAGGACATCGACGTAGCTTCCGCCTCTCATGGTCTGGACGGCCGACGTGGAAACCATGAGGACGTCCTGAGCCTGATCCACAGTGATGGTCACAGAGGTGTTCATGCCGGGCAGAAGCTCCGCGACCGATTCGGAGAAATCAGGCATCACGCCGGCGCCGCCAGCCGGAGTCGCCTCCGCATCTGGAATATCAGCCGACGTCGGTGCTCCGCCAGCGCCAGCCAGTGCACCCGCTAGGTTCCCTCCCAGCGCCTCTAACTCGTCGGCGCTCATGATGGTCGCGTGTACGGCGTACGTCACCACTCCCTGAGTGGTGGTCGGATTCGTTTCGACGGAGTCGACCACGACGGGCAACCGCGTGTCCTCAAGAGCGTCGAATGTGGCGATACCCGTCTGGCCGGACTCAATGTCAGGCACATCGGATTCGGTGACGGTGAGATCGAGACTCACCGCATCGGGAGTGTTGAGGACAATCGCTGCCTCTGTGCTTGTCTCTCCGGTTCCACCGGCCGATTCCCCTACCTCGATATTGAGCGCCGCCACGGTGCCGTCAAACGGCGCTACGAGCTTCGCTTCCTCCAGGTCCTCTTCCGCCTTCTCCAAAGAGAGCTCAGCAAGGCGTACCTGGTTTTGCTGGAGCTCGATCTCCTCTATGTCGGCGCCGTCCAACAGGTCGTTGAGCTGTGCCTGCGCCGTGACGAGTGCCGCAGCGGCTGTGTCAACGTTACCCTGCGCCTCCGCCAGTTCGTCCTCTGTCGGTTTCTCGCTGAGTTCCGCTAGCTGCTCGATCGCAAGGTCGAGCGCCTCCTGCGCCGACACAACGGCGGCGTCCACCGAGGCTATCTCTTCATCGCTGGGACCGGCCTGTGCGTCCTCGAGATCGTCCTTGGCCTCTTGCAGATCCTCTTCCGCTGTCTCAACCGCATCGTCGGCGCTGTCCTTCGACGCCACGGCGTTCTCATAGGACGTGTTGGCGGTCAAAACCTCTGAGGCCTGCTTTGCGACTTCCTTCGAGCCGGTGACCGTGGCCTCCATCAGAACAGCCTCATCTGCAGAGGAGATCGGCGCCGCTCGCTTCGTGCAGAACGAGGGAGCACCATCAACGGCGCAATAGCCCGTTTCCACGCTCTTCAACGACGACTCGGCCGACTGAAGGCTACGTGCGGCGTCCTCGGCCTCGCCCTCGCTGTCCTCCAGCGCGTCCTCCGCCATCCTCACGGCTTCTTCGGCGGCGTCGATCGCTTCCCCGCTTGCCTCGTAGAGGTTTTCGCGAGACTCTTCCGCCTGGGCCACCTGTCCTTCCGCTGATGTTACCGATTGCTCCGCTGAGAGGGTCTCAACTTCGGTGGGCCCGTCCAGCGTTTCGTCGAGCGCACGCTGCGCCTGATCCAAGCTGACCTGCGCTTGCGCCACGCTCTGCTCGGCCGAGGCTATTTCGGCCTCGTCGGGGTCCTTCAAGAGCTGGCTCAGATTGACCTGGGCTGAAGCAAGGTTCACCTCCGCTTCTGTCGTGGCTCGCTTCAGCTCGTCTGACTCAAGCTTGGCAAGCACGTCTCCCTTCTTGACTTCCTGCCCGATGCTGACCTTCACAGCCGATACGGTCCCGGACTGGCTGAACGATATCTCCGCCGTTGACTGTGAGACGACGACGCCGCTCGTGCTGACCGTCGTAGTGATGGAGCCCCGCTCCACCGTCGCCGTCTGGGTTTCCTCCGCTGTGGAGCTGCCGCCAGCCAGCGCCAGCGACCAGAGCGCGTAGGCGCCCGCGGCGATCAGGGCTGCGAGCACCGCGAGGCCAATCAAGCGGCCACGCCAGCGGTGCCCGCCGCCATCCAGCAGATCGTCGTATTCGTCTATCTCATCGAGGACGGGCGAGTCACTCATCTCATAGCCCCCTATGTGGCTTTTTGTAGCTGATATTTCCAGCGTACTCTGCTGTCGTTAAGGAGGAGTTGGAGAAGGATTAGAGTTCCCTAATCCGCGAGCGCCGCGAGACGGCTTTCTTTCATCGGCGAGTCGAGAGGTTGTGCGTCAAGGCGTCGCGCCCGCAAACGAGGTCTGCCGTGGCCTCGCCGGCGAAGGCGCTATCCTTGCCGCTGCAGGCTCAGTCGCCGCCTCCACGGGAACGATGCGCGCGCATTGGAGGCAGCGCCACTCCGGCTCGTCGCTGAGGTCGAGGTAGGCGTCGCCACCGCATCTGAGGCAGCAGCGAAGACGAAACGCCCGGTTCGATCCAGTTACCATCCCCACCGCTCCTCCGGCCCCGGCAGCTCATCCCCTGTAGTCGCTTGGGAACGCGGCCAGAGTAGCCGACAGCTCCAGGGTGTCCTCTCCACGAACCACGGTCAGCGTCACGTCGTCTCCCGCCTTTTTGCCGTTCAGGAAGCTGATCAGGTCCTCGATGCTTTCAACCGGCTCTCCGTCGACGGCGGTGATGACGTCCCCACCTGCGTCGGGTTCCCCCTGAAACGTAGTGCCACCGCCCCGGAGCCCGGCGTCATCGGCCGGACTTCCGGAGACGACATCCAACACGTATGCTCCCCGGTCGACCGTGAGGTCTAGGGCTTCCGCCATCTCGCCGGTGAGGGTCGTGCCGCCGATCCCCAGCCAAGGGCGTTCAACCGTGCTCCCTTCCGTCAGGCGGGACAGGACTCCCTTGGCGGTATCGATTGGGACAGCGAAGCCCACTCCGTCCGCTGACTGACTTTCGATGGCGGTGTTGACGCCGATGACCTCCCCGTCAGAGTCGAGTAAGGGCCCGCCGGAGTTGCCGGGGTTGAGAGCGGCATCGGTCTGGATGACGCCGGTGATGGGGCGGCCGTCGTCACCGGTCAGGCTCCGGTCGAGGCCGCTGACGACGCCGACGGTTATCGTGCCCTCAAGCTCGTAGGGGCTGCCGAGGGCGATGGCCATCTGGCCCGGCTGCAGGTCGGTGGAGTCCCCCAAAGTGAGGGGCGTGATGTCCGAGACCTCAGAAGCGTCAACCTCCACCAGGGCGAGGTCGTCCGCGGAATCGACCCCGAGCACCTCACCATCGAGCTCTGTGTCGTCGCTGAGGGTCACGGTCACGCTGGATGCGTCGTCCACTACGTGACTGTTGGTGAGGATGTGCCCCGCGTCATCGATGAGAAACCCTGATCCGGTGCCTACGCCCACGCTAATCTGGACCACGGCTGGGATCGCCTCATCGTAGATGTCAACTACCTGCTGCTCTTCGACCAACGCTGGCCCCGTTGCCACGGGCTCCGCCTGGACCGACTCCTCTGCAGCAGTGTCCGCGGCAGAGGTGCCCGACTCAGAGCCGGAGTCAAGGCTCAGGGCCACGAGCGAGATGGCAAGCGCAGCGATGGCCATAAGGGCCGTCACTCCCAACGCGAGCTTCGTCTTCATCGCCTTCCTCCCTCTTCACTTCCCGAGTGACTTCTGAATCCAAGGTAAGTCCCTGACGTTAAAACGGTATTGGCGGAAGATTAGATTTCTCTAGTGTGACGCGATCTGTTTGGCGCAGCTCGATGGGGTGCACAAGCGAAAAGGGGGGAGGCCAGGCAAGCACCTGGCCTCCGTCCATGCGCGTTTGCGAGGCAGCCTCTAGGCCGTCACATCGGACGTTTCGGTGGTCTCGGACTCCTCATCGTGATCGGAGAAGGGGGCGAACCACATTCCGCCGAAACCGCGCGGACCGCCCCGCATGCTGCCGAAAGCGTGGAAACACCCCTCGGCGTTGACGATTCCGTCGATCATGCCTTCGGTGTGCTGGTAGAAGTCGTCGGCCTGGTCCTGGGTGAGATCGCCGTCGGAAACCATCTCATCGAGCTGCGCCTTGATCTTGTCAAGGAGCGCCGCCTTGAAGTCGTCCACGCTCATCCCCTGAGCCTCGGCCAGCTCGGCAAGGGAGTTGCCGTCCGCGAGTTGCTCCATCAGGTCGGCGCGGGTCATGCCCAGCACGTCGGCGGCGTTCTTCATCACGTCGAAGTGGGCGCGCCATATTCCACCGTGGAGCCCGCGGAAGAAGAAGTTGCCTTCCCGCAGCCGCTCTCCCTGCTCCTCCGTAAGGCGCCCCTCGTCCACCGCCTCGTCGATGGTCTCGTCTCTTGCCTCGTCGATGGCGGTCTTGAGCTCGTCCTCGCTGACACCCAGCTTCTCGGCGACCTTGGCGAGGAACGACCCAACGAGCCCATCGTCCTCATCGGCCGCCGCCCCGCTGATGGCCACGACGCCCAGGGCCAGGACGGCGACCGCCACCGCTATCATCAGCAGCCTCTTCACCTCTGCACCTCCTCGCATTGCCTCTTCATGGCGTTAGTTCTCCCAAGGCATCTGAATCCAAGATAGGTGGCTGTCGTTAAACGGGCATTGGAAAGAGATTAGAATTCTCTAATGTGGGCGGTGACTTGCCCGAACGGGCGGAGGTCGGGTTCATACCCGACCCCCGCCCTGTCCGGTTCGCGGCCGCTGCGCCTAGGCCGTCACATCGGACGTCTCCGTGGTTTCGGACTGGTCATCGGGAGGGGAACCGAACTGCGGCCCGCCGAAACCACCTGGGCCGGGCCTCATGCCGCCGAAACCGGGGCCACAGCCCGTGCCGGCCACGATGTCGTCGATGTTGTCCTGGGTGCGCTGGAGCATCTCGTCGGCCTGGTCCTGAGTAAGGTCGCCTGCGGCAACCGATTCATCGAGCTGGGTCTTGACCTGATCCAGGAGCGCGGCCTTGAAGTCGTCTTCGCTCATGCCCTGAGCCTCGGCCACGTCGGCCAGCGAGTTGCCGTCCTGCAGTTGTTCCATGAGGTCGTCCTTGGTCATGCCCAGCACCTCAGCGGCAGCGGTCCTGATGTGCACGCGCTCATGCCCCATTCGCCCACCGCCGAAGGGGAAGTCACTCTCCTGCAGCCGGTCAGCCTGTTCCTCGGTGAGGCTACCATCAGCCACGGCCTCATCCAGCGTCTCGCTCCGGGCCTCGTCGATGGCGGTCTGAAGTTCATCCTCGCTCACGCCCAGCTTCTCGGCGACCCTGGCGAGGAACGACCCGACGAGCCCGTCGTCTTCCTGGGCGGCCGCCCCGCCAATGGCCACGACGCCCAGGGCCAGGACGGCCGCCGCCACTGCTATTATCATCAGTCTCTTCATCTGTCACCTCCTTGTCGTGTTGTGATCTTGTCAGCGATTCCGGCGTGGTCGGCTACGTCATTCTCTTCATCTGCACACCTCCTTGTGTGACCTCCTGTGTGACTGCTGAATCCAGCGTAGAGCGCTGTTGTTAGGGAGGCGTTGAAGCAGGACTAAAATTTTCTAATGCAGCTAGCCTTGTTCTCTAATGATCTCTTAATCTTGGCGCCCTACAATGTGTCGTAAGGAGGAGCTTTCGGGTGTATGTCCTAATAGTGGAAGACGAGCGGCGGCTGGCCCAGGTGGTAAGCAAGGTCCTGGAGGAGGAGGGCCACACGGTCGACGTCTCCTACGACGGGGAGGAGGGGCTGGCGATGGGAATGGAGGGCTCCCACGACGTCATCGTTCTGGACATCCTGCTGCCCGTCATGGACGGACTGGAGGTGTGCCGCGCCCTCCGCGCCAACCGGGTCGATACCCCCGTGCTCCTCCTGACAGCCCTGGACGCGGTCGAGGACCGCGTGCGCGGGCTGGACGCCGGCGCCGACGATTACCTGCCTAAGCCGTTCGCCTTCCAAGAACTGCTGGCCCGCCTGCGCGCATTGGGTCGCCGGCGCGTGCAGGTCCGTGAGCCCGATCGACTTCGCGCGGCAGATCTCATGCTGGACCTGCGACGGCGCCGCGCAGAGCGCAACGGCAAGACCATCGAGCTCAGCCCTAAGGAGTTCGCCCTGCTGGAGTTCCTCATGCGCAACGAGGGCCGCGTCGTCACACGCACCCAGATCCTGGATCACGTGTGGGGGTACGAGTACTCGCCGGACTCCAACCTGGTGGACGTGTACGTGACATACCTGCGGCGCAAGGTGGATCGAGGCCACGACCGCAGCCTCATCCGCACCGTGCGCGGCACCGGCTACGCTCTGGAGGAGTAACATGTTCGGCGCGGCACGCTGGCGTCTCACGCTCTGGTTCGCCCTGGCGTTCGGGGCCATCCTGCTGGTCATCGGCGCGGCGGTGTACCTCACCACCCGCGCCGTCCTCTTCGACCAGGTGAATGACGACCTCGAGTCGCGGGCGGGGCGGGAGGAGCGCGTGCTCACGCCGCGGCTGCCGGGGCGCGGTCCCGGCGGTCCTGTGCGCGACATCGTCATCGGGCCGACGTTCACGACTGCGGGCTACTTCTACGCCCTGGTCGACTCCACAGGCGAACTCCTGGCCGGGACCGCCAACGTCGACCCTGCCGGCCTGGTCAGTGAGGACGCCCTCCAAAAAGCGCTCGCCGACGGCGTCGCCTTCGCGGACACCAAGTCGTCTGAGGGGGACTCGCTGCGGGTCTACGTGGTGAGCCTGGGGACATCAGAAGATGATGAACTGCTGATGGAGGTGGGGCGGAGCACGGAGCCGGAGGAGCAGGCGCTTCAACGGCTGCTGCTGGTGCTGATCGGCGGCGGCGGCGCCGGCCTGGGCCTGGCCCTCGTCGGCGGCTACGCCCTCGCCGGTCGAGCCCTGCGCCCCATCCGATCGGCGATGGACTCCCAGCGGGCCTTCATCGCCGACGCCTCCCACGAGCTGCGGACACCGCTATCGGTGATCCGCGCCAACGCGGAGCTGATGAAGCGTCACTCCAGGGAGCCCGTCCGCACCAACGGAGAGGCGGTGGACGACATCATCGGCGAGTCGGACAGGCTGGCGAGGCTGGTGGGCCAGATGATGACGCTGGCCCGGATCGACGCCGGCCAGGCATCGTTGTCCCTGTCCGAGGTGGCGCTGGACGAACTGGCGGAGGAGGTTGCGCGCGGCATGCGCCTGCTGGCCGAACGTCGCGGCGTCGCGTTCGAGGCCGCTGTGGACGGCCCCCTGCCCGTACGGGGGGATAAGGACCGCCTGCGGGAGCTGATCGTGATCCTGAGCGATAACGCCATCAAGTACACGGACGCGGGCGGCCGGGTGCGACTGGAGGTGCGCCGCGCCTCCGGCGGGAAGACCACGGTGCGGGTCACGGATACGGGGCACGGGATACCCCCGGAGGCGCTGCCCCACATCTTCGACCGGTTCTACCGCGTGGACAAGGCGCGGTCGCGGCAGGCGGGTGGCACGGGGCTGGGGCTGGCGATCGCGAAGTGGATCTCGGAGGCGCACGGGGGCTCCATCCGGGCGGAGAGCGCCCCCGGTGTGGGGAGCTCGTTCACGGTAGAGCTGCCGGCGTAGCGGGGCGGCCGCCCTGCATCAGACCGCCCCAAGAGGAGAGACGCAGCCGGACTTGACATCAGCAAGTGCACATGGTGTCTACTACCTGCAGACTAATCGAGGAGGATCATCATGCTGTTCGTCGTCACTCACGAGCACACGCCCGAGCTCTGCCCAACGGACGACCCGGCGCCGGTGCACAAGCTGACCGACAAGAACCACATCAAGGAGTCGGGGGTGAAGGTGGTGGGGAGCTATATAGCGTCCCTCGAGCACGTCCTCTTCTTCGTGCTGGAGGCGGACGACTACGCCCAGGTGGTGCGGTACTTGCGACCGATCATGAAGATCGGCACGCCGGACATCGTGCCGGCTCAGACGCTGTCCAGGGGCCTCGGCCCCTTCTACAAGGGATAGACGGCCAGGCGTCCTTCCGCCACTAGGGCGACGGAGGCTCCGGGGGCTCCATCCGGGCGGAGAGCGCCCCCGGCGTGGGGAGCTCGTCTACGGTAGAGCCGCCGGCGTAGCGGGGCGGCCGCCAGGGCGAGGCTGCAGGCGGGCCTTCTACAGGCTCCCTTGACGGGCAGGCAGGACGAACGGCGTCAACATCCGGGGGCGCTGGTCGTGTCGTATCCCGATAGTACCCGCTGACGAATCAAGGAGAGAAACTATGCTGTTCGTTGTTACTCATGAGCACACGCCGGAGCTCTGTCCGTCGGACGATCCGACGCCGGCACATAAGCTGGCGGACGAGAAGCACATCAAGGAGTCGGGGGTGAAGGTGGTGGGGGCGTGGGTGGCGCCGCCGGAGCACACCTTCTACCTGGTGCTGGAGGCGGACGAGTACGGCCACGTGGTGAGGTACCTGCGGCCGATGATGAAGATCGGGACGCCGGACATCGTGCCGGTGCAGGAGCTGAGCGACACGCTGAACCACTTCCCGAAGCGGTAGGGTGCCGGGGGCGCTGCGCTGCCCCGCCCCGATGTTGTCCGTCCCGCCCAGCCACCTCCGAAGGGATTCAGGCTTCGCCCCACCACCCCATGCCGTGGGCCGGGGAATAGAATACCGCCGACTGAAGTGCGCGGGAATGGATTCCCTGCTAGCGTAGCGGCTCAGCCCGGGCCGAGGGTGAAAGGGGAATAGAACACCGCCGACTGAAGTCGGCGGCATGAGAGAGAGCCGCGCACTTCAGTGCGCGGGAACGGATTCCCTGCCAGCGTAGCAGCTCACGCCGGGCCGAGGGTGAAGGCGTCGTCGATGACGTAGAGCCAGGTGCCGTCGGGCTGACGGCGGGCGACCTCGACGGCGCGGCCGGACATGGCCTGCGGGCTGGCGATGCTCCAGCGGGAGTAGGAGAGGGCGATGTCGCCAGCGAGAATCACCTTGTCGGTCTCCACGGTGATGTCGGGCTTCATGGCGACGCGGGGGGCCATGTCCTGGCGGATGGCGTCGGTACCGGTGCGGACTTCGCCCTGCTGGTTGGGCTTGCTGGCGCCGGGCTCGAAGATGGCGAGGAGGGCGTCGAGGTCCCCGTCCTTCATCGCCTGGGAGAAGAGCTGGCCGAGGTCTTCGGGCTTCTGCGCGGGCATGAGGGGGCTCCTTCCGGATGCGGATCGTTGGGGTGAATGGTATGGGCGGCGCGGGCCGCCGGTCAAGGGTAGGGGTGGCCACCCCACCCCAATGTTGTTGGTCCCGCCCGGCCCGCCCCTGAACTCCGTTCAGGGTTGGCCCCACCCCGGGGCTACGAGCGGCTCAAGGGGTGGAAGGCGATGCGGATGACGCCGCCTCAACTCTGAACGTTCGCACTTCTTCGTACGTCGCGTCATCACGGAGTTCCTCCGCAAGGAACTCAACCCAATCATCCGTATACAGATAGTCGCCGTGTGGCTCGTCGTACTGGCAGTACTTGGTCTGGCAGTCAACTGGGTCTTGGGCACCGACAGGCGGGCGTACCTCCCAGTGCTTCCATGCCCGTGTGTGCGTGTCCATGTTGAACGCCTTTGGTGCTATCTTCGCGGCTACCAGCGGCACGACGTGAGAGGGCTTGAGCTTGCCCTTGCTCACTACAGCCACTGTTCGCGGCTTAATAAGAGCCACCGTCTTGTCGTATTCTCGCGTGTGGTCAGGATCATAGTGCACGAACTCTACCGCTAGGGCGTCCTTTGAACGATGGCCTGCAAGCATAGGGATGAGGAAGACCTTGTAACTGTAAGCCATATCACCCAGAACGTCTGGGCTCAGGGAACTCCGAAAGTCGGCCACGTAGGTCTTGATGTCAGCATTGGCAGGTGCAGATAGCAAGCGCCGCATCGCTTCTCGAGCCTTCGGGTCTCGCGCTCTGGAAAACTGCAGTGAGAAGGCGAGATTCGTGTCAAGCGCAAGGCGATCACTAAACTCCTGCACGAGGAAGTCTTCGAAGTTGATCAAGAGGGCCTGACACTCTCCAAAGATGTCAAGATCGATTTCGGGCGCATCAGCGTGTTCAATCAAGTTCCGCAGGCCGATGAAGAACCGCAGATTCTGCCTAGTCGCGTCGTCTTTTTGGCCCCAGTGCTGGCGAACGCATTCACTCAGATCCCAGGTCTTCGGTCTGCCGTCAATCCGCTCGAAGTGGATAGAGTTTGGCCTTCGGTACCAGGGTTTGATTCCGCGTTTCCAGAAGACTGCGTGGAAGAGGGCGGCCCAGGCCAGGTGCATCGGAACTACGTACGTGCCCGATTTGAACGTGGTCAACGGATTGTTGTAGGCACCGACAGCGTGAAGCGCTTGTTGCCGCGCCTTGGCTACCAGTTGTCGCGCCCTAGATACGCCTCTTGGCATGGCCTGCCCCCTTCGGCACTACTGGCCTCTCTTCTTGACCTCCTGATCTGGCTGCCTCCCTCGCAGTCGCTCCATGTGCTCCGCTATTCGCTTCTCCCAGCCGATGTCGCCGGGGACGTAGTAGCGGCGGCCGGAGAGCTTCTTCGGCAGGTGCTCCTGGCCGGAGTGGTGCTCCGGGAAGTAGTGGTCGTACTTGTAATCGCGGCCGTAGCCCAGCTCCTTCATCGTGTCGGTGACGGGGTTGCGCAGGTGGAGGGGGACAGGCTCGTTGCGGGTGGCCTTGGCGTCCTTGAGGGCGCGCATGTACGCCGAGCCAACGGAGTTCGACTTGGGGGCGGTGGCGAGGTAGATGGTGGCCTCGGCCAGGGGGTAGAAGCCCTCCGGCATGCCGACGAAGTGGACGGACTGCTGGGCGGCGACGGCGACCTGGATGGCGTGGGGGTCTGCCAGGCCCACGTCCTCGGAGGCGAGGATGACGAGCCGGCGGGCGACGAAGAGGGGGTCCTCGCCGCCCTCGATCATGCGGGCGAGCCAGTAGAGGGCGGCGTCGGGGTCGGAGCCGCGGAGGGACTTGATGAAGGCGGAGATGATGTCGTAGTGCCAGTCGCCGGCGCGGTCGTAGAGGGCGGCGCGGTGCTGCAGCGCCTCCTCGATGTCGGCCAGGGCGACCGTGCGCACGCCCTTCCCATCCGCCTGAGCGGACTGGGCGGCGAGCTCGAGGGCGTTGAGGGCGATGCGGGCGTCCCCGGCGGCGGCCTGGGCCAGCCCGGCGACGGTGTCGTCGGCGATCTCTATGCGCATGGGGGCCAGCCCGCGCTCCTCGTCGCCGAGGGCGCGGCGGAGGATGACCTCGACCTGCTCCGGGGTCAGCGCCTCGAGGGTGAACACGCGGCAGCGGGAGAGCAGCGGCGAGATCACCTCGAAGGAGGGGTTCTCCGTCGTGGCGCCGATGAGGGTGACGGTGCCATCCTCGACATAAGGGAGGACGGCGTCCTGCTGGGCCTTGTTGAAGCGGTGGATCTCGTCGATGAAGAGGATGGTGCGCTGCTCGTGCATGCCGAGGCGGTCGCGGGCCTCGTCGACGATGCGGCGGAGGTCGGCGACGCCAGCGGCCACGGCGGAGATGGGCTCGAACTGGGACTGGGTCATGCCGGCGACGATGCGGGCGAGGGTGGTCTTGCCGGAGCCGGGCGGCCCCCAGAGGACGACGGAGGGGACCTCGTCGGCCTCGATCGCCTTGCGCAGGAGGCGACCCTCGCCCACGAGGTGCTCCTGGCCGACGAACTCTTCGAGGGTCTGGGGCCGCATACGAGCGGCGAGGGGGGCCTGGCGGGCGGCGCGACGGGCGCCGGCCTGGGCGAACATGTCGGGGGCTTTGGAACGCTTGTGGGCCCGCATATCGCCAGTATTATCGCACGTTTGTGCTGAGACGACCAGAGTTATAATACTGGCCATGCAGCCGCAGGAACTGCGCAAGATCGCCGAGGGCCGTGAGGCGGAGATGTTCGCTTTGGAGCCCGGCACGATCTTGAGGCTGTACCGGGACCCCGAGCGCCAGAGCGCGGCGCAGTGGGAGGCGGCAGCGCTGAAGGCGGCGGCGGACCGCGGGGTGCGAGTGCCCGCCGTTCACGAGCTGACGACGGTGATGGGACGGCCGGGGCTGATCATGGAGCGCATCGAGGGGCCGGACCTGCTGACGCTGATGGGACGGCGCCCCTGGACGGTGTTCCAGGCGGGCCGCATCTGCGGCGAGGTGCACGCTCGGCTGCACGCCGCAGAGGCGCCCAGGAGGATGCCCGCCGTCCGGGACACTCTCCGACAGTGGATGGCGTCATCCTACCGGCTGCCCAAACACCTCGCGGAGTTCGCTCTGGACATCTTGAAAGGTTTGCCAGACGGCGAAAGCCTGTGCCACGGCGACTTCCATCCGGGGAACATCTTGATGTCGGGGGAGACACCCGTGGTGATCGACTGGACGAACGCCAGGCGGGGTGACCCGGCAGCGGATGTCGGCCGCAGCCTGGTGTTGTTCCGCGTCGGGGAGCCCCTGCCGGGAATGCCCGCCTTAGTACGTTACCTGCATGTGCTGGGCAGCAAGATCGTGACGTGGGGCTATCTTCGGGCCTACCGTCGGGTGCGGCCCCTCGATATGGCCGTCGTCGAGCGGTGGGTGGTGGCACACGCCGCGGCACGGCTGGCCTTCGAGCACATCCCGGAGGAAGAGGGAGCGCTGCGAAGGCTGCTCGAGCGGCGCTACGCCAGGCCTGACACTCCCTAGAGGCGTCGTACGGGCGATCGCTCAGCGCTGGGGGGCCTGGCCCCACTTCTCCCAGAAGACGATGTTCTCTGTCGGCATACGCATGGTAGGGCCGAACTTGCCGCGGGGCCAGCCGATGGGGATGAGGGCCATCGTTTCGACGCCATCCGGTATGCCCAGGAGCTGCTTCACCTCCGCCTCGTGGGTGCGGTAGACGGTGGTGAGGGTGGCACCGAGGCCGAGGGCGCGGGCGGCCAGCATGAGGTTCTGGACAGCGGGGTAGATGGAGGCGCCCGGCGGGGAGACGGGAGCGACCATAGAGTGGTTAACGGTGGCGATGATGAGGACGGGCACCTCCGCCAGGTGGTTAGCCAGATGGTCGGCGGAGCCGTAGGTCTTGGCGAGGGCGGGGCTAGCCATGGCCGCTTCCCTGAAGGGGCCGTACGCCGTGTTCCAGCCATCGAGATACCACTCGGCGATCCTGGCCTTAGTGTCTGGATCCCGCACGACAATGAAGTTCCAGGGCTGGCGATTGCCGCCGCTGGGAGCCTTGACAGCAGCGTCCAGCAGCTGCCAGATGAGCTCGTCGGGGACGGGGTCGGGCTTGAGGCGGCGCATGGCGCGCTGGGTGTTGATTGCCTCGAAGATATCCATGGGGCAACCTCCTTGTGGGGCACAGGTTAGCACAGGCGGCCGAGATCCGCTGCGTCCCAGGCTGTGGGCGGTAGAGAGTCTAGAGAGAAACCTCTCGTAGGAAGGCGATAAGCGCCTCGTTGAACGCCTGCGGCTGCTCCAGCGGCGCGACGTGGCCGCAGTCCGGGAGCACCGCCTTGCGGGCGTGGGACAGGTTCTCGGCCAGAACGTCGGCCACGAGATGGAAATCGGGGATGTCCATCTCGCCGACGAGGACGAGCGTGAGCGCTCCGATCTCGTGCAGCCGCTCAATGACAGTGGGGGAGTAGGCCGGAGGCACCGCGTCCTCGCGGTAGTCGGCAGCCGGGAAGGCCAGCACCATCTCCCGCACCCGCTGGAAACGGTCGGGGAAGCGGCGCAGGCCGTCGAACAGGGGGTGGGTGAGCCACAGCCGCTCGAACGCTGCGCGCGGCCCGTCCGCTCGGACAGCGGCCACCAGTTCCTCGATTTGAACGGAGAACTCATCGGAGTAGGCGAAGCCGGGAAGGGCGGAATCGACCAGGGTGAGGGAGAGGACGCGGGCGGGAAAGTCCAGGGCGAACTGAAGGGCGATGCCGCCGCCCATAGAGAGACCAACGACGTGGGAGGCGTCCACGCCAAGGCCCTCCATCAGGTCGCGCAGGTCGGCGGCGTAGTTCTCCCAGGTGTAGCCTGTGGGCGGCGCCGTGCTGCGCCCGTGGCCGCGGACGTCGTAGCGAATCACGCGGTAGCCGGCGGCGGTCAGCGCCGGCACCTGCTCGTCCCACAGGCGCAGGTCAGCCGAGTGCCCGTGGATGAGGACGACGGGCGGGCCTGAGACCCCAACGAGGGCGGAATCCTCGAAGTAGATCTCGATGCCGTTGGCGTTCAGTTGGGGCACTGGCAGAACCTACAGCTTAGCGCTCCAGGAGGAAGTCACCGGTGCCAATAGCGGGCCGGGGCGGCGGCAGGGAGCCCTCGGCGGGGTAGCCCAGGAGGACCAAGAACACGGGCTCCCAGCGGGACGGCAGGTCTAGGCCCTCCGTCACCGCCGACTGGCAGAAGAGGGGAGCCCCCTTCAGATAGCCGCCGAGGCCGCGGGCGTGGGCGGCCAACAGCAGGTTCTGGAGGGCAGCGCCGAGGCTTTGCACGTACATATCGCGCTCGGCGCGGCGGCGCCGACGATCCGGCCAGCGGCGGGCGCGGTCCAACTCTAGGCAGGCAAGGAGGAGCATCGGCGCCTCCGTGAGCTGCCGACGCGAACGGGCCAGCGATCTCTCGACGGCTTCCGGCGGCTGGCGATCGGCCTCGAAGTCGGCACGCCAGGCGGCCGCCATTGCCTCAACGAGGCGGGGGCGCGAATCGGGCGTGATCTCGACGAAGCGCCAGGGGCGGCTGTGGTGGGGGGCGGGGGCGGCGCAGGCGGCCGCGACGAGCTCTCGCAGGAGATCGCGCGGCACCTCGCGGCGTGCGAAGCGGCGGACGGAACGTCGACCGGCGATCGCCTCCGAGACGTCCATCGCGTCAGGCGGTGCGGCCAGCGCCTGCCTGCCGGTAGGCATGACTCAGCCGCTCGGCGATACGGAGTTGGGCCAGCAATCGGTGGGTGGCGGTCTCGGCGGGACGGGCCAGCAGGTCGGCCAGGTCGTCCGGCTCGTCCACGTCGCGGGAGAGCGACGCCAGGTGAAGGACGCGGGCGGGCAGGCCGCGGGCGACGGCCTCCCGCTTGTGGGACGCGGACGACCGGCGTCCGAAGCGGAAGGGGATGGCGTCCGGCGGGCGCAGGGCGATGGCACCGGTGCCTCGATCGTCGGTGGGGACGTGGGCGATGCCGCGTTCGGGGAGGGCATCCAGAAGCGCCTCGATCTCCGGGGGTGAGACGGCGGGGAGGTCAGCGGCGACGACCAGGAGGGCATCGGCGCCCCCGTCTGACAGGACAGCCGAGGCGTGGGCCAGGGCCTGATTCACGCCCCGACAGAGGGGCGGCTCGTTGAGGGGATCGGCACCCAGCTTCTCGGCGCGAGCCAGCACTTCGGCGTCGGGGCTGACCACAGCCATGTGCTCGACACTAGGCACGCCCTGTAGGGCCCGCAGCACGTCCTCCAGCATCGCCAGGGCGAGGCGTCGCCGCTCGTCCTGCGTGAGCAGGGCGGCCAGGCGCCCCTTGGCCTCGCCGAGCGCCTTCACGGGGACGAGGGCGGCGATCACGATGCGATTCCGGCGGCGCGCAGGGACGCGCGGGCGAGCGCGGCCTTCTTCTCCATCGAGTCCATTATGGTGTCGGTGACAGTCACCGCCAAGCCCATCGCCTCGATCTCCGGCGCGAGCTCCGCGTCCACGTTATCAATCACGATAGCGTCCAGAAAGTCGACATAAAGGCGCGCAACGGCGCTCGCGCTCGCGTCGAGCCCCTGGTCGCGAAGCATCTTAGCGGCAGGTCCCTTGATCGTCGCCCCGCCGACGATTGGGCTCACGGCGACAACCTCCGCCGCCGTCTGGCAGAGCGCGTCGTGGAGGCCGGGGACCGCGAGGATAGGGCCGATTGAAACGAAGGGGTTGGAGGGCGTGAGGATGACAGCATCGGCGTCGGCGATAGCCTCGACTACGCCGGGGGCAGGGCGGGCCTCCTCCGCGCCATCGAACAGAACCTCTCGCACGGGGTCAGCAGCGCCACGACGCACGAACCACTCCTGGAACTCGAGAACGCCGTCGCCGGTGCGGACTTTGGTGCGCAGGAAGTCGTCGGTCCCGGGGAGGACACGGGCGGGCACGCCCAGGGCGCGGGCGATCTCGGCGGTGGCCTCGGACAGGGTACGGCCGCGCCGGAGGAGGTCGGTGCGGGTGACGCAGGTGGCGAGGTCAAGGTCGCCGAGGCGGAACCAGGTGTCGTAGCCGAAGCGCGAGAGGGCGTCGAGGGTGTGGAACGTATCGCCTCGGAGGCCGAAGCCGCGCTCCTCGTCGGCGAGGCCCGCCAGGTGATAGAGGACGATGTCGATGTCGGGCGAGACGTGGAGGCCGAAGAACTCGGCGTCGTCGCCGACGTTGGAGACGATGGTGACATCTGAGGGCGGGTGAACAGCGAGGAGGCCCTGGAGGAAGCGGGCGGCGCCGACGCCGCCAGCGAGCGCGGTGATCACGGGGAAAACCCTCGAACCAACAACATAGAACCCGTGGTTGCGGGGGCTCGCCCTTCGACATGCCCATGACGAGCGACGACCGGCAGCGGCGTCTCCTGTACGCCCTTCGACAAGCTCAGGGCGAGCGGAGCATCCACGAAGTGAGGGCTGATCACGGGTCAGTATGCCTCCGGGAACATGGAGTGGACATACGGCGCCGGGGGCGTGCGCCATTCGCCGCGAACCATCAACGTCTCCAGACAGAACAGCCGGAAGCCGAGGCGGAAGCACTCGGCGATGGTGGGGTCCAGGCGCGCCGGGAGGTGGAGGCCGACGGCTCCGGGGCCCGCATCGCGCAGGGCAGCGCGGATGAGGGCCGCGAGCTGGGCCTCGCTCTGGGCGACGGCGGGGCCGAGGAAGATGCGGTCCGGCGTCGGCATCGTGGCGAGGTATCCCTGAATACCTGTGTCGCCACCGTGAACGTAGACCCTCCCCATGCCAAAGTGCGTCGGCAGCTCACGCCCGCGCTCGACGCCGGTGAGACGACGATCGAGGTCAGCGACGACAGGTGCGTTCTCCACTGTCACCGCGCGGACGAGGGGCTCGTCCTCCTGTGGCGCCGCGGGGTCGGGCGGACGCTCAAGGCGCAGCAACTGCTCGGCGGCGACGAAGCCGGTCTTCGAGTAGAGGGAGAAGGACTCCTTGTTGAAGGCGGCCTGGCTGAGACGGAAGGAGGCGGCGCCCGGGTAGGCGTCGAAGAGGGCCTGCATCATGCGGCGGCCGACACCGATGGCCTGGCTGGCGGGGTCGACGCTCACGGGGCCGATGGAGACGTGATCGCCGCGCCGGCGCCCGAAGACGGAGCCGCAGATGTTGCCGTCGCGCTCGGCGACGAGGCAGCCTTCGGGATCCTGGGAGAGGTAATAGCGGGCCATGAGCACCGAAATGATGGGGTCCGGGAACTCGGAGGGGTAGCCGTAGCGGGCATTGACGGCGTTGAAGGCACGGGCGATGACGGGGGCGACGACGTGTACGTCGTCTTCGGACATGGTGCGTATGGAGATGGACAAGGCGCCTCCTTGGGCCCGCCGCAGGAGCTACGTGGCCAATTGTAGCAGGCCGAGCCCGGACCGGGCACCGGCGTGCCCGCCCCGCCCCGACCGATACGAGGGCACCCGCAACAGAGGGGAGCGCTCATTCACCCTTGAACGTGGGCGGGCGTTTCTCGAGGAAGGCGGTGACGCCCTCGCGGGCGTCGGCGGTGCGGGTAGAGTCGGCGATGACGCGGCCCTCGCTCTCCATCTGGGTCTCGAGAGTCTCGGTCCAGGCACTCTCGAGGAGGTGCTTGGTCCTGCCCAAGGCGGCCGTGGGGCCGGCAGCGAGCTGGACGGCGAGCTGGCGGGCTTCGTCGAGGAGTTGGTCATCGGGGACTACGCGGGCGACGATGCCCCAGTCGGCGGCCTCCTGGGCGGAGAGCAGGCGGTTGGTGAGGGCGAGCTCGAGGGCACGTTTGTGGCCGACGATGCGGGGGAGGATATAGGTGGCGGAGCCGTCCGGGGAGAGGCCGACGCCGGTGTAAGCCATGGTGAAGCGGGCGGACTCCGCGGCCAGGACGATGTCGCAGGCGAGGGCGAGGCTCATGCCGGCGCCAGCGGCGACGCCGTTGACGGCGGCGATGACCGGAGGGCCCATGCGGCGGAGGCGGGAGACGGCGATGTGGAGATGAGTGAGCATCTCCGTGATGTAGGCGTGGAGGTTGTCACCCTGGGCGGCGAAAGCCTTGACGTCGCCGCCGGCGCAGAACATCTTGCCGGCACCGGTGATGAGGACGGCGCGGACCTCGGGGTCGACGTCGCAGCGGAGGGCGGCGTCGGCGAGTTCGGGGGTGAGCTCGGTGGTCATGGCGTTGGCGGCATCGGGGCGGTTGAGGGTGATGGTGGCGACGTTGTCGCGGACATCGAAGAGCAGGTTCGAGTAGGTCATGTCAGGGCACCTCCAGTTGGTGAGGGGTTAGTAGCGGGTTCGATTGTAGCAGGGATGGGGAGAAGCCAGAACCAGCAAACCTACCAACCTGCAAACCACATCCGGAGGCTCGCCCTTCGACAAGCTCAGGGCGAGCAGGGGCGGTCAGGCTTGCCCCTCGGCGACGAACTGGTCAACGGCCGCGAGCGCCTCGGCACCTGTGAACAGGGACGGCCCTCCGCCCATGACCACGGCAACGGCGATCGTCTCCACGATCTCCTCCCTGGTGGCACCTTCGCGGAGGGCGTCGTAGACGTGAGCCAGGATGCACCCGTCACACGCCGCCGAGATGGATATGCCCAGCGCGATTAGTTCCTTGACCTTCCTGCTGAGCACGCCATCGGCGACGGCCTCCCGGTGCAACTTGGCGAATCCCAACATGGGGCCGCGCATCTCCCTCGCCAGGGTAGCGACCTGACGCTGGAGATGAGCACGGTATTCGGGATACTGCTTCTGCATCGTCTGTCCTCCTATCCCCCAAAGCGGGACTCGCTCTGAATGCCTGGTGCGGCAGAGCGCCGCCTCCAGCGCTCACATGATACTGCTTTGGGCCGCCGCGATTGTGCGTCTGGGCTCGGCAGGGTGTCAACGATCGGTGGCTGGCGCCTCACTGGATGGCGGACACCAGCGGCAGGGGGCGCAGCGGCACGTTGACAAGCTGAACGCCGTACGGCAACATCGTCCTCACGGCCCAGACAAGGCTCTCTGGGAAGCTCTCATGACAGCCCACTCGGGGCTGGACGGATCTCGAGAGCCAGCGGCTTCTGGCATCGACGGAGGTGGACTCGTGACCAACTCAGCGAAGGAAGCGCCGCCCCTGCTCCTGGAACGCGACGGCGCGGTGGCGACGATCATCATCAACGATGCGCCGATGAACCGCATGAGCCTCGAGTTCATGGATGAGCTCGAGAGGCGGGTCGATGAGCTGGCCGCCGACAAGTCGGTTCGAGCGGTCGTGATCACGGGTGCCGGAGACGCGAACTTCTCCGTGGGCATGGACTTGAAGCAACTGCCCGAAGGGGTCAGGAGGAAGGGGAGCATCGAAGCGGTCCTCGATCAGCGACTGCGCGTGCTGGCCGCGGTGGAGAACATGGGGAAGCCAGTAGTCGCGGTGATGTACGGATACTGCCTGGGCGGCGGGCTGGAGCTGCCCCTGGCCTGCCACTTCCGGGTCGCCGCCGCGGAGGGAGCCAAGATCGGTCTGCCTGAGCTGGAGTTGGGCACGGTTCCGGCGTGGGGCGGAACCGCCCGCCTGACACGATGCGTGGGACGAGACGCTGCGCTGGACATGATCCTGCGCGCCAAGATGATCTCGGGGCCGGAGGCGCTGCGGATCGGGCTCGTTCACGAGGTGTGCCCGAACGACGATCTCAAACGCCGCGCGCACGAGCTGGCCCAGGAGCTGGCCGCCATGCCGTCGATTGCGGTGGCCGGGGTGCTGAGATGCGTGGTCGGCGCGGGAGAGAAGTCGCTGGAGGAGGCCCTGGCGGAGGAACGGCGGGCGGTGATGGCGACGATGGGAACGAAGGATCAGCAAGAGGGGATGAGGGCGTTTCTGGAGAAGCGAAAGCCCAACTTCACCGGTGAATAGGGGGCATCGGGTTCCTTCGTAGCGCGCCCCGACTTAGCGGTCGGTCTGCCTGAGGCGCTCTCCTTCCTCGCGCGAGAAGCTGGCCCCGCAGGCGTCGCACAGATACCGCGACACCTTCTCCGGGCTGCCCATGTCGTCTGCGTTGTCCCAGCGGCGGAGGAGGTTGACGTGGCGGCAGTTCGACCGCGATGCCTTCAAGCCCCGCCGGGAACGTTGCCGTCTATCCGGCCGGTCAGTGGTTTCCCCTCCAAGCCAGAACGGCCATCCCGGGACGAGGTTGTTCCACCAGTGTCCCCTGCGCCGCCTTGGGTCAGACTTCATGAGATAACTCTGTAGCTACACTGTCCGCCCACCATGATTGTACCGCTGGGCTGTGGCGTGTCCACCCCACCCGAAGGTTGTTCGTCCCGCCCGGCCCGCCTCCGCCTGAGGCGGACAGGCTCTGAAGGGATTCAGGCTTCGCCCCGCCCCAAAACGTACGAGGGCACATTTGGGGGGGATGGAGCCGCGGCGATCGTGCGCCTGGCCTGGCGGCCGGGGGGGCCGGGGGCCCCCGGCCATTCAAGCTGCCGAGCATCCTGCCCTCCCCGCGAGCCTTCGCCGCCAGTCGACCGTGGCGGCACACCGCGGAGGACACTGAGCAGCGCTGTTGCCGGCACGCCCCAAAATCGGCGATAATAGGGATGGCTCTACTGCCTCCCGCGCCTTTTCTTCCGACGTTCGAGGCAGACCGTTTGCCCGGCAGGAAGACTATGCCTTACAGGGCGCCATAAGGAGGCTCCCCATGTCCATGAAGCTTTACGTTGGAGGTGTGTCCTACGACACGACCGACGACGGTCTCAGAACGTTCTTCGAGCAGGCAGGGACAGTGGAATCGGCCAGCGTTGTGACCGATCGCTATTCTGGTCGTTCTCGCGGCTTCGGCTTCGTCGAGATGTCGACGGGTGAAGAAGGCCTGAGGGCGATCGAGGAACTGAACGGCAAGTCGCTCGACGGCCGCACCCTGGCCGTGGACCAGGCGCGACCGCGCGCCGAAGGAGGCGGACGATCCTTCTCGGGCGGTGGCGGTGGCAGGCGGCCTCGATGGTAGAAAGCGTTTTCGGCCTTAAGACGAGGCAGGACGCCTGTCCGCACCACTGGCGCATTGGCACCCCATCAGGAGAGACCAGCAGCGCCATCTGCTTGATCTGCGGCGCCAGTCGCCGGTTCAACAACTGCGCTCAGGGTTCGTACGTGGCCGTAGGCCGCAGGCGCTCACGCGACACCAAGCAGTCCAAATAGCGGCTACCCGGCGCGAGAACCAGTTCGCTCGAACCGGGATCTGGCTCACGTCACCGACTCGCCGTCCACGGAGGAGCGTAGAGCCTGAATCTGTGAGAGGTAGGCAATATCCGCTACGATAAGGCTACGGCCACTGCTGCGTCGTCGAGCCAGTTCCATCTTTCTGCGCTTCGCCCTGTCCCCCCTCGAAAGGAACGCACTTCTTGACATCCTTCCATGATTTCCAACTTTGTGGTTCGAGCCGCCGGGCGCTCGTCAAAATGGGCATCAGTTCGCCGACGGCAATCCAAGAGCGATCCATCCCGCTGCTACTGCAGGGCCGCGATCTGATTGGCCAGGCGCAGACGGGGTCCGGCAAGACCCTGGCCTTCGCGCTGCCGCTCCTCGAACGCTGTGATCCTCAGATAAGGCACGTGCAGGCCTTGGTGCTGGCACCGACCCGCGAGCTAGCCCGACAGGTGGGCCAGGTGCTCACGGCCCTCGGCAAGGGGGCGGTGAGAAAGGTGGCGCTGGTCTATGGCGGCCGCCCCTTCGCGCAACAGGAGGCCGCTCTTGCCGAGGGCGCCCAGGTGGTCGTCGGCACGCCGGGCAGGGTGCTGGATCACCTCAAGCGAGGGACGCTGCAGCTGAAGCGGTTGCGGATACTGATCCTGGATGAGGCGGACAACATGCTCGACCAGGGCTTTGCGCCTGACGTGGAGCGCATCCTGGCCCGCACACCGCCGAGCAGGCAGACGGCCATGTTCTCGGCGACCATTCCGCCGTGGGTGCAGAGGATAGGAGCCAAGCACCTCTCCGATCCGGAAGTGCTGGTCGCCGAGGAGGGCGACGGCTCAGACCCAGACATCGACCACGTTGTTGTCGAGGCGTACTCCGAGGACAAGTTCCAGGTGTTGCGGCGGCTGCTGGATGAGCCGGCAGAAGGCGCCACGCTGGTGTTCGGGCGGACCAAACGCGGCGTGCACAACCTGGGACGGCGGCTACGGGGGCTGGGCTACCGGGTGGCCGTGCTCCAGGGCAACCTTGACCAGAAGGCGCGCGACAGGGCGCTGGAGCAGTTCCGTTCCGGCCAGGTGTCGATCCTCGTGGCCACGAATGTGGCCGCCAGGGGGCTGGACATCCTCCACGTGGCGCGGGTTATCAACTACGAATTGCCGGAGACCCACGAGCTGTTCACGCATCGAGTGGGCCGCACCGGTCGCATGGGGCGGACCGGGCGGGCCATCACTCTGGTGAGCGCCGTAGACCTATCGAAATGGCAGGCCATAGAGCGCGGCCTGGGCCGCCGGCTGCCACGGGTGAGCGCCAGCGGCGAGCCTTCGCCGCGGCCGCAGACCGCCCACCGGATGAGGACGCCGAGTAGATGGCGACGGCGTCGTTGGTCACGCCCCAGAGCACTGGCTGCGCGGTAAGGAATTAGCCGCGGTGATTGTGCGCCTGGGCCGGCGCGGGCGTCAACGGGGCGTTCTTGCGGCTTCGGCTCATCAGCAGTGCTATAATCCACCGGAGTGAAAGCTTGAACCGCGCTGCCAACGCGGAGGGGCTGTCCCGATCAACACTGGTGCGCACAATCGTGATGCGCCATCTGCGAGAGCGGAGCGAGAAAGTGTAGGAGTCTCCATGACTGACGTGGATTACGAGGTAGTCTATGTGGCGCGTAGCCCCGCAAGCATGCAGCAGGATGAATTCGCGACGATGGTGGATGAGCGGTGCAACGGGCGGGCTGGGGAAGGATGGCGGCTGGTTAGCGCGGCAGGCGACTACGGGGCGAATCTCACACTTGGCGTCTGGCTCATTTTCGCCAGGGAAACCGCATCAGCGCCCGACGAGCCACTTATCGAGACCGATACCGACGAGGACGTCGCACCCGCTGCCGGCTTGGATGAGGACAGCGACGAGTAGTCGGAGTCGGCCGGGAAGCGCTGGTGGGGGTAGGGGCAGTCGGGGGCCGCGATTGTGCGCCCGGGCCGGGCGGGCGGTGTCGGACACCGTCCCTCCGGCGGGGCCCTTGACATCGTCCTGCTGAGGTCTCAGGATCATCCGCAGAAAGATAGGCAGGGGTCAAGAAAGGGAAGAAGGCGAGAAACATGCAAGAGAAGAAGGAAGGCAAGAAGAAGAAGGCCAAGAAACACACAAAGAAGACAAGCAGGAAAGGCGGAAGGAAAGACCGTTAGCGTCTACGTGCGCTTGGGCGCGTCGGCCTGGAGCCTCGAGGTGCGAGGGCGCTCGTCCGCCCACCACGATTGTGCGCCTGGGCCGAGACGCCGCCGGCCAGGCACT
The DNA here is from genome assembly GCA_034408935.1 of Dehalococcoidia bacterium. Classification (GTDB taxonomy): domain Bacteria; phylum Chloroflexota; class Dehalococcoidia; order SM23-28-2; family RBG-16-64-32; genus DAOUMF01. The sequence goes on from DAOUMV010000013.1 coordinate 122,180, forward strand.
GGGGCTGACGACTAGTCGGGTTCCGCGCCTCCTGCACCCGGAGCCGCAGGTGTGGCGTTCGATCGCCCTAGGATGGCCTGCATCTGGGCGATTGCCTTGTTGTTCTCGCGGACCCGCCGTTTGACGTTGCCCGGGCGCACGTGGCCCTTTCGCCGGTTTTTGCTCGACACTCGCTTGACCATGATTATCGCTCCATTCAATACAGCCGGTCTTTCAGGTTCACTTCTCTCAGCTAGGCTTCGGCGTTCGTCGCGGTCACCAGGCCAATTGTAGCAGGCGGGGCGCGGCCGAGCACCGGCGCGTGAATGTGGCGGCGGTTGGCGAACCGCCCCTACGTGTTGTCAGCCGTTTCCAGGCGGTCCAGGGCCGCGCGGACGATCTCCGGCCCTTCGCCGCCGGCGCCGATCTCTTCGAAGAGGTGCACCGCCAGTTGCAGGAGCTGGCGCGCTTTGTCAACTTCGCCCCGCTGTTCGGCTAGAAGGCCCAGGTTGCAGAGCTGGTTGCCCTGTCCCAGCTTGTCCCCGATCTCCTCCTGTATGTCGAGGGCTTTCCTGTACTGCTCCTCGGCCTTCTCCAGGTTGCCGCGATCGGCGTAGACGTTGCCCAGGTTGCCGAGCTGGCGCCCCTGGCCCAGTTTGTCACCGATCTCCTCTTGTATAGCGAAGGCTCTCTTGAGGTGCTCCTCGGCCGTCTCTAGTTCGCCGCGCCGTTGGTACACGATGCCCAGGTCACCGAGACCTTGCGCCTGGCCCCGCTTGTTACCGATCTCCTCGTCAATGGCGACGGCGTCCCTGTGATACTCTTCGGCCTCTGCCAGCTCGCCCCGCTGCAACTGCACGTTGCCCAGATTGCCGAGAGCTTGCGCCTGGCCCCACTTGTTGCCGATCTCGTCGGCGATAACGAGGGCGTTCCTGTAATACTCTTCGGCCCTTGCCAACTCGCCCCGCTGGAAGTGGACGTTGCCCAGCTCGCCGAGCTGACGGGCCAGGGCCAGCTTGGTCGAGCTCTTACGGTCGGCTCGTCTTCGACGCTCAACGCCATCGCGCGTCGCGACGGGCGCATCCGAGCGCTTTGAAAGGAACCGCCGTGAGAGCCATCTCGCGGGCCTGCCAAGCACGGGCCACGAGAAGAAGTCCATCACGCCACAATTATACCGCTAGTTCTAGCTGGGTGAGGGGGGCGAGTGGAAAGCGGCGGCCGAGGCTGGGGCCTCGACCTACGGAAAAGGCAAGCGCTCGTCGTTCGACGGGCTCAGGACGAGAGCGGGGGGGCGGGCGGTTATGTATTCTGCGCCCTTCGACAAGCTCAGGGCGAACGGAGGCGGATGTGGGGGCGGTTCGCGAACCGCCCCTACGGATTGTCAGCCGCTTCCAGGCGCTGGAGGGCGGCGCGAACGATCTCCGGCCCCTGTCCGCCCGCGCCGGTGGCGTCGTACAGCGCAGCGGCCTGCTGGAACAGGTCACGGGCCTTGGCGGCATCGCCACGCCGCTCAGCCAGGAAGCCCAGGTTGCCGAGGTCTTCTGCCTGGCCCAGCTTGCTGCCGATCTCCTCATCGATAGCCAGGGCCTTCCTGTGATGCTCCTCAGCCTTCTCCAAGTCGCCGCCATTCATGTAGACGCTGCCCAGGTTACCGAGGGCGTTGGCCTCCTCAAGGCGATTGCCGATCGCTTTGAGGATGGGCATGGCCTTCGTATACCAATTCTCGGCGTCATCCAGGTTGCCGCGAGCGTGGCAAACAAGGCCCAGGTGCACGAGATTCTGTCCCTGGCCCAGCTTGTTCCCTATCTCCTCATGTATCCCCAGGGCCTTATTGTAGTGCTCCTCCGCCTTCTCTAGATCGCCGCGCATGGCGTAGATAATGCCCAGGTTGCTGAGGGCGGCGGCCTGGCCCAGCCTGTCGCCGATCTCCTCGTGGATGGCCAGCGCCTTCTTCTGATGGTCCTCCGCCAGGTGCAGCTGGCCGCCAATTTCGTAGACGATGCCCAGGTTGCCGAGTTGGCTGGCCTGGCCCAGCTTGTTGTCGATCTCCTTGTCGATGGCCAGCGCCTTCTTATGGTGGTCTTCCGCTTTGCCCAGTTCACCGCGGCGGCGGTAGATGCGGCCCAGGTTGCCCAAGGCCGCGGCCTCCGCCCGTCTATCCTTCGCCCGCTGGGCGGCTGCCAAGCCCTGGCAATAGTGGCCCTCGGCCTCCTCAAGCTCGGATAGCTGCGCGAAGCTGTTGCCAATAAGGAGGTGGAGAGCGGCCCGCTGGCTGTCGTTCTCGGCGGCGGCAAAGGCGTTGAGAAATTCCTGGATGGCCTCACGGTGGCGTTCGGCGTCCCGGAGACGCCTGCCCTCCTCGAAGTGATCGCGGACTTCCGGTTTCGATTCGGGGAGGCCGTCCACGTAAACGTTTAGGTCGCCTCCTACGTGAACGTTTTGCAGCGTGACGCCGCCCGGCGAGCCCGCGACCGTCATGGATTCCGGCGCTGATGGCGGAGTCGGGGACTCTGACAGCGTCGCGTGATCTGCCGGCGATCCTCTGTGTCGCCAATACCAAGTCGCCAGCAACCCCAGAACGCCTGTCGCGACGCCAACGAGGGTGGCGATTAGAGCTACCGTTTCGGTGTCCATGGCCCCCTCATCATCACGTGACCAACTCTACCACCGTCACGCCATCTCCCCCCGCGCGGGGCGGGGCGGAGGCGTGGGAGCGGACGAGGGAGTGGCGCGAGAGCATCTCGCGGACGGCGCGGCGCAGGGTGCCCGTCCCCTTCCCGTGGACGATGCGCAGCTCGGACAGGCCGACGCGGAACGCCTCGTCCAGCCGCTGCTCGACGAGGAGGAGCGCCTCGTCGGCGGACATGCCGCGCACGTCGAGCTCGGCGGGGACGCGGGGCGTGGGGCCGGGGGCCCGACGCACCGTGGGGCCGACGTCGGGCTCGCCCTCGCGCTTCTCCACGCGGTCGATCTGGCGCAGGCCGACGCGGGCGCGGAGGGCGCCCAGCTTCACCTCGACCTCGCCCTCGGCGTCCGGGGCTGATAGCGCCTCGCCGGGGAGGGGGAGGTCGCGCAGGAACAGCAGGTCGCCGGGCTCGATGGGTGGGAGGGGGCCGCGGCGGCGCCGGCGGCGGCGCTCCAGCTTCTCGACGTCCTTCTCCACGGCCTCGATCTCCTGCTGGGCGGCCTCGACGACGGCGGCGCGCTCCGGCACCGGCAGGCGGGAGGCCCGCTCCATCTCGCGCATGGCCTCGTGGAGCCGCACCCGCGCTTGCGAGAGCTGATCGCCCATCTGGCGCCGCGTCTGCTCCAGGAGGCGCTCGCGGCCGGACTCGAGGGCGGCGAGGCGCTCGGTGACCTGACGCTCGGCCTGCTGGGCGCGGGCGGCGGCGGACTCCTGCTCGAAGCGGGCGGACTCGGCGGCCTCGCGCTGGCGAGTGAGGTCGACGATGAGGGACTCGACGGCCAAGCGGTCGGGGTCGATCGACTCGCGGGCCTCGGCGAGGACGTCGTCGGGCATGCCGAGGCGGGCGGCGATGGCGAGGGCGTTGGACTGACCGGGCAGGCCGATGGTGAGGTGGTAGGTGGGCGACAGGGTCTCCGGGTCGAACTCCACGCTGGCGTTGGCGATGCCGGGCGTGGTGTGGGCGAACGCCTTCAGCTCGCCGTGGTGGGTGGTGGCGATGGTGAGGCAGCCGACGCGCAGCAGGTGCTGGAGGATTGCCTTGGCCAGGGCCGAGCCCTCCGTGGGGTCGGTGCCGGCGCCGAGCTCGTCGAGGAGGACGAGGGAGCGCGGCGTGGCCGCCCCCAGGATGGAGATGATGTTGCCCATGTGGGAGCTGAAGGTGGAGAGCGACTGCTCTATGGACTGCTCGTCGCCGATGTCGGCGTGGATGCTGTCGAAGATAGGCACGCGGGAGTCGGCGTCGGCGGGCAGGGGGAGGCCGGCCTGGGCCATGAGGGAGAGCAGGCCGACGGTCTTGAGGGCGACGGTCTTGCCGCCGGTGTTGGGGCCGGTGATGAGGAGGGAGCGGAAGGCGTCCTCGTCATCGGTGCCGACCCAGACGGTGATGGGGACGACGTTGCCGGCTAGCAGCGGGTGGCGGGCGTCGGCGAGGCGCAGGGGGCCGCTTTCGGCGAGCCAGGGCTGATCGAACCCCTCATGCGGAATCTCGCTGGCGCCCAGGGCCTCGCCCAGGCGGGCCTTGGCCAGCGCCAGGTCGATGCGGGCGAGGGCGTCCACGGCGGTGGCGATGTCGGCGGCGCGTTCGCCGATCGCTTCGGAAAGGCCGCGGAGGATGCGCTGCACCTCCCGCTGCTCCTCGAGCTGGAGCTCCCGCCACTTGTTCCCCATCTCGACGACGTCCAGGGGCTCGAGGAAGACGGTGGCGCCGGAGGAGGAGACGTCGTGGACGATGCCGGGAATCTGGGAGCGCAACTCGGCCTTCACGGGGACGACGTATCGGCCGTCGCGCAGGGTGACGATCGGCTCCTGGAGGACGGTGCGGTTGGACGGGGAGGAGACGACCTGGTCCAGGCGGTGGGAGAGGCGGTCGTGGGCGTTGCGGGCGTCGCGGCGGAGCTGGGCGAGGACGGGGGAGGCGTCGTCCACGACCTCGGCGCGCTGGTTGACGGTGCGGCCGATGCGCTCCTCCAGCTCACGAAGGTCGGCGACGCGCTCGGCGATGTCGGCCAGGAGGGGGACGTGCACGCGCAGGCGGGAGATGGTATCGCGGACGGTACGGGCGAGGCCGAGGGTAGCCTGGACGTCGAGGAGCTCGGCGGGGTCGAGGACGTGGCCGCGGGCGGCTTGGCGCACGGGCTCGCCGACGTCGCGGGCAGCGCCGAGGGAGAGGCTGGGCTTGAGCTCGAGGGCGCGGCGGCCCTCGGCGGTGAGGCGCTGGCGGCGCAGCACCTCTCGGTAGTCGGAGGACGGCTGGAGGTCGCGGGCGAGGCGGCGGGAGGCGGGGAAGGCGCACAGCGCCGCCAGCCGGTCGATGATCTTATCGTACTCGAGGGTCGTGAGGGACTTGGATGTGATCACATGACTAGTTTAGCGGAATCTCCGTTCGTCCTGAGCCCGTCGAACGACTAGCGGAGCGGGGATGGGGGTGGTGAGGATTTTGGGACTAGCCGTCACCTGTACACCAGCCTAACTTCTGGAGGTTCGGTCTGCTGGTAGCCCTGTGATGTGATGATTGCCATCTGGACGGGTCCACCTACATTCGCATACTGCGAAGCCGTTTCACGCACGAGCAAGGACGCGAGCTTGCAGACTTCTTGTAGCGAGGTGCCGCGAGAATAGAAACGGCCAAAAAGGTATTCAGCGATCCACATGGCCCCCATGCAGTCCATTCCTGTCGTCGCGTCCAGGGGCACGAAACCTTCTCGTGAGTACATGCTGAGTATCCTGGGCTTCCACTGAGAGCGCTCACTGTCAAGGCCCGCGAAAATCAGGCCTATATGGGGACGATGTTCGACAGGTAGCCGACTGACCGCCTCGTTGTACGCCTGAATGATCGATGGGCGAATGAGCGAAAAGACGTTGGTGACTCCATCCAAGCCTTCTTCGTGGACCCGCTTCTGTGCTGAGCTGATAATCATCCTTGCTAGATCGCCCTGACCAGACTCCGTTACTCCCACGTGCTCTGATATGCGATAGATCTTGGTGGCACTATCCATGACTACCTCTTTGCCACCTTCCCGCACTGCTACGCGGCTGTCGGCCGCCAGAACGACCCCGTCGGCAGCTTCAATCGCTAGGGCGATAGTCATATCACACCTCTCGCCCCATCACAATTGACGTCTCGCGCTGGCGGTCGGGGATGTTCCAGTAGGTGCGCAGGAGGCGGTCGCCGTCGGGGTCGAGGGCGAAGCCGTGCTTGGCGTAGAAGCGGATGGCCCAGGCGGCGTCGGCCCACATGCCGACGAGGAGGCGCGGGGTTTCGGTCAGGCCGACAACGTGTCGCAGCAGGGCCGAGCCGACGCCGCCCCGCTGGCGGCCCGTCTCCACGTAGAGGTGGCGCAGAAGCGTCACGTCTCGCACCGGCTGATAGCCGACGACACCGACCAGCCGGGCATCCTCCTCTAGACCGTAGAAGGTCATTCCGGCGGCCTCTCGCTGCAGTTCGTCCAGGAGCATGTAGGGCTCGTGCCAGCAGTCGTCGGGGATAGCGCCCTTATAGGCGATGGCAGCGTCGTTGATGATCTCGTGGACGCGGGAGAGGTCGCCGTCAGAGCAGGGGCGGATCACTTGAAGCGCTGCACCTCGAAGCGCCACATCTCGATGGGCTCGTCGGGAGCGATGAGGGCCTTGGAGCGGGCGATCTCCACCTGCTGCTCGGCCGTGTCCACGCCCTCGATGTCCGGGAGCAGCAGTCCGCGCCGGGGCCCGCTGCGGACGATGACGCCGTAGCGGCGGGGGTCCAGCTCGTGCAGCCCCTCGATGGGCTCCGGGGGAGCGAGGACGTCGACGCTATACACCAGATCCGAGAGCTCCTCCTCAGTGACGGGCAAGAAGCGGGGATCCATGGTGGCGGCGTCGATAGCGTTGCGCACGACCTCCTGCGGCAGTTCCGGCTCCACGGGGTCTACGGCGCCGATGCAGCCGCGCAGCGCCCCGTCCGTGGTCTTGAGCGATACGAAGCAGCTTCCACGGCGGGGCAAGTCGTCCAGGGCCACGGGCTCCGGCTTCAGCACCCGGTGCTCCCGAACGAACGCCTCGACGGCATCGCGGGCCAGGCGCACCAGCGGGTGCCTGGGGGCACCCGCAGCGACGATGTCCTCCGGCTCCGGCCGGACAGGCTCCGGTTCGGCGTGCTCGACCCGGGCGACCGGCGCCATCCCCTCGTCCTCCACGATATCGATAGCGGCCACCATGTATCCCACGCCGAAGGGCCCCTCGTAGGAGAGGACGCGGGGGCGGACAGGCAGGCCGTCCAGGGCGCCCATGAGGAAGCTTATGGACGACACCGCGTCGTCGCCGGCCCGCTCGCGGAACCCCTCGTCCATCGTCAGCAGGGCCTCCGCGTCCCACGAGGCCACGGCCTCGCGGACGCGGCGATCCAGCTCCGGCCCGGCAGGGTCGAAGCCGTAGGGACCGTCCTCCGACAGGCGATGGGAGAGATCGGCGCTGGCGACGATGACGGCGCGCCGGCCCACGCGGTCGATAGCGTGGCGCACCGCCTGGCCCAAACGGAAGTGCTTGGTGGCCGAGAGGAACGATATGTTCATCGGCGTCAGAGGGGCGTCGCCGATGCCGGAGCGCAGGTAGTACAGGGGGACGGTGACCGACCAGTCGAGGCCGTCGTTCCAGCGGCTCGCCGCGTCTACGGGCAGTTCGGCGCGGTTGGCCTCGTCGCGGATGGCGGCGACGAGTTCGATGTCCGTGTCGAAGCGAAAGCTCACATGAGGGGCGCCCCAGCGGGCGAAATCGCCCTGAGCAGCGGCGGCGGTCAGGAGGACGAAAGCGCCGGGGTTCATCGGTCCGTGGGTGGCCATGACGAGCACCGTCTCGGGCCGGTGGACGGGGATCTCGCCAGCCACCTGCTCCAAGGCGTCGATGGTGCGCTGGGCCTCCGCCTCGCGACCCTGGCCCACCTCGCGGACGATGATCGGCGGGTGGGGGGAAATGCAGGCGAACTTTATGGCGCTCATGGCCAATCCTCGGAGGATATTATACCGCCGCCGGGAAGCGATAGGGGCAGAGCACGGCGGCCTAGCTAGCCCCGAAGGGCCGCCTTCACCGCCTGGACGACCGTGGAGTCCTGCGGGGGTAGCACGGTGCGCGGGTCCAGCAGAAGAGCGTCGCGCTCGATGCGGGCCACCACCGGCGGGTCGCTACGGCGCAAGCGGTGGGCCAGATCCGTGACGTAGGCGCCGTCACCCGCGATAGCGACGAGCTTGGTGGGGAGACCCTCCTCCGGCAGACTCCCGCCGCCGACCATCGAGCGGCCGTCCACGACCTTCGCTGGCTCTCCTATCGCCCGTGCCCAGCGGCGGGCTCGCCGCTGGATCCCATTGAGGGGCGCCGAAATCATCTGCCAGACGGGCAGCTTCTCCAGGGCCTCGCCGCGCAGGTAGTGGACAAGCGTGGCGGTAAGGGCAGCGATGGTCGCCTTGTCCATGCGCATGGCGCGGGCCAGGGGGTGGTGGCGGAGCCGCTCCACCAGGTCGCGGCGGCCGACGATGATCCCCGCCTGGGGCCCGCCCAGGAGCTTGTCGCCGGAGAACATCGCCAGGTCTGCACCGACCGCCAAGCTCTCCTGGACTGTCGGCTCCGGGGCCAGGCCGAAGCGGGCGGTGTCCAGGAGGCAACCGGAACCCAAGTCGTCGAGCAGCAAGACGCCGTGCTCGTGGGCCAGGCGGGCCAGATCTTGAATCGGCGGCGTCTCCGTGAAGCCCACAATGCGGAAGTTGCTGGCATGGACGCGCATGATGGCCGCCGTGTCCGCGGTGACGGCCGCCTCGTAGTCGCGGAGGTAGGTACGGTTGGTGGTGCCCACCTCCACCAATCGGACATCTGACTGGCGCATCACATCGGGGATGCGAAAGCCGCCGCCGATCTCGACGGCCTGGCCACGAGAGATGATCACCTCGCGGCCGCGAGCCAGGGAGGAGAGGGCGAGGAGGACGGCCGAGGCGTTGTTGTTAACAGCCATGGCTACTTCCGCCCCGGTGAACTGGCGCAGGACGGACTCCAGGTGCGTGAAGCGGGAGCCGCGCACACCCGCGTCGAGATCGAACTCCAGGTTGGAGTAGCCTGCGGCGACGGCGGCCATAGCGGCTACCGCCTCGTCGGACAGCGGGGACCGGCCGAGGTTGGTGTGGATGATGACGCCGGTAGCGTTGACCAGCGGCCGCAGGGAAGGGCGAAACACGGCCTCGGCGAGCCCCAGCACAGACTCCGCGAGCTGATCCTCGGTGGGAGCCGGGCGGCCCTCGGCGACGGTGGCGCGGGCGCTCTCCAGCGCCTGGCGCACGATCTCGGTGACCACGGGCCGTTCGCCCTCGCTCAGGAGGCGGAGGCGCTCGTGGGCCAGCAGGCGGTCGACGGACGGGAGAGCGCGGAAGGGATTATCGGTGGCCATGATGAAACGGTGAGGCAATTTTACCATATCCTAGCGTCTTTTCTTGACCCTGGATGAGTGTGGCCCATAAGATTATGCCAACACGATACCAGGAGGTAGGATGAGAGACACCCCAAATCTTCGCATCCCCGGCCCCACGCCCGTCCCACCGGACATCCTGGAGGCGGTTGGTCGGCCGATGGTCGATCACCGCGGCCGCCCATTCGCCGCGCTCATCCAGCGGGTGACGGAACGCCTGAAAGAGTTCTTCCAGACCAAGCAGGAAGTGCTGATCCTCAGCACCTCCGGCACCGGCAGCATGGAGGCGGCGGTGGTCAACAGCCTTTCCCCCGGCGACAAGGTGCTGGTGGTGAGCATCGGCGCTTTCGGCGACCGCTTCGCCAACATCGCTGACACATTCGGAGCAGAGGTGACAGTGCTTCCCTACGAGTGGGGCCAGGCTGCGGACCCCGAGGACGTCCGCAAGGCCTTGGCCGACAACCCGGAGATCAAGGCGGTGCTGGTGACCCACAACGAGACGTCCACGGGGGTGGTCAATCCCCTGGAGGAGATCGCCAAGGTGGTGCGGGAGGCGGACCGGCTGCACATCGTGGACGCCATCAGCAGTCTGGGCGCGATACCTTTCGATATGGATGGTTGGGGGCTGGACGTGGTGGTCACCGGCTCACAGAAGGGGTGGATGGTGCCGCCGGGACTGGCCTTCATCGCCCTGAGCGAGCGAGGCTGGAAGGCCAACGAGTCCGCCCGCATGCCCCGCTTCTACATGGACGTGGGCAAGGCCCTCGACTTCCTCCAGAAGGGCCAGACCCCCTGGACGCCGGCGGTCTCCATCTACTACGGCCTGGACGTTGCCCTGGAGAAGATGGCCGCTGAGGGTGTGGAAGGCGTCTACGCCCGCCACGCGAAGATAGGCAAGATGGTGCGGGAAGGCGTCAAGGCGCTAGGGCTAGAGTTGCTGGCCGCTGACGAGCGCTACGCCTCCAATACGGTCACGGCGATCAAGTGTCCCGATGGCGTGGAGGTCGCGGCCCTACGGAGGATGCTGGAGGACGAACACAACGTAGTGGTGGCGGGGGGCCAGGGCAAGCTGGCGGGCAAGATCTTCCGCATCGGCCACCTGGGCCTGGTGAGCGAAGACGACATACGCGACGCCCTGGACGCCCTGGCCAAGGTGCTGCCGAAGGTGGGCTACAGCGTCCCCTCGGGCCGCTAGGGGCCACAGCGAAGATGACGGCCCGCGTCCTGGTCTGTGATCCGATCGCGGAGGACGGGATCGCCCTTCTCCAAAAGTTCGGCGCCCAGGTAGACGTTCGCACCGGCCTTCCCCCTGATGAACTGGAGAAGGCCGTCGACAACTACGAAGCCCTCGTCGTCCGCAGCGAGACGAAGATCACAGCGCAGGTGATCGCCGCCGCCAGCAAGCTGCAAGTCGTCGGCCGCGCCGGCATCGGAGTGGACAACATCGATCTGGAGGCAGCCACGGAGAAGGGCGTCGTGGTGGTCAACGCTCCCACCGGCAACATCATATCGGCGGCGGAGCACGCCATCGCGCTTATGATGGCACTCGCCCGTCACATACCGGACGCCAGCGCTACCCTCAAGGGCGGCCGATGGGACCGAAAGCGCTTCATGGGACTTGAGGTGCGCGGGAAGACGCTGGGCATCCTGGGCCTCGGCCAGGTGGGCTCAGAGGTGAGCCGCCGCGCCCGCGGCCTGGAGATGAGGGTGATAGCGCACGACCCCTTCGTGCCGGAGGAGCGGGCGCGGGCCCTGGGCATCGAACTGGTTCCTCTCCAGCAGCTATTGCGGGAGTCGGACTTCCTGACGGTACACACGACCCTGAGCGAGAAAACGCGACGCCTCATAGGCGAGGCGGAGCTGAGGGAGATGAAGCCGACAGCGCGCATCATCAACACCGCGCGCGGCGGGATCGTGGATGAGGAGGCACTGGAAGCAGCCCTGACAGAGGGACGCTTGGCCGGCGCCGCCCTGGACGTGTTTGAGACGGAGCCCCTGACCGAGCACCCCCTGTTCGGCAACGAGCGAGTCGTGGTCACGCCCCACTTGGGTGCCTCCACGGCGGAGGCGCAGGAGCGCGTGTCCCAGGACGTGGCGGAGCAGATCATCGCGGTGCTCAAGGGAGAGCCGGCTCAGTACGCCGTCAACGCGCCCCTCATCTCGCCGGAGACCTACACCTACCTGGCGCCGTACATCCCGGTCGCCTTCAAGACGGGCTCCCTGGCGGTACAGCTCTGCCAGGGCCAAATGGAGGAGATCGAGATCGACTACGCCGGAGAACTCACCCAGTATGACCTGACACCGCTGAAGGCAGCGATGGTGGGCGGCCTGCTGGCGCCCATCAGCGAGGAGCAGGTCAACGTGGTGAACGTAGACATCATCGCTGCCCGACGGGGGATGCGCATCACGGAGAAGCGCAGCCCCTCCCACAAGCTGTACGCCAATCTCACTACGGTGACCATCGCTACCACCACGGGCGAGACCAAGGTCTCAGGCACCCTGGCCCACGACGGGCCTCACGTCGTTCTCATCGACGACTTCTGGGTAGACGTACCGCCGGGAGAGGGTTACCTGCTGGCGTGCGAGAACCGCGACCGGCCGGGCATGATCGGGGCAGTCGGCACCCTCCTGGGACAGTTCGACGTGAACATCAGCTTCATGAACGTAGGCCGTCACGAGAAGCGGGGCACGGCGCTAATGGTACTCACCCTGGACGAGCCAATGACCCCGGAGCAACTGGACGAGGTGCGCAAGATCCCCGACATCATCTCGGCCAAGCTGGTACGCCTGTAACCCAGGCTTGGGTCATGCGGGCACGGCTGGGGCCCTGCCCTACTCGGGCGCGAACAGCGGATAGAACATCAGGCCTGTCGGCAGCTTTGGATAGAAGAAGGTCGACTTCTGGGGCATCCGCTCCCCAGCGTCAGCGACGGCCAGGATCCGCCGCGGCGACACTGGGTTGAGGAGCAGCCCGAAACGAGCCCGCCCCTGCCGCACCTCCGCCACGGCCGTCTCCGCATCTTCTTCGTACCACACGGTGCGGATGTCCTCCATCTGGGCGTCGCTGAGGCCAAGGGCGTGGTGCAGGATGAGGTGGCTGGCGATGGCGGCATCGAGGCGACGCCAGATGGGTGAGCGCTCTTTGGGTAGGTGGCGCTCGGCAGCATCCGGGTCGAACAGGGTGAGGAGATGGAAGTCCGGATCATCGGCCGCGACGAGGCCAAAACTGCTCGCCGCGCGGCCGCGGTCCCGCATGTCGTGCAGCAGTTCGGCCAGGGAGGACCGCGTCTCCACTTCAAACAAGGAGGCGAGGAAGCCAAGCGCCCGCTCCAGCGGCACGTCCGCGTCCACCAGGCGGTGGATGGGCAGGACCAATACGCCAGGGTCGTCGGCCGCCGCCAGGGCGGCGAGAACGAACTCCTCCGGCTCATCACCGGAGCGCGCGGTGGTAGAGCTGCGCAGTTGCTCGTCGCGATAGGCGAGGGCCGTCTCGTAGCGGTGGTGGCCGTCGGCCACGTACAGTCGCTCCCGCTCCAGGCCATGGGCGATGGCAGCGGCCAGATGGAGGTCCTCGATGCGCCAGAGGGTGTGAGAGAGCCCACCGTCATCGGCAAATTCAGCGCTGGGTCGGTCGCTGGCGACGCGGGCCACGAGCGGCGCCACCTGCTGCTGGGAGTCCGGATAGACCAGGAAGACGGGACTGGTGTTGAGGCGCAGGGACTGGAGTAGTCTTAAGCGATCCTCCTTCGGGCCCCTGAACGTGTGCTCGTGAGGAAGCACGGTCTCCTGGTCCCAGGGCTGCAAGCGCAGGCGGCCGAACAGGGTGCGTCGCCGTCGCGTCTCCCCGCCGTAGCGGAACTCCTGCTGGTAGACGTAGAACGCCGGTGCCTCATCGCGGATCAGTGTGCCCCTGCTCAGCCATTCGTGCAGCGTCCTGGCGGCCGCCTGGTAGGGGTCGCCGTCGCCTCCAGGCAGCTCCAGCCGCACGGCGTTGTGGGGGCTCAGTTCGTGGAGGCGCTTCTGCTCCTCGGCGGAGATAGTATCGAAGGGAGGGCAGATGACACGGCCAAGGTCGATGTCCGGGGCATACCGGATGGCCTGCACGGGCTGAACATCGGCCAAGCGCTCCACTTCCCCCTTTCCGGACGGATGATATCACCGCGCGTTGCCGCAGGCCAGGGTCGGGCCTAGAATGTCCAGACGAGGAGCCCGTTGACCTACCACTGCAGTTTCTGCCAGATCGTTGCCCGCCGAGAGCCGGCGGAGATCCTGTACGAGGACGAAGAGGTGATGGTCTTCCGCAACCGGCTGCGGTGGGTGCCGATCATGCTGCTGGTGGTGCCCAAGGCGCACAAGAGCCAGGCCGAGCTGTGGCGGGAGATGGGCCGCGTGGGAGAGATAGCGGTGCGCATGGGGCAACAGCACTGTCCCAGAGGGTTCCGTATCCTGTCCAATTTCGGCTATGAGGGGATGCAGAGCCAGGAGCACGGCCACGTGCACGTGCTGGGCGGGACGTTCCTGGGGGAGTACACCTAGGAGGGGCGCTCGGCGCCCGTGTCAAGGCCGATGCCCGCCTCCGCCAGGGCCGTCCTCTGGACCTCGAACAACTGGCGGATGCCGCCCTCAGTGAGGTCTAGGAGGTCGTTCATCGCCTGGCGGGTGAAGGGGTGGCTCTCGCCGGTCCCCTGGACCTCCACCAGCTCGCCCTCCTCCGTCATCACCACGTTGAAGTCGACCTCAGCGCCGACGTCCTCCTCATAGTTCAGGTCCAGCACGGGCATCCCTTCGATGATCCCAGCGCTGGTGGCCGCCACAGCGCACTGGAGCGGCAAGGAGGGCAGAGACCCATCCTCCACCAGCTTGTGAATCGCCTGAGAGAGGGCCACGTAGGCCCCGGTGATGGCCGCCGTGCGGGTGCCGCCGTCAGCCTGGAGGACATCACAGTCCACGACGAAGGTGCGCTCCCCCAGCAGGTCCAGCCGGCAGACCGAGCGCAGGGAGCGGCCGATGAGCCGCTGGATCTCCGAGGTGCGGCCGCCCGTACGGGTGCGCTCCCGTCCCGTACGGGTCTGCGTGGAGCGGGGGAGCATGCTGTACTCGGAGGTGATCCAGCCGGAGCCGCTTCCCCGCGCGAACAGGGGGACGCCGTCGTCCACCGTCACTGCGCAGAGCACGGCCGTGTTGCCGGTCTTGATGAGGGCTGAACCCTCGGCGTAGAGGAGATAGCCCGGCTCGATGCTGACCGGCCGGAGCTCATCGGGGCGGCGCCCGTCGTAGCGGATCATGGCGTGGGCGAGTATACCACCCAGGATCGGCCAGAGCCAGGAGCGCTACGGCGACAGCGTAACCGGTATCTGGCCTACGTGTACGGGGCCGCCGTCCTGCACGCTCTCCTCGTACACCCAGATGCAGGCGGGCGTGGCCTCGTCCACATCGAACGCCACCTCGCTGGAGAAGGGGGCGAGCTCGCCGGGCCCGCCGGCCTCGGCCGTCCCGAAAGTCTCCACAATGGGGTCTCCGGCGGCGTCGAAGATGCTGATCAGGTAGGTGGCTTCGTAGGCCGCGACCTGGCCGCTAATGGTGACGGGGCTGGTGACGGTGTCGCCCGCGCGGGGCTGGTCGATGACCTGGGATTCCGGGGTTGCCGGGTCCGGGTTGGGCTGGCAGACCTCCTCGCCGGCGGGGGTCACGTCCACAGTCGGGGACACCTCACCACCATCTCCATTCTCGCAGGCGATGAGCAGAGCGACGAAGGCTAAAGGCAGCGGCAACAGCAACTTCGTCATGCCTCCTCCTTACGCATGGGAGAACTCCGACGGGGGCGAAAGGTTATCCCGCCCTCAGCGGCCGGTCCCTTCTCCGCATCCGCTATAATTGTGGAAACACGCCGAGATTGGGGGGACTGAGAATGGATCACGACAACACCGGAGACGAACTACTTGAACTCCCCGTGCTGTCGTCGGAAGGCGAAGCATTGGTCGCACAGACGCTGGATAGGATATTCGATCCTACATTGGACATGGAGGAAGCGTTACCGCTAGTCGAGACGCTCATAGATGATCTGAACGCCGAGGCCGCCGGCGCAGCGTTTGAGACACTGCAACTCACGCTGCAGTCTCTGTGGAAGTTCTTCAAGGCCTTAAGGTTCGTGCGCTCTGAGGGCAACTTCGTCGAAGCGCGGAACCTACTTGAGTCAGCCGCCAGGGGGCTGAACCACATTGGCCTCGATGAGCTGCGAGACCTCTCGATAGGCATGGGTGTCTATTCGGAGGCTGTTTGCGAACTTCAGAGAATGAACCTGGGTGAGGCCCTGGAACTCCTAGCGAAGGTTAAGGGCTATCTCCGGAGTGCCGGGGAGTTCGGCAGCAGGTTCGAGCCCGTGGTCGACCACATGGAGCCGGATGCGCTGTTTCTGTCCGGTTTGAACGCCCTGATGGCTCTTGACTTCGACACCGCCAAGACGCTGATCGATAAGGCTTCCCAGGCAGCCGAGCAGGTCGCACGAGACTACTACCCCGAAGGGGACCCTCTTCATTGGTCGTTCCAGGGCATGGCCCGGTTCCACAAGGCCTGGTACACGTTCGCTCGCGCCAGAAACGATTTCAGCCAATTCCTGTACGAGAAGCTCGCCGCTGAGGAGGATTTGGCTCGCGAAGCAGTCGAAGCGCGGGATCTCCTTGACAAAGGAGACCTTGAAAACGTGCTCGTGCGGAACATGCGGCACATATCTGTCGCCTTTATCCATCTGCTGGAGGTGACCCAGGAGCTTGCCGCGCTCATGCTGGATGTATTGCGCTCGACGTTCAAACCAGACATGCAGACGCTAAGACTCCTCAGGCAAAAGGTTCGCGCTGCAAGCGATTCGGCGTCTAGGGCAGGCCCCCAGGCTGTAACGCTTGTCAAGTCCTGCAATCAACTGTCCAACCAGATCAACAATCTCGAGAGGCTCGCCAAACCTAGAAAGAGAGACTTCGGCGCCCTTTCAGGCCTTGTCGCTTCTGCCCTCTTCCTGCCCTTGTTTTTGGTTGTATCGTGGGCCAACTCCGTATTCGACGTCGATCTAGAGGGATCGACTCTCATAACAACGTGCCTCGTGTTGGCGCTAATCGGCGGATTCGGTTTTGGAGCGGTGAAGTTCCGGAGCTTGATCTTCCCAGGCCGCACCTCCGAAAGCTCATAGAAGGAACAAGGGCGGCGCAGCCTCCCAGATCGGATGGCGACCGCGCGACGGAGGCGAAAGGTTATCCCGCTCTCACCGGCCGGTCTCGATCCAGAGCCGTCGTCCGTCCGTGCTGACGGTGATGTCCCCGTGGAGGTCGGTGCGGAAGACCGCGTCGCCGCCCAGACGCTCCAGCAGGTCGGGCGAGGGGTGACCAAAGCGGTTGTCTCGCCCCACGGAGATCACGTCGACGAGGGGATCGACCGCCGATACGAACTGGCTGGTGCTGGACGTAGCGGACCCGTGATGAGGGACCTTGTACACCGTCCCTCGCAGGTCGGCGCCGGAGCGGATGAGGGCGGCCTCCCGATTCGACTCGATGTCCCCGGTGAGGAGGAAGGAGGCCCGCTCCATCGTCAGTTTGACGACCACCGAGTCCGCGTTGGGGTCGCCATCCTGAGATGGGGCGGAGAGGACGTACAGACCGGCCCCGTTGCCCAGGTCTATCGTCTGCCCAGCGGCGGCCTCATGGTAGGGTGCCGACTCTCCGCGCAGGGCGGCTTTCCAGGCGCGGTACGCCGCTGAGTCGCCTTCGACCGGGCTGGCCAGGATGGAGCCGACGTCATAGCGGCGGAGGACACCCGGCAGCCCGCCCAGGTGGTCGGCCTGGGGATGCGTCAGCACCACAAGATCGATGCGACGATCGTAGAAGGGGAGGCGACGGCCCAGGGCGGCGGTGATCGCCTCCTCGCTGGGCCCCCCGTCGACCAGGATGCGCTGGCCCTCCGGCCCCTCGATGAGGATGGCGTCACCCTGGCCCACGTCGAGGAAGGTGACGGTGAGGCGCCCGGAGACCGGAGCGGTGACGGCCAACCAGAGGACGGCCGAAGCCAACGGTAGGAGCAGGGCGATGCCCGCCGCCGGGATCAGCGGCCGCGTGGCGGGCAGGCGTTCAGGCGGCGGCGGGGCGACGGGCTCGGGCCGGCGCCGCCCCAGAAGCCAAACGACGGCCGCGAGGCCAGAGTAGTAGACGACGGCGTGGGGCGTCCCGAGGCCGGTCACCTCCGCCGACGCCAGCGGCACGTCCGCCATCAAGCGAACGACGGCCACCATGTAGGCAGCCGTCGGCCAGGCCAGCCAGCCCAGGACGCCGGCGGTCGCCGGCAGTATGGCACCGACGACCGCGGTGAGCGCGGCGGTGACGGCGACCAGGAGGAAGGCGGGGACGGCCAGCAGGTTGGCCAACGGCGCCACCAGGGAGACCCGCTGGAAGTTGACCGCCGTGATGGGCAGCGTGAAGGCGATGGCGGCCAGGGTGACGCCTACCAGTTCGATGGCCGGCCGCGTGAGAGGAAAGGCAGCGATGGCAGGCCAGCGCTGGACAAGGGCCTGGGCCCGCACGACCAGCAGGGACCCGAGGGTCATCAGTCCAAGCGTGGCCGCGAAGCTCAACTGGAAAGAGACTTCGTGGACGGCCTGAGGATCGATGGCGGTCATGACCGCACCGGCCAGGGCCAGTGCTATCGGCCCGGAGCTCTGCCGGCCCAGGGCGGTGGCGATAACATAAAGGGTGCCCATGATCGCTGCCCGCACGACCGACGGCTCGCCGCCGACCAGCAGGGAGTAGCCGATGACGGCCGCCAGGGCGAGCCAGGCTGCCGGCCGCCGCCCGATCACCCAGGCGAGAGCCGCCATGAGCAGGCCCGCCACCAGGGTCACGTTCTGGCCGGACACCGCCACGAGATGGGAGGTGCCGGTGGCGTTCATCTCCTCGGTCAGGTCAGGCGGCAGGTCGACCCGCTTGCCCAGGAGCACGCCCGCAGCCAGGGACGCCTCCGGCTCGGGCAGGGCGTCCGCCAGGGCCCCCGACAGGCGGGCCCGCGTATCGATCAGGGCGGCGCGAAAGGCGCTCCCCTGGTCGTGGGCGAGCACGCTCACCCGCGGGTAGGCGATGAGGGAGCCGATGCCGCGCCGCAGCAGGTACTCGCGATAGTCGAAGCCGTCGAAGGTGGGCGGCGTCTCCAGCTCGCCGCGCAGCTCCAAGAGGTCGCCGTAGTCGTAGCGGGGGAACGCGGCCGTCCGCATCAGTACGCCCCCGCTCTCGGGGCGCCAGCGGCCGCCCCAGTACACCTCGCGGACGGCCAGGCGGTAGCGGACGGTGCTGCCTCGCTCGTCCGGCTCTGCGGAGACGAGAGCGCGGAAGCGGACGGCATCGCCGTCGTTCTGGCGGGCGATGCCGGAGGGCGTGTCGAGCGGAGCAGTGGAGCCGTAACGCCAGGCAGCGGTGAAGATGAAGGCAGCGCCCAGGGCGACGAGGGCCAGCGTCGACGGCCGCGGGCGCAGGGCGAAGGAGACCGCGGCAAGGCCGGTCGCGGCGGCCAGCGCCGCCCAGGGATCCGCGCCGGTGAAGGCGGCAGCGGCGACGCCCAGGAGCCAGGCGAAGGCCAGGACGCCGAGGATCACGGCACCGACTCAGGGGAGGCCACTGTCACCAGGTCGGCGATCTCCTCGAAGACGGAGGGCGGGACGATCTCCCGCTCCAGCAGTTCGTCCACGCTGGCGAAGGGGCCGTCCTCCTGCCGCGACTGGACGATGCGAGTGGCCCGCACCTCGCCGATGCCGGGTAGCGCCTCCAACTCCTCGGCGCTGGCCGTGTTGATGTTGACCAGCGAGCCCTGCGAGGCTCCGGCCACGGTCTGATCGAAGCGTGGCACCAGGATCGTGTCCTCGTCGCGGACGCGGCGGGCGAGGTCTATCGCCACCAGGTCGGCGTCCTCGCTGGGGCCACCGGCGGCCTCCACGGCATCGATCCAGCGGTCGCCGTCGATCATGGGGTAGACGCCGGGGCGTTGGACGGCACCGGTGACGTAGACGCGGATCTCCTCGGCGGGGACGTCAGCCAGATCGAGTTCGAGGGGCTCGGGGTCGCTCAGGCGCTCACGCAGGAGGAAGCCGACACCGACGGCGAGAGGGAGGGCGAAGACGGCGACGATGAGCCAGCGATAGCGCTCCAGAAGGTCGGACACGGACGCCTCCCCAGGGGCTGAGGGATGGCCACGGGGCGACTATAGCGGGCAAGCGGTAGGCCGTCAAGGGTCACCGGAAAGGGTCACGATGCGGGGTGGAGATGGAGAGGCGCTCCGAGTCCTCGTTCCGGAGAGTGCGGTTATAGAGCTCGGAGCACCGTTACCTCGGACGCGAGGCGGGCCGGCGTCCACAGCGGTGTGGCGCGCTGGGAGGGGGTGCGCGATCCAGTGGCGGAGGGAGGCGCAGGGTCTCCGTACTCACCTGAGATAGGTAACCCGCCCAAGGGCCGGGAACCCGCGAGGGCGCCTTCTCCACCCCGGACTTGGCTGTCTGTTTGCGCTATGGGCGTTGGCCGGACCCACCGTAGTCCGTGGTTCAATAAGTTTACATATTGACGGATATAATGTCAAGCATCGATTTCGTCAAAGGACATGCCCCTAGTTGGCAGGGCTCTGCGCACTTCGAGATGTAAGCGGAGGCGGTGTAGATGGAGCCAGCGTCCTCTCCAAGTAGTCATTCTCTTCCCCGCACTGGCAGAAATCGTGGAAGCAGTGCCCGGGCACCTGGAGCGGTCGCCAGCAGTGGGGACAGGAGACGCCAATGCAGTAGGTCTCCTCGCCAGCGCGTTGCTCACACTCAGCGACATCCTCATCTGTAATTTCGTCCCTGCGCCCATTCCAATCCTAGCCGAAGGATGGCACAGCCCCGACCATCGCCCTCTTGAGGCATCCTTCAATACCCATCTCTGAGGTTCTCTCTTGAATTCACGGACGAGTCGTTTCTGCCTTAGCGACTGAGTTCGCGTCAAGTTCTTGCGGAAGAGTCTGAGCGTTGGCTAGCGACGGTGGGTCGTATCCGTTAGGGATGAGATACGCGACGATTGCAGTTGCCTCCTCATCGCAACCGCCGGTTGTGATGTCCGTTGTCCAACTCCCGTCACTGTTGATCGTGGTGAGCGGCATGGCCCAGTACGGCTTTGGACCCCACCAGCCGACCGTACAAGTCTCCACAAAGACGTAGACCACAACCTTGTACTCTACAGGATTCACGTGCCACACTTGACCGCTGAGGTCATCGAAACTCCCGAAGGCCGGGACGTGCGTAAACTGAATAGCGGGGTCACCCATGGAGCCGTGGAAGACGGCATCACCGAAAGAGAAGATGCCCCCGTCGGAGGCGACGAGCCAGTAGCCATTGCCGCTTGGGGTCGCGGCCATCCCCACGACCGGCTGGTTAAAGGCGATGTCCCCCGTCGAGCCGTGCAAGACGGCATCACCGAAAGAGAAGATGTGCCCGTCGGAGGCGACGAGCCAGTAGCCGTTGCCGCTTGGGGTAGCGGCCATCCCCACGACCGGCTGGTTAAGGGCGATGTCCCCCGTCGAGCCGAAGAAAGCGGCATCGCCAAAGGAGAAGATGCCCCCGTCGGTGGTGACCAGCCAGTAGCCATCACCGCTGGGGGTAGCGGCCATCCCCACGACCGGCTGGTTGAGGGCGATATTCCCCGTCGAGCCGAAGAAAGCGGCATCGCCAAAGGAGAAGATGCCGCCGTCGGTGGCGACCAGCCAGTAGCCATCACCGCTGGGGGTAGCGGCCATCCCCACGACCGGCTGGTTGAGGGCGATATTCCCCGTGGAACCGTGGAAGACGGCATCGCCGAAAGCGAAGATGGCGCCGTCGGAGGCCACCAGCCAATAGCCGTTGCCGCTAGGGGTGGTAGCCATACCCACGGTCGGCTGGCTGAGAGAGATGTCGCCTGCGGAGCCGTGGAAGCCGGCATCGCCGTAGGTGAAGACGCCGCCGTCGGTGGCGACCAGCCAGTAGCCATTACCACTGGGAATAGCGGCCATGCCCACGATCGGCTGGTTGAGGGTGACGTTACTGGTGGAGCCGATGTCGAGGTCGAAGCTGCGCACCGGGGGGAGAGGGCTCGCTTGGCTCCCAGAGCCCCCCGGGGCGATGGCAGCCATCAGGACCGCACCCACGACGGCCAGCGCCGCCGCAGCCATCACACTTATCGCTTGCCTCCGGCGTACAGGCAACGCTGCGACCTTACTGCCAACACTACGTCTCCGCATGGTCGACCTCCCAGCCTAACGGCCCGCCCGGCACGATTTTGCGCCTGGGATCGTCCGGCGTCAACGGGCATGGATCAGACTAGCGGGCTAGGGGACGTGTGGGAGTAGCTTAACCACAACTGATCCAACCCGCTCCCCCCACCACGCAACAAGCGGCCATCCGAACTCGTCAAATTATCGAGCGGGCCGTTGCGGTTGTTGCCGTTTGCTGGAGTGGATAGTGGGCCCGCGCACAAGGACGCCCGGTGTAACAGCCGGGCGTTTCTTTGCTCCTGCCTGAGGAACAGTCGGTCGCGTCTCCATATTTAGCCGACGCGATTGTGCGCCAGGGCTGGGCAGGGTGTCAACGGCCTGGGCCTAGTTCGGTAAGCTGACCCAGTACGCTACTTTGGTGGACGTGGCGTGCTTCACGCCGACCAGGTGTAGCGGAGGATCTTTTGTGTGTAACGCAGTCGCAACAATGGCTCCCGTTCCGGACCCTGTGGAAGAGCTATGATTGTGTTAGGCGACTGGGAAGAGGCGACATTGTGAACGGCTTTGTGACTAGTGATCTGGTCGCGGCCATAACGCGAGAACGTTACGAGGAGGCCCGCCTCACACGCCCCCACACAGACAAGCTTCCCGAGCCTGTGACTCTGCGATAGCCTGCGGAACCAGGGCTGCAAACCAAGCGCGCCACAATCGCGCTGCCCTGTTTGGACAGCTGTCCCGCAGACGGCAACAGTTGCCGCCCAGCCACGCGGGGGGGGGGCTAACCTTAACATCCACGTAACAAACTGCATCTCCCCGAGGCCCGCGGGCAAGCTATGATGGAATCCCCAGGCGGGCCAGAAGGTTGTTCCCCTCCCACCTTGGGCAACCGGCCATCACTCGGGCGGCCTGGCCGGACCTGGGGAAGCGGACAATGCGAGGGCTCCGCTCCTTGCGCGACCATCTCACGGCAAGCGGAGCTCCGCATTACCGATCTTCCAGACTTCACCTCGGGCCGCAGGCCGCTGCGCCTGGTACGCTACGAGGCGCTGCCTCGGGCAGGGGGTGATCCGGATAGTCAGCCCGACGTGCTCTCCTCCGCTGACGGCAACATCAGCAGGAGCATGACCACAGGGGTCTTTGCCTGAACGCTGTGTCGAAGCCCGGAGGGCATGCGAACCCACGCCCCGGCCTGTGCTTCCATGGAGTCATCCCCCAGCGTCAGGCGGACTTCTCCTTCGATGATGTGGATAATGGCTGGCATCGAGACCGTATGCTCCGAGAGTTCCTGTCCGGTATCGAACCCAAAGACTACGACCTTCACGTGTTGATCGCTGAACAGAGTGCGACTGAGGATGCCGTCGGCGGGGATATCCACCTCCTTCGCCAGTTCAGCTATGTAGGTATAGTCCGACTTCACCACGACAGTTCCTCAACCCAACGCCGCACCAGCAGAACGCCAGCAGCCGTGAACGTGAACCATAGCATACCCGACGCCATATCCCAGTGGCAGCATCGTGCGCGTGGTACAGGCGGGTT
This sequence comes from Dehalococcoidia bacterium, assembly GCA_034408935.1. Classification (GTDB taxonomy): domain Bacteria; phylum Chloroflexota; class Dehalococcoidia; order SM23-28-2; family RBG-16-64-32; genus DAOUMF01. Next base: position 145,036 of record DAOUMV010000013.1, read on the forward strand.
TTACGTCTTGCCGTGGAAGAGCTCGCTGCCCGCCCCAGGGTAGACGATGCGCTGATCCTTAGGGGTAGGCTGTGTGATCTCCGGCCACCTGGCCGACTGAGGTTCCGCGCCCTCCTGGGTCACCTGTGAGGGTGCCACGTCCCTCATGGAGGGATCGCGGCGGACATCGATGCCCTCGACGTTGTGGCTGAATTCCACCGGTATCCCATTGGGGTCAAAGGTGTAGATGGAATGGATGAAGCCGTGGTCTATCACATCGGAGACGCGAAAGCCAGCAGCCTCTAGCTTGTCCTTCAGCTCCCACAGATCGTCCTCGCTCTCGACGCCAAATGACACATGGTCGAAGATGTACGGCCCCTGGACCGGCCTGCCGTGGTCTTTTTGAGCGACCGGTCTCACTCCGGGCCACTCGAAGAACGCGATCAGGTCGTAGGCGGAAATCTGGAAGAAGTAGTGTCGGTAGCCCGGCTGTCCCAGGCCAGCAACGAGCCGCATGCCGAGCAGGTCTCTCCAGAAGCGGATAGTGGTGTCCATATCGCCCGTGGCCATAGCTAGGTGGTTAACGCCATTGAACCTAACCATGCTCTGTCCTCCTTAAGCAGCTAAAGGAAAGTGACGCTGTCCGGTGCGTCGCCGCGATTCTGCGCCTGGGCCGGGTGGGTGTCAACGGGGGCGAGCAGGGGGCCGGTACGCCGGGAGGCCGTCGCTGCGCTAGGGTACACAGCTACCCATTATCCGCGCTTCGAGCGTCCTAGGAACTTGCTCGGCCACTCCTCCGCCGCGTTCCGGAACGTTCTCACGCGCCCACACCGTTTGCAGCGGCCTCTGCTGGTGGCCCCGGCAGGAATCTCAATCACCCAGTGGTGGGTGCACCCCTGCCTTTTCCACCGGCGAGCCTCCGGCGCTGATCTCCTCGGCATGTCATCACCGCCTCCTTCCTCCTGCACCTTGGGACACCCCTCCACCATATATACGGTCAGAGGCCGCTCCGGGGTCTGATTCACCGCGAGGGGGAAAGGAAACAGAAGAACAGGCGGTAGCGATTGGCCCGATGGACTGTTTCAAGAGGAGCGGGCAGCACCCGCCACTCACTCAAGGCAATGCCATTAAGGAGGGGCGACCTCGCTATTCACCGCCGCGATTGTGCGCCTGGGCTCGGCGGGTGTCAACGGGTTGGGCCGTGGCTAGGGTGGGGCCACCGGGGTTGGCGAAGGCGCAAGGGTGGGACTTCGAAGCTCGATAATCAGACGAGGGCGGTTTGGGTTCAAACCGCTCGCGTCGCCAGCCGCCTCCCAGGTCATCATCCCACTATGTGCCGACAGGTCGTGCTCTACGAACAGATTCACCGCGTTGCCAGGTGACCAGCCTGGGCGCTTCACGATTTCCTCGAGGACAGACTTGATATCCGGTGTGCGAACCACATCGCCCGTGTTGCCGGACGGACTGGGCCACGTCACGCTAGCCGAGGTACGAATCCGATTCTCCCAGTCAGTCGGGTTGTTGTTGGGAACGTCGCCTGGGTTGTCCGCGGCCTCACCTCTGATGACCACGTCGCCTGTTCCCGAATAGTCGTAGTGGACGGTGAATTCGAGATAGGCAGCCACGAGAGCCTCCCGGTCAAAGTCGACACTGGGGAAGCGGTAGTTCGTCTTGATGCTGATGTCGTGGCTGCCTGAGTTGGGGTTTGAGCGGGTTTCGTAGCCGCACTCGTGCCAGTCGAAGGTGCTCCAGTAGACTGCGCGTTCATCCCCCTCTCCCACATGATGCAGTTGCCACTCGCCGTCGTTGGTGTACGACGTGGCCCGAAATATCTCCGCTCTCGTGGAGGCTGCCGACGGGGCGGTGGCTACTGGCGTGGGGCTGGACGAACAAGCCGCAATGGATACCGCGAGTATTCCCAGCGTCAAGAGGGCGACTATCGCACTTCTTAGGTAGTCCGCGGTTCCGCACGCCCTCGTGTTCGCCGATATCAACGAATCGCTACCCCCTCCGCACCTTCACCGCGTACAGCCCGCCGCGATTGTGCGCCTGGGCTGGAGCCGTTGTCAACGGGGGCTGGTGCCCCGGGGGCGCTTCCCCCAGCCTGCCCCACCAGGGAGGCAGATCTCCATCTAAGGCGACAAGGCCGGAGTAGAGGGCTCTCAGCACCCGTCGTCGTACAATAGTCGCTGTTGGGGATCCGCACAGAAGGGAGCGACAGATCGTGAACCCAGAGCAGAAGCCCGGATCGGCTATGCCATGCGGGTGCCAGGTCCACTGCCCCGTCCATGCTGCCGCCACAAAGCTCCTGACGGCGCTAGAGGACCTGCTGCCATGGATTGAACGTGGCAGGGAGAGATTTGACCGAGAGCAGGCCAGGGCTCTGACGCAGGCCATCGCGGCCATCAGGGAGGCGAAGGGGGAGTCATGAGAGCAGGCCGAGGTGAGGCGGAGGAGGCACTACCACCTCTCACGGGATTGCCGCATCTCGCCCCAATAGCGCCTCCTCCATCCTGAGTAAGGACAGGCGACGGCACACCTCGTTACAGCGGGACGCCAGCGATGGCCGCCTAGCGTCGGCAGTACGTGAGGAAGGAGCGCTGCTACTTCACTCCCTTGGCTACTGATGTCCTTCTAGCCGCGCATCCGCTGCCGGACTGATAGTCTGCAAGCCACAGCGAGAACAGCAAGCTACGGCCAGCCTATTTTCGCCCACCTGCCGGTCTTGTTGCTCCAGGCGGTGGTTAAAGAACCTGCAGACGAGCGCCCTGATGACACGCAAGGTGCACCTCTTTAGAACTTGCCCGCAGGTGAACCGAACCCTCCAAAGGACTCGCCACGGACTTCCCAACGCCTGACCCGAAGAACCGCCGCTACTTCCTGCAGTGGGCCCCCAGCTTTGGGATCAGGCTCCTCAGGACCCTCCGGCCGCTTCTCATCGAGGGGCTCTTTCCGGCGAAACCACCCCATCGTGGCTCCTCCTTTCCACACAACTGCCTGCAAGCTCCATTCTGACAGACCTTGGACGCAGGCGTCAGTTAACGCAAGGGAGCAGAAGGTTGAAGAAGAGTGAACGTCTGAGCGGTTGGCTCAGCACCAGAGGGACGACCTCGTTGCCCTGGCGACTGGCAGGCTAGGAGGCGCTTGCGCCGGAGGCGGATCTACACCTACGAGAGGAGCGGCTGGGGTGGGGGAGTCAGGACGCCGCAGGTGCGCGGAGCGTCCTGTGACGCCGCGGCTGGAGGGACGGGCCTGCAACGTAAGGCAGTTCCGTGCGTCTATTTCCAATGAGAAAGCTTTGCGAGCTGAAAACGATGGCGATACTTCGCGACGTCAGGGCGGTATGGGTGCGGCTCTTTGCTCGCTCCAACGGGGAACGCGCTCAGTCTTTGACGGAGTACGTCCTGATTCTGGCGGTCGTCATGGTTGCGGGCGTCGCTGTGCTGGGGATGGTCAGCCCATCCGTTTCCAGTCAGCTGGACCCGGTAACCACCGCTCTGGGGGGAGAGGGTGAGAAGTCAGCGTTCCGGGTCCCAGCCGCGATGCTGTCATGGATCGCCATCGCCGTGCTGGTCGTTGGGGCCATTGGTGTATACGTCTTGAAGATGCGGCGCCGCTGAAGCATAGCAGGCGGACAGAGAGCGCCTCGCCGCGTTCTGTGGGGGGCCACAAAGGGGGGTGCGGTTGCGACCTCACTGTCCGCCGTACTGAGATTGTGCACCTGGGTGGAGAGGTTGTCAATGACTTAGGAGATGTCATCCGACTCGCAGCGCCGCCAGCGCCAGGATGTGTGACCACGTCCAACGCGGAAGAAAGAGCGACGTCGCAAGCGGCTAACCTACGCCATTCAGTCATGCCAATGCTTGACATTTGATTCATCGATTAATACACTTAAAGGGCCAAGGTTGGTGGGCAAGCCCAGCGTGACCAACGGGCGGTGGATGCAGAAAGGAGACGGTGGCTGGGCACTGGCCGACCGCCCGGTGGTTCCGGCGGGACGAGGAGCAGCTGCTGCGCGACAAACCGCGCTCCCTCCCTTTGCAACTAAGCACCCTCCCGGCGGAGCCCCAACCATCCGAGGCGATGGCGCTCCGGGTCTGAGCCTCACACCCCCTCCCTCTAAACAAGACTCGGAGCGCGTTCCTTTTGCCGCTCCGGCCGTCTGATGGAAAACTCGGCGGCCGCCCCATCTAACGGCCTCGTAGCCTCAGGAGGCACCCGCGTGGTATTCCTAGCAAGCTCAGGCGGCGGCGTCAATGTCGCCATCTAGGTCGTTGTCCACGCCGTCGGTGCAGCTCCCGTGCTGGCGGCTTGTGTTGGACGGGTTTCAACGGGGCCTAGGCGCGCCACCAAACTCCAGACGCCGAGATCGTGTGGGCCATCCATCTCCGCCCTCCGCCTGCTTTCTCCCAGACCCTTGACAGCCCTCCAGGCATTGGTCGAGCATGGATGGGCGGTAAGCTGACAGGGGAGGTGCACTGTGAAGGTACGCAACTGTCGTGAGGTAGCGGCGGACACGGAGGTCCCCGGTGTCGCCCTGAGGACTGTCATCTCTTCAGAGGAAGCGCCCCGGTTCTCGATGAGGGTCTTGGAGGTGGCAGTTGGTGGTTCGACACCATTCCATACCCACGACTGGGAACACGAAGTCTTCATCCTCTCCGGGCAGGGCAAGGTACGCGGTCCCGACAGCGAACGACACCTGTCTCCCGACGACGCGGTGTTTGTGCCGCCGGGCGAGGAGCACTGCTTCACCAATACCGGAGGCGATATCTTCCGCTTTGTCTGCTGCATCCCCCACGCCAGGGAGGTCGAACCGGACAAGCCGTCCAGCAGCGGTAAGGGGTAGGTAGTCCGGCCTCCGACTCAGGCGCATTCGCCCTCCCTTTGGGCAGCTCCTCGAAGTGGCCTGCTGACACCGGTACGCGGCGTCAGCAGGCGAGGGTATAATCGCCCTGGAGAAGGAAAGAGCGTCGGACCACCCCTCGACCGTGCTTGTGGGGACGCCAGGGAAGGGAAAGGTAGGGAGCCATGCAGCCGAACCCAGCCCAGCAGTTGCTAGCCCGTGGCTACGATTGATCGGAGGCCGTGTTGCTGGCCGTGTGCCAGGAGTCAGGGATAGAGAACGAGGCCATTCCCCGGATCGCCAGCGGCTTCGGTGGTGGTATTGGCGGCACGGGGGCTGTCTGCGGTGCCGTCGTCGGTGCCGTGATGAGCATCGGCCTCAAGCGCGGACGGGACCTGCCGTCGGAAGATCGCTTTGGCACATGGCGTCTGGTGCAGGAGTTTCGTCGCCGCTTCGAGGCCGAGATGGGGCACATCTGCTGCCATGAGCTGACGGGTGTGGACCTGAGCACGGAGGAGGGCCAGAAACAGTTCTGGAGCTCCGGCGTGCCGATGCGCGTCTGCCTGCCCGCCGGTGGTACGGCGTACCGGCTGGCATTGGAGCTTCTGAAGGAGCCCTCGTGACAGGCCGCTGGTAGGCCACAAAGCGCTGCCGCCCGAGGCTGATCCGCCTCTGGTGGGCGCCTGGGGTAGGGGTTGCCCTCTGGCTGATGAACGCCGATGAGCAGTCGCTACCTTGCGTTGTGAGCCGGCCTCACCACAAATCTGACGACCCAACCGCCTCCCTGCCCAGACACCAATAGGTCGTCGAGGCTGATTTGGGTTCAGCGGAGCCAGTCTAGGCCCGCCGCGACTTCGCCGCGTACGGGCTACCGACACCGGTGACCAAGAAGCCGCCACATTGTGGCTTGGGCTGGGCGACCGTCAACGGGGGACGGCCTTCACTGAACGTCAACGAGTTCCAAACCTAGCGCCCACCGGCCAGAGCTTAACGGCTTCTCCTCCATTCCGTCTTGCCATTTGACCAGCGATGATCCCGGGCGAAGAGAGGGTGATCGAATGATAGACCTCATGCTGCAGTTCCAGGCACGTGCGAATCTAGCTGAAAAGGACCGAGAGGCAAGAGCAGCTCTCCGGGCCAGCGAGGCCAGGAGTGGCCCTCGCGGCTCGACGGCCGGGTTCGCCGGCCGCCTGGCTCAGTTGGGCACCCGGGTGAACCGCATGACAGCTCGTTTCTGGCTGCCTGGCGGATTACGCAGCCCGCCCGTGAACGAATCATAGGCATGGGCAGCCGGGGAGTGGCACGAAGACAGACGGTAGGACGCCCACGGACCTGCCGAGGGCACCTGCGACAGATCTAGAGAGGAGAAGAGCAGTCTAGGCCGCTCCTCCTTCCTATTTCGGGACCGGCTGGCCGCGCGCTCTCCTGGCCTTTACCAAACCTAAACTGATTCTTTACCGCTCCTTATCCTCTTTGTACGCAGCTCTTCTCTGTTCTCACGTCTCCTGCTGCAGCAATGCCGATCGTGGCGAAATATCGCACGAAGGGACGACACTAGAGAGAACTCGCAAGCCATGCGTCTTTTCAAATTGCGCTCACCTTCCGACGGGGCTGGGCAGGCTAGGCCGAAGCAGGAAGCCCTGACCGAACAGATCAGCGGCGATGGGCAGCGCTTGCCTGCCCAGAGACAGGCAGGCGGTGCATCTGCCTGGCTGCTGAAGCACCGGTTGCTGTGGCTAGCCATAATCGCGCTCACTCTGGGGGCGCTTCTCTCCGGTCCCGCCGCGAGCTTCATCCTTACCATGGCGGGCGGAGGGGCCGTCATCAACGCCGCCCTGGCCTTCCTGTTCGTGATGCTGCTCTGGGTGACGAGGCGCCACTACGAGATCATTGACAAGCAGCGGGATGAATTCCTGGGCCGCGCCGAACGCCTCGAGAAGAGCTACGATGCCATCGTTCCCGTGCTGCTGCGCACGGCTGTCGACTTCCGCGACCAGCGAACCGCAGAGCACTCCAGTCGCCTATCGGAACTGATGGCCGTGCTGGCGCGCCACGTGGGACTGCGCAAGCAAGAGCTACACGACATCACGCTGGCGGCCACTCTGCACGACATCGGCGGGCTGGGCATGGCCGAGGCCGTGCTGTCCAAGCCGGGCTCCCTGAGCGACGAAGAGCGGACGCAGATTAGAGAGCATCCCAGGATGGGCTACGAGATCCTGAAGGGCATAGATTTCCTGCATGGCTTCCTGAAGGGCGCGGCGGAGATTATCTACGCTCACCACGAGAGGTACGACGGCACCGGCTATCCCCGGGGACTAGCTGGCGACAAGATACCTCTGGGTGCGCGGCTCCTCGCACTGGTGGACACTTACGACGCCATTACGTCCCCGCGTCCGTACCGAAGGGCCAGATCTCACGACGAAGCCGTACAGGAGATCGAGAGGCACAGCGGCACGCAGTTCGACCCTGAAGTTGTGGCGGCCTTCCTGAAAGCCAATGAACAGGGCTTGATCCAGCGCGTCAACCGAGAGCGGGACGAAAACGACGCTTCCCGAGCGGATAGCCAAGTACGCTTGGGACGAAGATCGATCTCCACCTAGAAGGGTAACTCCTCCCCCTCCGAGCGCTTCTCCGGCGCCCTGAGTTTGCGCCCCTCGCGCCCGGCTTGCGGAAGCGCGCTGTTCTAAGCCTGCCATAGGGATAGTTCCTTACTACGTCTTGTATCCCCTCCGGTCCACATGGCGCCGCCGTGTTCGGGGCGCGCCCCAGCCCGATTAGTGGCCCTCCAACGAACTCAGAATGTGCAGGTTTTGCGGATGCTATACTTGATTTGCACGAACCCGCTAGAGGCGGGTAAGCCCGGTTCGTAGCCGAGCAGGGCTGCGGCCCCGCCATAGGCGCACAAGCCCTGGCCCGCGGGGGCTACGGGGCGGACGAAAAAGGGCAGACCTGAAGCCTGCCTGCCGGCAGGCAGGGTCTGCAGCCACGATAAGTGCGATCGACTGTCCGGAGGTGTAGCTTTGCGCGGCCGCGACCTGCTATCAATCGCTGATCTTTCGCCTGAGGGACTGGCGCGCGTGCTGAAAACGGCGCGCGTGCTGAAGGGCAGCGGCCCTCAGTCGCTCGCGGCGGGGAAGACACTGGCGCTGGTCTTCGAGAAACCTTCGCTGCGAACCCGCGTTTCCTTTGATGTGGCGATGCGACAGTTGGGAGGCGACTGCATATACCTGTCGCCGGCAGAAGTTGGACTGGGCACGCGGGAGCCGGTGGAGGACGTGGCCCGCGTGCTCGGCCGCTACGTGGACTGCGTCGCCGCCCGCACCTTCGCCCACAAGACCGTGGAGGAGCTGGCCCGGTGGGCCGAAGTGCCGGTCATCAACGCGCTCTCGGACGGGGAGCATCCCTGCCAGGCCCTGGCGGATGTCCTGACGATACAGGAGAAGAAGGACCGGCTGGCCGGGGTGAGCCTGGCGTTCGTGGGCGACGGCAACAACACGGCCCGCTCCCTCTGCCTGGCGGCGGCGATGAGCGGCATGGAGTTCCGATTCGCGTCGCCGGAGGGATACAGCCTGCCCGAGGCTACGGTGGCCCGGGCGCAGGAGCTGGCCCGTGACGCCGGGGGCGCCGTCGCCTGCCTGCGCGACCCCGAGGAGGCGGCGAAGGGGGCGATGGTCGTATACACGGACGTCTGGGCTAGCATGGGACAGGAAGAGGAGCGCGCCGCGCGAGAAGAGGCGTTCCAAGGCTATCAGGTGGACGCACGAATGATGTCGCTGGCGGCGCCGGACGCGATCTTCATGCACGACCTGCCGGCCCATCGAGGCGAGGAGGTCGCTGCTGAGGTGATCGAAGGGCCACAGTCGGTGGTGTTCGACCAGACGGAGAACCGGCTGCACGCACAGAAGGCGGCGCTGGCACTCATCCTTGGGCAGGAGGACGGCTAGCGTGGAGCTTTGGGACACCATACGCGATACCCTGGAGCGGTTCGAGGCGGCCAGCGTCGTCGATATCCTGACCATCTCCGCCCTGATCTACCTGGCGCTGCTCCTGCTAAAGGGCACCGCCGCGATGTCGCTGCTGCGGGGCATCGTCATAGTGCTGCTGGGAGCGGTCATCCTGGCCTCAGTGCTGGAGCTGACGGTGCTGGACTGGCTGCTGCGCAACTCGTTTCCGGCCATCCTCATCGCGATACCGATCATCTTCCAGCCGGAGATACGGCGGTTCCTGGTGCGCGTAGGGCGGACGGGGCGCTGGCCGTGGCCGGGGCGCCATCTCTACGAGAGCATCGTGGATACGGTCGCGGACGCCGCGTTGAGCCTGTCCGCGAACCGCCACGGGGCGATCGTGGTGCTTGAGCGGGAGGCCGGCCTGGAGGACTACGTCGACAGCGGCGTGAAGGTGGACGCGACACCCTCGAGCCGCCTGCTCCAGGGGATCTTCTACCCCAACTCCTCCCTGCACGACGGCGCGGTCATCATCCGGGAGGACCGCATCGCCGCTGGTGGCTGCACATTGCCTCTGTCGGACCGGAGCGACCGAGAGCTAGCGGGCCTGCGCCACCGCGCCGCCATGGGCATCTCCGAGCGCACCGACGCGGTGGCGGTGGTGGTCTCCGAAGAGACAGGGGACATCTCGGTGGCGGCCAACGGCAGGATGATATCGCGACTGGACGGGCCGCGCCTGCGAGGCGTACTGCGGAGCCTGCTGGTGCCGACGAGCGAACTAGACCGGCCTGTGCGGCGAGGTCTGCGGGGACTCAGTCGATGACAGAGGGCGGAGGGACATGGAACGGTTGAGGCAGCTTCTGGAAGAGGCGCTGGCTTTCCTACGAGGGCTCGTGTGGCCGGTGGTGACATCGGTGCGCGGGAACCTGGGGCTGGCGGCTTTCTCCATCGTCTTGGGGTTCGCCCTGTGGATATTCGTCACCGACACGGAGAGCCCAACCCGTTCCGGAGTCCTGCCCTTCGACATAGCGGTGGAGACGGTGAACGTGCCGGGAGACCTGGCCCTGGCGGCGTCGCCGGTCAACGTACGGGTGAGGGTAGATGTGGCCGACGACGTATGGAGCACCCTTTCTGCCGCAGACTTCAAGGGGACTGTCGACCTAGACGGACTTCAGGCGGGCGCCTACGACCTACCCGTGCAAGTGGAGCCGCTGACCGGCCGCGGCGGCCTGAGGGTGACGGAGGTGATACCAGACACGGTTGAGGTGGAGCTGAAGAGCCTATTCAGCAAGTCCGTGTCGGTCACGCCGAAGCTGGAGGGCAGCCCCCCCAAAGGTTACGAGGCCGGAACCCCTGAGATTGACGCCGAGACGGTGCTGGTAACGGGAACCCAGGACCGGGTCAGCCTGGTGAACCAAGTGGTGGCCAGGCTAGACCTCAGCGCCCGCACAGAGAACCTCACCCAGGCGGTGCGTCTAGAGGCCCTGGATTCGCGGGGCAACCCGGTCACCGAGGTGTCGCTGGAGCCCAGCGTGGTCAACGCCTCGATAAAGATAACGCAGGAGGAGTTCAGCGCTCCCCTGGCCATCAGGCCCGCCGTGACCGGCTCCCCTGCCACCGGCTTTGAGGTAGTCAGCGTCAGCGTCGACCCTGCCGTGACCGAAGTGTTCGGGCCTCCATCTTTCATCGCAGAGGCGGCAGCCATCCGCACGCAGCCGGTCGACATAAGCGAGGCGGCCGATGACGTCGTGCTGACGGTATCGCTGGACCTGCCGCCGGACGTGAGCGTCAGTGGCGGCACAAGCGTCACGGTGACCGTGGACATCGAGCCCGCCCAGGGGAGGCGAACGCTGGCAGCGACCGCCGTCGCCGTGGGGCTGGACGACGGTCTCAGCCTCAGCGGCGCCCTGCCGCTCGTCGAGGTGGAACTGCTGGGCGAGCTGCCGACGCTGCGCGCGCTCCGCCCCAATGACATCGCTGCCACCGTCAACCTATCGGGACTGGGAGAGGGCGCGCACTCCGTCAACGTGAGCGTCTCCGCGCCCGCCGATACGCTGGTGGCGAACGTCTCCCCGGAGACGGTTGAGATCACGCTGGAGCCGAGGTAGGTGTGGCCCGCACGAAGCCCCGCCCGCTCGCGACCGGAAGCGTCACCGCTAGGCCGGTGGTCGCCATCGTGGGGCGACCCAACGTCGGCAAGTCCACCCTGTTTAACCGTCTCATAGCCGGCCGCCGGGCGATCGTATCAGAGGTCTCCGGGACGACGCGGGACCGCCTGTATGGAGAGGCCCAGATGGGATGGCTCTCCTTTGCGGTCATCGACACCGGCGGGCTCGTTCCCAGCGCAGACGAAGGCTACCCGGCGCTGATTCGCCTCCAGGTCGAGACGGCGATGACGGAAGCGGACGTGATCCTTTTTCTCGTCGATGCCGTGTCCGGAGCGACGCCGCCGGACGAGGAGATCGCGCATCTCCTGCGGCGCACGGACAAGCCCGTGCTCCTCATAGCCAACAAGGCGGACAACGATGCCCGCCGCGAGGCCGCCGCGGAGTTCTACAGCCTGGCGTTGGGCGACCCCATCCCGGTGAGCGCCTACCACGGCATCGGCCTGGGCGACCTTCGCGAGCGGCTGGAAGCGCTGCTACCGCCAACAGAGGGGGAGGCACCGACGGAGGCGCTGCGCCTGGCCATCGTGGGACGACCTAACGTGGGCAAGTCCGCCCTGGTCAACGCCATCCTGGGACGGGAGCGGGTGCTGGTGAGCGCCGAGCCCGGGACTACCCGCGATGCGGTGGACACCCCGTTCGATTACGAGGGGAAGCGGCTGCTGTTAATCGATACGGCAGGCATCCGCCGCCGCGGCCGCATCGCCCGCGGCATCGAAAAGTACAGCGTCCTGCGGGCGGAGCAGGCGCTGACGCGGGCCGACATCGGTCTGCTTGTGCTGGACGCGTCGGAGGCGATGGCGGCCCAGGATCTGCACATCGCGGGCTACGTCGCCGACGCCCACAAGGGGCTCATCGTGGTCGCCAACAAGTGGGACCTCATGGAGGACACGGAAGAGAGCCGGGAGGAGTTCGCCCGCCGGGCGCTGCGCCGGCTGCGGTTCGCCCCTTGGGCGCCACTGGCGTTCGTTTCAGCCAAGACCGGCCTCAACATCGACGGCCTGCTGGATGTAGTGCTGGAGGTGAGCGACAGCCGCTTCCTTCGGGTGCCCACAGGTGAGCTGAACGCGGCGGTGCAGAAGGCAGTGGCGGAGCACCGCCCGCCCTCCAAAGGCCGCCGCGTGCTGCGTCTCCTCTACGTCACCCAGGCGGAGGTGAACCCGCCCACGTTCGTCTTCTTCGTGAGCGACGCCAGCCTGCTACACTTCTCGTATCGGCGGTACTTGGAGAAGGCCCTGCGGAGGGCTTTCCGGTTCGAGGGAACGGCCATCCGGCTCATCTTCCGCAGCAGAGGCGGGATTCAGTGATCCTTGAGTTCGCAGCGGTCATCGCTGTGTCATATCTGGTAGGGTCGATCCCGTTCGGATACATAGCGGGGCGTGTCCTCAAGGGGATCGACGTCCGCGATTTCGGCAGCGGCGCCACGGGAGCGACGAACGTGATGCGAACCGTGGGTAGGGGGCCGTTCGTGCTCGTCCTGCTGGCCGATGCCCTGAAGGGCTACGTGCTAGTCCTCGTTACCTGGTTCCTATTCGAGTCGCACGACCTTCAGGTGGCGGCCGGGCTAGCCGTGGTGCTGGGCCACGACTTCCCGTTGTACATCGGCTTTCGGGGGGGCCGCGGGGTGGCCACCTCCTTCGGGGTATACGCTGCGCTGGCGATGCCGGTGAGCGTGAGCCTGCTGGCGGCGGGACTGTTCATCATCCTTACATTCCGCTATATGTCCCTGATGTCGATAATCACGGTGCCGCTGGGCGCGCTGGCGCTGCTGATGCTGGCGGTTGTGCAGGGCGGCGACCACTACACCTACTCCAAAGTCGTGTTCGGGGCCTTCGCCACCGCGCTCGTGCTGCTGCGACACGAGGGCAACATCCGCCGCCTGGTGCAGGGGACGGAGCCCAAGCTGGGCAAGGGCGGCGAGCGTCGGAAGGCGGCGCCGACGCGGGGCTGAGGGGCCAAACGCTTATCTGCGTTGTAGAATGGCAGTGCAGGCATTACGGCCTGCAGAGTGCTGTCATGGAGTTCTCTGAATACCTGCGTCACCTCCGCGACCCGGCCACTCACCTGAGCGTGGCGGACCTGCAGCACCTGCACGACCTCAACTCGGAGCGGCTGGAGGCGCTGCGTTCGGCCTGGCCGGAGATGGACGCCGAGCGAAGGCAGCAGGTGGTCTCCCAGTTGATCGAGCTGGCGGAGGACAACGTGGAGCTCAACTTTGACGCCGTGTTCTTCACGGCCCTGGACGACCCGGAGGCCGATATCCGGGCCGCCGCAGTGCGCGGCCTCTGGGAGTACGAAGGGCGCGATCTCATTGGTCGGCTGCTGCAACTCCTGGAGAAAGACGAAGTGCCGGAGGTACGGGCGGAGGCCGCGTTGGCCCTGGGCCGTTTCGTCCTGATGTTCGAGCTTGGGAAGCTGCGAGAGCAGCACTTCCGGAAGGTCGAGGAGGGGCTGCGGCGTAGCCTGGATGACGAACTGGAGGAGGAAGAGGTCCAGACGCGAGCTCTGGAGGCGATCGGCGCTTGCGGCCGCCCCTGGGTACAGGATGCGATCCTCCAGGCCTACGAGAGCGAGGCGCCCCGCCTCAGGGTGAGCGCCCTTCACGCCATGGGCCGCAGCTGCGAGCCGCGCTGGCTCCCCCCGTTGACCGAGGAGCTCAAGAGTGAACACCCCGAGATGCGCTACGAGGCCGCCGTGGCCCTGGGTTCCCTGGCCGATAGGCGAGCGGTCTCCCACCTGGCCCCCCTGCTCTACGACCCCGACCCGGAGGTGAAGGTGGCGGCCATCGCCGCCCTGGGTCAGATCGGCGGCAGCGGCGTCAAATCGCTGCTGCGCCCCTTGCTCCACGCCCCATCGCCCAGCGTCCAAGAAGCCGCAGCCGCTGCCCTGGCCGAGGCGTCGTTCATGGAGGACCCACTTTCCATCGACTACGAGGTGACATGAGAGCGCGAAAGTCACGCCGAATGCCCGTGGAGCGGGCCGTATCGGCCGGCGGCGTCGTCGTCAGGCAGGGAGCCGTGGGACCCGAGGTGGTCATCTGCGGCCGGGACTCCGACGGCGTATGGGGCCTCCCCAAGGGGACACCCGATGAAGGCGAGTCTCTGGAAGCGGCCGCCCTGCGCGAGGTGAGCGAGGAGACCGGCCTCAAGGTCGAGATCGTCAAGAAGATCGGTGTCGCCGAGTACTGGTTCACCCGCGAGGGCATCCGCTACCACAAGTGGGTACACCACTACTTGATGCGGGCCATCGGTGGCAGCACGGCTGATCATGACTTAGAGTATGACCGCGTGGAATGGTTTCCCATTGAAGAGACTATAGAGACGTTGACCTTCGACAACGACAAGAAGATCGTCCAGCAGGCCAGGGCGGAGCTGGAGGAGGAGTTGTGAGCGGGCTCCCCCGCGATGACGTCGTCGCCCGCGGCCGCAAGACGGTGGTGCGACGCAAACGCATGACCGATGCGGCAGACGAGTACGCCTGGCGCTGCGACGAGGAGCTGGCGCGCTTCGATGCCTCGCGCCCGGTGCACATGCCGTTCCCCCAATACCAGCGGAACTGGTCTTTCGACATGCGGTTCACCGACACCCCGGGGCGTTCGTTCGCCGTGGAGGACGAAACCGGGCGGCATATCGGCAACATCATGTACTACAACCACGATGCGGCCCGCCGGGAAGCCGAGTTGGGGATAAGCATCGGACTGCGGGACTGGTGGGCCCAGGGGTACGGCACCGACGCGGTAGCCGCCCTGATCGCCCATCTGTTCCGCACCACGGACCTCCAGCGGCTGTACCTGCACACCCTGGACTGGAACCGCCGCGCCCATCGCGCCTTCCAGAAGGTAGGCTTCACCGACTGCGGCAGCGCCTGGCGGGACGGTCACACGTTCATCGTCATGGAGGTCCGCCGCGAGTGGGTCACGGCGCCCACACCCGGGCGAGAGGTGCCGGCCTAGGCCCTAGGGCTGGTACTAGCTCGCTGGGCGTCCAGGGATATCCAGGTCCGGCGGCGGTGGCGCCGGGTTCTCCACCCCGACCAGCAAGTGCGTGGGGACCAGCGTGAGCAGCTCCTCCACCTCCCACTTGCCATCCTTGCTGATCTGACGCACGGGGGTCTCCTCGGCCGCGAGGGAGACATCGCCCCCGGCCACGTGGAATATCTTGCCGTTGATGTTCCAGGCTTCGTCGGTGCAGAGGTAGACGGTCATGGGAGCCACGTGCTCCGCGGTCGGCTCCACCAGATGCTCGGGAGCGGTGGGGGCGATGCCCCGCTGGGCCCGCACCTGGCGGCCAGCCTCGGGTACGGAGGCGGTCATCCTCGTCTGGGCCACGGGGGCGATGGCGTTGCAGGTGACTCCGTAGCGCCCCAGGTCCCGCGCTACCACACGGGTGAGCCCGGCGATGCCCGCCTTGGCGGCCCCGTAGTTGGCCTGGCCGGAGTTGCCGCGAAGACCGGAGATGGACGAGAAGTTCACGATGCGCCCATACCGCTGTTGGCGCATCAGCACCGACGCGGGCTTGATGGTGTTGTAGTGCCCCTTGAGGTGCACGGCGATGACCGCGTCCCACTCCTCCTCCGTCATGTTGAAGACCATGCGGTCGCGGAGGATGCCAGCCACGTTGATAAGGATGTCGATCCGCCCGAAGGCGTCCACGCACTGCTGGATCATGTTCTCGCCGCCAGCGATGTCGGCCACGCTGTCGTGGTTGGCCACGGCGGCGCCGCCAGCGGCCTTGATCTCCTGCACGACCTGATCGGCGGGCCCAGCGTCAGTGCCGGTGCCGTCCATGTTCACGCCGGGGTCGTTGACCACCACGTTGGCGCCCTCCCTAGCGAGCAGGAGGGCCACCTCCCGGCCAATGCCACGGCCAGCGCCGGTGACTACCGCGTTGCGTCCCTTGAGCTTGTCTGTCATCGTGAACTGCTCCTCTTCCGTGCCGCGCGCAGAGCCGAAGCCCCGCAGCCACCGCTAGTTGATCGCTCCTACTGGCTGGCCGCTTCCGGCTGCGGCTTGGGCCGGCCCGGTATCTCCAGGTTATCCGGCGGCGGGGCCGGGTTGCGCGTTCCCTCCATCAACTGAGGCATCGTCTTGGAGAGCTCATCCAGCGTCCACATCCCCCTCTTGAAGATGGTGGTCGAAGGCAGGGGATGGTTGAGGAGGGCCACGGTGCCGCTGTAGACGAGAAACACCTGACCGTTGACGTTCCACGCTTCGTCGCAGGCCAGATAGCAGGTCATGGGAGCGACGAACTCCGGCGCCAACTGCTCCAGCGGTTCCGTCGCCGGCGTAGCGACGCCGCTCCCCCGTCGCTGATCGGGGATGGTGGCGGTGAGGCGGGTCCAGGCGCGTGGGGCGATGCAGTTGCAGGTGACGCCGTAGCGCCCCAGGTCGCGGGCCACCACGCGCGTGAGGCCAGCGATGCCCGACTTGGCGGCGCCGTAGTTGGCTTGCCCAGCGTTGCCCCAGAGGCCGGACTCCGACGAGAAGTTGATGATGCGCCCGTACCGCTGCTGCCGCATCAGCACAGCGGCGGGCTTGGTGCAGGCAAAGTGGCCCTTGAGGTGGACCGCAATGACGTCGTCCCACTCCTCCTCCATCATGTTGAAGATCATGCGGTCGCGCAGGATACCGGCGTTGTTTACCAGGATGTCCAGCCGGCCGAAGCTGTCCAGGGCGGTCTGGATGATGCTCTCGCCTCCCTGCATCGTGGCCACGGAGTCGTAGTTGGCCACGGCGGTCAGGCGTTTGTCCTTAATCTCGGCGACCACCTGATCGGCGGGGCCGTCATCGTGGCCGGCCCCATCGGGTCCGACGCCGGCATCATTGACGACGACCTGCGCTCCCTCTTCGGCCACCTGGACGGCGATACCCCTACCGATGCCGCGGCCGGCGCCGGTGACGATGGCCACCTTTCCTTCTAGCACTCCCATGGGCGCCTCCTTGCGCTATCCGTACCCCGGAAGGACTGGCTTCAGCCTGTCGCAGTCGGGCTGAAGCCCGACCTTCGGCTTCGAGGCCTCTAATCTCCTCGCGCTGGCAGCGTCACCGTGGCCGTTCCGGGAGTCGTCTTCTGCCCGTCCGGCGTCTCCGTCCACACCTCCAGATCGACGAGGTTTTCACCGTTCTCGGTGCGCTTGCCGGTGACCACGCCCTTGCAGATGACATCCTTGTCCACCATGTCCATGCCGCGGTACTGGCAGGCCACCCGCTTCACCTGCCCCCCATCGCCGACCCATTCGTGGAGCATCCGCCCGAGGAGGGCGTGCTTGAGGGCGCCGTGGACTATACGGTCGGGCAGGCCGGTGCCCTGGGCGAAGTCCTTATCGTAGTGGATCTGGTAGAAGTCGCCGGAGCCGGCAGCCCAGTACACGAGTCGCTGGGAGTCGTAGTGCTGGGTGAGAGGAGTGACCTCCTGTCCTTCGCTGATGTCCTCGAAGTAGGGCTGTGCCATCGTGTTCTCCTCCAGGCAGGGCTGGGGCCCTGCCCTACTGCTGGCTACAAGCCCGCGTCAGTAGAGCAGGGTTGAAGCCCAGCAGCTACATCTTGCCTCAGTACTGGATACCGGTGCCGCGCATGCTGGCGACGATCTTGCCGTCCTGGTTGCGGAAGGTGAACTCGGTCACGGTGATGAGCATGGGGCCCAGTCTGCTCTGGCGCTCGCTGATGTCCACGAGCTTGCTGGTGGCGGTGAGGACATCGCCGGCGCAGACGCTGTCGAAGTACTCGATGTCCGTGCCGCCGTTGAGTACGCGCTTGAACGGCGTGTCGGTGCGGAAGTAGCCGCCGAGCCGCTGGGGCGCATTGGGGTTGAATATCGGGTGGCCCAAGAAGGCGAAGGGAACCGGGATGCTGCGATACCCCTTGCTCCTGGCGTACTCCTCGTCGTAGTAGACGGGGTCGGTGTAGCCGACGGAGCGGGCGAACATGCGGCAGGCGGTCTTGTCGACCTCGAGTGTTACGGGTTCGGACTCCTTGCCGATGTCGGCGCGCATGGCATCGGTGATAACCGATGGCTGGGGCTCGGCCATAGGGCGCCTCCTTGGACGAGGTGACCATCCCTGACGTTTGCGTCAGGGAGCATACATCAGGCCCCCACTGGTGTCAAACCTGGGTCTCGTCGTACTCCCAGACGTCGCCGTCGCCGTCCCGACCGGGGAGCTGAGGCTCCTCCAGATCCACCACATCGCGGGCGAAGGCGAAGGCCAGGCCGAGGGCGTAGGCGGTGAGCATGAGGGAGCGCAGGAGGACACCGGCGCCGGTCAGGGCAAGCAGGGCGCCGCCCACAGCGGGCCTCTGGCGGAAGCGGGAGAGGCCGCGCGACCCGGCTCCGGGCTGCTCTTCGGCCCCCTGGCCACGCAGGAGGACCGCCGCGCCGCCCGCGACCAGGGCCAGACCGAGGATTCGCCCGCGGCCGATGGGCATCCTGGGGATGCGCTGCCGCCGCTCGAAGGAGACGACGGCGGAGGGCACAGTGAACAGCCAGACGCGGGCAGCTAGGCGTCGGGGAATGGCTAAGCGCTGAAGGAACTCCATACTCGCGGCGAATTATGAGCCGGGATGGAGGGCTAGCGCAAGCCTGCGGTGCCACACCCCCACCCCGATGTTGTTCGTCCCGCCTGACCCGCCATCCGACCACCATCCAGGCGATGCCACCACAGCCCACGCAGAGGTGGCCCCAGCCAACGGCGGGCGGTGCTGGCTACCAGGAAGAGAGCGGGCGAAAGCGACCGGCCTTGAGTTCCGCGATGAGGTCCGAGAGGTCGGTGATGGGTCGCTCGAACTCTGTGGCGCAGCGGCCGAGATCGTCCCGCTCGTGGGCGTCGCTCCCCCCCACGGCGGGCAGGCCGAGGCGGCGGCATAGCTCCTGCGAGAAGTCGTTCTCCCGCTGGCTGCTGCGGCCGTTGATGGTCTCCACGGCGCAAACATGTCGATAGGCGGGCCTGGCGGCGGCCCGCTCCAGCGCCTCGCTCCAGTCGGACGCCTCATCGGCGTTCTGGTCCAGGCGCAGCTTGAAGGGAATCTGCCGGCGATAGGGGTGAGCGGCGATGAGGACGCCGCCGGCCTCATCCACGTGGCGGGCCAACTCGGCGACCCGATGCATGCCGTAGATGTAGCGGTCGATACCGAATGCGATGATGTGACCGTCCTCCGTATTGACCTCGATGCCGGGGATGACGGTGAAGGCGTGGCGCCGAGCGAGGTCGTGCACCTTCTCGGGCTCCCAGGTGAAGTCGTGCTCGGTAAGGCACACGGCGTCCAGGCCCGCCGCCTTGGCGGCATCGATGAGCTCGTCAGGGGAAAGGAGGCTATCGTGAGAGAGGGGACGGGTGTGGGTATGCAGGTCGACGAGCATGCGGGATACAGTCTACCATCCCGCAGCCGGGGCCGATGGGAGTTCCTACCACACCAGCTCCATCTCCGAAACGGCGGACGTGCGGCTGCCAGCGGATCTGGGAACGAATCCAGCCTTCTCGTAGATCGACCTGGCGACCGGGGTTGCGTGAAGCCAGACACGCCGGGCGTCGGTGCCTTTGGCGAAGTCAATGATCTCGTCCAGCAGCACGGCGGCGATTCCCCGGCCGCGGCACTCGGGAATCGTGTACATGTTCAGGACGTACCCCTCTACACCCGACAGGTTGTCGGCAAGAGGCGGCCGTTCGGTGATCACCAGCCCGCTGATCCCCACTATCTCGTCATCCACCTCCGCGACCCAGGCCGCGAACTCGCCCTTCGGCATCTTGTCGGCAAGATAGCGTCGGGTCGCCTCCGCCAGCCGAGCGGCGGGAGCGTCCCGCCTAAGGTTGCCCACCTCACGAAGCAGCTCGAGGCGCAGCTTGACTACTGCGTCCAGGTCATCGAGGTCTGCTCTACGTATTAGCATTGCCAATTCCCACCTCGGCGCACTAGTCGGCGAAGGAGCTCCAGTGCGTCAGCAATACTAACGCGCCAGCCGACGGGACGGTGCCGCCTCTGTTGTTCCACTCATAGGCCTGTGCTATACTCGGCGCCGAGCCGGCAAGCGATAAAATTCACAATCTTCGCTCCATATGCTTTATGACTGGGGACACGTAGGCTTTCTCCTTCTTCTCGCTCTTCTCTTTCCGGTGGGAGGGATCGCCACCTCCTGGGCGCTAGGCTTGCTCAAGATCCGGCCCCAAGCCCCCGACCCCATCAAGGAAGACACCTTCGAGTGCGGGGTAGAGACGGAGGGCACCGCCTGGGTTCAGTTCAACTTCCGCTACTACTACTACGCCCTCCTGTTCGTCATCTTCGATGTCGAGGCCGTGTTCCTCTACCCCTGGGCGGTCTCCTTCGAGAGGGTGGCTGTCGCCGGCTTCGTTGAGGTGCTCACCTTCCTCGTGATCCTTCTCATCGGGCTGGCCTACGCCTGGCGCAAGAACGCTCTGGAATGGACGTAACGTGAGACCGCACCCTGAGGCTTGCCTGGCGGTAGGCAGGGAATGCGGCGTGAGGATACGCGGCTCGGCGGCGCTGCATCTACGATGCGAGGGTGCCGCCGTATGACCCGCGTCCTCACCGGACTCGACCTGGGACAGCGCATCCAGCAGAAGTTCCCCGACGCCGTCGCCGACGCCACGCCCGAGTGGGCGGAGGTCGAGGCGGACAGTCTGGTGGAGGTCTGCACCTTCCTGCGAGATGACCCGGAGATGGACTTCGGGTATCTCACCTCGCTCACCGGCGTCGACCGGCTGGACCATTTCGAGGTGGTGTACCACCTCGTGTCGATAGGCCGAAACCAGGCTTCCACCCTCAAGACCTGCTGCGACGACCACGACAACCCGGAGGTCCCTTCCGTGGCCTCAGTCTGGCGCGGCGCTCACCTCCAGGAGCGGGAGACGTTCGATCTGATGGGGATTCGCTTCCGGGGTCACCCCGACCTGCGGCGCGTCTTCCTTTGGGAAGGCTTCCCCGGACATCCCCTGCGCAAGGACTGGCTCAACTTCCCCGGCGGCCAGATGGCCGGCCTGGAGCGCTTCCCGGGCGAGCCCGGCGGAAAGCTGGAGGGGCGAGGCTAGCCGTGGCGATGAAGACGGAGCCGTACGTCGTCAACTTCGGGCCGCAGCACCCCAGCACCCACGGCGTGTTCCGGATGCGCCTCACCCTGGACGGCGAGCGCATCACCGACGTCGACATGGTGGTGGGCTACCTGCACCGCAGCATGGAGAAGCTGGCCGAGGAGCGCAGCTTCACCCAGAACATCCCCTTCACGGACCGCACCGACTACATCTCCGCCATGACCGGCAACCTGGCCTACGTGCAGGCGGTGGAGAAGCTCTGCGGCATCGAGCCGCCGGAGCGGGCGAAGTGGCTCCGCGTCGTCATGTCGGAGCTGCAGCGATTCGTCAGCCACTCCATGGCGGTGGGCTTCTTCGCGAACGACTGTGGCGCCTGGCAGACGCCGATCATGCACACGCTGCGCGAGCGGGAGAAGGTTCTGGACCTGTTCGAGATGGCCTGCGGCGCCCGCCTGACCACCAACTACATGCGCATCGGTGGCCTGTCCAGGGACATTCCGCCCGAGTTCATGCCCGCCGCCCACGCGCTTATCGCCGAGCTGCCCAAGCGCATGGACGAGTACGAGGGGCTGCTCCTGGAGAACGAGATCCTGGTCGGCCGCTCGCGAGGGATAGGCGTCCTGCCGGCGGATCTGGCCATCGCCTCCTCGGTGAGCGGGCCGATGCTGCGGGGCAGCGGCGTGGCCTGGGACATCCGCAAGGCGGACCCCTACGCCGCTTACGACAAGGTGGAGTTCGATATCTGCGTGGGCACGAACGGGGACGCCTACGACCGCTTTCTGGTGCGGCTGGCCGAGATGCGGCAGAGCATCCGCATCCTGGAGCAGGCGCTGGACATGATCCCCGCCGGCCCGGTGCACTCAAAGATCGCGACAGCCACGGTCCAACCGGGAGCCATCGCCTCGGCGCCGCTGGCGCTGCGACCTCCAGCGGGCGAGGCGTACGGCCGCATCGAGTCTCCGCGCGGGGAGCTGGGGTTCTACGTGGTGAGCGACGGCGGGCCCGCACCCTACCGTTTCCACATTCGCTCGCCCTCCTACATCAACCTGACGCCGCTCAAGGAGATGATGGTGGGGATGACGGTGGCCGATGCGGTGGTGATCCTGGGCAGCGTCGATATCGTCCTGGGCGAGGTGGACCGCTGATGCCCCTACTGGCGGAGTGGTACGACCTGAGGGACCTGGGCAACCCCGTGGGCGCCTTCCTGGACTGGATCCGCGACCAGGGAGCACCGGACTGTGTCCCCTACGTCGTATCGGGACTCATCGGCGTGGTGGCGATTTTTCTCTGGGTGGTCCTCAGTCAGCTCGCTTTCATCTGGATCGAGCGACGCGTCATCGGGCGGATGCAGGCGAGGATTGGGCCCAACCGGGTGGGGCCGCAAGGACTGCTACAACCCATCGCTGATACGATCAAGCTCTTCTTGAAAGAGGCTATCACCAGCCGCAAGGTCGACAGAACGCTGTTCTGGTTGGGCCCAATGCTGATCTTCATGCCCACTCTGACAGCGCTGGCCGTGATCCCATTCGGGAGTGGCATGCACCTCACCGACCTCAACGTGGGCGTGCTGTTCGTCATCGCGGTGGCCTCCGTCAACACGGTGGCCGTCTTCGTTGCCGGCTGGTCGTCCAACAGCAAGTTCGCCCTCATCGGCTCCATGCGCACGGTGGCGATGCTCATCAGCTACGAACTGATCCAGGTGCTGGCGCTTTTGGGCGTCGTGGTCTTCGTAGGAAGCATGCGTATGATCACCGTGGTGGAATGGCAGAGCGATTTCAACACCTGGGTGCTGTTCCTGCAGCCGCTGGCCTTCCTCTCATTCGTTATCGCCTCCGCCGTGGAGATTGGCCGCTCACCCATGGACATCTCGGAGGCGGAATCGGAGATCGTGGCCGGCTACCACACGGAATACTCGGGGATCAAGTTCGGCTTCTTCTACGCCGCGGAGTACATCGCGGCGTTCGCCGTCTGCGCCGTCGTCGTCACGCTGTACCTGGGCGGCTGGACGGCCTGGGGGCTGGAAGAGTGGGTACCCGGCTGGCTGCTGTTCCTGGGCAAGCTGTATCTCACCTTCTTCCTGTTCATCTGGACACGCGGCACTCTGCCTCGGTTGCGCATCGACCAGTTG
This sequence comes from Dehalococcoidia bacterium, assembly GCA_034408935.1. Taxonomy (GTDB): domain Bacteria; phylum Chloroflexota; class Dehalococcoidia; order SM23-28-2; family RBG-16-64-32; genus DAOUMF01. The sequence continues at coordinate 168,130 of DAOUMV010000013.1, forward strand.
ATGGCCTTCGCCTGGAAGTTTCTGCTGCCGCTGGCCCTGCTCAACGTCCTAGTAGCAGGGGGTGAGGTGCTGATCTGGCGGGAGGGTGACCTTTCGGCGGGGCTGGCGCTGCCCATCTTCGGCGCGGTCAACGCCGCCCTGGCGGTTGCGCTGCTCCTCGGCTGGGCGACATTCATGGGGCACCTGAGACCGGAGCACAGAGCGAAGCGGGCGGTGCTCACGCAGAAGCTGGGCGAGATCTACTACACCCCACCGACCGTTGCAGACGAGCCCACCGGGGCGGGCGAGGCCTAGGGATGGAGGACACCGGCACCGTCATCGCCTTCTGGCTGCTGGCGGTGCTGACCGTCGGCTCCGCCCTCGGCGTGGTCGCCGTCCGCAACCTCATCCGCGCAGTGGTGCTGCTGATTACCAGCTTCCTCGGGGTGGCTGGGCTCTACATAACGCTATCAGCGGACTTCGTGGCCGTGGTGCAGGTGCTCATCTACGCCGGGGCGATCTCCGTCCTCATCCTGTTCGCGATAATGCTGACGCCGCTGGCCAGCCGAGACAACGCGGAGACGTTCCTGCAGGTGCCCGGGCTGCTGCTGGCGGGGCTGGTGGCGTTCACCATGGGCTTCGTCAGCCTGGAGACGGACTGGTCGGTGGTGGAGCGAGGCGGCTTCCAGGAGACTGCTACAGAGATAGGGGAGGCACTGCTCTCCAAGTACGTACTGCCGTTCGAGATGGCCTCGGTGCTGCTGCTGGTGGCGATGCTGGGCGCGATAGTGCTGGTGAGGCCGGAGGGGTCCCCATCCGAGGAGTGAGATGTCGATAGACCTGGAGCACTACCTGATCGTCGGCGCCCTCCTGTTCGGGATCGGGCTCTACATGGCCCTGGCCAAGCGCAATTTCGTGGGCGTGCTGATGGGCATCGAGCTGATGTTCAACGCGGCGAACCTGACGTTCGTCGCATTCTCCCGATTCGTGGAGGCGACGGAGCCGCTGACCGGGCACGTGTTCGTGGTGTTCGTGATCACTGTGGCGGCGGCGGAGGCGGCGGTGGCGCTGGGGTTGGCCGTCCTCGTGTACCGCAACCGCGAGACGATAGATATGGACCGCATGAACCTTCTGAAGTGGTGACCAGCTATGTGGACGAAGCTGATGGAAACGAAGAACGGCTACACGGCGGAGATGTGGAAGGAGCTCTTCAACGCCGAGGCCCTGTCGATACGAGTGGTGCCGGCTTCCGGCTGGGCTAACGCCGCGGAGCTGGAGCCTCACACCCTCTACGTCCCGTGGGGGAAGGCGCACGTGGCGCAGGAGATACTGAGGAAGATATAGGGTGCTGAACCAGGTCCCCGAAGGCGCAGTCTGGGCGATCTTCTTCCTGCCCCTTAGCTCATTCGCGCTCATCTCGCTGGCCGCGCTGCTGGGCCTAACACGCAGCAGGATGTGGAACGTGCGGTTCAGCGGCTTCCTCACCATCGCCGCCATCGCCGCAGCCTTAATCCTCTCCCTGTGGGTGCTGGACAGCGTCCTGCAAGAGGACGGCGCCCGCATCGGCTTCGACGCCCATGAATGGGCCGTCGTGGACCCGCTGCGGGTCGAGATCGGCGTCACCATCGACGGCCTGTCGGCGGTAATGCTCATCGTCGTCACGGCGGTGTCCCTCCTAGTCCAGTTCTACTCGCAGGAGTACATGCGGGGCGATGTCGGGTACAACCGCTACTACGCTTTTATGTCGCTGTTCACGGGGTCGATGCTGGGGCTGGTGCTGGCCTCGAACATCCTTCAGGTGTTCGTTTTCTGGGAGATGGTAGGGCTGTGCTCCTACCTGCTCATCGGCTTCTGGTTCTTCAAGGACTCGGCGCGGCGGGCGGCGACCAAGGCGTTCGTCGTCACCCGAATCGGCGACCTGGGCTTCCTGTCGGCGATCCTGCTGATCTGGACGCAGACGGACGAGCTGAGCATCGTCGAGATCCAGCACCTGGCGGCGACGGGGGCCATCGGGTCAAGCATCATCGCCTTCTTCGCCGGCGGCGTGTTCGCGGGGGCAGCAGGCAAGTCGGCCCAGTTTCCCCTGCACGTGTGGCTCCCCGACGCGATGGAGGGCCCGACGCCTGTGTCGGCCCTCATCCACGCGGCGACGATGGTGGCCGCGGGCGTCTACTTGGTGGCGCGGCTATTCCCCGTCTTCGTCGTGTCCGAAGAGGCGATCAACGCCGTAGCCGTGGTGGGGGCGATCACCGCCATCGTGGCGGCCACGATGGGCATCGTAGCGACGGACATCAAGCGGGTGATGGCCTACTCCACGATCAGCCAGCTTGGCTACATGATGATGGCGCTGGGCGTTGGCAGCATCGTGGCGGCGATCTTCCACCTGTTCACCCACGCATTCTTCAAAGCGCTGCTGTTCCTGTGCGCGGGCTCCGTGAACCACGCCACCGGCACCTTCGACATGCGAAAGATGGGCGGCCTGGCGCGCTTCATGCCGGTGACCTTCGTGGCCACCCTTGTGGGCAGCCTGGCCCTGGTGGGAGTCTTCCCCTTCGCCGGGTTCTGGAGCAAGGACGAAATCCTGATCGAGGCCTGGGCGGAGAAGCCGCTGGTCTTCTGGGCGGCGATGGCGGGCGTGTTCCTGACCGCCGTGTACGTGGGCCGGATGCTGTTCCTGACGTTCGGCGGCGAGTACAGGGGCGGCGAGCCCTCGGCGCACGGCGATGCGGGCGGGCACAGCGAGCCCCACGAGTCGCCGTGGGTGATGCTGCTGCCGCTGGTGATACTGGCGTCGCTGGCCGCAACGGTGGGGTTCGTGAACATCACCGGCGGCCTGGGGGACATCCTGGAGGGCTGGCTGCCTCACGAGACGCACGAGCACGTGGCGGAGGGCGACTTCCTCCTGTGGATATCGGTGGTCTCGGTGGCGCTGGGACTGGGGGGTCTGTGGGTGGCCTGGCTCATCTACAGCCTGCGCGCTGTCCACTCCGAGGACATAAGCCGGAGGCTGGCGCCGCTGCAGACGTTGCTGGATCGCAAGTACTACCTGGACGACCTCTACGAAGGCATCATCGTCAAGAAGGGGCTTCTGGGCGGCATTGCGGTCATAACCGACGCCTGGGACCGCTACGTGGTGGACGGAGCGGTGAACGGCGTGGCCGCCGTGGTGCGCTTCGGCTCCCGGCAGCTCCGCCTGGCCCAGGCGGGTCAGGCCCAGCTCTACGGCATGGCGATCTTCATCGGCGTGGTGGCGACTATCGCCGGAATCCTGATTGTGAACCCGTGAGGTAGGATGCTCTCTTTCATCGTCTTCTTCCCCATCGCAGCGGTCGCCGCCATCGCCCTGCTGCCGCGGGAGCGCGAGAGCTGGGCGAAGTGGATCGCGGCCGGGGTGAGCACGGTTGTGCTAGCCCTGACGCTGGTGCTGTTCGCGGCCTACGACCGCGATCCCGGTGGCTACCAGTTCATGGACAGCCACGTCTGGCTGGGATCAGACTTCGCGGACTTCACGATCCGCTACGCGGTGGGCGTGGACGGCCTGTCGCTGGCGCTGGTGGTGCTCACGGGCTTCCTGTTCCTGGTGGCGGTGCTCATCTCCTGGCGCATCGAGCTGCGGTCGAGAGAGTACTTCGCCTGGATCATGCTCCTGGAGACGAGCCTGCTGGGGGTGTTCAGCGCAATGGACATGGTGCTCTTCTTCCTGTTCTGGGAGATAGAGCTGATCCCGATGTACTTCCTGATCTCGATCTGGGGGACGGGCCGCAAGCTGTACTCGGCGTGGAAGTACGTGCTGTATACGCTGTTCGGGTCGGCCTTCATGCTGGTCGGCATCCTGGTGCTGGGGTTCACCGCTGGCACGTTCGACATGCGGGAGCTGGCGCAGATAGAAGAGATCAGGGATGCGGTGATCCCTGTGCAGGTAATGTTCTTCCTGCTCACCATCGCCTTCTGCATCAAGCTGCCGGTGGTGCCGTTCCACACCTGGCTCCCGGACGCCCATACGGACGCGCCCACGGCGGTGAGCGTGATACTGGCCGGCGTGCTCCTGAAGATGGGGGGCTACGGCATACTGCGGCTGAGCTTCTCGATCATGCCGGACGTAGCGCGCGACGCCTCGATTTGGCTCGCCTCGTTCGCTGTGGTGAGCATCCTCTACGGCGCGATAGTAACGCTGCTCCAGACGGATCTCAAGCGACTGATCGCGTACTCCAGCGTGAGCCACATGGGCTACGTTCTTCTGGGCGCATCTGCGCTGGGAACCGTAGGCCTGACCGGAGCGGCCATGCAGATGTTCACCCACGGCCTCATTACCGGCCTGCTGTTCGTCCTTGTGGGGATGGTGTACGACCGCACCCACACCCGAAACATCAGCGACCTGTCGGGGATGGCGCACAGGATGCCCTTCATCGCCACGATGATGGTAATAGCGGGGCTGGCATCGCTGGGGCTGCCCAGCCTGGCCGGCTTCGTCTCGGAGGTGACGGTGTTCTTGGGGACGTTCGCTAAGCACGAGTTCCTTACCGTGCTGGCGGTCACGGCTATCGTCCTGACGGCGGGCTACATCCTGTGGATGATCCAGCGGGTGTTCTGGGGCGAACCCGCCGAGCGCTGGGAGGGCATCGGCGACGCTACCGCCTGGTGGGAGCGGGCGCCGCTGCTAGCGATGGTGACGGTGATCGTCCTGGTGGGGGTGTATCCGGCGGTGATGTTGGACCTGCTGGAGACAAGTGTGGTGCCTATAGCAGGGAGGCTGGCGTGATGCAGGCGCCGATGGCTCCACCCCTCCCCAGGATGTTCTTCCCACCCAGCCCGCCCCTGAAGGGATTCAGACTTCGGCCCCACCCCAACGGGTTGAGGGCGACGTCTGTGCGAGGGATTTCGACATGGGCAGCGGCTGAGATAGGGCCTGCAGAAAGCGAGCCGCGGGTTTCAACCCGCGGGGGAGAGTTCGCTAAGAGCGATGGATAGCGTCAACCGCTTCGGCCCGGAGCTGATCATGCTGGCGGTTGCGGGGATCATCATCCTCGCCGACCTGGCGTGGGCGCTGGCCGGCCCCGGCGCGGAGAGGATACGTCGAGGCGCACTGGCGGGGCTCGCTCTGACGGGCGCTGCGGCTTCGATCGTCTGGTCGGCGCTGCTCATCGCCTTCGACGAGCAGGGGACCGCCTTCAGCGGCACGATAAGCGTCGACGACTTCGCGCTGTTCTTTAACTTCCTGTTTGCCGGCATCGCGGCCATCATCGTCCTCTCGTCAATCGACCTCCTGCGGGGGAGTCGCTTCACAGCCGAGTACCACGCGCTGGTGCTGGCATCCTCGGCGGGGATGATGCTCATGGCGAGCGCCGTGGACCTGATCGCGATCTTCGTGGCGCTGGAGCTCACTGGCATAAGCCTGTACATCCTCGTGGCCTTCCTCAAGGAGGGCCGCTCGAGCGAGGCCGGGCTGAAGTACCTGCTGCTGGGAGCGATAAGCTCCGCCGTAACCCTCTACGGCATGGCGTACCTGTTCGGTATCACCGGATCGACGTCGCTGGACGAGATCGGCCGCGCAGTGGGCGCGGCGGACGGCGACACGCGCTCGGCGCTGGTGCTGGCGGCGGTGTTCCTGGCCGCCGGGTTCGGGTTCAAGATGGCAATCGTGCCCTTCCAGATGTGGGTGCCCGACGTGTACGAAGGAGCGCCAACGCCGGTGACGGCCTACCTCTCCGTCGGGAGCAAGGCGGCGGGGTTCGCCGTGGTGATCCGGGTCTTCCTGGTGGGCCTGGGCGACGGCTTCATCTCCAGCGACTGGGCGAACGTCTTCGCGGTGCTGGCAGCCATCTCCATGAGCGTAGGCAACGTGCTGGCCCTGGCGCAGGGGAACATCAAGCGCATGCTGGGATACAGCTCCATCGCCCAGGCGGGCAACTTCTTGATCGGCCTGGCGGCGGTGGCCGCCGCCGACCCGCAGCTACTCCTGGGGACGAGCTCCGTCGTGTTCTTCCTGGGAACGTACGCCTTCACCAACCTGGGCGCCTTCATCGCCATCATCGCCATCTCCAACAAAATCGGCTCGGACCAGATCGACGACTACTCGGGCGTGGCCAGACGGTCGCCGCTGCTGGCACTGGGCCTCACGCTATGTCTGATCTCGCTCACCGGCATCCCGCCCACGGCTGGCTTCATCGCCAAGGTGTACGTGTTCAACGCGGCGGTACAGGCCAACCTGGTGTGGCTAGCGATCGTGGGCGTCCTGAACAGCGTGGTCGCCGCCTTCTACTACCTGCGGGTGGTCCTCAACATGTATGTGGCCGAGCCAGCCAGCGAGGAACGCATCCAGCCGGGGTACTACCTGGCGGCGGCGATGGCTGTGGCCGTGGTGGGGCTGCTGGTCATCGGCATCTTCCCCAGCCCGCTGCTCGAGGCGTCCGAGGCGGCAGCGGGCGTCTTCGCCTAGGCCGGGAAGCCCTCGGTGGCCGAGCACGTCATCCTCGTCTCTGTTGTCGAACCGTTCGCATCGTCCGTGAGCGAGGAGTGGCTGGAGTCGGTCGCGCGCCGGGTGCTGGAGGCGGAGGGCGTGGGCGCCGCCGAGCTGAGCGTCACGGTCACCGACGACGAGACGGTGCGGTCGCTCAACCGCGAGTACGCGGGGGAGGACGCCGTCACGGACGTGCTCTCGTTCTCACAACGAGAGGGGGAGGAGTTCGCCGCGCCAGTGGATGCAGTGCCGCCGCTGGGGGAGGTGATCATCGCCTACCCGCAGGCGGAGCGGCAGGCGAAGGAGCGCAGCGAGTCGCAGGAGGCCGAGCTAGCACGGCTGCTGATACACGGCATCCTGCACCTGCTGGGGTACGACCACGCCGAGCCGGCGAAGGAGCGCCGCATGCGGGCGCGGGAGGAGGATCTGGTGGAAGCGACCGCTCGCCGTTCGACTGGCTCAGGGTGAGCGGAGGTTGCGCCACCCCACCCCCCAGACTCATTTGTCCCACCCGCCCACCCCTGAAGGGATTCAGGCTTCGCCCCACCCCGCAGAGAGCCAGCACTTCGACATGCCCTTCGGCAAGACTCAGGACAAGTGGATTCGGAGTCCCCCGGCCTTTGATTTGGAGCACGCTCGTTCTATAATGGCCGCGTAGTGAGCTCCGAGGTCGCTCCGACAAGCTCCCAGACCGCGCCCGCGGCACAGGTTCTGTACCGCAAGTGGCGCCCCCAAACCTTCACTGAGGTCGTCGGCCAGGAGCTTGTTACCCGCACGCTGCGCAACTCGGTGGCCTCCGGCCGCATCGCTCACGCCTATCTGCTTAGCGGCCCGCGAGGGACCGGCAAGACCAGCCTGGGACGGCTCATCGCCAAGGCCGCCAACTGCGCCGCGCCAGTGGAGGGCGAGCCCTGCAACGAGTGCGAGTCCTGCCGCGCTTTCCTGGAAGGCCGGGCGATGGACTTCATCGAGCAGGACGCGGCCAGCCACAACAGCGTGGACGACATCCGCCAACTCCGCGAGAACGTGATCCTGAACCCCATGTCGGGGCAGTTCAAGGTCTACCTGCTGGACGAGGTGCACATGCTGAGCACCAGCGCCGAGAACGCTCTGCTGAAAACGCTGGAGGAGCCACCGCCGCACATCATCTTCGTCCTGGCCACCACGGAGCCGCACAAGGTGACGGCGACGATCATCTCCCGCTGCCAGCGGTTCGACCTGCGACGCATCCCGACGCCCGCCGTGGTGGAGCGACTGGCCTTTATCTGCGACAAGGAGGGTTTCTCCCTGGACGAAGTAGCCCTTCAGGAGATAGCCCGCGGCGCCAGCGGCAGCCTCCGCGACGCCATCAACGCGCTGGAGCAAGTCGTCACCTACTACGGGCCCTCGCCCAGCCTGGAGCAGGTGCGGGAGGCGCTGGGGATCAGCGTGGACGTCCGCAGCGCCGAGCTGACCCGCCTGGTCCTCGCCGGTGACCTCGCGGGAGGGTTGAAGCTGGTGGCCGCCGTGCGCGACGACGGCGTGGACATGCGCCGCTTCTCGAAGGAGGTGGTCGACTACCTGCGGGAGCTGCTTCTGGTGAAGGCCGACGCCGCCGATACGCTGGACCGGCCCCGTGAGACCCTGATAGAGATGCAGACGCGGACCCGGGAGGTGGACGGAGCCGAGATCGTGCGCGCCCTCAAGGCCCTGGGGAAACTGGACTTCCGCGACGACCCACAGTCGTCGCTGCCGCTGGAGCTGGCGCTGGTCGAGCTGGCTCCGGAGCGGGAGAGGCCGGCACCGCCGGAGATGGCCCCGACGCCAGAAAAAGCGGCGGCGGAAGAGCCTGAGCCGCAGTTCTCGATTCCCGTTTCGGGGACGGAGGCCGTGGCGGCCACCACCGCCAACGCCACCGTGGGAGCAGCGGAGGAGGCCGCAGAGGCACCTCCTCCAGCGGGCGTCCCACCCGATCCTTCGGCAAGCTCAGGACAGGCTTTGCTGACTCGGATCCGGGAGGCCTGCAAGGAGAGCGACAGGCAGCTTGCCGCCCTCCTTAACGCCTCCTGTGAAGTGAAATCGCTGGAGGAGGATGTCCTCACCCTGGGCTTCTACCACACGTTCCACCTGGAGCGCGTGGAGGCGGGGGGATACAAGAGCCGCCTCAACGAGCTGTTCTCGCAGGCCCTGGGGAGGCCGGTGACCACCGAATTGATGCACTCGCCGCGGAGGCCCACCCCGGGCAAGATCAAGGGGGGGCATTTGGCGCGGGCGGCGCGAGAGTTGGGCGCCAAGCCTGTCCTGAGACAAGGCGAAGAGCCCAATGGGAAAGGAGCGGAGAATTGGCCCGACGCGGAATGAACCAGCAGATGATGAAGCAGATGCAGCAGCTCCAGGGCCAGATCGCGAAGGCCCAGCAGGAGCTGGAGGAGACGACCATCGAGACCTCGGCGGGCGGGGGTGCCGTCTCGGTGGTGATGACGGCGCACCCGAAGATGAAGTCGATCACCGTCCAGCCGGAGGTGGTGGACCCCGACGACGTGGAGATGCTCCAGGACCTGATCATGGCCGCCGTGAACGAGGCGCTGGAGCAGATCCGGGCCACCCAGATGCAGCAGATGGCGGGGATTGCAGGCGGGTTGAACATCCCCGGCCTCACCGGCTAGCGGGGATCGACCAACAGCGCAGCCGGTCCCGCCTTTCGAGATGATCCCCTCATGAACGAGCAGCCCGCAGCGGCCCCCGGGCCGGTCGCCCGCCTCATCGAGGAGTTCCACAAGCTCCCCGGCGTGGGCCCCAAGCTCGCCCAGAGGCTCACCTACTACCTCCTCCGCATGCCGGCCGCCGAAGCGCGGGGTCTGGCCGACGCGATCCTGGAAGTGAAGGAGCGTATCACCTTCTGCTCCGTCTGCCAGAACGTCACCGACACCAACCCCTGCCGCATCTGCGACAGCGACCGGCGAGAACGAAACATGATCTGCGTGGTGGAGGAGCCGCTGGACATCCTGGCCATGGAGCGCTCCGGCAGCTACCGCGGCCTGTACCACGTCCTCCACGGCGCCATCTCCCCCATGGACGGTATCGGCCCCGAGGAGCTGAAGATCGAGCAACTGCTGGCCCGCCTCCGCACCAACGAGGCGACGGAGGTGATCCTGGCCACGAACCCCAACCTGGAGGGCGAGGCCACGGCGATGTACCTGACACGCCTGCTACGGCCCCTGGGCCTGAAGATCACACGCCTAGCCCGCGGCCTCCCCGTCGGCGGCGACCTGGAGTACGCCGACGACGTCACCCTGACCCGCGCCCTGGAGGGTCGCCAGGAGGTGCAGGACTAGCGTGCCCGTCCCCCGCCTCTACAAGACCGAAGCCATCGTCCTGCGCCAGCGAAAGCTGGGGGAGGCCGACCGCATCCTGACCTTGTTCACGCCCGCCTACGGCAAGCTCGACGCCAAGGCCAAGGGGGTGCGCAAGACGACCAGCCGCATGTCCGGGCACCTGCAGCCGCTCAACCGCTGCATGGTACAGCTCGCCCAGGGCCGCACCATGGAGGTGGTCGCCGGCTGCGAGACGTTGGAGAGCTTCCAGCCGCTGCGGGATGACCTGGGCCGACTGAGCCGCGCCCTCTACGCCGCCGAGCTGGCCGACCGCTTCCTGCCGGAACGGGTGGAGAACCTGCCCACCTACCGCCTGCTCCTGGACACGCTACGCCGCCTCCAGGGTACCGCCGACGCCGACCTGACGCTGCGCCACTACGAAATGAGGCTCCTGGAGCGCAGCGGCTTCCGGCCGGAACTGGGGCGCTGCCTCGGCTGCCAGCAGCCGCTGCAACCGGTGCAGAACTTCTTCTCGCCGGTCGCTGGCGGGACGTACTGCGCCTCCTGCGGGGCCGGTGCCGCCGGGTCGCGGGCCCTATCGGTGAACGGGCTCAAGGTGCTGCGCCTCCTTCAGCGCGCGTCGTATGAGGAACTAGTAAGGTTGAACCTGCCGCCCGCGCTGGCCGAGGAGGTGGAACGGCACCTGCGCAGCTACATCGTCTGCGTGCTGGAGCGCGACGTTAATGCCGCCGCTTTCGTCGAACGCCTGCGGCGGGAACAGCAGCCCCTGCGAGTGTGAGCCATGCCCCTGTACGAGTACTACTGCGAGCCGTGCAACGGGATCTTCGAGGCGATCCGCCCCATGCGAGAGGCCTCCCTGCCGGTCCCCTGCCCCGAATGCAACCGGGACGCTTCTCGCATCATGTCCAGCTTCAGCGCCTTCACCTTCCGCGAGGGATACCCGCGGCGCCTGCCGGACAAGGGGACGTACTGGCACATGGGCAAGGAGGTCAAGAAGCGCGCCAGGCGGATGCACTGGTATGACCATCCCGAGCTGACACCGCCGAAGCCAAAGCCGCGGCCAACCAAAGGAGAGATCGAAGAGAGGACGGATAAGGAGGAGGAGCGAAGGAGGGACCTGCGCCACCGCGACCGCTGGGGCGTGGACAGCCGGGGCTTTCGCACCGTCAAGGCCAAGAAGCACAAGCGGAAGCGGAAGACACTCCCCCCATAGAAGGCCGCGAGAACGTCGCCTGCTCGTGCCTTCGACAGGCTCCCGCCAGAGCCTGCCCGGCCAGAGAGACGGGCGGAGCAGAAGGAGAAGAAGCGCCGCGAGAGGTGGAGCGTCAGCGACCGCGGCTACCCCACCAAGAAGTAGTCGAAGGCTGAAGAGGGAGGCTGCGAATGCCGCGAACCGACGAAGCGAAGCGCATTTTGGAGGAAACTAGATCGGCACTCGAACGCAAGGATCACGAACGGGCTCTCGAACTTTGTGACAAGTTGCTGGCGGAGTACTCCGATCTCGTCAACGTGTCTGGCGTCCAAGAGAGCCGAGCAGCGGCACTGTGTGAAGTTGGCCAGTTCGGTGAAGCAGAATCGCTATTCGCGCAGTTCCTGCACTCGCATAGACAACTTGGATTCCCCATCGCCAGCACCACATGGATGTACTACTGGCTTATCTCCTACTACAAGGGCGACAGACGGAAAGCTATGGACGAGTTTCTCGCACTTGATGAGCCCAAAGCAGTTGCACTGCTGGACGAATGAGTGTCGTTGCATCATCGAACAACACAGAAAGGCGGTAACGACTATACCCCCTGCCGAAGGTGCGGAGGGGGAGTCCCCTCTCTGCAATACATCTCTGGAGAAAGGAGGTGCGCGACATGTTCGGAAAGAAGGCGCGCGACATGTTCGAAGAGGAGGAACGCGAAAAAGTGAAGGAAATGCTAGGCTTGGCTGTTAGGTGTCCCAAATGCGGAAAGAACCTCGGAAGCCGCGACAAGATTCGCGGAGCGCTGGTAGGTGGCGGTATCGGATTGCGGACGGTGTGTCCCCATTGCGGGAACGAGATATTCTTGAGGTAACGCTCCGCACCAACACAAAGAGGGAAGTCGAACGCTGGCGCTGCGCCGCTTCGCCCGTTCCGCTGCGCTCCTCAGCTTTAGCCTGCCAGGCTGGACCAGGTGCCTGAAGCCCTGCAGCTACGTTGTCCCTAACTGCGCCGCTCCAGCATATGACCGATGAGGTCGTGAAGGGCCTGACGTGCCGGATCGTCGGGAAGGATTGAAAGTGCCTCGTTGGCGCGGGCGCTGAAGCTGCGCGCCATCTCGTAGGACTCCTGCGGGATATCGCTTTCGCGAACCATCTCCACGGCCTGGGTGAGAAGCTCCTTCCGTGGCCGGGCGAAGAACTTCTGCACCGGGTTGCCGCGGGGGTAGCGCTCCATGAGTAAGAGGGCCGGGAGGGTCAGGGTTCCCTGCATCAGGTCGCTGCCCACCGGTTTGCCCATCTCCGCCTCGTCGCCAGTGAAGTCCAGGATGTCGTCCACGATCTGGAAGGCCATGCCGAAGTTGTAGCCGTAGTCGCGCAGCGCCTTCACCCACTCCTCGGGCTCTTGGGCGACGATGGCGCCGTTCTCGCAGGCGGTGGCGAACAGGGAGGCCGTCTTGCCGCTAATGCGCTGGAGGTAGTCGCGCACGGTCTGCCGGCTGTCGTAGGCGGTGAGGTCCTGGCCGATCTCGCCCTTCGTCATCATCATCAGCGTCTGCGAGAAGAGGCGGATGACGCGGATGTTGCCGGTGCGGGCCACCTGGTCCGCGGCGTGAGCGAACATGTAGTCGCCCAGCATCACCGTGGTGGCGTTGGCGAAGACGCTGTTGGCCGTCGGCCGGCCGCGGCGGGTGCTCGCGTTGTCGATGACGTCGTCGTGGACGAGAGAAGCCGTGTGAAGCAGCTCCACCGAGGTGGCCAGGGGCACCAGCAGGTCGAGATCGTAGACGCCGAAGCGGCCAGCCAACAGGGTGAGGGCCGGGCGCAGGAGCTTACCGCCGCCGCCCAGGACCAGCTCCAACATCTCCGTCAGGGGAGCGTAGTCCGCCTGCTTGAGCGACTCGAACGTGGCCTCTACCAGGGCCAGGTCTTCCTGGACGGGGCCGTACATGAGGCCGACCTTCACTTGACCACCTCGCCCAGCTGCACATCAGGCTCGCCTCCACCAGAGGCGGATCGACCTTCGGCCGAGATGTCGCCCAGGCCGAACAGCCAGGCTGTGGCCACTGCCGTGCCGGAGGCGATGCTGTCGAAGCGGTCCCCCCGTAGCTCCGCGATGCGGGCCACTGTTTCCACCAGATAGGCAGGCTCGTTGCGATGGCGGCGATGAGATTGCGGCGTCAGGTAGGGAGCGTCCGTCTCGACGGCCATCCAACGTAGAGGAATACCGCTGGCCACGGCGCAGACGCGCTCCGCTTTGGGATAAGTGCAGGTGCCGGGGATAGACAACACGAAACCGATCTGGATGTAGCGCAACGCCAGCATGAGGTCACCCGCGAAGCAGTGCATCACGCCGAGGGGACGGTCCTTGGGCCAGTCCGGCAACGCCAACTGCTCGTAGGAGGCGAGCACGTTGTACGTCTCCTCATCCGCCTGCCGGGAGTGGATGATCACGGGGCGGCTGAGGCGCCGCGCCAACTCGAGCTGCCGCCGGAAGGCGTCGATCTGCATCTCCGGCGGCGACAGCTTGCGATAGAGGTCGAGCCCTATCTCGCCGATCGCCACCACCTTGGAGGAGTGCGCCAGCCGCTCCAGTTCATCCAACACGCCATCGTCCAGATGCTTCGCATCGTGCGGGTGCACCCCGACGGCAGCGTAGACGTCGGAGTGGGAGTCCGCCAGGTTCACAGCACGCCGACTGCTCTCCAGATCCGTGCCCACGGCGACGAATGCGGAGACGCCGGCCCGGCGGGCGCGCTCCAGCACCTCGTCGCGGTCGGCATCGAACGCGGGGTCCTGGAGATGGCAGTGGGAGTCGACCAGCATCCTACTGTCCGAGCCTCGCTTCTTCGTCCTCGACCAGCGACTGCTCCAGCTTCCTGAACAACGGCCTGGGCTCGGCCAGGGGCTGCTCCGGCTCCGGCATCACCAATCGCCAGCCGGCGGCGTCCACAGGCCCCTCGTTCCCCAGGAAAGCGTGGAGCTGCTGGCAGGTGAACGGCAGGTAGGGATAAAAGGCCGTCTTCAGGCCGCTGATGACGCCGATGGCGGTGTACAGGACGGTGGCGCAGCGCCCACGGTCCTGCTTGAGCAGGTTCCAAGGCGCGTTCTCCTCCACGTAGCGGTTGGCCTCGCGCGCCACCGTCATCGCCGACTCCAGACCGGCGCGGAAGCGGCAGCGACCGATGTTATCGCCCGTCTGCGAGATGGCTTGCTCCGCCCGCGATAGGAGGGCGCTATCGGCAGCGCTCATCTCGCCGGGGGTGGGAACGATGCCCTGGAAGTTGCGGTAGGTGAAGGTGAGGACGCGGTTCACCAGGTTGCCCCAGGTGGCCACCAGTTCGTCGTTGTTGCGACGCACAAAGTCGCCCCAGGAGAAATCGGCATCGGAGGTCTCGGGCATGTTGACCGACAGGTGGTAGCGAAGGGGATCCGGATCGTGTCGCGAGAGGTAGTCCGGGATCCACACGGCAAGTCTGCGGCTGGTTGAAGCCTTGCTGCCGCGGACGGTCTGGTATTGGTTGGCGGGGACATCGTAGGGGAGGTTGAAGTCCTCTCCCGTGGCCTCGCTGTAGCCCATGAGCTCGGCCGGCCAGCTAAGGGCGTGGAAGAAGATGTTGTCCTTGCCAATGAAGTAGTAGTGGCGAGCGGATGGATCCTGCCAGAACTCGCGCCAGGCCTCTGGATCATCGCCGCGCTGAGCCCACTCCTTGGATGCCGACAGGTAGCCGATGACATTCTCGAACCAGACGTAGATCCGCTTGTCCTCGTAGCCGGGAAGCGGTATGGGGATGCCCCACTCCAGGTCGCGGGTGATAGCGCGATCCTGGAGCCCCTGTTGGAGCACGCCCAGGGAGAAGTTGAGGACGTTCTTCCGCCAGTGCCCCTTGTCCGAGGAGAGCCACTGTTTCAGTCTGCGATTGTAGGCGCTGAGGCGGAGAAAGAAGTGCTCCGAGTCCCTGATCTCTGGAGTTGATCCGTCGAACTTGCAGCGCCGGTCCTTCAGGTCTACTGGGTCGAGGACGTTACCGCAGTTGTCGCACTGGTCGCCGCGGGCGCCGTCGTCGCCGCAGATGGGGCAGGTGCCCTCGACGTATCGATCCAGGAGGAAGCGCCCTTCGACGGTGCAGTAAGGGAGCTGCATGCTGTCCTTGTAGATGTCGCCCTTCTCCATGAGGCGAAGGAAGATGTCTTGAGTGACACTGGCATGGTTCTCCGTGCCGGTAGTCGTGTACAGTTCCCATCTGATGCCTAGGCCGTCCCACGTCTCCAGGAACTCCCGGTGGAACTGGTCGACCACCTCGGCAGGGGTGCGGCCCTCCTGCTCCGCGCGGACCGTTATGGGGGTGCCGTGCACGTCGCTGCCGGAGACCATGAGCACCCGGTTCCCCTTGGCGCGGTGGTAGCGGGCGAAGATGTCCGCCGGGAGGTAAGCGCCGACGATCTGGCCGGCGTGCAGGGAGCCGTTGGCGTAGGGCCAGGCGACGCAGACGAGGATTTTCTCGGACATGGATTCGGTTTGGATTGTAGCATAGGGGCTGGCCCCGCCCCACTCCGCTCCGCGAGCAATGGAGCATAGAAGCAAGGATGGGAGCGCTGCTCCATTGCTCGGTTGCTCTATTGCTCTGGGGGAGGGGCGCTGGGCAGGGTCTCCAGCCACATTCGGTAGACTTCTCGCCGGGGGAGGCCATAGCGCCTCGCCACCTCTGGGACCGCCCGCTTGGCGGGCTCCCCCCCCTGCCTGCGCCGCAGCAGGTCGCGGCGGGCATCCTCGAGCGGTGGTACGGCGTCCTCCGCTCGCCCTTCGACAGGCTCAGGACGAGCGGAAGGTGATGCCCCCTCGATCACCAGGGTGAACTCGCCGCGAGGCTCCACGAATCGCTCCAGCGCCTCGCTGATGCGGCCCCGGAACACCTCCTCGAACGCCTTAGTGAGTTCTCGGCAGACGGCCACGCGGCGGTCGCTCCACTCCGTCCGCATGTCCTCCAGGCTCCGCCGCAGCCGGTGGGGCGACTCGAAGGCGACGACGGTGCGGGGGTCATGGCATAGAGAGGCGAGAAGGCGACGCCGCTCGCCGCTGCGGCGGGGCAGGAAGCCAAGGTAGGTGAACTGCCTGGCCGGGAGCGCGGACACCGCGAGCGCCGCCGTCACCGCGGACGGGCCGGGGATGGGCGTGACAGCGAACCCCGCTTCGAGGGCCGCTGCCACCAGGTCGAGGCCGGGGTCGCTGATGGCCGGCGTGCCGCCCTCCGAGACGAGGGCGGCATCGCCCTCCCGCAGGGCCGCCAGCAGGCGGGGGATTCGCGCCGACTTGTTGTGCTCGTTATAGCTGAGGAGGCGCGCATGGATGCCGTGGTGGGACAGGAGCTTGCGGGTGGTGCGGGTATCCTCGGCGGCGATGAGGGAGACCTCTCCCAGGACGCGCAGGGCACGAAGGGTGACGTCCTCCAGGTTGCCGATCGGGGTGGCGACGACGTACAGGACGGGCATCTCGCGGCGATTATACCGCGCCGGCGATGGGAAAAAGGGCCTAATCTTCTTCACCTTTTCGCTACAACCCGTTGACGACCGTTGCGGCCGCTGTTATAGTCATGAAAAAGCCTGTCAGCCGGCAGGCAGGCGAGCCCCCGCAAGCTCCATTTTCCCGAGGCGAGGAGAGATGAGTATATCAACTTATCGAGAACTCAGACCCGCCTACGGATTCGATGACGTGGCCATCGTCCCCGGGTCTACTACCGTCAACCCCGAACTGACGAACGTCCGCTTTGCCCTAGGCGAGTTCACCTTCGAGATCCCCATCCTGGCCGCCGCCCTGGATGCGGTGGGCAGCCCCGGCTTCGCGTCGGAGATGGGACAGCGGGGCGGCTTGGCCGTCGTGAACCTGGAGGGCCTCCAGTTCCGCTACACGGACCCCGACGCCGCCATCGCCGAGATCACGAAGGCCGACCAGGGCGAATCGGCGGCCGTCATCCAGAGGCTGTACGCCGCGCCCATCCGCGAGGAGCTGATCGGCGAGCGCATCCGGGCGGTGAAGGAGAGCGGCGTCGTCTGCGCCGTGTCCTGCACCCCCGCCAACACGAAGCGGCTGGCCCCCATCGCCGTGGACGCCGGCGCCGACGTCTTCGTCGTCCAGTCCACCGTCACCACCGCCCGCCACTTTTCCCGCAGCCTGCGCGGCCTCATCTTCGAGGAGCTGTGCGCGAACATCCGCGTGCCGGTGGTCGTGGGCAACACGGTGACCTTCGGGGCCGCCAAGGAGCTCATGGAGACGGGGATCTACGGCGTGCTGGTGGGCGTGGGCCCGGGCGCCATCTGCACCTCGCGCGAGGTGCTGGGCGTGGGCGTGCCCCAGGTGACGGCGACGATGGACTGCGCTGCCGCCCGCGACGAGTACTACCGCGAGAACGGACGCTACGTGCCGATCATCACCGACGGCGGCATGCGCAGCGGCGGCGACGTCTGCAAGGCGCTGGCCGCTGGTGCCGACGCCGTGATGCTGGGCTCGGCCTTCGCGCGGACGGAGGAGGCCCCGGCTAAGGGATACTCCTGGGGGATGTCCACAGGGCACGCGGAGCTGCCGCGCGGCACCCGAATCACCGTGGGCGTGGATACGACGCTGGACCGCCTCCTCTTCGGGCCGACCTCCAAGACGGACGGCACGGAGAACCTAGTGGGCGCCGTCCGCACCTGCATGGGCGTTTGCGGCGCCCAGACCATCGCCGAGATGCACGAGGCGGAGATGGTCGTCGCGCCCTCGATCAAGACTGAGGGCAAGGTCTACCAGCTCAGCCGCTAGGCTGGCAGGCGCCCCCGTTGACATCCGCCCAGCCCAGGCGCACAATCGCGGCGAGGTGTGCGAATCGTCATTGACGATCACCCGTCGGCCCGATAACGTAGACTCGGCCTTAGCGGTGAGGCGTCGTACAAGCAGTTCATTCGCTGATGGCAGTCCGGAAGGAGGATCGCAATGGCGGAGAGCGTGTATAAGGTTATCGAGTTGGTGGGCACGAGCGGTGAGTCATGGGAGAAGGCTGCTGCCGCGGCCGTCAACCGGGCGGCAGAGTCACTGCGGGACCTCCGCATCGCCGAGGTCGTCGAGCTAGACATGCAGATTGAAGACGGACAGGTGCGCGCCTACCGCGCCAAGGTGAAGGTGTCCTTCAAGTACGAAGGCGGCGACTAGCCGTCGCCTTCACCCTGCTCGCGCTCAGCGCTTGACATCCCTGGGGTCAGCCGTACAATTGGGGCACCGCGAGCGGCAGTGGATGGGGAATGGGGCATCATGCGATTCGTACGGCCCAGCACTTGTTGCTCTTCTCGCCCCTGCCAGCTCCGGGAATCTGTGGTCCCCAAGCCTTGGCCGCGGGAGGGAATGGGATGATCCGACTGTCTCTCTATATCCCCAGAGGCCAGATCCCTAATGTCACCAACCTGTCCAGTCTTCGTGAGCTGGTCAAGTGATTGGACGAGAGCTGGGCGGACGCCAAGCTCGACGCCGAAGCTTGGAACCTCCGGGACACGGACGCTCAGGTGGTGAAGCTGAAAATCACCATCGAGGAGGAAGAGCAAGAGGCGCAAGCCTAGTCCAAGAGCACAATCTCCAACGGCGAGCGCTCTATCTCACCTACCGAGTGTGGCTGTCTTCCCTTCCCTCAACGCAGAGGGCAAGGTCTACCAGTTCAGTCGCTAGGCCAAACAAACTCCCGTCGTTGCGCGCCCAGACGGGCGCCAGCATGGGCGGGCAGCGGTCACGTCCCGACCGATACGTCGCGCCCCACCTCCACCCACGCCTGTAGGCGAACGCTTCCGCTGCCCGCACCGGGAGGGGGCACCGTGACTAGCGCTTAGTCGGCCTCGTCATCGCTGGAAACGGGGGCGTCAGGGTCCACTCCACCGACCTCGGTCCACAGCCCGCACGTGACACCATCGACGTAGCTCTTGCCTCCGAGCTCCGCCTCCACCGTCTGGCAGAAGTCGGCCGCATCGGTCGACAGCACCGCCCGGCCGACCGGCGGGAACGACTCCATGACGGCGTAGTCCACATCGTCGTCGTAGGCCTGCAACACCCCTTCGCTCTCGGAGAGATCGTCCTGGGTAACCGAGGTGTTGAAGTTCACCGTCACTTCGTATTGAACCACCGCGTCCGCTGGGAGCGTGGGCGGGACGTTGTCCTCCTCGGCTTGGGGCGGCACGAGTCCCGTGCAGCGCCAGTTGATCTCGGCGGTCCTGTCGGACACGCTTACAACGCAGGCCGGTGCGCAGCCGGGCTTGTCGATGTCCAGGTCGAGCCACCAGGTGCCGGTGCCCTCGTTGCAGGAGCGCGTGCCCTTGAGCTGGCCCTGCTCAAGGCATTCGCTCGCCCCCGCGATGTCCACGGCTTCCTTATAGCTCAGTTTCGCGCCCGTGTCGGCGTCTACACAGTCCTCGCCCTGTTCCCTGTCACTATCGCCGGGATCGGCAGCGGTCGAGCCGCAGCCGCTAAGGATCACGACACTCAGAATAGCCACGAATGCCAGGGTCACCAGTTTGGCCTTCATTCCTAGCCTCCTGCTGCTGTTGTCGGTGCCATTCCGATCGGCTCCACGGTAGAGTGAGCGCCATCTTGTAGACGGAATGAGGGCCGAAAAGGTTCCGCCTGAGTGCAGAGCTGAGGACAGGCCTTGCGTCCGCCCTACGGCCGCACGACGAGGACGCGATCCAGCCCCGATAGGTCGTTCCGCACCTCGATGCGCGCCTCAGGGAACGCTTCCGCCGCCAGCCTTCGCGCCGCATCGCCCTGCTCCTCGCCGATCTCGACGAACAGCGCCCCGCCCGGCTTGAGGCAGGCGGGGGCCTGCCTCAGTAGCCGCTCGATGATGCGCAGGCCCTCGGGCCCTCCGTCCAGGCCCAGGCGGGGCTCGTGCTGGCGGATCTCCGGCGGCCCCGCCTCGAAGTCGCCCGTGCGGACGTAGGGGAGGTTGGCGGCGATGACGTCGACCCTTCGACTCGAATCCCGGCTGCCGCCGGGCTTCGGCTCAGGGTGAGCGGAACCCTGAAGCGGCGCCAAGAGGTCGCCCTCCAGGAAGCGGATGCGCCCGGCGACGCCGTGGCGCTCGGCGTTGCGGCAGGCGAGCGCCAGCGCCTCGGGCGAGACGTCGGTGGCGACGATCCCGGCCTGGGGCAGGTTCACGGCCAGGGCGACGGCGACGGCTCCGCAGCCCACACCAACATCGACCACACGCGTCTCGTGTCCCGCCTCCCGCGTCGCGATGAACTCCAGCACCAACTCCACGAGCGTCTCCGTCTCGGGCCGCGGAATGATGGCGGCCGGTGTGACGTCCAAGTCGAGGCCGTAGAACTCCTTGCGGCCAACGATATAGGCGGTCGGCTCGTGGGCGAGGCGGCGCTGGAGCAGGGCTTCGAAGGCCCTCGCGGCGTTCTCGGGCAGCTCCTCGCGCAGGCGCTGATAGAGGTGGGTACGGTCGGTGTTCAGGGCATAGGCCAGGAGAAGCTCCGCCTCCAGGCTCGCCTCCTCGCTGCCGGCCTCGGCAAGCACGCGCGAGCCATGGCGGAGGGCCTCGCTAATGCTCACGGGCAGGCCGAGGTCGCCCGTTCCGGTTGATCCGACCCACCCCGCCGCGCCGCTCCAGATCCCTTCGCGTGTCCCGGCCCTCGCATTCGAAGAACCTCGTCGCCGCTCAGGATGACAAGTGGAGTCTCACGTGAGCTGGGCTTCGACGAGGCGCGCCTGCTCGTCTTCGCGCATCTTCTCGATGATGTCGTCGATCTCGCCGTCTAGGAGGGCGGGCAGGTTATGGCGCGTGTAGCCGATGCGGTGGTCGGTGACCCGGTCCTGGGGGAAGTTGTAGGTGCGGATCTTCTCCGCCCTCTCGCCGGTGCCCACCTGGGAGCGCCGGGTGGACTCCACCTCCTCCTGCTGCCTGCGCCGCTCCATGTCCAGGAGGCGCGCCCGGAGGACGGCCATCGCCTTGTTGCGGTTCTTGAGCTGGGAGCGCTCGTCCTGGCAGACGGCGACGATGGCGGTGGGCAGGTGGGTGATGCGTACGGCGGTGGCGTTCTTCTGGACGTTCTGGCCACCGTGGCCGCTGGCGTTGAAGATATCGATGCGCAGGTCCTTCTCGTCGACGTGGACGTCGACGTCGTCCGCCTCAGGCAGGACGGCGACCGTGGCCGTCGAGGTATGGATGCGGCCGCTGGCCTCGGTGACGGGCACCCTCTGGACACGGTGGACGCCGCTCTCGTACTTCAGGTAGGAGTAGGCTCCGCGACCGTGGGCCTCGAAGATGATCTCCTTGAAGCCGCCCAGGTCACTAGGGTGGGAGTCCATCACCTCCACCGTCCAGCCCTTGCGCTCGGCGAAGCGACTGTACATGCGGTAGAGGTCGCCGGCGAACAGGGACGCCTCCTCCCCACCGGCGGCGGCCCGGACCTCCACGATGACGTCTTTCTCATCGAAGGGGTCCTTGGGGATCAGAGCGCGCTGCAGCTTCTCCCGTAGCGCTTCGATACCGGCTTCCGCCTGCTCGATCTCCTCCTGGGCGAGGGCCACCAGGTCCGAGTCTCCCCCCTCGGCGACGATGGCGCGAGCCTCCTCGAGGGCATCCGCGAGGCTGCGGTACTCGCGGTACATCGAGACGGTGTCCTCAAGCGACGAGTGCTCGCGGGCCAGCGCTTGCAGGCGCTCGTAGTCCCCGGCCACCTCCGGCCGGGCCATCTCGCGGCCCAGCTCCTCGTATCGCGCTTCCAGCGCGGCCAGCTTGTCAAGCATTTCGGGTCACCAACACAAGTAGACCCCCCGTATGGGGGCCCGAAGTGATTATATCACGGGGCTAGGGGGGTGTCGGCCACCCCTGAAGGGATTCAGGCTTTGCCCCGGCCCACCTAGGACGGATCCTCCGAGGTGTATCTAACCCTCCCGGCCACATCCGCCAGCGGCACCGTCTCCTGCTGGCCGTCGGCCAGGCGGCGCAGCGACACCGTGCCCTCCCTCAGCTCCCGCTGGCCGATGATGGCGGCGTAGGCGGCGCCCAGGGCGTCGGCGTGGCGCATCTGGGCCTTCAGGGAGCGCTCCCCGGCGGCCACGACGGCGGCGATCCCCTGCCGGCGCAGGTCGGACGCTAGGCGGAACGCCTGCGAGCGGGCCTCCGTGACCTGGTGGGCGAGGAACACCTGCGGCCGCCAGCTTTGGCCCACGGCCGCCCCCTGGCGCTTGAGGTTGAGCACGATGCGCTCGATGCCGGTGGCGAAGCCGGTCGCCGGCGTGGGCTTGCCCCCGAGCTGCTCGATGAGGCCATCGTAGCGGCCACCGCCGCCCACGGTGCTCTGAGCGCCCTCCTCTTTCGGCTGGAACTCGAACAGGACGCGCGTGTAGTAGTCCAACCCCCGTACCAGGCGGGGATCGATCACGTATTCGATGCCAACCTCATCCAGATAGGACTGGGCCCTCGAGAAGTGGTCGGCACAGGCGTCGCACAGGAAATCGGTGAAGGGCGGCGCGCCGGCGATGACGGGCTGGCAGCGCTCCTGCTTGCAGTCCAGCAGACGCAGGGTGTTGCGCTCGTACCGGTCCTTGCAGTCGTTGCAGACCTGCTTCAGCTTGTCGGCGTAGTAGGCGCGCAGGGCCTCGACATAACCTGGACGGCACACGCTGTCGCCGATGCTGTTGAGGTGCAGCGTCAGTCCTTGCAGCCCCAGGTCCTCGTACAGGCGGAACAGCATCTCGATGACCTCCGCGTCCACGGAGGCGTCCGCCTCGCCGATGACCTCGCAGCCGAGCTGGGTGTGCTGGCGGTAGCGGCCGGCCTGAGGCCGGTCGTAGCGGAAGATGGGGCACCAGTACCAGAGGCGCACAGGCTGGGGGAGGTTGTGCATGCCGTGATCGAGATAGGCACGACACACGGGAGCCGTCCCCTCGGGACGCAGCGCCAGTTCCTGGCCACCGCGGTCCTGGAAGACGTACATCTCCTTCTGAACGATGTCGGTCACCTCGCCCACGCCGCGGGTGAACAGGGACGCCTCCTCGAACACGGGCGTCTCGATGCGCCGATACCCGAACAGGCCGCATATGCGGGCGGAAGCCTCCCAGACACGGTCCCAGTAGGGCTGATCCTCCGGGAGGACGTCTGTTGTTCCTCTGGGGGCTTTGTGCTTTCCGGTCATCCCTACTCCTTGCGAAGCGGCCTTCTGGCCGAGCATACTAGAAGGCCACAGGGAAGAGCAAAACAACGGAAGGGCCACCCCTGAAGCTGCGCGGCAGCAATGTCGTCTTCTCCTCGGGCCAAGCGATAGCAACGCTGGGGGTACGGTGCTAAACTTAGCGATAGAAGATGACTATTGAGCAAGCTGCGATCGCCCAGCCACTGCTGACGAAGGCACGCGAGTACCTGCCGGCCGATGCGGTGGCCAAGGTCCAAGCGGCGTACGACTTCGCCGCCAAGTGTCACGCCGGCCAGCTTCGGCGCTCAGGCGACCCCGTCATCACCCACCCCCTGCACGCCGCCGAGACCGTCGCCTCGCTCCTCCTGGACGCCGATACGATAGCGGCCGCACTCCTGCACGACATCCAGGAAGACTGCGGGGTCAGCAACCAGGAGATCGAGAAGCGCTTCGGTCCTGAGGTGGCCAAGCTGGTGGAGGGCGTGACCAAGCTGGGCCAGATCCCCTGGGAGACCGCCGAGACCGTCAGCGGCGACGAGCACATCCAGGCCGAGAACCTGCGCAAGATGTTCCTGGCAATGGCCCAGGACCTGCGCGTGCTCATCATCAAGCTGGCCGACAGACTGCACAACATGCTCACCCTCCACGCCCTGCCTGCCGAGGATCAGCTCCGCATCTCCAAGGAGACGATGGAGGTGTACGCCCCTCTGGCCTCCCGTCTCGGCATCTGGGAGATGAAGTGGCAGTTGGAGGACCTGGCCTTCCGCCACATGGACCCCGACCGATACAGGTTCATCGCCGATATGCTCGACGCCACGCGGGAGGCGCGCGAGAGCTATGTGACCCGCGTCAAGGAGATCCTGGACCAGGAGCTCGCCAAGCAGGGCGTCAAGGCCGATGTCCAGGGGCGGGCCAAGCACATCTACAGCATCTTCCAGAAGATCGAGAAATACGCCAGCGTCAGAAGGAGCGCCAGCGAGATCTATGACCTCGTCGCCGTTCGCATCATGGTGGATACCGTCACCGACTGCTACAGCGCCCTGGGCGTCGTGCACGGGCTGTGGCGTCCCCTCCCGGGCACCTTCGACGATTACATCGCGAACCCCAAGGAGAGCATGTACCAGGCGCTCCACACGACCGTCCTCAGCCTGGACGCGCGGCCTCTGGAGGTGCAGATTCGCACTTACGAGATGCACCGCACCGCCGAATACGGAGTGGCCGCCCACTGGCGCTACAAGGAGGGCAGCAAGCGAGACCAGCGCTACGAGGAACGCCTCGCCTGGCTGCGCCAGCTCCTGGAGTGGCAGCGCGAGATCGCCCAGGCGGAGGATCTCGTGGAGGCGGTCAAGTCCGATATCTTCCAGGACCAGGTCTTCGTCTTCACCCCCAAGGGGCAGGTGAAAGACCTCCCCAAGGGCGCCACTCCCATAGACTTCGCCTACCGTATCCATACCGACCTGGGCCACATGTGCGTAGGGGCCAAGGTCAACGGCCGGCTGGTGCCCCTCAACAGGGAGCTGAACAACGGCGACGTGGTGGAGATCATGACCAGCAAGTCGTCCAAGGGGCCCTCGCGCGACTGGCTCAATCCTAACCTGGGCCACGTCCGAACCAGTCACGCCCGCGGCAAGATCCGCCAGTGGTTCAAGCGTCAGGAGAGGGAAGAGAACATCACCCGCGGCCGCGAGATGGTGGAGAGGGAGCTCCACCGCTTGGGCGTGAGCCTCCCGGATGTCCAGGAAGAGCTGCTCAAGCTTTTTCGGTACGACGACCTGGAGGATTTCGTGCTGCGTGTTGGCTACGGCGAGATCAGCACGCATCAGATAGCGAGCAAGATGGCCCACCTTCTCCAACCGGAGGAGGTCACCGCGGAGCCGCCGGAGGTGCCGGCCCGCGCCACATACACCACCAGCGTGCGTGTCCTGGGCACCGGCGACCTCCTCACGCGCCTGTCCCGCTGCTGCAACCCCGTCCCCGGCGACGACATCATCGGCTACGTCACCCGCGGGGAGGGCGTATCCATACACCGCACCGACTGCCGCAACATCCTCAACTCGGACGAGCGGGAGCGCCTGGTGGACGTGGAATGGGGCCGCCGCGGCCACCTCTACCCGGTAGCCGTGCACATAGAGGCCTGGGACCGCGTGGGCCTGCTGCGCGACATCAGCACCATGGTGGCCGAGGAGCGGGTGAACATGGTGGGCGTGCACACCCAGGAACAAGAGGACGGCGTCATCACGATCTTCGTGACCCTGGAGACCACCGGCATCGAGCAGTTGACGCGGCTGCTGAGCAAGCTGGAGGCCGTACGCGGGGTGCTGTCGGTGGGGCGACGGCTGGAAGGCGCACCCAAGAAGACGTAGAAACGGCAGGGGCTGCCGCTGAGGTTGACCTACAGGTCAGCTAACCGTGAGCCATCCCATCGTCGGCGAGGCTGGCGTATAATGGCCGCAGCCAATCGCCAAGCTTTCTCCTGCGACAAGAGGGGGATATGCTCGCCAAGGTCAGCAGTTGCGCCGTCGTAGGCCTTGACGGCGAGATCGTCGAGGTGGAGGTCGACATCAGCCAGGGGCTGCCCGCCTTCGCCATCGTCGGCCTCCCCGACGCCGCCGTGCAGGAGGCCAAGGAGCGCGTGCGCTCGGCCATCCGCAACTCCGGCCACGACTTCCCCTTGAAGCGCATCACCGTGAACCTGGCTCCCGCGGACCTGCGCAAGGAGGGGCCTGCCTATGACCTCCCGATCGCCGTGGGCATTCTCACGGCCTCGGGGCAGGCCCCTGCCACGGAGGGCCCTGCGGTGCTGTTGGGCGAGCTCTCGCTGGACGGGCAGGTGCGCCACACCAGCGGCGTCCTGCCCATGGTGGCCCTGGCCCGCGACCGCGGCTTCCAGGCGATCTACGTTCCCGCCGACGACGCCAGCGAGGCCTCCCTCATCGACGACATCCAGGTGGTGCCGGTGAGCACCCTGGGCGAACTGTCGTCCCACCTTCGGGCCGTCCAGCCCATCGCCCCCTTCGTCGCCCCGGAGCCCCAGCCGGCCGCCGAGGCCCCGGCCGCCGACATCGTCGACTTCTGCCACATTCGCGGCCAGGAGCACGTCAAGCGAGCGCTGGAGGTGGCGGCAGCGGGAGGCCACAACGCGCTGATGACGGGGCCTCCCGGCGCCGGAAAGACGCTCCTGGCCCGCGCCATGCCCGCCATCCTGCCCAGCATGACCTCAGCGGAGGCGCTGGAAGTGACCAAGATCTACAGCGTCGCCGGACTCCTGCGGCAGGACACACCGATGATCCAGCAGAGGCCCTTCCGGGCCCCTCACCACACCATCTCCCACGCCGGCCTGGTGGGCGGAGGGCGCCACCCCCGGCCGGGCGAGATCACCCTCAGCCATCGCGGGGTGCTGTTCCTGGACGAGCTGCCGGAGTTCCCCCACTCCGTCCTGGAGTCGATCCGCCAGCCGATGGAGGACGGCATCATCACCGTCAGCCGGGCCCAGGGGACAGTAACGTTCCCGGCCAGCTTCATGATGGTGGCGGCGATGAACCCCTGCCCCTGCGGCTTCTACGGGGACCCGTCCAAGCACTGCACCTGCTCCGCCTCGGCGGTCACTCGCTACCAGCACCGCATCTCCGGCCCTCTGCTGGACCGCATCGACATATTCGTCGAGGTGCCCCGCGTGGAGTACGAGAAGCTGACTGAGGAGGTCGTGGCCGAGCCCTCCGCTGATGTGCGGGCGCGCGTGGAGGGCAGCCGCGAGCGGCAGCAGGAGCGTTTCTCCGACTCCAAGCTGGTGTGCAACGCGGAGATGGGGCCGGTCGAGGTGCGGGAGTTCTGCCAGCTCGTCCTGGAGGACGAGGCCAAATCGCTGCTGCGGATGGCGATGAACCAGCTCAACCTCTCGGCCCGGTCCTTTCACCGGGTGCTGAAGCTGGCGCGCACGATAGCCGACCTGAGCGCCTCAGAGGTCATCACGACCGCGCACTTGGCGGAGGCGCTGCAGTACCGCCAGCGGGCCGGGGAGTAGGGCACCGAGCGCCGCGAGGACCAGCAACCAACCGGCGAACCAGCCGAAGCTACGTCGCGGCCGTCGCCCGGCGGCAATCAGAGGTTATGGGCCGCCGCGGGGCTAGGCTTTGGCGAAGATCTGCTCCATTTCCGCGTCAGTGAACGCGCGCATGGTCTCGCTGGAGACGTTGCCGGCCTCGGCGATCCCCATCAGGCCAGCCGCCATCGCCTCTTCGCTGGGCGCATCCACCACGGTCACGAGGTCGTAGCGGCCCGTAGTCCAGTAGTGACCCAGAACCTTGAAGCCGCGCTCCTCGTTCCGCTTGCGCACCTCTGCGGCTCTCCTCACCGTATCCTTGACGTTCTTGCGTCCCTGCTCGGTAAACCGATAAAGGACAACGTAGTGGGGCATGGCAGACCTCCTTTGGCCGAGAACTGGACTATGGTTCAGGCTTTGCCTCTTCCTCCTCGATGGTGATCTTCAGCTTGGTCACTTGAGCCTCCTTGCCCTCAAGGCCCCAGGCTTCGGCGTCCCGCTTGGCCTCCAACCAGCTCTCGTCCAACCACTTGGCGAGCTCACGAAGATCGGATAGGTCTGTGATATCAGGCATGTTGCCTCTGGCAACATAGCCGGTTATCTGGATCATGCGGTTCTCCTCCCTCGACCAAGGCTTGAGGACGACGATTTCCCGAAGCTCACCAGGGTGCGGACAACTACAGTGCTACGCCGCACGAATCGTATGATGCCCGTACCCTCCACCCCACTGCCGCTCGCGGTGCCCCAATTATACATGTGGCTGACCCCAGTGATGTCAAGGGCAGGACACTGTGCTAGACTCGTTCTCGATGGCGCGACCCCTGACCAGCATCGAGCCGCTTCTGCCCATCATCCAGCGGCGCCCTCTGGGGCTGCTGTCGGACATCGATGGGACGCTGGCACCCATCGTACCGAGGCCGGAGGACGCCAGGGTACCGGAAGCCA
The DNA here is from genome assembly GCA_034408935.1 of Dehalococcoidia bacterium. GTDB lineage: Bacteria > Chloroflexota > Dehalococcoidia > SM23-28-2 > RBG-16-64-32 > DAOUMF01. The sequence goes on from DAOUMV010000013.1 coordinate 196,208, forward strand.
CCCAGACTTTGCTGCGCGAACTGGCGGCGAAGGGCGTCAAGGTGGCGATGATCACGGGACGCCGCCTGAGCACGGCCCGACGCACGGTGGGGCTGGACGATGTGATCTACGCCGCCCAATACGGGCTTACGGTGTGGCTCGATGGCCGCATCGAGACCGCGCCGGGCCTGGCGGAATACGAAGAGCTCTCCAGCCGAGCGGAAGACGAGCTGCAATACCTGTCGGATACGATGCCCGGCGTTCAAGTCGTGAACAAGGAGGGACTCCTCGTCATCCACTACCGCCGCGCGGAAGCGCCGGATGCCAGGGAGGAAATCCTGAAGGCCGTGGCGCGCTCGCAGGCCGCACAGCGCTTCAAGGTGATTGAGGGCCGCAAGGTGGTGGAGCTACGACCGCCCATTCCGGCCGACAAGGGGACCGCACTGGAGATACTGGTGGACCGTCTGCACGTCGAGGGTGTCCTCTGCCTCGGTGATGACGTGGGAGATATCGACATGTTCGCCGCCCTGCGGCGGCTTCGGGAGCAGGGCCTCGCCGGAGTGTCCGTAGCAGCCGCCAGCGAGGAGGCATCCCCGGAAGTTGCGCAGGCGACCGACTACACGGTGGATGGGACGGAGGGGGTGAAGTGGCTGCTATCGGAGATGATCAGAGCGCTCCCATAGTGACCGCCATCAGGTCACGGAACTGACGCTCCAGCCAGAAGCAGATGTCCTCCTCCTGGACCAGGCGCTTCAGAGCCGCGGCCCGCAGGCGCCGCTCGTCCGGGGGCATGGTGAGGGCCTGGCGGAGGGCCCGCACCGTCCCCTCCAGATCGGTGGGAGTGACGCCCGGGGCATACTCGGAGAGCTGCTCGTAAGAGCCGGCCAGCTCGGAGAGGACGAGCACCCCATCACGCTCGTTGACCAGGGGCCCCTCCTTAGACACCAGGTTCATCCCATCGATGATCGGATTGACGAAGAGGACGTCGTACAAGCACATGCCGGCGATGGCCTGGGCGTAGTTGTTCTCGTAGAAGACGTGGACGGGCTGCCAGTCGGCGTCGCCGTACTCGTCGTTGATGGAGTCCACGGCCTCGAACACCTCGTCGGTGTAAGTCTGGTAGACGCCGAGCTCGCTGCGGGAAGGGACGAGGAACTGAAGGAGGGTAGTCTCACCACGGTACTCGGGATAGCGTTCCAGGAGGAGCTCGAAGGCGCGGAGGCCGCGGACGACGTTCTTGCTGGGCTCGGACCGATCCACCCGGACGATGGTTTGCCCCCGCAAGCGAGGGCGTATCTGGTCAGCGTAGCGCCTTACTTCAGGGCTCTGGGCGAACTCCAATAGGCCGGGGGCGTCCACGGAGATGGGATAGCTGCAGATGACGGCGGTGCGACCCTTGTACGTCACATGGCGCTGCTGGAAGTCGATGGTGGCGCCCTTCAGCATGGACTCACAGCAGTGGAGGAAGTTCAGAACATCGCTGTCGCTTTGGAGGCCGACGATGTCGGCAGCACAGATGTCCTCGTGGATCGCCTTGCGCATGAACTCGGGGAGGATGCCCCAGTAGCGCGGGCCGGGCCAGGGGATGTGGGTGAAGTGAAGGATGGTGGCCTTTGGGAGCTTCTCCCGCAGCCGTGCCGCCGCCAGGTACAGGTGGTAGTCCTGGAGTAGGACATATGGAGGCTGCTCATCGTTCTCCGCCTCGCTGGCGATGGCGTCGGCGATGGCCTGGTTGACTTGAATGTAGCCACTCTCCCAGGCCTGATACACCGCGCGGCCAATGTTGGGCGTGCGAGGGGTGTTCCACATGTAGTGCTGGAGGAACCAGAGGAGGGGATTGCAGAAGACGTAGTAGTGCCTCTGATATACGTTCCTGGGCACGACAACGAAGCGGACGTAGATCTCATTGTCGGGGACCTTGAGGAGGCCGCCGTTGGCCTCCTCCGCCGCCCGTCGGTCGCCATCGGTCATGGCGGTGGCGATCCAGACGGCGGGGACGAAGCGGGTGGCGGCCATGAGCGCCGTCACCATCCCGCCACCGCCCCGGCTGCTGGTCAGCGACCCATCATCTTGGATGGTGAATTCCAGTGGGCCGCGGTTGCTGGCGATGAGGAGTCTCCGCTCCGCCAGCATCTGCTGGCAGAGGGCTTGCAGTCGTCGCAGCTTACTGCCGTAGGGTCGTTCGCCTTCCTGCATGTCGCGGGGTGCCCACCTGCAGCATGGCGGAAGCTAGCGGGGCCTGTCAAGCTCAGCCACGGGCACCTTGATGGGCACCGCGGGGAAGACTAACATGGAGGCGCGCCCCCGTAGCTCAGTCGGATAGAGCGCCGGCCTCCGGAGCCGGGTGCGCAGGTTCGAGTCCTGCCGGGGGCGCCATTCTGTATCTAGCTCAGATACAGAACCCGCGAAGACGCGTGGAGTTCGCCAACATCCAGGGGCCGACGATGAGGGTGTCGGCCTAGGCCTTGCTCGAGGCGCGGCAGATCGGCGTGGCGACTCAAGCCGAGTGAAGATAACGAAGATTGGACGTCACCTTGGTTGCACTAGGCGGACCTACTGCAACCAAGGAGCCCTAGGTCGTGGCCCGCGCAGATCCTGCATCGGTGCCAGCGCGATGCCGCCAAGCATCGTTAGGTTTCGCAGTTGGCCTTGCTTTCGCCCGAACAGCTGTCATTGCCGGTGCCGCCGTCGACCGTGTCGTTGCCCGGGCCGCCCTTGAGCGTATCGTTGCCACTCCCGCCCTTGAGGGTATCGTTGCTATCCTGACCGAGAATCGTGTCCGCGCCGCCGTTGCCCTTCAGCGTGTCCTTGCCGCCACGACCCTTGAGCGTGTTGGCCCCACTGCCCCCTATGAGAGTGTCACCTTTGGGACCACCGATGAGGTGCTCGATGCCGGGCAGAGTATCGGTCCCGTGGCCGGTGGCGGAGTCAGTGCGCAGATCCGCCGAGATGCCGGTGGCGGCTGTAGAGTAGTCGGCGATGTCGCTGCCGTTGCCGCCGTTCAGCGTGTCGTTGCCGGTGCCACCATTGAGCGTGTCGTTGCCGCCCTGACCGAGAATCGTGTCCGCGCCGCCGTTGCCCTTCACCGTGTCGTTGCCGCCGCGACCCTTGAGACTGTTGGCCCCACTGTCCCCTATGAGAGTGTCACCTTTGGGACCACCGATGAGGTGCTCGATGCCGGGCAGAGTATCGGTCCCCTGGCCGGTGGCGGAGTCAGTGCGCAGGTTTGCCGTGATGGCATTGGCCGCAGTCGAGTAGTCGGCAGTGTCGCTGCCGTTGCCGCCGTTCACCGTGTCGTTGCCGGTGCCGCCATTGAGCGTGTCATCGCCGTCCTGACCGAGAATGTTGTCGGCGCCGCCGTTGCCCTTCACCGTGTCGTTGCCGCCACGACCCTTGAGCGTGTTGGCTCCACCGTCCCCTGTGAGAGTGTCAGCTTTGGGACCACCGATGAGGTGCTCGATGCCGGGCAGAGTATCGGTCCCCTGGCCGGTGGCGGAGTCAGTGGACAGATTTGCCGTGATGGCGTTGACCGCCCCGGAGTAGTCGGCGGTGTCGTTGCCGGAGCCGCCGTTCACCGTGTCGTTGCCGGTGCCACCGCAAATCACGTCGTCTCCGCCAAGTCCATTGATCGTATCGTTACCTCCGCGGCCGTGGATCACGTCCGCCCCAGCTGTGCCGGTCAGGACGTCATTGCCGGAGGTCCCGTCGATGGTGACGGCAAGACCTCCACAGTCCTCACACGCATCCCCCGTGCCATCGCCGTCGCTGTCGGCCTGGCCAGCATTGGCCGCAGCTGGACAGTTGTCGCTGCTGTTGGACACCCCATCGTCGTCCACGTCAGTGTCCTCAACGACTTGCTCGCAAGCCGAGAACTCGGACGTGTTGTTGTCCGGATCCGTCGCCGTGGCCGTAACCCAATCGCCCACCGGGGCCGTCGTCGTGAAGGCAGCGCTAAAGGTCTTGTTGCCGCTAGCGTTCGTCGTCACCGAGGTGGAGCCGATGAAGCTCCTGCCTTCTCCGTTACCCGAAGCGTCGCAGGCGGTATTGGAGAAGAACTCGATCCTGAACGTCGTGCTAGCCGTGCTGTTTAACGTCCCCTCAACAACCGTAGCAACGGCACCGTCGCCACCAGCGTAGGTCAGCACCGGGAAGTTCTGCAGGTTGTTGGCCCCGCTGTCCGCGTCCCCGGCATCGTTGGCCGTTACCGAGTCGTCACCATCGAGATCGATCCCGAGAGCGGAGTTCGAGAAGATCGAATTGCGGAAGATAGCGTTATCCGTCCCGTTGTCCACCCGCACGCCGTTGCGGCCGTTGTGACCAATCGTGTTGCTGGCAGCAGCGGTCGTGCCGCCGACGGTGTTGTCACTGGCCAGACCCGCTATGCGCACGCCGTCCAAGCTGTTGCCAAGGTCGGCGGTGCCACCGACATCCGTGCCGATGCGGTTGCCCTGCACGAGGTTCCCCGTAGACGAGACGTTGGTGATCTGAACCCCTACCGAGTTCGCGGAGATGACGTTGCCCGCGCCGGAAGCCGTTCCTCCGACCGTGTTGCTGGGAGCGCCATTGATGTACACGCCGTCCAGATCGTTGCCGAGCTCAGCAGTCCCGTTGACATCGGTGCCGATGTAGTTGCCCTTCACCAGGTTCCCCGTGGCGCCGCTGTCAGCGATGTCCACGCCGTACTGGCTGTTGCCGGAGATGATGTTCCGCGCCCCAGCAGTAGTTCCTCCCACCGTGTTGTTTGGGGCACCACTGATGAATACGCCGTCGGCGCTGTTACCCAGGTCAACGGCGCCTGTCACGTCGGTGCCGATGTAGTTGCCCTTCACCAGGTTCCCCGTGGCGCTACTGCCATAGACCTCAACACCACGCCCGCCGTTGCCGGCGATGATGTTGCGGGCCGTCGCCGTCGTCCCGCCGACGGTGTTGCCGGGGGCGTCATCGATGAACACACCGTCGCTGGAGTTGCCCAGGTCAGCGGTGCCGTTGACATCGGCGCCGATGTAGTTGCCCTGAACCTGGTTTCCAGTGGCGTCGTCGTCGTATATGTGAACGCCAGCCGAGAGGTAGCCATCTCCGTTGCCCGAGATGACGTTGCGCGCCGCCGCCACCGTCCCTCCTATGGTGTTGCTGGGGGCGTCATCGATGAACACGCCGTCCTTCTCGTTGGGCAGAGCGGCCGCACCGGTGGAGTCAGTGCCGATGTAGTTCCCCTGCACCAGGTTGCCCGTAGCGGTGCTGTTGAGGATCTCGATGCCGAACTCGATGTTGGCCGAGATAACGTTGCCGGCTCCCGCCGTCGTCCCCCCGATAGTGTTGCCGGGGGAGGCTGAGATGAAGACGCCGGCCCCGCCCGTGCTTGTGTTGCCGTTGGGCAGGGCAGCGCTGCCCGTGACGTCGGCGCCGATGTAGTTGCCCTCCACCTTGTTGTCCGTGGAAGTCGCGTGCTTGATCTGAACGCCGTACCTGTAGTTATCGGCGATGATGTTCCGGGCGGCGGCCGTGGTGCCGCCGACGGTGTTGTCTGTAGCCTTGTAGATATACACGCCGCTCGACAGGTTGCCGATGCCGGACGTGCCCGCGACGTCGGTGCCGATGTAGTTGCCCTGCACCAGGTTCCCCGTCGCGCCGGCATCCTTGATCTGAACACCATTTGAGTTGTCCCCGATGACGTTCCGGGCCCCGGCGGCAGTGCCCCCGACGGTATTGCTAGGGGCGGCATTGATGAATACGCCGTTGACGCTGTTGCCGATGTCGTCGGTGCTGGTGACGTCGATTCCGATGAAGTTTCCCTTCACCACGTTCCCGGTGGCGCCGCTGCCGGCGATCTCAACGCCATCCGAATCGTTGTCGGAGATGACGTTTCGCACAGCGGCCGACGTCCCGCCGATGGTGTTGCTGGGCGCGTTGTCAATGAACACGCCATCATATTCGTTTTTACGCTTCAGGGTACCGGAGATATCGGTGCCGATGAAGTTGCCCTCAACCACGTTGCCCGTGGCGCCGCTGCCGTAGACCCAGACACCGTGACCATCGGTGTTGTCGTTGTCGCTGCGGCCCTGCCCGGAGATGAGGTTCCCTCCCTCCGTGCTCACGTCCAACGGGTCTTCATCGACGTAGCTCCCTGAGACGCAGTCGCTGTCGTCGAGGTCGTCGACGGTGTCCCCGTCATTGTCGATGTTGTCGGAGCACTGGTTATCTCCCGGCGAGCCCTGTGTACCGTCCTCGTTCTGGTCGCCGTCGTTGTCGGCCGCGTCGACTGGGTCCTCGTTGAAGAAGCCGTCGCTGTCGTCGTCAGTGTTGCTGCCGCCGATGGTGTTGCTGGACGTGCCCTCGATATAGACTCCCGCCTTCAGGTTGCCGTACTCGTCGCCGTGGACACTAGACGAGGGGTCGGTGATCGTCCCGGTCGCGTCGGTGCCGATGTAGTTGCCGGCTATGACGTTCCCGCCGCTGACCCGCAGAGCGATCCCGTGACCCATGAATCGGTTGATCACGAGCCCCTTCACCGTGCTACCCCCGGCGTCGATCGTCAGTCCATTGACACCGGCGCCAGCGTTGATCCCGTTCAACTCGATAAGGGGGGCACCCGCGAAGCCGGGCTGTGTGGTGCCGTCAATGATCACCGGCTCGCTGACAAAGGGGAGCAGCGAGAGGAGGGCGATGGTTTGCGACCCCGAACCGATGCTGAACTCGATGGTGTCCACATCCGTGGTCGCGTTGGCCTCCTGGATGGCCGCCCGCAGGGTACAGGGGCCATCGCCTGCGCTGTCGTTCGTGTCGCACACGCCGTCGCCCGAACTGAAGTCCCCAGCGTCGCTGGTTGAGTCGACGGTAAACGTCGTCGACGAAGACTGCGCCGGGCTCGCTTGAGCCAGGATGATAACGACTAAGACGACAGCCAGCGCCCTCAAGCCGATGACTGCTCTCCCAACGTACGTCATGCCAGCCTCCTAGTCAGGCATCTAGGCTTGGTGCAAGGACACCACCGCTGAGAGGCGTCCCTATTGACACAGACGCTCCGGCGGCCCTTATCGTTAAGACCCAAGGCGACGCGCAGCAGGATACAATGCCTCCGCCAGCGCATTATTAACTGAATAGACCCCGAAACATCGAATCTGGCACGGAAAAGACGCTAAGGAGTTGGTGACACTCATACGCGTCACATCGTCATCCTTGCCTAATCTTTCGAGTGCCCGCACCCCGGCCTGCCACTCCCAGTTCAGCCGCACCGACATCACGCCCGATACAGCACAAGGACTCGTCTGACCGGTCTCGCGGGAAGACCGCTGCTCGAGAGGTACGGCGGCCAGCACAAACCAGAGAGTGTCGCTGATGGGCGGTCCAGAGAGGCGGCGAGAGGCTTAGGCTCGGCCGCTAGCTATGATCACGCTCTTGCTCGAAGGCGGATCAAGCAGATCCTGAGATCCCGCTGGACACGCTAGCGACACTCAGTGTCAGCGGCGCGTCTAGCGGCCGTCGATGAGTCCTTCGTTAAATGCCAGTACAACGGCCTTAACGCGGTTGTTGACTCCCATCTTTAGGAAGACACTCTCGAGATGGCGTTCAACGGTACGCCCGCTGAGTTTCAGAGTGTCCGCAATTTCGGGGTTGCGGCGCCCGTTTGATACGAGGCGAAGGACCTCCAACTCACGCCCTGTGAGTCCGAACCGGTTGTCCCAAGGGAATGGCTGTGCTCCAATAGGGCGTTCGCCGGGGATACCCATCTCCCCCAGAAGGGCTTGGGCTCTTAATCGCAATGCGCCTGCTTTGACGCGATCCCCCCTCCTGCCACGAGACTCCCGCATTTCCGCATAGTCTAGATAGGTCTGGGCAAGTTCCCATCGGGCCCCTCCCTCAGAAAGCCCCAGCACCGCCACATCGAAGTGTTCAGTGGCTTTCGACCAGCGCCTCAACTTGCATGCCAGCCGCCCCATAACCCTCTGGATAGAAATTGGCGAGTAGACAACAGCGAGAAGGCGCCGATCTTCGGCCAACTTTGTATACAGTCGCTCCGGGAGGGCACGATCGTCAAGATATGACGCTACCTCCCCAAGCATTACCCGCCCGGTATTCTGCCGTGGACTCGACATCACATCGTCCAGACAGGTTTGAACGATGTTCCTCGCCTCCTCGCTTCTGCCAAGCCTCAACAGGGCTCGAGCCATATGAAGGCTGGCCAATGGCCGCATCTGCTCCAGATGGGGCAGAGCTTTCTCCAGTTCTTTGCAGGCCGAAGCGGCGTCGCCGAGCGCGTGTTGCGCCTCCGCCCAGATTACACGTCCCGTGGCCAGCTGGTAAGGCCCGAGGAGGCGTACTCTCGACATCCACCTCTCGCACAGCCGCATCACCTCTCTCCATTTCCCGTCGTATGCAAGAAGCAGAACATCGCAAAGGAAGGAATTAGTGACGGTCACTGAATCGGACGAGTTCGCCGCCGCCTCTCGTAACAGCCGGGCGTGTCTTTGCGCTGCCCGCGGGCGAAGCTGACTGAGTTCGCAATGGAATAACGTCCACGCCAAGAGGGCGGTCGAGTTGTCGGCGCCACGACGCTGAGCCTCCGCGATGGCGTCTTTCGCGATAGCGTATCCCTTCGCAGGCACACCACTCGTGAAGTAGCCATAGGAGAGCCAGTAAGCCACGAGAGGATCGCGCGTATCCTCAAGCATTCTCTCCGCCTCTTCGAGCAGCGGAAGCGCCGCCTGCGGGTCGTCGCTGATAGATCGGACGTTCCCCAGGAGAGCCAGTGCTCTTGCTCGTTCGGGTCCGCAATGAGGGTAAAGGTCGAGGGCCCGGCTCAACCACTTCGTCGACTGTTCAAGGTTTTGCTGCCACCGATACAGCTCACCGAGTGCAAGCGCTAGCTCTGCCGCGCGGCGCTGATTCTCGGTGGATTCGAACAGGTCGACCGCCTGCGCCCAAGATGCGGCAGCAGACGACCATTTGCCAGCGGCCCAGAGCGACCACCCTAACCGCCGGCACAACTCAGCCCGAACCGCTGGAGGCCGGGCTCTCGCGCATCTGAAGGCAAGCTCCCAGAATCTGGCTGCCGTCTCATACGCCAGCAACCCTTCCGCTCTTTCAGCCGCCGCCTGGCAGTAGTGAATGGACCTTCTGTGCCGATCAAGGCCAAACGCATGGTGAGTGGCCAGTTCCTCCGAGGTGAGCCTGACGCTGCCGGCATGACCTGCCTCCGCGACTCGACGATGGGCTCTACGCCGCTCAGTTGTGGACAACTCCTCGTACAGCCTGGTTGCGAAGAGGGGATGGATGAAGCGGTAGCGCGGCTCAGCTAGGACATCAACAGTCTGCAGGATCCGCCTCTGAACGCCGATTTCGAGTCGGCCCTCGATCGTTCGCTCGTCCTCGCCGCCAGCCACGGCCGCCAGTGACAGATTGAATTCCGGGCCGACCACCGCGCACAACTCCACAGTCCTCAGTACTTCCGCCGGTAGGGAGCGCACGCGCAAGTCGATTACGTGGGTCAGCCGATCCGGAGTCTTGCTCCGTCTGATGGCCTCCTGAACTGAGTGATGATCGAGCAGCCCTGTCTCCTGGAGATGGGAGAAGAGCTCTCGCAGAAGTAGGGGGTTTCCCCTTGTGAAGGAATAGAGCTGTTCGAACTCCTCGTCGGTGATTCGCCCCCGGCCGCCCAGAGCTTCGAGCAGCTCCCGCGCCTCAATAGGGTCGAGGCCGCCGAGGGCCAACCGTACAGACTTCTGCTCAATACGCGCAATTAGCTGGCGAACGTCCGGATCGGCAGGTTCATCCGTCCGTCCGGTGCAGATGAGCACAAGGTTGTTCATAGCAACATCTAGGAGATCGTTAAGCAAGAGAAGAGACTCGACATCCCCCCAGTGAATGTCTTCAACCACGAGGACCGTCTTCATCTTGCCGACCGCCCCCACGATCGTCTCGCTTAGAGATCGCATAACCTGGGCTCGCCGTGCCCGAACATCCGCAGTCATGCTGCGCCATTCATCCGTACTGACCATGCCGTCAGGCCAGTGTCGAAGCAGGTGGCTGTCCGCGTCATCCGACGAGCTGAGTTGATCGAGCAGTTGGACGATTGGAAGGAAGGGTTCAATGATCGGGATGTGATAGCAGGCTCCCTGAAGTATCCTAATGCCTTGCCGACGAGCCTGGCACAAGACTTCGCTTACCAGCCTGGTTTTGCCAACGCCAGCTACTCCTTCGACTAGAGCAGAGCGTTTCCGCAAGAAACTATCACCATAGATAAGGCTCGACAGCACCCCGAGCTCGCGCCGGCGGCCGACGAACGGATCAAGGGCCCAGTCAGACCCCTTAGACCCATCGGCGCCGATATTCAGGCTATTATGGGTGATCTCTACCATGTGCAGCCCTCCCGAGTACGCCAGAATCACCCTAGACGCAACTTCACAGCACGACGGTCTGCCGGCGAGCTAATTCTAGCTGTTCAGTCGAAAGATTGCATCCGCAGGATCTGCTCTGGATGAGGGCCGGCGTGCCCTTCGACACCTTGAAAGGAGGGATCGATCATGGCGAGTGGAGGGTGCATCGAGGCGGTGGACCTGCTGAATGTGGTGTTCACTACCTCGATAATTCTGAACGACGGACATGAGATCTTCGCCCGGCTGTCCGCCGGCGACGAGATCGCGGATCTTGTCGAGGACTATGGCACGAAGTTCAGTAACCCCGAGTCGGGCAAGAAGATCCGCGGGGTGGTCGAAAGTTGGCCACCGCATCACACCGAAGCGGTAGCTCAGATGGTGCAATGGGCCCTCGGCAAGCTCGACACCGAGGACCGGATCACTATCAGCTGGAAGGGCGATGCTGAGCATCGTGAGACCGTCACCAAGTTCGAGCTTCGGGATCACGAGCTCCTGATCGAGTTTGCCCACCCGCCAGGCGGCCTCAGGGCTCCCGGCGTGAGCGCATAACCGAAGAATCACCGTAGGCCGGCGCAGCGTCTCCTTCACGGACGCCGTAGTCCTGGCTGCCACGACGCCATGGTGGCGACGGCCAGCAGTCTGATAGCCATGGAGAGCACGCCGGCTTTGCGGAGCGGGAGTCCTTCCAGGCGTTCTCTCGTGATCTTGTCTTGGGCTCCGACCACGCACCTGACCGTGCAGAGCAATGGGGCCCGGAAGAATGGTCGTCAACGATGACTGAATACGGCAAACCGATGTTGCCCTTGCGGGTGGGGGCGCTGCTGACGGTGAATCCGACCCTTCGCGTTCGAGTTTCGGCCAGGGCGGATGCACTGCAAATACAAGCACCCTTCGGCGACCTCACCGTACCCTACGCGTTGATAACGCGAGTCGCGAGGGTCCCCGGCGACGGAATAGCGTTGCACCTAGTCGGCGCGACGCTACAATTAGATCTTCCCAAGGTCCCGGATATGGCCGTCAACTATCTCCTCGACCTCGTCGAACAGGGAGGCGCGAGGGGCCCAGTCGCAAATCCGGGGAAGACGCAGCATAGGCATCCACGATAGGGCCAGACAATGGCCGCCCCCAGCGGCAGGCGCCTTGGTGCGGCGGCATTGGCACACTAAGACTTCGTAGTGCCTTCGCCGCAGGCGAAGTGCCTGCGGCGTCCAGACACAGCGGAGTACGGCGGCAGGGTCACGCGCACGTCCAAGACGTCAATGGCGTCGTCTAGGCCGGGTTCCAGGGCTCACTCATCCCCTCCTTCGACCACCTGGTCGCCCCGCTACTGTCAACGTCGGAGTCTTGTCGCCGGGATCCAGGGGGAAGCCGCGGCGAGCAAGCCGCCCGCCACAAGCAAGTATAAGCCGAAGCCGATGTCGATCGGGCCAGGGCGAGAGGTCACGAACTCTATTTCGACGACGCCTAGGGCGGCAAGCGCTGCCCCAATAGCGGCGATCCAATACTTGCCTTTGGTCGGCTCCAGCCGCCCCAACAGGAAGGCCGCCAGCACTGCGAGGCCGACGAGGGCCCCAAGTAGGACAGCAAGGCCGTCTATCGAATCACTGCTCAGGACGTCGCCAAGCCGGAAACGGGCGCCGCTATCGAACGGCGATACGCCGAAGCCACCGGCGCTGGCCCAGGTCAGGAAGGGACTTATGGCAGCGACGAGGAAGCCGACCCCTGCCGCAGAGCTGCTCCAAGTGAGATGAGCGATCACCGTCTTGCCGGAAGGCTGTGCCGGCGGCTTCGGTGCGGCGGCGGGCGGACCTGTCCGAGTCGCGGCGGGGGCCGCCCCAGCGACTTGGGATCCGCACTTGCGACAGAAGCGCGCGCCTTCACGCAGCGGGGCGTTGCACTTTGGGCAGTTCGTGCGTGGGCGCGGCGGGGCCGGCGCTGCCGGCGCTGCGCCCACGGGCGTGCCGCAGTTGCCACAGAAGGTAGCATCGGCGGGAAGCTTCGCCCCGCAACTGGTGCAGGTTGATGGTGCGGCCACAGGCTGAGCTGTCGTGGAAGCGACGGCAGCACCACAGTTGCGGCAGAAGGCAGCCCCCGGCAGCAGTGGCGCCCCGCAGGCGGTGCATCCTCCAGGCGCAGGCTGTCGCGCCCCGCAAACGCTGCAGAATGCTGACGCTGTCGGAATCGTCGCTTTGCAGGCCGTGCACTGAGTTTGCGATGCCATGCTACGACAGCCCCTTGCCGCACCTGTCGGTGAGCGCCTGCCAGACCCGCCCTGGGGAGGCACTGACCTCAGTTTCGCCAGACATCTGTTTCATGGCGCACCTTTGACCCCGAACTTGCAGCTTATCGCCTTACCATCCTAGCATGATCGAGCCATCGGGCGTCAAAGGAGGGACGCCACGCAGGATCGTGGTACGCCAGCCTCTGTTCGGCGGGAAACCGCTGTTTCACCAGCGAAGAGCGGCAGGTTGACATGAAATCGCAGGCGAAAGTAGCATGTTGCTCGGTGCGGGCCGTGGGCATTCGGAGGTCAGGGGGCTGAAATGGGAAACCGCGGGTCAGATGGCCGAAGTCGGGCTAGCGTACGGCACCATCGGAGGAGGACAGTGCCGCGCCGTCTCGTCCTAGTCACAAGGTTCCTCACTCTCGCTGGGCTGACTGCTCTCGCCCTCCTTTTGGCTGCCTGCGACGATGGCGGCACCCCGCAGGACGCGGAGGGACCGGAGGACGACGGCGCCGCTACGACGCGGTACACGGCGGCCATCGGCCCAGAGGGCGGACGCATCGAGGTCCCTGCGAGCGACGAGGTCATCGGTGGGGCGGCCCTGAGCGTGCCTGGGGACGCCCTCACCGCAGAGGCCGAGGTGTCGATCCAGGCTCAGCCGTTCGATGCGGAGACGCCGCGCCAGCTCGCCGAGGCGGAGCCCGAGCTACAGTTGGCCTTGGTTGGGTACGCCTTGGATAACATCGACACGGCCGTCATGCACCCCCTGTGGGGGCCGATCTTCGGCCTTTCGTCCGCCGAGTTCGCCGGCCCCGGCCTGCTGCTCGGGCCCGAGGGTCAGGAGTTCGCTACCCCCGTGGAGTTGGAGATGCCGCTGGATACGCTGGGCATCGACGACCCGGAGACGGCTCTGCCGCTGCTCCGCAACGACGATGGGAGCTGGCAGGTGATCGAGGACTACTCGGTGGATGAGGCGGAGGGCGTCGCCACCGTGCGGGTGCCCCACTTCTCATTGATGCAGTGGCTGCGGAACCTGGTTAAGGCGCCGGGAGAAACGGCGGCCGTCTTCGCGTCCGGCGCTGTTCAGCAGGCGCGAGGCAGGTTGCCGCAGGACACGTTTGAGCGGTTTGGACGGGGAGCGGCCTGCTCCGGGCAGGACCCCTCAGCTAACCTTAGCAAGATCCCTGGCCTGCCCACGCTGCTTGACTACTTGGGGTTCGAGCACGGCGCCGTGCGTACCGGGCAGGAGAACACCCTCAAGACGTGGATCACGGACCAGTTCAAGGAGGCGCGGGCGGGGAACCTGCAACTCAACTCGATATCCCTGGCGGAGGTCTTCCGCAAGGCGATGGAGCTGAACGGAGGCGACATCTTTCAGTCGCTGGTGACCGCTCACAACGTCCTGCGGGACAACCGCGACAGCCCTTCCGTGCAGCAGATGATTGAGAACTACCGCGGTGATGGCGGGGACGAGAGGGGTGCCCGCTATCATCTTTTCGGCATGGCGCTCTACTCTTTCGCCTATCAGTACTTCCTGGACCGTACTAACATCGCCCGTGACAGCGGGCAGCTCGTGATCGGCACCGAGGCCCTCGATCCCCGAGTGGCCGCCACTATCGAGGAGAGCATCGTCTCAGGGGACATCCTCACGGACGTGACCGAGTATGCCGTGGACCTGCAGGGGGCCGAGTTGGGCCGACGGCTCTACAAAGAGGTGCGCAACGCTCAGACCGCCGACCTTGTCTCACGGTTTGGGGTGGACCCATCGGCCTGCGACCAGCCCATCGGCGGCGGTGGCTGGGCTGTCTACCAGATCACCAACTACGGCAGCGCTAAGGGCGGCTACCTGACGGTGGCCGAGGTCGGTTTCGAAAACGACCCGCCGCTCCTTTCATCGTACCCTGGCGGTGGCATCGACCCGGACCTGCGGGTTGAGGCCGAGCGCGTGGACGCGTCGGCTACGTTCTCGTCGCCGGAAGCGGCAGCCGCGTCGGTCTGCAGCCAGCTCAAAGACTTCTTCCACCCTCCTCTGGCATCGTTCATCCTCGAAGCCAAGTACAAAGGCGTCAACACAGGTGTGGACACGATCTTCCAGGAGCAGTGCCAATAGCTCAGGCGGAGCATCGTCGAAGGGCTGGCCAATCTCGGTGAGCGGGACGAGGCGACAAGCTTCACCCACTAGCCCCAGAAGGCATCGATGCTGGTGCGCTCGTTGCTTGGTTTCATAAGCCACTCCAGTCCGTCGCCGGCATCGCCACGGCCGCCAGCGGGCAGTGGGACAAACGGGAGCGCGTGGTCATGCGGCTTGTTGGACCTCTGTGCCGACCGCTTTGACGGGTGTTGTATACTGCTGTCGACCGACCGCCATCGTCGGTAGAGGCGAAGGATGCTGTACTGTCCTCAATGTGGAGCCGAGACAGAGCCGGAAGCCACGTTCTGCGGCGACTGCGGCGCACGCTTGGAGGAACAAGCGACCCCACCGGAACGGCAGCCAAAAGCCCCTGGACCCGCGGCGAGGGGAGATACCACACCCTGGTCGCGTCTCGGCGCCCTTGTCGTGGTGGGGGGGCTGGCGCTGGGCCTCATTGCGCTATATGATGCCGCCGCCAACGATGGAGAATGGGCGGACAGCGTTTTCGGGGGCGACAGCGAGGAGCCAGCGGTGGCAAGTCTGACGCCGACCCCACAGAGGACCGTTGAACTGATCCCGACCGTCGAGGCCACGCCGACGACGACACCTCAGCCGTCGCCGACCGTCGAGCCCACGCCGAGTCCCGAGCCGACCCCTGGGCCGACGGCCACGCCGCCTGCCTCGGGCTACGCCACGCCGGAGGAGGCGATCTCCGCCTTCTTCCAGGAAGCCGGCATGGCCTACGTGGGCGACTGCGAGGGGGCCAGCCTGGAGACGGACTCCGGCGCCTACTGCACCAGCATTTGGGAGGACGGCGGCGACACGCGGACTTACCGGGCTGGCCTGACATTCTCAGAGTATGACACGTGGCTTCTGGTATCCCGACCGGGCGCGGGCGACGGGTGGACGGTGGTCGATTCGGCTGTGTTCGTGCCCGGGGAAGACGCATCCCCTTGGCAGGGGCCCACCCCACAGGATGCCGTCGGCGTTTGCACAGGAGCACCAGGATGTGCCTGTCACAATCGTCGAAGCCCCATCCGCCGACGTCCAGCTCGGTCATCACCCTGACCGTCTGCTTCGGCGCTAGGCTATCACGGACGTCTCTCACTCGACGCAGCGAGATGTCGTCCCTGGGGGGTAGTAGTTGAGGTGGACAGCAGCCGCGGCGCGCGTCGTTCGTGTCGGTGCCGGATGTGCCTAGCCCACGTCGGCAGGGAGGCCTACTCGATCTTGGCAGCCAACAGCTCGCCGCGGCCGATGGGTACGACTACAGTGGACAGGCGGGTATCGGACTCGGCTCGTTCCCTGAACTGGGCCAGGTCCTCGGCATGGGAGATGACGTTGTCGGCCACAAGGAGGCCTCCCCCGGGGAGCAGGGGCACAACCAACTCCAGGAATCGGAGGTAGTCCTCCTTCTCGGCGTCCACGAAGGCGAAGCCGACGGGCTCACGGCGGTCGCGCAGGTAGTCCAAGGCATCCGCCCGGACGACGGTGACCACATCATCGACGCCCGCCTCGCGGAGATTGGCCGTCGCCAACTCGACCTTCAAGGGATCGATCTCCAAAGTGACCACAGTGGTGCCCGCGGACCTGGCCGCTGTGGCCAGCCAGATGGTGGAGTAGCCGCCGGAAGTGCCGATCTCCAGGATGGACCGGGGCCGGGTGCAAAGCACCAGAGTGTGCAGGAAGGGGCCCGTATCCGCGCTTATCTGGCGCAGTCGCTTCTGGCGAGGAAGCACCTGCTGCCGTTCCAGGGCATCCTGGCGTTCCAGTCTGTCGAGCACGGCGCGGGCTCTGGCATCGATCAAGGCCACGGGAATAATATCCCGTTAGCATCTGCCAGCAGGCGTGGGGCCCCGGCCCGCCGGATCGAAGACATCGAGCGAGAGGAACAAGGCCACGCCCGCAGCGAAGCACACCCCCAGCGCGGCTGCGGCACCACGTCCGTCACTGCAGCAGCTCCTCCACAAGAGCGGACAACCGTTCAGCGCTTACGGGGCCCATGAATTTCTGAACTATGACGCCATCACGGTCGATGAAGAAGGTCTCGGGCGTGCCCGTGGCCCCGTACTGGAGGTAGATGTCGCTCTCGTCGGGCCCGTTAGGGTAGGTGACGTCGAACTGCTCCAGGAACGCCTCGGCGCCATCGCGGCTGTCCATGACGTTGACCCCGACGAAGACGACCCCCTGATCCTGAAAGGAGCGCCAGCCCTCCTCCACATCCGCCGCCTCCTGCCGACATGACTGGCACCAGGAGGCCCAGATGTTCATCACCACCGGCTGGCCGCGGTACTCCGAGAGGGTGAAGGTGCCGCCGTCGAACAGGTTCAGGGTGAAATCGGGGGCCTCCCGGTTCAGGCTCGCCGTGCCCATCTCGCCTTCGTCCTCGTTGACCAGACCGAAGGCCAGGAGGCTCACCAGCGCCGCCACCAGCACTAAGGCGATGAAGGCGAAGCCCAGGCCGCCCATCCAGCGACCCCGACCCGTCCCGAGGGAGCTCTCCTCCTCCGAGACCATCGCCAGCCTTTCGTCCTCCGCCGACACGGCTAGGCCTCGCTCCCGGCCTCACCGGGGCGGGCCCCGGTGGATGCGCTCGCCTCGGCCTGCCCTTCTCCCACCGCGGCTTCTTCTTTCTGGAGCATGCCCCTCAGCAGGTCGACCTCCCGGCTCAGACTCTCAGCCCGGGCAGCCAGGCGGAACAGGTAGCCGACAAGCCCTAGCCAGATGACGCCGTAGGCCAAGGCCACATACCAGAGATCGTCCATGGCTATCGTCCTCCGCCTTCTTGGAGCCAGCGGACGCGCCGCCGCAACTCCATGATCTCCTGCTGGGAGCGCTCCAGGCCGGCGCGGACAAGGAGAAGATACAGGAAGACGACCGTCAGAGCCGCCACGGACAGGAACAAGGCGGGCAGCATGGCGGCCTCCATGTTGAAGCCTTCAGTGCCCACCACCTGCGGGTGCAGCGTCCGCCACCAGCGGATGGACATGAAGACGATGGGCACGTCCACGAAGCCGATGATGCCGAACACGGCCGCAAAGGCCGCCCTTCGGTCAGGTTCCTCCACCATCCCTCGCAGCAGCAGATAGGAGACGTAGATGAGCCAGAGCATTAAGGTGGTCGTCAGGCGGGGCTCCCAGGTCCACCACGTTCCCCAGGCGCTGCGGGCCCAGATGGAGCCGGAAGCTAGGGTCAGGGTGGTGAAGACTACCCCAATCTCCGCCGCTGAGACGGCCAGGACGTCCCATCCCAGGGCCCTGGTGCGAAGGTAGGCGATGCTCCCCAGGAACACCAGGAAGAAGGCGAGGAAGGCCGCCCAGGCCAGGGCCACGTGGAAGTAGAAGATGCGTTGCACATCCCCCATCTCGGACTCGGTGGGGGCGATGACGAAGGCCGCCAGCAGCGCCGCCAGCAGCAGCACTGCCGCCAGCGCCGCCAGACCGCCCTTCGCCCTACCTTGGGCGAGAGCCGTCAGTCCGTGTACGCTCACGCCGCCATCTCCTCCATGACGTACTCGAAGAGGAATGGACACAGCGCCACGAAGACCACATCGAAGGCGGCCAGCACCCCCAGGGCGGGCAGCAGTTCGCTCCAGGGCTCGCCGTCGAGAACGACGCGTGTGCCCTCCACCGCCGCAATCAGCAGGGGAGCCGCCACCGGCAGCAGCAGCAGCGGCAGCAACAGCTCCCGCGAGCGCGTGGTCACGGCCATCGCCGAGAAGAGTGTTCCCACCGTCACGAAGCCCACGCTCCCCAGGACAACTACGAGGATCAGCCCAGGCGACAGGATGGACACGTCGGCGAAGACGGCGAACAGGGGGAGGAGGAACAGTTCCAGAGCGAAGGTCAACAGGAGGGCAGCCGCCACCTTCCCCAGAAAGATGGCGCTGCGGTCCATCGGTGTGAGGAGCAAGCCCTGCAGGCCTCCTTGCTCCCGTTCCTTGGCGAAGACGTGCCCCAGCCCCATCATCCCGGCCAGGGCGATGGCCACCCACAAGACCCCCGGCCCGGCCACCTCCGACATCTCCCCCTCCAGGTCGAAGGCGAAGTTGAAGATCACCAGCACCAATAGGGCAAACACCAAGCTGCCGCTGGCGGCATCGCGGCTGCGCAGCTCCGCCCGCACGTCCTTGGCCGCTACGGTCAAAGTCTGTGCCAGGAACGCCATGAACCCGCCCTCAACGGGTGGCACCGGTATGGCGAAGGTAGGCTTCCTTGAGGCTTCCCACATCTAGCTCATCTCGCTTGGCGGCAAAGGCGACCCTACCGCCATTCAGCACGGCCAATCGGTCCGCCAGGGCTAGGGTGCGCTCCAGGTCGTGGGTGGTCAGGAGGACGGTACGCCCCTGTCGGGCCACCTCAGCCAGCAGGTCAACAAGAAAGGCGGTCCAGCGTTGGTCGAGGCCTGTGTCCGGTTCGTCCAGCAGGAGGATAGGAGGCTCGTGAAGGAGAGCGCGGGCCAGGGCCAGTCGTTGCTGCATCCCCCGCGACAGGTCACGCCCCGGGACATCAGCCTGCGCGTCCAGGCCCACCAAGCGCAACTGCTGCCGGGCTCGATCGGTCGGATGGGGCAGCCCGAACAGGCGGGCATAGAACTCCAGGTTCTCCAGCGCCGTCAGTTCACCGTAGAGGAACGTCTGATGGCAAACGACGCCTACAAGCCGGCGAACCTCAAGAGCGTGGCTCTGAGCGTCCAGGCCAGCCAGCCGCACCGTCCCCCCCGACGGCCGCAGCAAGGTGGCGATCACCCTCACCAGGGTGGACTTCCCCGAGCCGTTGGGCCCCACGACGGCCAGCCGCTCGCCGGGGCCTACGCTCAGGTTCACTCCCCGCAGCGCCGCCAGGGAGCCGAAGGTCTTCCACAGGCCCATCACCTCGATGTCCCACACCCTGGAGACGCCCTGTCCGCTGGGACCCGCTGCCTCCATGACCCTTGCCGTGTCACCCACGGCTAGTCCCCCAAGGGCCAGGCGCAGCCCGAAAGGCAGAGCCTCGCCGGGGGAATGATGGCGGCCAGCCCTCTCATTCTCCCGCCTCCAGGCGAGCGCCGCAGAACCGGCAGTAGCGGTCACCGGCGTCCGTCGGCCTACCACAGGACGGACAGGGCGGGTCCGCTTGGGCCGACGCTTCAGGGGCGACCGCCGCTGGTGTGGCAGGGCCGCTCGGCGCAGCCTCACCCCCGTCCGCCCCGCTCATACCGGCGTCCAGTTCCCGCAGGATAGCCGCCGCCTCGCTGCGGTAGCGCTCTCGCAGACCACGGTAGTCCATCTCCGAAAGGTTGCCGAGCTGGTATTCGAAGTCGAGTTCCTTGATGGCCCGGTAGGCTGCATCCCGCCGGCCGATCAGGTCGTTCCAGGGAGAGGTCCCGCCGGGCTCGCGTCCGGTGTCGCGGGCGGAGCGGATGAGTGGCCGGCCCACCACCAGGAAGGCCGCCAGCATCAGGAGGAGGACCAGCACAGAGGTCATCGATACTCCTCACTCCAGGAATGCAGATCCTCGTCGACGCGCTTCTCGTAGGGGTCGGGAGCGTCGGGCGGCCCAGATGGCGCCTCCGCTCCGAACGGGGCGGGCCGGCGTCTCACCCAACCCCAGATAAGGGCAGCGACGACCATCCCGCCCACGGCGACCGCCAAGAACGGCGCTGTCCAGGCAGTTAGGCCGAAGCCGCTCTTCCGAGGCGTAGCCAGAACCTGTTCGCCGTAGATGGAAACGAAGTTGTCAAGGATTTCTTCCTTGGTCTTGCCAGCGTCGATTTGGCGCTGGATGGAGGCCTTCATCGACCGGGCGACGGCACAGTCGTGGTCCGCTAGAATCATGCCGGAGCCGCACTGGCTGATCAGCTCACTGGCCACCTCGTCGACGGTGGGCGGCTCATCGGCGGCGATGGCCTGAGGCCAGACCGCCAGGATCAGGACCAGGAGGAGGGCTAGCGGCAGCATCCACCTAAGCACGGCTCGTCTCCACCTCTCCCACAGGCGACAACCGCCGCGCGGGCACACGGCTCTCCTCTCGGGCACTCGGCCAGAAGGCGACCAGCGTCCCCGCCACGAGGACGGCGCCGCCCACCCAGATCCACATGATCAGGGGGTTGACATACACCCTGAAGGTGGCTTCTTGCAGGTCATCCGTCAAACCGGTCAGGATCACGTACAGATCTTCTCGCGGCGTGGTCCGGATGCCCACGTCTGTCACAGGCTGCAGGGTCGGGCCCTCCACTCTCCTGCTGCTCTCGATGGTGCCGATATGATTGTCGCCGCGGGCAACGTCCATCGTTCCCGTCACCTTCGCGGAATCAGAGTTGGTGGTTGCCTCCAGCCCGTTGAAGGTGAGCGTATAGCCGCGAATCTCCATGCTTTCGCCGGACGCCAGTGTGGCCTCAACGTTGGTGGAGAACATCTGGGAGCCGATGATACCCATGGCCAGCAGGATGACCCCTAGGTGGACGATGTAGCCGCCGTAGCGGGGCCTGTGCCGCCAGACGAGCCGGGGGACGGCAACGAGATAGCCGTCTCCGTGGCGGTGACGGGCGCGGACGCCCCGGTAGAACTCCAGCAGGATGGTGCCCGCCGCGAATGTGAGGGCCGCGAAGGCCAGGACGGCCAAGGTGGGCCTAAGGCCCAGCAGGTAGAGAACCACGGCCACCGCCGCGGCCAGTATCGACGGGAACACGAAGTTGCGCAGCAGGTTCTCCGTGGACGCCTTCCGCCAGCCGATCAGGGAGCAGACGCCGATGAGGGTGATCAGAACCAGGAGGATGGGGCCTGCCACCTGCTGGTAGAAGGGTGGGCCTACCGTCACCTTGACGCCCCTCACCGCCTCAGAGACGAGGGGGAAGATGGTGCCCCAGAACACGGCGAACGCCGCCCCCACCAGCAGCAGGTTGTTGGCAAGGAAGCTGGCTTCCCGGGAGACCATTGAGTCCAGTTGGTTCTCGCTGCGCAGGCCGGGAAGACGCATCCACAGGAGGCCCAGGGATCCCACCAGCACCGCGGCGAGAAGCGCCAGCAGCAGCGGCCCCACGGACCCGGCTGCAAAGGAGTGGACAGAGGTGAGGATGCCACTCCGCGTCACCGTCGTGCCGAACAGACAGAGAGAGAAGGTGACGATGATGAGCGCCATGTTCCACACCTTGAGCATGCCCCGTCGCTGCTGGATCATGACGGAATGCAGGAAGGCGGTGCCGGTGAGCCAGGGCATGAAGGCCGCGTTCTCCACCGGGTCCCAGGACCAGTAGCCGCCCCAGCCCAGCACCCGGTACGCCCACAGCATGCCAAACAAGTTGCCCAGGCTCAGGAACAGCCAAGCGACAAGCGTCCAGCGACGGGTGGAGCGGATCCACCAATCGTCCAGGCGCCCGCTCATGAGGGCGGCCATGGCGAAGGCGAAGGGTACGGTGAAGGTTGCGTAGCCGAGGAGAAGGCTGGTGGGGTGAGAGATCATGTCCGAGGTGCGGAGCAGCGGATTGAGACCGGCGCCTTCCGACAAGGCCACCGGCAGCTTCTCCAGCGGATTGGCGGAGAACGCGATGACGCCCAGGAAGTAGCCCAGGATGCCCATCATCACCGCCGCGACGTAGGGCATCTGCTCCCGATGCCGCTTCTCTCCTTGGAGAACGACGATCACGGCCAGCAGGGAGAGGACCCAGGCCCAGAACAGGAGAGAGCCGGCCTGGCCCGCCCACCAGCCGGCAAAGGTGTACGTCAGCGGCAGGTCCGAACTCGAGTGGTCCGCCACGTAGCGAATACCGAAGTCCCGGGCCAGGAAGGAGTAGACAAGGGCTACTGAGGCAATGCTGGTCAGGCCGAAGACAACGAACACGGCATTGCGGGCGCTCAGCCACAGTTCGTAGATACGGGCCCGAGAGCCGACAAAGGCGGCGACCGCCCCATAGACGGCGACGGCGAAGGCGGTGACTATCGCTGCGTAGCCCAGGTCAGCTATTTCAGCCACCATCCTCCCTGACTTGGTCCTCCGGCGCCGCCTCGTACTTGCTTGGGCACTTCACCAGCAGAGAGTCGGCCTCGAACGTTCCGGTACGCGCCAGGCTCCCTTCCACCACCACATCGGACCCCTGCTTAAAGGCGTCCGGCACCGTTCCCGAATAGACCACAGGCAGTGACGTGCCACCCTCATCGGCCACGGCGAAACGAAGGGTATTCGTCTCCGAATTCGTCACCACGGAGCCCTCTTCCACCTTCCCCATGAGACGCACCCGTTCGCCGTAGGCGGCGTCGTTGCGGGCCAGGAGCTCGTCCACGGTCAGGTAGTACATAGAGGCTCCCTGAAAGGCCGTGAAACCGAGATACCCCAGGGCGATTGCCACGACCAAGCCGACGATGAGGAAGCGCTTTCGGTGGAACCACCCGGCCCGATGCTGCGCCGGCCTTGCCTGAGCCTCCATCTCGTCATCCGTCCGGGTCATCGCCGATCGTACCTCATACTCGAGGATACCAGCATCCGTTGCTGGCCATATTCCGGCTCAACGGACACGGCCATCGCAGTGAACGTCAGCGCGCCTTCCGCGATAGCCTGTCCCTGCTCCATGCTAACCGCCGCCCGTCACCGGTAGGCCCAAGGGCTCTGCAACCCCGCGTCTCTCAGCCACCGCCCGCTGAGGATCGCGGCAACCATCATGGTGACCCTCACCATTTTAACCCCTGTCACCCTCGACCGCTCCACTCTCCTCAATCTCAAGCGTAGCAGATTGTGAAAATTATCGCAATGAAGCCAGGGACCAGTCAATTTGCGAACCGGTACCTGTCCGCGATATGGGGCGTTCGTGTCATTGCGGGGACGAGCGCAATGTCCTAGGCTGGAAGTACAGCATGCTGACGATGTGGGATTTGCAGGAGGAGGAAAGACGACCATGCTGTCCGTAACTAGGTTACTGAGCGGGACGGCCAGCCCAGGGGACGCCCTGCGTTACGGCCGCCTCACGGGCGACATGCCCGCTCACCTGCTCCACTTCTCGGCGGACAAGAAGCCGATAGTGGTGTGGAACCTCACCCGTCGCTGCAACCTCTCCTGCATGCACTGCTACGCCGACTCGCACGACGAGGCGTACGAGGGAGAACTGACCACCGAAGAAGGGAAAGCCCTTCTGGACGACCTTGCCGAGTTCGGTGTACCCACCGTTCTCTTCTCCGGCGGCGAGCCTCTGACTCGGCCCGATCTGTTCGATCTGGCCGCCTACGCCCGGGACAGCGGCCTGCGCTGCGTCCTCTCCACGAACGGCACGCTTATCACCCCTGAGGCGGCCCGTAGCATCCAGCAATGCGGCTTCTCCTACGTCGGCGTCAGCCTGGACGGCGTCGGCCCCGTCAACGACAAGGTGCGGGGCCAGAAGGGCGCATACGATGCCGCTCTTGCGGGGCTGCGACTCTGTCGAGACCTGGATGTCAGGGTGGGGCTGCGCTTCACCGTCCACAAGCGAAACCTGGATCAGCTCCCAGCCGTCTTCGATCTCCTGGAGACAGAGGACATCCCCCGCTGCTGCGTCTACCACCTGGCCTACGCCGGCCGCGGCGACCGCATCCGCGCCTCAGACCTCACTCCCGAGGAGACGCGAGGGGCGGTGGGCTACATCTTCGAGCGGGCCCAGGACTTCCATCGCAGGGGCCTGGACAAGGAGGTCCTCACGGTGGACAACCACGCCGACAACGTCCTCCTGCACATGACCGTCCAGGAAGAGCAGCCACAACGGGCGGAAGAAGTGCACCAGATGCTCTTGTGGAACGGTGGCAACCAGTCGGGCATCGCCGTGTCCTCGGTTGACCACGAGGGCCACGTGCACGCCGACCAGTTCTCCTGGCACTACGGCTTCGGCAACGTGCGAGAGCGCCCCTTCAGCGCCATCTGGACGGACACCAGCGAGCCGAGAATGGCGATCCTGAAGGACAGGAAGGATCACCTCAAGGGTCGATGTCGCTTTTGTCGCTACCTGGATATCTGCAACGGCAACCTTCGGGTCCGGGCGGAGAGCTATTTCGACGACTTCCTCGCTCCCGACCCGGCCTGCTACCTTACGGATAACGAGATCGGCATCGCGCCGGGCAGCGCCGCGGCCGAGGAGGCGGCCCGCTGGCCAGTGCCGGTGCAGCGGCAGGGAGCGGCGGCATGACGAAGAAGCTGCCGCAGGCCATGCTGGAGCGACAGGCCCACGACGCCCGCCTGGCCGAGGCCAACTTTGACCTCGCCCCCTTCACCATCGCCTGGGAACTGACTCGAGCCTGCGCATTCGCCTGCCAGCACTGTCGCGCCGAGGCCCAGCCCCAGCGAGACCCGAACGAGCTGACCAACCAGGAAGCTCTCAGCCTCGTCGATCAGATCAAGGAGTTCGGCAATCCTATCCTAGTGATCACCGGCGGCGACCCCATGATGCGCCGCGACCTCTATGACATTCTCACCTACGCTGTCCAGAAAGGGGTGCGTACCGCACTCACCCCCACGACCACCCGCCTGGTGACCGCCAAAGCCCTAGCCCGTGTCAAGGAAGCGGGCGTTCGCCGTGTGGCCATCAGCATCGACGGCCCCGGCGCCGAGGCACACGACGCCTTCCGTGGCTTCCGCGGCTCCTTCCAGATTGCGGAGGGCATCGCCCGGGACGTCGTCGCCACCGGCCTGTCTCTCCAGGTCAACACCACCATCAGCCGCTACAACCTGCACTTGCTGGAAGAGATGACGCAGATGGTGGCGGATATGGAAGCCGTACAGTGGAGTCTCTTCTTCTTGGTGCCAACCGGCCGGGGCAGGGCCACCGATATGATCTCCCCCGAGGAGCACGAGCAGGTCTTCCACTGGTTGTACGACCTTTCCGCTGAGGCACCCTTCGACATCAAGAGCACGGCCGCTCCCGCCTACCGGCGGGTGGTCATCGAGCGGGAGCGAGAGAAGGCGCGTCTTGCCGGTGTGGCCAGCGAGGCGCCGCCTGCGTTAGCCGGGGCAGGCTACCGCTACGAGGACGGCCTGGACCGCCCCGCCCAGGGAGTGAACGATGGCAGGGGTTTCTGCTTCATCTCCCACACCGGCGATGTCTGCCCCTCTGGCTTCCTGCCTCTGGCAGGCGGCAACGTCCGGGAGCAATCGGTGGTGGACATCTACCGCCGCTCGCCACTGTTCCGAGACCTGCGAGACCCCGGGAGGCTCAAAGGTAGGTGCGGCCGATGTGAGTTCCGCCAGGTGTGCGGCGGCTCCCGCGCCCGCGCGCACGCCGTCACGGGCGACTACCTGGCCGCGGATCCCTCCTGCGTGTATGATCCCCCTAAGGTGATCGATTCCTCATCGCAGCGCTCGGCGGACGACTAACAGTCACCCCTGCAACCCACCGAGGAAGTCCTGGAGCAGCAGCACCTATGATCTTACAGCCTGGACGCCAGTCCAGATCCATGTTGCCACCGAGTCCGGCAGTGCAGATCCGCGCTCTTGACAGAAGCCCGTGACGATACTATGTTGCCTAGGTCAGCGCGTTGGGGAGGGCCCAGGGCACTGGGCAGGGAGGGCGTAACGGGGCTCGTAGCGTGTGCAATCTCAGGCCGTACAGACATACGGCATCTGGGGAGCCAAGTGCGCAGGTTCGAGCCCTGCCGAGAAGCTGGTTCGTGTCATCGAACGACCGAGCCGCACGGCATTCACGCACTCCCAAGCGCCTAAGGCGCGTTGACGTTGACCGCACGTGGATGCTACCTTCGGGAGCAGTATGTATTTGGTGAACCTGGGTAACTTGCCTGCCAGGCCACCTCTGAGGGTGCGCAGTGTAGCTGTCCACATGTCGTGTCTGCCTCATTTGGGCACCGTAGATGCAGACTGAGCGAAGCGTAGGCGGCATTCAACAACTGGGAGCGAGCCTCTCCCGCCTTATTAGCATATCCGCCCCTCTCGTCGTCATCTTGATCACGGCAGTGCTCATATTGGAGCGAACGCCACGACGGGAGCCTCTGGTCTACGTCATCCTGGTAGGCACGCTCGTCACACTGACATGGATCTCGTCACGCAGCAGGAGCGACTTCAGGCTCTGGGCTCTCTACACAGGGGGGTTCGCCTTTTTCAGCATAGTCCGTTCGTTCGCCGACGAGACCGGGATAGCCACACACGTAGACGACCTGGTGATAGCGGAAAAGACTCTCGCTTTCGGCTCTGTCCCCACGGTGTGGCTTCAGACACACCTGTTCGACCCGAGGCAGATCGGTTGGGTGGACCGAGCCACGACCTATGTCCATTGGTCGTACTTCGTGCTGCCCCACATTTTCGCCGCTTATCTCTTTATTGAGAGGCGTCACCTTTTCGAGCGGTACGTCCTTCTATTCGTTGGCGTGCTGACGGCCGGCCTTGCAATCTGCTTCATCTTCCCCGCCGCTCCTCCATGGGCGGCCTCTTTGACGGGGCACCTCGATCCCACATACAAGGTCGTAACTCAAGTCGGCAGCGAGCTGAATGTGAGCCTTTACGGGTACTTCGACAGCCAGATCCGGTCATCGAATCCGGTAGCTGCGATGCCTTCAGTTCACATGGCGATTAGCGTCATCGTCCTTCTGATCGCCTTCCGCGTCAACTGGTTGCTGGGAGTCCTCGCGGCCGCGTACAACGCAGCCATGGCGTTCTCTCTCGTCTACCTGGGAGAGCACTATGTCGTAGACATTCTGGGAGGCGCCCTGTTGACGGTCGCCGTATACGCCGCAATGGACCTCTGGCTGCGCCTTCGCAACCGGGAGCCGGATGCGGTGCCGGCCCCGCTGGATACTGCTGATATCGCTGGGAGCAGACCCCTCGGCACTCCGCCTGCCGACGCGGACCCGGGTCCGCCGAGCTGAGCCAGCGGCACGCCGTTCGCTAGGCCGACGCCTATCCCTACCTATTACGGCAGGGACCACCCCAACACCGCGCCCGCATTCTCCTCGCAAAGGCGCACCAGAGGGTAGTGGGTCAGTTTGAAAGCTGGCGGGCGTACTGCGGCAGCCACCAGCGCAAGCCTGTGTGCCTGAATAGATGGCCCTTGATGGCACCTTTGAACAGTAGTCGCTGGCATGGCCCACAGGCATATACGGAACGATGCTCACGAAGCTGGCCGTCCTCTTGAGCAAATAACAGCAGCTTTCCCGCTGGACGGCGACGGCCACACAACTTACATTCTGGCATGTGGTATACTGGGCCTATGCCAAAGCGCTCAAGCAAGCGCCAGCCTCAAGACATCAACCTTCTAGCCGCCGACATTGTAGAGCAGGCTACTGCTGAGGGGAAGAATCCCGCTGCCGTGGCTCTAGGGCGGCTCGGCGGGCTTAAGGGCGGCGCTTCCCGCGCCGGGAAGCTTTCGAAGAAGCGGCGGCAGGAGATTGCGCGGATGGCAGCGGAAGCGCGCTGGTCGCGGCGTCGCCAATCTTGATTTCCCCCTTTAGGTACAGATAGAAGCCGTTTCCAGTCACAGCATAGGCCAATTCGGCTGCCCTAGCTAAAATCTTGTGTAGTTCACTGTCATCTACCTGCTGGCCCGCAAACAAGTCTGCTAGATCATTGGCTACCTGGTCTAGAGCATCAGGGAATCCGGTTGGGATTCCGCCGGTCGGCGTAGGCATGTTGAGGCGGCCACTGATCTGCTGGTGTACCTCTTTCAGGACTAAGTGTGTTAGCACCAAATCGGCGCTCCATGATTGATTGAGCATTCGGTGAAGCTCCCCATAGAAGGCACTGAAGAAGTAGAGCTTCACTGGCAGATCGGGGTTAGCTGCCATGCCATCGGCGGCGAACCGGAACTCCTCTGCAAGTCGGCTTCGGATTGGCTCAGACAACTGCATATTCGTTGCCCCTTACTTGTATAGAAGGAGATTCCGTTGAGTATATATCGCCATGTGGGACAATGGCGAACTCATTGGCTTGATCGCCCACAGATGCAGTGGTGGTGGGCACACGGGCCAGCTCTTGCAGCAATTCTCCATCGAAGCTTGCTGGCGCAAGACGATCTGGGCTGAGATGCAAAATCCAATTGGCTAGTTCGCTAAACGGGGTGAATCGGATTGACAGGGCAACATCAAATGCGACAGCCAGTTTCTTCAGTGTGCTGACCGAGTAACGCCCGTAGTTTGGATTCTCCCACTGTGAGATGGTTTCCTGCCGCGTCTTGCCTATGCGCTTGGCAAGCTCCTCTTGCGTCCACCCGCGACTGTCGCGCAGGTGCCGAATCTGGAAAGCCAAGCCCGTTGCAATGTTTTCGCTCACGAATTCACGACGGTACTCCTCATCCGCGAGAGTATCCATTAGCTCTCTGAACTCAGCCGAAAACATGTCTCCTCCTATACTTGCGAGGATCGCTTTCAACGATTGCCCTTCTTCTTTGGGCTTGTTCACAGGTTGAGCGAGGTTCCCACTTCCCACCTACTTCTCGCGCTCCCAGCACGAGTGTTGGATCGCTCGCTGGGCCGTGAAAGCCTAATAGACGGTACTGCACTCCTTGGACCTCAGGCTTGATCTCGAATAGCTTTCGACATTTCCCGTGGAGAACCTTACCGTACGGATCGTGCCAGAGCGCGACCCGCGTCGCTTCCATGTACCGAATCATTAGGTCGAATTTCGCTCTCACCTTCACGCTCTGGCCATCAAGCCATGAGCGAATCAAGTTCTTTCCCGATGCGTCAACGTAATCGTAGAATGTGAATTCCGAGCCCACCGTATCACATATTTCCTATACTCTCAAGCCCAAGATAGTGTATAATATTTTTCTTATCAAGGGGTTGACAATGCGTAACCGCTCAAGCATAATATATCTAGAGATGAACAGGCTGACCCCCGAACGCCGAGCCCAAGTCATAAGTGCCCTCGTAGAAGGCAATTCTATCAGGGCAACTTGCCGTATGACCAGCACGGCTAAGGGCACCGTCCTCAAGCTCCTAGCAGACATTGGCGAGGTGTGCGTCCGGTATCAGGACGAGCACGTTCGGAACCTTCAGACCCGCCGTGTTCAGTGTGACGAGATATGGAGCTTCTGCCACGCCAAGGAGAAGAACGTGCCCGCAGAGAACAAGGGCCAATTCGGGCACGGCGATGTGTGGACGTGGACGGCCATAGACGCCGACTCCAAGCTCGTGATCTCTTGGTGCATTGGTGGACGGGACAGCTACACGGCGCTTGCCTTCATGCAGGACGTGGCCCGTCGCCTGTCTCGGCGTGTCCAGCTAACGACAGACGGACACAAGGCTTACCTGAGTGCTGTAGAGCGGAGTTTCGGCGGGGACATCGACTACGCCATGCTTCAGAAGCTCTACGGCCCTGAGCCTGAGCAAGAGACGCGCTACAGCCCGCCCCAATGCATCGGGACTGAGGTAGCGAGGATATCCGGTCGCCCTGAACCCAAGCACATTTCTACGTCCTACGTGGAGCGTCAGAACCTCACCATGAGGATGTCCATGCGTCGGTTCACGCGTTTGACTAACGCATTCAGCAAGAAGGTTCAGAACCTAGGCCACGCGGTAGCGCTCCACTTCATTCATTACAACTTCTGCCGCATCCACAAGACGCTAGGCACCACGCCAGCGGTGGCAGCAGGGGTGACAGACCGCGAATGGTCAGTCATGGACATCGTGAATCTGCTGGAGTCAAACTGACCCACTACCCACCAGAGGCTGAGCTTCCCGCATCTCCAACCTTTGGTGTATCATGCGACCGCGCGTCTCTATCTACGCATCGGAGGAAGAAGGATGCCCATGTCCGAACTCTGGTTCAAACCCGCCTACGAATTGGCGGACGCGATACGCGCTCGCGAGCTATCACCAGTGGAGCTGATGGAGACCAGCCTGCAGCGCATCGAACAGGTCAACCCCGTCCTCAACGCCTTCATCGCCATGCGGCCGGAGGAGGCGCTGGGCGAGGCGCGCGCCGCCGCCGAGCGCATCGCGGCCGGCGAGGAAGTGCCCCTGCTGGCTGGGCTCCCGTTCGGCGTCAAGGAACTGGAGGACGCCGAGGGATTCCCGTCGACCCACGCCTCCGTGCCATACAAAGACAACTGGCCGGAGCGCGACTCGGTGCAGGTGGAGCGGTTGAAGAAGGCGGGTGCCATCCTGCTGGGCAAGACCAACTCCCCGGAGTTCGGATACACAGCCTTCACCAAGAACCTGCTGTTCGGCATCACCCGCAACCCCTGGAACCCAGAGCGTACGCCCGGCGGCTCCAGCGGCGGCACCTCCGCCGCCATCGCCTCCGGGATGGTCCCCCTGGCTACCGGCTCCGACGGCGGCGGCTCTATCCGCATCCCCGCCTGCTACACTGGCTGTTTCGGGCTGAAGCCCACTTTCGGTCGGGTGCCCAAAGGGCCCTTCCAGATGCTTAACTGGAGCGACACCAGTTGCTATGGGCCCATCACCCGCACCGTCCGCGACAGCGCCATGTACATGGACGCCGTTGTCGGCCATCACCCCGCTGACCCCGACTCCCTGCCCCATCCCGGCATCTCCTACGTGAAGACGCTGGAGCAGCTCCCCCGCAAGCTCCGCATCGCCTGGAGCCCCACCCTAGGCTACGCCCGTCTCCAGCCGGATATCCAGCGCGAGGTGGAGCAGGCCGTGCGGGTGTTCGAGAAGCTGGGGCACGACATCGACGAGCTGGAGGGCGGGTTCCCGGACCCAGGCATGGAGTGGGTTCGCGTCGCCGGCGCCGAGACCTACGCCGAGATCTACGACAAGGTCGATGGCCATCGGGAGGAGTTCGGGCATGCCTTCCTCCGAGGTCTGGAGGCCGTGCGCGACCTGACCCCTGAGAAGTACGGAGCGGCGCAGCGCGCCCGCGCGGAGCTGGTAAACTACCTCTGGCATCTGTTTGAGAGGTATGACCTACTGATGACCCCCACGCTGCCCACAGAGGCGTTCGACGCCCGCGGCAGGTGGCCGGCCGAGATAGATGGGGAGCGCATCACGAACCCGCTCAACATCCTGCCCTTCACCTACCCGTTCAACCTGTCCCGGCACCCCGCCGCCACCGTGCGGGCGGGGCTCACCGACTCCGGCCTGCCCTGCGGCCTCCAGATCGTGGGGCCCTACCAGCGTGAGGACCTGGTCCTGCAAGCGTCCTTCGCTTTCGAGCAAGAGCGTCCCTGGAACGACACGTGGCCGAAGGAGGTGCCAGCCACGGTGTAGCCCGGCCGCTTTCGCCGAGCATGAAGCGCGAAAAGGAGACGACGATGACGACGAAATCAGACGACATATACGTCGGGCGGGACTACGGCGGCCGCCAGGTCGAGATCACGCCGGACCTCGTCCGCCACTACGCCGAGTCAGTGAACGACCATAACCCCTGGTACTTCGGCGACTCTCCCTTCGGCGGGCCAGTGGCCCCGGCTCTCGTCTTGCACAGCGAGGTCTATCATGACCTGGCCTGGTATCTGCCGAACCTGTACGGTAACCTGCACGCCAAACAGGAGTGGGAGCTATTCCACCCGATAATGGTGGGGGACACCATAACCACCCACTCCCTCATCGTCGACCGCTACATCAAGCGGGACCGCGAATACGTGATCAAGGAAGTCACCTGCTTCGGGCCCGATGGGCGTTTCCTGCAACGCAGCCGTACCTACCAGAGCTTCCTTCTGGACACCAGCCAGGGGACGGTTGTCGACAAGGAGCGGGAGAAAAGGAGCGGCCGCCGCTTCGACATCGGTGTCGAGGAGCCGCTGGAGGAGGTCCCCAGCATCACCAAGGAGATCACCCTGGAGATGTGCCAGAAGTTCTCCGGGCCGAGCAAGAACTATCACAACGATGTCGAAGAGGCGCACAAGATGGGGTTTCCGGACATCGTGGTCCAGGGGATGATGCCCCTCTGCTTCCTGTCCCAGATGATGAGCGAGCGCTTCGGCGCCGGCTGGTACGTAGGCGGGCGGATGAGCGCGAGCCTGGTCAATGTCCTCTGGCGGGAGGACGTCACCTGTCGCGGCCACGTCACCGCTCTGGCTGCTGAGGGGGCGGCCCGCCGGGCGCACCTCCAAGTCTGGTGCGAGAAGCCGGACGGCACCAAGGTGGTGGTGGGCAGCGCCAGCGCCGTCCAAGCGTAGGCAACCGTCAGAGAAAGCAAGAGGCCCAGCCAAGAGGCTGGGCCTGTGTCATCTTCGGCCAGTCGACTACGCGGGCTGCTGGGGCAAGCGCTCCACGATCATGTCCAGCGCCTCGCCGCGGCGCAGCCAGCGCACCAGCTCCTTGCGGAGCAGCCGGCTGGCCTTCTCCAGCGCCTGCATCCGGTTAGGGTCCCGCTGCTGACCCATGGCGGAGTGCACCTCCCTCAGGGCGCTCTCGCAGGCGGCGGCCATCCGCCATGC
Source organism: Dehalococcoidia bacterium (assembly GCA_034408935.1). Taxonomy (GTDB): domain Bacteria; phylum Chloroflexota; class Dehalococcoidia; order SM23-28-2; family RBG-16-64-32; genus DAOUMF01. The sequence continues at coordinate 229,197 of DAOUMV010000013.1, forward strand.
GAAGAACCAGCGGCCGTTCAGGTCAGCCCACGCTTCGGTGCTTGGTGCCCGTGTCTGTTGCGCTACTGCCATAATTGGTAACCCCATGACCTTGTTCCTGGCTCACCAATAAGGATGCTCTGGCCGCCCTCCTGTTACACGCAACGTCGGACGAAATGGCACCGTCTGCTATACTGAAGGCGACCTTGATCGAGAGGTGATGACCCCTGGCCAGAAGACAGAGACGAAGGAGACGACTTTCGGGTCCGCCGATGGCGCGCCGGGCCAGACCGCCCTTTCCCATCAACCTGATCTGGAACGTCAAGGCCTTCTACCTTGTCTTCATCATAGTGATGATCGCCAGCCTGGCCGCCACGGGACTGGCGACCGGCCTCGGCCGCACCACCGGCGGCGGTTCAAGCCGCCCTCCCGTCGGAGAGGACGGGTCCCCGGTCCCCGAGGAAACGCCCACAGGCCTGCTCACCTTTGACGGGCCGGAGGACACCATCGACGCCTCCGTGCCTCACAAGGCCGTCATCACAACCGACCAGGGCGAGATCGTCATAGCCCTGAACGCCAATGCGCCTGAAGCAGCCAACAGCCTCGCCTTCCTCGCCGGGCAGGACTTCTACGACGGGCTGGAGTTCTTCTGGGTCCTGCCGGAGTTCGATGTCCAGACCGGCGACCCGACGTGCGAGTCCTCCGGGGAACTATCCTGCACCGGCACCGGCGGCCCCGGCTACGACCTGCCGAGAGAGGGAGACGCCACCGAGGCCGACAAGTGGACGGTGATCGCCCCCGCTACGTCTCCCGGCAGCGAACGAGTGCACGGGAGCCAGTTCGTGATCGCTCTGACGAATAAGATGGAGTTCGAAGGCAGCGTCATAGGCCAGGTGGTGAAGGGGAGAAAGATCCTGAAGGCGCTGGAAGAACGCACGCCCTGCTTCGGCTCGCAGTCCAGCGAGTCCTGCCAGACGGAAGAAGACCTACCGCCGGCACTCATCATAAAGGACATGAAGGTCCAGCCCGCCTAGGACGTTCACCGACAAAGAAAGGGCCGACTGCTAGCACGCAGTCGGCCCTGTTGCGTTTCCGGTCTGTGCGGCTTAGGCCTTCTTCTCTTCAGAGGTCTCGGCCGCCGCCTTCTCCCCCTCCTCCTCTTCCCCCTCCTTTTCGCCTTCCTTCAGTTCCCGGCGGAACTCGCGAATGCCGCGGCCTATAGAGCCGCCGATGTCGCCGATTCTGGAGGCGCCGAACAGGACCACAACGATGATGAGGATAATGACGAGTTCCGCTGGCCCCAGGCTCTGGAAAATCAGGAACGGCATCTCATCACCTCCTGGCTCTGACGAATTCAGCATACCACACCTGGCCACCGCCGGAAAAACCGGTCATTCCGCCGACCGCTCCACCAGGAACATCAGCGCCAGAAACACCAGGGCAAGGCCCAGGGCAGCAAGGCCCGCCTGCCAGGGTCCCCCCAGGATGAGGAAGATCCCTGCTGCCGCCGCGAAGGACATGCTCGAGATGATGACTATGCGGGCGATGACCAAGTATGCGGGCACTGGCCGGGACGGTGGCGGCTTCTCCTCCATCCTACTCCCCGGAGGGGATAATCGCGCCCAGGAGATCGAGCATCAACCGCGCGGCGATGCGGGCGGTGATGCCGGCCGAGTCGTAGCTGGGGTTCACCTCGCAGACGTCGAAGGCGACGATGCTTGCCCGCTGGGCCACGAGCAGAAGCGCCTCCTTGAGCTGGTAGAAGCCGATGCCGCCCGGCTCCGGGAAGCCCGTTCCCGTGGCGACCGCGGGATCCAGCACGTCGATGTCGATGGTGACGTACGTATCGCCGTCCGGCCAGACATCGGCCAGCGCCCGCTCCACCCCCTCGCTGACGATGCGTTGGCTGGTGACGATTTGCACCCCATCTCGCCTGGCCGCCTCCCAGGGCTCCGCGCTCTCCAGCGCCCCCCGAAGGCCGACCTGGATGATCTGCTTGACGAACGGCAACTCGCTGATCCGGCGCATCTGGTTGTCGTGCGAGAACCGCTGCCCGAACTTCTCGTCCGTGTAGTCCTGGTGAGCGTCGAACTGGACCACCGTAAGCGAGCGGTCCTCGAAGGCGCGCACGAGGGGAAGGGTGACGGCGTGGTCGCCGCCCACGAACACGGGCAGGCGGCAGTGCGAGCGCAGAAGGGCGGCCGCCTCGGTGATGCGGCCGAAGTTCTGCTCCAACTCCACGGTGCGGATGTCGACATCGCCGATGTCCGCCATGGAGACTCCGCGCAGCAGGCGCTCCCCCCGCTCGGCGTCCACCCACCCCTCGCCGTCCGCCGACTGGAAGCGCATGGATGCCTCGCGCAGGGCCAGGGGACCGAAGCGTGAGCCGGGGCGGTCATTGGTACCCTGGTCGAAGGGGATGCCCAGGAACGCCACGTCGACCCAAACGTCCGCATAGTCATCGGCGGGCGGGGCACCGAAGAAGGTAGGCCAGCCGCGGCGGATGGGTACGCCGTGCCTACCGACATCAGCCGGAGGCTGACCCGCTTCTTGCGGGGGCAGGCTCACCGGTGCTTTCTCCCAAACCGCCGCTGGGTGCGGGGTGTCCGTGATGCCTCGCGGGAACGGGCCCGTTTCGCCTTCTCCTGGACGTGAGGAGGCGCCGGTCGCCGTCGCGGTCCGCTCTGTCTCGTCGCCATGCTGTTACCTGCCGATCTGCAGCTTTGGTAGCCGCCTAGTACCAGCACTTATATAGACGGCGCCCGAGGCTATCTGTTCCGTCGCCTCGAACAGCACACTAGCTTCGCGGCTGAGGACAGGGACCGCCAGCCCACGGGGCGGTGGCTGCCGATGGCCGACCTCCAGTTCGCGAATGCTACTGCGTGCTACATATATGATACCACCGCGACGGGGCGGGCGGTGAGCGAGCGGCGGCAGACTCTGGCTCGGCTCGTCGGACGAGACCGGAACCAGGCGGTCGGGTTCCTGCGCTATGCGGTGCGCTCGATAACGGCGGCGATACCCTGTCCGCCGCCGATGCACATGGTCTCCAGTCCTAACCGGGCGTGGCGCCGCTCCATCTCATGGAGCATCGTCGCCATGATGCGGGCGCCGGTGGCGCCCAATGGATGGCCCAGCGAAATGCCGGAGCCGTTGACGTTCGTTCGCTCGAAGTCGCCCTCCGTGAAGCCCCACTCTCGTGTGACGGCCAGCACCTGGGCGGCGAATGCCTCGTTCAACTCGATGAGTTCCATATCCTTCAGGCTGAGCCCGGCCCGCTCCAGCGCCTTCTTCGTCGCCGGGACCGGGCCCAGGCCCATGTAGGCGGGGTGGACGCCGGCCACCGCCCACGATACCAGTCTGCCCATAGGGCTGAGCCCGAGTTCTGCCGCCTTCTCCGGAGACGTGACGACGCAACAAGCGGCTGCGTCGTTCTCGCCGCTGGCGTTGCCGGCGGTCACCGTGGCGTCCGGGTCCTGATCGATGAGAACGGGCCGGAGGGACGCGAGCTTCTCGAGGCTGGCGTCCGGCCGCGGATGCTCGTCGCGCTCGAAGAGGGTTGGCTCGCCCTTCTTCACCGGCACGAGAACGGGTACTACTTCGGCCTCGAACTTACCCTCGTCCCAGGCGGCCACGGCGCGCTGGTGAGAGCGAAGGGCGTACTCGTCCTGCTCCTGACGAGGGATGCTGTACTGGCGGCGGAGGTTCTCCGCCGTCTCAAGCATTCCGCCCAACACAGGATAGCGCCTGCTCCCGGCCGTCACGCGAGCCCGGTTCAAGCGGTCAACGAACGTGATGCTGCCCCGGTTCGGGCCCCAGCGAACCGAGGGGGCGTAGAACTCAGCACCACTCATGTGCTCGACGCCTCCGGCGAGGACGACATCGGCCACACCCGTCTGCACCTCCATGGCAGCGATGCAGATGGCCTGAAGTCCGGACCCGCAGCGGCGGTCGAGCTGGAGGCCCGGCACCTCGACGGGCAGGCCAGCGGCCAGGGCAGCGATGCGACCCACGTCGGGGTTCTCCCCGCTGGGGGCGGAGTGACCGAAAATGCAGTCATCGACGACGGCCGGGTCGAGGCCTGTCTTCTCCAGCACCGCGCGAACGACAGTCTCCGAAAGGGTCTCGGCATCGACATCCCGTAGAGCACCACCGTAGCGCCCCACCGGGGTCCGTAGGGGACTGCAAATCACCGCCTGTCGCACGAGCATGACCTCCTATCGCTGATGTCCTGGCGGCATATCCACGCGTGCAACGCGAATCGCATCACAGGATAGCGTATACCTTATAGCCGACCCAGTTAGGGGCGAGCCGGCCGATGCCCACCGCCACCACCCGGTTCAGCCAGCCGTACTTCTCCGACGCCGTCTCGTAGAAGGGAGCCGTCCGGAAGTAGTACTCCGAAGGGTCCACGGCCTCCCCTTGCAGCGCCCGGGCAATGACTTCGGGCGACCCGCTGATTATACCGTGATAGTAGGTGTAGATGAGGTGGCCATCGTCAGTGCGAAGGGTGGCCCGAACATCCAGCTCGCCTGCCCCGTCGGGGCGGGCGAGCAGCCAGTCGCCGCCGCCGGGAAGCACCTCAGCCTTGATCTTCGGCCCTTCGACGGTGCCGCCCCTAACATAGAAGATCTGCCGGACGCCGTGGGGTGTAGCCCCAATCACCTGCGGGCTCTCCAGGTCAACACTGACGTCGCATAGGAACTCCGCCTCTAGGTTCGCCACCTCTTTCTCCTTTCGCCGGGGGAAGAACGGAAATGTACGTAGGACCGGGGAGCGGCCTTTGCTTCAATGCAGCCCGAGTGCAGCAATCGTAGGCCGGGCAGGTTCGCGGGTCAAGAGACAATCGAATCTGGTCGGGGTGGGCGGATTCGAACCGCCGACCTCCTGGCCCCAAACCAGGCGCTCTAACCTGACTGAGCTACACCCCGGCCGCTATCCATGTTAGGCCCGTGCTTCGAAAGGGGTCAAGGAATCCGGCGGCCAAGAGGCCGGGCTACAGCTTGCCTACGAGACCCTTCAGGAGCGACCAGGTGCGGGCCACCGACGCAGCCGCGTCTTCCTCCGCCGGGAAGATGGCGGCCACCAAGTCGGTGCAGCCGGTGCCGGCCAGGGCGCGAAGCTGCCGCTCCACCTCGGCTTCGTCTCCCACGATGGCGACATCCTCGGGGCCCGTGGCACCTTCTCGATCCAGCATGCGCCGGTAGTTCGGCAGGTGGCCGTAGATCTGGAAAGCCCTGGCGGCGCGCTGGCGCCCTTCCGCGACATCGTCCGTGACGGCGACGGGCAGGCAGACGCAGACGCGGGGCTTGGGCCGCCCGGCCGCTTCGGCGGCCGCGTTGATGCGCGGCACGACATGCGTCTCCACGGTCTTCGGGCCGGCCATCCAGGTGATGGTCCCGTCGGCCAGCTCGCCTGCGACTTTCAGCATCATCGGCGCCAGGGCCGAGATAAGGATCGGACACGGCCTAGCGTCCGGCATCTGCAGGGCGCCGGACACGCGATACTCCTCGCCGCTGAACGCAACGCGACCCTCGTTGACCAGCGGCCCCAGCACCGAGAGGTACTCTCGTACGTGCCCCGCGACCCGCTCGTACGGGATACCCCACATCTCCCGTATTAGAGGCTTGTGCGATGGGCCGATGCCCAGGGCGAACCGCCCATCCGTCGCCGCCTGCACCGTCAGGGCCTGGAGCGCCATGGCGAACGGATGGCGCGAGTACGTCACGGCAACCGCAGTCCCCAGCTCGATGCGGCTGGTGTTCCGGCCCGCCATAGCCGCTAAGGTTAGGGCATCCAGCCCAAATGCCTGTCCGAACCAGTAGCTATCGAAGCCGTCCCTGTCCGCGTCCGCCACCTGCTGCAACTGCTGCTCGAGAGTGGGCCGCGCGGAGAAGGAGTGAATGCCGATGCGCATGGGTTCCTCCACTGAGTTCGACGTGGTGGCCCACGGCGACGGTAGCAGCGGGACCGGCGGGCGTCAACGCTTGGGATGAGTACCAGGCGCTGGCCGGACGCGCCTATTCGTCCCCCGCACGCGCCGCCCCGACGAGATCCCCCACGTCGTCCACCTTGTGCTCCGCCATGAACGCCTCGAGGCCTTCCAGCACGTCGAGGGGGGCGCGCGGGTTGCGGAAGGTGGCGGTACCCACCTGCACCGCGCTGGCGCCGGCCATCAGGTACTCGACGGCGTCACGCCCGCACATGATGCCTCCGCAGCCGATGATCGGCACGTCGACCGCGCCGGCGACGTCGTACACCATCTTGATGGCGATGGGCTTGAGGGCGGGGCCGGAGAGGCCGCCAGCGCCCCAGCCCAGGGCCGGGCGTCGGGCCTCCACGTCGATGGCCATGGCGGGAAAGGTGTTGATGAGGGTGAGGGCGTCGGCACCGGCATCCACCACGGCCTTCGCCACTCCCACCACGTCGGCCGCGTCAGGGGTCAGCTTCACGATCACCGGCAGGGTGGTCTGGCGGCGCACGGCCGCAGCGACCTCAGCCGCCGCCCTGGGGTCGGTGCCGAACACCAGCCCCTCCTCCACGTTGGGGCAACTGATGTTGACCTCCAGGCCGCTCACGCCGGGGGCGCCGTCCAGGCTGCGGGCCAGCTCCGCGTACTCGTCCACGCTCTCGCCGGCGATGTTGACGATGACGGGGACCTGCCAGGTGGCCCACGTGGGCGCGACATCTCGCAGGAGGGCCTTGAGCCCGACGTTCTGGAGGCCGATGGAGTTGATCATGCCGGCCGCGGTCTCAGCGATGCGAGGCTGCGGGTTGCCCCGGCGGGGGCGCAGGGTGACGGCCTTGCTGACGATGGCTCCCAGGCGCTGGATGTCGAACACCTTGACGAACTCCAGCCCGATGCCGAAGGTGCCGGAGGCCGTCATCACCGGGTTGGCCAGGAGGAGGCTGCTCTTGCGGCCGAGTGCCAGGTCCACGCTGAGGTTCACGCCGGTTCGATTATAGGCCGTCGGCAGCCCCAGGGACAGGAGGCCACGGCGCCGCTCCGGCCTGCCAGGGCGGGATCAAGTCGGGGGGAGAAGCGAAAAGGACCGCCTGCCGGGGGCCTTCTCACATGTCCAGGGTTCTGGTTCTAGAGGGTCAGCGCCACCTCGCCGCTGCGGGAGCTAGGCCCGGCCGCCATGTCGTCATCGTCCACCAGCTTCTTGGGGGCGGACCGCACGGCACGCCAACTGCCGTACTCGGACGAGGAGGAGTCATCGTCCCAGATGTAGTCGGTGGCGGAGTTGCGGAACTCCCGTTCCTCGCCGCATCGCTTGCAGCGGCCCTTGCTCAAGGTGCCCCGAGGAGCCTCAATGAGCCAGTGGTGCCGGCAGCTAGCGACCTCCGGCCGTTGGGCCGCGCGCTTTCGTTCCCTGACTGACGTCCTACCCATCGCAGACCACCTCCAGCCGATTCATACTCTATCTGTTACCGGTTCACGTTCTTCTCTTAGATGTTTCCTAACGTTCATACGTTACAACCAGGACTCCGGATTATATGCCCGCCCAGGGAGGATGTCAAGGTTGTATCACTATATACTTTCTAAATACCCTTACGTGAAGCAATGCTCTTGTGTATACTTACTAACGGCCCCCGAGACCAAAAGTTACGCATGTAGCGCAAGAAAAGTCGCGTGCTGGCTCACCTCAAAGCCAGCGACCGAGAGCGCGGCCAGTTGGAGGAGAGTTTCGATGGCAAAGGACAAGCCCAGCACTGACAGTTCGCCTTCGGAGGAACAGGTGCTGGCGGCCCTGAGGCAGGTGATGGACCCCGATCTGCACCGCGACATCGTCAGCCTGGGCATGATCCGGGATGTGCGCATCAAGAACGGTCACGTCGCGTTCAAGTTCGTCCTGACCACGCCGGCCTGCCCGGTGCGGGGAGAGCTCCAGAGGCGGGCGGAGGAGGCCGTGACAGGAGTGCCGGGCGTCAAAGGTGTCACCGTGGACATGAGCGCCGAGGTGCAGGCGACCCGCGCCGCCGGGCCCAAGCCGGTGGCGGGCGTGAAGAACATCATCGCCGTCGCCTCCAACAAGGGAGGCGTCGGCAAGTCCACCGTGGCCGTGAACTTGGCAGTGGCGCTGTCCAAACACGGTGCTCGAGTCGGGCTCCTGGATGCCGATATCACGGGCCCCAACCTCCCCACCATGATGGGGCTCCAAGAGGGATTCCAGGCGGAGATAGGGCTGTCTATCGTGGAGCGCCACGGCGTGAAGGTTGCCTCCATCGGTTTCATGCTCACGAAGGGGTTACCGATCATCTGGCGGGGGCCCATGCTCGGCAAGGCCATCACTCAGCTCCTGCACGACCTCCCCTGGGGCGAGGACGGAGAGCTCGACTACCTGATAGTCGACCTGCCCCCCGGCACCAGCGACGCGCCCATCAGCATGGCCCAGGAAGCACCCATCGCTGGCACGGTCATCGTCACCACACCCCAGGGCGTCTCCCTCGAGGACGCCACGAAGGCCGTCGCCATGTTCGAGAAGCTGCAGGTGCCGGTCTTCGGCGTCGTCGAGAACATGAGCTACTTCCTCTGCCCCCACTGCGGCGAGCGGACGGACGTGTTCGGGCACGGCGGCGCTCAGAGGGCGGCTGGGGAGCTGGGGCTGGACTTCCTGGGGGAGATCCCCCTGAACACGCACCTGCGAGAGAGCGCCGACAGCGGGGTGCCGATAGTGAGCAGCGACCCCGACTCGCCGGAGGGCCAGGCGTTCATGGAGATAGCCAAGCGGGTGGCGGCGAAGGCCAGCGTGCAGCGCTTCGCCGTCGAGCCAGCGACGCCAGCGTCCGGCTAGCCGCTCTGCGCCCTCGCTACAGCACCTGCCAGAGGGGGCTCCCTCGGCGGACGGCCAGCACGGGCACGATACCGGGGTGATAGGTGGTAGACCCGATACAGCATTCGGGGCAGCGGCCTGAACCGTCACCCCGAATGTTCTGTGAGGCCACAAGGGGCCATGCGCCCGGCTTGTCCAGCACCCCGACCTAGGGGTCGAGGCTCACTTGAGAGCGACCTCCGTCTCGCTTTGGAGCCGTGGCCTCAGTCGTATTCACGTTCCTTCGGCAGCCACAGGGCGCCGTAGCCGCCGTCACACCTATTAACCGCTCACGGCGAGGAACGTTACAGCAGACGCCGCCTAGTAGGGGAATACTTCCCTGAGCTCGAAACGCGGGCCGTCCTTACAGACCAGCCTAACGCCCCGATGTGTGAACACCGCGCAGCCATAGCAGATGCCCGTCCCGCAGCCCATGCGCTCCTCCAGGAGCGCCTGCACCGACTTGCGGGTGCGCACCTCCCCCAACACCTGCGACATGGCTCGAAACATAGCGTTGGGCCCGCATGCGAACACCTCGTCGGCCCAGGGGAGATGATCCGCCAGCAGATCGGTGACGGGGCCCCGATGCCCGGCCGAGCCGTCATCCGTAGCCGAGAGCACCTCGACGTCCTTGGAGAGCAGCTCCGTCGGGTAGAGCTTGGACACCGTGCGTGCCCCCTGGAGCAGGGTCACCGCCTTCCCCCGACCCACCGCCTCGTCGGCGAGGGCGACCACGGCCGCCACCCCCAGCCCTCCGGCGACCAGCAGAAGATGCTGGGCGCGCGGGCTGAGGTCGTAACCCCTTCCCAACGGCCCGAACACGGTCAGCCGGTCGCCGACCTCCCGCTCGGACAGCAGGGCCGTCCCCCGCCCGCGCACATCGTAGAGGACGGCGAACTGACGCTCGCCGGCGCTGTCGCGGAAGCGGTGGAAGCTGATGGGCCGCGGCAGTAGCGGGTCGTACCCCTCGGCGCAGTGGATCATGAGAAAGCGGCCGGGCGAGGCGCCGCGGGCGACGGGCGGGCAGGAGAGCCACATGAGGAACGTTTCCTCGTACAGCTCCTCCTGGGAGATAACGCGGGCGGTCTCCAGGTTCATGGGGTGAGGTAGTCCCGCAGCGGCTGCACCGTGAAGTGGCGCTCACCCCCGGCGAGGGCGGACACGGCGGCGGAGGCACTGTCCATGGAGGTGAAGCACGGTATGCGACGTTCGGCGGCGGCGCGCCGGATCTGGAACCCGTCGCGCAGGGTCTCCGCCTGGGCCCCCTCCGGCGTATTGATCACCACATCCACAAGCCCCTCGCGGATGACGTCCACCACGTTGGGGTGGCCCTCTTCCAGGCGCTTGGGCACCTGTTCGACGGCCAAGCCGATGGCGGTAAGCATGGCTGCCGTGCCCTCGGTGGCGTACATCCGGTAGCCACAGCCCGCCAGGTTGCGAACCACTGGCAGCACCTCCGGCTTCGTGCGGTCAGCCAGGCTGAGGAGGATGGAGCCGCGGCTTGGGAGGGCGAGGTCGGAGGCGTGGAGGGCCTTGGCCAGGGCCGCCTCGAAGGTGTAGTCCACGCCCATCACCTCACCGGTGGACTTCATCTCCGGCCCCAGGTACGTATCGACGCCGATGAGCTTGGACATGGAGAACACGGGCGCCTTCACGGCCACCAGCTTCTGCTTGGGCCACAAGCCAGGCTGGTAGCCCAGGTCTCGCAGCGTCTTGCCCAGCATCACCTGGATCGCCAGCCGCACCATGGGGACGCCGGTCACCTTGGAGATGAAGGGGATCGTGCGGCTAGCCCGGGGGTTGACCTCCAGCACGTACACGGTCGAGCCCTTTCCCTCGCGCTCCGCCGGCTGGCCGGCCGTGGTCGCATTGTTGCGCATGATGACGTACTGGACGTTCATCAAGCCCTGCACGTTGAGGGCAGCACCGATCCGCTGAGTGTAGTCGACCATGGTGTCCACCTCGGCCGCGGTGAGGCCGAGGGCGGGGTAGACGGCCATGGAGTCTCCGGAGTGGACGCCGGCCCGCTCGACATGCTCCATGACGCCGGGGATTAGGCTCGACTCGCCGTCGCAGACGGCGTCCACCTCTGCCTCGATGCCCTCGAGGTACTTATCGATGAGGATGGGCTTGCCCTCGCCGATGGCGACGGCTTCCGTGACATAACGTATGAGATCGCTGGCGTTCTGCACGATCTCCATGGCCCGGCCACCGAGCACGTAGCTGGGGCGGACCAGCACCGGATAGCCGATGAGCTGGGCGGTGCTGAGGGCCTCGTCGATATTGGTGACGGCGGCGCCCGGCGGTTGGGGGATCCCCAAGCGCTCCATCAGGCCCTCGAAGCGGGCTCGGTCCTCGGCGATGTCGATCGCCTCGGCGCTGGAGCCGAGGATGGGCTGGTTGGCGCGGTGCAGGGGAGTAGCCAGGTTGACGGCCGTCTGGCCGCCGAACTGCACTATGGAGGGCGGCCCGCGACCGTTAAGCCCCTCGTTCTCAAGGAGGTCGCGCACGGCCTCTTCGTCCAGGGGCTCGAAGTAGAGGCGGTCGCTGGTGTCAAAGTCGGTGGACACCGTCTCAGGGTTGGAGTTGGCCATGATCGCCTTCTGCCCGGCCTCCTGGAGGGCCCAAGCGGCGTGCACCGAGCAGTAGTCGAACTCGATCCCCTGGCCGATACGGATGGGTCCGCTGCCGATGACCAGCGCCTTCTCGTCAGTGAGAGGCGGCGCCTCGTTCTCCTCGTCGTAGGTGCTGTAGAAGTAGGGGGTCTCCGCCTCGAACTCGGCGGCGCAGGTATCGACCATCTTGTAGACGGGGCGGACGCCCCACTCCTGGCGCAGGTCGCGCACCTGCGCGGGAAGGCGGTCGGCCAGGGTACCGATGACGACATCGGAGAGTCCCTTGAGCTTCGCTTCCCGCAGGAGGAGGGGAGTGAGGGGCTCGGCAAGCAGACGCTGCTCCATGCGCACCATGCTGTGGAGCTTATGGAGAAACCAGGGATCGACGCCGGAGGTCCTGGACAACTCCTCCGGCGTGTGGCCGCGGCGCAGGGCGGCGAGCAGCGCCCACAGCCGCTCGTCGGTGGGCTCAGCGACGCGGGAGGCGGGGTCGACGTCGCGCCAGGCGGGATCCTGCCAGAGCAGGGAGCGGCCCCCGAACTCCAGGGAGCGAAGCGCCTTGCCCATGGCGGCCTCGAAGCTGCGGTCGATGGCCATCACCTCGCCGGTGGCCTTCATCTGGGTGCCCAGGGTGCGGTCGCCCAGGGGGAACTTGTCGAAGGGCCAGCGGGGGATCTTGACCACGCAGTAGTCGAGGGCGGGCTCGAAGGCGGCCGTGGTTTGGCCGGTGACCCGGTTGGCGATCTCGTCCAGGCGCCTGCCAGCGGCGATCTTGGCGGCGACGCGGGCGATGGGATAGCCGGTGGCCTTAGAGGCCAGGGCCGAGCTGCGAGACACGCGCGGGTTGACCTCGATGACGTAGTAGGGCGGCCGCCCGTCCGGCCTCAGCGCCCAGTCGGCGATCTCCCGCCGCGGCGCCAGGGCGAACTGGATGTTGCAGCCACCCTCGATGCCCAGGGCGCGGATGATCTTCAGCGACGCCGAGCGCAGCATCTGGTACTCCCTGTCGCTGAGCGTCTGGCTGGGCGCCACCACGATGCTGTCGCCGGTGTGCACGCCCATGGGATCCAGGTTCTCCATGTTGCACACGGTGATGCAGTTGTCGGCGGCGTCCCGCATCACCTCATACTCGATCTCCTTCCAGCCGAGGAGGCAGCGCTCCAGCAGCACCTGGCTGATGGGCGAGGCGGCGAGGCCGGCGCGGACGATGCGCTCCAGTCCCAGCGTCCTGTGGGCGATGCCGCCGCCGGTGCCGCCCAGGGTATAGGCGGGCCGCACGACCAGGGGCAGCCCCAGCTCCTTCGCCCTCTCCCGCGCCTCATCGATGGTGGTGACGGTGGCGCTCTCGGGGAGCGGCTCGCCGATGTCCTGGAGGAGACGGCGGAACAGCTCGCGGTCCTCGGCGCGGCGGATCGTCTCGATGGGGGTGCCCAGAACGCGCACGTTGTACTGATCCAAGACGCCGGCATCGGCCAGGCCCACGGCCAGGTTGAGGCCGGTCTGCCCGCCCAGCGTGGGCAGGAGCCCGTCCGGCCGCTCGCGCTCGATGATGCGGGCAATGACGGGCACAGTGAGGGGCTCGATGTAGACGGTGTCGGCGATGCCCTCGTCGGTCATGATGGTGGCGGGGTTGGAGTTGACGAGGACGGTGTGGACGCCCTCCTCACGGAGGGCGCGGCAGGCCTGCGAGCCGGAGTAGTCGAACTCGGCGGCCTGGCCGATAACGATCGGCCCGGAGCCGATGATGAGGACCTTGGAGGGGGGGTTAGTCATGGGGCATAAACCAATGCATCAATACGCCTGCACCCAAACGAAAGCTATCATTGCGAGCCAACCTAATTGAACGAGGAGTGCAGTAAGAGCCAGGATCGAGTGTCCCCGTATTGGGAGAAGCCTTTTGTATTGGCAAAACAGCCTCTCCCGCTCCTCCCTGGTGAGAATCGCCCACTCGCACGAATCACATGCTTTGCGTGTCGATCTGGCAAGCAGGAAAAGGAATAGATTCCGTCGCATCCCCCGACTGCGTTCAATCTCTCGCATGCGTCGCCAGACGTTGTCGATGGCAACTTTGTGCCTGCACCAGTTGTATTGCCACAGACAGATAATCAGAAATGCTCCTACTGCAAGTGTTGATACCGCTGCCGCTAGACGCTGCGGATGATTCCTTGATGCAATGTCCACATCCACCAGGAAGGCAAGAGCCGCAATTGATCCGCCGAGGATTATGGCGGCAGACTGCCAAACGCTCGTGCTGAGCATCGAAATGTGCTTCTCAGCAGCCTGGTATTCGGCTCTCAAATCCTGGGGCTCAGGCACGCTGTGCCGCCGTGTCAGTGACATTGCGCTGTTCCTCTCATACCGCTGCCTGGCATGGCATCGCCGTCCCTCACTCCCCCTCCCTCCCGCGGCGGATGTCCAGCCACAGGAACGCCAGGGCGCTGGCGCCGGCCACGATCAGGAGGATCGCGCCCTGGCCGCTCTCCCGCACGGTGGCGACGCCGGTCAGCAGGGCCACTCCTCCCACGAGGGCCAGCAGCCACCGCCGCACGGCCCTCCACCACGTACCGGTGGGGCGGGCCATGATCACGGCCAGGGTGCCCAGTGCGAACACGCCCAGCAGCGCCGGGAACCCGATGAGCGCCACCGCCAGCGCCACCTCGCCGCGGTCGCTGCCGCTGAGAGCGATCACGGTGATGATGACGGCCCCCGCCACCAGCAGCGCCAGGGCCAGAAACGCCCACAGCCAGGCCCAGGTCAGCCGTAGAGAGCGTCCTTCTCCGCTCACGCCGACACCTCCCGCGTCGCGGCCGCCCTCACTCCCGGCGCAGGTCCCACCACAACATGGCGAGCGCGGCCGCGCCCGCGGCCAGCAACGCCAACAAGGTGACGATGGAGCCCACGAGTTGGGCAAACGCCAGGACGAGCATAAGTATGCCCACCAGGCCCAGCCCGATCCGGCGCGCTCGCACCCAAACGGGGCCCGAGGGGCTTGACACGATCAGCGCCATGGCACCGAAGCAGAGGGCGCCAGCGAGCCCCAGCCATCCGACCCCGATCCACGTCCAGGTCACCGTGTCCGACAGGTCGAGATCGCCCCAGTGAACCGCTGCCACCATGCCGCACAAGGAGAGAAAGGCGACCAGCCCCAGGAGGGCCAGCGGAGCGAACAGCCACGCCATAGTCGGTCGCATCGCCAACCTCCCTCGTCACAGCGGCAGCTCGTACTCCATGTCGGCGCCGACCACCTGGGCCAGCGCCCCGATCTCGCTGAAGAACGACAGCGCCGCCTCGTTGCCCGCCGGCACCGTCCCCCGCGCCTTGCGATAGCCGGCCGCACGGGCGAAATCGATCGCCATCAGGGCGAGCCAGCGGCCTATCCCCTGGCGGCGGGCCGATGGCAGGAGCCACACACCCGCCACCGCGAAGTCTTCTTCGCGTGGATCCGGCTCCAGGGCCGCGAACCCGCGCAGGCCCTCGTCGCCCTCGCAGACGAACATCGCCCCCTTGTCCTCGTAGCTGGCGAGGCGGTCCGCGACACCTTCGGGCGTCATGGTGCCGAAGAGGCCGCTGGCCTCGCCCAGCTCGTTCAGGACCGCCGCGGCCACGGCGGCGATGGCCTCGGCGTCGTCCCTCGTTGCTTGGCGGTATGTGGGCTCGGGCATCAGGTGGCGCTCCCTCCTTTCGGCGGGCTAGTCTCGATCATCTGCAGGAAGCGGTCGAACACATATACGTTGTCCAGAGGCCCGGGGGAGGCCTCCGAGTGGTACTGGATGGAGAGCAGCGGCTCCGAGCGGTGGTGCAGCCCCTCCACAGTACCGTCGTTCAGGTGCACCTGCGAGACCTCGAGGCCCCCGCGCAGGCCGTCGGGCTCCAGGGCGTAGCCGTGATTCTGAGCGGTGATGTGCACGCGGCCAGTGAGCAGGTCCTTGACCGGGTGGTTGGCGCCGCGGTGGCCGAACTTCAGCTTGAACGTCTTGGCTCCGAAGGCACGGCCCAGGAGCTGGTGGCCCAGGCAGATGCCCAGCACCGGCTTCTTGCCGATCAGCGACTTGACCGTGGCGACGGCGTAGTCCAGCAAGGCGGGATCGCCCGGCCCCGGGGAGAAGAGGATGCCGTCCGGTGCCAGGGCCAGCAGGTCATCGGGCGAGATCGTGCAGGGCACGGCGGTGACGCGACAGCCCCGCCGGCGCAGCAGACGCAGGATGTTGTACTTCAGCCCGGTGTCCATCACGACGATATGTCGTTTAGGTTTGCCCTCCCCCGGCCAGTCGTAGGGCTCGTCGGCGGTGACCTGGCGCACGTAGTCCGTCTCGCCGTAGGGGGGTAGGGAACGCAGGCGGGCCAGCGCCTCCTCCGCCGTCTCATCGGCCGTGATGGTGCCCATCATCACCCCGGCGCGGCGCAGGCGGCGGGTGAGAGCGCGGGTGTCGACGCCGGAGATGCCCGCGATGTCCTGCGAGGCCAGGTACTCGTGCAGCGTCATCTCGGAGCGCCAGTGCGAGGGGAGGTCACACGCCTCGCGGACGACGAGGCCGCGCACCTGGATGCGCTTGGACTCCACCTCCTCGCCGTTGATGCCGTAGTTGCCGGCCAGGGGGTAGGTAAGCGTCAGGATCTGCCCCGCGTACGAGGGATCCGTTAGCATCTCCTGGTAGCCGGTCATGGCGGTGGAGAAGACGACCTCGCCGTGGGTGCGAGCGGTCGCCCCCAGCGGCCGCCCGGCGAAGGACGTGCCGTCTTCCAGGACGAGAAGGGCGTCTTTGGTCACCTTGCCTCCCCCAACACCCAAAGCGCCCTATCGATTTGGCGGCAGGAAACCTCATTCTGAGCGGCAACCTCTCGGATTACGCATAGATACTGGTCGACTTCATAGAGACGAAACGGCCGACGGTTACCTTCCTTTGACTGGAGCGGTTGAAAGTCATCTGGTGCTGCCTTGCGCAGTGCCTTCCAAACCCGAATGTCAAGGATTCCGAATCGTTGTGGTTCCAGCGCGGTCATGATTGCCGACGCGGTCGGAATGTCCACGCCGTCAAGCGTCGTTAGGATGCCGATGGCAAGTGCAGGCTCGTCGGGGATCTCGGAGTTGACTTGAACAGCGGCACGGGTGACGGCTTCCACAGCCTTGCCGGAGTTGGAAGCGATGTTGGCCTGCTGACGACCCCCTGCCTTCCACCGCGACAATCTCTTCAATTCCGGAAGGGTCATGTAGCCCCGGCTGTGGAAGTTCGTCCACGTTCGCCAGTCCTCAGGCGAGGCTGCAAATTCGAAGTCATACTTGGCGTCTGCCGCTAGCAGACTCTTCTTTGGGTACCGGATTAGCACACGTCCGGCCACTTCGAGACAATTCCCAGCCCTCTTACGCTGAGCGCACATGCAGTCCCTCCAGTGACCACACCACGTTCCCCTCGTACACCGTCGCCATCACTCGCCCCCGAAGAGTGCGACCCGCCAGCGGCGTGTTGCGGCCCTTGCTGGCGAACCGCTCCGGCTCCACCGTCCACTCCGCCTCGGGGTCGATGAGCGCGACGTCCCCCGGCGCGCCCACGGACAGCGTCCCGAGCCCCTCGATACGCGCATCCAGGCCCAGCGCCCGCACGGGAGCCACGGTCAGCTTCTCGATGAGCGCCGGCAACGGTAGGGGCGGTTCGTGAACCGCCCCTACATCGGTCATGCACAGCGCCAGCGCCGTCTCCAGGCCGCTGATGCCGACGGCGGCGTGGTCGAACTCGCACAGCTTGTCCTCCACGGCGTGGGGCGCGTGGTCGGTGGCTATGCAGTCGATGGCCCCGTCCAGGAGTCCGGCCAGGCAGGCGGCGGCGTCCTCGGGCCTGCGCAGGGGCGGGTTCACCTTGGCGTTCGTATCGTAGGCGAGGCCACCCGCTGATTCGCCGGGCCCGAGGAGGACGGCCTCGTGGGTGAGGCAGAGGTGGTGGGGCGTCACCTCCGCCGTCACCGGCACGCCGTTCGCCTTGGCGCGACGTATCATCTCTACCGAGCCCGCCGTGCTCACGTGAGCGATGTGAACGTGCCCAGACGGGCACCCGTCCGGGTGGGCGCCGGTCAGTTCGGCGAGGGCGATATCGCGGGCCACCATCGACTCCTCGGCGGCGGAGGGCAGGCCCCGCAGGCCCAGGCGGGCCGCCACCCAGCCCTCGTGTATCCCAGCCAGAGGCGGGTTCGCCTCCGGCGAAACGCCGCCCGCCAACGCGGGGTCCTCGCAATGATCGATGACGGGCAGGCCATGGCCGTCGGGGCCGAGCATGGAGGCGTACTCCAGGGCCCGCCGCATCAGGTGAGGGTCGGCCACGGGCGAGCCGTCGTCGCTGAAGGCGACAGCGCCGGCGGCGGCCACGTCCGCCATCTCGGCCAGCTCCTTGCCCCGTCGCCCCTTGGTGACGCAGCCGATGGGGAGGACGCGCACCACCCCCTCGACCTGCGCCGTGCGCAGGACGAACTCGATGGTGGCCGCGGTGTCGGCGGCGGGCTCCGTGTTGGGCATGGCGCAGACGGTGGTGAAGCCGCCGCGGGCCGCCGCCTGCGTACCGGTGGTGATCGTCTCCTTGTGCTCGAAACCGGGCTCCCGCAAGTGGGTGTGGATATCGACGAACCCCGGGCTGACCACCAGCCCCGAGGCGTCGATCGTCCGAGCAGCATCCTTCCCCGCGTCCGGCCCCACCGCCGCCACGCGCCCGTCGGCGATGAGCACGTCGGCCACAGTGTCCAGTCCGTTGGCCGGGTCGATGACGCGGCCGCCGCGAATGGCAAGGGATTCGCTCATGGCTTCCCCCTCGCCAGCAGATAGAGCACCGCCATGCGGACAGCGACGCCGTTGGTTACCTGCTCCTCGATGACGGACTGGAGGCTACGGGCCACCGCGGGCGATATCTCAACGCCTTCGTTCATGGGCCCGGGATGCATCACCAGCGCGCCAGGGCGAGCGCGGGCCAGCCGGTCCTCGTTCACCTGGTACAGCCGCGCGTACTCCCGCAGGGAGGGGAGGAGGCCGGAGGTCATGCGCTCGAGCTGGAGTCGCAGGGCCATCACCACGTCGGCGCCCGCCACGGCACGGTCAAGGTCGGTCTCTACCTGCACCCGTGGCAAGGCAAGGGGCTCCTCCGCTGGGGCGCCATCGGGGCGAATCCCGTACGGCAGCAGGGTGGGCGGCGCGCACACCACCACCTCCACGCCCATGGTGGTCAGCCCCCACAGGTTAGAGCGGGCCACTCGGCTGTGTGCGATATCGCCGACGATGACGACCCGCTTGCCGCGCAGGTCGCCGAGGTGGGAGCGCATGGTGTACAGGTCCAGCAGCCCCTGGGTCGGGTGGGCATGCCAGCCGTCGCCGGCGTTGATCACGTTCATCTGGACGTGGCGGGCCACGAGGTACGGGGCACCGGACGAGCCGTGGCGCATCACGAGCACCTGCGCCCCCACCGCCTGAAGGGTGCGCACCGTGTCGTAGAGCGACTCCCCCTTCTGGACGCTGGAGCCGCTGGCGGCAACGTTGATGACGTCGGCGCCCAGGGCCTTGGCCGCCAGCTCGAAGGAGGAGCGGGTACGGGTGCTTGCCTCGTAGAATAGGGTGACGAGGGTCCTGCCGCGGAGGGCAGGCACCCGCGGCACCTCCCGAGCCTGAACCTCTCGCATGGCGTCCGCCGTCTCCATCACCGCCTCGATCTCGGCGTGACTGAAATCGTCCAGGTCGAGGACGTGGCTTCGCCTCCAGACCGGTTGCACCTCCAGAGCGGCGGTGGCGCCGCTCGCTGCCGTTCGTTCCTCGCTCATCACTCTCCCTCCCCCGGCCCTTCGGCTTCGCCCTGGGCCGGCCCTTCGCCTTCGCTCAGGACAGGGATGACAACCACCTCGTCGCGGCCGTCGGTCTCCTCAAGCAGAACCTGCACGTCTTCGCTCAGCGCGGTGGGGATGTTCTTGCCCGCGTAGTCAGCGCGAATGGGAAGCTCCCTATGTCCGCGGTCCACCAGCAC
This sequence comes from Dehalococcoidia bacterium, assembly GCA_034408935.1. Classification (GTDB taxonomy): domain Bacteria; phylum Chloroflexota; class Dehalococcoidia; order SM23-28-2; family RBG-16-64-32; genus DAOUMF01. Next base: position 248,595 of record DAOUMV010000013.1, read on the forward strand.
CGCCAACTGGATGCTGGCTGGGCGGCCGAAGTCGATGAGGGCGTCCAGGGCGGCGCGCAGGCTGCGACCGGTGTACAGCACATCGTCTACCAGGACGACACGCTTGCCGTGGATGTCGGTGGGCAACTCGGTAGGCCTGATTTGGGGCCGGAGGTCCATGGCGGGGATGTCGTCGCGGTAGAGGCCGATGTCCAGAGCGCCCACCGGCACGGCCTGCCCCTCGAACTCCTCGATCGCCGCCGCCAGCCGCGACGCCAGGGGAACGCCGCGGGTGCGCATCCCCACCAGCACCAGATCGCCTACGCCACGGTTGCGCTCCACGATCTCGTGCGCGATGCGGCGGATGGCGCGGCGGATGTCCTCGGCGGCCAGCACTGTGCGGCCGTTCACCACACCTCTCGCCATCGCAAGCACAAAACAACCCTCCCGTCGTAGCGACGAGAGGGTTTCCAGTTCGCTCCGTATGTTGCGGTCTTTCCTTGACCGGACTCGTTAACCAACGGCTGTCTCTCCTTGCCGGCCTCACGGGACCGACTTAAAGGTTCGACACAAACCGAAGTTTGCTGTCTCCCGTATCCTAGCACGCTGCACAGCGCGTCCGCAACATGCTACGCCCCCTGCCAAGAGACCCGCACCTTCCCAAATCCCGACAACCCACCATGCCACACTTCCTCACGCCACCCAACATCAGTCACCTGCCCCCACATCTCTCTCCTCCACATCGGCCGCCGTGACGTTGTCCCTATAATTCGTCACGTTGTCAAAGGTTTGATGAATGGCCTATAATATGCCGCGACTCCCAGGCAAACTGGGATAGCGGGGTGTGGCGAAACGGAAAGCCGAATGCGGGCCGGGGTGATACGGAGGCCCCGGCGGTTAGGAGGTGGGCGATTCGGGGCGCGCATGCTCCGCCCAGGCAGACCCCGCAACCTGGGGGAGACGACAGGCAGCGGCACCGCCGACGCGCGGCGGGCCACTCCCTGATCACGGGCCAGCGCTACTTCTTGCACGCCCTGCTGATCCTTCTGGCCATCGTCGCGGTTGGCATCGCCTTCGGTGGCGGGCTGAGAGGGGAAAGCAGGGCTGCTGCCCCCGCTACCGCGAGCGGGCCCGTCACCCTGGGCTCGACCGGCTACCTCCGGCCACCGGTCGTTCTGGCTACCTTGCCCGGCATCCAGGTCAGCCAGCAGATCAAGGCCGAGCCAGCGCCAGCGCCAGCGCCGACGGCCGAGCCAGCGCCAGCGCCGACGCCCAAGTCGATGCCAGCGCCGACGCCCCAGCCAACGCCCGAACCCACCCCCGAGCCGACACCGGAGCCAAAGCCCGCGTACTACACTTACACGATCCAGCCCGGAGACACCGTCGCCTCCATCGCGAGGGCCTACGGCATAGGCCAGCAATACATCCTTTGGAACAACCCGGAAATGGGCGATGACCCCGACTTCGTCATCGCCGGCGAGCAGCTTCTCATCCCCAGCGTCGACGGGATCATCTACAGTGTCAAGCTCGGCGACAACCTGACCGACATCGCAGCTTTCTATGGCATCAGTATCGAAGCTATCGTCGGCTTCGCACCTAACGGGCTCGCTTCCGCCGACAGCGTCATCGAAGGGATGAGGCTGGTCCTTCCCGGCGCTATCCCCCCGCCACCTCCTGCACCGTCAGCAACACCGACGCCTGAACCGACGCCTGAACCACCCCCTGCCGAGCCTACTCCCACCCCCAAGCCTACTCCACCGACCCCCGATGCCGAACCCACGCCGCCAATCTCCGTTGGCACTTACATATGGCCGTTCCAGGGCCCCATCACCAGCTACTTTGGCGAGCCCCGCGGCGAGGACGTCTACCACCAGGGGATAGACATCGAAGGCTTCGGGCAGGAAGGCGCCCCCGTGGTGGCGGCCGCCGCCGGCCAGGTGATCCTCACCGATAGGCAGCCGGGGTACGGCAAGTACGTGATCATCCGCCACGCGGATGGCTCGGAGACGCTGTATGCGCACCTGTCCAAGATAAAGGTCGATTACGGTCAGTTCGTGGATCAGGGCGAGACCGTCGGCGGAATGGGACACACGGGCTACACGATAGGCACCGACGGCAACCACCTCCACTTCGAGCTGTGGATCGACGGCGTGCCGGTGGACCCGCTCCCTTATCTCCCCTGAGACTCGGCCGCCTCGTAGAAGGGGCTATCCAGTACTGAGGGCGGCGCGCCTCCCCGGCAGACTAGGCCTCCGGCCCGCCGATCCAGCGGAAGTGGGGATCCAGGTCAGGCAGGAAGCCCCTCCGCGTGGAACAGGAAAACGAGGCCCACTCAGCTAGGGTCAGAACACTTCTAGTCCGTGCGCCTCCAGAAGGGCCACGTCGGAGAGGATGATCTCAGTGTCACCATCGGCAACGACCCGACCCTCGTCCATGACGATTGTGCGGGGGAAAAGCTCCCGCACCATCGGGATGTCGTGGGTGGAGACGATCATCGTCTGCGGCAGCTCCCGCAGCAGGTGTATCAACTCTCGGCGAGCGCTCGGAGCAAGGCTGGAGGTGGGCTCGTCGAGAGCGAGAATGGGTGTGCGCATCGACAGCACGGTGGCGATGGCGACGCGCTTCTTCTGGCCCAGGCTCAACCGGTGCGGCATCCGCTCCTCGAAGCCGAGCATGCCCACCTGCTCCAGCGCCCATCGCGCTCGCTCCAACACCTCGTCCTTCGGCAGACCCATGTACAGCGGGCCATACGCTACGTCGTCGAGGACAGTGGGAGAGAACAACTGGTCATCAGGGTGCTCGAAGACCAAGCCCACTTGAGCACGGATGGAGCGGATGTTGTGGTTGCACAGACGCTGCCCCATGATTTCGATGTCGCCATTCCCTCGCAGGATGCCGTTGAGATGCATGAGAAGAGTGGATTTTCCAGCGCCGTTCGGTCCCAGCAAGGCTACCTTCTCCCCCTCGCCCACTGTGAGACTTACGCCCTTGATGGCCTTGACCCCGTCTGGATACGCGAAGCGCAAGTCGTCGATCTCAACCGCCGTCCGGACAGCCGTGCGAGTCTCAACAGCGCGCATATGCCTGAATCCCCGCCGCGTATGCGGCTACCACCACCCCCAGAGCGATCTCGACCGCCCTCCAGGACGGATTCCACAGAAACCTCGGCTCACCGTCATATCCTCGCGCCTGCATCGCCCCGTAGACGCGCTCGCTGCGCTCATAGCTGCGGAGGAAGAGCGACCCCACCATGTTCCCCAGGATGCCTGCCCGCCACCAACCAGTCCCGCCGCTCTTTCGGCCCTCAACACGAGCGCTGCGACTGTCGCGGGCGCGCATGAGGCGCAAGGCCTCCTCGCCGATAACGAACATGTAGCGGTACATGAACGATACCGTCGCCACCAAGATGCGGGGCACACCCAGAAAGCGCAGAGCACGCACCAGATCAACGGCCGAGGTCGTCGCCGTCAGCACCACAGCGGCCGTCACCGACAGCCAGGACTTGCTCAGGATGGTGATGACGGCCACTAGCCCCTCTCGGGAGGCATGCCAGCCGAAGGGGGGAATCGTAAACAGCGTCTCGCCCTGCTTGGTGAAGATGAGAGGTACAGCGGCCAGGATGAAGGGCAGGGCCAGAGCCGAGCGGCGCAGCACGAGCAGCGGCGAGAGCCGACCGAGGAGGATGGCCAGGGGCAGGGGAGCCGCCATCAGGGCCAGCGCCAGCCAATGGCCGACAGGCGTGAGGGTGACGGCGAAGATGTACGCTACCGTCACCGGTAGCTTCACCCGGGCGTCCGCCTGGTGGAGGAGGCTGCTGCCCGCCTCGTAGCGTTCAAGGGCACCAACACGAACAGTCATCACACCATCTCAAAAGGGCCTTCCAGAGCCATCGCCACCAGTTTGCGATCCGATCTGGGAGCGGCTACGTTTGGCCGCCCGGCCTTGCGGTCGGCCTGGCGCCTGCCTCCCGACCGGTTCTCCGGAGAACGAAGGCGACAACGAAGGTCAGCACAGCGACGATCAGCACACCGGCTATCCCGGCCAGAATGGTCGCCACATCCTCGTTCTCGACCCCCGGAAACACGTAATCAGGAATGACCTCGTAGGGCGCATCCTTGGCTTCATGGATGAACTCCTCGTCCTCCGCCACCTTCTCCAGCCCGTCGGGATCGGGCGAGGCCAGGGGAGAAAGGAAGGCGACGCCCAGGGCGATGCCCATTCCCACAACCACAAGAGCAACGTAGAAGCGCCAGTTCTTCATGGTCAGCTACACCTCGCTAATGGCGACTTCGGCCTCCAGCAAGTCACGCCGAGTGGCCAGCACGAAGGCAACGGCAGCGACGGTGATTAGCCCCTCGCCGATGCCGATTAACGTGTGAACCCCCATCATGGCTGGCAGGACGACGCTGAGGGGGGAAGTGTCAGACAGCGCCAGCTCGAAGCTTGTGGCCAGAGCCGCGATCTGGACCGATAGCCAGGCGGCGGCAAAGACCCCGGCCAGCCGCATCCAGGATCCGATGTGGGCAAAGCGAGCGAAGGCCCAATACACGCCATACCCGACGAAGGCGGTGATAATGCCCATGTTGAAGACGTTGTCCCCCAGGGCAGCCAGGCCTCCATCCTGGAACAGCAGTGCCTGGAGTCCCACCACAGAGGTCATCACGATGATCGCCGCCCAAGGGCCCAAAAGGATGGCGGCCAGTGCGCCTCCCAGCAGATGGCCAGAGGTGCCGCCAGCCACAGGGAAGTTCATCATCTGGACGGCGAAGATGAAGGCAGCCATTACTCCCATGAGGGGTACCGTTCGCTCGCCCAGGCTGCGATTCGTCGCCCTCACCGCCACAGCTATGGCTACGCCGGACAGCGCGAACCCAACACCCGCCACCGGGCCGCTGACAAAGCCGTCAGGTATGTGCATGGCAGGTGCCTCGATGGCGCTTAGGGCGGATGGATCAACGGCTGCCATGTTGCCCTCCCTTCTTGTCATGCCCAGCGTCGTCGCGGGCGCATCTCTGACACACCCCAAAGATGGCGAAGTGCTCCATGTCCGCCCGGAACCCGTGCTTCTCAAGCAAGCGGGTGCGCAGCGGCTCCATCAGTTCGTCGTCCATGGGGAAGGTACGGCCACATTGGCGGCAAACCAAGTGGTGATGGCGCCCACCCTCGGTCAGCTCGTACTGCACGCGTCCTCCGCCAAGGTCGGTCTCGCTCACCAGGCCGAGCTTCTTAAGGATCTGCAGGGTGCGGTAGACGGTGGAGATATCCACGTAGGGGTACTGCTCTACCACTTTCCCGTGGATCTCCTCCGCGCTGATGTGCCCCTCGGCGCCGTGAATGATAGAGATTATCAGCATGCGCTGGGGGGTAAGGCGATAGCCCACCTCGCGCAGGGATTCCATGATGGCGCCGTGGCCCGTCATTGTCGCAATTCAGGGTAGTTGCAATCGATTGCAACAAATATCCTATCGCTGCTGCAACCGACTGTCAATAAGTAGGGCAGCGGACAGCGCCACTTTGCTGCATCAGCGACACTTGTCGCTTAGCAGCGGATGCTGAGCCCGGAATTGCAGGCCTACCGGATCCACTTGGGTATACGGCGCCAATTCCGCAATGGCGCCCTCTACCCGCCGGAGAGGGGCGGGATCAGAGTCACCCGGTCGCCCTCGTGGAGACGTTCTGGAAGATCGGCGATGCCATCGTTGAGCATGATGACACCCGCCAGTTCCTCCGGCACGTTGAGCTGTCGCACAAGGGTCCGAACCGTGGCGTCTTCCGGCAGCGTGTACTCGAACTGCGGCTGCCCGTCGGGGGAGTATTGTTCCAGATAGGTCTGAAGCTCGACAGTCACCTGCATTTCCCGCTTCCCTTCGTCAGTCTCGAAAGCCAGCATACCATGAATAATACGCTTGCCTTCTTGCATCCGGTTGCAGGGAGAAACGTCGGTGCAGTGGTCTGTAACAAGCCACCGAACCAACGCATCTAATCAGCAGAGGAGAAAGCAATGCCATTCGGGTTACACAAGTCGGACAAGCAGTCGGAGCACGAAGACGATCCGGCGAAGGAGGAGGCCGTGGAGAGCGAGCACGATGCGGGCACGGCTGACGCCGAGGGCAGTGGACCCTCCCCCGCCGACCAACCACGCGCCGAGGGCCAGCCGCAGGAGGAGAACGCTGATGCCATGGCCTTTCGGCCGGCATTTCTCGATTCGGACACACCCAGCGAACCGGCACCGGCAGCCCAGCCACCCAAGGGCGATGCCTTCTTCGTCTCCCTGACCAGGGACGGCGCGATCGAGACCCACCGCTTCGACGGCCCTTCGCAGGCCCAGACCTTCATCGAGCAGCTCCTAGAGGAGGGCGTGTCCCAGGAGGAAGTGAACGTCTTCACCGGCCGCCAGGCGACTGTGAAGGTCACTCACCGGCCGATCGTCAAACTGGCCACCAGCCAGGACGATTAGCCTTCCGCTCTCCGCCGATTCGCGCGTGCTATACTTCCCTCGACTGCGCCAGTGAGGTGAGGTGTGCCCAAGGCCAGGATCAACGGCGTCGAGATCAACTATCGGGAGAGCGGAGAAGGGTTCCCCCTTCTGCTGATCCACGGCTTCACGGGTAACCTGCGCAACTGGGCACTCCAGGCCCCTGTCCTGACCCGAGGCTTCCGCATGGTGTCCTTTGACCAGCGCGGTCACGGCCACTCCGAAAAGCCGACCCGTCCGGAGGACTACTCGCTGGAGCTGATGGCGGAAGACGCCTATGGCCTGCTCCAGCACCTGGGGATCGACCGGTGCTATGTGGTCGGCCACTCAATGGGCGGCATGGTGGCCCAGCACCTCGCCCTCGCCCATCCGGAGCCAGTGCGGGCGCTCATGCTGGTAGACACCGCCGCCGAGGTCACCACCTCGATGCGCACGCGGGACGGGGCGCGCCTGATTGAGATCGCCCGCGACGAAGGGATGGAAGCGGTGTTCGAGGAGCAGCTCCGCGTCAACCCCATGGCGGAACAGATACGCGATCAACCACAGCTCCTCGGCCTCTGGCGCCAGCAGTTCCTCCTCACCTCCCGCGAGGCCTACATCCACTGCGCAAGCGCCATCGTCAACCGCGAGCCATTGCTGGACATGCTGCATGCCATAGAGGTGCCCACCCTCATCATCTGCGGCGAAAACGACGACCCGATGGTGGAAGCGTCACGCCAGATGCATGAGCGCATCGCGGGCAGCGAGCTGGTGATCATCCCCGGCGCGGGGCACACGCCGCAGATCGAGAGGGCACCCGAGTTCAACCGCGTCCTCAGCGACTTCCTCACGCGCGTCCACGAAGGAGTGGCCACCACCGGAGGCTAGAGCGTGGCCCAGCAGTACGACATCGAGGCCGTCCGCCAGAAGTACATCGGTACCGAGATAGCCAAGACCCGCGGCCGCTTCTCGGTGGAGCACGACCCGATCCGCCGCCATTGCCACATGGTGGACGACAACAACCCCCTGTTCCTGGACCCGGAATACGCCAAGGCCACGACGCACGGTGCCGTCCTGTGCCCGCCCTCCGGCTGGCTGGCCCTCTACTTCGCCAGCCTGGGGCCCTGGCCCGCCGTCTTCGAGCCCCTCTTCCCCATCGTGCCCACCCCCGGCAAGCGCATCGTCAACATGGCCCAGGAGACGGAGTGGTTCGCCCGCATCAAGGTGGGCGACCACCTCTCCGTCCGCCGCCGCGTGGCCGACGTCTATCAGAAGGGGATCTCCATAGACCACGAGGCGGTGTGGATCGTGGCTGAGGCGATAATCACCAATCAGCGCGACGAGACGGTCTGCATCATCCACAACACGTTGCTCACCCATCGCACGCCGGAGGAGGTGGCTGCCGCAAAAGACGCCGCGGCCCAGGGCGGAGGACAGGCATGAGGGGGATTTCATCCCCGCCGACTGAAGTCGGCGGCTCCAAGACACAAGCCGCGCACTTCAGTGCGAGTTGCCCAGAGATGAATAACGAGGCGAGGGCATGAAGCGGCCACAGCTCTACTGGGATGACACCACCGTCGGTGTCGAGCTCGAGGGCTTCGAGCTCGACATAAAGCCTCGCCGCGCGTTCCTCCAGATCAGCGGCTCCCAGGACTGGTACCCCGCCCACTTCGATCCCGCCTTCGCCCGCAAGGCCGGCCACGAGGACATCTTCATGAACACCGGCTTCCTCCAGGCGGCGCTGGTGCGGGTGATTACCGACTGGATGGGCGACGCCGGCTTCCTGCGTAAGCTTTACTTCGAGATGCGCCGACAGCAGCGGCCAGGTGACACGATGGTCTGCAAGGGCAGGATCACGGACCGCTACCGCAAGGATGGCGAAGGGTGGGTGGAGCTGGACGTGTGGGCTGAGAACGAGCGGGAAGGCGTGACGACCCCCGGCAAGGCATGGGTGATCCTGCCCCTGCGCGAGGACGGCTAGGCGGCGCGGGCGGCCAGCAGGCGCTGGATCGCGGGCAGCGCCCGGCGGGCGGCGGCCTCCCCCCGACGCGCCGCGGCCCCGATGTGCCAGGGCCACATGGGACTGACCCCCTGCAGTTTCGGGCGTATCTCGATGTCGGCGCGTAGCCGCCTCGGGCGTCCCTCGGACAGCATCTCGGCCAGGAAGGCGATCTGACCGCTCACGTCCGTCGGAACCGCCGAACGCCGCCGGTAGGCCGAGCTCACCCGGGCCGACAGCGGCTTCAGGGCGTCAGGGAGGACGAGCGGCCCACCCGCGTCGACGGAGATCACCGTTTGGGCACCCAACTCCCGGGCCGCCCACACAGGCAGCGCGTTCTGCAGACCACCGTCCACCAGTGCGCGACCGTCGAGCAGGACGGGGCGGCTGATGAGCGGTGGGCGGATGCTGGCCTCCACGGCACGGCCGACGTTGCCTTCGCGCATGAGCACAGGCCGGCCGCTCCCTACATCCAGCGCCACGGCGACGAAGGGCACCGCCAGCTCCTGGAAGTCCAGGCGCCCGCAGGCCTGCCAGAGCCGGTGGCCCATCCGACCCCCACGGGGTGACAGGCACAGGTCGCGCAGGAACCATTCCAGGAAGTCCGTTGGGGTGAAGGCCAGGGCTACGCGTTCCGCCCGGGTGGGGTCCCGCGTGGCGGCGTACAGGGCGCCGATAAGGGCCCCCGCGCTGGCGCCCACGATGAGGTCCACCGGCACACGAGCCCAGTACAGCACCTTGAGGACGCCTACGTGCGCCCATCCCCTGGTGCCTCCGGCACCCAGCACCAGGGCCACACCGGGGACACCTTTCGTACCTGCAGTTGACGGGTTCACGGGAGTTGATTAGAATGCCGTAAGCTGACCAGGCTATCACCGGAAGGACAAGTCCCCATGGAGCGAGAAGAGATCCTGAATAAGGTGCCCATTTTCGCCGGACTGGACCGTAGACACCTGAAGCGGTTGGCCAAGCTGATGGTGCCCCGCTCCTTCAAGGCAGGAGACGCAATAGTCCATGAGAAGGACCAGCCAGCGGGGTTCTTCGTCGTCGCGGCGGGGAAGGTGGAGGTGGTGCGCGGCGCAGCGGGCGGCAAGCCACAAGTCCTGGCCACCCTGGGCCCGGGCGAGTTCTTCGGTGAGATGGCCCTGTTCGAAGGACAGGCCCGCTCGGCCACCGTGCGTGCACTGGAGGACACGGAGTGCCTGGCGATGACCGGCTGGGACTTCCGAGCCGAGCTGAGCACCGACGCGGAGATCGCCATGGCCGTGCTGGAGACCGTGGTCCGCCGCCTGCGCGAGGTCGAGGCGCGCCTCACGGACTAGCCCAGCCTCACTTCAGGGTCGGTCCCTGCCGTCGCAGGCAAGGTCCCTCAGGTAGCCGAAGCGCTCAACCAAGGGCGGGGCTCTCCTAGGTGGCCCTGGCGGTACCTATGATGCGCGGGCGGGTGATGACCCACGGCGGTATGAGAAGATCCGGCTTGATGAGTTCCAGCCACTGGAATTCGAACCCCGCCTCCCGGATCAGGCTAGCGATATCCCGGTTGGGGTGACAGCCGGCGCCGAACCAGCGCCACATGGGCGTGGCCAGATCCTGCCAGAAGGCGCCGAAGGCGTGGTCGTAGCGGACGTGCTCATACACCCGCAACTCCCCCGCTGGCTTCAGCACACGCCGCACCTCTGACAGCGCCCGCAGGGGATCCCTCGCGGTGCACATAACCAGAGTGCTCACCACCGTGTCGAATGAGGCATCCAGGAATGGCAGTTCCTCAGCGCAGGCCTGCTGCAACTCGATCGGTCGAGCCGTGTGCTTGAGACGACGCCGGGCCCGCCGCAGCATGTGAGCGTCCGGATCTGTAGCGACGACCCGCTCCGCCTGGTCGTTGTAGTAGGGGAAGCTGAGACCCGTGCCTGCGCCCAATTCCAGCACGAGGCCCCTGGCCCCGCTGGCGATCTCCCGCCGCACTCGCCTCATGTAACCGTGCTCGCCGGATGCGATAAGGGGATCGTAGAGAAAGGCGAACCACCTGTGTCCCTCCCGCTTCTCGGCCATCCGTCGTCACTCCGGTCCTCTCAGCTACTCTCGCGCCCGCGTCCATGGCTTCCGCAGGTCCCTGGGAGCAGCGCAGGCACGAATCACCCGGCCGCGGCCACCTTCATCGGGCCCGTCTTCCCGACCGCGCATGGCAGGAAACATGATAGCACGGGTGAGGTGCACCGAGGCAGGCTGGCTCACCTTCCGGCAAAGGGCGGCGTTTGCCATAATGATGGCACCCCCCGATTCAACATCGCAGAGGAAGTATGTCCGCCGAGGCCGAACATGCTGTAGCCGCGACAGCGCCCGCGGTACTCGATGAGTCGAATTTGACGCGATCCGTCATCCGCCTGGCCTGGCCGGTGGTCATCCAGCAGGTGAGCTTCACGACCGTCCAGTTGGTGGACACGTTCCTGGTGGGCCACCTGGGGGAAGACGCGCTGGCCGGAGTGGGCCTGGCGTCGATACTGTACTGGTTCCCCCTTTCCGGGATGTTCGCCATCGGGATAGGGGGCACCGCCGTTGTGGCCCGACACGTGGGCGCCGACCGCCCAGACCAGGCTGCCGTGACCCTGCGCAGCGCTCAGATGCTGGCCCTGATATGGGGTGTGGCCATGGGAGTGGTGTTCTTCGCAGCGGCGGCGCCGATGCTCCGGATCATGGGCGCCGAGCCCAAGGCACTGGACGCGGGAGTCCTCTACATGCAGGCCGCCGCCTTCGGCATCCCCTTCTACACCCTCCTGTACACCGGCAACGCCTGCCTTCAAGGCGCTGGCGACACCCGCACCCCCATGCTGATCATGCTGGTGGTCAACCTCGTCAACGGCGTGGTGGCGTACGTCCTGATCAACGGCCCCGGACCGTTCCCGGAGTACGGCGTGCGTGGCTCCGGGCTGGGCTACCTGGCCTCCGCCCTGGCTGGCGCCGCCCTTGTGCTCGGCTTCCTGATCAGAGGGACGGGTGCCCTCCATCTGGCCCCAGCGAAGGCTCTGTCAGTCGAGCGGGCGGAGACGGGGCGCATCCTCAGGGTGGGAGTGCCCTCGGGGGCCGAGCAACTCCAGTTTCAGATGGCTTTCCTGCTCTACACGCGCATCATTGCGACCCTGGGGACGACAGCCCTGGCCGCCCATCAGGTCGCCCTGCGTGTCGAGGGATTGAGCTTCCAGCCGGGGTTCGGCCTTGGGATCGCCGCCGCCACCCTAGTAGGGCAGGGGCTAGGAGCGTCGCGGCCGGACCTGGCGGAGAGGGCAGCCACCTCGGCTGCACGCATCGCCTTCGTATTCATGACCGCGACCGGCGTCATCCTCATGATCCTGGGAGGTCCCATAACCCGGCTGTTCATCAACGACGACGACGTGGTGGACATCGGGCGCAAGCTGATCCTCATCTTCGGCTTCGCCCTTCCTGCGATGGCGGTGAGCCAGACGCTGGGCGGTGCCCTGCGTGGCGCCGGCGACACCCGCTCCGTGCTGGGCATCATGACCGTAGGCGTCTGGGGGATTCGTCTCACCCCCGCCTATCTGTTGGCGATAGTGGCCGGCCTCGGGGTGCCCGGGGCCTGGGCGGCCGCCGTCATGGACATAAACAGCCGCGCCCTGCTCATGTTCCTCCGCTTCCGCCAGGGCCGCTGGAAAGGGATTAGGATCTGATCCCGGAAGCCCGACGGGAGCCTGCAGAGCGCTCGCTTCAGGAGCCACCGCATCGATGCTAAAATAAGTGGATAGGAGGCCTTCCCCCATGAGCAGAGTCCTCATGTACACCCTCGGCGACTGTCCCACCTGCGACAGGGCCCGCGCCGCCCTCGCCGAGCGCGGCATCGGGTTCGAAGAGAGGCGGGTGGACGAGAACGAGGAGTGGTGGGAAGAGGCGGTCAAGCACGCCTTCACCGTACCCATCATCATTTGGGACGAGGGGGATGTGGAGATCGGCTGGGAGGGCGAACATGGCTGAGAGATCAGCTAAGGGGAGCCGGGCGGCCCCCAAGCGTCGCCAGCGACGGCCAGAACTCACGCTGTACAACACCCTTGGCCGAAGCAAGGAGCCCTTCACATCGTTGGAGCCGGGGCGGGCTAAGATGTACACCTGCGGGCCCACCGTGTACCGCCTTGCCCACATCGGCAACCTGCGCGCCTACCTGACCGCGGACTGGCTGCGACGGCTGCTGGAGGCCAGCGGCTACCGCGTCATCCAGATCAAGAACATCACCGATGTCGGCCACATGCGGCAGGAGATGCTGGAACGAGGGGAGGACAAGGTGATCGCCGCGGCCCTGGCCGAGGGCAAGACGCCGGCGGAGATCGCCCGCTTCTACACCGACGCCTTCATGGAGGACGAGCGAAAGCTCAATATCTTGCCCGCCCACGTGTTCCCACGGGCCACCGAGACCGTCCCTGATATGGTAGAGATGACGCGGACCCTGAGTGACAAGGGTTTCGCCTACGAGTCCGGCGGCAACGTCTACTTCGCCGTGGACAGCTTCCCTGAATACGGCAAGCTGTCCGGGCAGGTCGCCAGCGGGCTCGAGGAGGCCGTTCGCGTCGAGGCCGACCCCCTCAAGCGGGACCCGCGGGACTTCGCCCTCTGGAAAGCGGCCGAGCCTGGGCGACAGCTCACCTGGCCCAGCCCTTGGGGCGACGGCTTCCCCGGCTGGCACATCGAGTGCTCGGCCATGGTCGCCAAGCACCTGGGCCCACGTATCGACATCCACACCGGCGGCGTGGACAACATCTTCCCCCACCACGAGGACGAGATCGCCCAGAGCGAGGCCGCGTTCGGGCACCGTCACGTCAATTTCTGGGTGCACGGGCAGCACTTGCTGGTGGACGGGGTGAAGATGGCCAAGTCCAGCGGCAACACCTACACGCTGGCCGACCTAGAAAGCAAGGGGTTTGACCCCCTGGCCTTCCGCTACCTCTGCGCTACCGTGCACTACCGATCCCGCATGAACTTCACCTTCGCCAGCCTGCGGGCCGCCCAGTGGGCGCTGTCCCGGCTCAGGTTAAGGCTGACGGAACCGGACGGCCGGACGACGAAGACCGCCCGGGCCCAGGGCGAGCGCCTGCGGCGGCGCTTCTGGACCGCCGTGGGCGACGACCTCGGTCTGCCCCGTGCCCTGGCCGTCGCCTGGGAGGTCGGCCGCTCCCATCTGCCAGCCCCCATCAAGCGCGAACTGCTGATGGACTTCGACCGCCTGCTGGGCCTCGATCTCGTGCAGCCGGTACGTCCGCATGAACTGCCCGGCGAGATCCCGGAGATGATGCGAGAGCGGGAGCGCTTACGGCGCGCCCGAGACTACGCTCCCGCAGATGAGATACGGGAGCGGGTTGTAGCGCGGGGCTTCGAGGTACGAGACGCCCCCACCGGCAGCGTCGTCCTGCCGTTACCACAGTGGGCCCGCCCACAGGAGTCCGTCTCAGCCAGCTGGGAGGTGGAGTCGTTGCTGGGAGGGCCGCCCGAACTCGACTTCACGATTGGCGTCGTTGCGCGCGAGGGCTGCAAGGAGCTGGAGCGCTGCCTCAGCAGCATCCAGCGCTGGCTCGGCCCCCATCGCGCCGAGATCATCGCCGTCGACAACGGGTTCGAGGGCGAGTGCGCCCGCTACGTGGACGAGTTGGCCCACGATCAGCCGCAAGTGCGCGTCTTCCACGCCGATCACTTCCTGGGCAGCGCCGCCGGACGCAACGTCTGCCTCCGCCAGGCGAAAGGCCGCTACGTGCTTCTCATGGACACCAGCGTGGAGATGACGGGAGACATCTTCTCCCGACTGCAGCCGCTCCTAGATGACCCCACGGTGGGCGTCGTGGGTCGGTGGGGAGTTGTGACGCGTGATATCCGCAACTTCGAGGAGGCGCAGGCCTCAGGCGATGTGGATGCCGTAGAAGGCTACCTGCTGGCCTTTCGGCGTGAGATCCTACAGGAGAGCGGCCTCCTGGACGAGAAGTTCCGCTTCTACCGTCACCTCGACCTAGACTTCAGCTTCCGGGTGCGGAGTCGAGGCTACCGCGCGCTGGTGGACACAGAGCTGCCTCTGTCGCGCCACGAGCACGTGGACTGGGAGCACACCCCTCCGGAGGAGCGGGAGCGGCTCAGCAGGCGCAACTTCTACCGCTTCCTCCACAAGTGGGGCGACCGCACGGACCTGATCACCCAGGCGCGGCCCTAGCCTTCGCCGCCACCGCCCGGCTCCATCACTGCCCGCCAGATTCCGTCGCGCCGCAGGAATCGGGAACCGCAGCGCCCAGCCGGACACACGTCCTGGAGCGCTTACTTCAGTTGCGACGCTTTAGTGGGGCAATCTATGATGGAAAAGAGGGCACAAGCCATAGAGATGGGCATTTTCGAGATAGGCGGCGTCAGCATATTCGTGGCTTTCGCGGCGGGGCTGCTCTCCGTCGCCTCGCCCTGCGTTCTCCCCCTCGTCCCTGCCTATCTGGGCTACCTGACGGGCACGGCCATCGACGCGCCGGTGGCGGCGATGGCGGCCACGACCGCCGCCACGACAGGCGGCGACGGCGGCACCGCCGTGGTCACAATCGGAGGAGGACCGACCGAGCGTACCGCGCTCTCGCCATCGCCGTTCCTGCACGCTGTCGCCTTCGTCCTGGGGTTCTCATTGATCTTCATCGCTTTCGGGGCGTCCATCGGGCTGCTGGGATTCTTCCTGGGCGGCGGCAGTGAGTTCTTCTTTCGAGACCAGCAGGACACCATCCTGAAGGTGGCGGGAGGAGCGCTCATCGTCCTCGGTCTCCACCTTAGCGGCGTCATCACCATCCCCTTCCTGGAGCAGGAGCGCCGTCTCAACATCAAGACCAGCGACAGGGTCGGCTATGCGCGCTCCTTCGTCGTCGGCTCATCATTCTCCGCCGGCTGGAGCCCCTGCATAGGGCCGACCTTGGGCGCGGTACTTGCCCTCTCGGCGGCCAGCGCCAGCGTCTGGCAGGGCGTGATCCTGCTGGCGGTGTACTCGGCGGGGCTGTCGATCCCGTTCCTGGCGATGGGCCTGGCGTTCAACTCCGTGAGACCAGTCTTCAACTGGCTGAAGCGCTACATGGGCGTTATCAACTACGCCAGTGGCGCCCTCCTCATCATCGTGGGCATCCTCATCTTCACCAACAGCCTGATCAACCTGAACAGCCTGTTCAACTTCGGCTTCCTCGGCGACCTGTCGGCGGAGGCATAGCGTGGCCGGCATGCGAGGGGGCGAACCGGCAAGTCAACTGGAACTCGCACGCTCGCGGGCAAACCACACCCGCTACCGTCCGGGCCAAGAAACAGGCCACTACGAGAGCTTCTTCCTGCGCGCGAACCACGCAAACCGCCCCCTGGCCTTCTGGATACGCTACACCATCTTCAGTCCCGCCGGGCGCCCGGAGGCCGCTCTCGGTGAACTCTGGGCGGTCTACTTCGACGGGGAGAGAAGCCAACATGTGGCCGCGAAGAATGAAGTGCCCTTCGGCCGCTGCACCTTCAAGACTTCGGAGCTGTTCGTGGAAGTCGATGATGCGCGGCTGGAGCCGGGCACGCTCACGGGGTCTGCCACTTCCGGCGGTCATCCCGTTTCCTGGGACCTGACCTTCAGCGGCGACGCGCAGCCGCTGTTCATGCTTCCCGTGGACCTCTATTTGACCGAGGGCCCTCAAGCCAAGGCCCTTGTCGCGATGCCCATGGCGCTCTTCAACGGTTCCCTCCAAGTGGACGGCAAGGAAATCGAGGTGGCAGACTGGGTCGGCAGCCAGAACCACAACTGGGGTGCTCGTCACACAGACCATTACGCATGGGGCCAGGTAGCCGGCTTCGACACGCACCCGGACAGCTTCCTGGAAGTGGCGACGGCCCGCCTGAAGGTCGGGGAGTCATGGACGCCATTCATGACGCCAATGGTGCTGCGCCACCAGGGCGAGGAGATCGCGCTCAACAGCATGAGCCAGGCGGCGGCCGCGAAGGGGTCATTCAGCTATTTCGACTGGGACTTCAGCTCAGAAACGGAGGCGATCCGTCTCGATGGCAGGATCTCCGCGCCGCGGGAGGCCTTCGTCGGCCTCAGATACTACAACCCTCCGGGCGGCGAGAAGCACTGCCTCAACACCAAGATCGCTTCCTGCGAACTCCAGATCACGCACAAGGGAGCGGGCGGAGGCAAAACAGCGGAGACACTCAGGGCTGGGAACCGGGCCGCGTTTGAGATACTGACGGACGACCGCGATCACGGAGTCGAGATCCGTGCGTGATCTCAGGAGCCGACTGTTGGCCCTGGCCGGCTTGGTGGTCATCGTGGGTGGCGTGATGGCGATCCTCTTCCTCGCCGGAGCGCTCGGAAGCCAGGGAGGCGGAGAGGGGATCGAGGACGCGGTGGTTCTCGATCCGCCGCGCGGCCCGGGCCAGGAGAACCTCGATGTCCTACCCAAGGAGGGGAGCCTCGCCCCCGACTTCGAGATATCGGACTTCGACGGTGCCCGCCACCGCCTCAGCGACTTCCGCGGGCAGCCCGTCTACGTCAACTTCTGGGCGACCTGGTGCGGCCCCTGCCGAGAGGAGCTCCCCGAGATGCAGGAGCTTCTGGACCGCCACGGAGACGATCTCGCCATCATCACTGTCAGCAGAAGTGAGCCCCTCGGAGCCGCGAAGGCCTTCTTCGCCAACCTGGAGAAGCTGAGCGGGGAGCCAGGCGTCAGCTTCACCGTCGACGGCATGGACCCCAATGAGACTCTGTACAGGAAGTACACACCCATCCCTGGTGCTTTGCCGGTCAGCGTCTTCGTAGACGCCAACGGCGAGGTCGTGAAGGTGTTTACCGGCCTCATCGACCTGGAGACCATGGAAGATGCGGTGGCGGACGCGGTCGCCTCCGCTGACGTGTCGGAGAACGAGGCGACGGGTCCCACCGGCTCCTAGACTCTGCCGCTATCCTGGTGAAGACCGCCAGCCTGCGGTATACTGCCCAAGGGTAACCCTTACGCAACCGTCAAGGAGGAGACGATGAGGGACGTCGCTATCATCGGCGCCGGGATGACGAAGTTCGGCAAGTTCCTTGATCGCAGCATGAAGGACCTCACCCGCGAAGCCGTTGACGGTGCACTTAGCTGCGCCGGCATCGATAAGTCCAAGATCGAGGCTGCCGTCGTCGGCAACGCCGCCGCCGGCCTCGTCACCGGCCAGGAGTGCATCCGCGGCCAGGTGGTCCTGCGGGAGATGGGCATCGGCGGCATCCCTATCATCAACACCGAGAACGCCTGCGCCAGCTCCTCCACCGCCTTCCACATGGCCTGGCTGTACGTCGCCTCCGGCATGTACGACATGGCCCTTGCCGTGGGCGTGGAAAAGCTGTACCACGAGGACAAGCGCAAGTCATTCGCCGCCATCGGCGCCGCCGTGGACATGGAGTGGCTGCAGCAGATGCAGGCCGCTATGAAGGCCTCCCGCGGCAGTGGCGACGGAGGCGGGCAGGCCGCCATCGGCGAAGGGGCCGGCGAGAAGCGCTCCATGTTCATGGACTTCTACGCCGCCTTCGCCCGCCAGCACATGGCGCGCCACGGCACCACCAAGGAGCAGTTCGGGAACATCGCCGTCAAGAACCACTACCACGGCTCCCTCAACCCCCATGCCCAGTACCGCGAAGTGTACACACTCGAGGAGATACTCGAGTCGCCGCTGGTGGCGGAGCCTCTCACCCGCCTCATGTGCTCCCCCATCGGCGACGGCGCGGCTGCCGCCATCCTCTGCCCCGCCGACAAGGCCAAACAGTTCACCACCAAGCCCGTCCGCATCCTCGCCTCCTGCGTGGGCTCTGGCAGCGATCACGCCCCTGGCGAGCCCGGCATCACGGAGCGCGTATCGCAGCAGGCGTACAAGAAGGCGGGAGTGGGGCCGGAAGACCTCAACGTCGTCGAGGTGCACGACGCCTCGGCCCCGGCGGAGCTGGTGCTGTATGAGGAACTGGGCCTCTGCCCTGTGGGCGAGGGCGGGAAGCTCATCGACTCCCGCGATACGTACGTCGACGGCCGCATACCGGTGAACACCAGCGGCGGCCTGATCTCCAAGGGCCACCCCATCGGCGCCACGGGCGTTGCCCAAATATACGAGATCTTCACCCAGCTACGGGGTGAAGCCGGGGACCGGCAGGTGGCCAATCCCCGCGTGGGCATGACGGAGAACGGCGGCGGCATGGTGCGGGCAGAAGCGGCAGCGCTCTCCGTCCACATCCTCTCTACATAGCGCAGTCGGGGGACCCGGCCGGGTGGATTACGAAACCCTGATCGTCGAGCAGACGGGCGGCATCGCGACCATCCGCCTCAACCGGCCCGATAAGCACAACGCCCTCAGTGCCCGGCTCTGTCACGAGATCATCGACGCCCTAGACGCGCTGGAGGCTGATGACGCCGTCAACGTGCTCATCCTCACCGGCGTCGGAGAGAAGGCGTTCTGCGCCGGCGCCGACATGGCCGAGGCCACGGGCACCGGCGGGGCCAAGGCCAGTGACGTGGGAGCCCCCGCCCAGGCCGTGGCCCGCGTCCTGGGCACCCGCAAGCCCATCATTGCCGCCGTCAACGGCTACGCATACGGCGGCGGCGCCTTCCTCGCCGTCAACTGCGACATCCGCGTCGCCTCCGAGAACGCCAGCTTCCGTTTCGTGGGGGCCAGCTACGGGCTGGTCGTGAGCGCCTTCCAGCTCCCGCGCATCGTGGAGGCGCCGCTGGCCAAGGAGCTGATCTTCACCGCCCGCACCATCGACGCCAAGGAGGCACTGCGCATCGGCCTGGTGAACCACCTGGTGCCCCTGGACGAGCTGGAACCCACCGTCATGGAGATGGCCCAGGCGATCGCGGCCAACTCACGTGCCGCCGTCATGGCCTCCAAGGAGGTCATCGACATCGCCACTGCCAGCGCGGATGCCCTACGGCGGGAGGTGGAGGCGAACCGCGAGCTGCGACAGTCGCGCGAGCATCGGGAGCGCTTCCGGGACGCCGCCACGCGGGTCACCGGCGACAAGCAAGCCTAGCGGTGCACCTCGGTCGTAGTTGCCCTTAGCGTTTCGGTTAGGCTCCCCACATCCGGCACGTCTTCTAGCCGCTCGATAAGGCGAAGCGAGCCGTTGATAGCCTGAGTGAAAAGGACAGTCCCGGCGCAGTCGCGGAACTTCTCGGCCAACTCCTCCCAGGACAGAGGCCGCGACGGATCGCCCCGAGGCGTGTCCACTCGCAGGCTGTGCTCACTCCCATCCTTGAGCACGATGCGTAGCTCGGCATAGCCGCCGATGGGGAAGGCGCCGGGCTCCGCACCCTCGCTGGCCTCCACCTTTGCCATCAGCTCCCGCACCACCGGGCGGCGGATGGCCTCGTCCGTGAAGGAGGCCAGGCCCACCCGGCTGTCCGTCAGGGCCGCCGCCAGGCAGTACTCCAGGCTGAACTTCCCCTCCAACCCCGTCGCCGGCGGCTCCCGGCGCAGGGGCAGCAGCGCCCCGCGACTCACCTCCACCCAGATCCGGACGATACTGCCGGGATCGATCCCGTGCCGGGCCCGCAGGTCGAGGGCGGCGTCCAGCGAGCGGTGGACGGCGTAGCAGCAGGGGTAGAGCTTGACCCCGATGCCGGAGGAGGTGATCTCGAACGGGTCCCCGAGCGCGGCCAGGGGCTCCAAGTCGACCTCTGAGCCGCCGCTCATCGCGCGCAGGAACCCGCTCTCGCCCTCCAGGGCGCGGGCGTCGGCGGTGAAGCCGCGACCGGACATCTCAGCCGCCACCACGCCGTTGCGGGCGGCCCAGCCCGCATGCAGCGGCTTGGTCATCGTCCCGAAGTTCTGCTGAAGGCCGCCGGCCAGGGAGGCGGCGATGCCCAGCGCCATCTGTGTCCGTCTGGCATCCAGCCCCAGGAGCCGAGCGCAGGCCGCCGCTGCACCCAGCGTGCCCAGGGTGGACGTGGCGTGCCAGCCCAGGGCGTAGTGCGCCTCGCCGATGGCCCGACCCAGCCTCGCCTCCACCTCAAACCCCAGCACGAAGGCCGTGAGCAGATCACGGCCGCTGCAACCCGCTTTCTCACCCGTTGCCAGGACAGCAGTGACCAAGGGCGCGCTGGGGTGCCCGCGCATGGGCAGGCTGACATCGTCGTAGTCCAGGGCGTGCCCGGCGGTGCCGCTGACCAGCGCCGCCTCGGGGGCCGGCGCTCGGAACCGCTGCCCCAGCACCGTCGCCTCTTCGTGGCCGCCCTGCTTGCGCACCCACTCCGCCACGATGCGGACGCCCTCCTCCGACGAGCCAGCCAGGGCCACGCCCAACGTGTCCAGCACGGACCGCTTGGCCTGTGCGATGGCCTCCTCCGGCACGCTCTCCGCCTCGGCCACGAAGCGGGCCAGGCGCTCGCTCGCGTTCACGGGTCGCTTCACTGAACCATCCCAAATCTCTCGTTTCGCTTGGTCACCTTCAGAAAGTAGTCCAGTCTCTGCGTGAAGACTTCCGGCCGTCTTCTGGCAGCCTCGATCCAGCCAACACGGATCCGCTTGTAGCTGTGCGGAAACTGCTGAAAGTTGTTCCAGACCTCAGGATCCCGTCTCAGTGCTTCAAGGATGTCGGCCGGGATGCTGAACTCTCGGTCCAAGAGATCACCGACAGCGGCGAGACCGGCCGGCGTCATTCTTCCCTCATCCATCAACCGTCTCACCCGCTCCAAATTCATCTCTGACCACCTGCTCTTCGGTTTTCTCGGAGAGAACCTCTGAACCCTGCCGTCTTCCCCGAACTTCTTGACAACGCTGTCTATCCAGCCGAAACAGAGAGCCTCCTCAACCGCGTCGTTGTATGGGATTGAGGGCTTGCCGCTGCCCTTCCGGTAAGAGACAAGCCATATCTCGAACTCGTTATTGTGGTGCTTTTGCAGCCACTTTCGCCACTGCTTGCGATCAGTGACATAGAGTGTCTTACCTATTTCCACTGCTCGATTATAGTCCCCCTCCGCTCCACTCCGCCGGTTGCCAGTCCCTCCAGCGCGCCGCCAGCACAGCGACGGGCTGCTCCCGTCCGTGATCACCAGCTTGCTCTCCAGTTGGGCGGCCAGTAAACTGGGCAAGGTTGCCATGAACCTGGAGTCAATCGTTCAGCCCAAGAAGAACCCCAAGATCCCCGACTTCCGTCCCGGGGATACGGTACGTGTGATGGCGCGGGTCGTCGAGGGGGACCGGGAACGCCTACAGGCGTTCGAGGGAGTAGTCATCCGCAAGCGGCGCGGGGGCATCAACTCCAGCTTCACGGTTCGCCGCGTGACCCACGGCGTCGGCGTGGAGCGCACGTTCCTGCTGCATTCGCCGAGGCTGGAGAGCGTGGGGGTGGTGCGAGTGGGCCGCGTTCGCCGGGCCAGGTTGTACTACCTCCGCAAACGGGTGGGCAAGAGGACCCGCGTCCGCGCCGGCTCCCGCGACCGCTTCGAGGAGTTGGCGCGACAACTGGCCGAGGCGGGCGAGGAGCCGCTGGCGGAAGAGGAAGCGGTGGCAGAAGAGGCCGAGGCCGCCCAGGAGGTCGAGGCCGAAGGCGAGGCAGAAGAGGTGAAAGCTGTGGCAGAAACGGAAGAGGCAGAGGAGACCGAAGAGGAGGAGGCGGCCGAGGCGGAGGGAGAAGAAGAGGCCGAGCGGGAAGCTGAAGGCGTCCCGGAAGAAGAAGCAAAGGAAGAAGGAGCCGAGGTCGGGGAAGCCGCTGAGGAGCCCACCGCTGAGGCGGAGGCCGAGACCGAGGAGGAGAAGGCCGCCGAGTAACGCGGACAGAGGACGAGAGCGCGCCGCCCTCTACGGGCGGCTTTTTGTGTGCCGCCTTCCCTTTCCACTTGTGACCACCGCAGTGCTATAGTCGGCGCGGAGGTGCCGATGACCTACGCAGAGGTCGCGGTCAACGCCGGAGCGCCCATCCGCCAGACGTTCACCTATCGCGTCCCGGACGGCCTGTTTGCCGATGGGCAAGGCATGCCACTGGATGTCGGGCACGCGGTCTACGTCCCCTTCGGATCGCGCCGACTGCAGGGGGTGGTGCTGGAGGTGACGGAGACGCCGGCCTTCCCCGATGCGCGGGACGTCGACGCTGTAATCGACCCTGAACCACTGGTATCGCCGGAGCGCGCGGCGCTGGCACACTGGCTCAGCGACCACTACCTGGCACCTCTGTTCGATTGCGTGTCGCTGATGCTACCACCGGGGTTCAAGCGCCGACCCCTGACTATTCTGCGACCGCTGGTGTCGCTGGACGAGCTGCCTCGGCTGGGGCTGACGGAGAGGCAGCAGGCGGCGCTGACGTATCTGATAGCTCACGGGCAGGCCGAGCAGGACGAGCTGCGCAAGGCACTGCGGCTGCGCAACGTCAGCGCCGTGGTGAGCGGACTGGCGCTGCGCGGCTTCGTCCAGCGGAGCCACGAGCTGGCGCGGCCCAAGGTGCGGCCCAAGGTGGTGCCCCATCTGCGTCTCCTGGTCTCCGCCGGCGTGGCCCGGCGGCGGGCACGGGCGCTCCGCGACGAGGGCGGGGCGTCAGCCCTGCGGCGGGCGATGGTGCTGGAAGCGCTGGCCGACGAGGGACCGATCCCCCTTGCCGAGCTGCGGCCACTGGGGCTGACGGCGGCCGTCCTGCGCGACCTGCAGCAGCAGGACCTGGCGGCGCGGGAGGACATCACGGTGGTGCGCGATCCACTGGCGGGGCGCGTGTACCCCAAACGGGCCGCACCCGCCCTTACCGCCGAGCAGGATGAGGCCTACCGGCGCATCGCCGAGGCGATGGATGGCGGAGGACAGCCGCAGACGTTCCTCCTGCACGGCGTCACCGGCAGCGGCAAGACCGAGGTGTACCTCCAGGCGCTGGATCGAGCAGTGGCGCTGGGCAAGCGCGCCATCGTGCTGGTGCCGGAGATATCGCTGACGCCGCAGACGGTGCGCCGGTTCGGGGAGCGGTTCCCAGGGCAGGTGGCCGTGATGCACAGCGGCCTATCACTGGGGGAGCACTTCGACATGTGGCACGAGGTGCGGGCTGGGCGCTACGCCGTCGTGGTCGGGCCGCGGGGGGCGCTGTTCGCGCCGCAACCCGACCTGGGCCTGGTGGTGATCGACGAGGAGCACGAGTGGACGTACAAACAGCAGGAAGGCTCGCCGCGCTACCACACCCGCTTGGCCGCGGAGGAGCTGTGCCGCCTGACCGGTGCCGTTCTCGTCCTGGGATCGGCCACGCCGGATGTCGAGAGCCATTTCCGATCCACCGTCAGCGGCTCGCACCAGCTCTTGGAACTACGACAGCGCCTCCAGAGGACGGAGTCGGGCGGCGTGGCGCCGAGCCCGCTTCCCCAGGTGGAGGTCGTGGACCTGCGCGAGGAGCTGAAGGCCGGCAACCGGAGCATCTTCAGCCGCTCCCTGACCGCCAGCATCATTGCGGCGCTTTCAGCGAAGGAGCAGGTGATCCTGTTCCTCAACCGGCGCGGCACGGCCTCCTTCCTCCAGTGCCGCGACTGCGGCCACGTGCCGAGCTGCACATCCTGCGCGGTGTCCCTGACTCTCCATCAGCCGGAGAACCGGTTGGTGTGCCACTACTGCCGCCGCGGCCGACCCGCCCCCAGGGTGTGTCCCCAGTGCGGCAGCCCCCGCATCCGCCAACTGGGGCTGGGCACGGAGCGGGTGGAGGAGGAGGCCCGCCGGGCCTTCCCCGGCGCCCGCACCCTGCGCTGGGACCGCGACGTCACCCGCGGCCGCGACGCCCACGAGCGAATCCTGGCCCGCTTCCTCGCCCACGAGGCGGACATCCTCATCGGGACGCAGATGGTAGCCAAGGGGCTGGACATGCCCCTGGTCACCCTCGTGGGCGTGATCTCAGCCGATACCGCCCTTCGCTTCCCCGACTTCCGCTCCGGCGAGCGCACGTTCCAACTGCTGGAGCAGGTGGCGGGCCGGGCCGGGCGCGGCCCCCGCGGCGGCCGGGTGATCACCCAGACCTACTCGCCGGAGCACTACGCGGTGGCGGCGGCGGCCCAGCATGACTACCACGCCCTGTACAACCAAGAAGTCGAGTTCCGCCAGCGGCTGGGCTACCCCCCGTTCGGGAGACTGGCCCGGCTGGTATTCGCCCACACCGGCGAGGAGTACGCGCGGGAGCAGGCGGCGGCGATGGTGCGCTACCTGCGGGAGGAGCGGGACCAGCGCGGCCTACCCAACCTGGATATACTCGGCCCAGGACCAGCGTTCGTGCCCCGGCTGCGCGGCCGCTGGCGCTGGCAGGTGATAGTCCGTGGCGACAATCCCACCGAGTTGCTGGCGGAGGTGGCGTTCCCCCGGGGCTGGACGGTGGACATCGACCCCGTCTCGCTGCTGTGAGGCGACGCTAGCGCCCAGATTCGCTAGAATTGGGTCGGTGCGCCTTGCTCACGGAGGTGATGAGTGACCGTTCACCCCATCTGCACACTGGGAGACCCGGTCCTGCGCCAAAAAGCGAAGCGGGTCCCCGCCATCGACGGGTCCATCCACAGGCTCATCCAAGACATGATCGATAGCATGCGGGCCGCCAGCGGCGTGGGCCTGGCCGCCCCTCAGATCGGCGTCTCCCTGCGGGTCATCGTCATCGGCCTGCCGGAGGAAGAGCCATTCGCCTTAATCAACCCGGAGATCGTCAAGCGGTCGGGGGAGCGGAAGGTGGAGGAGGGCTGCCTGTCGGTGCCGGGGTACCGCACGGAGAACCTCACGCGCTCGGTTACCGTGGTCGCCAAGGGGCTCGACCCCTCCGGGCGGAAGGTGCGGGTCAAGGGCCAGGACGACCTGCTGGCCCAGGCGCTGGAGCATGAGATCGATCACGTCAACGGCGTACTCTACATCGAGCACCTTGAAAGCAAGGGCGACCTGATTAAGATCGAGCCGCCGGAGCCTCCCGGCGAGGGTGAGTCTCGTCGGAACGGCTAGCCGGGCTGGCATGGCCGAACTGACCATCAGCCGCGAGGTCCAGGGCCTGCTGGCGCGACTGGATGGGTTCTTCCGCGACCGCGGCGTGGAGGCCTACGTCGTCGGCGGGTCCCTCAGGGATGCCCTCCTGGGCCGCGATATCCGCGACTTGGACCTCTCCATCGCCGGCGATCCCCTGGCGCTGGGCCCTGAGCTAGCGGACGCCCTCGGCGGTCGATACTTCCCGCTCGACGAGGAGCGGCGGATGGCACGCATTCTGCTGGCGGAGGCGCCTGTGCGCCGCGGCGTAGAGGTGCACATTGACCTGCTGCCGCTGCGGGGCGACGTGGCGTCCGACCTGAGGGCGCGTGACTTCACGATCGATGCCATGGCCGCGCCGCTGGGCCAGGAGACTGCCGGGACGGCAGCCCTCATCGATCCCACGGGAGGGCGGGGCGACCTACGCCGGCGCATGGTGCGGGTCATCGGCGAGGAGGCGTTTCGGGCCGACCCGCTGCGGCCGCTGCGAGGGGCACGCCTGGCCGTGGAGCTGGACTTCGAGGTGGCCCCCGATACGGCGGATCTCATCCGCCGGTACGCCGGCAGTCTGCCGCAGTCGGCGGTGGAGCGACAACGGGACGAACTGATGCGTGTCCTGGCCACACCGCGGGCCGCTCAGGGGCTGCGCTTGCTTGATGACCTAGCGCTGCTGGAGCGGCTGCTGCCGGAGTTGACGGACAGCTGCGGCGTGGAGCAGCCCAAGGAGCACTACTGGGACGTGTTCGACCACTCGCTGGAGACGGTGGGCAACCTGGACATCCTGCTGACTGAGGACGAGCCCCGCGACCGTCGTGGGCGGCGACTGTGGCGAGAGCTGTGGGGGCAACTGGCCTGGTGGGAGGAGGCCCGCGACTACTTCCGGGAGGAGGTGCAGGCGGACCGGCCCCGCCCGGCCGTGCTCAAGCTGGGCGGGCTCCTGCACGACATCGCCAAGCCGGAGACGAAGACGTTCGAGCCTTCTGGCCGGATGCGCTTCTTCGGCCACGCGGACGTGGGAGCGGAGAAGGCCGGCCGCGTCCTGCGGCGGCTGCACTTCTCGGCACGGGAAGTGGCCCTGGTCCAGACGATGGTGAAGGCTCACATGCGTCCCGTCCAGATGGCGCAGCAAGGCCCCCCCACCCGGCGGGCGCTCTACCGCTACTTCCGGGACTGCGGCGACGCGGCCATCGAGACCCTCTTCCTCTCCCTCGCCGACCACCTGGCCACCGTGGGGCCGCGGGTACGCATGTCTGACTGGCGCCATCATGTGGCGCTGGTAAACTATATACTCGCGAAACGGTTTCAAGAAGAGGAGGTAACTTCTCCTGCGAAGCTTCTGGGCGGAGACGAACTAATGGCGGAGCTGAACCTTTCGCCGGGGCCTCTCATCGGGCGCCTGCTGGAGACGGTGCGGGAGGCCCAGGCAGCTGGCGAGATATCGACCCGCGAGGAGGCGCTGACGCTGGCCCGAAGCTATCTGGAACAAATACGCCATCTCCCCCGCCATTAAGCCATGGGTGATCGTCGTGCGAATTGCTCTATCCCTAACGGCCGTCGGAATAGCTCTCTTAATTGCGTGTGAAGGGGGTGATGACGGGAACAGCCGGGCGATCGAGGCTGTCATCTCGTCTGGAGTGATGGACCACGATAGCTACATGGACCATCATGAGGGCGATAACGAGTGTACGATCTTTGGTGGTGGGCCTGCTCCAGGCATAAGAGTTCCGGGAACATGCCGTTGGGAGGCGGAAAAGGGAGACGACGACTGGATCGTCTCGCTGACCCAGATCTGGCGCTGTGAAGACTTCGGCGCCATTATCGAAGGAAAGGAAACCTGCCCCGGTGAGACAGGTTCACACACTTGGCGCTATCGTGTGAACGCAGAAGGCCGGGTATCTTCTCTCGATGACAGCGGCGATTTCCCACCACAGTCAGTTCAATGAGATGCGCCTAGGCGCTGAATCTGATACACGTAGATAAGCCATGGCATTCTGGATCCTGGCCATAGCCTACCCGGCGGCGATAGCGCTGCTGTTCTACTTCGCCTTCCTGCGGCCGGTGCAGCAGGAGCGGGCCAGACGGCGGCGGGAGCTCGCCGAACTGGAGGTCGGGGACGAAGTACTGACCCAGGGAGGTCTCATCGCGACGGTCAAGGAGATACGGGTGCCGGAGGAGCGGGGGCCCACGGAGGTCATCCTTAACCTGGGCGGAGTAGAGGTGCGCGCTCACGCCTCGGCGATAGCTCACAACCTGGGCCAGGCCGAGGAGGGCGCCGCGGAGCAGACGGTAGCGGAGCAGAGGCAGAGGTAGTCGATGCGAAACGCAACGAACTGGATAATTCTCGCCATTGTGGTGGTCCTTACCGCCTTCTCGGTCATCGTGGTGTGGCCGGGGGCGCCCAAGCGCTACCTGCCCGACTTCGTGCCGTGGCCAGAGGGCAACGGCCTGAACGTAGGCGGTTTCGAGCGCAGGGAGATGCGGCTGGGGCTGGACCTCAAGGGTGGCAGCTACCTTCTGCTAGAAGCCGATACCAGCCGCCTGCCGGCGGGCACGGACGTCGACGTCGCGATGAAGGGGGCAAAGGACATCCTGGAGCGGCGCGTGAACCGCTTCGGGTTGTCGGAGACTGAGATCACCGTCGAGGGCAGCAACCGGCTCGCCGTGCAGGTGCCAGGCATAAGTCCAGGAGAGGCAAAGGATCTGCTGGGCAAGACGGCCCAGTTGGAGTTCCGCGAGCCCAGCCGGGAGAAGGACGAGTCCGGCAACGTCACGAACAACATCATCTGCGAGACGGAGGATGGTGGCACTTACGCGGTCGCCTACCAGCCGGGCCTGTTCGCCGCGGATCGTGAGAACAATGTGATGACCTGTCCCGCCAGCGAAGAGGGAGCAGCGGGATTCGTGCAATGGGAGCCCGCCACGGGGTTCATCCAGGAAGAGGAGAGGGTGCTGACGGGCGCCTTCCTCAGGCCCAATTCCCAAGTCGGTACCACTCCTGGCGAATGTAGCAGCGATTCGCCGCCTCCCTGCACGATCCTCAAGTTCACCGACGATGGCGGCCAGTTATTCGAGCAGATCACCACGGAGCTGGCTGTGGGCACCCTGCCCTTGGGCATCTTCCTGGACGAGGAGCTCATCAGTGCGGCGAGCGTGAGACAGCCTATCGCTGGCGGCAACGCGGTCATCACCGGCCTGGATTTGGACGAGGCGCGCACGCTGGCGATCCAGCTCAACGCGGGTGCTCTACCGGTCCCCTTGCGGGCGATCCAGGAGACGGAGGTGGACGCCACCCTGGGCGACCGGGAGGTGGTGCGCACGGTACAGGCAGGGCTCATCGGCATCCTGGCGGTGATGGTGTTCATGATGCTGTACTACCGGCTGCCAGGCGTCCTGGCCACGCTGGCGCTCGGCATCTACGTCTCGGTGGTGATGATGCTGTACAAGGTGGGGCCCATCATAGGGCCAGTCACCATCACCCTGGCTGGCATCGCAGGCTTCGTATTATCGGTGGGGATGGCGGTGGACGCCAACATCCTGGTGTTCGAGAGGCTGAAGGAGGAGCTGCGGGCAGGGCGCAACCTGATGGCCGCCGTAGAGAACGGTTTCAATCGCGCCTGGTCGGCGATCTGGGCCAGCAACGTGTCTACGCTCATTACCTGCGCCATCCTGTACTGGTTTGGTGACCGGTTTGACGCGGCGCTGGTGAAGGGGTTCGCGCTGACGCTGGCCATCGGCGTTTTGGTGAGCATGTTCACCGCCTTGACGGTGACCCGCACGTTCCTGCGGCTCTTGGTAGGGACGCCGCTAGCACGGAGCATGACGCTGTTCGGGGCCGAGCCAGAGCGGGTGGGCATCGGTCCGGCGGCTGCGGAGGCCGTACCGGAGCGCACACCGCGGCCCCAGAGGGTAGTGTCCCGGGGCTGGAGCCTGGACTTCATAAGGAGGCGCGGCTTCTACTACTTGCTCACCACCGCTATCCTCGTCCCTGGCATCGTCTCCCTGCTCATCGCTCCTTCTCTGAGGCCGGGCATCGAGTTCAGCAGCGGCGCCACGTTCACGGTGGAGTTCGACAAACCGGTGAGCGCAGCGGACGTGCGGGAGGTAATGGCGGACCTGGGCCACGATGAGGCTCGGGTGCAGACGACGCGGGACGGCAGCTTCATAGTCCGCACGGGAACGCTGGAGGGCCCGACCGGGCCGCCCATCGGCCCGACGCCCCCCTCAGAGCGGGACGAGATCGAGGCGGCCCTGGGGAAGAGTCTGGGCGAGTTCAACGTGACCAACTTCAACCAGGTGTCGGAGATAGTGTCCGAGGAGATCGCGCAAAACGCGGCGATAGCCGTGGGGGCGGCGGCGGTGGCCATCCTTCTGTTCATTTCCTGGTCGTTCCGCAACGTTCCCAAGGCCCACCGCTACGGCATCGCCGCTATCATCGCCGCCGGGCACGACGCGCTGGTCATCCTGGGCGTGTTCTCCATCCTGGGCAAGCTGTTCGGCACCGAGATCAACACCATGTTCATCGTCGGCCTCCTGACCATCATCGGGTTCAGCGTCCACGATACGATCGTGGTATTCGACCGCATCCGCGAAACGGCTTCGAGGAATCCGAACGCGCCCTTCGCCGAGGTGGTGAACGTCAGCCTCACGGAGACGCTGGCCCGCTCCCTCAACACGTCCATCACCGTGCTGTTCACTGTCGCCGCCCTGCTACTTCTGGGAGGAGCCACCATCCAGAACTTCCTGCTGGTGCTGCTGGTGGGGGTGATCTCGGGCACGTACAGCTCCATCTTTGTCGCCAGCCAGATCCTGGTGTCCTGGGAGGAGGGCGACCTGTCGCGGCTGTGGCGGCGAATCTTGCCGGGCCGGGCCGTGCCGGCCCCCGAGGCGTAGGATGCCAGTCGATTTCGTCGGCCGCGAGGTGGAGGTGACCCTCAGTGAGGATAAGGCGCCGGTTCCTCTTGCCTTTCGCCTCGGCCCTCGGGAATACAAGGTCGCCGAGCAGATCGCCAGCTGGCCGGAGGGCACCTTCGCCGGCCCCCGGCGAGGGCGGGACTGGCGTCAACAGCAGGAGCGCCGCTACTACCGGGTGCGGACGGAGGAAGGTGAGGTGTATGACCTCTACGCTGATTGGTCGCCGCGGCACCGACAGCGGAGGCAGGGGGGCCGCGGCACCCGCTGGTACCTGGACCGACGCATCAGCGCCGCGACCTCGGAGGAAGCGGGGGAGCCGGAAGCCACCGGTGAGTGAAGATGGACGAGTTCATCGGCTGTCAGATCCAGGTTCGCTGTGAGGGGCTTGTCAAGAAGCCGGTTGCCTTCCGCCTGAACGATCGGGAGCATGAGATCGAGGCGATAGTGGAGGAATGGCAGGACTGGGGCTTCGGGAAGGCGGACCGGCAGCGGAACTGGCGCACACGCCATCACCGCAACTACTATCGCGTGCGCACGACCGAAGGCGATCTGTTCGAGATATACTGCGATCGCCCCAAGCCGACGCGCGTCAGGTGGTACGTGTCCAAGCGGCTGTCCGGTGCGGCCAGGGCATGAGCGCCGCCTTCATCGCCTCCGCAGCAGCTAGACAGACAGGCGCCTAGGCGACGCCTCTAGCTCTTGCGCAGCACCCGCTCGTCTCCCACGCGGCGCGTAATCCGCTGCTGGTCCATGTGCTCCAGCAACGCCTGGGCGTACCTGCGGCTAGTACCCAGTACGTCGCGCACCTGAGCCAGGGTGAGGGTTTCCCGCTCCTTGAGGTGGGCCACGACCCGCTCCACCATCTCGCGATAGGCCTCGGCGGCGAACACGACCCTTTCGTCGACCCGCACGATATCTCCGCGGTCTTCCAGATAGGCCAGCAGGTCGTCCTCACCATCCAGGATCGGAGGCGTGAAGGGATTCACGCGAAGGGCAGCAAGCAACTCCTGGACGCGCTGCTCCTGCTCGGGTTCGGGGCGGGGCTCGTACTCCGGCAGGGAGGCGGTGCCAGCGGCCTCCCTGATCTCGCCGCGGCGGGACCACAGCGCCGCCGCCTGGTCGAAAGCGCGGCTCTCCAAACGCAGGCGGCTACGCAGTTCCTCCCGCGGCATTCCCAGCCGGAGTGGGAACTGGCGGTGGTAATCGGCCAGGGCGGCTTTCATGCGCTCGCTAAGACTGGCGAACCCCTGAGCCGAGAAGAGCAACGTCCCCTCGGTGAGCGCGCGATCATCCGTGGCGAGGAGGTCGCCGGCGGCCACGGAAGCCTCTACCGCGGCGCGGACCTCGTCGGCGGCAAGATCCAGGCTGCGGTGGAGATCCCGCAGCGCCATGGGCTCCGCCGCGGCGACGGCTAGCAGCACCGCTTCTCGCGGCGAGCCCCGATCCAGGGCTTCCAGCCTGTCGATAGTCGGCGGGTGGAAGCGGCGATGCCGTCGCGCCTGGGTGTCCACGATCCGGCCACCGCCCAGGGTGTCGTTGGGGTCGCGGATCACGAATCCGTCCCCCCTGACGGCAGCGACGGGCCGGGCGAGGCGGAGCTGGGCCCAGGCGGACTCGTCCGGCAGCAGCTCTTCCCGATCCAGCAGAAGCAGGCGGCCCTCTGCCTCAGCCGAGCCGGTGTGGAAGGTGACGGTCATGCTGTGCCGCAGGGGGCGGCGCAGATAGCGGACGGCGCGCAGGCGGACGTCCAGAGCGGTAGTGGGCCGCAGCCAGCCCGGCGTGGTCACCACCATGCCTCGCTCCAGCCCCTCCACGGACAACCCAGCCAGGTTGACAGCGGTGCGGCGGCCCGGCGGCGCCTTCTCCACCTTCTGGCGGTGCGCTTGCAGCCCGCGGATGCGGGAGCGCAGGCCCGGCGGCAGCACCTCCACCTCCTGGCCTTCCTGCAGGGAGCCGTCCAGGAGCGTGCCCGTGATCACGGTGCCGAAGCCGGCGATGGTGAAGGCGCGGTCAATGGGCAGGCGGGGTCGGCCGATGTCGCGCTTGGCCGGGGTCTTGGCCAGCTCCGATTGCAGGGCGACCACCAGGTCGTCCAGACCCTGGCCGGTCACCGCGGAGCAAAGCAGCAGGGGAGCGCCCTCCAGGGTAGTGCCCCGCAGCGTCTCCTCAGCGTCGGCGGCCACCAGCTCTGCGAACTCCGGCTCCACCAGGTCGACCTTGGTGACAGCGACGACGCCGTGCTGGACGCCCAGGAGGTCGATGATCGCCAGGTGCTCCCGCGTCTGGGGCATCACGCCCTCGTCGGCGGCGATGACCAGCAGGGCGAGGTCGATGCCGCCGACGCCAGCCAGCATGTTCTTGATGAAGCGCTCGTGGCCGGGCACGTCCACGATGCTGACCTCGTCCCCGCTGGGCAGGCTGAGCCAGGCGAAGCCGAGGTCGATGGTGAGGCCGCGCTCCTTCTCCTCGCGCAGCCGGTCGGGGTCGATTCCGGTGAGGGCCTCGACGAGTGCGGACTTGCCGTGATCTATGTGGCCTGCGGTACCGATGACATACATGACTTCAAGTAAGGTGGCGCTTGCGATATCACTTGCATAATACCGTCATCCCAACCACAATACAGCCGAAATGACGAGCCAGCCTGAAACAACCGCTGAAGAGGGGCCTGATCTCAGGGAAGCGCTGGAGAGACTTGTTCTCGACAATGAGGATCTCGCGCGCCTTGAGGAGCTGACGAGTCAGTTCAACATCTTTGAAGCCCTGGGCATGGTGCGACAAGAGATACGGCATTCGAATTTCCTGGCCTGGCTGCTGAACCCCGCTCAGAATCACGGTCTGGGCGACTCCTTCTTGAGAGGCTTTCTCCTGAAGACCAGCGTCAAGGCGACTGAAGGCGGCGCCGAAACGCTCTCCCCCATCGATGTCGACGTGTGGGACCTGTCGGCGACGGAGGTCCGTCGGGAGTGGAAGAACATTGATATCACGCTTCTGGACGAGTCGAACAAGTTCGTGTGCGTGATCGAGAACAAGGTACACTCCGGTGAGCACAGCGATCAGCTACGCCGGTATCGAGAAGATGTGGTGGAAAAGGAGTTCCCCGATTGGAGACGCCATTACGTGCTGCTCAACGTCACCGGGGAGCAGCCCTCGGACTCCCATTACGTTGGAGTTACGTACGACGAAGTCTGCGAGGTTATCGAGCGCCTGTTGGAGATGGGGGCGTCAACCATCGGTGATGAATTGGCCATGGCGCTGTCCCATTACGTAACCATGGTAAGGAGGCGGCTAATGCCGGACGCAGAGATTCAGCTGCTGTGCAGACGGATTTATCGCAAGCACCAGGTAGCCCTGGACCTCATTTATGAGAACCGCCCCGACCTGCAGGCGGAGGTGAGGGACGTTCTGGTGGAAATGATAAAGGCAGATCCAGACTTTACCGGCGCTCGGTCTTCCAAGGAGTGGATTAACTTTCTCCCTCAATCATGGGATCGGCCTGAAGTTAAAGGAACAGATTGGACGGGCAAGGCGCTACTGTTCCAGTTCGTCAACTCCACCAGATGGAACCCGAACTCGCTCTTCCTCAGGCTCACCCTTGCACCCGGCGATGAGGACATGAGACGTCAAATTTGGGAAGCCGCAACCAAAGCAGGCAGCCCGTTCACGGAGGATGAACGAGGCTTGTCCAGTAAGTATTTGAGACTGTTCTGGAAAGAGGTTCTCGGCACCGGTGAGTGGGGAGAGTATGAGGACTCTCTTGACTTCGAGAGGCTCCGGTCACGGCTGCATGAGACTTGGTCGGAATTCAAGTCGAACGACTTACCCCGCATAAAAGAGGTCATCGATCAGGCCTTGCCGTAGAACACCGTCCGCCCCTGGCGGCAGGTCGGCGGCTCCTTAAGCCACATCCTAGCACTGCCGCCATCCTCTCTGATAACATACGTGCCGCTATGCCCTCAGTCGGCTACGTCTACGACCCGCTGTACTTGAAGCACGGGACGCCCGGCCATCCCGAGGAGCCGGCCCGCCTCCAGGCCGTCGTATCCTATCTGGAGGAGTCGAGAGTGCTTCGGGAGTTGGCTAAGATCAAGGCGAAAGACGCGACTCCGGCCGACTTGGAGCTGGTGCACTCTCGTGAGCTGATCGAGCGGGTGCGAAAGACGGCCCAGGCAGGCGGTGCCTGGCTCGACCCCGATACCTACGTGGTGTCGCGCTCCTATGAGGCGGCGCTGAGGTCGGCGGGCGGCGTGCTGGCGGCCACGGATGCGGTGCTGGACGGCGAGGTCGCCTCAGCCATCTGTCTGGTGAGGCCGCCGGGCCACCACGCGACCCCGGATCGGGCGATGGGGTTCTGCCTGTTCAACAACGTGGCCATCGCCGCCGCACACGCCCTGGAGCGCCGCGGGTTGGAGAGGGCGGCCATCGTGGACTTCGACGTGCACCACGGGAACGGCACCCAGGACGCCTTCTACTCCGAGCCGCGGGTGCTCTACGTCTCCACGCACCAGTACCCGTTCTACCCGGGTACCGGGCACTGGAGGGAGACCGGCCAGGGCCCTGGCGAGGGAACGACGGTCAACCTCCCCCTGCCCTTCGGCTGCGGCCGCGAGGATTACCTGCGGGCCTACCGAGAGGTGGTGACGCCGTTGCTGCGCCGGTTCCAGCCCCAGATGCTCTTCGTCTCCGCCGGATTCGACGCCCACTTTGCCGACCCACTGGCGCAGATGCGGCTGGACACCCGCGGCTACTACGAGATAGCGTCGCTGCTCAAGGCCCTTGCCGACGAGCTATGCCAGGGGCGCGTCGTCTGCACCCTGGAGGGCGGCTATGACCACACGGTGCTCGCCTGGGCGGTGCGGGCCTGCTTCGATGCCCTGGCGGGCAACGAGTTCGTGGAGGACCCGATGGGCCCAGCGCCTGCAACGCAGGGCCCCGACATCGATGCGCTGCTAACGTCGGTGAAGCGCGCCCACAAACTGGAATAGAATCGCCGCTAGTCAGTCACCGTGATGTCCACGAAGACGGCGGGTGCGTCGCGCAGGCGGACGTTGTCGTTGTCTCCCAGGGCGACGATAATGGTGTGCTTTCCAGGCTGCAGGTCCAACTCCAGCTCGTCCGTGGCGAAGCTGTAGATCCCGGGCTCGCCCTCAGGGATGACCTGCCCTCCGGGCGTGAACGGATGGATATCGACGAAGGCGTGATAGTGAACGGCACCCTCGACACCCTGCTCCGGCGGTGCGATCTCCACGCCGGAGGACGCCACCCGAAGTGTAACGGGGCTGCTCACGGTCGCGTTGTTGGCGGGCTCCACGATCCTCAGGGAGATCGAGCTGCCGTCTCCACCTCCGGACATGCTGGGCAGGTTCTGGACCAAGTAGCTGACGCCGAAGACGATTGCCAACAGCAGGGCTGCGCCTAGCAGCCACACGACCTCTCTTGGGAGTCGGGGCGCTTTCATCAGAACCCGTATCAGTCCGGCAGAAACCGCACGAACACCTCGTTGCCCAAGAGACGGCCGCGCGGGGTGAGACGGAGGCGGCCGTTCGCGCGCTCAATTAGGCCCAGGGAGACAAGCTCCGCCAACCTTTCGCCGTACACCTCCTCCAGCTCCCGGCCGAACCGAGCCTGGAATTCGACGGCGCTCAGCCCCTCGTTCAGGCGCAGCGCCAGGATGACGGTGTCGGCCATCGCCAGCTCCGGCGACAGCTCCTCCACGTACGTCACCTGGTGCACCGACTTCAGGAGGGCGGCGACGTCCGCGGTATCAGGAAGGCCCGCGGCGGCCGTCTGCCCGACGAGCTGGACGTACCGACCGGGCGAGTAGACCTCGGCGAAGCGGAAGCCGCCGAGGTGCGAATGGGCGCCCGCACCTAGCCCCAGCCAGTCGCCGTCGCGCCAGTAAACCAGGTTGTGGCGGCACTCCTGCCCCGGCCAGGCCCAGTTCGATATCTCGTACTGCCGGTAGCCCGCCGAGGCCATCCGCTCCCCCGCCCACTCGTACATCGCGGCCTGGGCGTCGCTGTCGGGCGCCGGCACGCGACCGTGATCGATGTCGTAGGCCAGCCCCGTTCCCTCCTCCACCGTGAGGGCGTACAGCGACATGTGATCGGGCACGAGCTCGATGGCCCGCTCCAGGGAGGCCTGCCAGCGCTCCATGGGTTGATCCGGCAGGCCGTAGATGAGGTCCAGGTTGATGCACTGGAAGCCCGCCTCGCGCGCCCTGCGGTAGGCCTCCTCCGCCTCCGCGACGGAGTGGATGCGATCCAGTACCGCCAGCTCGTCGTCTTGGAAGGACTGGACGCCCAGGCTGAGCCGGTTCACCCCCAGGGCCAGCAGCCGCCGCAGGTACCCCAGGTCGACGGTCCCCGGGTTCGCCTCCAGGGCAACCTCCGCCTCCGGCTCCACTGCGAACTGGTCGCGGATCGCCGAAATGATGCGCTCCACCTCGCCGATCGGCAGAAGGCTGGGCGTGCCGCCGCCGAAGAACACGGTGGGCACGGGCCGGCCGAGCGCGAAGCCCGACCACAGCCCCATCTCCGCGACGAGGGCGTCCACGTACGGACGCACCAGCTCCTCCCGCCCGGCGACGGAGTTGAAGTCGCAGTAGGAGCACTTGAGGGCGCAGAAGGGGATGTGGATGTAGAGG
This sequence comes from Dehalococcoidia bacterium, assembly GCA_034408935.1. Classification (GTDB taxonomy): domain Bacteria; phylum Chloroflexota; class Dehalococcoidia; order SM23-28-2; family RBG-16-64-32; genus DAOUMF01. Next base: position 285,525 of record DAOUMV010000013.1, read on the forward strand.
GAGAGGGGCTGGCGGCTCATCAGGGACGATGATATCAGGTTCAGGGGAAGCCGGGATGCCCCAGCCCTTCGTGCTGCGTTATAGTAATCGCAACCATGCTCAAGACGCACTCCTGCGGCGAACTGCGCGCATCTCATAACGGCGAGTCCGTGACGCTGGCTGGCTGGGTGCACCGCCGGCGTGACCACGGCGGGCTCATCTTCATCGACCTGCGGGACCACGACGGGCTGACCCAGGTGGTGTTCAACCCCAAGGACGCGGCCGAGGCCTACGCCGTCGGCGACGCTGCCCGGGGCGAGTACGTGCTCCAAGTGGAAGGGACGGTGGCCCGCCGGCCCAAGGGCACCGAAAACCCCAACCTCGCCACGGGCGAGATAGAGGTGAGGGCGCAGGCGGCCGCCATCCTCAACGAGGCCAAGACGCCTCCCTTCTACATCGTGGAGGAGTCAGACGTCGACGAGCTGCTGCGCCTGAGGTACCGCTACCTCGACCTGCGACGGGAGGGCATGCATCGAGCGATGATGCTGCGTCAGCGGGTCATCAAGTTCATCCGCGATTGGCTGACCGAACGCGGATTCGTCGACATCGAGACGCCGATGCTGACGGCGCCCACGCCGGAGGGGGCGCGCGACTTCCTGGTGCCCAGTCGCCTCCAGTCGGGCCGCTTCTACGCGCTGCCGCAGTCGCCGCAGCAGCTCAAGCAACTCCTCATGGTGGCCGGGTTCGAGCGCTACTTCCAGATCGCCCGCTGCTTCCGCGATGAAGACATCCGAGCGGACCGGCAGCTCGAGTTCACCCAGCTCGACCTTGAGTTGAGCTTCGCCGAGGAGGAGGACGTGATGCGGATCCTTGAGGATCTGCATTTCGACCTGGCGGAGGCGGTACGCCCCGACCTCAAACTCGTCAAGCCTTGCCCCCGCCTGCCCTACGACGAGGCGGAGCGGCGCTTCGGCACGGACAAGCCGGACCTGCGCTTCGGGCTGGAGCTCGTCGATCTCACGGAGGTGTTGCGGGACAGCGAGTTCACGATCTTCCGGCAGACGGTGGCCCAGGGCGGGGTGGTGCGGGCGATCTGCGTGCCCGGCGGGGCCGCCTTCAGCCGCAAGCAGATCGATGAGCTCACCACCTTCGTGCAGGGCTACGAGGCCAAGGGGCTCGTCTCCCTGACGCTCCTCGGCGAGGGCGGGCTCGACTCCCTCACTCAGGAGGAGATCCGCTCGCCGCTGGCCAAGTACTTCACGCCGGAGCAGGCGCGGGAGATGGCACGGCTGGCGGGGGCCAACCGCGGCGACATGCTCCTGATGGTCGCCGACAAGCCCTCGGTGGCCAACAAGGCGCTGGACGGCTTGCGGCGGGAGATCGGCAAGCGGCTAGAGCTGGCGGACCCGAATGTCCTGCACTTCGTCCTCATCTACGACTTCCCCCTGTTCGAGTGGAACGATGAGGACGAGCGCTGGTACTCGGTCACGCACCCGTTCACCCAGCCAAGGCCGGAAGAGGCCCACCTGCTGGAGAGCGATCCAGGGGCGGTACACAGCCGTTCCTATGACCTGGTGTGCAACGGCTGGGAACTGGGCGGCGGTAGCATTCGTATACACCGGCGGGAGATGCAGGAGCAGGTGTTCCGCATACTGGGGATCGAGCCGGAGGAGGCCAAGCGCCGGTTCGGGCACATGCTGGAGGCGTTCGAGTACGGGGCACCGCCTCATGGCGGCTTCGCCACCGGGATCGACCGCACGGTGGCACTCCTGGCCCAGCAGGACGACATCCGCGAGGTGATAGCCTTCCCCAAGACCAAGAGCGCCACGGACCCGCTGACCGGAGCCCCGGGAGAGGCGACGGCGGAGCAGCTAGCGGAGCTGCACATCAGGGCAACGGACACGGAGGGAACCACGTCTTAGCCTGCGAGCGGCCGTCGTTGAAGCTGGATGGGGCAGTTGGTATGATGAGTGGACAGTTAAGCAGATAAGCGACCGGCAGGCGTACCCCGATCAAGGCAGGCCACGTATGGAAACCCGCAGGCTGATCCTCGTTCTGGGCGGCATAGCCGTCGTTCTCGTGCTGGTTCTCGGCGGCCTGTCGCTGGCGGTGCTCGGAGGTGACGGCGATAACGGGAGTGACGGCGCCGATCAGGAGGGCCAAGCGTCCCCCCTGCCAGAGCGGGTGCAGGGTGAGCTGCGACTGTTCGGCCCTGACCCGTTGACTCTGGACCCGGCCTGCGCCTCCGACGCTGGCTCGGCCGAGTACATCGTGGAGATCTTCTCCGGCCTGGTCTCCTTCGACCGCGACCTGAACCTGATCGCCGACATCGCGCAGGAGCTTCCCACCAAGGAGAAGGGCGGCATCAGTGCCGACGGGACAGTCTACACCTTCAACATCCGCAGGGGCGTCAAATTCCACGACGGCTCGCGGCAGGTAACGGCGGAGGACTTCAAGTTCTCCATGGAGCGTTCGCTGGACCCGAGGACGCTGTCCACCGTGGGCACGGTCTACTTGGACGACATCGTGGGGGCGAAGGAGTTCGCCACGGGAGATGCGGATGAGGTAACCGGCATCAGGGTGGTGGACGACTACAAGCTGGAGATCACGATCGACGCTCCCAAGAGCTACTTCCTCGCCAAGCTCACCTATCCCACCGCCTACGTGGTGGACCAGAGGGAGGTGGGCGACTCTACTTGCTTCACAGGCGCGGAGTGGACACGCAGCCCCAACGGCACGGGCCCCTTCAAGCTGGAGGAGTGGGAGCTGGGCCAGCGCATCGTCCTGACGCCCAACGATGACACCCATCTGGAGCCCAAGCCGTCGCTGGCCAAGGTGACCTACCTGCTGGCTGGCGGCTCCGCCCTGGTGATGTACGAGAACGATGAGATAGACCTCACAGGCGTAGGCATAAACGACATCGAGCGCATCCGCGACCCCAACGAGCCACTGAACGCCGAGTTCAGCGAGAGCCCCGGCCTGGATACCTACTACATCGGCTTCAATGTCGAAGAGCCCCCCTTCGACGACGCGAAGGTGCGCCAGGCGTTCGCCATGGCGCTCGACAAGAAGGTGCTGGCGGAGGTCGTTCTCAAAGATCTAGTGCTGCCCGCCGAGGGCATCCTTCCCCCGGGAATGCCGGGATTCAACGATGACCTGGAGGGCATCCCCTTCGACCCGGAGGGCGCACGCGAACTTCTGGACGAGGCCGGCGGTGCCGATAGCCTCGGAGATATCACTCTCCTCTCCTCCGGGCAAGGTGCAAGCGTCGGGCCCATCATTGACGCGATCATCGCCATGTGGGAGGAGAACTTGGGCGTGCTCGTTGAGGTGAACCAGGAGCAGTTCGGGCTGTTCCTGCAGGACCTGGACGAAGGCAAGTTCCAGATGTTCGATTTGGGATGGGTCGCCGACTACGTAGACCCGCAGAACTTCCTGGACATCAAGTTCCACTCCGAGAGCGCCAACAACGAGACTAAGTACTCCAACTCGGAGGTAGACGCGCTGCTGGAGGACGCCCGCACGGAGCAGGACCAGGCCAAGCGCCTGGACTTGTACAGGCAGGCGGAGGAGATCATCGTCCAGGACTCGCCCTGGATTCCCCTCTACCATGGAAAGAGCAACGCCCTCATAAAACCCTATGTCCAGGACTACTTCATCGCCCCATTTGTAATCCCCAATCTGCGCTACGTTAGCCTGACCCGCTAGAGCTGGAGCGCCTTCATGCAGGGGCTCGCGGCTTACATCATCCGGCGGCTGCTCTGGGCGCCCGTTATCCTTGTCGCCGTCTCTCTGGCCACCTTCGCCCTCGGCCGGTTTGGACCCATCGATCCCCTCCGACTGACCGAGAAGTACCCCGATCCTGAGCGAAGGGAGCGCATTGCCGACGAACTGGGCTACAACGACAACTTCTTCGTCCAGTACTGGCGCTACATGAAGAACTTCGTTCAGGGAGATATGGGCACCTCTCTCACCTACCGAGGGCTGCCTGTGGAGGACGTCATCTTTCCGAGGCTCTGGGTGACATTCCAGTACAACCTCGTGGCCCTCGTCCTGGTGTTTGCCATCGGCCTGCCCGTAGGCATCTGGGCGGCTCTCCGCCAGGGAACGTGGATGGATCCCTTGTCCATGTCTGTATCTCTCCTGTTCGCTTCCATTCCAGTGCTGGTCATCATACCCATATTCCAGTGGCTGTTCGTTCTCTGGCTGGGCTGGCTGCCCTCTGGCGGTTGGGAAGTGCGCGAGATATTCGGCGTCGAGATAGGGTTGCTGAACGAGCGGGCGATACTTCCCTTGATGGTGCTTGTCCTCCCCGGCGTCGCAGGCGTCGCTCGCTACATGCGCGCGCAGGTCCTTGAGGTGCTTGACCAGGACTTCGTACGTACGGCGCGGGCCAAGGGCCTGCAGGAGTTCACTGTGGTTAGCCGTCACATCGCCCGCAACGCCTTGCTGCCGCTGGCCACCATTCTCGGCTTCGCCCTGGTGGGCCTGCTCGGCGGCTCCATCTTCCTGGAGACCTTGCTGGGCATCCCCGGCATCGGCTCCTACATCTTCGAAGCGGCGCGCGGCGGCGACTACGATAGCGTCATGGCGATCGTGATCATCACATCCGCCGCGTTCATCGTGGCGAACCTCGTTGTCGACATAACATACGCCTTCATCGACCCCCGCATTCGCCTGGGTCGGGGGGTGGAATAGTAGTGACCCACTTCGAGGCGATAGACGGCGTGCTGGACGTTGACGAGGCTGCCCCTCAACAGTCCTTCCTGCTGTTGCGTCGGCTGGCTCGGAAACGCATTGCCATGGTGGCGCTCGTGGTTATCGCCATAATCTACCTCGCCGGCATCACCGCGCCTGTGGCCGCTCCGTACGGCTTCAGGGAAACCGATTTCGGGAACACGTTCGCCGGGCCCTCCCTCGAGCACCCATTCGGGACCGACCGTCTGGGCCGGGACATGCTCTCGCGAGCGATGTGGGCTTCCCAGACCACCGTGATCGTCTCAGCCGCAGCCATCCTTACGGGCGGGCTGGCCATTGGAGTGACGCTGGGCCTGCTGGCAGGCTATGTCGGCGGTCGCGTCGATAACCTGATAATGCGCGTGGCCGACGCCTTCTTCGGCGTCCCGGACATCCTACTGCTCCTGCTCATAACCGCCACGGCGCGCGAGCGCGTGGACAGATTCTTCGCCAACTTCGACGACTGGCCTGTGCTAGGCGGCCTCAACGAGGCCGGCTTGCCGGATTACTTCCTCATCTTCGGGGCGCTCGCTCTGTTCGGCTGGGTGGGAATGGCCCGTATCATTCGCTCCCAGGTACTCTCGTTGCGAGAGTCGGACTATGTCATGTCCGCGCGGGCCGCCGGCGCGCGCACCCCGCGCATCCTTTTCCGGCATCTCCTGCCCAACGTGAGCAACATCGTCATCGTTGCGCTCACGTTCTCCCTTGGCGCTGTCGCCGGGACGGAGATCGCCCTCACCTGGCTCGGCATCGGCATCCAGCCGCCGCACCCCAGCTTCGGCGTGCTGATCTTCGACGCGTCTGGCCTGACGACACTTCGCGCGCACCCCTATCTGATGCTCGTTCCCGCCGTGGTCGTCGGCGCGCTTCTGTTCTCCTTCAATCTCCTCGGCGACGCCCTCAACGACGTGTTGAGCCCACGGCGGCGGTAACGCCCATGGAAGGCAGGATCGACGCCGCGACCACGGAGCTCATCGCTCGGTTGTGGGAGGAGCACTGGGGCCTGCCCATCATTACGGCCGACCGGGAGTACATGCCACCGGACGTGGAGGGCTTGGTCTACCGTGCCCAAGACGGGCGGACCCTTGGGCTCGTCACCTGGGCCGTGGACGGCCAGCGCGCCGAGATCGTTTCCCTGAACGCGCTGGAGACGGGCCGACGGATCGGCTCGCGGCTGATGGACGCGGCGGAGGAGGAGCTGCGGCGGCGGGGCGTGAGGACCGCGCACCTTGTCACTACAAACGACAACCCGAGGGGGCTCTCGTTCTACGTGCGCCGGGGTTACCGGCTCGTGCGCCTCCATCTGGACGCGATGGACCAAGTGCGACGGACGAAGCCGCAGGTGCCGACGACCGGGAACGACGGCATCCCGCTGCGGGACATGTGGGGCCTGGAGAAGCCGCTGTCGATAGCCCCACCGCCCAAGCGGTAGGCAGATCGAGCTGCAGATAATGTCTTCGGGCCGCCCTTCCTTGAGGGACTCGGGCATTAGACTTCCTCAGCCTCACATAGACTACTTCCGCCTTATGTGGTACAATCGTTGCGCTGGAGGACCAGATCAACGGGAGGACTCCAACCAAAGGGAGGACTCCAATCAAACGAGCAGCGGTAGGTCTCATCGCCCTGGCGGTGGCCGCGGCGGCGATCGCCGGGAGCGGCTACGCTCTGACAGGGCTGGACGGCGATCCGGCAAGGGGGGAACTTGAGCCGCCTCCGGAGCCTACCCAAACCGCGGGCCCATCTCTCCCCCCGGCGCCTCCGCCTCCTACTCCTCCCTATACCTGCATATACAAGGTTGTCGACGGCGAGGCCGTCTGCGAGCCCTTGCGGGGCAGGGATCCTTACGAGGAGGAGTTGTTCGAGGCTTGCCCGCCCATCCAATTCCAGGGCCGCGCCGCCTGCCTTCCCCCTGGCGCAAGCCTTCATTCTGTTATCGGTGAGGGGGTCCCCGGCACGGTAGGCGACCCGCTGCACCCCAAGGACTACACCTACATCAAGCAGGGTAGCTCCATCGTTAAGTGGGCCGACAAACTCCTGGAGTATACTGTGCTCCCTCAGGATGAGCCCGACTTCAGAGCCTTGAGGGAGCTGTTTCTACCGGGGGGCGCCGCACCTCCTCCCCCTCCCTATCCGTACAACTGCAGATACGTCGTCGTGGGCGAGGCGGCTGAGTGCCTGCCCCTGGATAGCGCTCTCATGGAGGGTTGCGTTCCGATTAGTTTCCAGGACCGCTCGGCCTGTCTTCCCCCCGGGATAGAGGGTGACATAGAGTATACGGTTTCTGATAATCCTACCACATATACCTACACCTCTTCCGTTATCAGGCGGGGTAACTCTGTCATTAAGTACTACGACGAACCGGTCACGGACACACTTGACACCCTTCTGGAGTACACTGTCGCCCCTGAAGATGAGGCTGACTTCAGAGGCTTGAAGGAACTGTTCTTACCGGGACAGTAACGGAGGCTTATGTCTCGGTTCCCCGACCCGATTACAATCCTCACGAGGGGTGTCCTGCTCGGCCTGGTGGCCGCGGCGCTATTCCTGGTTGGGTCTTCCAGCACTACTGAGGCTAACCACATTACCCACCTGGCCCACAGATACAACCTTGGCCTTGGACTACCCCCGACTGATTCCTCTTATACGGCGGCGATGAAAAAGTGGACGCTGGAGCACCAGTCGGCAAACTTCGCCATCGATGGCAATTTTTCGGCCGATGCGCGCACGAAATTCAGGCAGGCCGTGGCGGCCTGGAATCCCTCCTTTCGCGTCGTTGGCCAGAATCCCCTTGTCGAAAATACACCCTGGAAGGTGGCCTTCCGCCCCGCCAACTTGGAGGGCTACCCGACAAATCCATGCGGGCAAGGGCCACATGGCTGCGTTACCGTGGATTGGAGCGACCAGCGGGGCGGACACTATATCGGCCGTGCCCACATCTGGTTTTATATGAATTACAACTGGACACTAACGGGGTACCGGGCGGTGGCGGCCCATGAGCTGGGCCACGTCTTCGGCCTCGACGAGCGGTATATAGACGACGGAAGTGACACTCTCTACACCTGTGGCCCCGAGTACTCGGTCATGGACACCGCTTGGAGCGACGGGAAGTGTGACACAGTAAACCCAACCTCCACAGACAAGTCGCGTGCCTATAACTTCTACACCATTCGCCCCGCCTCCGAAGCATTCATGATACCTGATAGCCCTGGGATCTTTGAATACTTCTTTAAGGATCGCAACTACGCGGAGTCCAACTATCAAGCGGAACTCTATCGCTGGAACGGCTCCGGTTGGGTGTGGAAGGGCGAGAAGAACGACGCGGTGTACAGCATAGCCCCCTGTGACGATCATCAACCTTGTTGGAAGAGTGATCTCTTTGGCGTGCCCTCATCGGGTTTGTATAAGATCTGCATCACTCCCCACAACGGCGTGAACGGCCCGCGCCCAGAGACTTGCACAAGCCCGGTCGAGAGCGACTAGCCCTCCAGCGCCCCCTTTCCTTCCGCTCTCTATAAACCCCCTGCTATAATCCAAAGCGTGAGGGTTTCCGCCGAACGCATCCCCGATAGCCAGGTCGTCCTCCAGGTCGAGATCGAACCTGACCAGATGGAGCGCTCCCTGGAACGGGCCTACCGCCGCCTGGCGCAGCGCGCGGAGATCCCCGGCTTTCGCAAGGGCAAGGTCCCTCGCCACATGCTGGAGCGCCACCTGGGCCGGGAGCGACTGGTGCACGAGGCGCTGGATATGCTCATCCCCGAAGCCTACAACCAGGCCCTGGACGAGCAGCAGATCGAGGCGATCGACCAGCCGCGGCTGGACATCGTTCAGGAGGAGCCGCTGATCTTCAAGGCCACGGTGCCCGTCCGGCCCACGGTGCGGCTGGGCGACTACGCCAGCCTGCGGGTGGAGCGTCCCGCCGTCGCCGCAGCCCCGGACGAGGTCGACGCGGCGGTGGAGGAGCTGCGCCACCGCTACGCCCTGCACGAGCCGGTGGACCGCCCCGTGCGGAAAGGCGACGTGGTGCGGGCAGACGTGCGGGGCGAGATCGACGGTCGGGAGGTGTTCGCCGACGACGACTACGAGTTCACCCTGCGCGACGGCGCGACCATCCTCCTGCCCGGCTTCGCCGAAGGCGTTATCGGGGCCGAGAAGGGCGTGCGCAAAGAGGTGCAGGTGACCACACCACCCGGCTCGCAGCCCCTCTCCGACAAGACCGGGACGTTCACCGTCATCGTCAAGGAGATCAAGGAAGAGCGCCTGCCGGAGCTGAACGATGAGTTCGCCCGCGAGGTGGGGGAAGGCTTTGCCAGCGTCCAGGCGCTGCGCCAGCACCTCGAGGCCCAGATCCGGGAGCGTCGAGGGGTGGAGGCCGAGGAGCAGTATCACGAGGAGGCCGTGACGGCGCTGCTGGAGCGGGCCGAGGAGGTGGAGTTCCCGCCGGTGCTCGTGGAACGCGAGATCGATCGCCTACTGAGGAACGAGGCGCGAACATCGGGCATGGATGTGGACCGCTACATGGAGCAGATACGGAAGCCGGTGCAGGAGGTCAGGGAGACGCTGCGCGAAACCGCAGGGGAGCGCGTGCGCCGCTCGCTGGCGCTCACAGCCCTGGCCGAGGCCGAGCAGATGAAGGTCGAGCCCGCCGACGTGGACGCCGAGATCGAACGTATCGTTGGCTCCGCGGGGGCACAGGCGGGGCAGATGCGCCAGCTCTTCAAGAGCCCGGGCGGCCGCGAGGCCATCGAGCGGTCCCTGCTGACGAGCAAGACCCTGGACCGTCTTATCGAGATAGTGTCCGGCCCTCAGCCGGAGAAAGAGGCCGCCGGGGCCAAGAAACGGAAGACAGAAGCGGCAGAGGAGGAGCAGAGTTGAGACCTGAACTGATCGTTCCCTATGTGGTCGAGCAGAGCCCGCGGGGGGAACGCGCCTTCGACATCTATTCTCTGCTGTTGAAGGAGCGCATCATCTTCCTGGGCACGCCCATCGATGACCAGATCGCCAACCTGATCATCGCCCAGCTCCTGTACCTGGAGCGCGAGGACTCGGACAAGGACATCAATATGTATATCCACTCGCCGGGGGGCATCATCAGCTCCGGCCTGGCGGTATACGACACAATGCAGCTCCTGCGCTGCGACATGGCGACGATCTGCGTGGGGGAGTGCGCCAGCATGGCGACGGTGCTCCTGGCCGCCGGGACCAAGGGAAAGCGATACGCCCTTCCCAACGCCACTATCCATATCCATCAGGCGCGTGGCGGCGCCACCGGCCAAGCGGCCGACGTGGAGATCATGGCCAAGGAAGTGATCCGCCGCAATCAGGTCGTTAAGGAGATCCTGGCCCGTCACACCGGTCGCTCCCTGGAGGAGATCACCCACGATACCGATCGCGACTTCTTCATGGACGCCGCGGGCGCCAAGGAGTACGGCATCGTCGACGAGGTCTTGGTGGCCGGCAAGCTGGCCGCGGCCTCCGGCGGAGACTCGGCCAAGGAGTAATCGATGCCCCGGGGCAAGAGCAGCACCCGCACGGACTACGTCTGCTCGTTCTGCGGCAAGAACCAGGACCAGGTGCGGCGGCTGATCGCCGGGCCCGGCGCGGTCTATATCTGCGACGAGTGCGTGGAGCTATGCCGCGAGATCATTCACGAGGACAAATCCGGCCCCGCGAAGTCCAAGCTGCCGCTGCAACGACTGCCGCCGCCCAAGGTCATCTACGAACAGCTAAGCGAGTACGTGGTGGGGCAGGAGCAGGCCAAGAAGGTGCTTTCGGTGGCGGTGTACAACCACTACAAGCGCATCGGCGTCACCGGCAGCCAGAAGGTGGAGTTGGAGAAGAGCAACATCCTGCTTCTGGGCCCCACCGGATGCGGCAAGACGCTGTTGGCGCGCACCCTGGCCAGGATCCTGGACGTGCCTTTCACCATCGCCGATGCCACCGCCCTCACCGAGGCCGGCTACGTGGGCGAGGACGTGGAGAACATCCTCCTGCGCCTCATCCAGGCAGCCGATTTCGACGTGGCCAGGGCGGAGCGGGGGATCATCTACATCGACGAGATCGATAAGATCACTCGCAAGAGTGGAGACAACCCCTCCATAACCCGTGACGTCTCGGGGGAGGGGGTCCAGCAAGCGCTGCTGAAGATCATCGAGGGTTGTGTGGCCAACGTGCCTCCTCAGGGAGGACGCAAGCATCCCCACCAGGACTTCATTCAGATCAACACCACCAACATCCTGTTCATCTCGGGGGGCGCCTTCCAGGGACTGGACGCCGTTGTCGATGCCCGCGTCGGCAAGGGCCGCCGCACCGTCGGCTTCCGCCCAGACATGTCGGGGGGCGACCGCACGAAGACCGCCGACGAGCTTCTCAAGCACGCCAGCCACGACGACCTGCTGACGTACGGCCTGATCCCAGAGTTCGTGGGCCGGATGCCGATGGTCGTCTCTCTCCAATCGCTGGACGAGGAGGCGCTGGTGCGCATCCTCACCGAGCCCAAGAACGCCCTCGTGCGGCAGTTCCAGGAGTTCTTCGCCCTGGACGAGGTAGAGCTGGTGTTGACGGATGATGCCCTCAAGGCTGTGGCGGAGGAATCGCTGCGGCACAAGACCGGGGCCCGCGGGCTGCGCACCGTCCTAGAGGACTGCCTGCTGGACGTGATGTACGAGATACCGTCCCAGGGCGACGTCAAGAAGTGCATCGTGGACGCGGACTCCATTCGCGGCCTGCGGCGGCCACTGCTCCTAGCCCGCTCCGGGCAGGCGGTCGAGTCCTGGGGGGACGAGCCCAAGGGTGAGACGGCCTAGCTAGACTCGTACTCCTCGTCAATTTCGCGCGCGATGTCCCTGAGTTGTTTCAAATGCTCTATCACGAACCAGGCGAAAATGTATGCCGTGGGCTGGTCGACGGAGTTCTCAGCCAGCGACTCTTCGAGACAAGCCCTCAGTTTGAGCAGAGGGTAATCCAGTCGCTCATACAAGTGTTTCACTGAGTCGTAGGTCTCAATGTCAAGGCCTCGTCTGACGAGCGCCTCTCGGAAATCATCCAGAGCCTTCTGGACAGACTCTAGCCCATACAATCCCAGGGGCCGATAATCGCGGCGGTCGGAGGCAGAGGCGAGCTTCTCAAACGGGTGGCCTAGGTTGTCGAAGATGGCCGAGAGCTTCTCCAATTTGAACTTCTCCTTATGCGCTTTGTCCCTGCGCTCCAACTCCTCAACGACGGCGCATAGGACTTGAGTAACGAATTTGCGTTGATCCTTGATCAACTCGGGCACGGACACGGGTTGCATCTTTGATCGTCCATCGTCGTACACGGTGAGAAGTTCGAAGCCTCCTAGGCTCATCGTTGCACGAGCGATGAAGTGTGATCGTGGCTGGCCTCGCCTTTTCGTTGAGTGGCCAGCGGCGGCATGCCTAATTTCTCTGATCTGAGTTCTTTTCGGGTAATTGCTCAAATCGACCTTGATGTCCAGAGCTTCGCATATGTCCCGTACGGCGTCTTGCTGCAGAACTAGGGATTGCAGCAGACCATAGAGAGCTAAGTAACGGGCTCCCTCACTGGCGGGAACATCCCCGGCGGCGTAGGCGCTTATCGCCAGCGTTGTGTCTCCGACGACGTCTAGGCTGCTGCATAGCTGATTCCATAAGCCTAGCTTCTTAAGGAGGACATACTGTACTCGCGGGTTGTTTATGTAGCCGCGAATTCTATCTGTGAGCTCATGCATGTGCTCAGCGGGTCGAACGTCCTTTCGATAGTATTATAGTCCTATTCGGTGGCGTCACCGAAATAGGCCGTCAACCCCGGGCGTGGTGCCTGGGCATTCGTGCTGTGTTGAGGTCCCTTTTTCTGTCACCCTGAGCCGCCGCAGGCGGCGAAGGGTCTCGCGCTCCGCCGAGATTCTTCGCGGAGTTAATCCTGAGCGGGGCGCCAGATTCTTCGCTTCGCTCAGAATGACAGAGTGCGAAGGGCTCAGAATGACGTCTTTCGATGCTCTGCCCCTGGGCCCATCCGCTTGCCTGCGCTTTCGTGCTATGCTTTCCGGAAGCGATGGCCAAGCGCAGGTTAGACCAGTTGTCGCTGAAGGAGGCACGATGAGCACTTACGTCCTAGTTCATGGGGCGTGGCATGGGGGCTGGTGCTGGGACAAGATCGTACCGCTGCTGGAGAAGCGGGGGCACAAGGCGGTGGCGCCTGACCTGCCGGGGCACGGCAACAACAAGAGCCCCATTTCGGAGGTCTCCCTTCAAGCCTACACAGAGCGCTTGATCAAGGTCTTGGAGGCCCAGCCTGAGACCGTCGTTCTCGTTGGCCACAGCATGGGCGGCATCGTCATATCCCAAGCCGCCGAGTGTCGCCCCGAGCGGGTCAAGACCCTGGTGTACCTGTGCGCTTTCCTGCTGCGTGATGGCGAATCCCTGCTCCAGATCGCCCAGGGCGATACGGAGGCTCTAGTTCTGCCGAATCTTGTCATGACCGACGATCAAAGCAGCGGCACGGTCAGAGATGAGGCTATCAAGGAAGCCTTCTACGGTGATTGCTCCGATGAGGACGTGGCGAGAGCCAAATCCCTCTTGGTTCCCCAAGCTGCGGCTCCCTTCGCCACACCCGTGCACACGACTGCCGAGAACTTCGGCCGGGTGCCGCGAATCTACATCGAGTGCCTCCGCGACAGGGCGATCTCTCCCTCTGTCCAGAAGCAGATGTACACGGCGCAGCCGTGCCAGGGGGTGATCTCGATGGATACCGGCCATTCCTCGTTCTTCTCAGCCCCCGAGGAACTGGCGGCCCACCTGGCTGCAATCTAGATGTGGTCGCTCCAAGCAGTGCTGGTCAGGTGAACTTCGACCCCGCGCTAACCATTCGTGCTATATTGAGATGCAAGATGGGCAGCAAACGGAGACTGGATCTGCTGCTGTTGGAGCGTGGCCTGGTCGAGAGCCCCGAGAAGGCGCGGGCCGCCGTGATGGCTGGCTCAGTACTGGTCGACGAGCGGCCGGCGGTGAAGCCAGCCAGCCTGGTAGAAGAGGGCGCCAGCCTGCGCCTGCTGGCGCGCCCGCGCTACGCCAGCCGCGGCGGCGAGAAGCTCGAGCACGCTTTGGACATCTTCGAGCTCGATATCGCTCGCGCCGTCGCCGCCGATATTGGGGCGTCAACGGGAGGCTTCACCGACTGCCTCCTCCAGCACGACGCCTCCCGCGTCTACGCCATCGATGTGGGACGAGGCCAGTTGGACATGCACCTGCGCCAGGACCCGCGGGTGGTGGTGATGGAGAGGGTCAACGCCCGCTATCTGGAGGGGCTCCCGGAGCCTGTTGACCTGGTGACCGTGGACGTGGCGTTCATCTCCCTGCGACAGGTGCTGCCGGCAGCCATGCGTCTGCTGGTATCTAATACGAAGGCCAGGGTTGAGCCTGGCCTTCAGGACAAAGAGCGTGGGCGCGGGTCCATAATCGCGCTGTTCAAGCCCCAGTTCGAGGCGGCGCCGCGCGAGGTGAGCAAGGGCGGCGTCATCCGCGACCCGCAGATGCATGCCAGGCTGATCGGCCGGTTCGCGGCATGGTGCGTTAAGAACGACCTGCGGGTCCTGGGCCTGACGGCGTCGCCGCTGCTGGGCCCGGCGGGCAACCGCGAGTTCTTCTTCCATTTAAGGCCTGCCCTGAGCGAAGTCGGAGGGGAGGCCTCCCCGTGAGGAAGGCCGGCATCTTCATCGCCCCCCGCTGGAGCGGCGCCAAGAAACTGCTGGAGAGCCTGCACGCGGCCCTCGCCAAGGACGTGGACGAGGTGTGGCAGACATCCAACTTGGATGACCACGACGCCCAGGAGAAGATCGAAGGGACGGACCTCATCGTCTGCCTCGGCGGCGACGGCTCTATGCTGTGGGCGGGACGCGCGGTCGTGCCTCACGCAGTGCCCATCCTGGGTGTGAACATGGGGCACCTCGGGTTCCTGGCCGAGATCGGTCCCAAAGAGCTGATGGACAGGCTGCCCGAGGTACTGAAGGGGAAGGGGCGAATGGAACAGCGAGCGATGCTCCAGGCCAGCGTCCCGGCCTGGGGCCAGACATTCCACGCCCTCAACGATGTGGTGGTCGGTCGCTCCATAGCGGGGCGGCCCGTCTATCTGGACGTATCCGTGGACGGCCGCCGACTGGCTCTTTACCGCAGCGACGCCCTGATCGTTGCCACGGCCACCGGCAGCACCGGCTATTCCCTGTCCGCACGCGGCCCCATCCTCCATCCGGAGTCGCGGGACATGGTGTTGACGCCGGTAGCGCCTCACCTGGCCCCGGCACGGGCCCTCGTGCTACCCCAGGATGCCATCGTTGATCTGGTCGTGAGCACGGAGGAGGGCGCTACCGTCAGCATCGACGGACAGGTGAACCGAGAGCTGGGGAGCGGCGACACGGTCTCCATCTGTCGCAGCCCCCACGTGGCGCGGTTCCTGCGGCTGTCGGGGCCATCGGACCATTACCGTCTCCTCGCCGAGCGGCTGGAATGGCTGCGGGGGATGAACCCCGCCGAGTTCCCTGAGCTGTTCGAGCAGGGAGGCGGCGAACCCAAGTAGAGGACTGACGGCCTGCCTCGGAGCCGGGAGTTGTCGGAGCCATCGCCGGAGCGAGTCCTGGAGAGCCGCCGCCTGTATGAGGGGCGTGTGGTGAACCTGCGGGTGGATACCGTGGAGCTGGCGGCGGGTGGGAAGACGACTCGAGAGGTGGTGGAGCACGGCGAGGTCGTAGCGGTTGTGCCGCTTCTGGAAGGGAAGGACGTGCTGCTGGTCCGGCAGTACCGTTTGCCCGTCGCCCAGACGCTGCTGGAGGTCCCAGCCGGGGGCGTCGACGAGGGTGAGAGCAGCGAGGAGGCAGCGCAGCGAGAGCTGGGGGAGGAGTGCGGCCAGCGGGCCGACCGTCTGGAGCGGCTGGGCGGCTTCCACGCGTCGCCGGGGTTCTGCAGCGAGTTCATGCACGTGTTCCTGGCCACCCAACTCCAGCCCGTGCGGGCGCGCCCGGACCCAGACGAGGAGATCGCAGTGGTCCGGCTGCCCCTGGCGGAGGCGCTACGCCTGGTGCGCCAGGGGGAGATACGGGACGGCAAGAGCATTATCGCTTTGACGTGGACGTGGGAAAAAGTGAGCGATTTCACTATTGAACACAGGTGATGCACTTGCTAGAATGAGCCACGGTTTGTGGGCCACCATCGTTCGGAGGCATTGATGGCGCAGGAGCAGGTGATCGGCTCTCCGCACCGGCTTGGCTTTCTGGAAACCCTTCGCAGAGACCGCTGGTGGGTGGAGCCGACCCTGCTGCTACTGGGGCTGATTCTCTTCTTCGGCTACCTGGCCGTGTCTGCCTTCCTTGACGAATGGTCCTTCAAGGAAGGCCCGTATGTGTCGCCGGTCTTCGAGTCCGGCCCCTTCATGTTCATCAAGCGGCTGGAGGAGCCGTTTAGTTCGTGGTTCCTGTCGCCAGCCTTCGTAATCCTGTGGATCCCAGCCGGATTCCGTCTCACCTGCTACTACTTCCGTCAGGCCTACTACCGGTCCGGCTTCCTGAGCCCACCAGCCTGCGCCGTTGGCGATGCCTGGAAGACGTACACGGGCGAGTCACGCTTTCCCCTGATTATTCAGAACGCGCATCGCTTCTTCATGTACGCTGCGCTAATCCTGGTCTGGTTCCAGTGGGCGACGGCTGTCAAGGGCTTCCACGATCCTGATGAGGGTTGGGGCATAGGCCTTGGCTCCGTCATCCTGGTCATCGACTCGATACTGCTGTCGTTCTACCTGTTCTCCTGCCATGCGCTGCGTCACATGATCGGCGGCCGTCTCAACTGCTTCAGTTGCTCCCTGCAGAACCGGGTGCAGAAGAAGGCATGGAACTGGGTCTCACGCCTGAACGTTAACCACGCGGTATGGGCATGGTCGAGCCTGTTCAGCGTCCTCGTAACGGACATCTACATCCGTCTGGTGGCAAACGGACACATCACGGACCCCAATACGTGGAGTAGCTTCTGATGGGAAGGCGCGCCGGTGCCTGAGTACGAAAAGCACGAATACGACGTCCTCGTGATCGGTGCGGGCGGCGCTGGCCTGCGTACCGCTATTGAGGCATCCGCCACAGGGGCGCGCACGGCCCTGGTCTGCAAATCACTGCTGGGTAAGGCGCACACGGTGATGGCCGAGGGCGGCATCGCCGCTGCCCTGGGCAACCTCTATCCGGAAGACAACTGGAAGGTGCACTTCCGCGACACGATGCGCGGCGGCAAGATGCTCAATAACTGGCGGATGGCCCAGATCCACGCCCAGGAGGCGCCGGCGCGGGTGCTGGAACTCGAGCGCTGGGGCGCCCTCTTCGACCGCACCAAGGACGGACGCATCTCCCAGCGTCCCTTCGGCGGCCACCGCTACGATCGCCTCGCTCACGTCGGCGACCGCACGGGCCTGGAGATGATCCGCACCCTTCAGCAGCACGCCATCCACCAGGGCATAGACGTGTACATGGAGTGCACTATCTCCCGCCTCCTCAAGGACGGCGACCGCATCGCCGGCGCCATCGGCTACTGGCGCGAGAGCGGCGACCTCGTTCTGTTCAACGCGAAGGCGGTGGTGCTGGCCACAGGCGGCATCGGCAAAGCGTGGAAGGTCACCTCCAACTCCTGGGAGTACACCGGCGACGGCCACTCGCTGGCCTACTGGGCAGGGGCCGACCTCATCGACATGGAGTTCGTCCAGTTCCACCCCACGGGCATGGTCTGGCCGCCCAGTGTGCGGGGCCTCCTGGTCACGGAGGGCGTGCGGGGAGATGGCGGTGTCCTCAAGAACTCCGAAGGCGCACGCTTCATGTTCAACTACATCTCGGACTTCTTCAAGGCTGAGACCGCCGACACGGAGGAGGAGGCGGAGCGCTGGTTCACAGACAAGATCAACAATCGCCGCACACCGGACCTGCTGCCGCGGGACGAGGTGGCACGGGCGATCAACGCTGAGGTCAAAGCGGGACGGGGCAGCCCTCACGGCGGCGTCTTCCTGGACATCGCCACTCGGCGCTCCGCCGACGACATAAAGCGCATGCTACCCAGCATGTACCACCAGTTCAAGAAGCTGGCCGACGTCGACATAACGACGACGCCCATGGAGGTGGGGCCAACGTGTCACTACGTCATGGGCGGTATCCGCGTGGACCCGGAGACGCAGGCGGCCACTGTACCCGGCCTGTTCGCGGCCGGCGAATGCGGCGCCGGGCTCCACGGCGCCAACCGGCTAGGCGGCAACTCCCTGTCCGACCTGGTAGTGTTCGGGCAGCGGGCCGGCAAGGGTGCCGCCGAATACGCCAAGAGCCTCACCGACCTGCCCTCGATCAACCCCGCCGAGGCCGATGAGTGCGCCGCCGCCATGCTGGCCCACTTCGAGCGGAGCGGCGAGGAGAACCCGTATGGCCTCCAGCAGGAACTACAGGACACGATGCAGAACCTGGTTGGCATCATCCGCACGGGCTCAGAACTGGAGGAGGCGATCGAGAAGATCCAGTCCTACAAGGAACGCGCACGGCACACCAGCGTCGAGGGCAACAAGCAGTACAACCCGGGCTGGCACCTGGCGATGGACCTGCGGTCACTCCTGACTGTCGCGGAGGCGACAGCGCGGGCGGCCCTGGAGCGTAAGGAAAGCCGGGGCGCGCAGACTCGCGATGACTACCCGGAGACCAGCCCGGAGTTCGCCAAAGTGAACGTGGTCATACGCATGGGCCCCGACGGACAGCCACAGGTATCGCAAGAGCCGCTTCCGGAGATGCCGGAAGAGCTGCGGCAGGTGATGGAGGAGGCGGCCGCCAGTGCCTGAGGTGACGATGCGCGTCTTCCGGGGCAACGCCGATAGCGGCGAGTTCGTGGACTATCGGGTTGAGGTGGAGGAAGGCAACGTTGTCCTCGACGTGATCCACAAGATACAGGCCACCCAGGCCAACGACCTGGCGGTTCGATGGAACTGCAAGGCCGGTAAGTGCGGCTCCTGTAGTACTGAACTCAACGGTAAACCGTCACTGATGTGCATGACGCGGATGAGCTCCTTCGAACCCGGGCAGGTTATTACCGTCGCCCCGATGAAGACGTTCCCCCTCATCAAGGACCTGACCACGGACGTCTCCTTCAACTTCGAGGTGGCGAAGAAGATCCCGCCCGTCAAGCTCGTTCCACCGGGGCCGGACGGCACCTATCGGATAATGCAGGATGACGTCGAGCGCGGCCAGGAGTTCCGCAAGTGCATTGAGTGCTTCCTGTGCCAGAACGTTTGCCACGTCATCCGCGACCACCCGGACAACAAAGCGAGCTTCTTCGGCCCGCGATTCTTGATGCGCCTCGCCGAGCTGGACATGCACCCACTCAATACACAAGATTACAGAAAGCTGATGCGTGAGACGGCTGGCATAGGCTACTGCAACATCACGAAGTGCTGCACCGAGGTCTGCCCGGAGGAAATCCACATAACATTCAACGGCATCATCCCCGCCAAGGAGAGGGTGGCGGACAGCTACTACGATCCCATCCGCTGGATCCTCCGTAAGCTGTCCGGCAAGTGACGCTCGCCCCCCCCCGAGGCGCGGGATCCCCATAGTCCAGCGGAGGGCTTCCTAGAGCACCAGCGCTTCCGCCTAGGCCACTTCCTGACCCTGGTCGCTCGGTTCTAGCGCTCCAGCACCTCCGCCTGGCGCCACTGTGCCTTGCCTTGCTCCAGCAGGTCACCGCCGTGGATGTCGTTGCAGACGACCACCGGGAAGTCCTCCACCTCCAGCCGCCGGATCGCCTCCGTGCCCAGGTCCTCGTAGGCCACAACCTCGAGACTACGGATCTGCTTGGCGAGTAAGGCCCCGGAGCCGCCGACAGCAATGAAGTAGACGGCGCGATGCTTCTGGAGCGCTTCCCGGACCTGCGGGCCGCGGCCCCCCTTGCCGATGATCCCCTTGAGACCGGCTTCCAGCATAGCCGGCGTGTAGGGGTCCATTCGGATGGAAGTGGTGGGCCCGGCGGAGCCGATGACCGCCCCGGGCTTAGCAGGGGTAGGACCGACGTAGTAGATCACCTGGCCCCGGACGTCCAGCGGGAGCGATTCACCCTTGGAGAGCGCCTCCACCATGCGGCGGTGCGCGGAGTCGCGGGCGGTATGGATGGCACCGGTCAGGTAGACGTAGTCCCCCGCGCGGAGCGTCTCGATTGTCTCTTCCGTGAGGGGCAACTGGATGCGATGTTCGGCCATTCGTCACTCCTTCCCTGCGTCGGCGACGATCCTGACGCTCACAGCACCGCCTCCTTGAGACGGGCCGAGTGACACTGGAGGTTAACGGCCACAGGTAGGGCAGTGATGTGCGCCGGGTAGGTCTCGATGTGGACGGCCAGGGCGGTGGTGCGACCGCCGACGGCCTGGGGGCCCAGCCCCAGGGCGTTCACCTTCTCCAGCAGCTCCGCCTCGAACTCCGCCGTCTCCGGGTCCGGATTGGGCCCGCCCACCTTGCGCGTGAGAGCACGCTTGGCCAGGTACGCGCAGTGCTCGGCGGTGCCACCGATGCCAACGCCGACGATGACAGGCGGGCAGGGGTTGCCACCGGACTCTTCCACGGCCTTGAGGACGAACTCCGTGACGCCAGCCTTGCCGGCGGCGGGAAGCATGATAGCCAGGCGGGACATGTTCTCGCAGCCGCCGCCCTTGGGCATGACCATGATACGAAGCTGGTCGCCGGGCACGATCTCTGTATGGATGACGGGAGGCGTGTTGTTTTTCGTGTTGGCGCGGGCGGAGAACGGTCGCTCCACCATGGAGGCGCGCAGGCGGCCCTCGGTGTAGGCCACGGCCACACCATCGCGAACGGCCTCGGCGAGCGAGCCGCCGACGATGTGGGCGTCCTGACCCACCTCCAAGAACACGACGGCGGTGCCGGTGTCCTGGCACAGGGGCAGAAACTCCTCCTTCGCCAGCTCGGCGTTGCGCAGGATCTGATCCAGAACCTTCTGAGCCAGGGGCGACTCCTCCTTCTCGCGGGCGCGCTTCAGGGCCTGCAAGACATCATCAGGCAGGAGAGCGGTCGCCTCCTGGAACAATCGGACTACAGTTTCCTTGATCGTCTGACAGTCGATATCTCGCATGTCACCTCAATTCTCGGCGGCTCCCGTGCCCGCTAGTCCTTCGCCAGGCCCGCCACCTCTTTCACTGATACCTGTCCCTTCTAGGGGCCGCACCATTAGCTCGACTTAGCTCGGCCCGGTATCAGTCGCCTTCACTCGTGACGCGGCCTACAGGCCCGTCACCTTTGTGACCTCGCGCACCGAGTTCGCCGACTTGTCGAACATGGCGCGCTCCTCGTTAGTGAGGTCGATCTCGATGACCTGCTCCACTCCCTTCGAGCCCAGCTTCACCGGCACCCCCATGTAGATGCCCTTGACCCCATACTCACCCTCCAGATAGGTGGCGCAGGGAAGGATACGCTTGCGGTCGAGGAGGACTGACTCGACCATCCCAATGGTCCCGGCCGCAGGGGCGTAGTAGGCGCTGCCCGTCTTAAGTAGGCTGACGATCTCGCCGCCACCCTTGCGGGTGCGTTGCACGATGGCCTCGACGCGCTCAGGCGGTAGGAGTTCGCTGATGGGGATGCCGCCCACCGTGGTGTAGCGGACCAGGGGCACCATGTCGTCGCCATGACCGCCCAGGACGTAGGCCTGCACGTCCTCTACTGAGACATTGAGTTCCATGGCGAGGAAGGCGCGGAAGCGGGCGGTGTCCAGCATGCCCGACTGGCCGAAGACGCGCTCTCTGGGGAAGCCACTCGCCTTCAGGGCCACATAGCACATGGCGTCCAGCGGGTTAGCAAACACGATGATGATGCAGTTCGGAGAGTGCTTGACTACCTGCTCCGTCACGCTCTTGACGATCTCGGTGTTGGCGGTGACCAGGTCGTCACGGCTCATGCCGGGCCCCCTGGGCTTGCCGGACGTGATGATGACGATGTCGGAGCCGGCGGTCTCCTTCCAGTCATTCGTGCCAACGACCTTGCTGTCGAAGCCCAGCAAGGGGCCGGCCTGGGTGATGTCGAGAGCCTTTCCCTGTGGGAAGCCCTCGATAACGTCCACGAGGACGACATCGGCGTAGCCCTTCGCCGCTAGGTCGCGGGCCATAGTACCGCCCGTTTGCCCAGCACCGGCAATGGACACTTTCTTGCGCATGGGCACCTCCTATTCTCTCCGCCGCGCACCGAAGTGAGCGGCCAGGTTCCTCAATCCATTGCTCCCAGCTTCTCACTGCCAGCCATCGGCCACCTGGGAACGATCCGCAGCCGATGGCCCGTCAGGCCAGGATGGCGTCCTAGACTACCCTCACTAGGGCGTCTTCGGAGGTCACGCTGTCGCCCGGCCCGACGAAGATGTCTTCCACAGTGCCGTCTATTGGGCTCTGAACCTCGCTTTCCAGCTTCATCGCCTCCACCACCACCACCGTCTGGCCCGCCGTCACCGTATCGCCCTTCTTCACCAATACCCTGACCACCCTGCCGGCCATGGGACTCACCGCGTCTCCGGGTTGGGTCGCCTTCGGTATTCCCACCGCGGGTGCCGCTGCGGGGGCCTCCTCTACGGCTGGAGTGGGCGCGCTAGGCGCCGCAGCGGCTGGCGCCGGTGCCGCAGCCGGCGCGGCACTCGCTGATGGTGCGAGGATTCCAGAAGGCTGAATCTCCACCTGGGGATGTACTTCTATCTCCTGCAGCTTGCCGTCTACCCTGATGAAGTAGCTCCTGGGACCTCCCTGCTCTGACGGCTCGCCAACACCGGCCACCTGCACGTGGAACTTGTCACCCTGAAACACCTCGTCGAACTCCACAGGCGCGACGCCCGCCTGCGGACGCACCTCCACCTGCTCAAGCCTGTCGTCAATCTTGACGAAGTATTTCACCGGAGTCCCTGGGGCAGGCGACCCTGCAACACCGGCGACCTGGACGTGGAACGTCCTACCGTCAACCACCGCATCGAACTCGACGGGGGCAGGCAGTACCGTGGGCAGCACAGCGGCCGCCGCTGGGCGTGGCGCTGCAGCCGGAGCGCCTGCAGCCGGAGCCTCCGCCGGGGCCGCGGCAGCCTTCGCCGGCGCCTCGGCGGCTTCTTCGGCTCCCGAAGGTATGGCCGCGGCGTGCGCCTCAGCAAGCTTGCCGCTCTCCCTGAGCTCGAGGAGCTCCTTGGTCTGCATGGGGAACATGATCCCCATGATGATGTCCTCGTCGCTCTTCGCCAGAGGACCAAGCGTCTCCACCGCCTTGTCCCAGTCCTCCTTGTCAGCAAGGTCTCCCGCTCTTATGGAATAGTCAGGCTCCTCGTCCCCCCCCATGATCTTCCGCATCAGTTCCTTGTTGATGGGACCTGGCGGAATGCCGTACTTCCCTTCGACGTAGTCCCGGGTCTCGCCCGTTACGATCTTGTATCGTTCCCCACTGATCACGTTCAGCGTGGCCTGGACGCCCACGATCTGGCTCAAGGGCGTAAGCAGCGGCGGATAGCCGAGGTCCGCCTCGACGCTGGGGACCTCTTTGAGGGCCTGATCCATCAGCTCCGGCTTGCCCGCTTCCTCCAGGTTGGCGACCATGTTGGCGATCATGCCACCGGGGATCTTGTGGATGAGGACGTCGCCGCTGACCTCGGAGTATTTTGTAGCGTACTTCTGGTACTTCTCCCTGATTTCCCTGGCGATTCTCGCTGGCTCCTCCAGAGTCTTCAGGTCTATGCCCGAATCAAAGGGCGTGTTCCTCAGCATCGCCACCATGCTCTCGGTAGCAGGGTGAGATGAGCCGAAGGCCAAAGGAGACAGCGCCGAATCGAACATGTCAACCCCGGCCAGGACGGCCATGAAGTGGTTCGCGATCGACGTCCCGCCCATGTCATGACAGTGAAGGAGGACGGGGAGCTTGTCCCCGGCCCGCTCCTTGATACCCTTGATCAGCCTGTAAGAGTCCATGGGCATGAGGATGCCGGTAGCGTCTTTGAAGGACAGCCAGTCGGCCCCCATCTCTATCAGTTGCTCAGCGTAGTCCATCCACCTCTCGAAGGTGTGGACCGGACTGATGGTGTAGTTCACCTCGATGTGGGCCTCAGCTTCGGGCCCGCACTCGTTTACCGCGTCAACGGCGACCTGCAGGTTTCTGAAGTCGTTGGTGGCCTCGAATATCCTGAAGACGTTCATGCCGTTGGCCACGGCCCTCTCCACGAACTTGTGGACAGCCTTGTCTGAATTGGGGCTGTAGGCCAGGATGTGCTGCCCCCGGAGAAGCATCTGGAGCCGCGTGTTGGGCATGATCGCCTTGATGGTCCTCAGCCTCTCCCAGGGGTCTTCCTTGAGGTACCGGATGCAGGTGTCGAAGGTTGCACCGCCCCACATCTCGACGGCGTAGAACCCGCACTTGTCGAGCGTCTCGCACAGGGGGATGAGATCCTCCGTGGCGACCCTGGTGGCCAGCTTGGTCTGCTGGCCCTCCCTCGGGGTGAGATCGGTGATCTTAACCGGTCTACTGCCGACAGGCGCCGTCATGAGCGCCTCGATGTCCTTGGACAGCTTGTCCAGAGTATCGTCAAAAGTGTCACGTTTGGGCATTGGAGACCCCCTAAGGCCTGTGATAGAACGCTATCGCGCCCGCCAGAACCGCCATGTAATCCTCTTTCTCGCGCTTCTCCTCGTACTCGAGGAGACCCGGGTGCTCGTCCACATACCTGTTGTGGAACCTCCCGGCCAGGAAATCCTCGTCGTCCATGACCTGCAGGTAGTACGGGATGATCGTCTTCACGCCGCCTATGGCGTACGTCTGCAGGGCCAGCTTCGTGCGCGCCACCGCCTCCTCCCACGTCCTTCCCCACACGATCAGCTTGGCGATCATGGAATCGTAGTAGGGCGTTATCTCGTAGCCACGGAAGGCTGCGCTGTCCACCCTTATGCCGAGCCCGCCAGGCACCTGGTACTTCTCCACCATGCCCATCGACGGGGCGAAGTTGTTGGCCGGATCCTCGGCGGTTATGCGGCACTCGATCGCGTTGCCGTTCAACTTGACGTCCGATTGCTTGTACTGAAGAGGGAGGCCCGCTGCTACACGAATCCCCTCCTTCACGATGTCAATGCCGGTTATCTCCTCCGTCACGGGGTGTTCCACCTGAATCCTGGTGTTCACCTCCATGAAGTAGACGTTCATCTCCTCGTCGGCAAGACACTCCACCGTGCCGGCGTTGTAGTACCCGATGGACTTCATCGCCTTGCAGATCATGCTGCCCATCTCCATCCTCCTCTTGGCCGTGAGGAGGAGCGACGGCGCTATCTCGATCAGCTTCTGGTTCCGCCTCTGGATGGAGCAGTCCCTCTCGCCGAGGTGGATGACGTTCCCGTGCTTGTCACCGATGACCTGAAACTCGACGTGGTGGGCGTTGTGGATGAGCTTCTCCAGAATCAGTTCGCCCTTGCCGAAGGCCTTCTCGGCCTCGCTGTAGGCCAAGTCGTAACCTCGAACTAGCTCGTCCTCGTCGTGGCAAACCCTGATCCCCCTGCCACCCCCACCGGCGGTCGCTTTCAGAAGCACAGGAAAGCCGATCTTCTTGACCAACGTCTTCGCCGCCGCCACGTTCTTGAGGATGCCCTGGCTGCCAGGCACGACGGGAAGGCCCGCCTTCCTCATCGTCTCCTTCGCCTTCGCCTTGTCCCCGGCGAGAGCCATGGCGCTGCTCGGCGGCCCGATGAAGGTCACGCCGTTGTCCTCGCAGGCCTTCACGAACTCCGAATTCTCAGCGAGAAAGCCGTATCCGGGGTGTATGGCGTCAGCACCCACCTCAAGGGCAAGATTCACTAAGTTCTCGATGTTGAGATAGGTGTCCAGAGGATCGGCCCCCGTCTGGACAGCCTCGTCGGCCAGCTTGATGTGCCTGGACTTGGCATCCACAGCGGAGTAGACCGCCACGGTCGGTATCCCCAGCTCCTTGGCGGCCTGGATGATCCGACAGGCGATCTCCCCCCTGTTCGCTATCAGTATCTTCTTGAACATCCCATGCCCCCCTCGCTCAGTTGATCTGGAACTCACAAGTTATGGGAGCCACTCGATTCACCATGGCGGCGATGCTGCACGTCTTGTTCAGGGCCTCGTCGAAGGCTTCCTTGACGTCCTTCTCGGTCAGACCGCTCCCCTTGAGGCGAACCTTCAGCACTATCTTCGTGAACCACTTTGGGTAATCATCCGCGCGTTCCGCGTCGGTCTCCACCTCCACACTGTCCACGCTCTTGCCGGCCTTGAGGAGCGCCTCGTAGCCGTGAATGCCCATGCAGCCGGCGATCGAATACATTATCAGCTCCGGCGGCCTGAAGCCTCTGCCCTTCCCACCGACGTGCCCAGCAGCATCGATGAGCAGGTCACCCGGGTACTCGGCTCCACTACCGATGAAGTGGAAGTCCTCTTTCTGCTTGACCGTTACCTTCATTTGATGTACCTCCTGTTCCTTTGGTGATTCGATTACTTGTTTGGCGGAGGTGCGACCGACAGGGGCTCTTCCCCCGCCTCCACACGCTTGATGTTGTCCCAGGCGAATCCCGACCGGCGGAACCAGGCCTCGTATGAGTGTCCGCCGACATGGGGCGTGAGAACCACGTTGTCCAGTTGAACTAACGGGCTGTCGCCCGAGAGCGGTTCCTCACGGAACACGTCCAGGCCAGCTCCAGCGATCTGCTTCTCCTTGAGCGCCTCCACCAGCGCGTCCTCGTCCACCACCGGCCCGCGACTGGTGTTGAGCAGCACAGTCGTGGGCTTCATCATCTCGAACTCCTTGCGGCCGATCATCCCTCGCGTCTCCGGCATGAGGGGCAGATGGAGGGTGATGATATCCGCCTCTCGGATGACGTCCTCCAGAGAGACGCGACGCGCCCCAAGGTCCTTCTCGATGTCGGGCGCGGGAATGACATCGTAGTAGATGACGCTGGTCTCGAAGGCGGCCAAGCGGCGGGCCACCTTCCGGCCGATGTTCCCCGCCCCGATGAGGCCCAGTGTCTTCCCCGCCACCTCAATGATGCTCATCCCCGACACGCCCTTCCGCCAGCCTCCCTCCCGCATCGTCCGGTCCGTAGGGATGAGACGCTTGTACACGCTCAGGAGGAGGGCGATCGCGTGCTCCGCCACCGCCCAGGCGTTGGCTCCACCGTTGGTGGCCACCGGGATTCCGAGCTCCTGGGTGACGGAAAGATCGATCTTGTCGAAACCGGCCGTCAAGAGCTGCACGAGGCGAAGTTTCTTCGCCTCCCGCAGGAGGTCGTTGGAGATCTCGGCCGGGTGGAGGGCCACGTAGTCCATATCCTTCACCAGAGCCAGCTTCTCCTCGTCGCTTATGCTGCGGGATCGCGAGGTCACTTCGAATCCCTCGCTGCACATCCCCTCGAAGATGTCTATCACCTCTTGGCCTTGACCGGTGATGAACACGACCTTGGACATCTCTTCCTTACTGCCTTTCTCTGGTGTGCGTTTCGGCACAAGTCCTGTCCGTCGGCCCCCTCATCATCTTCGAGCCGAAGTCAGAGCCCTCACGGGTGCGGCCCCGCCAGCCATGCCTGGCGAGCCACATAACTCTGGGGAGGGGGCGATACTCTGGGGTGGCGGCGATGCCGACCCGTCTGACGTCCAGGGCGGACCGGACGCCGGTGGCTCGTGGGGCGCGGACGGTAGTCGGTGTGATCTCAGGGCGAGCGCCGTCTTCCAGTATGAGGCTAGTCCGGTGGGGCATGCGTTGATATTAGGCTGAGGGTGACCCCGCCTACAATAGCACACCCGACCGGTAAGCGCGATAGTGGCGGCAGGTAGGGCCGCCGTTTGGGGGATTGTGAGGCTGCTAACAGGCGCTCAGGCGGCGTGGGCCTTGACGTAGTTCAGCTGGCCACCCTCCAGCAGCACGTCGATCTGCCGCTCGGACAGGTTGTGGCCAGCGGTGAATTCATACCCCTGCGTCGTGTTGCGAACGGTGACCTTGCCGCTGCGGATGGTGTCGCGCACGTCCGGGAGCTCCAACACGTCGCCCAGATTGATGCGGTCGCCCGCCCCGTCGTCCAGCACGAGCGGGAGAATGCCGAAGTTCACGAGGTTCGTGTGATGCAAGCGCGCGTAGGTCTTGGCGAACACCGCCTTGACACCGAGGTACATGGGCGCCAGGGCCGCGTGCTCGCGGCTGGAGCCCTGCCCATAGTTGGACGCCCCGACGATAATGCTGACACCGGCCTCCTTGGCCTTGGCCGCGAACTCCGGGTCCTTGTAGTGGAAGACGTACTGCGAGATGGCCGGGATGTTGGAGCGCAGGGGCAGGACCTTGGAGCCGGCGGGCAGAATGTCGTCGGTGCTGATGTTATCACCCAGCTTCATGAGCACCGGTGCCTTGATGGTCTGCGCTAGCGGCTCGGCCAGGGGCAGGGGCTTGATGTTGGGCCCCCGCACCACCTCCACGCCCTCGCCGCTCTCCGACGGCGCGATGATGAAGTCGTCATCGATGATGAACTCGCTGGGAGTCTCCACGACCGGCGGCGAGCCCGACTTGCGGGGATCCGCGATTTCGCCGGCGAGGGCGGAGACGGCGGCCACCTCCGGACTGGCCAGATAAACGCGGTCGTTGGGGGTGCCGGACCGGTCGGGGAAGTTGCGGTTGAAGGTGCGGAGGGAAGCGGAGTCAGACGGCGGCGACTGCCCCATGCCGATGCAGGGCCCGCAGGCGGACTCCAGGATGCGCGCGCCCGACCCTATGAGGTCGGCCAAGGCACCGCTCTGGGCGATCATGTTGAACACCTGTCGGGAGCCGGGGGTGACCGTCATGCTCAGTCCCGGGTTGACCTTGTGTCCCTTGAGGACGGCAGCCGTGACCGTCAGATCGTGATACGAGGAGTTGGTGCAGGAGCCAACGCACACCTGGGCCAGCTTCGTGCCTTCCACCTCCTCGATGGGCACTACGTTGTCCGGGTTCTGCGGGCAGGCCACCATCGGCCCCAGCTTGTCCAGGTCGATCTCCACCACCTCGTCGTAGTCGGCGTCGGGGTCGGCGCTCAGTTCTCGCCACATATCCTCCCGCTTCTGTGAACGGAAGTACTCGCGGGTACGCTCGTCAGAAGGGAACACGGAAGTAGTGGCCCCGAGCTCGGCGCCCATGTTCGTGATCGTGCCGCGAGCGGGCACGCTGAGGGAGGCGACGCCCTCACCGAAGTACTCGATGACCTTTCCCACGCCACCCTTCACGGTGAGCCGGCGCAGAACCTCGAGGATGATGTCCTTGGCGGCCACCCAGGGCTGCAGCTTCCCTTTCAGATGGATCCCCACCACCTTCGGCATCATGACGTTGAACGGGCCGCCGGCCATCGCCACGGCGACGTCAAGGCCGCCGGCACCGATGGCCAGCATGGCGGCGCCGCCGGAGGTCGGCGTGTGGCTGTCCGACCCCAGGAGGATGTCGCCGGGGGTGCTGAAGCGCTCCAGGTGGACCTGATGGCAGATGCCGTTGCCGGGCCTGGAGAAGTAGATACCGTACTTGGCGGCGACGCTCTGCAGGAAGCGATGGTCGTCGGCGTTCTCGAAGCCCGTCTGGAGCATGTTGTGGTCGATGTAGGAGACGGAGAGCTTAGTGCGCACCCTGGGAATGCCCATCGCTTCGAACTGGAGATAGGCCATGGTGCCGGTGGCGTCCTGGGTGAGCGTCTGGTCCACACGGACGCCGATCTCGCTTCCGGCTGTGAGTTCGCCGGACACTAGGTGGTCGGCAAGGATCTTCCGGGTCAGGTTCTGGCCCAATTCACACTCCTCCTGTCGGTGATGTTCCGGGTCGCTAACTGAAACGCTGTAGGTACTCCGCGAGGTCGAACTGCTTGGGCTCCGGCTCGAACTGGCGCACCGCCCTGCTGTAGACCGGGCGCTCCTCCTCGTAGAAGATGCCCAGGTGGACCTTCTCCTCCGTGAGAGCCAGCTCCAGGGCGGCCTTCAGGTCATGCCGGTCCCAATCTGGCGGC
Organism: Dehalococcoidia bacterium; assembly: GCA_034408935.1. Taxonomy (GTDB): domain Bacteria; phylum Chloroflexota; class Dehalococcoidia; order SM23-28-2; family RBG-16-64-32; genus DAOUMF01. The sequence goes on from DAOUMV010000013.1 coordinate 315,249, forward strand.
AGGTCCTCGACGTGCTCGTCGTAGTAGTCGTAGGTGTTCAAGAACTCGGCACAGGGGCTCTGGACGTGGATGAACGAGAAGCCGTGGTGTTTGACTCCCTCCGCGATTAGTTCGCTCAGTTCGTTGGGCCGGGCGGAGTAGCCGCGCGCCACGAACGTGGCGCCGTTGGCCAGAGCGAACAGGACGGGCGCGATCGGCTTGGCGATCACTCCATACGGTGTGGACTTGGTCTTGTGACCCATGGAAGAAGTCGGCGACGACTGAGCCTTGGTGAGGCCGTAGATATGGTTGTCCATCATCACGCAGGTAATGTCCACGTTGCGCGCGGCGGCGGGGGGGAAGTGGCCGGCCCCGATGGAAATCAGGTCGCCGTCCCCACCCATCACCAGAATCGTGAGATCCGGGTTGGCCAGCTTCATGCCCGTAGCGACGGGCACGGCACGGCCGTGCACGCTGTGAAACCCGTACGTCCTCATGAAGTACGGCGTCCGGCTGGAGCAGCCGATGCCGGAAACGACCACGACCTCGTGCCGCGGGAGCTGAAGGGCGGCCAGGGCCTTGGCGGTGGCGCTGAGCACGCCGAAGTCGCCGCAGCCGGGACACCAGGTGGGCTTGAAGCCGCTTCTGTACTCCTTGGCGGTCAGCACCTCCACCTCCGGTGCATGCCCCACCTTAGTCCCGTCAGGCATGAACCAGTACCTCCTGTATCTTGCTCTGTATCTCGCCCGGTGTGATGGGAAGGCCACCGATCTTGTTCAAGCGCAATGGCCTTATACCCAGGTTGCTCGCTAGATACTGGGCGAACTGTCCTTGGTAGTTCACCTCCGGCACCAAGACCTGCTTCACTGAACCGATGAACTCCTTAAGCTGCCCCTCCGGTAGCGGACTGAGCACCCGCGGGTGCATCATCGCCACCTTGATATCGGCGGCCAAAGCCCGATCCACGGCCTCCCGGATCGAGCCTTCGGTGGCGCCCCAGCCGATGATACCCAGCTCCGCATCGTCGGCGCCGTAGCGAGGGCACAGCTCAGCCTTGTCGATCTGCAGGCGGGCGCTGGCCAGCTTGCGGAAGCGCTTCTCCGTCATCTTCTCGTGCGCCTCCGGTGACCGCACGGGATGGCCACTCTCGTCGTGCTCCAAGCCCGGGGCGACATAGGCGTGCGGGTCCAGACCCGGAACCGCCATCGGCGACACGCCGCTGTCGGTGAACTGATAGCGGAGATAGCTTCCTGCGTCCGTGCCGTTGGGCCGGAGGCGATCCACAACGGGGAGCAGATCAACATCCACCGCCTCGATAGTCTCGGTGCGATGGGAGAGGGACTGGTCTGACAGGAGAATGACCGGGCACTGGTACTTCTCGGCCAGCTCGAATGCAAGCACCGTGACCCCGAAGCAATCGTGAACCGATGCCGGTGCCACCACTATGCGGGGGAGATCGCCGTGGCCCCCGTAGATGGCGTGAAAGAGATCGCCCTGCTCCAGTTTGGTCGGCATGCCGGTGCTCGGGCCCGAGCGCTGCGCGTCTACGATGACGACCGGTATCTCCGCCATCGAGGCCAGCCCCAGGAGTTCCGTCATCAGGGAAAAGCCTGGGCCGGAGGTAGCAGTCATCGCCTTCGTCCCCGCATACGATGCGCCGATGAGGGAGGCCATGGCCGCCATCTCGTCCTCGGCCTGAAGACAAACGCCACCGAAGCGGGGGAGCTGAGCGGCCATCGTCTCCAGGATGTCCGAGGCGGGTGTGATGGGATAGCCAGCGAAGTAGCGACAGCCAGCGTGGAGAGCGGCGGCACTGATGGCGGCGTTGCCGCTCATGACCAGCCGCGACACATTGTCGGAGGATCCCAGCCAGAACTGGTCTTCCTTCTCGATCTTCTTCGTATACCCGTAGCCGTAGTGGAGAGCCTCGATGTTCTTCTCCACCAGCTCAGCGCGGCGCTTGTAGCGGGTCCTCACCATCTCCTCCAACGACGCCGGAGAAAGCCCGAACAGCCCCGCCATGACGCCGAGCACGAGCACGTTTGTGCCGCGGACGAATTCCAGCTCCTCACGAGCAATCTTCTGGAACGGGACGCCGTAGCGGACGATATCGCCCCCCGAGTCAGGCTGCACGAGACCCGAATCATGGATGAGCACGCCCCCCTGGTTGAGGTTTCCGCGGTGTAGCTCGTAGGCCTCCTGATCGAAGGCGATGAGAACATCACACCCATCTCCAAGCGAGTGAACGGGCCGGCTCGAGATGCGGACCTGGAACCAGGCGTGCCCACCTTTGATCTCGGCGGGATAGGTGCGGAAAGTGAACGTATGGAAGCCCGTACGAGCAGCAGCTGTCGTGAAGTTCTCGCCGGTGCTGATGACACCACCGACGGCGGTGTCACCGCCTATTCGAATGATGAAGTCGTCCCTAGCCACGCCACGCTCCCCCTCTTACCCCGCGCTCCCCATTCCGAGGAGGCGAGGCCAGCCAACATTGTACGCTGAGCCGTACTTGATTGAACAGAGGCCCGGCTTCGGTCTTCGTCTCAGAGGAGCGGGGAAGGTCATCAATTTAGTAAGTCCACAGTTATTTTAACAGGATCAGTTGTTAGTGTCTGCCTTCGGCCCTCCTGAGAAGGCCAAGCTTGTTGTATAATTTGCGGCGTTCCGGTTCCCACATCAGTATCGTCAGGAGCGTCTCATGGCAGTTAAGGCCTACGTTCTGGTTGTTACGGATCCCGGCAAGACGAGACGGGTGATGGAAGCCATGCGTGAAGTCCCCGGTATCGTCGAGCTGCACGAAGTGATGGGCCCCTACGACATCGTCGTTGAGATCGAGGTGGAGAACCTCCAGGATATCCCGCCGATACTGGGGGGGAAGATCCGTGCCATCGACGGGATCGAGAGCACGACCTCGCTGGTGTCACTGCCGACCTGAGCCGCCAGCGCCCTCTTCACCACTGATCTTCTCTAGGGGCTGACAACCGCCATTACCGCATCTTGGGGCACCGAAGCCCCAGTGGAGAAGTTCAGCGCCTTAATCGTCCCATCGATCGGACTCGGAATGTTGTTCTCCATCTTCATCGCTTCGAAGACGACCACCACATCGCCGGCCTTGACCTTATCCCCCACGTTGACCTCATAGCGGATGATCATTCCCGGCATGGGAGCTGTGATGGCCACCTCTCCGGCAGCAACCTCTACCGACGCGGCTTCCTTGGTCTCCGCCTTGGGCGCCGGCGCAGCCGGGGTTGCCTGCGTCGGCGCTGGCGTGGTTGGCGTGGCGGTTCCGGCCGAGGGCGAAGCCACAGAGATAGGCGGCGAGCCTCCAACTGCCTCTACGTCCACCTCATAGTATTCATCGCCCACGAACACGTTGAAAGTCCGGGTCCCTGGCCCCTTTGGCGGCGCTGCGACCTCCCGCTTCTCCACCAGCTTGCCCGCCTTGGCCAGCTCGATCAGTCTGTCCTCTTCCTGTATCTGCTCCAGGCTCTTTGGCGCCTTCGGTGGCTTCCAGTCATCCGGGATATCCTTGTCCAAACCGTACTTGTGCCTCAGGAACCTCATCCCGGTGGTGGGGTAGATGCCATATATGAGGGTATCGGCAAGGCTCTTGGCGATGTCCTTGGTGTCTTCCTTAGCCTTGTCCAGCTCCGGCTCGAGCATGTCGGCGGCGCGCACCGTGATCGGCTTTTCGCCTCGCTCATACCCCTTGAGGACCGCCTTCTGCACCTTCCGGTCCATTGGGAGCGGAGGCTTGCCGTAAAGGCCCCAGCAGTAGTCCTTTACCTCTTTTGTAATCATCTTGTAGCGCCCGGCGAGAACGTTCTGAACTGCCTGCACGCCCACGATCTGGCTGGAGGGCGTGACCAGCGGCGGAGTGCCGAGCTGCTCCCGGACCCTCGCCGTCTCCTCTTGGCATTCGTGCAATCGATCAAGGGCATTTGCAGCCTTCAACTGGGAGACGAAGTTGGAGGTCATGCCGCCAGGGATCTGGTGCGCCAGCACCTCCGGATCGATAACCGCCATCTTCGACGTATCGAGGAAGTCCCTGTACTTGGGAGCGATCTGCTCGAGCATCCGATCGCACTTGATCAGTTGGTCAACGTCGAGCCCGGTATCCCTCTCTGTGCCGTATAGCGTCACCACCAGCGGCTCGATCGCCGGGTGGGAAGTACGGTGAGCAAAGGGAGCGAGGGAGGTGTCGACGACATCGACTCCCGCCTCCACGGCCTTGAGGTGAGCCATGCTAGCCTGTCCGCTGGTGTAGTGGGTGTGGAGCTGCACAGGTACTCGCAGACGCTTCTTGAGCGCCTTGACCAAGTCATAGGCATCGTAGGGTGATATGAGGCCAGCCTGATCCTTAATGCAGATGGAGTCGGCCCCCATATCCTGAAGGATGAGCGCCTTCTTGACAAAGTAATCGATGTTGTAGACAGGGCCGCCCAGGCGGGGCTGGGTGAGCGAATAGCATATCGCTCCCTGAATGTGCATCCCCGTCTCTTTGATGGCCTTGTAAGCCATCTCATGGTTGCGCTCGTCGTTCAGCGCATCGAATACCCTGAAGATGTCGATCCCCGCTTCAGCCGCCTCATAGACGAAGGCTCTGACCATGTCGTCAGCGTAGTTGCGATAGCCGACGAGGTTCTGCCCCCGGAGCAGCATCATGAACTTAGTCTTAGGTATTAGCTTCTTAAGGATTCGTGGCCTCTCCCAGGGATCCTCACCTAGGAAGCGATGCGGCACGTCGAAGGTGGCACCACCCCAGACCTCCATAGCGTAGAAGCCGCATTTGTTGATCTCATCGGCGACGAACTCCATGTCCTCAGTGCGCATCCGGGTAGCGAATAGAGACTGATGGCCGTCCCGAAGGGTGATATCACAGATCTTGACCGCATCCTTTGCCTTTGGCCGTGTCTTCACCTTGTCGGCGGTCAATTCGCTTGCCGGGATCATCTTTCCACGCTCCTTCTTGCCCTTCATTAGACCATTCTCCGGCGCCACGCGGCCCGCGGTCTCATCGCTTCTCGACGGCTAAAGACCCGCCACAGGCTGATCGGAGCCAGGGGTCTAGCCTCTGGCGCCACAGCCACACAAGCCCATTCTTCTTCTTCCAGGTAGGCGTTCACGGCGGCCATGATGGCTGCCATCATCCCTCTCTTATCCTCTGCGGCCGTCACCACGGTGCTGCTAGTAGACAAGAGTCTGCCGCCCTTTTCCCGAGGTACGCCATCGCGTTTCGCGTCCGGCGCGTTGGGTGCCCTTTGTAATGCATGCCCCCATGGTGACCCAGCGGTTCCTATGGCCCATCCGATACCATCTTCTAGCGCCGCGCCGTTCCAGTGGCCCGGGCGGCGCTGATCACAGCGTCGGCGACGTTCTTGGCCACCCGCGTGTCGAGGACGCTCGGAATAATGAAGTCTTCGTGCAGTTTGCGCGCGGGAACCATACCGGCGATGGCATGGGCTGCAGCAAGCTTCATGTCGTCAGTGATTTCCCGCGCTCGGCAGTCCAGCACTCCTCGGAAGAAACCTGGGAAGCAGAGGACGTTGTTTATCTGATTGGCGTAGTCCGACCGGCCTGTGGCGACAATCCTGGCGTACTGCGCGGCCTCTACCGGCATCACCTCAGGATCAGGATTGGCGAGAGCAAAGACTATGGAGTCTGCCGCCATCTTCGTTATCGCCTCAGCCGGCAGGACTCCTGGACCGGACAGGCCGATGAATACGTCCGCGCCCTCCAGGACATCCAAGAGCATGCCGCGGACCTTGTTCGGGTTCGTTGCCCCAGCGAGCCACTCCTTTGTCGGGTTCATATGCTCCCTTCTGCCCTTGAAGAGAGCGCCCGCCCTATCGCAGCCGATGATATTTCGGACACCGGCAAGGATGAGGATCTTCGCAGTGGCCATGCCGCCAGCGCCGACGCCGTTGATGACAACCTTCAGGTCAGCCAGCTTCTTCTCGACGATCTTCAAGGCGTTGATGAGGGCGGCCATGACCACAACGGCGGTCCCGTGCTGGTCATCGTGGAATACCGGAATATCCAACTCCTCCGTCAGCCTCTCCTCGATCTCGAAACAGCGCGGCGCTGAGATGTCCTCCAGGTTAATGCCACCGAAGGAGGATGCAAGATACTTGACCGTCTTCACGATTTCACTCGGGTCTTTGGTGTCCAGACAGATGGGAAAGGCGTCCACCCCGCCGAACGCCTTGAACAGCATAGCTTTCCCTTCCATCACCGGCAGGGCCGCGCCCGGGCCGATGTCCCCCAGCCCCAAGACGGCCGTGCCATCGGTCACCACAGCCACGGTGTTCCCCTTCATGGTCAGGGAGAACATCTTCTGAGGATCGTCGTGGATGGCGCTGGAGACCTCCGCCACGCCGGGCGTGTAGTACGTCGAAAGATCCGCCCTTGTCTTGAGAGGCTTCTTGGACGTGATCTCTATCTTGCCCCCAAGATGGGCCACGAAGATGGGATTGGAGACAAAGACCACCTTTATGCCTCGCACCCCTCTCACGGCCTCGACCACTTGCTCCCCGTGCTGGTCATTTGAGACAGCAATGCTGATATCGCGGGTGACAGCCTTGCTCGTGATCTCCGGCGTGTCTATGGCGCCGATGTTTCCGCCCGCAGCACCGATGGCCGAGGCAATCTCACCCAGCTTCCCCGGCTTGTTGGGGACATTGACCCTGATGATGATGCCGCGTGCGCCCCAGGGAACACCGCTCTCGATCTGTAGAGCAGTCGGAGTAGAGGCAGGCTTGTCGACGGCTGCAGACCCCATCGTCATCGTCGCTCCACCTGCCCGCTCCTACAGGGGGATGTTTCCGTGCTTCTTGGGCGGGTTGCTGTCCGCCTTGTTCTGAAGCATCTCCAGAGCGCCGATGATCTTCAGGCGGGTGTCTCGTGGCTCGATGACGTCGTCGATGAAGCCGCGGGAGGCGGTGATGTACGGGTTCGCGAACTGCTCGCGGTACTGCCGCAAGAGCTCCTCGCGCTTGGCCTCCGGATCGGCAGCGGCCTCGATCTCGCGGCGGAAGACGATGTTGACAGCGCCGTCGGGCCCCATGACGGCGATCTCGGCGGAGGGCCAGGCGAAGTTGATGTCGGCGCGCATGTGCTTGGAGCCCATGACAAGATAGGCGCCGCCGTAGGCCTTTCGCACGATGACGGTGACCTTAGGAATGGTCGCCTCTGAGTAGGCGTAGATGAGCTTGGCCCCATGGCTGATGATGCCACCGTGCTCCTGGGCGGTGCCGGGTAGATAGCCGGGGACATCGGCCAGGGTCACGATTGGTATATTGAAGGCGTCGCAGAAGCGGACGAAGCGCGCCCCCTTGCGGGAGGAGTCGATATCGAGCACGCCGGCGAGAACCATGGGGTTGTTGGCCACGATGCCCACCGATCTCCCTCCCATGCGGGCGAACCCGACGGTGATGTTGGCGGCCCAGGACGGGTGTACTTCCAGGAAGTCGCCGTCGTCGACGATGGAGTAGATGGCCTCGCGGATGTCGTAGGGCTTGGTGGGGTCGCCAGGGACGATGGAGGCTAGGTCATCGCAGCGGCGCTCAGGGTCGTCCGTCGGCTCCGCAAGGGGAGGATCCTCCAGGTTGTTGGACGGAATAAATGACAGGAGGCGCCGCACTTCGGCCAGGCAATCCTCTTCGCCCTCGATGGCGAAGTGAGCGACGCCGCTCTTGCTGGAATGCACGTGGGCCCCACCCAACTCTTCGTGGGTGACCTCGTCTCGGGTGACGGCACGGACGACCTCGGGACCGGTGATGTACATCTGGGAAGTGCCAGCGGCCATGAAGGTGAAGTCGGTGATGGCGGGGGAGTAGACCGCGCCACCGGCGCACGGCCCCACGATGACGGAGATCTGAGGCACGACCCCTGAGGCGAGGACGTTGCGCAGGAAGATATCGCCGTAGCCCCTGAGGGAGACGACGCCTTCCTGGATACGAGCGCCGCCGGAGTCGTTGAGCCCGATGATGGGGGCGCCGTTCTTCACGGCCATGTCCATCACCTTGCAGATCTTCTCGCCGACGGCCTCGGAGAGGGAGCCGCCAAGGACGGTGAAGTCCTGGGAGTAGACGTAGACCAGACGGCCGTCTATCTTGCCATAGCCAGTGACCACGGCATCGCCGTAGTACCTCTGCTTGTCCAGGCCGAAGTCGACGCTGCGATGGGTCACCAGGGAGTCCACCTCCTCGAACGTGCCCTCGTCCAGGAGGATGTTGAGGCGCTCACGGGCGGTGAGCTTACCGCGGGCGTGCTGGGCCTCGATGCGCTTCTGGCCGCCGCCCAGTTGGGCCTGTTCCTTCAGGCGTTGAAGTTCGCTACTCTTCTCGTCGATGGCCATTGTGGGGGCTATAAGTGAAGCGGGGCGTGATAGCACTCGTCTATCGCGCGCCAGATGTTATCACACGCCCCCGTCATGGGCAACTTTCTCATCTGGGGTCTCGATCTCTTCGCCGAGCTGAGGCGGGAGTGCTGAGAACAACGGGGGCTCTCTGCCTCCGGCTGGCCGCCGCCTGCACTGAGGAGCAAGGCCTACTCCTCGACCCTCGTCACGGCACCGGAGTAGACGAAGCTACCGTCCTCGAGCTGATACCAGATGTCGTTACCCTCCTCCACCAGCTCGCCGAGGACCTGCCCGATGACCGTTGCCTCGTCGCCCGGATCGATGGTGCCGACTATGCCGCTCTCCGTGGAGGGTGAATCCCTGAGGTTGGCGCTATCATCGACAGTCACCTGGAAGGGCGTGACGGAGGTGACCTCGTCACCCGCCTCGCCGTTGACCTCGGTTTCCGGCGTGCCGGTTTCGCTGAGGGGGGTCAGAGCGCCTGGCTCCAGGATGATCGGATCCGGGGGCTGGCCCCAGGGTGTGGCAGTGGGCACGGTACGGGGGTCGGTCAGACGGCCGGCGGCGCGTCCCCCGCCATCACCGCCGCCGCAGGCCGTCGCCAGCAGCAGGGCGAGGACCAGGACGAGCAGCGGAACGGAAAGGCCGCGAGTGGTTATCGACATCGGCCGCATGGTACAGCAACGGGAAGGGATAGGCAAGCGGGGCTACCGGCTGCCCAGCAGGACGTCAATCACGGCCAGGCCCAGATCGGCGACCTCCGCCATGCGAGCGGGCTGGACATGCTCCGCACGGTCCTCCGCCGTGTGGTAGTTGGGATCGTCAGCGAGGACCACGAAGAAGCTGTGGAAGAAGACCGCGGGGATGCCCGCGTTGATGAAGCTCACGTGGTCGCTGCCAATCAGCGATGAGCTCTGAACAACATAATCCAGGCCACGCTCGTCCGCCTCGGCGGCGGCGAGGCCGGTGATGCTGGGGGAACCGACGAGGAGCCACCGCGTCCCCACACCCACCATGTCGAAGTTGAGCATCGCCTCCAGCGTCTGCGCCTCCGTCGGGGTGAGCGATTCCACGAAGCGGGCGCTGCCGACGAGGCCGATCTCCTCGGCACCGAACAGCAGGAAGCACACGTCGTCGAACTCCCCGTCGGCGGCCAGCACGCGGGCCATCTCCACCACGGTGGCGGTGCCGGAAGCGTTGTCGTTAGCGCCGGGGCCGGCAGGAACCGAGTCGTAATGACCGCCGGCGATCAGCCGGCACTCGCCGTCCTGAGGTCGAGCGAACACATTCTGCGAGTCGAGGGACTCGCCCTCCGTCCTCACCTCCAAACGGACGGAGACGGGCCCCGCCTGGACCATGGCCAGCAGTGCCTGGCCGCCCTCCTGCGATACGGCGAGGACCGGTATGGCCGAAGGGCCGTCGAGGTTGCCCGTGAACAGGCCTGGCTCGTCGTTGTAGACGATGACGCCGAGGGCGCCGGCCGCCTCGGCGTTGGCCACCTTATCCGAGAAGAACAGGACGCCCCTGCCGATCAGGGCGATCCTACCGGCGGTGTCAGCGGGGAACTCCTGGGGACGACCGATGCCGGCGTCCACCAGCTCCGCCTCGACCACTCCGTTGGCGCTTGGTTCGAAGGGGTAAACGGCGGGCGAGATCGGTTGAGGCGAGAGGACATCCAGGCTACTGCCAGCGTCGGCGAAGGCCTCGTAGGAGAACGGCTGGAGCTCGGCCTTGTAGCCGAAGCCTCGGAGCTGGTCGCGCAGGTAGAGGGCCGCCCGGCGCTCAGCCTCCGAGCCTGCGGGCCGGGAACCGATCTCCACGGCCAGAGCCTCGACGTGGGCGAAGGCGCGGGCGGGATCGAATCGGACGGGGCCGATGTCGGAGCTGCCGTGAGGTGTCGGCGAGGGGGTGGTGGTAGGGGTGGGAACGGGAGTAGCCGTGGGGATGGACGGCGACGGTGTAGGGGTCGACGACGGCGTCAGGGTCGGCGTCGGCGAACCACCGCCGCATGCCGCGAGGAGCAGCAGCGCGACGACTGCGGCCGCGGCGGCGAGCCTCAAGGCCGGAGATCGACTAGCGGCGGGACCGCCAGCGGTTCCACCAGGAGCCCCGGCCGCCCGCCTCGTCCAGGTCCATGGGCTGGCCGCGCCAGCGCTTTTCTGGCAAGCGGGAGGCGGACTGCCGCCGCAGGGAGAAGATGAACGCACCGATGAACAGCACAATGGCCGCGATGATAAACAGGCGGACGACGGAGCCGCCGCCTATGGAGTCGCCGAAGACGTACGCGATGACGATCAGGGCGATGCCAAGGAGGAGGACTTGGCCCACGCTTACCCGCGGCCTGGGGACACCCGCAAAGGCCCGCGCCACACTTTCGAACACGCCCGCCAGCCACCGCCACACCCGGCTCCATAGCGACCGTTTGGGCGGGAACCGATCGATTTTGGCCAGTACCTCTTCGATGTCCCGTTCGAGTTTGCTGGACATAACGTCCTACGGTGGAATGGAACGTGGGCCGCTGCTTCCATTCTACGCCTGGGCTGCGAAGGCCAGCAATAGGCCACTCCCTTGTTATCGGCCCTTGGGTTGGCAATAATGGACACGATTCAGTGAGGAACGACTCATGAAGATCGGAGCGCACGTCAAGACCAGCGGCGGCGTGGACAAGGCGATCGACCGCGCCGAAGAGATGGGCGCGGAGACGATCCAGATATTCAGCGGCGCCCCCCAGGCCTGGCGCCGGAAGGAGTACCGGCCGGAGGAGGTGGAGGCCTATCGGGCGCGGGTGGCGGAGACCGACATCCAGCCCGCGTTCGTGCATGGCGTGTACCTGGTGAACCTGGCGACAGACAAGCAGGAGAACCTGGCCAAGTCCTTGGACGCCCTGGTGCACGACATGAACGTATGCCACCTGCTGGGAGCGAGCGGTGTGATCTTCCACCTCGGCAGCCACCGCGGCGCCGGCTACGATCAGGTGTTCCGGCAGGTGGTCGAATCCGTCCGCAATGTGGTGGAGGCCACACCGGAGGACACGTGGCTCATCCTGGAGAACAGCGCTGGCATGGGAGGCTCCGTCGGCTCCAAGTTTGAGGAGTTGGGCCGGATCATTCGCGAGACAGGCAACTCACGGGTGAAGGTATGCCTGGACACGCAGCACATGTTCGCCGCGGGCTACGACGTGAAGACGAAGAACGGGCTCGAGGCGGCGATGTCGGAGTTCGATGCGGAGGTGGGCCTGGACACGCTGGTAGCCGTGCACGCCAACGACTCCAAGTGCCCGCTGGCCGGGGGCGTGGACCGGCACGAGAACATCGGCGAAGGGCACATCGGACTGGACGGCCTCCAGAACGTGATGTCGCACCCCGCGTTCAGGGACGCGCCTTTCCTGCTAGAGGTACCCGGTTTCGACAATCAGGGCCCCGACCGGCGGAACGTAGAGATCATGAAGGGCCTGAGGGAGAAGGCGGGCCTCTCCTAGCCCACTCGCGCAGCGGGTTCTCGGCCGCCGCCACATCCTTCACGGCCTGCTGGTGCGGCCAGCGCTCAAGAGGAGCGGCGCTTGAACAACCCCTTCTTCTTGACCTTGAATCCCAAGAACTCCAGGACGGCGAGGAGGAAGGGCTCAGGCTCTTCAACGAAGGGGTAGTGGCCGCTGCCCTCTATCACCACCAGTTTGCCCTGCGGTAGGGCGTCCGCCGCCTCCCGGGCCCGCTCCGGGGTGACGCTGCGGTCGTGGCCACCAGCGATGACCAGGCTAGGAACCTGAATCTCGCGCAGCCTGGGCCGCAGATCGAACCCCTCCAGGCTGTCCCAGACCGCCTGGGTCTCGGGCCCGAACCGCACCGAATCCAGGCCAAGCTCCGATACACGTCCCGGATCACGGAAATAGATGGGGGCTAAGAGCTCCAAGCTCCTCCGGATGACATGATCGGAAGGCTCACCATCGTGAAGGGAGTTGAGCTCAGAGAGGGCCTGGGCGTCCAGGTAGTGGGGGAGAGCAGCCTCCACGTCGTCGATGAAGTGATGGCTGGTGGGGGAGCAGACGAGGATAAGGTGGGACAGGGCTTCTGGGTGGGCTAGAGCGAAGTGGAGGGCGACGATGCCGCCGAAGCTGTGGCCGAGTAGGGCGAAGCGGTCCAGGCCGAGCCCTTTGGCGACGCCCTCTACATCAGCCACGAAGTGGTCGATGTGATAGGAGTCCGGGCCGTGGGGCCGGGCTGAGCGGCCGCTGCCCCGATGGTCGTAGCAGATAAGGCACAGGTGGTCGGCCGCAGGTCGAAGATGCGGTGCGATGACTGTATGATCGAGGCCCGGCCCACCGTGGTGGACGAGGAGGGGAAGGCCTTCCCCCTCCTCCATACAGTGAAGGTCAACATCGACGAGCAGTAGAGTGCGCGCGTTGGCTGTAGCCGCTACCGGAGGGGACACTCTACCTGCCACCGTTTGAGCTCGAACAGGAGCGGCCCACCGGCGGGCAACTCGCGCACCTCGGGCCTGGGGACTGCCTGCTTCGAAATGTTACGTTGATGCACCGTCAACTTCATCCATCATAAGGAACTCCGTCGCTCCTCCGGCGGTGATTCAGGAGCGCCTTTGACAAAACATAGACGCCCAAAGTGCATCTATTGCTACGTTTGTGCCGCTCCCAGCTTCATGAAGGAAAACGCCGTGGGGGTGAGAGGAGTTGGGAGGGCGGTGATCTTGGCGCTGATCTGGCAGCGCTCAGGCCACGGGCAGGCTAAGGGCGTACATCTCCGCCAGGGTGTCGATGAACGCCTGGACGGTGCGGGAGCGTTTCCGGTGTCGCTTGTAGATGAGGGAAACGGGACGCTTCAGGGGCAGCGCGCCTACCATCTCTACCCTGGCCAGCTTCCCCATCTGCAGCTCACTCTCGATGGTCGCCAGCGGCACGAGGGCTATGCCCAACCCCTCCTCCACCATGCGCTTGGTGGCCTCTAGGGAGTCCAGCTCCATGGCGATGTTGGGGGCGACCCCCGCCTGTCGGAAGAATCCGTGCGTGAGGCCAAAGTAGGACGATCCGCGGTCGAACAGGACGATGGGCTCGCTGGCGACCTCGTCCACCGTGGTGGCGCCGCGGGCGGCAAAGGGATGCTCCGGGTTCACGATCAACACTATCTCGTCGTCGTACAGGTGTACGGTCTCTATGTCCTGGTGAGACAGGGACCGGACCAGGCCCACCTGAACCTCGTCGGCCTGAAGCATGGCCAGCACCTGTTCGGAGCGGCCCGTGTGGATAGAAACGTCGACGCCGCCGTGGCGGCTGCGGAAAGTGCGCAGGATGCGGGGGAGAACGTAGGTGGAGATAGTGAAGGCGGAGCCCAAATAGAGGGAGCCGACCTCCACGTTGCGCACCCCCTCGATGATGTCTCGTCCCTCTGCCACTGTCTGGAGGGTCCGCTCCGCATAGGGGAGAAAGGCCGAGCCGGCGTCTGTGAGACGCACGCCGCGACCGCCGCGTTCAAACAGCTCCTCACCCAGTTCGCGCTCCAGGGACTGGATGCGGGCGGTGATCGAAGGCTGAGTCAACTGCAGAACCTCAGCCGCGCGGCTGAAGCTGTTGTGCACTGACACCTGAACGAACGCTTCTATCTGGCCGAGATCCATCGCCGTACGCTCCTCGTTGATCAGCTATCGACACCGCCTATAGTTCGGCATGAAAAACTCTAAGGGATTATATCACGCGATGCAAGACGAACGGCTACCCGGGGCTCATCATCGCTGCGCGCCGTTCCCCACGCCTAAACCGACTTGACAGTCGGAAATCCCTGCGATAAAATCGACTCGTCAGTCGGTTTTGTTTACGATCATGGCCAAGCATGCACCGCAGGAAACACGCAGAGCCCAGATCCTCGACGCCGCCATCAGGTGCTTCGCCGACAAAGGTTACTTCGGCACCACCGTCGACGACATAGCCGCCCTAACCGGCCTCTCCAAGGGCGCCATATACCATCACTTCCACAGCAAGCGCGACATCCTCCTCGCCGTGTTCGAGGAGTGGTCGGCCGATCTCCTCGCCCACTGGCGGAGCATAGGCGACCAGTCCAGCCCCCTGGAAGCCCTGGGCCGCGATGCCCAGGAGGCGCTCACTCTCGTCCACAACGTCGTCCCCTTGTACCAGGCAGGACTGGAGTTCTGCTCCCACGCCATCCAGGACGATGACCTCCGCCAACGGGTGGCGGCGATGTATGCGGACGCCCGGCGGCACGTGGCGCAGCTCATCGAGGGGGCACGCAAGCAGGGCCTTGTCGGAGATGTCGACCCCGACCTTGCCGCCACGGTCGCCATCGCCATGTTCGAGGGGCTCCTGCTGCTGAAAGCGTTCGATCCAGAGGCGGTCGACCTCGTCGCCTCCTGGCGAGAGGGCGCGTCTGCCCTTCTCCGCGGCCTCAGGCCCTCTACCCCCGTGGAGGTACCACCATCATGACCCAAGAACCTTCCACCGTAGCGCGAACCGAAAGGGCGACCCTAGCCGGCCTGCACGCGATCTCCAAACGCTACCAGATGGGCGCAGGTGAAGTCCGTGCACTGGATAACGTCACCCTGGAGATATACCGGGGCGAGTTTCTGGTGGTTCTCGGTCCCAGCGGCTCCGGCAAGACTACTCTCCTGAACTTGCTCGGCGGCATCGACACCCCTACTTCCGGGCAATTGCTCGTGGACGGCCGCGACATAGGATCCTTGCCGGATGCCGAACTCACGCGCTACCGGCGGCACGGCGTGGGCTTTATCTTCCAGTTCTTCAACCTCATCCCCACCCTTACGGCTGTGGAGAACGTGGAGTTCGCGGCGGAGCTGGTGGATTCCCCGCGCGATCCCCTCGAGGTACTGGCCGCGGTGGGGCTGGAGGGCCGCGCCGACCATTTCCCCAGCGAGCTGTCCGGCGGCGAGCAGCAGCGGGTCGCCATCGCCAGAGCGCTCGTCACGGACCCGCCGCTGGTGCTCTGCGATGAGCCGACCGGCAACCTGGACGAGGAGACCGGCAAGCGCGTCCTGGGCCTGATGCGGCGCCTGGGGCAGGAGCGGAACAAGACGTTCGTGCTCGTCACCCACAACTCGGTCATCGGTGAGATGGCCGACCGGGTCGTGCGCTTGCGCGACGGCCGCGTCGCCGCCGTGGAGGTGAACGAGACGCCGGCGGCCCCGGAGGAATTGCACTGGTGAGGCTGTCTCGGAGCTGGCTTAAGCTGCGGCGCGACATCCTCGCCTCCCGCTGGCAGTTCCTGGCCGTGGCCGTGGTTATCGCCCTGGGCGTTGCGATCTTCATCGGCTCCTACGGCTCCTACCAGAACCTCCGCTTCTCCTACGACCACACCTATGATCAGCTTCGAATGGCCGACCTATGGTTCGAGGTTGACAGCGCGCCGACGGCCACCGTGAAGCAGGTGGCGGCCGTGGACGGCGTGGCCGCCGCCGAGGGCCGACTTGTGGAGGAGCTGCCCATCGTGTTGCCGGAGGCGGGCCCCGAACGGATGCTCGGCCGCTTCCTTACCATGCCCCCGCCGGAGGCGGGGCGCGCCACCGTCAACGATGTCAAGGTCACGAAGGGCGAGTACTTTTCCCCGGGCAGCAGTGAGCCCCAGGTGCTGCTGGAGAAGAGCTTCGCTGACTTCCATGACGCTCAGCCCGGCGACACGCTACAGCTCATCGTTTCGGAGGACAAGACCGTCGATCTCCAGGTGGCGGGCGTGGCCGCCAGCCCCGAGTACCTGTGGGTAGCCAAGAGCGAGCGGGAGCTGTTCACCCTGCCCTCCACCTTCGGCATCATCTTCGCCCCGTACGACCAACTCTCGGCGCTGCTCGGACGCACTGACCAAATCAACGAAGTGACTCTGCGCCTGGAAGATGGCGCCGATCAGGACACCGTCCGCGCTGAGGTAGAATCGCTGCTAAAGCCCCACGGCCTCGGTCGGGTCATCGATCGAGAGCACCAGCTCGGCAACCGCCTGCTCCAACTGGACCTGGACGGCTTCGAGGCCCTGGCGCTGGTGTTCCCCATCCTCTTTCTCTCGGTGTCCGCGCTCGCGATCTACACGCTGCTGAACCGCCTTGTGCAGACGCAGAGGCCACACATCGGCCTCATGCGCGCCATCGGCTACAGCAGAGGCCAAGTCCTGGCGCACTACCTCGTCTACGGTCTGGTCATCGGCATCATCGCTGCGGCGGCCGGGGCCGCCCTGGGCTACCTCCTTTCGATTGGCATTACCGATGTATACGGGCATTTCCTGAACGTACCGTTCATCAGCCAGCGCCTCCAGCCCGGCATTATGGCGATAGGTTTTGGAGCCGGAGTGCTGACCGCCCTCATCGCCGGGGCAATCCCCGCCTGGGGCAGCGCCAGGACTCGGCCCGCGGAGGCGATGCACCCACCCCCGCCCACGACCGGACGCCGCACCATCCTCGAGATCATCGTGCCGCCCCTGGCCCGCGTTTCGTACCTGCTCCGTCTGCCCCTGCGCAACCTGTTCCGGGCGCAGCGCCGCACGCTGTACACGGCGATAGGCGTAGGCTCCGGCGTGGCCCTCGTGCTGGTCGCCGCCAGCTTCTTGGACTCCTACGACAGCATGATCAAGCTCCAGTTCGACGACATCCAGAAGTATGACGCCTGGGTCAATTTCACCCAGCCGGTCTCGCAGTCAGTCGCCAGTGATGTGGCCGACTACCAGGGCGTGACTGCGGCCGAGCCGTTGCTGGAGGTACCGGTAACGCTATCGGCCGGCGGCAAGTCGCACATCACCGTCCTGCGAGGGCTCGAACCGGACTCGCGCCTGTACGGGACGCCGAGACGCGGGGGCGGGACAGCGTCCACTGGTACGGGCCTCCTCCTCACGCCGGGAGTGAGCAAGCTGCTGAGCGCGGGGAAGGGCGACACCGTGACCGTACGGCCGCTGCTTCCGGGCACGCAAGCGACAAAACTGACAGTGGACAACATCGTGGAGAATCCCATGGGGGACGTCGCCTTTGCCCGGCTGGACATCGCCCAGGGGCTGGCGGGCGGCCCGGATCTGGCCAGCGCCGTACTGATCTCCTTCGCGGGCACGCCGGACGAGGCGCTCCAACAGCAGCTCCTTGCTCTGCCAGGCACACCCACGGTCGAGTACACGCAAGATGTGAAGGACTACATCAATCAGCTGAACCAGTTGTTCTTCGTGTTCGTGGGGATCATGCTCGCGTTCGGCGTGGCGCTGGGTTTCGCCATCATCTTCAACACCATCACCATCAACACCCTGGAGAGGCGGCGGGAGCTGGCCACCATGCGCACCATCGGCTCCGCGGTGGGACGTCTCGGCGCCATGCTCACGGTGGAGAACGTCCTCATGGGGCTCCTGGGCGTGGTCGTGGGGCTCCCCCTCGGCTACGCTATCAGCCTCTACTTCGCATCCCTCTATCAGACCGAGCTGTACGACATGCCCACCGTCATCTACACCCGCACCTACGGCATCGCCGCCCTGGGCGCGCTGTTCGTGCTCCTGCTGGCGGAGATTCCGTCGATCCGCTTCGTCCGGCGCCTGGACCTGCCAGCGGTAGTGCGGGAGATGTCCGCCTAGCGCCCCCCGTCCTACTCGTACCCGACCTCGGGCGAGAGACGGATGCTGCTCGGCATGAACGTCCCGCTCCCTCGCGCGATCTCCTGGCCATTCGCGTCGACCAGCACGGACTCTCCCACGAACAACCGTCGGGAGCCGTACACCACCCGACCGGTCGCCTTCATCTCCCCTTCCGAGATGGGCCGAGTCAAATACACGTTGAACGAGGCGGTCAGCACGAAGACGTCCTCAACCAGCGAGTTGACCGCGAAGAAAGCGGCATCGTCGAGCGCCTTGAAATACACCACACCGTGGACGGCGCCCGCCGCGTGGAAGAGATGCGGGCGCACCGGGATGGTCACCTCCGCCTGCCCCTCGCTGATTCGCATCGTCGGGGCGTAGTATTCGTTCACCGGTGCGGAAGCGTACAGGCGCTCGAGCTTTCGGTAGTGTTCCTCGTTGGTCAATCCGTCTCTCCTCCTTCGGCCAGCCGGGGCGACAGCGACGCTCGCGGGGCATTATAGCGCAGGCAGCGCCGTGACAGCGCCGGCGGCTCGGGCCGGGTGGGACGAACAACACCGGTGTGGGGCGGCGTCCCCGTCCGCTTGCAGACCGCACTCCCCCTTCGCGTATACTGGGTGCGGTCTGCCAGCACCAGGAGGCGACACCATCGCATGAAAGACCTGCCCATCGGCGCCAGCGACGAGATGACCATCACCACTACAAAGGAGATGGGCGTGGCCCACCTGCCCGCCCCCATGTACTCCACCCCCGCCATGATCCAGCACTTCGAGGGGCTTTGCCTCAAGCTACTCCAGCAACACCTGGACGCCGGCGAGACCTCCGTCGGCTACCGGGTAGACGTCAGGCACATGGCGCCCACGCCGATTGGCATGCAGGTCACCGTCAAGGGAAAGGTGCGGGAGGTGGACGGGCGCAAGGTGGTCTTCGACGTGGAGGCGTACAACCAAAGCGGCGCCAAGATCGGCGAAGGCCTGCACGAACGACGGGTCATCGACATGAGCCGCTTCGCCCAGACGGGCGCCCGTCCGGGCGCCGGACAGGGCGGCTAGCCTCGATGCCGCCCCGCCTGGACACGCTGTCCAAGGGCCACCAGATGCCGCCCTCCACTTTCGAGCTGTCGCCCGAATGGGTGCGGGAGTACGTGGCCGCAGTGGAAGACGAAGCCATCGGCACCCTGGACGGGGACTTGGCCCCCCCCATGGCCGTGGCCGCGCTGGCCGTCCGCTCCCTGCTGGAGGGCGCCGAACTGCCCCCCGGCGCTATTCATGTGGGACAAGAGATGACTTTTCTCCGGCCGCTGCGCGCGGGGGAACGGCTCGCCGTCCAGGCCCGCGTGGCCAGCCGAGGAGAGCGCCAGGGGTGGGTCCTCATGGGCATCGACCTCAACGTCGACGACGAGAGTCGCGGCCAGGTCATGACGGGCCGGGCGACGGTCACGATGCCGGCGAGCGGAGGGACAGGCCTGACATGACGCTGGGCACGGGAACCGAACTGACGCCGGTGGTGAAGAGAATCACCCAGGAGAAGGTCAACCGCTACGCCGAGGCCAGCGGCGACGGCAACCCTCTGCACACTGACCCCGAGTTCGCCGCCCGCACCCAGTTCGGGGGCACCATCGCCCACGGCATGCTGATCCTGGCCTACCTATCAGAGATGATGACCGCGTCCTTCGGCCGGGCCTGGCTCTCCGGCGGGCGGTTGAAGGTTCGCTTCAAGGCTCCAGCCCGACCCGGCGACACGGTGTCGGCCGTGGGCCACGTTGTTCGCGCCGAGGGCAGCCGCACTGCCTGCGCGGTGGAATGCCGCAACCAGAGGGACGAGGTGCTGATGAGCGGGGAAGCTGAGGTGGCAGCGTGACGCGCGCTGTCGTTACCGGCATCGGCTGCGTGACGCCGATCGGCGAGAACGTGGCCGACTTCTGGCGCAACCTCACCTCCGGCCAGTCCGGCATACGCCGCATCACCTTGTTCGACCCCTCGGGCCTGGACTGCCAGATCGCCGCCGAGGTGAAGGACTGGGACCCGACCCGCCACATGGAACCCAAGGCGGCCAGACGGGCGGCCCGCTTCTCCCAGTTCGCCATCACCGCCGCCCGCCAGGCCGTGGACGACTCCCGCCTCCCCATCGACGACGGCAACCGAGACGACATCGCCATCGTCATGAACACCGGAGGCGGCGGTGTCGACGTCATCGCCGACGGTCAAACGGTGTTCCTAGAAAAGGGGCCCAATCGGGTAGGACCGATGCTCGTGCCAGCGATGGCCCCCAACATGGCCTCCTGCCAGGTGGCGATGCAGCTTGGCACCCGCGGCCCCACCATCACATCCGTGGCGGCCTGCGCCGCTGGCATCTTCGCCTTCGTTGAGGCCAAGCGCCTCATCGACCTGGGCGAGGCCGACGTCGTGGTCACCGGCGGCACCGAGGCCAACATCATTCCCGTGGCTGTTGCCGCCATGGCCAACATGCGCGCCCTCTCCACCCGCAACGACGAGCCGGAAAGGGCTTGCCGTCCCTTCGACCTGCACCGCGACGGCTTCGTTTACGGCGAGGGGGCGGCGGCCATGGTGGTGGAGAGCCTCGAGCATGCGCAGCGACGGGGCGCTCGCGTCTATGCCGAACTGGCCGGCGGCGCCGTCACCGGCGACGCCTACCACATCACCGCGCCGGAGCCCAGCGGCCACGGCGCGGCCCTCGCCATCAACCGCGCCCTGCAGCGCTGCGCCGTCGAACCGGAGGATGTCGACCTGATCGTCGCCCACGGTACCGGCACCCCCCTCAACGACGCCGCGGAGACCGTGGCCATCAAGAAGGCTCTCGGTCAGCACGCCCGCAAGGTGGCCGTCACCGCGCCCAAATCCATGGTAGGGCACCAGTTGGGGGCCGCCGGCGCCCTGTCCGCACTGGCGGCCGTGCTCGCCATTCACGATGGGGTGGTGCCGCCGACCATAAACCTGGAGACGCCTGACCCTGAGTGCGACCTGGACTACGTGCCCTTAACGGCCCGACCGATGCCCGTGGGGACAGCGCTGGCCAACGGCTTCGGCTTCGGGGGACAGAACGGAGTCATCGTGTTCAAGGAGTTCGACGGCAGTGCAGGAGGCGCCTGACAGCCCGCGCCACTGGTGCTTCGGCTGCGGCGAGGCCAACCCGGAAGGGCTCGGCATCCAGTTTCGCATCGAGGGGCGGCGCGTTACCGGGGAGTTCAAGACGCGGCGCACCCATCAGGGTTTCCCGGGCGTGGCCCACGGCGGTATCGCCGCCGCCGCCATCGACGAGGCGATGGGCTGGGCGATGTACGCCGCCGGCGCCTGGGCCATGACCGCCCGCCTGCAGGTCAGGTACCGCCGACCGCTCCCCCTGGGCGAGCGCCTGGAGGTGAGCGCGGAGGTCGTGCGCGACCGCGGCCGCTGGCTGGAGGCGGAGGGCCGCCTGCGGGTCCTCGACGGGCCCCTGGTGACCGAGGCCAAAGCGGTGTTCATACGCCTGCCCGCGGAGAAGGCGAAGCAGATGCAGGAGTTCTACCTGGCGGGCGGAACCTAGCCGACCTATGACCGACACCGAGGCCACTGACCAGCACTCCGATCCGTGGATCTACACCCTCAATCGAGGGCTCTCCCAACTCGTCCCCCTCTCATTCGGATACTGGCTCTCGGTCCCCATCTCCGACATCTTCCATCGTCTCTGGCGGAGCAAGCGCGAGGCCGCCACGCGAAACCACGCCCGCATGCTCGGCCGGCCTCCGGACGACCCGCTGACGCAGCACATGGCCCACCGCACATTTCGCCACTTCGGCCGATACATCACCGAGCTGGTAAGCGTGCAGGGCTGGAGCCTCGACATAATGCGAGAGCACATCGACATCGAAGGGGACGAGCACTTCGACGAAGCTCGCGCCTTCGGCAAAGGGGTGATCTTCACCAGCGCCCACATGGGCTCCATCGAGGTGGCCAGCACGCTGGCCCTGGTCAAGGGTTTCAAGATCACCTCGGTGGCGGAGCGGCTTGAGCCGAAGATGCTCCGCGACTGGGTCACTACCTGCCGAGCCAAGATGGGCATTGAGCTCCTGCCCGCCACCCGCTCCGGCATGAAGCTCGTGCGCCGGCTGCGCCGCGGCGAGATGGTGGCGCTCGTTGTGGACATCGGCGTCACCGGCGGCGACGGCCTGCGGGTTTCCTTCTTCGACCGCGAAACGGTGTTCCCCGCCGGCCCCGCTCGCCTGGCCCGGCTCAGCGGTGCGCCCATCGTATTCGGGTGGGCGGCCCGCAAGCCGGGTGACCGCTACCTGGCCCACGTCAGCGCGCCCATCCTCTCCAACCGCGAACTGGAGGCGGAGGAGGACGCCCTGGAGATCACGCGCCGCATCGTGCGCCAGTTCGAGTCGGCGGTACGGCGCTTCCCCGCCCAGTGGTACGTCTTCCGCGACATGTGGCCTGGGGCGTGACCTGGCGGGGCGTTACGGGTTATCTTTTCGCGGAGTGCGCGTTCTAATGGAGTAGCAGAGATGGGCCGGGTGAAAAGGAGGTTGTCATGTTCAGGAGTGACCGATTCGCAGCGCTGAGAGGCTTCGCAGCCCTGCTGGCGGCTGCCCTGCTGTTCAGCTTGCTGGCGGCTGCCTGCAATGGAGACGGCGATAAGGGTAAGACGCCCGCGGCCGATGAGACACCCGCGGCCGATGAGACGCCTGCGGCTGACGAGACGCCTGCGGCCGATGAGACGCCGGCAGCAGACGAGACGCCCACGGCTGACGGCGACGGCGGCGAGGGACTCAGCGACTTAGAGGCCCTGGCCGGAGAAGCGGCCGAGGGCGTTGTCGCCAAGGTGACCTACAGGGTGACGACCGAAGGGGACGGCGAGGCGTTCGACGGGGAGTGGGTGCTGGCCCAGCGGCCACCGGATTCTCGTTTCGAGATCGCCTACGAAGAAGCGGGTCAGGAGTTCCGCACCATCATCATCAGCGCCGGGGGGAACTACTATATGTGCAGCTCCGGAGGCGGCGAGGAGACCTGCCTAGCCACTGAAGCAGGGGAGGCGGAGATGGGAACAGCACCCCTGGACATGCTATTCCAGATACCACAGGAGTTGGCGGAGGACAGCGAGGACGTCGACCTCGTCGATACGTCGCAGCGAAGCATAGCAGGCGTCGACGCCACCTGCTTCACGGTCAGTAGTACGCTCCTCGATCTGGCCGAGGGAGAGACATGCTTCTCCGACGAAGGCCTGCTGCTGTACCTGCGAAGCGAGGCCGCCGGCGTGAGCTCTGAGATCGAGGCTACGGACGTGGACACGGACGTGACCGACGAGGACTTCGAGCCCCCCTACGATGTTCTGGAGATCCCCGATCTTGGGGATCTGGAAGATATTGAGGATCTCGAGGATCTCATCCCGGAGCAGTAGAACGTACGGTTAGGGCTTACCGTCCGCCGGCAGCCATCTGCTCGCGGACCTCGGATATCGTCACCACCTGGCCGGTGTAGGAGGGATCGCGCGTGGCCAGCCACAGCGCGGCCTCGGAAGCCGCTTCCGGCTTCTCCCAGTTGGAGTAGTCGATGCTGGGGTTGAGGTACTGCCAGCCCTCAGTGACGATGTTCATCTCGATGCGCAGGGCGTTGACGGCGATGCTCTTGGGCTGGAGCTCTGCTGCCAAGGCTTGGGTGAGCTTCTCCAGCGCGATCTTGGAGACCGAGTAGGACATCATCCCCGGCATCAGCACCTCCGCCAGGTAGGAGGAGATGTTGATGATGCGGCCGCGTCCCTGCTCCAACAACCGCGGCAGGAAGGCCTGGGTGCACGTCACCGGCCCCCGCAGGTTGACGTTCATCACGAGGTCCCAGCGCTTCAGCGAGGTCTGGCTGAAGGGGGCCGGGAAGCTAATGCCGGCGTTGTTGACCAGAACATCCACCCGGCCGAACTCCTCCAGCGTGCGCTGGGCCATGGCCTGCACCTGGGCCTCATCGGTGACGTCCATCGGGACGGCGAGGGCGCGCCGGCCGGCGGCCTCCACTTCCCGCGCCGTCTCCTCGATGGTGCCGGGAAGCTTGGTGGGCGCCTTCTCGCTGCTGCGCGCGGCGACGACGACATCGGCGCCCGCGCGGGCGAAGTCGATGGCGATGGCGCGGCCGATGCCGCGGCTGGCGCCGGTGACGACCGCGACCTGGCCGGACAGGGGCTGCTGTTCATCGGTCATGGGCAATCGGGATGATACAGCATGCGGCCTCGTCAGGTCTAGGGCGGTTGGTGGCGGCGCCAGCGTGTTGTATCATGCGGACGGCTGGCCTGCCAGGGCTACGCCGTAGGCCAGGCAGGCTCACCTGACCCGGAGGAGGCGACGTTGAAGGTCAACCTCGTAGCCGTACAGGCGAAGACAGAGCTCAAGGACTACGCCAGCGCCGACGCGTTCCACTCCAAGATGGCCTCCCTCATGGAGCGGACGACGCGCCAGGTGGATCGCGACGTGCCGACGCTGGTCAGCTATCCGGAGCTGGTGGGGATGTACCTCGCCTTCGTCCCCTACTTCTGGGACGACCTGCGGGACGAGGCGAACCTGGAGGCAGCGGGCACGAAGATCGTGATGAAGAACATGGACCGCCTGGGCGAAGAGGACCGCAGGACGCCGGAGGCCGCCGCCCGCAGGCTGATGTTCATCGGCCACGCCGTAGAGACGGAGCGGGCCTACGTGGAGACATTCTCCTCGCTGGCACGGGAGTACGGGGTGTACTTGGCGGCGGGGAGCATCGCCCTGCCGCCGATGGAGGACGAGCCCAGCAAGGGCGGCCGCCACATCATAGACGAGGGCAAGGTGTACAACACGTCGTACCTGTTCTCACCGCGGGGCGTCTGTTTGCGTCGCGTCCCCAAGGTGAACATGACGGAGCCGTTCGAGAATCGGCTGTTCGACAGCGGCCCCCGCAGCGAGTTGGTGCCGGTGGACACACCGCTGGGCCGCTTGGGGACGCTCGTGTGCTGGGACGGCTTCCACCAGACGCTGGTGGAGCACTACGACGCCCTGGGCGTGGACATCCTCCTCAAGCCGTCCTACAACCAGCACCCATGGGACGGCCCCTGCAGCTACGGCGCCCCCTGCAAGGAAAGCGAGAACTGGCTGCGCACCGGCTGCCCCTCCATCATCCAGGGTCGGGAGAACATCCAGTATGGGGTGAACGCGATGATGGTGGGCGCGGTGTTCGAGGACATGCTGGCCGAAGGCCTAAGCAGCGTGTCGCGGAACACTGGCCGCGTAGGCGCGTCGTGGGAGGAGGGCGTCGTGGCGATGGCCGAGAAGCCGGACGGTGAAGAGATCGTGGCGGCCACCGTAGAGGTGGACGGGCGCCCTGCCCGGCCGGGGAGATAGCCAGTGGTGACGCGGGATCTCAGGTTCGCCCTCGACGCTAAGGAGCTGAAAGCGATGGTGGGGAGGCTGCCGGGGACCGTCATGAGCTACTGGGAGGGCGACAGCCTCCTGCGGGGGCGGGTCACCGCCGCCGAGATCAAGCGCGACCGCTACGGGAAGCCGTACGTGGAGGTGCAGCTGGAGGAGGTGCCGGCCACAGGCTAGGACCCTGCCGCTCGTGGTGAGCCTGTTGAACCATGAGCGTAGGTGCCGCTTGCCCTTCGACAGGCTCAGGACGAGCGGCTGGTATCAGCTCAACCGCAGCAGGACGGGCAGGAGCAGGGCGAAGATCAGGAGCAGCGATACGGCTACGATAACCCAGTACGGGACCAGGCTCCGCCGGCCGCGGCCTTCCCACCCGGAGTAGCCCGCCCCCTCCGACAGGTCGTAGTCCGGGTCGTCCGGGCCGAGCTCGTACTCCTCATCCAGATCGTCGTAGTAGCCCTCGGGGGCGTCCTCGATCTCGTCCTCCGGGTTGTCCCAGTCGGTGAAATCGCCGCGTGTGGGGCCGCGGACGTCCCCACCGCCAGGCCTGCGATCTCGCTCCTGCATGGCAGGAACAGTATACCGCAGCCGCTGAAGCTGCCCCGCCCCATTCGCGTCACATATGAGGACTAAGGAGTTCAACTTGGAACTTGCCTGCGTCACCCCAGCGCGAACGCTGGGTCATCAACCGGCCTCTGAATGCTCCTGCCCTGCCTATCGGCAGGGCAGGAGCTGGCTGCAGTAAGCCGTGGGGTGGGGCTAAATCCGAACGGAGATCGGGGCGGGCCGGGCGGGACGAACCACCTTGGGGGTGGGGAAAGCCTAGCGCCGTGAACCTTTACATGGCCCCCATGCCACCCGTGATCCCCGGCGGCTCCTGGTCCGTGATCACGTTCACGCACGCTGGCTTGCCGGAGGCAAACGCCCGCTCGATGGCGGGGCGGATCTCGTCAGGCTCGGTCACGTACTCGCCGTGGCCACCCAGCCCCTCCACGACCCGGTCGTAGCGGGCGCCGTCGGACAACTGGCAGGCGATCATGCGATCCTTGCCGTACATCGCCTTCTGGCCCACCGCGATCTGCCCCCACTGGCGGTCGTTGCCCACCACGGACACCACGGGCATGCCGAAGCGCACGAACGTGTCGAACTCGAAGCTGTTCAGCCCGAAGCTGCCGTCGCCGTTGACCATGAGGATGCGCTTGTCGGGGTAGACGGAGTTGATTGCCATACAGAAGCCGGTGCCCACGCCCAGGGTGCCCATGGGGCCCGGGTCGTACCACTGCCCCGGGTGGTTGATGGGGAGGACACGCGCCGCAAGGTTGACGATGTCGCCGCCGTCGCCGACGACGATGGTGTTGTCGTCGACGAACCCGGCCATGTCGCGGCACAGGCGCAGGGGATGGATGGGCACGCGGTCGGAGTTCATCCACTCCTCCATCTGCGCCCTGATCTTGTCCTCGCCCTCGCACAGGCCGTCGATCCACTCCTTGTGGTCGACCCTGACTCCCTCCAGCTCGCCGATGAGCGCCTGCAGCGCGGCCTTGGCGTCGGCCTCGATGGGGACGTCTATATCGCGGTTTCGGCCCAGCTCCTGGGGGTCGGTGTCGATCTGGATGGTGCGAGCCTCAGCGTTGAACCGCTTGCCGTAGGCGAGGCGGAAGTCCATGGGCGTGCCGATGACGACGATGGCGTCGGCCTTGCCCAGAGCGTTCCGCCGAGTACGGGAGAAGAACAGCGGGTGGTCCTGGGGGATAGAGCCGCGGCCCATGGCGTTCAGGTACGCGGGCGCCTGGGCGGCCTCGATGAACCGGCGCAGCTCCTCGTGGGCGTCCTGCCAGTACACGGCCGACCCGGCCATCACCAGCGGCCGCTCCGCCTTAGCGATGATCTCCGCCGCCTTCTTCACCTCCCCGGGATCAGGGTACACGCAACCCTGGGGGCGGTAGCTCTGAGGGAAGGTGACATCGCTCTCGTCCACCTTTCGGAACATGAGGTCGATGGGGATCTCCAGGAAAGCGGGTCCCTGGCGACCGGTAAGGGCGGCCCGGAAGGCTGCGGCGACGTACTCGGGCACACGCTGGGTCTCGTAGAGGCAGCGGGCCCATTTGGTGATCGGCCGCAGCAGCTCGACGTGGTCCATCTCCTGGAGGGCGCCCATCTCGTAGCGCATTAGGGGGCTCCGGCCGCCGATGACCAGCATGGGGGAGCGGTTCTGGTAGGCGTTGGCGATGGCGGTGACGCAGTCGGTGACGCCGGGCCCGGCGGTGACCACGGCGACGCCGCAGCGGCGGGTAGCCCGGGACCAGCCCTCGGCAGCGTGGCCCGCCGCCTGCTCGTGGCGGACGTCGATGACCTTGATCTCTTCGTCCAGGCAGCCGTCGTAGATCGCCTGGATATGGCCACCGCAGAGGGTGAAGATGGTGTCGACGCCTTCCTGCTTGATGGCGCGGGCGACCAGGTCGCCGCCGTCAACGAGGGCCATTGGGGGCCTCCCTGCTACTCTAGAATGGCCGGTCGGTATCTGCGATGACCGTTCGGGCTAGAGCGAATGCTAGCCCATCAGAGGCGGGGAGACAACAACGGGGGGCTCGTTGAGCACCGCTTGTCCTCAGCTTGTCGAAGGGCTGTCGAAGGAAGAGCGGGAGGGCGCTGGCCGCTCACCCTTCGACACGCTCAGGGTGGGCGGCAGGAGTACACCCAGCCGTTAGCGGGCTTGGAGCCGTGCCTTTCGGCGCCCAGACGGGTCCGCTAGGTCGCGCTCTCCTCCCTGAACATCAAGCCGCCGCCCGCAGCGAGGGCAGCCGCGCAGATGATGCCCAGATAGAAGCCAAACCCCATAGAGCTGGACTCATTCAGCAGCTTGATCACCACAAACACCAGGGCAACCACGCCGCCGCCCAGCATAATCTTGGGCCAAGTGAAGCCGCCCACGTTGTCCGGAATCTCCACTTCCGTGAGACCCTTCAGGACGACCACAGCCCCCATCGCCAGACCAACAAGAACGGCGAGGATTGACCACATCGCCCCAGGAGACTCCCACCCGTTCCGAGTGAAATCTCCGAGGGGGCCCAGATCGATGCTATACCAGGGTAGGAACCCGTCTATGAACAGGACCAGCCCCGCTACGATGATGATCTTCTCCCCCACGCCCAAGGCCATGAATTTCTCTACCAGTTTGTCCATCCGGACCTCCTGTGTAGGTGCTAGTCAGATGACTCTGAATCCGACATGCTAGCACAACAGCGTCATCTGTACAACGCCTGCGCGAACCAGTGGTTAAGCGTCGGACAGAGCCTCGACAGGTCTTGGTCCGTGATGCGAACCTGTCGCAGTCGAGAGGCGCGGTAGCCGCCGTGGAGGGAAACGTAGGCGGCCCGGGGCAACGCCGCGTATTCAGCCCCGGGTCACGGGACGAGCTTAGATGGCCCGCCCGCGGCGCAGGTAGCAGCCCTACAGCCAGGGCAAGAGGCACGCCAGTCGGTATCGGGTCCGGAGCGAGTCGGCTAGACTGCCCCCTCCTCCCTGTACATCAAGAAGCCTGCCACAGCGAGAGCCCCTGCCGCGATGATGCCCAGGTAGAAGCCAAACCCAATGGAACTGGACTCGTTCAGGAGCTTGATCAGCACGAACGCCAGGGCAGCCACGCCACCGCCGAGATAGATCTTGGGCCAGCTCAGACCGCCCACGTTATTCGGAATAACCACGTCTGCCAGTTTGTTCAGGACGACCACACCTGCCATCGCCAGACCAACGAAGACGGCGAAGATAGACCAGATCGCCCCGGGCGACTGCCATCCGCTCCGAGTGATGCTCCCGAAAGGCCCGAGGTCGACGCTATACCAGGGTAGGAACCCCACTACGAACAGGAGCATGCCCGCTATGATGATGATCTTCTCCCCGATGCTCAGGGCACCAAATCTCTCGATCAACTTGTCCATCTGTGCCTCCTATGAAGAACTCGTCGGATGACTCCGAGTCCGACGCTCTGGTTTCGCTGCGTTTATATAGAAGGCTGTTGCCCGCGAATTGTTACATCAATTGACACGTTCGCGTCGAAGTTCTCCACCACAGCAGGGCGTTCCTCTACGAGATCTTGCAGGGGATCGACCCCGGCTGGGCCCGCACTAGCGGTTCAGCAGTGGCTCGCCGGGGCTAGTCATGAGGAGGCGGACAGCAAAGCCGCGCTGCCCAAAGGGGGTACCATTGAGGAGGGGCGACCTCACTGCCCGCCGAGAGAATTCTCTCCCTGGTTCGGGTTATAGTCAATTCCCTCAGCCAAACGATTTTCGGCTTACGGCCGTGGAGCCAGCGGCGGCGGGTCGGGGGTGGACTGGGGAGTCAGCAGGTCGACCCGCATTCGCCGGAACTTAGCGCTAGTCTGCGTGCCGCAGTAGATCCCGACACGGCCACCATCCAGATAGTAGGTCAGGCGGACGGTGAGAATAGGCTCAGGGCGGTTGCGGACTCGTACGGAGGCCTGCAGGCCCTCGACCCGTACGCTGACGGGCAGCCATTCGCCGGGGCTATACTGGGCCTGGCCCCTGGGAATGCTGACGTAGCCGTTGCTCCACCAGGGCACCATGTTGTGCGCCACGGAGAGATAGACCGCGTTGCCGCTCCCATCATCCTCACGGTGGGGCATGAACCAGAAGAGCTCGTAGTTGGCGGTGTCCTGAGCGCGCACGACGACGCCGGGCCAGGCCATACCGGGCTCGTCGGCTCCAGCCACCAGGCAGAGCTCGAGGCTGTACTCATAATCGCGCCAGGCGGGGTCGCCGGCGACAGCGACGGTGCCCCCGCGCCAGTCGAGCGCCTCGTTGTTGGGCAGGGCCAGCACCGCCTCGCCTCTCTCCTCCTGAGCCTGCCAATCGCCGCGGTTGGCTTCCCAGACACGCAAGCGCTCATCGGCGACCTTCCCCCGGAGGATGATGCGGCTCATTGAGTCAGGTAGGCTATTGGAGCACGCCGGCCACTATCAGGTCAGCGATCTCCTCATCGGAGAGCTGGAGTATCTCCTTGCATACGTACTCGGTGTGCTGCCCCAGGAGGGGAGCGGGCGAGCGCAGCTTCCCCGGCGTCTTCGATAGCTTGAACGGGGGGCCGTCGTACGCGGTACGGCCAGCCTCCGGATGATCCAGGTACACGTAGTAGCCGCGCTCCTTCAGGTGTTCGTCCGCCAGCATCTCGCGGGCGCCTTGGACCACGCCTGCGGGCACGCCATGCCGCTGCAGCTCCTCCATCAGCTCGTAGGCGTCCTTGTCCGCCGTCCAGGCGCTGACGTGCTGCTCCAGCTCCACCTCGTGCTCTTTGCGGGCCGGCAGGCTGGCGAACTCCCCGTCCTTCGCCCAGTCGGGACTGCCCATCGCCTCCACCAGCGCGTCCCACTCCGCATCGGTGAAGCAGGCGATGACGAGCCAGCGCTCATCGGCGATGGCGGCCGAGCCCTCGTGCAGGGGGCGGCACTTGAAGGCGTTGTGCGGCGCCGCGTACGGCAGCCCGTTGCCCGCCCGCTCCTGCACGCGGCCGTTCACCGTGTAGTCGAAGATCGCTGGCCCAAGCGGGCAGACCGATGACTCCATCTGAGCGCACTCGATGCGCTGACCCTTGCCCGTCCTGCGGCGGTAGCGGAGCGCTGCCAGGACCGCTATTAGGGTGTGGCCGGGGTTGATCACATAGTCCGGGTAGTTGGTGCCAAGGCCCGCGGGCAATCGGTTGGGAAACCCGGAGAGATGATTGTACCCCGTGATGGGAGTCAACACGGCGCCGAATCCCAGGAAGTCCCTGTGCGGCCCATCGAATCCCTGCATCGGTTGGTAGGCGGCGATGATCCCCGGATTGGTGGCCGACACCTTGTCGTAGCTGAGGCCCCAGCGCTTTACCACCCGCGGCGTGAAGTTGGTGAGGAATACGTCCGCCCAGGCGATCAGCCGCTGCGCCAACTCCTGGCCCTCCTCCAGGTTCAGGTTAAGAGTCAGACTCAGCTTCCCAGCATTGAAGTTGTTGAACCACCCGCCGACGTTGTACCCGGTCTTATCCTTGGCGAAGGGCGCCACCGTCCGCAGCCCGTCCACATGTGTCTCCGACTCCACCCGCACCACCGTCGCCCCGAAGCTGGCCAGGTGCTCCGCCCATATAGGCCCCGCCCCGAACCACGAGAAGTCCGCGACCTTGAGCCCTTCTAACGGTGTCTTCGTCCCGCTCATATCTCCGCTCGCATCCCGCCTGAGCCTAGATGGCCCCCGTCGCGCTCAGGCGCTCCAAGTCCTCTCGCTTCACGCCTAGCTCCCCTCCAAATATCTCGGTGTTATGCTCGCCCGTCACCGGCGGCCGACGTCGGATAGCCCACGGCGTCTCGGAGAGCCGGTACGGCGGCCCCGGATACTGTAGCGTGTCCTGGAGATCCGGGTGCTCCACCGGCGTGAGCCATCGCCGGTGCAGAAGCTGAGGGTTCTTGGCGAGATCCTCCGGCGTGCTGACGATGCCGAACAGGAGCCGCCGGCGCTGTGCCCCCTCGTACATCTCCCACTTTCCCTTGCCGGCGATGAACCGACGCAGCACCTGATCTACATGGCTCAGCAACTGGAGCTTGTCCGCAATGGTCGCCGGCTCCCGCATGATGCCCGTCAGGAAGGGCATATTCAGGTTCATGCAGAAGTCGTGGTAGGGCTCCTCCGTCAGGTCCTCCGCCGCCCCATCATCTATCATCCACTGCAGCAAGTCCGACCAAGGGGCGCCGCCCGGCGTGCCCACGAACCCGTATACCCCGCCATCTCGGCACTCGTACACGCCGATGCCGGGGATCGTGATGTGTAGCACCGTCTCCGCTCCGTGGCGGTTACGCAGCAACTCCTGCATGTCCCACATCTGCATCGCCGTCTCCTGGGCGATGGACAGCGCCTCCTGCATGGAGACGTCGACGTGCTGGCCCTCGCCGCTGACGTCTCGGTGGTAGAGAGCCGTGAGAGTCCCCGAGGCGGCAACGATAGAGGCGGAGACGTAGCCCTGGCGCCAGGGCGGAGCGTTCGGCGGGTCCTGGGGGTCGCCCGCCAGCCACATGATGCCCCCCATCGCCACGCCGACGATGTCCGGCGCCTTGTAGTGGGCGTGCGGCCCCGTCTGCCCGAACCCCGTGATCGACGTTAGGATGATGTCGGGCTTGATCTTGCCCAGCCCCTCGTAGCCCAGCCCCAGGCCGTCGAGGTACCCCGGCTCGAAGCTCTCCACCACCACATCCGCCGCGGCGACGAGCCTCTCCAGCAGCTTGCGCCCCTCCGGGTCCTCGATGTTCAGCGTGACACTGCGCTTGCTCGTGTTGAGGTTCAACCAGTACAGGCTCTTCTGCGGGTCCGCCTCGTCATGGTAGAAGGGCGGCAGGTTGCGGGCGGGGTCGCCCCCGGGCGGCTCCACCTTGATGACATCGGCCCCGAGGTCGGCGAGGAGCTTCGTGCAGTAGCTGCCGATCTCGCCGGCCAGGTCCAGCACGCGGATATCGTCCAGGGCAGCAGGCGCGTCATCAGAAGGCATGTGACTCCCTCGCGCGGCCTGCCCAAGGTCGAGCCAATTATAGCGAACCAGCTATGTGGGGCAAACCTGCCCGCCGGCAGGCAGGGCTGCGGTGCAGCCATGCCCCCGGTGCTATAATCGCGGCGTGAACGCCCCTACGAAGCCCCGCTCGGACGAGCGCCCGTCTGGGCGCCTCCTGCTCATCGACGGCCATGGCATCATCCACCGCTCCTTCCACGCCATGAAGGACTCGCCGCTGACGGCGCGGCGCACCGGGGAGCTCGTGACCGCCGTATACGGCCTGGCCAACACGCTGCTCTCCGTCATCCAGGAGCTGGAGCCCACCCACGTCATCGTCGCCCTGGACAAGGGGAAGGAGACCTTCCGCCACAAGATATCGAAGGAGTACAAGGCCACCCGCGCGGAGATGCCGGACGACCTGCGCAGCCAGCTCGACCGCTGCCGCGAGCTGATCGAAGCGTTCGGCATGCCCATCTACGAGCACGACGACTACGAGGCGGACGACCTCCTGGGCACGCTGGCGGCCCAGGCGTCCGAGGAGGGGGTGGAGACGTACCTGGTGAGCCTGGACAGCGACATCGCCCAACTGGTGCGCCCCGGCGTGCGCCTCTGGATGTATCGCCCCTACCAGCGCGACTCCGTGATCTACGAGACCGCCGAGGAGGTGAAGGGGAAGTACGGCGTCCTGCCGGAGCAGATGCCGGACCTGAAGGCGCTAAAGGGCGACGTTTCCGACAACATCGCCGGCGTGCCCGGCGTCGGCGACAAGACGGCGGCACGGCTCATCGAGCAGTTCGGCAGCGTCGAGAACCTGTACGAGCGCATCGACGAGGTGACGCCGCCCAAGCTCCAGCAGACTCTACGCGAGCACGAGGACCAGGTGCGACAGGGCAAGCACCTGGCCACCATCGTCAGCGAGGTTCCGGTGAAGCTCGACCTGGAAGCCGCCGGGCTGGCCGCCCACTTCGATCGCGAACGCGTCCTGGAGCTGTTCCGGGAGCTGGAGTTCCGCAGCCTCATGGAACGCGTGCCCGTGGGGACGGCGGCCCCCGCCGCGGAGGCCCCGCGCGCCGGAGCGGCCGAGGTCACAGAGCACTATCGCATCGTGAAGACCGAGGACGAACTGGCATCGCTGGCGGAGCGGCTGGCCAGGGCTGGGCGCTTCTCCTTCGCCTGCGAGGCCGCCGGCGCCCAGGCGATGACGGCGCGCCCGGTGGGCCTCGCCTTCGCCCTGAAGCCGGGCGAGGCGTTCTACGTGCCACTGGCCGGCGACGGCCCCCTCGACTCCGCCGCGGCGCTGGGCCGGCTGGGCCCACTCCTGGCGGACGAGAAGCTGGAGAAGACAGGCCACAACCTGAAGCTCCCGCAGGTGATCCTGGCCCGGCAGAGGCTCTGGTGCGGGGGCCTCGCCTTCGACGCCATGATCGCCTCGTTCCTGCTGGGCGAGGGCGGCGGCGCCCGCCCCGGCGAGGGCTCCCTCAGCCTGCGCTGGCTCGTCTCCCGCCGCCTCGGCATCGAGATGTCCGACCGCGCGGAGGTGCTGGGCGGCAAGCGCCGCGGCGCCCAACTCGCCATGGACGAGGTCGACGTCGCCAAGATCGCCCCCTTCGCCTGCGCCGACGCCGACATGGCCGGTCGCCTGCGCGAGGTGCTGGAGCCGGACCTGGAGCGCCTGGGGATGACCCGCCTCTTCCGCGAGATCGAGATGCCGCTGCTGTCCGTGCTGGCCCGCATGGAGCTGAACGGCGTCGCCATCGACCAGGGGGCTCTGCGCGAGCTTTCCGCATCGCTGGCGGAGGAGATCGGCCGCGTCGAGGAGGAGATCTACAAGTCGGTCGGCCACGAGTTCAACATCGGCTCGCCCCAGCAGCTCAGCTACGTCCTCTTCGAGGAGCTGCACCTGCCCAAGACCCGCAAACTCAAGACCGGCAGCTACACCACGGACGCCCAGGCGCTGGAGGGCCTCCGCGGCCTCCACGACGTCATCGACCTCATCCACTCCTACCGCGAGTTGACGAAGCTGAAGTCCACCTACCTGGACTCCCTGCCGGCTCTGGTGAACGCGGAGACCAACCGGCTGCACACGGAGTTCAACCAGGCCGGGGCGATCACCGGTCGCCTCTCGTCCCGTGACCCCAATCTCCAGAACATCCCGGTGCGCACGGCGCTGGGCGAGGAGGTGCGGCGGGCGTTCGTGGCCCGCGACGTGGGGCCGGACCCCTACCTGCTGTCGGCGGACTACTCGCAGGTCGAGCTGCGCATCATGGCCCACATCACCGAGGACCCGGCGCTGGTGGAGGCGTTCCAGCGGGACGAGGACATCCACGCCGCCACAGCCTCGCAGGTGTTCGGGGTGCCGCTCGCTGAAGTCACGCCCGCCATGCGCCGCCGGGCCAAGGTGTTCAACTTCGGCGTCCTGTACGGCCTCAGCGAGTACGGCCTCTCCGCCCGCGAGAGGATATCGCGAGAGGAGGCGGGCGAGTTCATCCGCACCTACTTCGAGAAGTACCCGGGCATCAAGCGATACGTGGAGGAGACGGTGGAGGGCACGCGCAAGCAGGGCTACGCGGAGACGCTGTTCGGGCGCCGGCGCTACCTGCCGGAGATCAACTCCGGCAACCGCAACGTGCGCCAGGCGGCGGAGCGAGCGGCGATCAACATGCCCGTCCAGGGCACCGCCGCCGACATCATCAAGATAGCCATGGTGCGCATCCACCGGCGCATGTCGGAGGATGGTGTGGCCAGCCGCATGCTCCACCAGGTGCACGACGAGCTGATCTTCGAGGTGCCGCCCCAGGAGATGGTGCCCATGAAGGCCATGGTATTGGACCTGCTGCCCTCTGCCATTGATCTGGCCGTCCCGCTGAAGGTGGAGCTGAAGCTGGGCCCCACCTGGGGCGACCTGGAGTAGGGGAGTGTCATGCTGAGGAGTCGGTTGAACCTGGCTACTGCACACAGAGCCTCGCCGCCGAAGCATCTGGGGCGC
>DAOUMV010000001.1:0-45699 GCA_034408935.1 Dehalococcoidia bacterium
AGCAGCGGTGCGACGAGATGCAGGGCTATCTGTTCAGCAAGCCCGTGCCCGCTGGGGAGCTTGAAGAGCTACTGGCGCACGGTAGGCGTCGCTCACGTTCGAAGACGCCCGTAGACTCGGCCTGAGCCGGGGCTTCCAGCCTAAGGCCGGAAGATGTTGCGGCCGCTCTCCGCCTCCTGGCTTACGCGGCCGGAGGTGCCCACGAACTCCCCTCGGGTCATCGACCATAGCAGGTCGCTGTCCTGGGGCGTGTTAGCGATGAAACGGGCGCCCGCATTCTCCCCACCGCCCAGTCGGCCTATGACGAGGCCCTGCTCCGGTTCTCCCTCCCGGTTGAACAGGACAGTATAGCTCTCGACGCTGGCCGGGCCTTCGGCCCGCTCCACGGTGGGCGGGCTCTCCATCGCCTCCAGTCGCGCCTGGTCATCCTCGGGGTCGGTGCGCTGCCAGCGCTCCTGGGGCAGGCTCTGAGCGCTATACACGCCGGCTGAGTGCTTGGTGGCAAACCAGCCCAGGCCGGTAATCAGGGCCTTCTGGCTGCGGTTCTGTCGCAGGCGGGCCACCGCCGAGGCCACCGCGTGCATGACGTAGTTGTTGCCGGGGCCGCCGGCGTAGGGGAGGCCACCAGTCACCGTGAGGGGGCGAGATTCATCGAAGGGCAGGCCCAGCTCGCCCATGGCCAGTTGGACAGCGGAGGGGAAGCAGGAGTAGAGGTCAAAGAAGTCGATCTCGTTAACGGAGAGGCCAGCCATTCCTAGAGCGCGGGAGGTGGCGGTGCGGATGGCGGGCGAGGAGTAGAGGTTGATGCGGTCGCTGATGAACCACTTGTCATCGGCGTCGCCGCAGCCCCAGAGGTAGACCCACCGGTCCTCAGGGATGCCCAGTTCGCGGGCGGTCTGGGAGCCGGTCATGATCACGGCGGCGGCCTGGTCCACCTCGATGATGGCGTTCATGCGCTTGGGGTAGGGGAAGCAGATCATGCGGTTGTCGGGGGAGACGGTGGTGATCTCCTTGGCGGTCAAGGCCTCCTGGAACCAAGCGTAGGGGTTATCGGCGGCGACGGCGGAGAGGCGCTGGCAGAGGTCGCCCAGACGCCGGCGGTGTTCCTCGATGCTGAGGCCCTGGTGAGCGCGGAGGGCGTTCTCGAACAGGGGATAGATGCGGCTGGGCATGACGGCTCCGTGGCGGGTCTCCACTTTGTTAGTGGCGTTCCGGGCGTCGCCCACCATCTCTCGGGGCGTCCCGCGCCGCTGCCAAGGCAGAGCGAACCCCTCCTTGCGGGCGCGGGGCACCGAGTGCAGCACCTCGGCGCCACAAAGAAGGGCCAGGCGCGTCTCACCGCAGGCGATGCGCTCCGCGGTGCTGTTGATGATGCGCTGGGGCGTGTCGCCGCCCACGGTCGTGTAGATACGATGGCTGGGTCGGGCCCCCAGTCGCTCCGCGAGGAGGGCGGGCGTGTCCGCGTAGGGCCAGGCGATGATGTTGACCACCTGAAGGCTGTCGATACGCGCCAGGAGGCCCTGGACGCCGGCATCGTCCTGGGCGGCACGGGCCACGATGTCCATCATCTCCAGGGGCTCGCGGGCATCGGCTAGGTCGCGAGAGCGGTTAGTGTACTGGCCCACGCCGACGATGACGGGCAGGTTGGCTGGGGGCATGACATGCTTACTTTAACGCGAAGGTGAGCAACCGTCCAGGCGGCGGGGAGGCCTGCGAGCCGCTCGCGGCGAGGCCGCGCCTGATTGACACAACGAGCGGCAGGTCTATAATCCAATGCGTCCGACGGGAATCCCGTGGTTTGCCCTGAGCAAGGAGGAGTCATGTTGCCACGCAGCCTTGGCCGCTACTTACTTGTATTCGCGGTGCTGGCGTTAGCTTCCATGCTGGCCTTCGCCGCCTGCGGGGATGAGGAGGAGGAGGGCGTCACCCCCACCGAAGGCGAGACGCCCGCCGCGATCGACATATCCGGCGTGCCCGAGCTTGAGGACGGCGTGTTGAACGTCGGCTCAGACATCTCCTACGCGCCCTTCGAGTTCTATCAGGAGGGGACCGAGACGGCGGACGGCCTGGATGTCGATATGGCTACGGCCATAGCCGAAGCGCTGGGCGTGAAGGCCGAGTTCATCAACACCGGCTGGGATGGGATCATACCCGCTCTCCAGACGGAAGACTTCGACGTCATCATGTCGGCGATGACCATCACCGACGAGCGGTCGCAGGAGATCGACTTCGTGCCGTACCTGAGCGTGGGCACAGGGATCGTGGTGCCGGCTGGCAACCCCGACAACGTTCAAGACCTGGAAGACCTCTGCGGCCTGACGGTGGCCGTGCAGGTGGGTACCATCCAGGAGCAGATGCTCAACGACCAGAACGAAGAGTGCGACGAGCCCGTCGACATCGTCACCTTTGACACCAACCCGCTGGCGGTGGAGGATCTGCGCACCGGTGGCGCCGACGCCAACCTCTCCGACTTCCCCGTCTCGGCCGAGGACGCCGCGCAGTCCGATGGCGCGCTGGAGGTCGTGGAGACGCAGGTTGAACCTGAGCCGTATGGCATCGGCATGCGCAAGACCTCAACCGAACTGAACGATGTCATCACGCAAGCGGTTCAGGCGATCAAGGACAGCGGCAAATACGACGAGATCCTGGCCAAGTGGGATCTCCAAGCCGTCGCGTTGCCGTAGACGTGTCCTGACGTCCCGTTGAGGCAGCCGTCCCCGCACCTGTCGTCCGCCGCGGGGACGGCTCTTCGTTGGCCCTGAGAAAGTGGTGGGAATGGACGCCCTGCTGGCAATCCGCTTCGACATCGACACCGTTGGCGATTTCCTGTTTCACCCCATAATCCTGCGGGGGATGCGGGAAACCCTGTACATCGCCCTGCTGGCGATGGTGTTGGGGGTCGTGCTGGGTGTTGTCCTGGCGGTGATGCGGGTGTCCCGCAATCCGGTTGTGGCCGGCCTCGCGGGAATATACGTCTGGTTCTGGCGCGCGACTCCCGTCATCCTCCAGCTCCTCATCGTCTACTTCGGTCTGAGGCAGGTCATCGAGGACGATCTCTTCCGGGACAACTGGACTCGCTTCCGGGCAGCAGTGATCACCTTCGCCCTGAACGAGGCGGCATACATGGCCGAGATCGTGCGCGGTGGTATCCAGTCCGTGGAGCCGGGCCAGATGGACGCCGCCAAGTCCCTGGGGATGACGAACCTCCAGGCCCTGAGGCGGATCATCCTCCCCCAGGCGTTCCGGGTGATCGTCCCGCCCACAGGGAACGAGTTCATCGCCATGCTCAAGAACACGTCGGTGGCCTTCGCCATCGGTGTCGTGGAGCTCCTCAACGCGGCCAAGATCCAGGCCGCACGCAACTTCAAGATAATGGAGCTGTACACCGTGGCGGCCTTCTGGTATCTGGTGATGGTCTCGGTGTTCAGCCTGCTCCAGGCGGAACTGGAGCGCGCGATGACTGTCTCGGAGCGGGAGCGGCCCGAAACCCTGCTTTCCCGAGCGGTAACGATAGTGGGTGGCCGCCGAACATGGGTGTAGAATGTTGGGGCCATGTCTGAGCCGATGGTGCGCAGCCAGGATGTACACAAGCGCTTCGGGCACCTGGAGGTTTTGCGGGGCGTCAACTTGGAGGTGGCTGCCGGGGAGGTAGTCGTCCTGATCGGCCCCAGCGGCTCAGGCAAGACCACCTTCCTGCGCTGCATAAACCACCTGGAGCGGGTGGACGGCGGTCGCATATACGTCGACGGCGAGCTGGTGGGCTACAGAGAGAGGAACGGCCGCCTTGTGGAGGACGGCGAACGGGAGGTGGCCCGCAAGAGGGCGGCCATCGGCATGGTCTTCCAGCGGTTCA
Organism: Dehalococcoidia bacterium; assembly: GCA_034408935.1. Classification (GTDB taxonomy): domain Bacteria; phylum Chloroflexota; class Dehalococcoidia; order SM23-28-2; family RBG-16-64-32; genus DAOUMF01. Next base: position 3,854 of record DAOUMV010000001.1, read on the forward strand.
ACCTCTTCCCCCATCTCACGGCCATGGGCAACGTCATCGAGGCTCCGATGCGGGTGAAGAAGGTGTCCCGCAAAGAGGCGGAGGAGGCCGGGCGAGAGATGTTGGCCAAGGTGGGGTTGGGCGAGAAGCTCTCAGCATATCCGGCACAGCTCTCCGGTGGGCAGCAGCAGCGGGTGGCCATCGCCCGGGCCTTGGCGATGCAGCCGAAGCTGATGCTGTTCGATGAACCCACCTCCGCCCTGGACCCCGAGTTGGTGGGCGAGGTGCTGGACGTGATGAAGTCGCTGGCACGGGAGGGGATGACGATGATCGTGGTGAGCCACGAGATGGGTTTCGCCCGGGAGGTGGCCGACCGCGCCGTGTTCATGGACGAAGGGGTTGTCGTGGAGGAAGGGCCTCCGGAAGAGATGTTCCTGCAGCCGCTGCAGCCTCGCACGCAGGCGTTTCTGAGCAAGATCCTCTAGCCCGCGGAGACGGCCGCTACCGATAATGGGCGGGGAGCCTTCGCCTGCCGGCAGGCAGGGAGGAGAGATATGAGCAGACTGGCTGATAAGATCGAAAAGGCGGCCCGGCCGGGGGCGGCGCCTATAGGATTTGGCCTGGCGGCTGAACGCCGTGCCTCTCCCACCATGCTCTGCCTGCTGCAGCTGGGCAAGGATCAGATGGGCAAAGCGGGCGGCGCCGCGGCCGGGGCCGCCGATGCGGTAATCGTCAGCGGTGTGGATGCGAGCAAGCTGGGGCAGGTCATCAAGAAGATGGGTGATCTGCCTGTGGGCCTTCGGCTGGACAACGCTGAACGGGCGGCCGTTGCAGCCGCGCGCGAGGCGGGGGCGGACTTCGTGCTGCTGGACGAGAAGGCGTCAGCGGAGGCGATGCTGGAAGAGGGAGCGGGTCTGGTCCTCAGCGTCGGCACGGACGCGGGGGATACGGAGCTGCGGGTGCTCGCTGGACTGCCACTGGAGGCGCTCGAGGTCCCGGCGGTGGAGGAGCCGCTGACCCTGCGGGGGATGCTGGAGCTGCGGCGGCTGTCCCTGTTTTCCCAAACGCCGCTGCTGGTTGAGGTGCCGCCTGAGATCGATGCCTCTCGCTTGCAGGCTCTGCGTCAGGCGGGCGCAGTGGGCGTGATTCTGGACGGGAAGCACATCGACAAGCTCACGGCGCTGCGCGAAGCTGTGCTCTCGCTGCCGCCCAGGGGCCGGCGACGGGAGGAGCGCGCGGAGGCGCTTCTGCCGCCCCTTACCGCAGTGCTCACCGGGGAAGAGGAAGAGGAGCCGGAATACCCGTAGCGGAGAGCTTGGGCCCGGCATAACCTTGACGTAGGGGTAAGGCCTCGCTATACTCCAATTCAAGCAACGCACTGCGATAGTCGAAGGAGCTGTGGGCCCGTGTCCGATACCAGCGAAGCGTATCTCCAGATCGGGGAGGTGGCCGAGCGCACCGGCGTCACGCAGAGGACCCTGCGCTTCTATGAAGAGAAGGGCCTGCTGCCTTCGCCCACCCGCATGGAAGGCGGCTTCCGCCTCTACTCGGAGGACGATGTCAGGCAGGTGAAGCACATCCGCCGCTTGCAGAACCTGCTGGGCCTCACCTTAGCCGAGATCAAGGAGATGGTGGAAGCTGAGGAGGTCCTGCGGGAGCTGAAGGCTCAGTACCGGCCCGAGTCGGACGTCTCCGAAAAGAAGCGGCAGCTCCACAAGGCGATCGACGTCGTGACCCGCCAGCACGGCATCGTCAGCCAGAAGGCGGAGCAGATGAGCGAGATGAAGACCCAACTGGAAGAGCGTCTGCGGACGTTCGCCCGCTGGATGACCGAGTTGGAGGAGCTTGAGCGCAAGGCTCCAGTGGCCTGACAGCGCGTAGATAGAGCATGAAGAGGCCCCGGCTTTCGGCCGGGGCCTCCGGCTTGGGTCCCGTGTCCTGAGTTCTAGTGGTCATCTCCCCCTTCGCCGCCCTCCGGCGGCCGGTGCGGCTCGTAGCCGATGCGTCTGCGCAGGAAGTACCCCAGCGTGAACAGCACCGCTGCCCCGGCCACGCTGGCTGTCGTTATCAGGGCCAGGAAGAGGATGTCCGGCCCGTCATCATCGCCTGCGTCCTCAGTCACCGCACCCCCCGTAGGCGACGGCGTCACGGGAGGAGGAGTCTCGGCGGGCGTGGGCGATGGCACCGCTGTCGCCGTGCTTTTTTTACTTACCTGGAACCGGAGTGTACCGGAGCCCTCCTCGTCGCCCTCCGCTGCAGTCACCTGCCACTCGAAGATGTAGTCGCCTTTCGGCCGCTCTGCCGGAAGGCCCGGGTATACATCCACACACTCGCCGTCCGTCTGGAAGGCTATCCGCAGCCCCAGGCGGCGGCCGTCGGGCATCTGGTAGCTGAAGTCGAAAGTATCGATGTCATCGATGTTGACGGGTTGAGAGAAGCAGAGGTGCACGACCTTCGGTGGCGCTTTCAGGCGGGCACCATCGGCAGGGTCCGCCTCGGTAAGCTCTATCTGGGCGTACGCCGGTGACGCCGGCGAGGCCAAGGCCGCAGCCAGCGCCAGCAGGAGCAGCGCCAGAGCATGCTTCACTTCTCGTCCTCCGCAGGTGGCCGCACTGAACGAGATACTATCACACGGTGACCGCTGAGCGAAGCGCCTCCGCCGCTGCCCTTCTCCGGCCCCCTCATTTCCTTGTTAGGCGGGAAACCGCCCTGATATAATGCCAGCGCATCTGCACGATATCTGCCGCCTATGGCCAGACAGAGCAGCAAGTCCAAACGACAGTCCTCGAAAGAACGGCTCCACTACCGCCGCATCGTCGCCAAAGTGGGCACCAACGTGCTCACCGCAGGCACCGACCGGCTGGACATGGAGGTCATGGCGGCGCTCGTGGGCCAGGTCGCGCGCCTGCGCAAGGAGGGCGCCGCGGTGCTGGTGGTCACGTCCGGCGCCATCGCTGCCGGACGCCACCGCCTGGGGGTCAGCCGCGACCGCAGGGGCATGCCGTTCCGCCAGATGCTGGCCGCCGTGGGCCAGAGCGACCTGATGCAAGCCTATCAGGAGCTCTTCGCCTCGCACGAGATCACCATCGCCCAGACCCTCCTCACCCGCCGCGACCTAGCTGATCGCCAGGGCTACCTCAACGCCCGCAACACCCTCCTCGGCCTGCTGGGGATGGACGTGGCCCCCATCATCAACGAGAACGACGTCGTGGCCGTGGAGGAGATCGAGGGGGCCAGCATCGGCGACAACGACAACCTGTCGGCGCTGGTGGCCAACCTGGTGGACGCCGACCTCCTGGTGCTGCTCACCGACCAGGCCGGACTGTACACCGCCGACCCCCAGCGGGACGCCAACGCCCGCCTCATCCCCCGCGTGGAGCGCATCGACGCCGAGATCGAGCGGCTGGCGGGCGGCACCCGGGGCCGAGGCGTGGGCGGCATGACCACCAAGCTTCAGGCGGCCCAGCTGGCCCTCGCCGGTGGCACTCCCGTCGTCATCGCCGATGGGCGTGAGCGGGAGGTGCTCATCCGTCTCGCCCGGGGCGAGGAGCTGGGCACCCTCTTCCCCTCCAGGGTGGACCGCATGGAGAGCCGCAAACGCTGGATGGTGGCCGGCCTCTCCTTGAGGGGGAGCATCGCCGTGGACGCCGGCGCCAGCCGGGCCCTGCGAGAGCAGAGGCGGAGCCTGCTCCCGGCAGGCGTGCGCGACGTGGAAGGGGACTTCGAACGAGGGGACGCCGTGTCCATCACCGACGGCGACGGCCGACGTATCGCCTGCGGCATCGCCAACTACAGCGCCCAGGAGATACTGCGTATCCGCGGCCTCCGCTCCGACCGTATCGAGGGCGTGCTGGGCCACCACTACGGCAGCGAGGTAGTGCACCGGGACAACCTGGTGCTGCTATGATCGCCGGACTGGGGGCCTGGGACCGGCCTGGACGATCGCCATGACCCTGAAGCGCGAGGCGGCCATCACCGGCATCGGCGAGCTGAAGCCGACCCGAAGCCCGGACGGCAAGACCACCCTGGGCATCATGGCCGAGGTGGCCCGTCTGGCGATGTTGGACGCTGGCCTGAGGCCGAAGGACGTGAACGGCCTCCTCATCGGCCCGCCCATCACGGATGTTGCCCCCATGTGGCCCTCCGTCCTCGGCGAGTACCTGGGCGTGCACCCGCGGTACTCCAACGTAGTGGACATAGGGGGCGCCTCGGCGGCGGGGATGGTCTGGCGATCGGCGGCGGCCATTGCCGCCGACCAGTGTAGCGCCGCCCTCTGCGTCCTGAGCGAGGCCTCCGACGTCGAGACGTTCTACACTCCCAGGGCCGGTCGCCGCTACCAGCTCCCCTACCGCGAGTTCGAGGTGCCCTACGGGCCTATGGGCGTGAACTCCGGCTACGCGCTCATCGCCCAGCGGCACATGTTCCAGTACGGCACCACATCCCGCCAACTGGCGAAGGTGGCCGTCGATCAGCGCACCAACGCCTGCGCCAACCCGGACGCCCTCTTCTTCGACCGGCCCATCACCATCGACGATGTGCTGAACTCGCCGCTGGTGGTGGACCCCCTGCACCTACTGGAGATCGTCATGCCCTGCACCGGCGGCGCAGCCTTCGTGGTCGTTTCCCCGGAGGTAGCCCGCCGCTCGCCCCGGCCACCGGTGTGGCTCCTGGGCGCCGCCGAGTACGCGACCCATATGATGCTGTCGCAGGCGGGCGACATCACTACGTCGCCCATCGCGGTGACGGCACCGCGAGCGTTCCAAATGGCCGGGGCCTCGCCCAAGGACGTGGACTTGGTATCGGTGTACGACTGCTATACGATAACGGTGCTGGTCACCCTTGAGGACGCTGGCTTCTGCTCCAAGGGTGGCGGTGGGACCTTCGTGGAGGAGCACGATCTCAGCTACCGCGGCGACCTGCCCCTGAACACCCACGGGGGGCAGCTCTCCTTCGGGCAGCCGGGTCTGGCTGGCGGCGCCTCTCACGTCACGGAAGCGGTGCGCCAGCTCCAGGGCCGCGCCGGTGACCGACAGGTGCCCGACTGTGAGCTGGCGTTCGTCAACGGGAACGGCGGAGTCATGAGCGAGCAGGCCTCGCTAGTCTTGGGGAGGTAGCTTCATGGCCGAAGAAGAGTACCGCAAGCCCCTGCCTGAGCCCAATGAGACCACACGCCCCTTCTGGGAGGGGACTCGGTCTCGCCAGCTCCGTATCCAGCGCTGCCATGACTGCGGCAAGCACATCTTCTATCCCCGCGTCATCTGTCCCTTCTGCCTGTCGGAGCACCTGGACTGGATCACCGCCAGCGGCAAAGGCAAGATATACTCGTACACGGTGGTGCGGCGGGCCATGCACCCAGCGTTCCAGGAGGACGTCCCCTACGTGCTCGCCATAGTGGAACTGGAGGAAGGGCCGCGGCTCACCACCAACATCGTTGGCGTCGGACCGGAGGACCTCAGGGTGGACATGCCGGTGCGGGCGGCTTACGATGACGTTACTCCCGACCTCACCTTGCTCAAATTCGAGCCGCTGTTGGAGCAGGAGATGAATTGACGGAACAGGAAACAAGGAACAGAGACCAAGGGAGACGTCACCCTGTTCCTTGAAGCGCGTTCCACGAAGTTACGGAGGGTTTGTGGGCTCAGTCATCAAGAAACGGCGCAAGAAGATCAGCAAGCACAAGCATCGCAAGAGGCTGAAGCAGACACGCTGGCAGCGAAGGCACAAGTAGCACCGTTGAGCCTGCCTGCCGGCAGGCAGGTGTGTGAAGCCCGTCCCCCGACAGGCGGGCCGTAGACCCCGATATGTTGAGGCGATTACGGAGCGTCCTGGGGCGTCGCGAGCGGGAGACCGACCCGCTGGTGAAGGTCGCGGGCATGCCCACCCGTCACGACGCCGAGACTGGCCAGGAGGCGCTGGAGGCCAAGGGGATCAAGGCCGATCTCACGGAGGACCCCCACAATGTCGGCGCCTTCGAGTTGTGGGTGCGCGCCAGCCAGGAGCCTCAGGCCCGTCTGATCATGGGCCTCTCTGGCCGCAGCGTCATCCGTCTGGAGCGCAAGACGGAGGCGGAGGATGAGGGGGAGGAAAGGCAAGAGCCGAGGAAGGGGACATGACCAGTACCGCATCCGAGCTACGGACGAAGGGCGCAGCGGCGCGGGAGGCGGCACGGGCCCTGGCCCGCCTCTCCGCCGAGGTGCGCGACGGCGCCATCCTCAACATCGCCGGCCACCTGCTGGAGCGGGAGGCCGAGGTCCTGACCGCCAACCGCAAGGACATGGACGCCGGCCGCAGTGGCGGGCTCTCCGAGGCGCTGCTCGATCGATTGCTGCTGACCCACGAGCGACTGGAGGGGATGGCCGCCGACGTGCGACAGGTGGCCTCCCTACCCGACCCCCTCGGCGAGATCTCCGATATGCACACCTTGCCCAACGGCCTCCAGTTGGGCCGCAGACGCGTTCCCCTGGGGGTCATCGCCGCCATCTACGAGAGCCGCCCAAACGTCACCGTGGACATCGCCTCCCTGTGCCTGAAGTCGGGCAACGCCAGCATCCTCCGCGGAGGCAAGGAGGCGATCCACTCCAACACGGCGCTGGCCGCCGTGGTGCGGGACGCCGTCACCGCCGCCGGCGCCCCCGACAACGCCGTCCAGTTCATCGAGAGCACCGACCGCGCCCTGGTGGGCGAGATGCTCCGTATGCGGGACGTCATCGACCTCCTCATCCCCCGCGGCGGCGCCCAGCTCATCCGATACGTGGCGGAGAACGCCACCATGCCCGTGGTCACGGGCGGCGTCGGTGTCTGTCACACCTACGTGGACGCCGCCGCCGATATCGAGATGGCGGTGGAAGTGGCCCACAATGCGAAGACGCGGCGTCCCTCCATCTGCAACGCCCTCGACACGCTACTGGTGCACGAGGGCGTGGCCACGCCCTTCCTGCCCGCCCTGGGCCGCCGCTGGGCCGAGGCCGGGGTGGAGATGCGCTGCGACGAACCCTCCCTGCGCATCCTCAACGCCGCCGAGATACCCGATCTCGCTCTCAAGCCCACTGCCCCAGACGACTTCGGCAAGGAGTTCCTGGCCCTTGTCGCCGCCGTCCGCGTCGTTGATTCCCTGGACGAAGCGCTGAGCCACATCGAGCGCTACGGCTCCGGCCACTCAGAGGCGATCGTCACCGCCGACTACGGGGCGGCCATGCGCTTCCTAGATGAGGTGGACGCTGCGGCCGTGTACGTCAACGCCTCCACCCAGTTCACCGACGGCGCTCAGTTCGGCCTGGGAGCCGAGGTGGGCATCTCCACCCAAAAGATGCACGCCCGCGGCCCCATGGGCCCCCGCGAGCTGACCAGCTATAAGTGGATCATCCTGGGCAGTGGCCAAACGAGGCCCTAGTAAGCTGAAGGGAGGTCCCCGTGACTGACTACGCGTTCGAACGGGAGTGCCGCACGCCCCACTCCGAGTCCTACATCATCAAGTCCGGGGAAGACGAGATCGGTCGCGTGGACATCCATTTCACGCCCTCCATGGCATACGCCACCCTCTGCGTCGGCGAGGACATGACGGAGGAGGACCTCCGCGAGCTGGCCTTGGAGATCGATGAGCGGCTGGTGCTGACGACGGACCCGTTCCGGGAGGACTTCGTGGTCACGGTATGGGCGGGACGCGAGGCCGCCGTTTTCTCCGATGAGGACCTAGAAGACGAGGAGGAAGAGGAGGAGGAGATCGAGGGAGACGGCCGCCGCGGCGCCTGAACACCTGTCAGGCCGCCAGCGAACCGAGTTTTCCCTATGATGCCCCTTGGAGGATGCGATCCAGGGGGCCGCGGTAGCGGCCGTCGTCCGGCTCCATGTGGATGGTGACGGTGGTCCCCGGCAGGCCCTCGCTAATCTCATGCTCGATCTGGTCACAGACGGCGTGGACCTCCTCCACGGTGCGCTGCGGGTCTACGAGCAGGTGCATGTCCACGTGGCGAATGGGGCCGGCCTTGCGGCTGCGCAGGCGGTGGAAGCCGCGGATCTCGTCTTGGTGGGCGACGAGGACGTCGTGAATGGCCCGCAGGTCATCGTCCGGCAGGGCCACGTCCATGACCTCGGCGAGCGCCGCGCGGGCGAGGTGAACGGCAGCCCAGCCCATGTAGACGGCCAGCCCCAGGGCCACCAGGGCGTCGAATAGGCGCAGGCCGCTGATGCCCACCAGGGCCAGGCCGGCGATGACCGCTGCAGCCTGGATGACGTTGGTCTGGAGGTGGGTGGCTTCCGAGGCCAGGGCTAGGGAGCGGGCCCGCCGCGCTTCCTGTCGCATGTAGTAGGCGATGACCAAGTTAGCGACGGCCGCAATCAGCATCGGAGGCAAACCCAGGCCGACGTTGATCTCCGGGCTACCCGCGACCAGCCGGCGCACGGCCTGGAACACCACGAAGCCGCCGCCGATGGTCACCACGGTGGCTGCCACGGAGGCGGAGATGCTCTCCACCTTGCCGTGCCCGTAGGGGTGATCCTCGTCCGCCGGCCGTGCGGCGATACGGACGCTGATCAGGGCGGCGGTGCCTCCCACCACGTCTGTCCCGCTGTCGATGGCGTCGGAGAGGACGGCGATGCTGCCGCTGATGACGCCCACGACAAGCTTGAGGGACAGCAGGCAGATGGTTGTGGCCAGGGAGATCGCTGCTATTCGTACGGGCGCGCTCATCTCACATGGGGAGACGCAGGCGGTCTGCGTCTTGTTAGGCGCTCTTGCGGGAGATCACGTTGCGGGCCGCCTCCGCTATCGCCGCCGGGGTCAGGTGGAAGTGCTCCAGAAGTTGGTCCCAGCGGCCGCTGGTGCCGTAACGGTCCTGCATGCCGACGAAGGCCATGGGGACGGGCCTCTCGCGGGCCGTCAACTGGGCGACGAGGCTGCCCAGGCCGCCGTGCACCTGGTGATCCTCGGCCGTGACGATCGCCCCAGTTTCGGCGGCGGCGGCCACCACCGCCTCCTCGTCGGCTGGCTTGAGGGAGGCAGCGTTGAGCACCCGGCAGTCAATCCCCTCCTGGGCCAGGAGCTCGGCGGCGTCCAGCGCCGCCTTCAAGAGCACACCCACAGCAATGACGGTGACCTCGGAGCCGGGGCGGAGTTGATGCCACTTGCCCAGCTCGAACCGGTGGTTGTCCTCGTATATGACGGGGACTTTGGGGCGGATGGTGCGGATATAGAAGGGGCCGTAGCTGCGGGCCGCCGTCTCGATGGCCTGCTCCGCCTCCACCACGTCGGCGGGGACGATGACGCGGAAGTTGGGCAGGGAGAGCATGAGGGAGAGGTCTTCCAGGGCTTCGGCGGAGGCGCCGTCCTCGCCGGTGACGACGCCGCCGTGGCTGGCGACCAGCTTCACGTTGAGGTTGGGCTGGGCCACGGCCATTCGCATCTGGTCGAAGCAGTGGCCGGGGGCGAACACGGCGAAGCTGCTGGCGAAGGCGATCTTGCCGCACGCGGCCAGGCCGGCGGCCACCCCGATCATGTTCTGCTCGGCCACGCCTACCGTCACAAACCGCTCCGGGAAATCGCGCCCGAAGAGAATCGCGCTGGTGGAGGCACCCAGGTCCGCGTCCACGACCACGATGTCCAGTCCCTCCCGGGCCAGCTTCGCGAGGGTGGGCCCTAGGGCTTCGCGGGTGGCTGCCAGGCGCGCTTCCTTGACCATCAGTCGGCCAGCTCCTTGAGCGCCTGCTCCGTCTCCTCCTTGTTCGAGGCTTTGCCGTGAAAGGCGGGATTGTTCTCCATGAAGCTGACGCCCTTGCCCTTGATGGTCTGGCAGATGACCACGCTGGGCTGTCCCGTATGGCCTTTGGCCGTCTCCAGGACGCCGATGATCTGCGCGAAGTCGTGTCCGTCCGCCTCCAGAGCATTCCACCCGAAGGCGCGCCAGCGGTCGGGCAGCGAGTGCAGGGAGAGGATGTTCACGGTGTGGCCGTCCTGCCCCACCCAGCCGCCGGGCCGTCGTCGGCCTCCGTCCCTCTGAGCGAAGCGGGCGTAGTCGGAGAAGCCGTCGTTCTGGATGTGGTTGTAGTCCACGATAGCGATGAGGTTGTCGACCTGGTGATGGCTGGCGGCAGCCGCGGCCTCCCAGGTCTGCCCCTCGTTGCAGTCGCCATCGCTGAGCAGGCAGTACACGTGGTAGCTGCGGCCATCCATGCGGCCAGCCAGGGCCTGGCCCAAGCTGAAGGAGAGGCCCATCCCCAGCGCCCCCGCCGACATCTCCACTCCCGGCGGCACCCCTATCACGTTGTGCCCCTGGAGGCGGCTGCCCAGCTTGCGGAACGTCAGCAGCTCATCGGTGGGGAAGTAGCCGGCCTCGGCCAGCACTGAGTACATTGCGGGCGAGGCGTGCCCCTTGCTCATGATGAAGCGGTCGCGGTCCGGCCAGGTGGGGTTGCTAGCGTCGTGCTTGAGGACGCGGAAGTAGAGGGCAGTGAGGATGTCCGTGCAGGAGAGGGAGCCGCCCGGGTGGCCGGAGTTCACCTCGGCCGTCATGCGGATGATGTGGCGGCGGATGCGCCGGGCGGTCGACTGCAGTTCCTGGACGGCGGAAGCGCCAATGGGGGGCAAGGGTAAGCCTGCCTTTCACGATCGAGGGGCCGGCACCCATTATAGGAACGGACGCGCGTGCGGCGCAACCGAGTCACCTGCTATCATTCCCCTCGTGATCATCGACTTCCACACGCACATCTTCCCGCCCGAGGTGCGCGAGGGCCGCGAGGGCTACGTGCAGCGCGACGTCACCTTCGCCGAGATGTACAGCAGCCCGCGGGCGAAGATCGCCACAGCGGAGGAGCTGCTGCGGAGCATGGACGAGGCTGCTGTGGAGGTGAGCGTGGCGCTGGGGTTCGCCTGGCGCGATCACCAGGACTGCGTGCGCCATAACGACTACCTGCTCGAGGCGGCCGTGAAGAGCGGCGGCCGCATCGTGCCCTTTTGCACGGCCAACCCGTTGGCCGGGGAGGACGCCGCGCGGGAGGTGGAGCGGTGCGCCGACGGGGGCGCCCGCGGCCTGGGCGAACTGCGGCCAGACAGCCAGGGCTGGGCGCTGGACGGCCCCGCCGGGGAAGCGCTGGCGGAGCTGGCCTCCCGCCGCAACCTCATCCTGTTGTTCCACGTCACAGAGCCCGTGGGCCATGAGTATCCAGGAAAGCTGGGCCTGCGGCTGGACTCGTTCTACCGGTTCCTGGGGCGTGCCGGTGGCGTCCCGGTGGTGGGGGCGCATCTCGCCGGTGGGCTGCCTCTTTACGCTCCCATGCCGGCCGTACGCAAAGCCCTGCCCGGCCCCTACGCCGATACAGCCGCGCTGCGCTACCTCTACGACCCCTCCTTGCTGCCCGCTGCCGCGCAGGCGCTGGGGGATGAGCGACTGCTGTTCGGGACTGACTTCCCCCTCGTCAGCCAGGCGGCCGCCCTGACCGAGGTACGGAATAGTGGGCTGGAGGAGGGTGCCTTGCGCCGCGTGTTGGGCGAGAACGCCGCTCGGCTGCTTGGTCGGCCCGTGACCTAGGGACACGAATCTCTTCGCCATCTTCCCGCCTCGGTGTGGCTACGAATCCTCTCTCTGGCCCCCTTGGGCACCGGCTCTGACTATAATGGGACGTACGAATGTGCCCTCGAAGACCTGAAGACCAACCGCTGCGTCTGTTCGTGGCAGTGGACCTGCCGGGGCAGGTGCGAGAGGAGCTGGGCCGTGCTCAGGGGGAACTGAAGCGCCAGGACCTCTCCCACCTGCGCTGGGTGCGGCCGCAGGGGATCCATCTCACCCTGAAGTTCCTTGGGGAGACACCTGCCGCGAGGGTGGCGGCGATCACGGAGGCCCTGGCCAGCGCCACCAGCGGCCAGCCAGGGTTCCGCCTAGCCCTGGGAGCGTCGGGCACCTTTGGGAAGCGCCACAGCCCACGGGTGCTCTGGCTGGACGTCACCGGCGATGTCGAGCGCCTGCGGGGGTTGCAGACTGCGGTGGAGAATGCGCTGGTGGAGATCGGCTTCCCCTCGGAAGACAGGGGCTTCTCCCCCCACCTGACACTGGCGCGGGTGCCGCAGCCTGCTCGTCCCGGCACAGCCGAACGCATCGCCGAGGCTTTGTGTGCGGTGACGCCGCCCCAGGCCGAGTTTGACGTGCGAGAGGTGGTGCTGATGCGCAGCACATTGCAGCCCGGCGGGGCCGTATACGAGCGCCTGGCCGCGTTCCCTCTGCAGTGATACGGATGGGTGTGAAAGAGGTCACCACGCGGGAGGCGCGCTGGGGTCCGTTCCTTCTGCGCTACCTGCGTCCCCGGACGGGGGCAGCGCTGGTGCTGTGGAGAGTCGAAGCCTACACTGCGGTGCCGCTGGCGCTGCTCTTTGTCGCCACCCTGGGCCGCTGGCCCGGAGCCCTGGCGATGGGATTCATGATGGCAGCCTACGCAGTCCTATTTCTGTACCTTCTGGAGGACGCACCGGTTCTGGACGACACCCGCGCCTGGACCAGCCGCTGGCGCATAGGGCGAGCGCTAGAGCGGCTGGCTGCGCGCGATGACGCTGCGGGCACGGCCCGAAGGGCGGTGGCGCTCGTGCCGACGGTAATGATTCTAGGCCCGTTCTGGCGGGCGGTCGTGTTCCATCTGTTCCGGATGCGGCGCCCGGTCGCCTATCCGCTCTCGGCGGGCGGAAGTATTCCACACGCGCTACTGTGGACGGGCCTTGTGCTGGGCGGTGTTTGGGAAGGACTCGTCTGGCCCTGGATCAAGGGGCTCTAGCGCGCTCCGAAGTCCTGGACGCACCAGAGGTATTCGCCACTGACGTGGCAGCCCACGCCGATCTCCGTGGCGACCGCGCTGAGCATGGCGTCGTGGTGCGGGGGGCTGGCGACCCACACCTGGATAATGCTGGCGGGAGGGTCTCCGTGGGAGCCACGGTAGAGGTTCTCCGCCAGGTAGGTCCAGCCGCTGTAGCCGGCGACCTGGGCTCGTGAGGACAGCGTCGAGCCATCCGGTCCGTTGTGCGCGAACCACCCGTTCGCGGCCATCGTCTCGGCGTAGGCTTGGGCGGCGGCGGTCAGGGCGTCGTTTACGGCCAGCGGCGGCAGGCCGTGTTGCGCCCGCAGGTCGTTGGTCAGGGTGACGATAACCGTAGGCGTGTTCGTGTCTGCGAGCTGCGAGGGCGACGGCGGCGGTGATGGAGAGGGTGCGGGCAGCGCTGGGGCTGGCGCTGGGGCTGGAGGCAGCGCTGGCGCAGGTGCGGGCGTGATCGCTGGTTGCGGCTCCGCTGCGGGCGCCGGCACCGAGGCAGGTTGAGCCGCTGGTGCTGCTGTGGGCGCGGATATGGGTGTGGGCGCTGGTGTGGGGCTTGGCGTGGGTGTGGGCACCGGCGTGGGCTTTGGGGTTGGCGCGGGCGCTGGTGTGGGGATGGGGAGGGGCGCAGGATCTGGCCGGCGGACCTCCTGCAGCACCGCCACCGGCGGCGCGTAAGCACTGGAGGCCACGGGCTGCGGCTCGATCGCACCGGCGCTGACGCCGCCGATCGACGACAGCACGAACAGGACCAGGCACCAGCCCGCTCCGCGCAGGACGTTAGACGCGGGAAGCTGTGACATTGACGCATCTCTAGACGTGCACTGATACGCTTTTGTTACACTCCGCCCGCATGACTGGGACGGAGAGGATGCGTTACGGGCCGCGGCAAGGAGGCGGCTGGCGCACGTATGGCAGCACGGTGGAGAGGCAGCGCGCGACGGCGACGGGGCCGCTGCTGTTACCGGCTCGGGTTAGGAAAGGTAGCCCTTGGGGTGAGCCTGGTGCCAGCGCCAGGCACTTTCGATGATCACCTCCAGGCCGGTGACCGAGGGCAGCCAGCCCAGCGCCCGCTTGGCCCTATCGTTGGAGGCGATGAGCCGAGCAGGGTCGCCGGCCCGCCGCGGCTCCTCGCGGATGGCGATGGGTTTGCCGGAGACCCTGCGGGCGGCCTCGATCACTTCGCGATTGGAGAAGCCGGAGCCGCCGCCCAGGTTGTAGACGCCGCTGCTCCCGCCTGAGACGGCCTCCAGGGCAAGGATGTGGGCAGCAGCCAGGTCCGTCACGTGGACGTAGTCGCGTATGCAGGTGCCGTCAGGGGTAGAGTAGTCCGTGCCGTAGAGAGGGATGGCCTCTCGCTGGCCCATCGCCGCCTGGAGGACGATCGGGATGAGGTGGGTTTCCGGCCGGTGATCCTCCCCACGCAGCTCGGTGGCGCCAGCGGCGTTGAAGTAGCGCAGCGATACGTAGCGGATGCCGGCCTGCCGCTCATACCAGGGGAGCATCCGCTCCACCATCGTCTTGGTCTCACCGTAGGGGTTCACGGGGCGCAGCGGCGCTTCCTCGGTCAGCGGCAGCGACTCGGGCTCCCCGTAGACGGCGGCGCTGGAGCTGAACACGAACCGCTCCACCCCGTAGGCGGCCATGCCGTTGAGGAGGGCGATGCAGCCGCCGACGTTGTTGGCGAAGTAGCGGCCGGGATTGAGGACCGACTCGCTGGCCTGGATGTAGCCGCCGTAGTAGACAACGGCGTCGAAGGAGTGGGAGGCCATCAGTCGGGCCAGGGAGTCCTCGTCCCGCACATCCCCCACCACCAGCTCCGCTTCCCCGCTGACGGCTTCACGGTGACCGGCCACCAGACTGTCGAGGACAGTGATGCTGTGGTCGGCCTGGAGGAGCTGGTCGACGGTGACGCTACCGATATAGCCTGCGCCGCCGACGACCAGGATCTTCAACGCGCTGCCATCCTCTCATCGGGCCGAGAGTTACGGCGCATACGGGGAGCTAGTCTTCGAAACGCTTGAACACGAGGCAGGCGTTCTGCCCGCCAAAACCGAAGCTGTTCTTCAGGGCCACCCGCACGTCGGCGCGGCGGGCCTCGTTGGGGACGTAGTCCAGGTCGCACTCGGGGTCGGGGTGCTCATAGTTGATCGTGGGCGGGATGACGCCGTGGCGCATGGACTCCAGGCAGGCGACGGACTCCAGGGCGCCGGCGGCGCCGAAGGCGTGGCCAATCATCGACTTGGTGGCGCTGATCGGTATGCGATATGCCTGTTCACCGAACATCTTCTTGATGGCCAGCGTCTCGGCGCTGTCATTGATCTTGGTGGAGGTGCCGTGGGCATTGATGCAGTCCACCTCTTCCGGTTTGACATCGGCATCCTCCAACGCCCAGCTCATGGCGCGGACGGCGCCCTCGCCGTCCGCGCACGGGACAACCACGTGGTAGGCGTCGTTGCAGGCGCCGTAACCGGCAATCTCAGCGAGGATGGGAGCGTTGCGCCGGCGGGCGTGCTCCAGATCCTCGAAGACGAAGATGGCGGCCCCCTCGGCGGCCACGAAACCGTCCCGCTCCGCGTCGAAGGGGCGGCTCGCTTTCTGGGGCTCATCGTTATAGGTGGACAGAGCGCGCATCACGGCGAATCCGCACAAGCCCAACTCGCACAGCGCCGCCTCGGAGCCGCCGGTGAGCACCACATCGGCGCGACCGGAGCGGACGAGGTCCAGGGAGTCGCCCATCGCCTGCGTGCCGGCGGCGCAGGCGGTGATCACGGTGTTGGAGTAGCCCTTGGCCCCCAGCACGAGGCTGAGCTGGGCTGCCGCCATGTTGGGCAGCATCTTGGGCATGAACAGGGGGTCGATGCGCAACCCGCTCTTGTCTCGGATCGTGTGGACGGCCTGCTCGATGCTGGGCAGGCCGCCGATGCCGTTGCCCATAATGACGCCCACCCTGCTACGGTCTTGCTGCTCTAGGTTTAGCTCGGCGCTCTCGAGTGCCTGGCGACCGGCTGCGACGGCGAAGTGGCCAAAGCGGGACATGCGGCGGGCCTCGCGGCGGTCCATGTGATCCAGAGGGTCGAATCCCTTGACCTCGCCCGCGATTCGGGAGGGATAGCCGCTGGCGTCGAACTGGGTCACGAAGTCGATACCGGACTTGCCATCAACACAGGCCTGCCAGAACTCCGAAACGGAGTTCCCCAAGGGGGTGACGGCCCCCATCCCCGTTATCACCACGCGCCTCCCGTTCCAGCCTGCCATTCGCAATACCTCCCAGACGCTAGTCGATAGCCGTTACCGCAGTCCCCCCATGTGGGCCCGTCCCTCCGCCGCCACAAACAGCGAGCCTGCCAGACATATTACTGCTTTGTCATCCGCTGACGCCATCGTTTTGTCCAGCGCTTCGGCCACTTCTTCTCCCGCCTCGGTCTCGACGCCCGCTTCCAGGAAGGCCGCCGCTACCTCCTGCGGGGCCATCGCCCGAGGGTGATTGGCCCGCACCGCCACCGCGCGGCGAGCGACGGGCGCTAGCTCCTGGGCCACGCCCATCACGTCTTTGTCCGCGGACATGCCTACTATCAGGAACGCGCTGCGGCAGGAAAGGTAATCCGTTAAGCTCTCCCTCAGGCGCCGGGCCGCTTCGCGGCTGTGGGCCCCATCGGCGACTACAACGGGGCGCCGGCTCAGTATCTCCATCCGTCCAGGCCACGATACGCTGGCCAGCGCCTTCTCGATGGCATCGTCGCCTATGGGCAGGCCCCGCCGGAAGCGGGTCAGGGCGTCGACGCAAGCGACAGCGGTGGCGGCGTTCTCGACCTGGTGCAGGCCCAGGAGGGGCAGCCGCAGATCGAGAATGCCGCGGGGCCCTTCCAGCCGGAAGGTCTGACCCCCGAGATCGTGGGAGTCCCGGCGCCAGGAGTAACTCTCTGACACGTCCACGGTGATGCAGCCGGCCTCCCCGGCAACCCGGCCGATGACCTCCCGCGCTGTCGCCTGGGGCTGGGGCCCGATGACGACGGTGGAGCCGGGCCGGATGACGCCCGCCTTCTCGGCTGCGATCTCCTCCACCGTGTTGCCCAGCACCTCCGTGTGCTCCAGGCCGACGGCGGTGACGGCGGACACCTCCTTGGTCTCGAAAACGTTGGTGCTGTCGACACGACCGCCCAGACCCACCTCCAGCACCTGGCAGTCGACGGCGTGCTCCCGGAAGGCGAGGAACGCCAGCGCTGTCAGCAGGTCGAACGTCACCAGGTTGCGGCCGTCCGGCAGGGGGCCCTGAGCCTCTACCGCGTCCCGGACGGTGGCCGTCAGGCGGGACCACTCGTCCTCGGCCAGCGGCCGGCCATCGATTCGGACTCGCTCCGTGTAGCTGTGGAGGTGGGGGCTGGTGAACAGACCGGTGCGCAGCTTCGCGGCGCGAAGGATGCTCTCCACCATCGCCGCCACGCTCCCCTTCCCCTTGCTGCCCGCGATATGGACGGTGCGGCGTCCCAGGTGCGGATCACCCAAGCCACGCAAGAGCGACAGCACCGGCCCCACATCCGGTCGGTCCTGGAAGCGGCCGCTGCGCTCGAAGTCCGCGAAGGACAGAAGGTAGTCGATAGACTGGCGATAGTCCATTGAGAGCCGCGGCCGGCTAACTGCGGTGGAAGTCGGGCTGCCGCTTCTCCAAGAAGGCGCTCACGGCCTCCTTCCAGGCGGGCCGCTGCTGGGCGGCGGCGAACTCCACGTCCTCACGCTTGAGCACCTCTCCGAGATCCCCTTCGCCAAGGTGGGCCCAGGCCATGCTCTTGATAACCTTGAGTGACTCGGCCGGGTTGAAGGCGATCTCGGCCGCCGTCTCCAAGGCGACGTCCATGAGCTGCTCGTGGGGCACCACCCGATTGACGAGGCCGATGCGGCCCGCTTCGGCGGCATCGATGATCCGCCCAGACAGCATCAGCTCCAAGGCGTGGGTGACGCCGACGATCTGCCCCAGGATGCGGGTGCTGGCCAGCTCCGGCAGGACGCCCACTCGCACGAAGCGCATGGACAGGCGCGCTTGATCGGAGGCGATGCGCACGTCACAGGGGAGGGTCATGGTGAGCCCAACGCCGATAGAGAGGCCGTTGATGGCGCAGATCACGGGCTTAGAGCGCTGGATGAAGTGAACCCAGTTCTCGTCCTCTCGCTCGCGGCGCGGTTGTTCGCCACGTTCCCGAGCCTCGATCTCGCTGTCCCAGCCCTTGATGTCGGCGCCGGCACAGAAGGCGCGCCCGCTGCCCGTGAGCACCGCGACCCCAACTCTCGGATCACCGTTGAAGGTCTCGATGGCCTCTCGCACCTCGCCGAACATGGCATCGCTGAAAACGTTCAGGCGGTCCGGCTTGTTGAAGGTGATTATGCCGACGCGGTCGCGCTGCTCGGTGAGGACATACTCCTGGGGCATGCTGTACCTCCGCTGTTTGCTGGCTACTTCTCGCGGCGCGATTATAGCACCGGAAGCCTGCCGCCTCATAGGAGTGCCCGCCTATAATGGCATTGTGCCGGAGCCACCTCTCCCCACTCAGACCGAAGACGCGCATCGCCTCGATGGCCTGTTGTCCCGCATCTGGGCCCTCGCCGAGGAGAAGGATCATCCGCTGGGCCGGCTCCAGGGGCTCCCCCTGGGGGCCTACCGACTGCTCGCCCTGTTGGGGTCCAAGAACAACGTCGGCGCCCGCTACTTCCAGCTTCTGCTTGTCGATTCCGATGGTCGCATGGCCCAGGAGGCGGTGGCGTTCGGCCTGCACAACTCGGGGCCGTATCCCGGCTACAACTGGGTGGACGTCGTCCGCTACGAGGCGGCGCCGCGGTTCCGCGGCGAGGCGGCGGACCTGCGGTCGGCGAGCCTGGAGGAGCCGCTGTTCCAGGCGCTGTCCGGCCTGGTGCCCGCCGGCGGCCACCTGATGGTGGAGTACGAGTCCCCCTGCCAGAAGGAGAGCGAGCGCATCCTGACCCTGGGCTACCCTCCCGTGACCTCGCCCCTGGGCTACCTCCTGTTTCGGGTCGGTTGTCGTTCCTTCCGCGACTGGTACATCTCGGAGGGCGGCCGTGAAGGGCCGCGCAAGCTGCAGGGCTTCAAACCGTTGAACGAGGCGCTGGCCGCGGAGAGGACGGCGGCTTTGCGGCGGCAGGTGGAGGCCTGCCTGGCTCGGCCGGAGAGCCCTCAGCACGGCTCCTACGGGCGCACCGCCCGTCGACTGGCGAAGGCGGCGTTGGAAGCGCTGGCGGCGCCATCGGGGGGCGCGACGTCGCCTTGACACCCCTGAGGCCGTCCACGTAACATTGGCGCGAATGATCCGTCTATTGTGTTGCCATCGTATCACCAATAGACTGTGGCCTAGAAAGACGGCTCTCGATCCCTGATCTGTGTGATGTCCTAGCGCATTGGAGGTACTCGCGTGGTTACCATAAGCGTCATCAAGGCTGACATCGGCGGCTACGTCGGTCACTCATCTTCCCATCCCGACATCCTCGATCTCGGTCGCAGGGAGATGGAAGCAGCGAAACAGCGAGGTCTCCTCGTCGATCATCACGTCAGCTACTGCGGCGACGACATGTTCCTCATCATGACCCACGATCGGGGCGAGAACAGCGAGGAGATCCACAAGCTGGCCTGGGACACTTTCCAGAAGGGCACCGAGCTGGCCAAGAAGCTGAAGCTGTACGGCGCCGGTCAGGACCTCATCGCGGACGCCTTCTCCGGCAACATCCGCGGCGCCGGCCCCGGCTCGGCGGAGATGGAGATCGACGAGCGGCCTTCGGAGCCCATCCTCGTGTTCATGGGCGACAAGACCTCCGCCGGCGCTTTTAACCTCCCCCTGTACAAGATGTTCGCCGACCCCTTCAACACCCCTGGCCTCATCATCGGTGAAGGGCTGAATGAGGGGTTCGCCTTCGAGATCCAGGACGTGCGGGAGCACGTCAAGGTCACCCTCAACGCGCCGGAAGAGATCTACGACATGCTCATCTTCCTGGGCGCGCCCGACCGCTACGCCGTCAAGAAGGTGTACTCGCGCAATACCGGCGAGGTCGGCGCCGTCTCCAGCACCGACAAGCTCTCCCTCATCGCCGGCCGCTACGTGGGCAAGGACGACCCCGCCATGGTCGTCCGCTCGCAGGGGACCTTCCCCGCCGTGGGCGAGGTGCTGGAGCCGTTCACCAACCCGTTCATCGTGGAGGGCTGGATGCGGGGCTCCCACCACGGCCCGCTGATGCCGGTGGGCCTCAAGGACGCCCACCCCAGCCGCTTCGACGGGCCGCCCCGCCTCGTCTGCCTCGGCTTCCAGCTCGCCGACGGCAAGCTCGTCGGCCCCCAGGACATGTTCGACGACCCCGGTTTCGACCACGTGCGCGACAAGGCCAACATGGTGGCCGACTACTTCCGCGCCCACGGACCCTTCCAGCCGCACCGTCTCCCGCTGGAGGAGATGGAGTACACGACGATGCCGAAGGTGGCGGGCAAGCTCCAGTCCCGCTGGGAGCCCATCGACGCGGAGGCGGCAGCGACCCCGGGATCTTAGAGGCCAAGGCGACGCCGATCTCCATACAGTAGATATCTACACGCGGTAGCGGAGGCCGGAAAGCCTCCGCTACACTGTTGTTGCGGCTATTGCTCTCGACTGGCCCCGCCATGTCGTATCGTGATCTGTGATGCCTCGTCTCCTCATCGCCACCAATAACCCCGGCAAGATCGCCGAGTTCCGCCGCCTGCTCGACGGCTGCGGTTGGGAGCTGGTGACCCCGGCCCAGCTCGACCTGACGCTGCCAGAGGACGAACCTGGCGACACCTATGAGGAGAATGCTAAGATAAAAGCGCTCAACGGCACCCGGGCCAGCGGCCTAGTCGCCCTGGCAGACGACTCCGGCCTGGAGATCGACGCCCTGGACGGCGGCCCCGGGGCGCGTTCCGCCCGCTTCCTGGGGGAGGACGCCGCCTACGAGGAGCGGTTCGCCCGCATCCTCGACGACATGGAGGACCTCCAGTCCTCGAAGCGGTGGGCGCACTTCCGTTGCGTCATCGCCGTCGCCGAGCCGGATTCGGAGGCGGTCAAGTTGTGCCAGGGCGAGGTGCAGGGCCTGATCGCCTTTGAGCCTAGAGGAGAGCAGGGATTCGGCTACGACCCCATCTTCTACCTGCCGCAACTGGCGCGGACGATGGCCGAGTTGACGTCCCAGGTGAAGGACCTGATCAGCCACCGCGGGCGCGCCGCCATGCAGGCCCGCTCCCTGCTTAAAGAGATGCTCCATGAGCGACGACGAAGAGCTGATTCAGCCGACGAGCGTGTCCCCCCGGCCCGCTGAACTCCGGGGCTCCGGCCAAACGCTCACTGATAGGCTGGATCGCCCCCTGCGCGACCTGCGCATCTCGGTGACCGATCGCTGCAACTTCCGCTGCACGTACTGCATGCCCAAGCAGGTTTTCGGCAGCGACTTCCAGTTCCTACCGCGAAGCGAGATCCTGACCTTCGAGGAGGTCACGCGACTGGCGCGAACCTTCGTGGCCTTGGGCGTGCGGAAGATACGGGTTACGGGGGGCGAGCCGCTTATCCGCTCGGACGTCGAGAAGCTTATCGCTATGCTGGCGCGCATCGATGGCCTGAAAGACCTCACCCTGACGACCAACGGCTCGCTCCTGAAGTGGAAGGCCCGCGCCCTCAAGGAGGCGGGGCTAAACCGGATAACCATCAGCCTGGACTCCCTCGACAACGAAGTGTTCAAGGCGATGAACGACGTCAACTTCCCAGTAGAGCGCGTTCTCGATGGTATCGAGGCGGCGGTGGAGGCCGGCCTGACCCCTGTCAAGGTCAACATGGTGGTCAAGAAGGGCGTCAACGATCACAACGTTCTCCAGATGGCCCGCCACTTCCGCGACAGTGGCCAGACGGTCCGCTTCATCGAGTACATGGATGTCGGGAACACCAATGGCTGGAGGTTGGACGATGTCGTTCCCGCCGGCGACATCGTAAGGATGATAGACGCGGAGATGCCTCTCGAGCCCCTCGATCCCGGCTACCGGGGGGAGGTGGCGAAGCGCTACCGCCACAAGGACGGTTCGGGCGAGCTCGGCCTCATAACCTCGGTCACCCACCCGTTCTGCGGCGACTGTACCCGCGCCCGCCTGTCCGCCGACGGCAAGCTGTACACCTGCCTTTTCGCGACGAAAGGTCACGACCTGCGCTCCCTGCTCCGCGGGGGCAACACCGACGAGGAGATCGCGGAGTTTCTGCGATCCGTATGGAAGGCCCGCGACGACCGCTACTCCGAGCGCAGGTCGTCGCAGACCCCGGACCTGCCCAAGGTGGAGATGTCCTACGTCGGCGGCTAGCCGGTAACGCAAGGGGGCGAAGTATGTCTGAGACCAACTTTGGAATTCATATCCCGTCGGACAGCCAACGGGTGTGGAGTACTCTGATCCAAGTGACCGTAACGGATGGGGTGTCCGGGGAGCCGCTGTCGGGAGCGAAAGTCCATCTAAGCATTGATGGAGATGGCACCTTCAAACTCGCACTACACGAAACAGAAGAAAACGTGGAGACAGATGATAATGGTCAGGCATTTTGTGTTTGGTACGAGTATCCAATCTACCGGCCACAACGCGACTTGAACTCCACGATTCACGCATCATGTACGATCGCCAACGCTGAAGTCCGTCTGAGAACGTTCATCACTGTCGAAGGGCCCTAGCAAGAAGTCATGGCTCGGCCTAAGCTCACCCATCTCGACAAGTCTGGCCGCCCCCGCATGGTGGACGTCAGCGCCAAAGCCGACACCGCCCGCGAGGCCGTCGCCAAGGGCTCCGTCTACATGGCCCCGGAGACCCTCGACCTCATCGTGTCTGGCCGCGCCGCCAAGGGCGACGTCCTCACCACCGCCCAGCTCGCCGGCATCATGGCCGCCAAGCGTACCCACGAGCTCATCCCCCTTTGCCACCCCCTGCCCCTCACCGGCATCGAGGTCTCGCTGGAGCCGGACGAGGCGCGGAGCGCTGTCGACATCACTGCTACCGTGCGCACCACGGCCAAGACGGGCGTGGAGATGGAGGCCCTAACGGCCGTGTCAGTGGCCGCCCTCACCGTCTATGACATGCTCAAGGCGGCCCAGCGCGACATCCGCATCGGCGATATCCGGCTGGCGCGCAAGAGCGGCGGCAAGAGCGGCGAGATAGAGCTCGAGTAGGGGCGATTCGCGAATCGCCCCTACAGCCCGGCCTTTGCTTCCCCCTCCGCCTGGCGCTCCAGAAGCAGCTCCACCACCTTGGTCAGGGCGTTGTAGGCGTACACGACGTAGTCGCGCGGGTGGAGGTCCTCCAGCTTCTTCAGCTTCTCCTCGCGCATCGCCACCGGGTCCGTCTGTTCCAGCGCCAGCGCCGTCACGTCCTGGCCTATCACCAGCTCGTACAGCTCGCCGTCCGGAGCGAGGACGACGCACCCCCGCTCCGGCGAGTCGACCCCAGGTGCCTCCACCTCTATGCCGAAGGCGAAGAAGGCACCAGGAAAGGGCGGGAACGGGTCCAGTCGCCCCGTCGCCTCCTGGAGCAGACGCCGCAGCCGCTGCGCTAGGCTGTCCAGGGCGGCGTCCGCCTCGGCCTTGTACTCAAGGGGGTCTTCCAGCATGGCAGGGTCAAAAAGACTGTTTAGAATTATACTATTTCGCTTTGTTCGCCAACATGCTAGAATATTCCTATGGTAGCCGCCCTTCAGATACAGTCCACCCGCCAGCAGATACTCGAGTACCTCCAGCGCCACGGCCGGACCACTGTCAAAGAGCTGGGCAACCTCCTGAACCTCACCTCCACCGGTATCCGCCAGCACCTAACTGTGCTGCAGCGCGATGGTTTGGTGGACGCCCGCGAGGAGCGCGGCCGCGTGGGCCGACCCACCCTAGTATACTCCCTCACCGAAAAGGCCGACGCACTGTTCCCCAAGACCTACGACGCCCTGGCCTGCGTCCTCCTGGAGGAGATCCGCTCCAGCCAGGGCAACGAGCGCCTGCATGAGCTCCTGCGTCAGGTGGCGGAACGCATGGCCGCACCCTACAGCGAGCGGATGGAGGGAAAGCCTCTAGCCGAGCGTGTGCGAGAGACGGTCGCCATCATGGAGGAGCAGGGCTGCGTCGTGGACTGCCGCGAAGAGGACAGGGACTACTACATCGACGAGTTCACCTGTCCTTTCCCCAAGGTAGCTCACCAGGACCACGCTGTCTGCGTCCTTCACGTGGACTTCATCCGCATCCTCACCGGCGCCGACACCCGCCTCACCGAGAGCCTGCTCCGCGGCCAGCGCGCCTGCAGCCACCGCATCCGCGGCAATGCCACCGCTCACACCTAGGGCGGCCACTCGCACCATTTCGCCCCCGAAGCACTCGAGCAACAGAACCCGGAAGCAATTCCTGCTCTCATCCCTCACTGTTCCATTGCTCCGGCCGGGGATGGGATAATGAGGCCAGCATGCTGTGGGTCAATCAGTTCGGCATCGTCGACGGTGAGGTGCGGGAGGAGAGCCCCTGGGTCGGCGTCTTCCCCGAGGAAGGCCGCGTGGAGCCCCAGGAAGCGGCCGACTTCTTCGTCGTGGTGGAGCCGGCCCTGCCAGGCAGCGAGCACTACTGCCGTGATCTCTCCGAGGCCATCGGCAAGCAATTCCGGGAGCGCCGCCTATCCCTCACGGGCGGCATCCTGCGCGCCCTAAAAGCCGCCCACGAGAACCTGCGCGACTGGAACCGCAGAAGCCTGAAACAGCACCGGGTGGCGGCGGGCGTCTCCTGCCTCGCCGTGCGTGGCGCCGCCGCCGGCTGGGAGGCCTACCTAGGACAGGTGACCCCCGCCGCCGCTGCCGTCCTCCATAGCGGCTCCCTCGCCCGCCTGGAGCCTACCCTGCCCGACGCCGCCGAGCCCCTCGGCCTCCACGAGCAGTTCTGGCCCGACCTCTCCCGCCATCAGCTCAGTGAGGGAGACCGCCTGCTCCTCCTTAGCTCCGATCTCGCCGCCGCCCTCTCCGACGAGGAGCTGGCCGAGGCCCTGAGGCCTCGCCCCGAGGAGACGCTCCCCCTGCTCTACCGTAAGGGCAAGGAGATGCCCTACTGCGCCGCCGTCCTCGTCGCTTCCCTCCCGGAGGGCCCCGCCTGAACATACTCGGCATCGAAACCTCCTGTGACGAGACGGCTGCCGCCGTTGTCCGCGACGGCACACGCCCCCTCTCCAGCGTCGTCTCATCCCAGGTCGAGCTGCACGCCCGCTACGGCGGCGTGGTGCCCGAGCTCGCCTCGCGCCAGCACGTGGAGGCGATGGTCCCCGTCCTAGACGAGGCGCTGGAGCAAGCCGGCTGCACCCTGCGAGACGTCGACGCCGTGGCGGTGACGACCGGCCCCGGACTGGCCGGGGCCCTGCTGGTCGGCGCCAACGCCGCCAAGGCCATCGCCTACGCCCGCGGGGTCCCCCTGGTAGCGGTCAACCACCTGGAGGGGCACATTTACGCCGCCTGGCTGGCGGACGCTCCGTCCCAGGACGATGCTCGGGCGCCCCGATTCCCTGCCCTCTGCCTCATCGTCTCCGGCGGCCACACCGACCTCGTCCTTATGACGGGCCACGGCCGCTACCGTCGCCTGGGGGAAACCGCCGACGACGCGGCCGGCGAGGCGTTCGACAAGGTAGCGCGGCTGATGGGGCTGGGCTTCCCTGGCGGCCCCGCGATCGAGCGGCTGGCAGGCGATGTCATCCCAGCGCTCCGCCTCCCCCGCGCCAGGCTCCGTCGTCCCTACGACTTCTCCTTCAGCGGCCTCAAGACGAAGGTCCTGCGGCTGGTGCGCGGCCAGGAGGGCCCCATCCCTCCGCTACCCGAACTCGCGGCCGCTTTCCAGGATGCGGTGGTGGATGCCCTCGTCACCAAGACCCTGGCCGCCGCCCTCGACCACGACGCCGCCGAGGTGATCCTGGTGGGCGGCGTCGCCGCCAACAGCGCCCTGCGCCGGGCCCTGAGCGAGCGCTCCCCTCTGCCGGTGCGCATCCCCCGCCCAGCCCTCTGCACCGACAACGGCGCCATGATCGCCGCCTGCGGTTGGTGGTGCCTCCAGGCCGGCCACACCGCCTCCCTGGCCGTCGACGTCCAGCCCGGCCTGCGCATCGGCTGAGCCCGCAGCAAGAGATCATCGGAGCAGCGGAGTAAAAGACCCACTACTCCATTGCTCAATGGTCTCACGATAGCGGGCAGTTCCCGCAGCGCCCCTGCGAGCAGTAGTTGCGCAGGAGGAACAGCATCCCCTGCTGGCGCCGCGCGTTCACCTTCACCGCCCCGCCAACGGCCTCGTCCAGGTCACGGACGGCCCCGTAGGCCGCCGGCCGCGGCAGACCGTGGTACAGCTTCAGCGCCCGGCCGGGCCGCGGCTCCATCCCGGCGGCGAAGAAGGGGAGGACAGCGTTGGTCAGTATCTCCACCGCCCGCCCCCTTCCAATGAGGGTACGCCCGCACCGCCTCAGGGTCAGAGACGCCACGGCTTGGGTGCTGTCCTCCTCCAAGAGGACCCCCAACCCCTGGACCAGCCCCGCCTCAGCGTGGCGGGCCGCCAGGCGGGCGGCCGCCTCCAGGCGCCGGGCGGGGTGGTTCCCCGGCCGTAGCCCGGCCCTCCGCCAGGCCAGCGCTGGAGGCCGTGTCGCCGCTTCCGCCATCAGCTCCTGGGCGGCCGCAGCGCGCTCCCTCGTCGGGACGTCCAGCAGCGCCCGTTGCATCTGAGCCCAGGGCAGCCGCTGGGCCAGGTGGAGGAACACCTCGCGGTTGCCCCCGTAGCCCAGCGCCTCCAGAAGGGCGCTGTACAGCACCTCGTCGCGGTCCTGGCTGGCCAGCGCCCGGCGGAATTCGGCCGTCCGCCGCCAGAAGCGGATGTCGCCCAGCCTGTCGAGGACAGCCGCCGTCGCCACGTCTGTCATCCGGCCGACGGCGATGCGGCAGGGCTCCTGCCACAGGGCGGGCCGCTCCAGCCAGCGACGTATCTCCTCCTGCCGGCGCTCCAGCCAGGGAGCCAGGGCCGCCACCGGCACGCGGCGCCCGCTGGCGAGAAGCGTGTCCTCAGACTCATCGGGCCAGAACACCAGGTGGAGGGCCAGCCGGTTGTAGGCGGGGTCGTGGTGGTGGCCGTGGCGGTGGAAGTCGCTGGTCCGCACGTGCAGCTCCACGTCCCCCTTGAGGGTGCCCCAGGGAGCCTGGATCACGGCGTCGCGGAAGTCGGGGCCGGGGCCTCCTCCCCGTCTTCCCCGGTACAGCACCTGCAGGGGCCAACCGGAGATCGTGGCCAGAGCTCGGGGCGGGAACCGCTGGCCTTCCCATAGCTGGGACAGGTCGCGCTCGCTCAACGCGACACGAGACTCGGGACTCGAGACACGGACTGGGTACGGCTTGGCGGGGTCATGGACGGCCAGCATCGCCTGGCTCCCGTTCACGTGTTTCCTGTTTCGTGTCCCGTGTCCCGTATTCGAAGCTGGCCCGCTCGGCGATGATGGCTAGGATGCGCGCCGACGCGCCGCGGGGCCGGTAGACGCCGGTCTCCCACTCGCTCACCGTCTGCTGGCGGACGCCCAGCTCTTCCGCCATATCGCTCTGGCTGAGGCCCAGGTGTCGGCGCAGGGCGCGCACGCTGCCCGCCTCCCAGGTGGGCTGCTTGGGACGCTTCCTCCTGCCGCGGGGTGCGCCAGCCGCGTCTTCGCTCTTCTCCACGCCCCGTATGTTACACGGAACCGTGTAACTTTTCAAGTAGCCCGTTGCAGTACCACCCCGCACCCTCGCAGGAGGTCGCTTCGCCCACCCTCCCGCCTGTAGCTTCGAGCCCAGATGGAAAAAAGGAAGCAGAGCCCCTCTTGCGCGTTACCGCCAGAACCACTATTATGCCTTTGAGTTAGCAGTCAACCCCTTAGAGTGCTAATCCGTCTCCAGTCTGAACGAGAAGGAGGTATCGTCCGTGCCCGCGAAGACCGCTAAGGCGACCGCCAAGACGGCCAAGCTCATTCCCCTGGGCGACCGCATCCTGGTCAAGCAGGTGAGACAGGAAGAGGTTCGGGCCAGCGGCCTCGTCATCCCCGACACCGCCCGCGAGAAGCCCCAGATGGGCGAGGTGCTGGCCGCCGGCCCCGGCCGCCTGGATGACAACGGCAAGCGGCTGCCCATGGACGTGAAAGTGGGCGACCGCGTCCTCTACGCCAAGTACACCGGCCAGGACGTGCCCCGCGGCGTCCTCGGCTCAGAAGAGGAGGAGTTCCTCGTCCTCAGGGAATCCGACATCCTGGCCAAGCTGGGCTAGCGTCAGGAACGTGGAACAGGCATCAAGGATCACGGTGGGAAGAGACGTCATATTCCCTGTTCCTTGTTCCCTGCCCCGCTAACGCACAATCCACAGAGCAACGGTAGGAGGAGAGCATGCCAGCCAAGCAACTGCTATTCGATGAGGAGGCGCGTCGCCACCTCAAGGACGGCGTCGACGCCCTGGCCGACGCCCTTCGCGTCACCCTCGGCCCCCGCGGCCGCAACGTCATATTGGAGAAGAAGTTCGGCCCCCCCGCGGTGGTGGACGACGGCGTCAGTGTGGCCAAAGAGATCGACCTCAAGGATCCGTTCGAGAACATGGGCGCCCAGCTCGCCCGCGAGGTGGCCACCAAGACCAACGATGTCGCCGGCGACGGCACCACTACCGCCACGGTCCTCGCCCAGGCCATCGTCCGAGAGGGCATGCGCAACGTGGCCGCCGGCGCCAACCCCATGGACCTCAAGCGGGGCATCGAGAAGGGCGTGGAGAACGTGGTGGAGACGTTGCGCGCCCTCGCCAAGCCGGTCGCTGGCAAGGAGCAGATCGGCCAGGTGGCCACGCTCTCCGGCCACGACCCCGAGATCGGCGGCGTCATCGCCGACGTCATGGAGAAGGTGGGCAAGGACGGCGTCATCACCGTCGAAGAGGGCAAGGGCATCCGCCTGGAGACGGAGTTCGTCGAGGGGATGCAGATCGACCGCGGCTACATCTCCCCCTATTTCGTCACCAACCCCGACCGGATGGAGACAGTCCTCGACAACCCCTACATCCTCATAACCGATAAGAAGCTCTCGGGCGTCAGCGAGTTCCTGCCTACTCTGGAGCGAATCCTACAGGTGAGCAAGAACCTCGTCATCATTTGTGAGGACTGCGAAGGGGAGGCCCTGGCCACCCTGGTGGTCAACAAACTGCGGGGCACCATCAACGCCCTGGCCGTCAAGGCTCCTTCCTTCGGTGACCGCCGCAAGGCGATCCTGGAGGACATCGCCATCCTCACCGGCGGCACCTACGTCACCGAGGAGATGGGCCGCAAGCTGGAGAACGCCCAGCCATCCGACCTCGGCCGCGCCCGCCGCGTGGTCGCAACCAAGGACGACACCGTCATCATCGAGGGCCACGGCACCGACGAGGCGATCCAGGCCCGCATCAAGACCATCAAGGCTCAGGTGGACGATGCCTCCTCCGACTTCGACCGCGAGAAACTCCAGGAGCGTCTGGCCAAGCTGGCCGGCGGCGTGGCCGTCATCAAGGTGGGCGCCCCTACAGAAGTGGAGCTCAAGGAGAAGAAGCTGCGGGTCGAGGATGCCCTCTCCGCCACCCGCGCCGCCGTGGAGGAGGGGATCGTTCCCGGTGGCGGCGTCGCCCTGCTGCGGGCCGCCGCGAAACTGGACAAGCTTGAGAAGTCCCTCTCCAGCGACGAGTGGATCGGAGTGAGCATCCTCAGAAAGGCCCTGGACGAGCCCCTACGCATGATCGCTGAGAACGCCGGCGTCGAGGGGATGGTGGTCGTGGATGAGGTGCGCCGCAAGAAGGACAGCTCATTCGGCTACGATGCCGCTACCGGCGAGTATTGTGACCTGTTCGAGCACGGGATCATCGACCCGGCCAAGGTCACCCGTGCCGCCCTGGAGAACGCCGCCTCCATCGCCAGCCTGGTGCTGACCACGGAGACCCTGGTGACGGAGATCCCGGAGCCGCCCACGGCGGCGGCCCCTGGCCCACCGCCGATGGAGTACTAGAGGGCTGCGAGGCGCGCCTCGAACCGAAGGCCAGGCTTAAGCCTGGCCTTCTTGCTTCCCGCGACCGCACGCCCCGCCAGCGCGGCTCCGTCACCTCTCCTCCTGCTGCCGCACCGCGTGCTCGAAGCCGCCTACAGCCTTGTCTCCGTCGCTAGGGCATCCCCGTACAGCTTTCAACTGGAACCCGTTCGCCTCAGCGGCGACCACGGGCTTCCACGGCTCTTTCAGGCTCTGGGCTATCTCATTCACATTGACGGGCATATGACTCTCCGCAGCGCTGCGAGGGCCGCCGGTTCCGGACGGCACTGGATGCACGGCTACACCAGGCGTCCTCCTGGCATAGCACCTCGTATGGCGCGCCCGTCGCCCGAACTCAGGCAAGGGGCACAAGTGCAGCCGACACTCTCACCACGGGCTTCTAGGCTCCCGCAGCAGTGGCGTTGGCCCGATCCTCAGGGGACATCTCCGCCAACCGCTCGACCTCCTTGACGTCTAGCCCCAGCCCTTCGGCCACGCGACTGCCATAGTCGGGATCCGCCTTGTAGAACACGGCTGTCTGGCGCAACTGGATGCGCTTCTGCGCACCGCCCAGATGGGAAACGATGTTGCCGATCAGGTGATCGCGGTCCTCATCGGTCATCACCTTGCGGTACAGATCCCCGGC
Source organism: Dehalococcoidia bacterium (assembly GCA_034408935.1). Classification (GTDB taxonomy): domain Bacteria; phylum Chloroflexota; class Dehalococcoidia; order SM23-28-2; family RBG-16-64-32; genus DAOUMF01. The sequence continues at coordinate 34,322 of DAOUMV010000001.1, forward strand.
CTGCACGAAATCGTCGTTGGGGTGAGTGTACCGCTGGCGCGCAGCCACCCCGGACACGTCGAAGGGCGGCTCGGCCGCTTCAGGGTCAGGCTCGGGGCCACCAAAGCTGTTCGGGTAGTAGTTGGGGCCACCGCCGCCGTTGGAGTCAAAGCGCATGAACCCGTCCCGCTGGTAGCTTGTCTCCGGCGCGGCCTTAGCCGAGTTCACCGGCAGCAGATGGTAGTTGGGCCCCAGGCGGTGGCGATGCGTGTCGTGATAGCTGAAGAGACGCCCCTGGAGCATCTTGTCCGGTGAGGCTGCAATCCCGGGCACGAAGTTTCCGGGCGAGAAGGCAGCCTGTTCGACCTCAGCGAAGTAGTTCTCCGGGTTGCGGTCGAGGACCATGCGGCCTACCGGGATCAAGGGGGCGTCACTGTGAGGCCACACCTTGGTGATGTCGAAGGAGTCGAAGCGGTAGTTCTCGACCTGTTCGGGGGTCATGATCTGCACGTTGACATTCCAGGACGGATACTCGCCCCGCTCGATCGCTTCGTACAGGTCACGAGTAGCCGTGTCCGGATCCTCACCCGCCAGCCGCGCCGCTTCCTCCCGGGTCAGGTTCTGGATGCCCTGATCCGTCTTGAAGTGGATCTTGACCCAGACATACTCGCCCTTCTCGTTGTACCACTTGAAGGTATGCCCGCTGTAACCGTTCATGTAGCGGTAGCTCCTGGGCGTACCCCGGTCGGAGAAGAGTATTGTGACCTGGTGGATGGACTCCGGGGTGAGCGAAAGGAAGTCCCAGAACATGTCCGGGTCCTTGCAGTTGGTGGCAGGGTTTCGCTTCTGGGTGTGGATGAAGTCGGGGAACTTCAGCGGATCCCGGATGAAGAAGACCGGGGTGTTGTTGCCCACGAAATCGTAGTTCCCCTCTTCCGTGTAGAACTTCACCGCGAACCCGCGAGGGTCACGCTCGGAGTCGGCGGAGCCCTTCTCGCCGCCCACGGTGGAGAAGCGCGCGAAGACCTCGGTGCGCTTACCTACCTCCGACAAGAACTTCGCTTTCGTGTACTGGGTGACGTCGTGGGTGACCTCGAAGTAGCCGTAGGCACCGGCCCCCTTGGCGTGCACCACACGCTCGGGGATGCGCTCACGGTCGAAGTGAGCCAGCTTGTCGATCAGGTGGACGTCTTGCAGCAGTGCCGGTCCGGGGCTGCCAGCGGTCAACGTGTTCTGATCGTCACCGACCGGCATGCCGTGTCCAGTGGTCAGTTTCTTTTTGCTGTCTGCCACTCTTTGTACCTCCTTTCGGCTTTACCGCTATGCTCTGTTTCCGTGGCTCGGGTCGTACCGCGGAAGGAGTGCTAGATACATTATTTCTTAAGAATCATTCTATCATATCCAATGGCCCTGTCAATACGAGATCGGCAAGGATAGCATTTCGCCCACAGGAAATAAAGGGTTGGCCTATTCTCGGCAGGCGGCGACAAACGCCGCGAACAGGAGATCCGCCGCCGGCCGCATCTCCGGCCGCTCCGGGTGCCACTGCACCCCCACCACCCAGCGATGCTCCCGGCTCTGCATCGCCTCTACAAGCCCGTCCGGCGAATAGCCGAACGGCTCCAGGGACGGCGCCAGGCCCTCCTCCGTCACCGCCTGGTGGTGGCGCGAGTTCACCCGCAGGTCACGCCCGAGTCCGTACACGTCGCCCAGGCGCCCGCCTCGGATCGAGACCGTATGCCACCGCGACTCGCCCTCGTCGTCGGCGCGGTGGCTATCCCTCTCGATGTGCTGAACCAGCAATCCCCCCAGCGCCACGTTGAGGAACTGGTGGCCGCGGCACACCGCCAGGACGGGCACACCCCGCTCCAGTGCCTGGCGGAGGAGCCGCAGTTCGTGGGCGTCTCGGGCTTTGTTCGGTCGCTCAGTCTCCGGGTGCCGCCGCTGCCCGTACAGGTGCGGGTCAACATCCGTTCCCCCCGCCAGCAGCAGGCCGACGGCGTCGGGGGGCAGGTCCGGCCCGTCCACCACCAGGGGCTCGCTCCCGGCCTGGCGAAGCGCGTCGTAGTAGTGCTGCGTGCGCTCGAAGGTGGGCGCCCGCCAGTGAGGAACCGCGATGCGAGGGATCATAGCGATACTATACCCCGGCCTGAAGGCTGGGGCATCATTTCGACCCATGAGCGTATGCCTCGGGCAATCATGCCGCGCCCTTGAGGACGCGGTGCCGATTCGCTATTTGACCAGCCGGCGTCGCATGGAGATCACGGCAACGTTGTAGAAGATCGCTCCCACCACCAGCATCCAGGCCACGTCTCCCAGGTGGCTCCACTCCAGGTTCCCGGAGGTCAGCCCCCGGTAGACCTCCACCGCGTGGGTGGCGGGGAGCCACCACGCAGCTTTCTGCCCCCACTCCGGCAGCCGCTCTATGGGGAAGAACACACCGCCCAGCCAGAACATGGGCGTGATGAACACCGCGAAGAAGTAGTTCAGCGAGCTGATGGACCAGGCCACGGAGGTGTAGGAGAGGGAGATGCTGGCGAACATCACGCCGGGGAGCACGGCCAGGGGGAGCACCAGCAGGGCCAGGGGCGAGTCCACCAGCCCCCAGGCCGCGATGACCACGAGGATATACGTCGTCGAGATCAGCGCCCGCGTGGCGCCCCACAGGATCTCCCCTGTGATCACGTCCTCGACGCTCACCGGCGTGGCCACGATGGCGTCGTACGTCCTCTGGTTCTCCATGCGAAAGAATGAGCCCCAGCCGCACTCGGCGGAGGCGGACCACATGGGCCAGATGGCCAGCAGCCCCGGCGCGATGAACTCGATGTAGGGCTGGCCGCTCTCAAGGTCCACCAGGCCGCCCAGCCCCACCCCCAGCGCGAACAGCGTGACCAGCGGTTCCACCAGCGGCCAGATGACTTCCGACTTCCACAGGCGGAGGTAGACATCGCGGTTACGCTGCCAGACCCGCAGGGCCCGCAGGGAGACATCCGGGCGGCGGAGAACAGGACGACGGACAGCGACGGCGGTCACTCCTGAAGCCCCCTCCCCGTAAGGCGCAGGAACACGTCCTCCAGGTTGGCCTGTCGGTAGACGACCTTGGCATCGTCGAGCTTCAGGGCAGCGGCGTTGAAGCCGTCTTCAGCCCGCACGTAGACGTAGACGATGTCCTCCACCTCCTCCACCGTCAGCCCCTCGGCGGCGGCTAAGCGGTCCAGCAGTGGCCCGCGCTCACCCTCCGTCACGTGCACCTCCACCACCTGACGACCAGCGAAGCGCTCCACCAGCTCCATCGGCGTCCCTTCGGCGATTATCTTGCCCTGGTGGATAATCACGATGCGGTCGCACAGGTGGGCCGCCTCCTCCATGTAGTGAGTCGTGATCGGCATCGTGACGCCCTGGGAGCGCAGGTAGCGCAGCTTCTGCCACACCAGGTGCCGCGCCTGCGGGTCCAGCCCCGTGGTCGGCTCGTCCAGGATCAGTATCCTGGGGGCATTGATGAGCCCGCGGGCGATGGTAAGCCGCCGCTGCATGCCGCTGGAGAGCGACGCGATGCGGTCGTTCTGACGGTCGGAGAGCTGGAACAGCGCCAGCGACTCATCGATGCGCTCATCCACCACCCGCGGCGGCAGGTCGAAGTAGCGGCCGTAGACCCGAAGGTTCTGCCGTACCGAGAGATCCGGGTCCAGGTTGTTCTCCTGGGGGACGACGCCCAGCTCCGCCTTGATGCGGCGGGGCTCCCGGCGTACGTTCATCCCGGCTACGGTGAGCTCCCCCGCCGTTACCGGCGACACGCACGTGATCATGCGGATGGTGGTGGTCTTGCCGGCCCCGTTAGGCCCCAGAAAGCCGAAGCACTCCCCAGCCCGCACCGAGAAGGAGATGCCGTCTACGGCCGTGAACGTACCGTAGCGCTTGATCAGGTCGCGTGCGCGGATGATTTCGGACATGACGTTAGGTTGGGAGATTTCGCGGGCCTCAGTATGTTAGCAGAGGGGGTCGCCGGGCGGCAATGGCAGGGACGACAAAGGCCGGGCCACCTAGGCCCGGCCCAGAGCCTCGTCGGTCGGGATCTACTACTCCTCCTCGTCCACCTCTTCGGTCTTCTCGTCTACCTCCGCGCCCGGTGTTCCGCCGAACTTGTGGATCGTGACCTCCGCCTCGTCAACGTCGCGGCCGGTCTCCCAGTCTTCGCCTTCATCGGAGGCGTAGTAGCCCTCCTTCAGCGCGTCCTGACGGATGAGCCGCTCCTTGAGGTAGGGCCGGAAGGCCTCGGTCACCGCTGGCGGGAAGGAGAGCTTGCCCGCCTGGCTTGCGTGCTGGAACGTCTCGCGGATGAACACCTTGACATCGTCATCAGTCAGGCCGCTGATGGCGGCCACATACTGGTTGCCGCTGTCCATCAGCTTGATGAGCCGCTGCGCCAGGCGCGGTTCAACATCGCCGATGAACTCCCCCTGGATGCTCTTGATCACCAGCGTCCCGTTGTCCCGCACTAGGTCCACCTGATCGCCCGCCGTCATGCGGGCGGCGACCTCCATATTGGGCCGCAGCAGGGTAACGACGCCGGTCTTGCCCGTCTCCTCGATGAACATGTGCGGCGACAGCTTCTGGGTCGGCGGCCGCGGGGCGGCCTTCTTCCCCAGGGTGGCCAGGCGCGATAGGTTCTTGCGGGCGATGACGTTCAGGGGGTCGACCTCCAGCGCCCTCTGGTAGGCATCCCTGGCCTCCGCGTACCGCCCCAGCTCCGTCATCGCCTTCCCCAGCCGGTTGTAGGCGTCCACGTCCGTTGGGAAGAGATCGATGATCGACCTGTTCAGGCCGGCAGCGTCATCCCACCGGCCCTGGAGGGCCAACTGGATGGCAGCCTCCGTCCGCTGCTTTTTCGTTCTCGCTCTGTCCTCTGCCTGGAAGACCATTTTCGGCTCCCCTGGTTGGACTCCCGTCGCGCATTGTAGGGGCGCCCGATCGGCACCTGCAACAGGGTCTTGCTATGCTACGGTTATAACGTTGCGGCGGTTCTACAGGTTGCCCCTCCGCCAACGAATTAAGACGAAAGATTTATCACTTCGTTACCGCCTGCCGCCTCCTTGTCCAGACCGTGCAGACGGTACAGTGTACCACGTCTGTCAAATATGGCAAGAGCAACCCAGGCCATATCCAGGCGTTCTCCCTGACAGGGGATGCGTACAAACCGGCCCAGGCCAATGCACAGTCGGGCCTGGGGACCAGTAATCTTGGGATGGTCGGGGTGGGCGGATTCGAACCGCCGACCTCACGGTCCCGAACCGTGCGCTCTAGCCTGACTGAGCTACACCCCGTCGCAGATCGCAGATGAATGTTAGCAGAGCCGTGCACAGCCTGTCGAGAAGAGCCGCCATTGCTGCCGCACCGGCCGCGCCTTACACTGGGCGCGAGGTAGACTAGCGTCGATGCAGGAGCAGGGCGGGGTTCGGGGCGACTTCTTCCTGAACGTCAACCTGGTCTTCCTCTCCCAGATCGTTATCTACGGCCTCGCCTTTGGTCTCCGCATCGTCCTCGCCCGCGGCCTCGGCGACGAGGGCCTGGGTACCTACTCCCTCTTCTTCCTGGCCGTCATCGTGGCCGGTGGCATCGTCAATCTGGGTGTCGGCCTGGGCAACATCTTCTTCCTGAACAAGCGGACCTACTCCTACCGCGTGCTCCTCGCCTGCACCCTGTTCGTCCTCGCCGTCACCTCTGCGCTGACCTGGGTACTGGTCGCCGCCTTCGGCCTCATCGTCGAACCCCATCTGTTCGTCTCGGGCCGAGCCTACTGGCTGTACGCTGCCGCCCTACCCGCCGTCGTCGCCTACGTGCTGCTCACCTCGTTCCTCCACGGCTCCAGCCGCTTTGCGGCCCTTGCCACCGTCGCCGTCGGCCAGGGGCTCTCGGGCCTCCTCATGGCAGGGGGTCTGTACGCCGCCGACGTCCTGGACGTGTTCAGCGCCCTGGCCGCATGGGCCGGCTCCTTCCTGCTGGCGGACCTCATGGCCCTGGCCTTCATCGGCGTCCGTAATGTGGACCTCCGCGGCGTTCTGTGGCCCCAGTGGCGCGTTCTCAAGGACCAGGTACGCTACGGGGCTCAAGGACAGATCGCCAACCTGGCCCAGCTCTTCAACTACCGCCTGGACCAGTTCCTGGTGGCGGCCTTCGTGTCCCGTGCCGCTGTCGGCCACTACGCCGTCGCCGTCGGCCTGGGCGAGAGCGTCTGGTGGATCTCCTCCGCCGTGGCCATGGTCCTCTTGCCACGCCTCACCGAGATGGACCGCGAGCGGGCCCGGGAGATGACTCCCCTGCTGTCCCGCAATACCGTCCTCGTCAGCGTCGGTGCGGCCGCCGTCCTCATGGCCGCCTCCCCCGTCCTTATACGCGTCCTCTTCGGCGGCGAGTTCACCCCGGCCACCGCACCCCTCATGCTCCTGATGCCCGGCGTCATCGCCGCCAGCGCCACCCGCGTCCTGGGAAGCTACCTGTTCAGCCAGGGACGGGTGATCTACAACACCTACGCCACCTTCATCGCTCTGGGGGTGACGTTGGCCCTGGACCTGGTCCTCATCCCCACCTTGGAAGTGCCCGGCGCGGCGATCGCCTCGTCCATCGCCTACGTCGCGTCCCTGGCCGCCACCCTCTACTGGTACCGCCAGGTCTCCGGCGGCAGCGTCTGGCAGGCCCTGATCTTCCGACCCAGCGACCGCCGCTTCTACGGCGATCTCCTGCAAAGGTTGCGGGCGCGCGCCCTGCCCGCCGAGAAGAAGGCCATGTAGTCCCCCGCCAATGTCACACTTGCAGACCGTGCCGCAAGACCCCATCATACTAGTGATACCAGCAGAGGAGACCTATGCCTAGACTCCCATCATTCCTCGCCAAATACCGCAGGCGCCATGTGATCGCAGCCGGGCTGGCGCTGGTCCTCGGCCTCGCCGGCCTCGGGGTCGTCGGGGCCGTCGTCCTGACCACAGGCGGCTCGTCCGGCTCCTCCCAGGCCGTCCTCGGCGCCACTTCTACGCCAGCACGTACACCAACCCCGAGCGCCACTCCAACCGAACCCACCCTCATCGACGGCGTGCGCGTGTCTCCGAAACGTCTCCAGGAGCTGGAGGCGCGCCTGCCCCTGGCGGTCATGGTGGACAACCTCGCCACTGGGGCCCGGCCCCAGGTCAACCTAGACAAGGCCGACCTCGTTTTCGAAGCCGTCGCCGAGGGAGGGATCACCCGCTTCCTTGCCGTCTACTGGCGCAACGATCCCGAGGTCATAGAGTCCGTGCGCTCAGCCCGCGTCTACTACCTGGACTGGGCAGCCGAACTGGACGCCATCTTCGTCCACTGGGGGTTCGCTACGTCCGACGGCGCCGCCGATGTCCCGTCCGCCATCGCCCGCCTGAGCCTGAGGGATCTCGACGGTTTCTACTACGATGAGCCCCTGTTCGAGCGCGATCCCGACCGCGCTGCCCCCCACAACGGTATCGCCAACAGCGACGCCCTCTGGGATCAGGCCACCCAGAACGACTGGAGCGGCCCGCCGTCCATCGACCCTTGGACCTTCAAGAAGGACGACTCGGCCCGCGCCCGCGCCCACGACGCCGTGACCGCGAAAACGATCGACCTCGGCTTCGGCGGGCCCTTCTCCTCCGACTACGCCGTGCGCTGGACGCACGACCCCCGAACGAACTCGTACCTACGCACCATGGGCGGCGCCCCACACAAAGACGGCGCCAGCAACCAGCGCATCCGCGCTAAGAACGTGGCGGTGATGGTCACAGATGTCTCGTCCGCGGGCGACGGCACGGCTCACCTCCTCTACCGCACCACGGGCCAGGGCCAGGCTGTCGTCTTCCAAGACGGCATCGCCATCGAGGGAAGCTGGGAGAGACCCAGCACTACCGATCGCACGCGCTTCTACGACGCCGCCGGCAACGAGATCGCCTTCAACCGCGGCCAGACCTGGATAGAGGTGCTGGCCGTCAGCGACCCCCTGAGCTACCAGCCGGCGAGCCCCTAAGCTCTCACCATATTGGAGAGACCGCTGGCACGGCTCCGGCCGTGGCATGTCAAAGAAGCCTCGACCCCGTCAAGCCCTCCTCGGGCAGTCTTGCCCATCGTTTGCCGAGCCCATTCTTAACCGCCTCTCACCTGCGTTAAGGGCGTTCACGGGCAACGGCAGCCTTGGGCGCGGCGTCCCCTCTTACGGAGAGACCCACGGGACAGCGGGAACCGGCGGGCATTGGTGGCATGAGAGGAACGTTCGTCAAGGGGACGGGGATGCTGGCGTCCCTGTGCCTGATTACGGTGGCCACGGCCGCCGTGTTGTTCCTGGCCGCCGTCCCTGAGGCCAGCGTCCGCCCGTCAACGACCCCTAGCGGAAGGACGGCGTCCGTTTACGAAGCGGACACCGAATCTAACTTGGTGCTCAACCACGGAGATAGCGGAGCCAGCGCTTCAGTCCCATAAACTATAGTGTGTAAGGCAAGGAGCCACCATATCACAAGCTGGGAAATTGGAGGAGAAGACCTATCCTGAAGCTTCTGTCGCGAGCCTTCATACCACCAGCGGTTGTCCCGCTGGCGCTCTGGATGTTCGCCGCGGTCGCTGGGCCAGAGACATCGTCGAACTAGGCGAGGACACTACCCAAGCCGCTTCAGGTATGGCCGCGAGGCAGTGACGGTGCGACCGAACGTCAAAATTCACATCGCCCTCGTAGTAATGGCAGCGGTAGGAGGGCTCCTCCTGTTCGGTGGAGCTGGCTCTATGCCCTCGGTCCGAGCGGAGGCGGATCCACCCTATGTCCCCGGCGAGCTCATAATCAGCTTTCAGCCGGGTGTCACGGCGGAGGAGATCGGTGACTTTTACGACGACTACGACCTCTTGGAGGAGGAGACCCTAGACAGCGACCTCGATGACGATGACCCCGAGGCAAGGCTCGTTACCGTCCCGGTGGAGCTGACTGAGGCTCTGAGCGGAACGCTGGGGCAGGACCCGCGCATGGAGTACGCCGAGCTCAACTACATCGTCTCCGCCGACGTGACTCCCAATGATCCCAAATTCGGCCAACTCTGGGGCTTGAACAACACAGGCCAGACCGGCGGCACTACAGACGCAGACATCGACGCCGCCGAGGCCTGGGCCATCAACACCGGCTCGTCCGCTGTTATCGTAGGCGTGATCGACACTGGGGTGAACTACAACCACGAAGATCTCAGTGACAACATTTGGAAGAACCCTACGGAATGTGTGGGACCAGGTGGTACCTGTGTGGCCGATGGGGTCGACAATGATGGAAATGGCTACGTAGATGACTTTTACGGAATCAACGCCATCACCAATAGTGGCGACCCCATGGACGACCATGGCCATGGCACCCACGTGGCCGGGACCATCGGCGCCCAGGGAAACAATGGCATCGGCGTGGTGGGGGTGAACTGGACGGTGCGCATCGCCGCCTGTAAGTTCCTCAATTCGGGCGGCAGTGGTACCACTGCCGATGCTATCAAGTGTTTCAAGTACTTCAACCACCTTAAGAACGTGCAAGGGCAGAACTTGGTGGTCACCAACAATAGCTGGGGAGGTGGGGGATTCTCTCAGGCCCTAAAGGACGCGATGGCTGGCCTCGACCAGCCGGGCATGGCGCCCATCCTCCACGCCACCGCAGCCGGCAACTCCAATAACAATAACGACGCAAGCCTCCGCTACCCATCCAGCTATGACCTCGACAACATCATCGCCGTGGCCGCCACCGACAAGAACGACCTCTACGCCAGCTTCTCCAGCTACGGCGCCACCACGGTAGACGTAGCCGCGCCAGGGGTTAGCATCCTAAGCACTCACATCCCGGGCAACGGGTATGGTTCGATGAGCGGGACGTCCATGGCCACCCCCCACGTGGCCGGCGCCGCCGGCCTCGTCTGGGCCCAGTATCCGGGCCTCTCGGCTGCCCAGGTAAAGCAGCGTATCCTGTCGGGCGCAGATTACATCGGCGACAAGGGAAGCAACTCCTCCAAGCCCACCCTTACCAACGGCCGCCTGAACGTGTTTAACGCCCTAGAGAATGACACCTCGCCGCCGGCAGCGGTAACCAATTTGGCAGCGTCTGGCTCGGGGTTGACTTCAGTGACGCTGACGTGGACGGCAACCGGTGATGATGGCCTCGTGGGAACAGCTAGCTCCTACGACATTAGGTATTCCACTTCGGCGATCACGGATGCAAACTGGGCTACGGCAACTCAGGCGGTTGGCGAGCCAAGCCCGCAGCCATCAGGTTCAACGGAGACCTTTACCCTGACAGGTTTGGACCCCAGCACCACGTATTACTCCGCCTTGAAGGTAAGAGACAACGGCAATGACTCAGTATTGTCGAATGTGAGCACCGCGAGCACAACGGCGGGGATCATAGTCTTCCAGGACGACATGGAAGGCGGTATGGGGACCTGGACACCAACTGGGCTTTGGCACCAGTCCACCCATCGGTCGGACAGCCCTGGCACCGCCTGGTACTACGGCATCGAGGGGGTCTGGAACTATAACACCAGCGGCACTAACAGCGGGACCCTCACCTCGCCAGCCATCAGCCTGGCGGGCGCCACCGGGGCGATCCTGACCTTCACCGAATGGAGCCAGTTGGAATCGCTCGCCTACTACGACCGCACCAGGGTGCAGGTATCCCCCAATGGGACGACCTGGGTCACCGTCTTTGAGTCGCACGGCACCAAGAACGCCTGGGCCAAAAGGACGGTGGACCTGACGCCGTATGTCGGCTGGGAGAACATCTACCTCCGGTTCTGGTTTGACACCATCGATGGCATCTACAACAAGTACGAGGGCTGGTACGTGGACGATGTCAAGCTGCTCGTTTCGGGGACCGACTCTGACGGCGATGGGGTGGCGGACACGGCCGACAACTGCCCGAATGTGCCCAACCCCGACCAGGAGGACACCGACGGCGATGGCGTGGGCGACGCCTGCGACAACTGCCCCGCCGATAGCAATCCAGACCAGACCAACACGGACGGCGATAGCATGGGCGACGCCTGTGACCCGGACGACGACAACGACGGGGTTCTCGACGGCACCGACAACTGTCCCCTGACCGCCAACCCCGGCCAGGAGGACACCGACGGAGACGGCGTGGGCGACGTCTGCGATCCTCGCATAGAGGTGGACAGGGTGACCGTGGACCACAACTGGACTGCGGTGAACCTCACCAAGAGCTTCACCAACCCTGTGGTGGTGGCCCGCCCGGCCAGCATCAACGGCTCCGACCCTACGTCCGTGCGCATACGCAACGTGACGGGCAGCGGCTTTGAGATAAGGCTTCAGGAATGGGACTACCTGGACGGAGCACACGTGAACGAAGAGATAGACTACCTGGTCATGGAGGCAGGCAC
>DAOUMV010000003.1:0-336220 GCA_034408935.1 Dehalococcoidia bacterium
GGTACTGCCACTCCAACTGAATGTGGCTCAGGGGAACGTCGTGCGGCATGTGCAGAAAGGGCATCCCTTCCCCTAACGTCCAGAAGGCGATACTCACTCCGTCCTTGGTCTGGGCGTACTGGATGCGTGGCTCCATGATCCGTCAGCCCCCGTAACGAAAACGAACGGCAAGCCAAGCATACTCCCGTAGGCGCGGTTGTCAAATCGGAGGGTCCAGGGTAGCGTCGGGCTGAACCGCCGCGGCTACAGCCGCAGCAGGGGCGCGAAGCGCTTGACCGAGCGGTAGGGCCCGACCACGGCCAGGTGCAGCCTCTCCCCCACCAGCAGCTCCCGGGCCACCCGCTGTGCGTCCTCCAGCGTCACCGCCTCCATCTCGGCGATGGCTTCGTCGATGCTGTTGACCTTGCCCAGGAGGAGTTCCTGGCCTCCCAGCCAGCCCGAGACGGCGCGGGTGTCCTCCATGCGCAGCAGCAGCCTCCCCTTGGACAGCTCCCGCGCCTTGGTCAACTCCTCGGACGAGAGGCCCTGGTCGCGCAGGCGGGCCATCTCCTCTAGGATGATCTGGACCGTCTCCACCGCCCTCTGGGGGTCGACGCCAGCGTAGACGGTGAAGGCGCCGGTGTCCCGGAAGTGGGAGACGTAGGAGTGGACATCGTAGACCAGCGCCCGCTTCTCTCGCAGCTCCATGAACAGGCGCGACGACATCCCCTCGCCCAGGATGATGGAGAGGAAGGAGAGTGGGTAGCGGTCCGGGTGGCTGAGGGGGAGGCCCCGGACGGCGAGTTCCATGTGGGCCTGCTCCGTCTTCTTGTAGCGGAGGCCACAGCGGGGGCCGTCGCCGTCGCTGGCCGGGAACCAGCGGCTGGGGGTGCCGGCCTCCCAGTCGCCGATGGCCGGCCAGATGGAGTCCACCGTCCGCTGGTGGTCGATGTCGCCGGCCAGGCCGACGACGACGTTGTTGGCCACGTACTGGCGGCGCAGGTACTCGGTGGCCATCTGTGGAGTCAGGGTCGAGACGGACTGGGGCGTGCCCGCCACGTCCCGGCCCAGGGGCTGGTCAGGCCAGAGGGTGGCGTCCAGCAGGAGATCGGCGAGCTGCTGGGGGGAATCGGCCACCATCGCCAGCTCCTCCAGCACCACCCGGCGCTCCTTCTCGAAATCGCTGGGGTTCAGCAAGGGATTACGCACCAGGTCGACGAGCACATCTAGGGCCAGGTCAAGATGGGGCCGCGCTACCTTCACGTAGTAGACGGTGAGCTCCCGGTCGGTGCCGCCGTTCATCACGCCGCCCACGCCGTCGATCGCCTCGGCGATCTCCTTGGCGGAGGGCCGCTTGCTGGAGCCCTTGAACAGCAGGTGCTCCAGGAAGTGCGAGAGGCCGGCCTCCTCGTCGCGCTCGTAGCGGGAGCCGGTGCCGATGTACAGGGAGATGGACGCGGAGAGCGCGGCGGGCATGGTGGAGGTGAGGACGCGGACGCCGTTGGGGAGGACAGTGCGCCGGTAGAACTCGTTGTCCATGGGACCGCTGACAAACTGCGGCGAGCCGCTGATAGCAGTCCGCCTGAGGCGGGGGCTCGCCGCGATGGCCGGTGTCCAGGGTCAGTGTAGGCCAGTGTCGCGGCCGGCGTCAACGCGGTAGCCGCGCGGACGGAGGCGTGGCACTGGAGGCTGTAGGAGCTACCAAGCCGCTGGTTTGGTTATGGTGCCTTTCGCGTCCGAAAGTCGCGTCGGCAATTGGCTGGCCCTTAGAACGCCCTGTCTGAGAGGACGGTAGAACGATGCTGCCTGACGCAACGCATGGCTGGTGGTCTGCTGAGGATTGACGACCCCAACGGGCACGCCGAACTTGGCACGAACCATTCTGATGGGCTCCACGAGATCAGAATCGTTGGAGACGACGAGCGCCATTTCGCAGTCCCCATCGAATGCGTCAAGAAGTAGGTAGGCAGCCAAGTTCACATCCGACCCCTTTTCCTCTGTTTTCATGACTTCGACGGTTCGAGGGCCTCTGCGGGGTGGCCTGGCGAGCGGCATCCGCGTCGCCTTGGATAGGAAGTGGCCGTAATGAACGGTGAGACCAGGAATCGTCTCGAGAGCCCGAATATAGGTCTGTTGCCGTTGGGGCGCCCGGGGGTCAGTCGGCCTCGCTTGAATTCGAGCCGTGAAGTACCTAACGCGGTGGACTTGATGCCTTGGTAGAAGCTTTTCGCTGAGCAGTCGCGGATCAAGCCATCGAAACGGTGTGTCCTTGATGCATCCGTAGTACAGATTGAATGCGTCGATATAGACGTTCGCTTTCATTGTCAAAAGAAGCTGAGGCCGCCTTTCGACGGCCTCGCGCCCTGCCGCCGAGGCGACAGGGGGATTACGTGTATAGTATAGCATTTTCGCACCATGTCAACACCTTGGATGGCATGCCAGGGGTTCATGGTGGAGCAGGTGGGTGCGAAGGCGATGATACTCGTCGCTTTGGGTTGGCGGCTAGGACGACTCCCACAGGACGTCGCCGTGGAGGTCCGGTGGGTGGGGACGGGAGGCGAAGACGGCGTACTCCTGGCGCGACTGCTCGATGGTGGTGTTGTCGCCGTGGCCGGGCAGGACGAGGGTGTCGCCGGGGAGGGTGTACAGACGCTCGGTGATGGAGGCGATGTTCTGCTGCAGTTCCTGGGGGCTTTCGGAGTGGCCGGGGCCGCCGGGGAACAGGGTGTCGCCGGCGATGAGGTGGCGCCCCACCAGGAAGCAGCAGCTTCCGGGGGTGTGCCCCGGCGTGTGGATCACCTGGAGGCTCAGCCTTCCCACGGCCAGGCGGTCGCCGTCGGCCAGGGGGCGGTCGATCTTCTCCGCGGGCATCATCACCTCGGCCGGATGGCAGAAGACGGGGGCGTCGGTGGCCCCCTTCACGAGGTCGTAGTCCGGCCAGTGGTCGGGATGGGTGTGCGTGAGGAGGACGGCAACGACTCGCAGGTCGCCGATGGCCTCCAGCGTCTGGGAACTCTCGACAGGCATATCCACGATGACCGCCTCCGCCGCGTCGCGGTCGGCGACGACGTAGGCGTTGTTGGCGTAGGGCCCCAGGGGCCCCACCTTGGTGAGCTGTAGCCTGCCGTCTTCGAATACCTCCATGCGCGCCTCCTTGTTCCGCCAGTTCGGCTGCTCATGATACCATGACCCCGCCTTGATATCGGAGAGCGTCCTCGTTGGGGAGCGAGTGCGCCTGCGGCCGCCGACGGAGCAGGACCTGCCCCTGTTCGTGCGCTGGCTGAACGACCCCGAGGTGCGATACTGGCTGAGTATGGCAGACGGTCCCGAGTTCACCCTGGAATCGGAGCGGGAGTGGTATGAGGAGATGCGCGCGGACCCCGCCCAGGTGATCTGGTGCATCGAGACGGAGGAGGGGCAGCCCATCGGCAACCTGGGGCTGCGCGCCATCGACGAGGCGCAGGGGCGAGCGACGCTTGGCATCGCCATCTGCGAGAAAGACTTCTGGGGCCGGGGCTACGGCACCGAGGCGATAAGGCAGGTGCTGCGCTACGCTTTCACGGAGTTGGGCCTGCGTCGCGTCGCACTCGGAACCGATGAAGACAACCTGCGCGGTATCCGCTGCTACGAGAAGTGCGGCTTCGTGCGGGAGGGGCTGCTACGCGCCTACCGCGTGCGGCGGGGCCGGCCGGTGGATGGCGTGGTCATGGCCGTCCTGCGACAGGAGTGGGAGGGGCATGCCTGACCTAGCCCGCGCATTGAAATGCGCGGCTTCTACTTGCGGAGCCGCCGAATTCATTCGGCGGGCTGGTTCTATCCAACCTTCACCATCCAACCGCCATCCTCCTGGAGGTTTCCCGTGGAGATAACCCCGCGCATCCACTCCATCCCGGCGCAGACGGCGTTCTACACCGGGCCTCAGGCTCCCAACGTCTACCTGGTGGCCGACGGCGGCGAGGGCGCCCTCGTCGACAGCGGCTTCGGCGACGAGCAGTCAGTCAAGGCTCGGCTGGACTACCTGCGGGAGCGGCCGGGGATCAGGCTGCGCTACATCGTCCTCACGCATCACCACTTCGACCACTCCGGCGGCGCCCATCAGCTTCGCCAGGCCACCGGGGCCGAGATTGCGATGCACGCCCAGGAGGAGCAGTTGCTGCGCGACTGGCAGAGAGACATCCCTCAGGATGTCGATGTCCCCACTGACCAGCAGGCTATAGCGGAGCAGATCCGGCGGTTCCGCCAACAGGCAGCGGAGGCGGTTCCGGATGCCGCCATCACCGACGGCGCCGTGCTCAGCGTAGGCGGCCTCACCCTGGAGGTGGTGCACACGCCGGGCCACACCCTGGGCTCCGTCTGCATCTACGTCGGCGAGGAGCGGGCGCTGTTCACCGGGGACACGGCACTGGGGCTGGGCACGGTGGCCATCTCGCCGCCGCCCCACGGCGACATGCGCCTCTATCTCGAGTCGTTGGAGCGGCTCAAGGGGTACGATGCTGCCCTGATGCTGCCCGGCCACGGCCGGCCGGTGCAGGAGGTGGCCCGCAAGCTCCAGGAGCTTATCGATCACCGGCGGGAGCGGGAGGAGCAGGTCTTGGGCCTGCTGGCGGACGGCAAGACCACCTCTCGGGCGATGCTGGCGGCGATCTACCCGGAGTTGGACCGGCGCATCGTGCCTATGGCCGTGCGCCAGATCGAGGCCCATCTGGCCAAGTTGGCCGAGGAGCGCCGCGTGGAGCGGGGCGGCGAGGGGGAGTGGAGGCTGCGGTCTATCTGAGCGGTCCGATGAAGAAGCACCGCCCGCCCGCACTCATCGACGGATGGCTCGGGCCCGAAGCCCGCCTGTTGGAACGACACGAATCACCTGTCGCTGCGCCGCCCGAACGAGTCGCCGAGGCGGTACAGCAGGTCAGGCTGACGGATATGCCCATCGTGCGACTCCTTATCTTCATGCGCGGCATCCGCCACTCCAAAGAGATGACGCTGCGGGAGTTCTTCAGCACCCCACCGTTCCTGATCCTTGAGGAAGCGCCAGCGCAGGAGGTCGTCATTGGCGACGCGGGCCGGCCCTGGCGTCTCCGAGAGCGCCCTTCCACGCCCGATCCTGATCAGTTCCGCGCCCCCGGACAGCCGGGCACGATGCACGTGATCGCCAACTTGCGGGTGGACGCGACAGAGAACGGCTCGCTTATCTCGACGGAAACGTGGGCTGAGACGTTTGGCTGCCGCGCCCGCTGGTTGTTCGGGGCGTATTGGCTGATCGTTGGGCCGTTCAGCGCCCTTATCCGTCGCGAGTTTCTGCGGGCTGCACGAAAAAAGGCCCAACAGTAGCCTTTGCGTCGGAGAAAAGAAGTTTATAATCGGCTCACATCATGTAGGAGGCGATCCTGTTGGCGAAGGCGACCGAAATGCCCCTGGCCCCCATCCTCCCCCTCACGGCTGCCGTGAACGAGGCCGGGCACCTGACCCTGGGTGGCTGCGACGCCGTGGATCTGGCGCGGGATTTCGGCACCCCCCTCTACGTCTTCGACGAAGAGACGCTGCGCCGCCAGTGCCGAGAGTTTCAGTCGCAGTTCCGCTCCCGTCACCCGGATACGGTGGTGGCCTACGCCGCCAAGGCCTACCTGGGGCGAGCCCTCGCCGCCATCCTCGCCGACGAGGGAATGGCCCTGGACGTAGTCTCCGGCGGCGAGCTGGCTATCGCCGCATCGGTGAGCTTCCCGCCGGAGCGCATCTACTTCCACGGCAACAACAAGTCGGAGGCGGAGCTGCGGGAGGCGCTGGACTATGGCGTCGGCCGCGTCGTCATCGACAACTTCCACGAGATGCAGCTCCTCAACGGGTTGGCCCAGGGAGCTCGACAGCGCCAGCCCGTGCTGCTGCGCCTTTCGCCGGGAATCGATCCCCATACTCACGCCCACACCACCACGGGCACCCTGGACAGCAAGTTCGGCATCCCCCTGGCCACCGGCCAGGGCGAGGCGGCCGTCCACCAGGCGCTGGAGATGCCCGGCCTGGAGTTGATGGGCTTGCACGTCCACCTGGGCTCGCCCATCTCCGATATCGAGCCCTACCGCCAGGCCGTGCGCGTAGTGCTGGCGTTCGCTAGCAAGATGGGGCGGAAGCACGGTCTGAAGCTGGAAGAGTTCAGCCCCGGCGGCGGGTTCGCGGTGCAGTACGTGCAGGGCCAGGCGGCGCCCACCGTGGCGCAGTACGCCGAGGCGATAGTCTCCGTGCTGGCGGACACCTGCCAGGAGCATGGTCTGCCCATGCCCAGGCTCATCATCGAGCCCGGGCGATCGATCGTGGCGCGGGCGGCGGTGGCGTTGTACACCGTGGGGGCGTCCAAGGACGTGGCGGGAGTGCGGCGTTTCGTCTCCGTGGACGGTGGCATGGCGGATAACGTCCGCCCACCGTTGTACGGGTCGCAGTACTCGGCGCTGGTGGCTAACAAGGCGCTGGAGACGCGGCGAGAGACGGTCACCATCGCCGGCTGCTATTGCGAGTCGGGGGACTTTCTGATGCGGGACGCCGAGCTGCCACCTCTGGAGGCAGGCGACCTCCTGGCGATGGCCACGGCGGGGGCCTACGCCCTGCCCCTGGCAAGCAACTACAACGCCTCCCTCCGCCCGGCGCTGGTGCTTGTCAGGGACGGCGAGGCGACGCTCATCCGCCGCCGCGAGACCTACGAGGACCTGATGCGCGCCGACGTCTGGCCCCTGGAGTAGATGCCGAACGAGGGGACATGAAAGCACAAGATTGGTGGGCCCTCATTGAGGCCGACCTTCAGGATGTGCGGCAGACGCGGCGTAATCGCTACCAAGCGATCTGTCCCCTGCATCAGGGCACGCAGCCGAGTCTGAGCATTGATCTGGAGAAGCATGATGGGGTGTGGTACTGCCACGGGGAGTGCAAACGGGGGGGCTCCTTGGAAACCCTTGCGATAGAGCTGGGTTGGGTGGAAATGGAAGACGGGCCCGCTCGGATGAGCTGGCTCGATCCTCCGTACGAACATCTGAACGTTGACCGCGTCACGCCCGTTGCGCTCCGGGTTATCCGCTGGGAGAGAGGCCTCTCCAAGCGTCCGATAGACGACCCGCCTGGCTTTCGGAGCCTTCTGACAATCCGCTTTCACGTGCCCCCGGAGGACAAGCCTGACGGCCCGTCCTACTACGACTTCACTAACCTCACTCTCATCATCCGGTTCGACGACATCCTCACGAAGCTACTCAACCGAGCCAGACTTGAACTAAGAGGTTCGCGACGCCTAGCTCTTCTCTCCGCCATCCTGCCCGGCTTCGCGAGAATGGCACGACGAAAGGATGAAAGGATAGGCCGGCTGCTCGCCGTCTTTGATCGTTCGTCCACAGCAACACTTCCGGTCAAGGAGGCTATCACCCTGCGACTCACGCGCCGCGGGCGTGGACGTGATACCAGATACGACGCGAAGGTTGTGAAGCAATGACCTGGGGCCTAATCGGCCAGGATCGGGCCGTGGCGGCTCTATCGGGTGCCCTGGCCGCCGGGCGTGTCGCCCACGCCTACCTCCTCGTCGGGCCGGAGCGCGTGGGAAAGCAAACCCTGGCCCTGAAGCTGGCCCAGGCCCTCAACTGCGAGGACGAACAGCCTCCGTGCGACCGCTGTGAGCCTTGCCGCCGCATCGCCGCCGGAATCCACGCCGACGTCCAGACGGTGACGGTGGAGGAGGCTGAGGAGGACGAGAAGCGGAAGGGGATCCACGTCTCCCAGATACGGGAGCTGGAGCGGGTCACGGCGCTGAAGCCGTTCCAGGGCCGCAGCCGCGTGGTGATTATCGATCCCGCCGACGAGATGAACGCGTCGGCCCAGAACGCCTTCCTGAAAACGCTGGAGGAGCCGCCGCCGCAGGTCGTCTTCGTCCTGGTGACCGCGGACGAGTCACGCCTCCTGCCCACGATCCGCTCCCGCTGCCGGCGGCTGGAGCTTCGCCTCCCCTCGGTCGCGGACGTGGAGACCGCCCTGCAGGAGCGGGGCGCGGACGGAGAGCAGGCGCGGCTTCTGGCGCGGCTGTCGGCGGGCCGCATCGGCTGGGCCCTGGAGGTGGCAGCCGACCCTTCGCTCCTGGAACGACGACGGGAGTCCCTCTCGCAGGCCGGGGCGTTGGCCTCCATGAGCGTGGCCCAGCGCCTGGAGGTGGCGGAGCGGCTGGCCGGGGAGTACCGGCGCAAGCCGGAGGCGCTCCTCGCCGAGTTAGATGCTTGGCGCGACTGGTGGCGTGATGTCCTCGTCGTCCAGGCCGGTGCTGAGGACGGAGTCGCCAACGTGGACCGCCTGCCTGACCTCCGCCGGGACGCGGCCCGCCTCAGGCGGGACGATGTCGCCGCCTTCGTGGGGGCCCTGCAAGAGGCCCGGCGTTACCTCGGGGAGAACGCCCAGCCGCGACTGGTGATGGAGACGTTGGTGCTGGAGGCGCCGCAGCCCGCGCAGCCGGCGCGACGCTAGACCGCTTCGCTCTGCCGCACGCGTCTCGTTGCGCACCTTTCGCGCCTGTGTTATGATGCGCCTTGCGCTTAAAAACTGAATAGGCGCGTCCTTCCGTGGCCCCCACGTATCGGATACCGGTGCGGCGGAGGGCTTTGCAACGTAAGGAGGGAACGCGATGCACGTCATCGTCGATGGATTCGGAGGTGATCCGGACCAGCTTGCGGATGAGAATGTCGTGCGCGCGATCTTGGAGCTGTACCCGGACGAGATGGGTATGACGAAGATCGCGCCAGCGACGGTAGTTCGCTATAAAGGTACCAAACCGGAGGACTGGGGCGTCTCTGGCTACGTCATGATAGCCGAGAGCCACATCTCCTTACACACCTTCCCTGAACGTTGCCTGATCTGGGCCGACATCTTCTCCTGCAAGGCGTTCGACGCCGCTCCCATCGTCGATGATCTCAGACGCCGCTTCGGCCTGCGTGAGATGCAGGTGAACATGCTGGAGCGCGGCCTCGAGGCCCCCGAGCCCGCTGCCGCTCCGCAGGGCAGGGACTGACATGCAGGACGGTCACCCCGGGGAGGTGACCCCGTTCGTCATAACCGATTCCGCCTCCGCCGCCGACATCACCCAGCGGCTGGCTGGCACAGCCTTCCAGGCCCGCAACCTGGGCCAGGCAGCCGCCATCTGGGAGGCGATGCTGCGGGACGAAACGACGATCTTCCTCGGCTTCGCCGGCGCGATGGTCCCCGCTGGCATGCGCCCCCTGGTCGTCTACCTCATCGAGCACCGCCTCATCGACGTCTTGGTCAGCACCGGTGCCAACCTCTACCACGACGTCTACGAGACGCTGGGCCACCAACACTTCCAGGGTGCGGCCGACGGCGGCGACGACGTCCACCTGGCCAACCTGCGCATATACCGCTTCTACGATACCCTGGCCCCTGAGCACGAGTTCTCCATCGGCGAGCGCTTCCTCACCCAGTTCTCCCTGACTTTGGATGAGGACCATGCCTACACCACCCGCGAGTACTTCCATCTGGTAGGCCGCGCGCTGGCGCCGGTGGCCAAGGAGGAAGGGATCCTCACCGCCGCCGCCAAGCACGGCGTGCCCGTCTACTGCCCCGCCTTCGGCGACAGCGTCCACGGTCTCGCCGTGGCCGAGGGACGTTTGCGCTCCGGCAAGCGCATCGCCTTCGATATCATCGGCGATGTCTTGGAGACGGCCCACCTCTCTCTCACGGCAAACAAGAGCGGCGTCGTCTACGTCGGCGGCGGCACCCCCAAGAACTTCGTCCAGCAGGCGGGGGTCGCGGCCTATCTGTTCCAGCGCGAGCGGCCCGGCCACAGCTACGGCATCCAGGTGACCACGGATGAGCCGCAGTGGGGCGGCCTCTCCGGCTGCACCTTTGAGGAGGCCCAGTCCTGGCGCAAGATCGCCCCGGATGCCAGCTTCGTCACCGCTAACGTGGATGCCACCATCGGCATGCCTATCATCGTCAGCGCCCTGGCCGAGAAGGCCAAGGACATCATTGCGGCCCGCAGGCTGCCCGCCCTCGATTGGGACTACAGCAAGCATGAGGGCCGTGGCGTCGCCCCCCAACGCCGCCCGCGCTAGCGCAGGCTCCCCATGACCGACGACCGCTTCTGGCCGCCCCGAGGCTTCGCCGCCCTGCCAGCCGAACATGCCGACTACCGAACCGCCCGCGTGGTGATCCTGCCCGTCCCCTACGACAGCACGGCCAGCGGTTGGGTCGGCGCCCGCGAGGGGCCTGCCGCCATCATTGAGGCCTCCGAGAACATGGAGCTGTACGACATCGGCATCGGTCGCGAGCCGTACCGCGTCGGCATCCACACCCTGCCGGAGCTCGCCGCCCACGCCGGGGGCCCGGAGGCGATGGTGGCCCGCATCGAGGAGGTGGTGGCGGAGTTCCTGGACGACGGCAAGTTCGTGGTGACCCTGGGCGGGGAGCACACGGTGGCGGTGGGCGCCATCCGTGCCCACGCGAAGCGGACGCCGGGCCTCAGCGTCCTAGCCTTCGACGCCCACGCTGACCTGCGCGACAGCTACATGGACACCCCATACAGCCACGCCTGCACTCTGAGGCGAGCGCTGGAGTCGGCGCCCGTAGTGCAGGTGGGCCTGCGCAGCGCCGAGCGCGAGGAGCACGAGTTCATTCGGGACCGCGGGTTGGCCTTCTACAGCCCGCGGGAGTACGGGGACGCCGGGCCGCAGTCGATCGCCGCGCGGCTCGCCGACGACGTGTACATCACCGTCGACCTCGACGCCTTCGATCCCTCGCAGGTGGCGGCCGTCGGCGCGCCTGAGCCCGGAGGTCTTCTGTGGGACGAGGTTACCGAGCTGCTGGAGGTCGTGGCGCGGCAGCGGCGCATCGTGGGGTTCGACGTGACGGAGCTGGCGCCGTCCCTGGGCCCGAAGGCCAGCGCCCAGCTCGCCGCCAAGCTCACCTATCGCCTCATCGGCCTCGCCGTGCTGGGGTAGGGAGGTCCGCTCACCCCGAGCCCGTCGAAGGGTGAGCGGGCTAGACGACCGTCATGACCCCGCTCGTGGTGAGCCTGTCGAACTACGATGGGCCGGGCGACCTGAAGCCTGCCCGCCTCCGGCGGGGTCGCCCCTACACCTGCTACATCCGCTTCCGGATCGCCCGTATCTGCTCCAGGTGCAAGCGGGCGTGCTCCACCATCAACTCGGCGCGGCTGCGCACGGTCACTGGCCCGGTCTCCGGGTGGGTGCCGCCGTGCTCCCACTCCTCCTCCGATAGCCCCTCGATCTGGTAGGCCAGCCCGCCCCAGAACGCCCGTAAAGCGATGTCGACACGGTGCGGGTCGTCGCCCTGGTAGTTGCGCTCCCGGGCCAGGGCCTCCTGGTCGTAGGGCTCCAGGGTGGGCCTGTCCTCCTCCGCCATGAGCCGGATGCGCTGCCCCTCGAAGTCGGCGGCGTCTCGGAGGTGGCAGCAGACCTCCAGGATCGACCATTCGTCCGGGGAGGGTTGGCGGCGCAGTTCGTCGCTGGACAGTCCCTGTATGGCCTCGTCGATCAGGTCAGGCACCTGTCGCAGGTAGTCGGTGATCTGCTGGCGGTTCATCGTCACCTGGCCATTATATCGGGATGCGCCCGCAGGCGCGCCTCGATCATCGTGCGGTCCGGGGTGTTGTCCAGCCCGTCCGCCTCCACCACAAAGGATGCGGCGCAGGCGGCGAAGCGGGCCGCCTCCCAGGGGTCACCCGTTTCCCGGTATCGGGCCAGGAAGGCGGCGGCGAAGACGTCGCCGGCGCCCGTGGGGTCCACCGCCTCGGTCGGGAAGGCGTCGATGTGCCGCCAGGTGCCGCGATGACAGATCTCGGCACCGCGTTCGGCCCGGGTGTAGGCCAGAACCTCAACCTGCCGGCTCCAGCCCGTCAGCACCGCCTCGGCGGATGAAGGGGGGAAGTCCTCATCGGCGACGAAGAGGACGTGCGCGGGACGGAGGACGTTCTCCGCCCGCCATCGCTGGGGCGGCAGCGGCCGCACACAGTTGTCGGGGCCGATCTCCCGCAGCCAGCCCTGCGCGCAGACACCGAGGAGGGCCTGCGGGAAGCAGGCCGCGAAAGCGTCGTCGACCTCGCCGGCCACGGGACCCAGGAGGACGATCTCCGCCCTTCGCCAGTTGTCCGGCAGCGAGTCGGGCTTGATGGTCGCGGCCCGCTGGGGGATTTGCTGGACGCGCCCTTCGGCCGTGTACAGGTTGCGGAAGTGGGTGGACTGGGGGGAGGGTACACGCACGATTTCGGCGCCGGGCAGGGCCTTCTCCAGGGTCAGGTCCGCCGCTGCGGCGGTAAGCACGGCGGTGTCCAGGCCGAGGCGGGTAGCCAGGAGGGCGGCGTAGGAGGTGGTGCCACCCAGGCGCCAGTCGGGCGCGGCCGCCCTCTCGTCGGGGGCGAGGTCTTGGACGATGTGGCCGATAACCAGGAACTGCGGCGGCATCAATCCGCCCTAGGCGGACGGCGGGAGCGGCGTGAGTAGATGACCACCTTGCGGCTTTCCCCTTCGCCGACGGAGCCGGTGGTCACCAGCTCGTCCTCGGCCAGGGTGAGGTGGACGATGCGGCGCTCGGCCGCGGGCATCGGCTCCAGGGTGAGGGAGCGGCCGGTCTGGCGCACGCGGTCGGCCATGCGGCGGGCGAGGCCCTGTAGGGTCTCCTCCCGGCGCCGCTTGTAGTGCTCCGCGTCGATGTTGACCAGCACCCGGCCACCCGTCTTGCGGTTGACCATCACGTTGACCATATACTGGAGGGCGGCCAGGGTAGTGCCGCGGCGCCCGATGAGCAGGCCCAGGTCGTCGCCGTCCACGTCCAGCACGGCGCTGGCCCGTCCCAGGCCATCGCCCGGCGTTTCCGGGGCCCGCAGGGTCACCTCACAGTCGATCTCCATGAAGTTCAAGAGCTGGGTCAGCCATTCGATCGCCAGGTCTACCTCCGGGGACCTGAGGTCCTTGATCTCCACCTCCGCGCGCTCTTCCGGCTCCACCCCCGCCTCCGCCATCGGTCTGGCTGTGCCCTCCTCCAGGGCGGTGACACGGACGCGGGCCGGTTCGCCGCCGATGCCCAACAGCCCGGGCTTGCCTGGGGTGAGGACCTCTATTTCGACCTGTTGGCGCTTGAGGCCCAGCTCCTCCAGGGCGATGTCGATCGCCTCATCGACGCTTTTTGCGCTTACCTCGACGCTTTCCATGATGGGACCTCGCTTTTCGTTGTTCCGAAGGGGCGGACTCTTCCGCCTCAGGGGCGGGTTCTTCCGCCTCCTCCTGGACATTCGGTTGCATCTTGGGGCGGGGCCGCTCGGGTTCCGTAGCTGCGGCCGTGGGTAGGAGGGTGCGCCAGCTCAGGCGCCTGCCGTACACCCAGTAGCTGGCTAAGATCTGGAACAATGTGGAGGCTACCCAGTATACGCCGACGCCGCTTGGCAGTTGGAGTGTGAAGAATACTAGCATAGCCGGCATCATCCAGGTCATCATCTGTTGTTGCTGTTGCTGCTGGGGGGTGGTGGTGGGGGTAGCGGACAGGCGCGTCTGCACGTAGGTGCTGATGCCCACCAGCAACGGCAGGATGAGCGTCGTATCCTTGTCCCCCAGCTCCAACCAGAGGAACGACTGCTTCAGCGGAACCGACTGGGTGAGGTAGGACCACGGATAGACCCGCTCCGATAACCGTACCAGGCTCTCCGGGCTCCCCCCTACGACGTATGCCAGGGCCCGGTAGAGGGCGATGAACACCAGCATCTGGATCGCCATCGGCATGAAGCAACCCAACGGGTTGACGCCGGACTCGCGGTAGAGCTTCATCGTCTCTTCCTGCCGGCGCTTGGGGTCCTTGTACTTCTTCTGTATCTCCTGCATGCGGGGCTGGATCACCTGCATCGCCCGGGTGGACTGGAGCTGGCGCAGGGTGAAGGGGATAGTCGCCAGGCGCAGAAGCACGGTGAACAGGATGATGGCTACTCCGAACTGCCCGCCGACGATGTTGGTCAGAAGCAGGAGGGCGTTGATCAGGGGCTGCATAAGGAGCACGTTCCAGGCGCGGCCGAATCCGAGGACGACAAAGGCTCCGATGATAGCAACGATGACCGAGATCATCAGCAGGTTGCCCACGCTTGGGCGCGGCCTGGCCTGGGTCGCGGGTGCGGTCACGGCGTGTTCACCTCGTTGGATCTCCCAGTGACCGGATTGACGCTGAACAGATCGCCTCCTTGGGCGCTGATGAGCACCTCCTCTACATCTTCCCCATCATCTCCTTCTTTCTTCACCACCAGCGGGTTGGAGAGGACCGTCTTCTCCAGGGTGTCGGACCACAGAAGTCTCTCGTCCGCCGGCTCCTCATCGGGGTCGAGGCCGTAGACGTTTCCGCCTCGGTCCACGATCACCAGCGTATCCCCTACCAGCACGGGCGCGGAGCGCAGCGGCTCCTTGGCCTCAAACGGGGAGTCCCAGACCGGCTTGCCGTTCTCCAGACTCACGGCGTAGAGGTGGCCATCCAGGTTCGGCGCGTAGACAACACTGCCTTCCACGAGCGGCCGACCCCAGAACCAGTTGTCGCCCTTGAACGGCCAGCCCTCCCGCTCCTTGCCGGTTTTCGCGTCCACGGCATGAAGAGTTCGGCCGATTCCGCCGACGAGGATGGTACCATCATCCAACACAGGGTCTGATAGGAGACCATGTTCGGTCTCAAACGGGGAGTCCCATCTCGGTTCGAAGCTCTCGGCATCCAGGGCGTAGAGCTTGCCGTTGACGGAGGCCAGGTAGAGGACGCCGTCCGCAAGCAGCGGCGTCGCCCAGATGCTGTCGCCTGCGTCGAAGCGGCGCTTCTCGCTACCGTCCTTGGGATCCAGCAGGTAGAGGGTGCCGTCGTCGGAGGCGACGTAGACCGTCGTCTCACTGGCGGCCAGGCCCGCGATGATGGGGCCGTCCGCCTCGAAGTGCCAGCGGACGCTGCCATCCTCCAGGCTCAGCGCGTAGACATCGCCGCTGTAGGCGCCCATATAGACGGTCTCACTGATCAGTACCGGCGTGCCGTAGATCGCCTCCAGCTCTATCTTGGGGTCCTCCTCGCCGGTGGGGAACGTCCAGCGCGGAACGAAGGGCGGGCAGCCGTCATTCACCTTGTCGTCATCCGGGACACCGTCCACCGTGTCGTCGCTCGTGTCGTTGGCGCAGTCTTTTCCGCTCTCGGCCTTGTCGCCGACCCTCGGGCAGCCCTCATTCACGCGGCCGTCCCCATCGTCGTCCGTTGCGTTATCGCATTGCGCGTCCGATTCCGGCTTGGGGTCTAGTGCGGACAACTCACCCTTGGCCGTGCTGGCCAGCAGGAGGTCGTCGCCCAGGGTGGGACCGACCCAGCCCTCGGGATTGCTGATCCGCACGCAGCCGACGACGGCCACCATGGTGAGGCCCAGCACCGCCAGGACGAGGCGGGTGCGGGTGCGTGCTATGTGTCGGATGTTCTCCTCCTTAGCGGCCCCGACACGTCGGGGCCTTTTGGGCGATAGCCAGCCTGCCCGCGCCGATCAGGGTGCGGGATCGTAGCCGCCGGGGTTGAACGGGTGGCAGCGCAGGAGGCGCCACAGGGTGAGCAGGCCGCCTTTGAGCAGGCCGTGCCGTTCCACCGCCTCGTAGCCATAGTGGGAGCAGGTAGGCTGGAAGCGGCAGGCCGGGGGCCTGGTGGGCGAGACTGACCTTTGATACCAGCGGATCAGGGCCAGGGCCGCTCGTTTCAAGGCTGCTTCTCCTCCCCGGACGCGCCCTCAGCAAGGATGCCGGCGCGGACGAACAGGTTGGCTACCGCTGCTTTCAGTTCGTGGAAGTTGGCCTGGGCGGCAGGGGCGCGGGCAGAGACGACGACGTCCCAGCCGGCCTGCGTGGGAAGGGGCCGCACACCCTCTCGCAGGCGGCGGCGGACGCGATTGCGCACCACCGCCTTGCCCAGGCGCTTGCTGGTGATGAACCCGTATCGGTTGTGGGGGAGCTGATTGGGTAGGCTTCTGAGCACTAGCAACCGGTTGGCCAGGACATGGCCTTTCTCGAATACGGCGTCGAAGTCCTTGCGCCTTTGCAGCCGGAGCTGTCTGCGCACCGCCGGGCCGCCCCGGCCCGCCGCCCGTTCAGACGGCGAGCCGCCACCGCCCCTTGAGAAACCGGCGCTTGAGCATCGCCCGCCCGCTGCGCGTGCGATTTCGGGCCATGAAGCCGTGACGCCGCTGGCGCCGGCGTTTCTTGGGCTGGTAGGTCCGCTTGGGCACAAAGCTCCTCCGATGGCCAGCAAGACTACGCCCCGCTCGGAACGGGGCACCACGAAATTATACGAGGCCCCTGGTTAGCGGTCAAACGGTGTGATGTTTCAGGACATGTGAAACAGGGAACCGGGTGAAAAGGGGTCGGGCCGGCTGTAGGGTAGGCAAAACCAGCAGCCTACCAGCTACAGGAGGCCCGACATGCAGGAAGCGGCCGCGGGCAGCCGGAAGCCTCCGGAGGGAGTAGGACAGGCGGTTGAGGCGCCGGCTAGCCTGTCTCCCTCTCCGCGAGCTGCTGGAGGCCCAGCTTGATCTTCTCCCCTGGCGGCAGTTGCGAGTAGTCCGGAGCGCGGCGCACGGGGGAGCCGGCGGGAACCGGCGGCGATTCCTGCCGCCGCTCCTTCTCCACGCGCTCCCGCATCTGGGACACTACTAGCTCGGCGGCGGCAAGCTGCTCGTCGATCCCTTCTTGATCCTCAGCGGTCACCAGCTCTGGCGGGATGTGGGGTGACGCGGCCAGCCGCGCCTCGCGGTACTTGAGTGCCGACTCCCGCAGGTGGGTGTCGAGGCGCTCGCTGTCAGCGTGAGCGGCGTCTAGCTCGTCCTGAAGGGCGGCTATGCGGTCACTGTGGGTGGCGGCGCGGGCCTCGGCATCGGCCACGGCGGCCTGGAGGGAGTCCACCTGGGCCAGCGCCTCGGCTAGTTGTTCCTTGACGGCGGACGTTTCGGGGTCAGGTTTCGCCATTGAGGAGACCTCCTTCTGGCCGGAGGTGGGTGGGCCTCCGGCGCATCGATGAACAATACGGCCAAGGCGATGGTAGAACGGTTGTTCTCCCGCCCGCAAGAGGGGGATGTCGCACGCGAGGGACGAGGATATGCATGATGCAGGCAACGCGGGAGGCGCCGCAACGCAACTTCGAGCGGTAGTGGCCGCTGGAATCTGATACACTTCCTGCGGGTGGAGCGCTTCTTGGAGGGACAGCGGTAACGTGCGGCGAGATATCGCACTGTTCCTGGGCCTGGTGGCCATCATCTGCGGCGTCGTCATCGCGGCAGTCATCTTCTTGTTCCGCGACGGCGACGGCGGGAGCAGCGTCTGCGACAAGCCGCTGCTGCCTCAGGGCAAGAGCGAGATCTCCCAGACGAGCTTTCAGACCGAGGACTCCGGCCTCACCGCGGTCATCGACGCCGCCCGGGCGGGTGACGTACAGGCAGTGAACGATGCCTATTACGCCAACAACAGCGAGATCCACCACTTCACCTATAACATCGACCAGCGCCTCCGCGAGGAGAACGAGAAGCTGGCCAAGGATCTCTGTGAGGCAGTCATCGAGCTCGAGGAGGAGCTATTGAGTGCCCTGCCCAGCACCGACGTCCTTCTTGTTGATGCCTGGCGAGTGCGATATCTACTTCGCGATGCCGCCGAGGCGCTGGGCTACGAGCGCCCCGGCGAATGACCCATCGTTGGCCGCCGGGCTGGCGCGTGCTATATTGCCTCCGTGGCCCGGGAGCCGCGACGTCTAGCTAGGAGGAAGCCTTGGAGTTCGGAGTCCACCTGCCCCACGTGGGGCCGTTCG
This sequence comes from Dehalococcoidia bacterium, assembly GCA_034408935.1. Lineage (GTDB taxonomy): Bacteria > Chloroflexota > Dehalococcoidia > SM23-28-2 > RBG-16-64-32 > DAOUMF01. The sequence goes on from DAOUMV010000003.1 coordinate 17,800, forward strand.
CTATCCCTGAAGCCATCGTCGGGGTCGCCCAGAAGGCGGAGGAGCTCGGCTACCACTCCCTCTGGGCCAGCGACCACATCATCACACCTCGCGAGCTGGATGCTTCCAGCTACCCCGGCGGCCGCTATCCGGTACAGCCGGAGTGGCCCTTCCTGGAGCCCGTGTCCACTCTGATGTTCGCCGCCGGCGTCACCCAGCGCGTCCATCTGGGCACCTCCGTACTCGTGATCACCCAGCGCCAGCCGGTACTCCTCGCCAAGCAACTGGCCACCCTGGACGTGCTCTCCGGTGGGCGGCTCATCTTCGGCGCCGGCGCCGGTTGGATGAAGGAGGAGTTCGAGGCCCTGAACGTGCCCATCGCCGACCACGGCCCCCGCATGGCCGAGTACCTGGAGGTGATCCGCCGCTGCTGGACGGAGGACGACCCCAGCTTCGACGGCCGCTACTACAAGCTGGCTAACGTGGGCTTCTACCCCAAGCCCGTCCAGAAGCCGCACCCGCCCATCTGGATCGGCGGCGCGGCCGACGGCGCCCTCCGCCGCGTCGCCCGCTACGGCGACGCCTGGCACGCAATGGGGCCGCCGCAGATGCTGGCCGAAGGCTACGCCAAGGTCAAGCGCTACGCCGAGGAGTACGGCCGCGACCCCGACAGCATCGCCCTCACCGTCCGCGGCGACGCCATCGGCTGGGGGGACCCCGCCCAGGCTATCGACCAGTTGCGGGCGTACAAGGAGATCGGGGTCTCGATGATGATCATGATCTTCGTGGCCCCCAGCGCCGACGCCGCCGGCGATCTCATGGCCCGTTTCATGCAGGACGTAGCACAGAAGGTGTGAAGGGGCCTGTTCACACGAAAGGGAGGGGTACAGTGGACGCGTATCTGCAGAGCATAGCCACCTATTTCGGCTTCCCCAGACTGGTCTTCCGACTCAAAGATGATTCCCGGAAGCGCATTATGCGTGTGAGCATCTTGCCTGCCGTCGTATTCGCAGCCATACTCATCAGGGTCTCCCTGCAAATCAACTTCGGGGTGGGGGGCATATCGGTGGAGAGCCCGCAGTTCTGGCAGCGTGTGGCGGCCACCTCGAGTCTAGTGCAGGCGCTCGTGCCCCTGGCTGTGGCGGCAGTGTTCGCGTCTGGTTTTAGGCCCTGGGGCCGGGCCGAGGGAAGCTGGATGTTCCTCATCGGCGCGGCGCTGGCCGCCGTATCCCTCGGTCTCGGGCTATCCGCCGCGCTCATGGCTGCCCTTTTAAGCTGGGAAGACGCGCAGCTTCTGCATGTTGATTCCTGGGCCAGCATCGCGAGCGTCGCTGGATTCCTCGCGGTTGGCTATTTCTTCGTTGCCTACCGCTCGATGGTGACTGCTTCCTCTCCCTTTAGGTCCCCCCGCGCGCGCCGAATGGGACCTAGTAGTGCAACTGGCCTCGATTAGGTCAACAGATAGGCGCGCCTCGAGTGATTAGAACTCGCGCGCTCTTGCTCCGCTCATGGTACGAGTACCCTCACCATGAGCGGGAAGAGATGCACTCGCGCCCCCGTCCGGTTACCGCTCTTGGTTCGCTCTGCGTCCGCCGTGCGATGACGGACCTCCCCGCTCGTCCTGAGGCACTCGTAGGACGAGCGGGGCATGCCATCCAGCCGCCAGCGGTCTGATGGCGCGCTGAAGCACAACCCGGCAACGTATCCCGGGCTGATGCGTCCAAGGTGCGTCGCCTACGGCTCGCCTCCCCCGTTCATCGACCGCTCCTCCTCCCGCCAGCGCTCCCATTCCCCGTCCGGGTCGGCTACGTCCAGCAGCCCCGCCGCCGTCCGCCGCGAGTGTACGCCGGCTGCCACCAACCGCGTCTCGTCTTCCGCCAACCGCGAGCGGTCCTCCGGCAGCACCGGCCCCCACACGATCCGCGTCCGGTAGGGAGCGAGGCGCTCGCCCGTTTCCTGCTCCAGGATGCGCAGGATCATCTCGTTGCGACGCCGGAAGGCGGCCGACCGGATCAGCTGCTTGCGATGCACCTTCTTCAGCAGGGGGTCCAGCTCCATCTGCAGCGCCACCCCCGACAGGGATTGTCGGTTCTCCCCGAAGGCGCTGCGCGGCACCTCTGCCAGGTCGTGCAGGGTGCGCAGCACCAGGTTCGCGTAGTCCACGTGCAGCCCCACGCCTCCGCCGTGCAGCAGGTCCAGCAGGTAGGCGCGCGCCTCCTCCACGTTCTCCAGCACCGCGATCGGGTTGCCGGACAGCTCCAGGATCATCGAGAGCTGGGTCATAGCCCGGTTCAGCTCCCGCAGCGGCTCCTTTATCGCCTCCAGGTCGGACATCCCCCAGAACTGCTTCGGCTCGCGCAGGTTGGGATAGATGACGAAGGGGATGAACCCGTACGGGTTCGCCTGCTCCTGGAACGGCGCGCCGTCCAGCCAGATCTGGAACTCCGCATCCGTCCACACCTCGACGACGGTGTGCTCCGAGCGGCTCTGGCGGGGCGCGGGCACCGGCCCCAGCAGCGCCTCCGCCTCCTCCCGCGAGAGCGTGTAGCGAGAAGCTACCCGCCACACCCGGCCGGGATCGTCCCCCAGCCACCAGGCGTACAGCCCCTGCACGTCCGGCGCCGAGACACGTACCAGCTCCTCGCGGGCGTCCCAGGTCACCTTGTAGGCGGCATCACCTAGGACGGAGCAGTCGATCTCATTGTCGAAGTCCAGTTGGTCCAGGTTGTTCGCCTCGTGCACCTTCCGCAAGGCGGACTCGACGCGGCGGGCCCGCTCTAGCTCCTCCGGGGAGCCGTCCGCCGGGTCCACCAGCGATGAATAACCCGCGATGACGTAGGAAGCCGTCTTCTCCACGATGGTCTTGGCGTAGTTGAAGGTGAGGCGGCGCTCCCGCCTGCGGCGGGGCTCCAGCCACTGCGCCCCGTGGTAGAAGTCCAGGTTCTCGCGGTAGGCCCGGAGTCGCGACATGTCCCGCCGCGCGAGCTGCTGTGGGAGGGGCAGCCCGTCCGCCGGCCCGTCTGAGGGGGCTAGCTGCACAGTCTCGATCATTGTCTATGCCTTTCCTGACTTGGGCTGACCTGCTCTTGGCTAGAATCCCTGGTCCTTTGTCCGGATCAGGGTACGGGTACGTACTGGAAGACCAGCCACACGGCGGTCGCCGTTACGACTACGTAGCCGACAGTCTGCGCGGCTGCGACGAGAACTTCACGCATGGACTTCCTCCTTGTCTGGCTGGAAGGCCGAGGGGCCTGCCTTGAGTCCGCCAGAGGCGGACGAAAGAATGCGGAACACTGTGCGGCGCGATAGGCCGTAGCGTTCCGCTATCTGGTCGACGGGGGCGCCGTCACGCCGCAGGGACACGACCTGCTGGTCGCGGTAGGCGTTGAGCATGGCCCGCAGGCCGCCGGGCTCGTCGTAACGGCAGCGGGGCAGCGGGCAGGTCAGGCAGCGGGGATGGATATCGCAGCCGTCGTCGCGGTACTGGATCTCCTCCGGCAGGGCATCACTGCGGACGCGCCGCAGCAGGGGCGGATCCGCATTCGGAGAATGCTGCGCTTCTATAGTCTCCAGAACCATCAGCGTGTCCTTTCTAGGGCCTGTCCTGAGCTCTGTCGAAGGGCCGCTCCGCGGCCCGGCCCCGCGCTACTCGTGGCCGCGAGTCCAGGTCGCGGGCGGCCTCAACCACGAGCGCCAGACTCATCAGATAGTCGTCGTGGCCCCTGGATGGCTCAACGAAGAAGTTCATGGTGCGGCTGGGCCGATATGCGGTCCGTGCCAGCTCGATCTGGCGCCAGAACTCGGCGTACTCCGCCGAGCCGTCGGCGGCGTACATCTTGAGGCGGCCCCCGTTCACCGCGGCCAGCAGGTTGTAGCCCAGCCGCGACTTGGACTCGGCGGTGAGTCGCACCGCCTGCACCACGCTGGGCCCCAGCGCCCTGGCCAGCAGGCGGGCCAGCGTCTCGCCCAGGCCGGTGGCGTCGACCGCCACCCGCCGCACCCGCCACACGCGCCCCAGCATGTCCACCAGCCGCGCGAACAGATCATCGTGCTTCTCGCCCGCCACAGCCAGGTGCTCTACCACCTCCAGCCGCGGCTCCTGGACGATGGCATCGGAAACCGGGGCCACCACTCGTGCCACCGTGAGCACGGTGGGGTCGTGTCCTCCCACCGTTTGTCCTGAGCCTGTCCTGAGCGCAGTCGAAGGGTTTGTCGAAGGACGAGCGGCCGTCGTCCCCTCCAGCTCCTGGCCGCCGACGTCCAGGCCCGCGACGTAGCTCTCGCCCTGGCCGGCGGCGCTCTGTCGCGAGTGCGTGCCCTGGAGCTGGGCTCGCTGCCCGGCGCCGAACAGCCGCCCGCCGGACACTGTCTTGAGGGCGTACTGCGTCAAGAACAGCGGGTGGTTGTCCCCCAGCCGCGCCCGTTCACCCTCCACGTACTGCCCGTAGCCAGGGTTCAGCTCGGCCACCGCTGTCCAGTCGAACCGGAAGTGGCGGCGGACGCCGTCGCGGCGCTCCAGCTCCAGGTTTGCCTGCGCCGCCTGCTCCAGCAGGGTGGTGTCGTCCCAGGGGGTGCCGTAGTAGACCGTGGTGGCGTTGGCCGCTGCTGCCATGGGCCGGAACTCACGGTCGAACTTCTCGCGATTCACGTCCTGGGCTTCGTCCACCTCCAGGAGCAGGGACGCCGTGTGGCCCACCACGTTCGCCGCTGGCTCTGCCGAGAGGAAGAGCTGGCGGGCGCGGCCGAAGCGCACCGCGTGGCCGTCCTCGCGGGCGGCCAGGGGGTCCAGGCCCGCCTGGAGGATCCGAGTCCACAGTCGGGATAGGCTGATGCGGGCTTGGGGATGGAAGGTGGGGGCGCACTTCACACCGTCGACAGGCCGGCGCGCGTTCTTCGCCAGCAGGAACAGCTCTACCTGGGCGGACAGCTCATTCTTGCCCGCCTGGCGGGCCATGACGACGGTGAAGGTGAGGCCGCGCCCGTTGAGCACTGAGTCGGCGATGGCCCGTCCGGCCAGGCACTGGTACGGCCGCAGCCTGGGGAGGCGATGGGGCGTCGAGGTGGGCACCATGTCCCGATAATAGAACGCATGTTCTCTCCCCGTCAAGGGGAGCCTGTCGCCTCTACTGCAGGAGTTTGAGCACCACCTGCGTCACGACTGCCCCGGTCACCACGAAGATGAGGCCGTTGACCCGCCCCTTCACCTCCCCTACCTCTCGCTCGAGGCTGCGCAGCCGCTGCTCTGTGGCGACGCGGAACTCCGCGGCGGAGGTCCGAGCCCGCGTATCGGCTCGGTCGTCAGGCCGGCGGCGCCCAGACGGGCGTCCGTCCGGACGGAAGCGCGACAGCGCCCGCTCGAGCGTGCTCGCCACCATCACCCCTCCGGCGGCAGCAGTTGGTCGCCCAGGCTGTTCAGGGTCGCCGCCAGGTTCTCCGCCAGGTCCTTGCGCGACTTCGGCGATAGGCGATAACGGGCGCCGACAGCGCGCATCAGGATATCCAAGCCCTTCACTAAGAGCTGCACGTCCTGCGGATGCTCCTCCACCGCCCGCTTCAGCCGCACCCGCATCAGGGCGATCTCGTCGTCCAGACCCTCTATCTCCTGGGCTCGCTCCAACTCCAACCGCTCCGCCTGGTCCAGGGCCTGCCGGTAAAAGTTGCGGGCCGCCGCGCGGGCCCGCTTAGCGGCGGCGACCACGACGGGCGCCTCTCCGCGGCCGGACATCCTCGCCTTCCAGCCCGGCCAGCACCTCCAGCAGCCCCTCTACGGCGTCCGGCGGCAGAGCGACCGCCGCTTCCACCACCCCCACGAGCAGGCAGAGGGAGGCCAACTCCCACTGCTTTCTCTCTATCGCCGCGGCGAGGGTGCTCACTGGCCGCCCTCCTCAGGCCACAAGGCCGCCAGCAGCCGCCGCAGGATCAGGATGGAGATGAATGCGGTACCGGCCAGGGGCAACACGCGTACCACGGCCCAGGGGTTGTTGGCAGGGGGAGAGCCCGCAGGGAGTACCATGAGCGAGGCCAGGAAGAACAGGCTCTCCCCCATCGCCGCCAGGGAGACCAGCGCCAGGGCGAACGCAGCCGCCGCGCGGGAGGCTGTCTCCTCCCGGCACCGAGCCAGGCGGTGGACGAAATAGGCCAGGTTGAGGGCGGCGCAGGCCGCGGTCGCGGCGTCCAGGCCGACTGCAGCGGCCCGCCAGGCGGTGGGCAAGGGTGCCTCCCATCATCTGCACACGGAAAGGCGATCAATGAATTGCACACGGAAAACATAGAACATACGTGCGCCTCCCGTCAATGGGGAGACGTCAGCGTGCCCCGGAGGAGAGTGCGCCTAGCCTTCTGGGCCCAGGAAGCGGCCGCCCACTATGTGCAGGTGCAGGTGGGGAATCGTCATTGCGGCGTGTTCGCCTACATTGAAAGCCAGTCGGCAGCCGCGCTCTTCCAGCCCTTCCTTGCGGGCCACCTGGGCGGCGACAGTGAACAGGCGGCCCAGCAGCGGCCCGTGCTCTTCAGTGATGTCCAGCGCCGTGGCGATGTGCTGCTTGGGTATCACCATCACGTGGATCGGGGTCCGCGGGTGTTTGTCACGGATGGAGAAGACCAGGTCGTCCTCGTAGAGCTTGTCGACCTGCATCTTGCCCTGAGCCATATCGCAGAACATGCAGTCAGCCATCACGGCGCCCTCCTGACAAGGTGATGATAGCAGTATTGTAGGCGATCAGGTGCAGAGCCACCAGGGGCTAGGCCCCGAGGACGGTGGGAATGACGGCAATGGCGGGGAGGAAGAAGGCGGCCAGAAAGATCGTCAGGCAGTGTCCCATCGCCTTCACGTAGCAGCGCGGACGCCCGACATCGCTGTCGGGCGTCCGTACAGGGGGTACGTGCGCCTGCATGCAGGCAGGCCTGCGTTAGGGGCCGCCCAAGAGAGCAAACGGCACCGCGCCCTCGGGCGGCTCCGGCATCTCGATCGGCTCGTTGTAGCCCGTGAAGCGCATGGAAGCGTCGAACGTCATGGCGTCCGCCCCGAAGGCGAAATCGCCTGTCGCCGTCAGCACGTACGGCAGGAAGGTCTCCGGGTCCACCCAGGCATCGAAGGTAACAGGGCCGCCAGCGGTCTCCAGGCCCATGTCGTCAGTGGCCCCGAAGGTGTCGCCGAAGGCGGCCGCGATGGCGCTGAAGTCCAGCGTACCGCGGTAGTGCTGATACGTGCTGCCGTCCACCGTCTCCGTGCCCAGGTCCTTTACGTCGCCGCCCAGGGTATCGATGATCGCTGCGTAGTCCACAAAACTGTGATTGCTGAAGGTGTCCTCGAACGCGCCGACGTTCACGCCCAGCTCTTGCAGACCCAGGTCATCCAGCGACATGACCACCCAGCCTTGCATCGGGACATCCACATAGATGTCCTTGCCCAGCATCAGCGCCTCGAACGACCCCAGGCCGGTGAAGTCCATCGTCATGTGCATCTGGTCCGGGGCCTGGAACGCCATCTCTGCACTGGAGTCCACGACGAAGCCGCCGGCGTCCATGGTGAAGCTCATCTCCATCTGGAGCGACTCCACTTCCTGCTGGAAGCTGTCCGCCGAGGCGGAGAGGACTTCCAAGGGGGCCGCGGAGACCAGGTCCGCTGAGGTGCCGCCGTCCGTCTGGCCCGTGGGCTGGTCCGATGTCGTCTGGTGGGTGTCGCCGCCACTGCTGCAGGCGATGGCGAGCAAGGCGATGAGCGCCGCCGCCAGTGTCAAGGGTATGACCCGAATCAGGGTGCGCATAGTGACTACCTCTACTTTCCGGGCGCGTTCGTACACATACTAAGAATGCTCTGAGGGCCGGACTGTTACACCGGCAGGGGGCGGCAGCGATTCAGGTTCGGTTAGCGCTGCTCTGGGACAGGTGACCAGGCGGGGGTGCCGTCAGCGGCGGGGTTATCGGTGAGGTTGGTGAGGTCGGAGCCGTCGGCCTTCATGACGTGGACCTCGAAGTTGCCGTCGCGGTCGGATTGGAAGGCGATGTGGCTGCCGTCCGGTGACCAGGCGGGCGTTCCGTCGTGCGCTGGGTTATCCGTGAGGCGGGTCTGGCCGGAGCCGTCGGCGTTCATGACGTAGATCTCGAAGTTGCCGTCGCGGTCGGACTGGAAGGCGATTTGGCTGCCGTCGGGCGACCAGGCGGGGGCGCCGTCAGCGGCGGGGTTATCGGTGAGGTTAGTGAGGTCGGAGCCGTCGGCCTTCATGACGTAGACTTCATCGTTACCATCGCGGCTGGAGCCGAAGACGATGCGTTTGCCGTTGGGTGACCAGGCGGGGGTGGCGTCAACGGCGGGGTTATCGGTGAGGCGGGTGAGGCCGGAGCCGTCGGCGTTCATGACGTAGACCTCGAAGTTGCCGTCGCGGTCGGAGTAGAAGGCGATGCGGCTGCCGTCCGGTGACCAGGCGGGGATCCCGTCGTACGCCGGGTTATCGGTGAGGCGGGTCTGGCCGGAGCCGTCGGCGTTCATGACGTAGACCTCTCGGTTGCCGTCGCGGTCGGAATCGAAGCCGATACGGGTGCCGTCAGGTGACCAGTCGGGGGCGCCGTCAACGGCGGGGTTATCGGTGAGGCGGGTGGTACCGGAGCCGTCGGCGTTGATTAGGTAGACGTCGCTGTTGTTGTCGCGGATGGAGGTGAAGGCGATCTTGCCTTCAGGAGGAGGCGCGGCTGTTGGACTGCCTGTTGGCTCCGGTGAGGCGTCTTCACTGTCCCCGTCGCAGGCGGAGGCCAGGAGGAGGGCCGCGAGGGCAATACCTATCACCGTTGCGAGCTTTCGCGTTAACATGTCATGCTTGCCAGAGGCAGCCCAATGGTAGGCTTTCCCCTTTCGCCTGTCAAACGCCGCCCCGACATTTCGTCGGGGCGGCTCTGCCTCCTGCGGTCCGCGTTCTAACACGACCGCAGCCTGAATCCTGCCCACCTTAGGCTGGGCTGCGGCATCGGCTTCTCCTGATGTCGGTTCGCTTCCCCTACACCTCCAGCTTCTCCGCCACCAGCTCCCGGTGGTAGTCGGCGTCGCCCCACATCAGCTCCATCCACTTCTGGCGGCGGAAGTAGAGCTGGATCTTGTACTCCTTGGTGAACCCGATGCCGGCGTGTATCTGCTGTCCGTGCGCGACAACCCGCCGCGAGGCGTCGGATGTCCAGGCCTTAGCCATAGACACCATCATGTCGGCGTCCGGCTCCCCTTCTTGGAGCGACCACGCTGCCTTGTAGGTGATGAAGCGCGAGCCGTCCACGTCGATCACCGCGTCGGCCAGCTTGTGCTGGATCGCCTGGAATGACCCGATGGGCCGGCCGAACTGCACCCGCTCCTTGGCGTAGTTGAGCGTGGTGTCGAAGTCCATCTGGGAGAGGCCCACCAGGTAGGCGGAGGCGGCCACCGTGGCCACCTTCTTCGTCTTCTCGACTATGGGCCAGCCCTTGTCCAACTCGCCGATGACGTTGGCCGCCGGCACCTTCACGTTCTCAAACGTCACCTCGCACTGCTTGTCGGAGGCGATCGTCTTCAGCACCTCGAAGCTGATCCCAGCCGACTTCGAGTCCACCAGGAACAGCGTGATCCCGTCCTTCGGTGTCTTACCCGACGACGTGCGGGCGGCTACGATCATCTGGTCTGTGACGTGGGCGTCCGGCACGAACAGCTTGACGCCGTTGAGCACGTAGTCGCTTCCGTCCTTCTTGGCCTCCAGTTGCACGCCGTCGGCGTCCCACTTGGCGGAGGGCTCCGTGAGCGCCAGCGTCATGATCACCTCGCCAGCGGCGATCTTGGGCAGTAGCTCCTTCTTCTGCTCGTCGCTGCCGCCCTCGAGGATGGGAACGGTGCCCAGCACCACGGTCGAGATGAAGGGGCCCGGAACCAGGGCGCGCCCGAACTCCTCCAGCAGCACCGTTAGCTCGCACAGACCCCAGCCCACGCCGCCGTGCTCCTCCGGTATGATGAGTCCCATCCAGCCCTGCTCCGCCATCTTGCCCCACAGGTCCGGCGAGTACCCCTTCTCGTCTTCCTCCATCTCCCGCACGACGGCCTCAGGGCACTCCTTCTCTAGGAAGTCGCGGGCAAAGCTCTTCAGTAGTTCTTGCTGTTCGTCTAGGCCTAGGTCCATCGGGCGAACCTCCTTTTGGTCTCGACCTCCTGGCGGGCGGGGACCTCCCCTTACCCTCGCGGGAGTCCCAGTCCTCTCATCGCTATGATATTCCGCTGAATCTCCGATGTGCCGCCGCCGACCACCATCGCGATCGCGTACAGGTACGACTTCTGGAAGCGCCCCATCAGGCGCGCCCACTTCGAATCCCGCTGGAGCTGTCCATACAGGCCCAGGATCTCGATGCCAGCGTTCGTCAGCCGCACGTCCATTTCCGTGTTCCACAGCTTACACACCGCCGCCTCGATGCTGCCCGGCTCCTTCCGCGCCTGCTGAGACACCACCCGGTAGACCATGTACCGGCCTACCTCTACCTCGATGGCCATCTCCGCCAGCTTGTGACGGACCAGCGGGTCGTCCAGCAGGCTCGCCCCGTTGGCCTTCGTCTCTCGGCAATACTCGACGAGGTCGTCTAGGCCGCGCCTGGCCATGGCCACCGCCGCCGCCACCAGGCTGGAGCGCTCGAAGTCCAGCGTCATGGCGGCGATGTACCAGCCCTGGTTCTGCTGACCCAGGAGGGCGTTGCTGGGCACGCGCACGTCCTCGAAGTACACCTGGTTGAAGCTGTGCACGTCCGCCATGTTGACGATGGGCTGGACGGTGATCCCCGGCGTCTTCATGTCCACCAGGAAGAAGCTGATCCCCTTGTGCTTCGGTGCCTCCGGGTCCGTGCGTGCCAGGACGATGCACCAGTCGGAGCGATGGGCGTTGCTCGTCCAGATCTTGTCCCCGTTGATCACCCAGTCATCGCCATCTCGCACCGCCCGCGTCCGCACCGAAGCGAGGTCGGATCCCGCTTCCGGCTCCGAGAAGCCCTGGCACCATACCGTATCGCAGCCGCTGATGGCTGGCAGGTGTTGCTTCTTCTGCTCCTCTGTCCCGAAGAACAGGATCGACGGCCCGATGTATCCCACGGCCTGTATGATCGAGCCGAAGGGCGCTCGGTGGTAGCCCATCTCCTCGTTGTACACCAGTTGTAGCGACGGCGAGGCGTCCATCCCTCCCCACTCCTTGGGCCAGGACGGCACCGTCCATCCCTTCTGGGCCAGCTTCTTGACGAACGCTCGGCCCGTCTGCCACGCTTCCTCGTCCTCCTCCAGGAACACCCCTTCCCAGTCCGGCGGGATGTTCTCCTTCAGCCAGGCCCCTAGCTCCTGGCGGAAGGCCTCTTCTTCTGGCGAGAAGTGGAAGTCCATCTGCGTACCTACGTCCTTACCCCCGCGGCAGCCCCAGGCCCCGCATGGCGATGATATTCCGTTGTATCTCCGGCGTGCCCCCGCCCACGATCATTCCCATCTGCCACAGGTACTGCCGCTCGAACTTGCCCCGCACCTGCGCGTACTTCGACTGCGGCTCTAGTTGCCCGTACAGCCCCATGATCTCGATTCCCGACTTCGCCAGCCGGAACTGCATGTCCGTGTTGAACAGCTTCGCGATGGACGACTCGTAGTTCGGCACCAGCCCCCGCGACTGCATCGACGCCACGTGGTACGACAGCATCCGCCCGACCTCCACCTCCAGCGCCGCGTCCGCCAGCCGCATACGGATCGGGGCCTCGTCCGACAGCCGCTTCCCGTCGTGCGCCGTCTCGCGGGCGTAGGTCACCAGCTCCTCCAGCATCCTCCGCCCGCCGACCGCGCCCCCGATCGACGACCGCTCGAAGTCCAGCGTCGTCGCCGCCTGGTACCAGCCTCGGTTCTCCTCCCCCAGCAGGCACTCCTTGGGCACCCGCACGGAGTCGAAGTACAGCTCGTTGAACCCGTGGTTGTTCATCATATCGATTAGCGGCTGCACGGTGACCCCAGGCGTCTTCATGTCCAGCAGGAAGTACGATATCCCCTTGTGCTTCGGCGCCTCCGGGTCGGTTCGCGCCAGCATGATGCACCAGTCCGCCACGTGCGCCCCCGACGTCCAGATCTTCTGCCCGTCGATCACGTAGTCGTCGCCGTCACGCACCGCCCGCGTCTGCAGCGACGCCAGGTCCGAGCCCGCGTTCGGCTCCGAGAACCCCTGGCACCACATCGTCTCCGCGTTCGTGATCGCGCTCAGGTGCTTCCGCTTCTGCTCCTCCGTCCCGTACACGATCACCGTCGGGCCCACCCAGCCCACGCCGATGCTGATGTACCCGATCGGCGCCTGGTGGGAGGCCATCTCCTCGTTGAACACGAGCTGCTGCATCACGCTCAGCCCCAGGCCGCCGTACTCCACCGGCCACGCCGGCGCCACCCACTTCTTCTCAGCCAGCTTCTTGGCGAACGTCTTGTGGATGTTCCACGTCTCCGAGTCCTGGCCCCGAGTGAAACGGTCCCTCTGCCAGTCATCGGGCAGGTTCTCCTCCAGCCAGGCGCGCACCTCCTGGCGGAAGGTCTCCTCTTCGGGAGAGAGACGAAAGTCCATTAGCGAGCGTCACGATACCATGACGCGCACGTAAGGTGCAAGCTGTCGGGTGCGTTCCCGCACGATGTCATCCTGAGCGGTCACCACGCCTCGGGAGGGGCTCAACGCACGGCCGCGAAGGGATCTGGGGTGGGGCGACGCCCGCTCTCGCAGCGCACGGCCTACCCCCTCACCCTGCGCACCCCCTCAGACGGATGCCGAACGGCCAACGTGTAGCGTAGGGGCGGCCTTCGCGCCGCCCGCCAACGCGGCTCCAAGTCTCCTACGGCGTGCAGCTAGACCCGAAGTACGGCGGCAACACCATGAACACGTCCCCGAGGTTGATTACGCCGTCCGGGACCAGGTCTCGCCGGACGCTGTAATTTGGGTCTGGTGGACTGGTGCCGAAGTAAGGCGGGAGCACGTTGAACACGTCCCCCAGGTTGATCACCGTGTTCATGTCGAAGTCCGACGGCCAGGCGTCGTCCGCCGGGTCGTCCGGACAGTTGTCTGCCGGGTCGGTGCCGATGGTGCCCTCGTCCGCGTCCGAGAACCCGTCGCAGTCTCCGTCCCCGGGTGGGATAGTCCAGGGGACCGACGAGCAGTAGCCAAACCCAACCACGCTGACAGGAGTGATGGCGATCGCCGCGCTGCCGTCGCCAAGGCACCCCCTACCTTTGTCGCCCCAGCACTTGACTCCGCCCTCTGTGGTCAGGGCGCAGGTGTGCGTGGCCCCGGCGGACACTGAGGCCACGCCGCTGGTCAGGCCCGATACGTCCACCGGGGTCGTGCGCAGAGTCTCCGTCCCGTCCCCTAATTGGCCGTAGTCGTTCTCGCCCCAGCACTTTATGCCGCCCCCAGTGGTCAGGGCGCAGGTGTGCGAGCTCCCCGCGGAGACAGCGGCCACGCCGCTGGTCAGGCCCGATACGTCGACAGGGGTGAGGCGATTCGTCGTCGTCCCGTCCCCCAGCTCGCCGACCCCGTTCGACCCCCAGCACTTGACGCCGCCCCCTGTGGTCAGGGCGCAGGTGTGATAACCCCCCGCGGAGACGGCGGACACGCCGCTGGTGAGGCCAGTGACGTCCACAGGCGTTATGCGGTTCGTGGTCGTCCCGTCCCCCAGCTGGCCACCGAAGTTGCTCCCCCAGCACTTGACGCCGCCCTCTGTGGTCAGGGCGCAGGTGTGATAATCATCCCCCGCAGAGACTGCGGCCACGCCGCTGGTCAGACCCGAGACGTCCACAGGGGTGAGGCGGTCCGTGGTCGTTCCGTCCCCTAATTGACCGCGGTAGTTGTCGCCCCAGCACTTTACGCCGCCCCCAGTGGTCAGGGCGCAGGTGTGCGAGCCCCCGGCGGAGACTGCCGCCACGCCGCTGGTCAGACCCGAGACGTCCACCGGGATCGTGCGTGACGTCGTAGTCCCATCCCCCAGTTGGCCGTAGTCGTTCTCGCCCCAGCACTTTATGCCGCCCCCTGTGGTCAGGGCGCAGGTGTGATTATCCCCCGCAGACACTGCCGCCACGCCGCCGGTCAGGCCCGAGACGTCCACCGGGGTCGTGCGATTCGTCGTCGTGCCGTCCCCCAGCTCGCCGGAGTAGTTGGCGCCCCAGCACTTTATGCCGCCCGCTGCGGTCAGGGAGCAGGTGAGATCACCCCCCGCGGACACTGCGACCACGCCGCCGGTCAAGCCCGAGACGTCCACCGGGGTGCTGCTCCAGGGTGTGGTGCCGTCCCCCAGCTGGCCGCCGCTGTTAGACCCCCAGCACTTCGCGCCGCCCCCCTCCGTCAGGGCGCACGTGTGCTGGTAGCCCGCGGAGACTGCGGCCACGCCGCCGGTCAGGCCTGAGACGTCCACCGGGGTCGTGCGATTCGTCGTCGTGCCATCCCCCAGCTCGCCGAAGTAGTTGGCGCCCCAGCACTTTATGCCGCCCGCTGTGGTCAGGGCGCAGGTGTGCAAGCCCCCGGCGGAGACTGCGGCCACGCCGCTGGTCAGGCCGGTCACATCCACCGGCGTCTTGCGATCCGTCGTTGTGCCGTCCCCCAGCTGGCCGGGGTAGTTGTGCCCCCAGCACTTCGCGCCGCCCCCCGCTGTGAGGGCGCAAGTGTGCCAGCCCCCGGCGGAGACTGTGGCCGCGCCGCTGGTCAGGCCCGAGACGTCCACCGGGGTGTTGCGCTGAGTCCACGTCCCATCCCCCAATTGGCCTGAGACATTCTCCCCCCAGCACTTTATGCCGCCCCCAGTGGTCAGCGCGCAGGTGTGATAACCCCCCGCGGAGACGGCGGCCACGCCGCTGGTCAGGCCGGTCACATCCACCGGCGTGGTGCGATCCGTAGTGGTCCCATCGCCTAGCTGGCCGGAGTAGTTCTGCCCCCAGCACTTTATGCCACCCGCTGTGGTCAGGGCGCAGGTGTGCGAGTCCCCCGCGGACACTGCGATCACGCCGCTGGTCAGGCCGGTCACATCCACCGGCGTGGTGCGATACGTAGTCGTACCATCTCCCAATTCGCCGAAGCCGTTAAACCCCCAGCACTTTACGCCGCCCCCAGTGGTCAGGGCGCAGGTGTGCCCGTCCCCCGCGGATACTGCCGCCACGCCGCTGGTCAGACCCGAGACGTCCACCGGCGTCGTACGCATAGTCTCCGTCCCGTCCCCCAGCTGGCCGCCGTCGTTGCTCCCCCAGCACTTTACGCCGCCCCCTGTGGTCAGCGCGCAAGCGTGCCCGTACCCCGCGGAGACGGCGCTGGCTGTGTCGGCCAAGGCGGGTGGCGGGTCTCTTCCCTCTAGCAACAGTGCCCCGACCACCACTAGCCCCAGCAGGAGAAATCGCAAGTGTCGCATTGACCCCCTCCAACTTGCTACGCTCAAGCGCTGTGGTAAGCCCCCACACCTCCCACGTATCCCCCCGCGGCTCCTCCGCGGTGTCCCCAATCTATGCTCATTCGCGATATCTTGTCAACCAGCACAGCCCCGTCCCCCTGCCGCCTTCCCCTTACACCTCTCGCCCCGCCTCGCTATGCTGGACACGTGCCGCGCACGTTCACGCCAGTCCGCCCCCTGTCATCCCGAGCCGCGCGGTGGGCAGAACGAAGTGGGGAGGAGGGCGAGGGATCTGGCGCCTCTCCTACCGCACAGCCTGCCCGCCAGATACGAAACGCTTGATAGAACGTTCAGCCCCCTAGCCATGAACGACGCACCATTAAAAAAAGCGATGCGAAGACCCGGCTCCCCGGATACGCACGCCACCCCGAAGCGAGTCTTCTAGCTCCGGACGATCAAACCCCGTATCCGGATTCGACCGCTCGATCAAATCTCAGATACGGAAAACCCCTTGATCGAATGCTCTCTGGTTCGCTGGCTATCTGGCCCGGCGCCGCGGCGCTATCCCCTCGGCAGGTCCAGCCCCCGCCAGGCGATCACGTTTCGCATGATCTCCGACGTCCCCCCCGCGATCGTCGTCCCTATGCTCGTCATGTACGACTCCGTGAACTCGCCCCGCAGCCGAGTGTACTTCTTGGTCTCCGGCCGCACCTGCCCGTACAGGCCCATGATCTGCACCCCCGCCATCGCTAGCCGCTGCGACAGCTCTGACAGGTACACCTTGGCCGCCGACGCCTCCATGTTGGGCACCTCGCCCTTGGCCTGCATCGAAGCCACCCGGTAGCTTAGGAACCGCCCCAACTCCGTCTCGATGGCGATGTCCGCCAGCCGGTTGCGCACCATCTGGTCCGCGATCAGAGGCTTGCCGTCGCTCTCGGCCTCGCGGCAGTAGTCGACAAGGTCGTCCAGGCCGCGCCGGGCCGCCGCCGCGCTGCCGATACCGGACCGCTCGAAGTCCAGCAGGGCCGCCCCCACGTACCAGCCGCGGTTCTCGTCCCCCACAAGGTTGCTGGCCGGGATGCGCACGTCCTCGAAGAACACCTCATTGAACAGGTGTATCCCCGCCATGTTGATGAGGGGCCGAGTGGTGAGGCCGGGCGTGTCCATCGGCGCGTAGAGGAAGCTGATCCCCTTGTGCTTCGGAGCCTCGGGATCGGTGCGCGCCAGCAGGAATATCCAATCGGCGCGGTGCGCGTTCGACGTCCAGATCTTCTGGCCGTTGATCACGTAGTCGTCGCCGTCGCGAACGGCCCGCGTCTTCAAGGAGGCGAGATCGGAGCCGGCCTCAGGCTCCGAGTAGCCCTGGCACCACGTCACGTCGGCGGCGGCGATGGGCGGTAGCAGCTCCCCCTTCTGTTTCTCGTTCCCGAACATCATGAGGACGGGGCCCAGCATGTTCACCCCGAAGATATCCGGCTGAGGAGCACGGTGATACGAGGTCTCTTCCTTCATGATCACCTGCTCCATGATGCCCATGTCGGCGCCGCCGTACTGCTTCGGCCAGTGGGGCACCAGCCAGCCGCGGGCAGCCAGCTTCTTCTGGAACTGCCTGATGAAGTCCCACTCCTCGTCCGTGTCCGCCTCCTCACCCACCTGCCGATCCTCGGGCAGCTCCTTCTTGAGGAACTCCCGCACCTGCTGACGCAGCGCCTCCTGCTCGGCCGTGAAGCGAAACTCCATGGCGATCCTCCTATCGTCAAGCCCGCCCTATCAGGGCGCGTCCATTATATGATGTCCAATGCGAAAGCGGAAATTCCCCCTGGCCGAAGGAGTAGCGCACAGCGCGGGGCAAGTGGGTTAGATACGGCTGCCCGGGTCAGGCGGGCCTTGGGGGCAACCCAGCCCGACCCGGGCAGCCGACGTCTCACAGCCCTAGGCCGACCCTCATGACGGCCGGCGTATCAGCTTGGTGCCAACCCCTGATAACTTGGCCGCCAGGACCGGCTCAGGCAACCCACAGCTACTCGCACGTGTCCCCGCTTCGGCCCGATACCTGATTTACGTCCAGTATGTTGATGATGGGGGGGGGGTGGATTTCCACAGGTCCAGCCGCTGCCGTATCGGGATGTCTGGGGGCTTGTTGAATTGCCCCGTTTCGCTGTAGTGATAGGCGTCTTGGATAGTGATCACTGTATCTGCGTTTAGGTCTGCTGGCCAGGCGTCGAGGTCCACGCCCGGGTCGCCACCGCCGGGCTCGCCGTAGCAGTTGTCGTACGGGTTCGTCGGGAGGCTCTCTTCGATCGTATTCGTGAACCCGTCATCATCCCAGTCGTCATCGCAGACGTCGCCCAGTCCATCGCCGATCGGCGTGCCGTTGTACTTCGCGCCCGCGGCTCCGAGCTCCTCGTCGGTATTCTTCTGGTCTGGGTTGTAGTCGTTTGGGCAATTATCTTCGGCGTTGGGCACGTCGTCGTCGTCGCAGTCGTTGCAGTAGTGCACCGTCATCTTCACGTAATCCAGGAAGAAGCCACCGGTGCCGCCGGGGTCCTTGACCTCCACTCCGAAGTTGGCGTCGTTGATCTGTCCCTGCGTCCAGCTTACACCCCACAGGTCCGTGGGTCCCCCGGCAGTCTGGTGGCTGTAGCTATCAGCCGGGAGAGTCACGGTTGCCTCGTCGCCTACCGGAGTCTGGGTCTCATCAACGAGACGGAGTTCGGGTTGGTCCGCGGTGGACCCGCCGTTGTAGCCGCCCAGGTTGACCTCAATGCCCTTGATACCCGCCGCCGCGGGAATGGTGAAGCCAAACGTGATGTATTCGCCTGCCTGGCCCGGCCAGACAGTAGCGCACTTCCCCGGATCGCAGTCGCCCTCTTCGGCCTCGGCCCAATCGGCGTTGTCGAACTCGTTGTCACCCTCAGCGGTGGGGTAGTTCCATCCCTGAGACTGGGAATCGCCTAACACTGGTGGCGCCCCACTCGACGTGAGCGCCAAAGCCACTATCAGCGCAAGACCTGTTGCGCCGAGAACGGTATACCGAACGGAGCACTTCTTAGGGTGGCTCATCTTGCGACCTCCTTTTAGACCCCCAAGTCTTTACGACGAGCAGATTGTACACCCCACTGAAGGGTTGTCAAGAGGTCAGGCGTCCTATTCGGCCATGACGCCATTTTCGGGACTGTTTCGCCGGTTGGACATCCTTCACCGTTTGTGAAAGCCGGCCTTGCTGGCGGATCGCCTGAGGGCAGCTCACATCCTGGAGAAGTCCAGGCTCACACCTGCGTGCGGGCGTGTCCAATCACTGGGGACGGTCCCGTGGAATCACAACAAGCGCATCCCGCTTGTCCTGGGCCCGCCGAAGGATGAGAGTACGAAGCGCGTCGCTACGGCAGGTCTGTCAGGCCCTCCCGCGGGGCGCTCACCAGCGCCACCATGTTCCCCTCCGGGTGGCGGTTCTCGTGCATGAGCTGGTGGGCGAGGCCAATCTCCTCGAAGGAGAAGACTCGGGACATGCAGGGGTCGATCTTGCCGTCGACCACCATCTGGTTGAACGCCGCCGCCTGCTCGTCGTTGGCGAAGTGGGAGCCCTGCAGCCGCTTCTGGCGCATCCACAGGTAGCGCAGGTCCACCATGGCGCTGAAGCCGGTGGTGCCGGCGCAGATTACCACCATGCCCCCGTTGTCGCACACCAGGATGGAGGTGGGGATCGTGTCCTCCCCCGGGTGGTCGAAGACGATGGCCGGGTTCTTGCGCTCGCCCACGATGTCCCAGACCGCCTTGCCGAAGGCGCGGGCGCCCTCCGCCCAGCGGCCGAACTCCGCTGTCTTTTTCCAGTGTGGGGGCATACCCCAGTGATCGAACTCCTTGCGATTGACGCAGCCCTTGGCCCCCAGCCGCTCACAGAACTCGAACTTGCTCTCGCTGGAGACGACAGCCACCGGCACGGCGCCGGCCTCGCGGGCGATCTGGATGGCCATAGAGCCCAGGCCGCCGGACCCGCCCCAGATGAGGACGACATCGCCCTCCTTGACGGTGTTGGGCGGCCAGCCGTGGAGCATCCGGTAAGCCGTCGCGCCCACCAGCGTAGGGGCGGCGGCTGCCTCCCAGGTGAACTGCGGCGCCTTGGGCAGGCACTGGTGGGCCTGCACCTTAGCGAACTGGGCGAAGGAGCCCCAGTTGGTCTCGTACCCCCAGATGAGGGCGCTGGGCGCCACGATGGGATCGCCCCCCGCCTTGACGTACGGGTCGTTCCGATCCCACCAGCCGCAGTGGACCACCACCCGGTCGCCGACCTTGACGTTGGTGACGTCGTCGCCCACGGCGTAGACGATGCCGGAGGCGTCGCTGCCGCCGATGTGGAACCCGGAAGGGTCCCCCTCACGCTCGTGCACCTTGATGACGTTCAGGGGGACGCCCAGGCTGGCCCACACGTTGTTGTAGTTGATGCCGGCCGCCATCACGAATACGAGCGCCTCGTCCGGCCCGAGTGAGGGCACGTCGACCTTCTCCACCTGAAACGCCTGTTGTGGCTCCCCGAAGCGCTCCTGGCGGATCACCTGAGCGTACATCTGCTTGGGGATCGTGCCCAGGGGCGGTATCTCGCCTATCTCGTAGACGTCTTTCACACTCACGGTGGGCTCCTTCTACCACTCGAGGATGTAGTTGCTGGGCTTCGGCCCTGCCCGCGGGGCTGTTTGCAGGGGTCAGATGCGCCTACGGTATCACAAGACGGCGAATGGAGGCAAATCATCTGATGTCTCAAGACGTGTGAGAGAGGATACGCATGCCAGCTCCACACCTCGCGCCCCTGGGCTGCTATCGCGGGACCGCTCTGGCGAGATAGAAGCCATTGAGCCTGCCATCCTCTCTTGCCCCCGTCATCTATCATTGATTGCCTGTAGAGCGACAGGTATAATGCGCCCAACCTTCTCCGATAGCCACGCCCCCTCGCGGGGAGGGGTAGATGCCTCCACTCTCCATCCTGTTCAAGACGGTCTCCAGCGACTGCAACCTCGATTGCAGCTACTGCTACTACCGCGAGTCCTCGGAGGGGACGCGCGTCCGGAGGCGGATCGACCACGGCATGCTTGAAGCGCTTATGCCGCAGTACATGGAGTACGTGGCCGATGTCGGCCAGGCAGGCTTCGCCTGGCAGGGCGGCGAGCCCACGCTCGTGGGACTCGAGTTCTTTCGCTGGGTCGTCGATCTGGAGGATAGGCATGCGCGGCCGGGTACGGTGATCAGCAACGCCTTGCAGACCAACGGGGTGCTGCTGGACGACGCGTGGGGGAGCTTCCTCAAGCGGTACAACTTCCTCGTCGGGATCAGCGTCGACGGGCCGGTCGAGGTCCACGACATCGCACGCAAGGATCGTGGCGGCCACGGCTCGTTCCGCCGGGTCATGGCCGGGGTCGACGTGCTCCGCCGCCACGGCGTCGACTTCAACTGCCTGTGCGTCGTCGGGCCCCACAACGTTCGCCGCACACGAGAGCTGATGCGGTTCTTCCGCAGCGAGGGCTTCACCCACATCCAGTTCATACCGGCCATGGACTTCCAGTCCACCGAGCCGGACAAGCCAGCGGCCTACCTGATCGGCCCCGAGGACTACGGCGACTTCCTGGCGCAGCTCTTCGACGAGTGGTACCAGGACGGGAGCCCCAGGATCTCCATCCGCACCTTTGACAGCTTTCTCCAATCCTATCTCGGCGTAGCGAGCGAACTGTGCGTACACGGCGACTCCTGCGGCGGCGCCCTCGTGGTCGAGTACAACGGGGACGTGTACCCTTGCGACTTCTTCGTCCATCCCCGCTGGAGGCTCGGCAACATCCTGTCGGACTCGCTGCGCGGTATGGTGGAGGGTCAGGAGCGGGCCAGGTTCGTGGGCCAAAAGCATCCCTTGCCCGCGGAGTGTCAGGCCTGCGAGTGGAAGGCGCTGTGCAACGGAGGTTGCCCCAGGAACCGTATCACTCTCGGAGACGGGCGCCAGACGCCCGACTACTTCTGTCAGGCCTACAAGCGGTTCCTCGGCCACGCTGACGGCCGCCTGCGATCGCTGCGTGAGCGCCTCCTCAGCCGCCTGCGCTACCGACAGCAGCTCCAGCTCATCGAGGACCAGAAGCGACCTCGGCCGGGCCGGAACGACTCCTGCCCGTGCGGCAGCGGCCGCAAGCACAAGGCTTGCTGTGGGGACCCGGCGCTATCCCGGTCCTACATCTTCCAGCAGGTTCCCCTCTAGGCCCCCTCGCGTGTCATGATGCGGAGCTCGGCGCCCGTGGAGGGATCAGGCCCGACATCCTGCGCTGTCAGAGCCACGGCGTATAGGGGCGAGAATCCTTGCAGATACTCCAGCAGGCGTTGGGTCGCCTCATCGGTGTGGCTGGCCGACACGAGTCTGGTCCAGCTGATAAACGCGCTGGCGCCCTTGTCGAGGAACGCCTGGGCGATGCGTTGGCCGCGCAGGCCGTCGCAGCCCATCATTATGATCGTCGCGCCGCCGAAATCGCCTTTCATGTCTGATGTAATGAAGTCTGGCCTCACGCCGAAATAGCCCTCCGAGCTGAGGGAATAGGTAGCCAGACCTATCCGGCCTAGACTCTGCTCCTCGGCATAGCGGGTCGCGCTGTACGGCTCCGAGGTGAACAGGGCGAGATTGTCTTCGGTCCTGCCGAGCTGAGGGTCCAACTGGCGGGCCGAATGGACCCTCAGTACGATGAGGTCGTAGCCGCGCGTGGGAAGCTCCCGGTAGAACTCGACAGTGACTGCTTGGCCAGGGAAGTAGTCCACGACATATCCGGCCTCTTTCAACGTATCCCTGGCAGAGCGGACGAACGCTGGGTTGGGGTTGGTGAGACTGAGCTGGTCGACGATGACGGCTGTCTTGGCGTCGTCGGCTGGGGCGCCGCCCGAGGGCAGGCTGAGCAACAGCAGCCCGCCGCCGACCAGCGCGGCGATGAGGGCGACAGCGGCCAGCACAGCCAGCGGCGTAGCGCCGCGCAGGCGACTGCGCTTCGACCTCTTGCGACGGCGCATGAGCTCCTACCGGAGTAGGCGCCTCCTGACGAGCCAGCCACCACCGGCCACCAGGACGGCCGCCGCGGCGGCGGCCCCGGCGATGGTGGCCAAGGGGAACGATGAGCCACCCGCCGACTCGCTTGCCTGCAGCGCGGACTCATCCAGGCCTGGCAATCGCAGCTCGCCGCCGACGACGAGGCCGCCGCCAGAGCACACCCCGCTTTCGAAGGGCTCAACCTGAACGGAGCCATATGTACGCGGGGGAATCGGGTTCCAGGAATTGTTGTGAGCATGTACGGTTGTGTTGCTGAGGTTGCGTAGCTCATACGCATCCTCATCTGACTGACCGTTCTCACCCAGCGTATTGTTGCCCGCGCTTCCATTGTCCAGGGTGCCCAAGTCAACCGTGCTATCACCCTCGATCCGCACTCCGTCGCGCCCATTGAAACAGATGCCGTTGTTCTCCAGCATGGCGAGACCACCCACTATGGTGACTCCATCCGGTCTGTTGTTGAGGATCTGGCTGTTCGTCAGGATCAGTGTGTCATCCGCCAGGATGCCACCGGCCCGGTCGATCGCCGTATTGTTGATGAAGACAGAATTATCGATCGTGGCCGTACCGGCAGCCTTGTATAGCCCGGCACCGCTATCAGCCGCGAAGTTGTTGGTGAAGCGGCATGCGTTAACTACGGTCAGCTCCCCGGCGTTGAAGATGCCACCGCCCCTGCCGGGCACCGCCGGCTCCGGAAGAGGTCGACCTTGAGCAGTGCAATCGGACACTCTTGTGTTGTCCAGAGTAACGGATCCCCCGTTGTTGAAGATGCCTCCCCCCCGAGCTGCTGAGTTCACTTGGCCACCGATGAAGCTGTCGCTCACGGTTAGCGTATCCTCGTTGTAGATAGCGCCGCCATCCCCAAATGTCTGGTTGGCCCGCAACCTGCTCTGGTCGGTTATATGCAGATCGCCCTCGTTATGGATTCCTCCGCCCGTCATCGCTGCGATGTTCTCAGTCAGAAGTGTGTCGTCACTGATTCGGATTTCGGCACCTGGGCGGTTATAAACGCCGCCACCGCGGACCGCGGTATTGCCCCGCACCTTGCTGTCGCTCACGCTCACGGTGCCCGAAGCATTCCATATGCCACCGCCGTTCGGAAATTCGGGGAGCGGCGGAGGGGTTTCCGGAATGAATCCAGCTAGGTTGACTGCAACCTCTGATTCGTCTTCGATGAACACAGACCCCAAATGGTTCCTGATTCCTCCCCCTTGATTCACGGATCTATTGTCTAGCACGGCGCTGTGGACTAGCTGCACGGTGCCCACCTGATTGGCGATGCCGCCGCCGCCATCCCCGAATGCCGTGTTGTCACGTACGACGGTGTCGGCCAAGGTGAGATTGGCCGTCCCTGAGTTGGAGATGCCGCCTCCATTCTGAGCTTCGTTGTGGAAAATCAAGTTGTCAGAGAGCAGCAAGTCTCCCCTGTTCCGGATACCTCCACCAAAACGCGCATGACCCTCCGTGATGCACAGGTTGTGAAACCAAACCCCGGCGGCTCCAGGCTGGATATCGAACACTCGATCGATGTCGTCGGCGGCGATGGTTGGACAATCATCCGGCCCACCCCCACCGTGTATGAAGATCGACACGGCAACGTCGAGGTCTCCGCGAGCGGCCATGTTTTCGTCCTCCCACGGCGGATCGTTCATGACAGTCCGAATGTAAGTACCCGCTGGAACGTTGATTCTGTACGGACCGGGGAGGAGGCCCTTGTTGAACTCCTGTAGGGAGGCTCTCAATGTGCATTCAGCGTCGCCTGCGGGGCTCAACAGGCCGGTGTTGCACTCACCATCTCCAGGTAGCAAGTCGGGCCTATCCTCCGTGCTGTTCACTTCGAAGGTGGTGCCGTCAGCGGGCGACGAAGCCGGTCCGCCCAGAGCCACTGAAACGCTCAACGGTAAGGCCAGCGAGATCATCACTAGAGTCTTCATCACACTAGTCCAGGTCCGGGAACTCTGATTGCTACGACCAAGCGGGCCTCGTCAGGGCTGTCCCGGCACAATTCCTGATCGCTGCTCCCAAACGCAAATAGCCGAGCCCGTCCACGTTGAACGAGGCTCGGCTGTTTCTGCGCTGTCGGACGTTATTGGCCCCAAGGCCACACCCCCTTGCGCTCCGCATATTGCGAGCGTTTACAGTTTACATATCGCTGGGGGAATGTCAAGCGTTTGGCGCGCTAATCCCGCCCCAAAATGACGGGAAACCGGCCGCGATCTGCAGCGGCCTTAGGCGGCGGCTGCGACTACGCCAGGCCCAGCCGCAAGAACTGATCGCTCGGCGCCTCGATCTCCTTGAGCGCCTGCCGCAGCTTGTCGGCCATCTCGCGCTCCGCCCGCGAGCCTGCCAGGTTGTTCTCCTCGGCCGGGTCGTTGTGGAGATCGTACAGGTGATTGCCGCTGAACTCGCCGACGGCCCAGTAGGGAAGGGCGTCGCCCTTCCGAAACGGCTGTCGGATCACGGGCATGGTCGAGCCCGGCATGTGGTCCAGGACGGCCTGGTCGTCGAGGGGCGGGAGCCGCAGCTTCGGCACCCACGGTAT
Organism: Dehalococcoidia bacterium; assembly: GCA_034408935.1. GTDB lineage: Bacteria > Chloroflexota > Dehalococcoidia > SM23-28-2 > RBG-16-64-32 > DAOUMF01. Next base: position 42,741 of record DAOUMV010000003.1, read on the forward strand.
CGGCATCGTCGACCAGCGGTTGGACCACATGGAGAGCGGCTCGTTCTCGCCGGCCGGCGCCCGGGCGTATTTCCATCGATCGTCCACCAGGTGCACCTCGCGGCCCCACACCCCGGACAGCGCGTATTCGCGGATCGACTTGGCCTCGCCCCGGATCAGCGGCAGGAGGGATCGACCGTGCGTACGGTGGCGGGGCTGAAGGCCGAACATGTCCGCCAGCGTCGCGAAGATGTCCACCGCCGTGGTCAGCGCGGAGACTGAGCCCGCTTCCACGCCCGGCCAGGCGATCATCAACGGAATATGGCCCAGCGTCTCATACACCGGGACTGCGGGTTTCCCCCAGATGTCCTTTTCCCCCAGATAGTGGCCGTGGTCGGTGCAGACGATGACGGCCGTGTCGTCCCATAGCTGGTTGCGATCGATGGCGTCGATCACGCGTCCGAACCAGGCGTCGATCATCGTGAGCTTGGCCCCGTAGCAGGCCCGAATCTGGCGCGCCTGCCTCTCTGTGAGCACGACGTGACGGATGGCCCCGTCGACGTACGGGGGCCAGATCAGGTGCGGCCCCTCCCACGACTCGTCGTACATTGATGCATACGGCTCGGGCGTGTCGAACGGCTCATGGGGGTCGAACTCATCGACGAAGAGGAAGAACCGCTCGTGGTAGCCGGCGTTCTCGTGGAGCCAGCGCGCGGCCGCCGCCATCGTCCGCGGGCCGGGAAAATCGGCCTCGTCGCGGAAGTACCCGCGCGAGTTGTCGTATGGGATGGGGTGCCTTCCGAAGCTCGGTGCGCCGATCCAGCTCGGATCCGGCCGGGTTCGCCAGCGATCAGCCTCATGTCCCCTCTCGTACTGCCACGCGGTGAAGTCCGTGTGGTAGTTCTCGCCTCCGGTCGCGAACAGGTGAGGATGGTCGGAGATGAGCATCGCGGCCACACGGGCATCACGCAGATGCCGAGCGATCGAGTCCTCCCAGACCTCGATCGAGCCCCACGGCTTCCAGAGGAAGTCCAGCGCCCCGCACAGTATGTCGTGCCTGGCCGGTATGCAGGGCAGCGATCCGGAATAGTGCTGGCGAAAACGCAATGAGCGAGCGGCAAACCGATCGAGATTGGGCGTCTTGAACTCCTCACCGCCGTACGCGCCCACCATGTGGCGGTTCAGGCTGTCCAGCAGGACCACGATGACGTTCTTCGGCGTCTTGCCCCCTGTCGCTTTGCTCTCCGTTGCCTCAGTCATTGGCCCCATTCTAGCCCAAGAGTCGTTGGATCATCACTCGCCCTCCGCGATAAGATTCAGGGATGCGCTGCGGCTGAGCGGGCCAACCATCATCCCGTCGTCGAGACGAAAGGGCGACCGGCCGCTGCTTGACAACCCCCAGCTTCGTTATGGACTATTTGACGGGCAGATAGGAGGATACCGTGAGCAAGATGCTGGGAGCCGATGTTCTTATCAAGTGCCTCGCCCAGGAGGACGTGCGCTACGTGTTTGGCATCCCCGGGGGACAACTGACCACCCTGCTGGACGCCATCCATCGCTTTGGGCGAGAGGAAGGCATGGAGTTCATCATGACCCGCCACGAGCAGGCAGCGGCCCACATGGCCGACACCTACTCGCGGCTGACGGGAAAGGTGGGCGTCTGTGTGGGCACCGTGGGCCCGGGAGCTGTGGATCTGGTCCCCGGGGTCTTCGAGGCCTACGTCAACAGCATTCCGATCCTCGCCTTGACCGCCCAGAACCAGACCTGGAAATCCTACCCCGACCACGGCTCTACCCAGGGATGCGACCACCTCGACTTGTTTAGGCCGATCACCAAGTGGAATGCCTTCGTCTCCCACTGGAAACGCATCCCGGAGATGGTGCAGGAGGCGTTTCGCCAGGCGACGACTGGCCGACCAGGGCCCGTCCACCTCGACGTGCCCGTGGACGTCCTCTTCGAGGAGGGCGAAGAGGATGAGATCAACATCCTGCCGCCAGCCCGCTATCGTCTGGCGACGCCTTCCGGCGGCGACCCTCAACTGATCGCGCAGGCGGCCGAGATGCTGGCCCGGGCCAGGAACCCGGTCATTCACGCCGGCGGAGGAGCGCTACGATCGGGAGCCTCCAACGAGATCATCGCCCTGGCCGAATCTCTGGGATGCCCCATGACCACCGGCATCACCGCCCGCGGCGCCATCCCCGAGGATCACCCCCTGTACCTCATACCGCTGGGATTCGGGTCCATCGCTGCCCGCGCTCAGGCCGACCTGGTGCTGGTCATCGGCTCCCGCCTGGGGGCCTTCGACTTCTGGGGAAAGCCGCCGATGTGGGGCAAGCCGGAGGAGCAGAAGATCATCCAGATCGATACCGCCCCGGAGAGCCTGGCCGAGAACCGACAGGTCGACCTAGCCATCCTGGGCGACGCCAAGGCGGTAGTGCGGGACATCCGCACAGCCCTGGAGACGATGATTGAGCCGAGAGAGGAAGACCCCCAACTGGCCCAGTATCGAGCCGCCGAGGCCGCCTGGCTGCAGAACTTCGAGAACCTAGCCCGCTCCGACGCCGCGCCCATGCACCCCTTGCGAGTGGTTAAGGATGCCTGCGCCTTCTTTCCCCGAAACGCCCTCTTCGTCACCGACGGCGGCAACACCAGCATCTGGACCAATTACCTGACCCGAGTCTATGAGCCCGGTAGCTGCCTTTGGGCCGCCGACTCCGGCATGGGCGGCGGAGGCCTGCCCAAAGCCATCGCCGCCAAGCTCGTCTACCCCGATCGGCCGGTGTACGCCATATGCGGCGACGGCTTCTTCATGATGAACGTCCAGGAGCTGGAAACCGCCACTCGTCTGGGGACCAACGTGATCATGATCGTGAACAACGATCGGGCCTTCGGCATGATCAAGGCCGCCCAGGACGGCGCCTTCGCCAAGCGCTACATCGGCGTGGACTTCGCGGACGTGCGCTACGACAAGATGGCGGAAGCCGCCGGCTGGCACGGGGAGCGAGTGGAGGACCCCAAGGAGATGACCCCGGCCCTGAAGCGAGCAGTGGACTCGGGCAAGCCCGCCCTCCTCGATGTCATCGTCGACGGCCAGGCCAACTTTGGGCCACCCGATTTCGCAACCGCACTGACCGTCTGGTTCGAAGGCGTCAAGTTCCCCGAATACTAGCGAGCGGTGAACGGGGGGCCCCGATCCGCAGGCTCGTGTTCTCACTCCTCAGTGATGGCGTAGACGCAGCCGTCGTCGCTGCCGACGTAGACCACCCCGTCCACCACTGCCGGCGAGGACGAAACCGCGCCGCCCGTCTCGAAGCGCCAGCGCTCCTCCCCCGTGGCTGCGTCCAGGGCGTAGACGTAGTTGTCGTCGCTACCGATGTACACTACACCCTCCACCACCGCCGGGGAGGAGGCGACGGCGCGGCCCGTCTGGAACCGCCAGAGCTCCTCTCCCGTCTCGGCGTCCAGGGCGTAGACGTAGCCGTCGAAGCTGCCGATGTACACTACCCCGTCCACCACTGCCGGAGAGGACCGCACCTGATCGCCCGTCTCGAAGCGCCAGAGCTCCTGCCCCGTGGCGGCGTCCAGGGTGTGGATGCAGCCGCCGTCGCTGCCGATGTAGACTACGCCATCCACGACTGCCGGCGAGGACCTAACCGCGCCGCCCGTGTCGAAGCGCCAGACCTCCTCACCGGTGGCCGCGTCCAGGGCGTACACGTGGCCGTCCTTGCCGTCCTTGCTGCCGACGTAGACTACCCCATCCACCACCGCCGGGGAGGAGGTGACCCGACCGATCCAGTCCGAGTACCAGATCTCCCTTCCGGTGCCAGCGTCCTTGGCGCGAACCCGGTAACAGGCGTAGTAGAGTAAATCCTGCACCACGACGGGGGACGAGTCAACGAAGTCGCTTGTAGAGGCCCACCAGGGTAGTTTCTTCCCCGTGGCGGCGTCCAGGGCGTAGAGCCGCCCATGCCAGAACACTTCATCGCCGCTGCCGATATAGACTACCCCGTTCGCCACTGCCGCGGAGCAGCGAACCCGGCCTTCTGTCTCGAAGCGCCACAACTCACTTCCCGCGGCAGCGTCCAAAGCGTAAACGTAGCCGTCCTTGCTGCCAATGTAGACTACGTCCTCCACCACTGCGGGGGACGAGACAACCTCGCCGCCCGTCTTGAAGCGCCAGAGGAGCTTTGGCGAGCGTTCAACCCCCGGGCCGGGGTTCTCGCCGGTGCGGGCGGGGTCACCCCGGAACATGGGAACGCCCGCAGCATCTGGGGTCACGGTGGGCGTCGGGCCAAGCGTCGCCGTTGGCGATGGCGAGACGGCGGTGGGAGAGGATTGTCCCACCTGGGTTCGCGTTGGGGTAGCGGCCCCCTCTTCCTCTTGACCGCCGCAGGCCGCTAGCAGCAGGGAACCTACCATCAGCGCCACAATGGCCAGCACACACCGCCACGCAAACCTCATGGTGAACCTCCTGCGAATCGGGCTTTGACGCCCCCGATACTACACACAAGCGGGAGGGTCAGCAAGCAGATGCTGGTTCGCCTCTAGGCCCGGCCCGTTCCCGGGGGTCCTGCCAGCGTCGATTGCAGGTTCAGGCCGCAGGGCCGTCAACGGAGCCGGCCGGCTGCCGAGAGCTGGCCCAGATGAACACCAGGGTGAGGAACAGCACCGTGAAGCCCAGCACGGTCAACGCCAGATAGTTGCGTATGGGAATCCACATCGCCTCCACGCCCAAGTCCAGCAGACCGGAGACGAACGGATCCGCCTCCTCCTGGGCTGTCCGGAAGCCGAAGCGGACGGCCACCGCCGTCGCCAGGGAGGGCAGCGCCGCCGCTATGGTCACCGTGCTGAGGGCTATGAGCCGTCCCCAGGAGCGCCCCGAAGCCAGCAGCGCCACACCTAGCACCGCCGAGAGGAAGCCGAGCACGGCGGCGGCCACCACGAAGAGGTCGTGGTTCTTGGCCGTGACTAGACCCAGGCCCCGCCGGAGGGCCCCCGTGACGGAGATAGGCTCGATGTCCTGCTCCGCGTCGGCGTCGCCGGCCGCCCAGGCCGACATGCCATCCTGGTACAGCCGCGTCGCTGCCTCCTCCAGGATGCGCTCTCGTAACGTCGTCCCCTCCAGGGAGAGGGCTTCGTCGCGGGAAAACTCCACCGGTATCGGGAAGTCGGGCACACGCACCGGATCCGCGTCTCCCTCCTGCGCCTCTTCCCGCAGCGCGGCCTGTAGGTCCGGTAGGATAGCGTCGATGTTGGTGCCGACCGCAACGCTTCGGCTCAGGAGGCGCTGGCCGGCGCCCTCGGAGCTGAGCTGGACGGCGTTGATGGCCAGGAACAGCAGCGCTAGCGTCACCGCGAGCACGATGCCTACCAGCCACTGAGACGCGATCCGGATCAGCGGCGTGATGTCCGCGCTAGGGGGACGGTTGGCTGGAGGGACGCTCACGGCACCTCAACCACTACTGTGTTGGCCAGGCGGTCGTGAAGGGTGCGGCGCTCGCGATCCAAAAGGGCGATGACGATACCGAGGAACAGCGGCGCTACCGAGGCCGCGTAGCCCAGGAGGCGCAGGGCAGAGCGCCCGAGGGAGGGCCGCCCGCCGGCACGGGAGAGGACTTTGATGTGCACCGCCATCATCCCCAGGGTCTGCCCCCAGCGGCTCCAAAGGAGCACGAAGTAGAACGGGACAAATGCGAAGACGTAGGTCAGGAGGACCGCCCATAACACAGTGGTCGCCCGGTCAGACAGGTTGTCGTCGCTGAGACTGTGGTCCACCAGCACGTAGGCTAGGAAGCCCGCGGCGAACAGCATTCCGAACGAGACGAGGACCATGATGTCGAGGATGAAGGCGACGATACGGAGTTGAAGACCAGCGCAGGCAACGGCAGCAGGCTGGTGTGCGGCGGCGGCCCTCTGGGGTGGAGCCATTGTCAGGCGGGATTATAGCACGCCCTATCGGGACGGGCGAAGGGCACGGCATCTTCAGATGTTCACTGAGGCCATCATTGACTGAGGGTGAGGGGCCCCTGATACTATCGTGCGTCAACTGCCGAATCCCGGCGCCGCCCTGTCGGCTCCGGATGGAGGAGGGCCGGAATCAAGAAAAAGGCGGAACCGGCGACGAGTAGCCGCCGATTCCGCCGCGCCGTTCGAGGGGGAGCCCCGCCTTGGCGGGGGCCGACACTCGCTGCTGCGGCCAGGACGATCCAGGCTATTAACTCAGTTACTCTAGGTTGGCAACCAGCGCCTGTCAAGGCTGGAGGGGTGCCTTCACGGCAAATTCACACTCAATACGGATTGTGTTGTGTCGCTGCGTTGACAGTCCGGGTCCCCTCTGCTACCGTAGCGCGGTTGCCATCAAGATGGGAGTTGGCGTAGATGTTTGCGTTTGGACATGTGGGTCTGACATGGGGCGGAGTACTGGCGGCGGCCAGGGTGTCGCGCTGGCTGACACGGTCAGGGAGCTCGCTGGGTGGCGGCGCAACGCGCCGCCCGGCACTGAGGCCGCGTGCCAGCACACCGATCGACTATCGGTTCGTGATCCTCGGCTCCATGCTTCCCGACCTGATCGACAAGCCCCTCGGCGTATTCATCTTCAGGAAGGAGCTGAGCAACGGGCGGATCTTCGCCCACGGCTTACTGCCCAACACGGCGGTCCTGCTGGCGGCGCTGACCTGGAGGCGGCGGGCCGACCGACACCTCGTGTCGCTTGCTCTCGGCACGGCGGCACACCTAGCCCTGGACCGGATGTGGATGGACCCGAAGACGCTGCTCTGGCCGTTAGGCGGCTGGCGGCCGGAGCGGCGGGACGTCAGCGATTGGGTGAAGCGGATGCTGAAGCAGTTGATTTCTGACCCTCACGTGTATGTCCCGGAGGCGGTCGGAGCGCTGGTTTTCGGCGCCTTCACAAGGTCCCTCCTGAACAGGCGCGGCCTGCGAGAGTTCGCTCGCACCGGCAGGATGGCTGGTTGGTCCAGGGAGGCGCCCTCGGCTGGCCTAGCCGACTGGGAGGAAAGCCCGCAGCAGTTCAAATGAGGCCAGCGGCCGGCGGAGCGATAGGCGAAGCAGCGGCCATAGCGCCGGAAGGCTGCGGGCCAGGCGCAGGATCACTCGCGAGGGGTAGTCGATGTCACCGTGGTGGGTGATGAGCGGCCGGAGCCTCTCGTGTCGAAGGGAGGCCACCAGGTGGTCGACATCGCCGTCGCTGAGCGCGAGGCCGAAGCGGCGGATGCGCAGGCTGCGGACCAGCTCGCGCCCGATCTCTGACTTCCAGGCGCGCTCGTAGCCGCGAAGCCTGTCAGCGCTTGTATCGTCGGCGGCCAGGGCGGAGACGGCGGCCGATGCGGCGTGGCGGGCACCCACCAGACCGGTGTAGATGCCGCCTCCGGAGAACGGTTTCACCTGACCGGCGGCGTCCCCCACCAGAAGTATGTCGTCGGCGTAGCTGCGGGGCGCGAAGTCCAGGGGGATGGTGCCCCCGTACATGCGGCACACGTCAACGTCTCGGAACAGGTGCGGGAAGGCGTCCACCAGGCGCCGGTAGCAGCGGATCGGCTTGTCCGAGCGGTCACAGCCGATGCCCACGCGTGCCCGACCATCGCCGGTGGGGATGATCCAGCCGAACCAGCCTGGGGCGAGCTTTCGTCCCACGAAGACGTGGACGAAGTCCTCCCGCCGCACCCTCAGGCGGCCCTCGATGCCCAGGCAGTAGACCTTCTCCCGTGGGCCGAGGAGCCCCAGGCTGCGGGCTACCCGGGAGTGGGCGCCGTCGGCTCCCACCACCAGGCGAGCGGAGAGCTGGAGGTCGCGGCCGTCGCGCTGGCAGTGGAGGCGGACGCCGCCGTCTTGTCGCTCGGCATGCACCATGCGGGCCCTCAGCAGGTGGGCGCCCGCGGCCTGGGCTTGCTCGCAGAGCAGCTCGTCCAGGCGTACTCGGTCTATCGTCACGGCGCGGATGTCGCCGCCGCCGACGGCCAACTCGCCGCCGCTGGCGGTGTGGACGTAGGCGCCGGTCAGGCGGTTGGCCACTAGCGGTTCCTGGATGGCCGCCTCTTCCAGCGTGCGGGGGCTGACCAGCCCCGAGCAGTGGGAGGGAACGCCGATGCGACGGTGCTCCTCCAAGAGGACAACCGCTAGCCTGGCCGCGGCCAGGTTGCGGGCGCAGCGGCTCCCGGCCGGGCCGGCTCCCACTACCGCGACATCGTAGTCGTACTTGGCCGTATGATTCCCTCCAGAGCTGCCATAGACGGCCTAGTCCGCCGTCAAGGGCTCGATCTTGCCCTCGCCGCCATAACGGGGGCAAGCACCGCTTCCCTTGCATGGCTCACAGATGACTTTGCCGCCGCCGTTGCACTCATCGCAACTGCCGCCCCTGCCCTTCCAGTCGACGCAGGTGTCGTCGCCCAGGCCGTCGCACTCACGACAGCTGCGAAGCCCGCGACACATGGGGTATTCCACCCATCCCACCTTCGATACCGCGGCGGGCGTGCAATAGGTGATGAGCACATGCGCTCCATCCCAGGTTCGCACCGCGGTGGCGACGGGAGAAGGATGTCACAGACGGTGGGAATCCGCAAGTCGGCGCTGCGGCCATGGTGTTGTTCGCGCCGCCATTGTCTGGGCAGCGATCGCCAAAGCGCTGGCGCAAGGTGAAACAGCGTTCCGGCGTCCAAGGGGAGAGAAGGCGATGGTTGACTGGTGGCCGCCTTCCAGGTGGCAGGGTCACGCTCAGTGTAGAGGACGCCGGTCGCAAGAGTACCTCGAGGAGTCCTGCGGTGTGAGTTTTCAGATGGCGCCTTCAGCCGGTATGTCGGTCGCAGGCCGTATTCTAGCGGACTGCAGGCGGCTGCAGATCAGCTCCTGTCGGCGTGGGGCGGCGAGCAGCGCCCCTACTTGATGTGGATGCCTGAGATGGCGCGGGAGATCACCAAACGCTGGATCTCGGACGTGCCCTCGAAAATGGTGTAGATCCTGGCATCGCGGTGCCAGCGCTCGACGGGGTTCTCACGGACGTAGCCGTACCCGCCCATGATCTGGATCGCCTCCTCCGTGACCCACACGGCGGTCTCGCCGGCGAACAGCTTCGACATCGAACCCTCGCCGCTCTCGAAAGTCTTGCCGGTACGTGCCATCCACGCGGCACGCCAGACGAGAAGGCGCGCGGCGTCGATGGCGACCTTCATGTCGGCGAGCTTGAAGGCGATGGCCTGGTTCTCGATGATGGGGCGGCCGAACTGGACTCTCTGCTTGGCGTAGTCCAAGGCGAACTCGTAGGCGGCGCGGGCGATGCCGACGGCCTGAGAGCCGACGACGGGGCGCGAGCCCTCGAACGTGGCCATAGCGCCTTGACTGCGGGTGCTCTTGCCCTCGCGGGCGCGGGCCAGGCGCTTTTCGAGACGCTCCTTGCCGCCGAGGAGGCAGCGGCCGGGAACCCGGACGTCATCCAGTACGACCTCGGCGGTGTGGCTGGCGCGTACCCCGTGCTTCTTGAACTTCTGACCCATGCTGATGCCGGGAGTCCCGGGCGGGACGACGAAGCTGGCTTGGCCGCGGGAGCGGAGCTCAGGTTCGACGGAGGCGACGACCACGTGGACATCGGCCATTCCGCCGTTGGTGATCCACGTCTTGGTTCCGTTGATTGTCCACTCATCCTTCGCCTCATCGTAGACGGCGCGGGTCTTCAAAGAACTGACGTCGGAGCCGGCGTCCGGCTCGGTCACGGCGAAGGCGCCGAACTGTAGTTTCTCCGGAGTGCCGAAACACTGGGGTACCCACTCGACGACCTGCTGGGGTGTGCCGCTGGCGAAGATAGCGGCGACGGGCAGGGTAGAGCCCGTAATCGCGAGGCCGATGCCCGCGTCGCCCCAGAACAGCTCCTCATTAGCGAGGGGCATCGTGATTCCCGTGGGATCGCCGAAGGAGGCCTGCAGGAATTCCCAGGAGTACAGGCCGATGCGGGCGGCTTCTTGGACGATGGGCAAGGGCATCTCCTCACGCTCGTCCCACTCGTGGGCGGCGGGCCGGATCACGTCCTTGGCGAAGCCGTGGACCCACTTCTGGATCTGGCGTTGTTCCTCATTGAGCTCCATGGAGAACTGAGGGGTAGTGGTCTCGGTGGATGCTTGCTCTGTCTGTACCATCTGGCTTTGTTGGCTGCAGCGGCCAGGGATCTTGCTGCGGCGTTCTCCTTTCTCGACAGGCCCGTTGCTCTGACAACACTTAAGCATCTCCGCAGAACTTCGACAAGTCCCCAAAAAATACATAACTTTCGATTGTGGAAGCAGGGTTCTAGACCTCGTCACCCACCGAGCCTCGTAGGACACGACTACTTGTGCCGTGTCTGCGTGCAGCCCCAACCGAGAGGTGATGCTATGTTCCCGTAGTGTCGGTCGGTGGCGAGCGAAATCGCCGGGTCGGCCTGATTCTGGGGGCACCACGCTGCTGGAGGTGTACTAGGCCCTACCGCATCCAGCGTCTCGCGGTGCACTTGGCTACGCTGTACAGCTGGATCCGAAGTCCGGCGGCCAGCACCTTCAACCAGGTCTGGCCGTGGTTGACGGCGATCTCGTTGGCGGCAATCTCGTAGAAGCGGGTGCGTTCCGCTGCACTGGGCTTCTCCCGCCTACCATCATATCGCCGCCCTCGTCGCCAAAGACCCGACGACCGCCGGTCACACGGAACGCTGCTCCCGGTATGCCCTCAAGCTGACCGAGGAGCTCGGCCTAGGGGGATCCCCTGCCGGACGCGAACTCCTCCTTGGCGCGCTGGAGCAGGTCCGGGTCCAGCGCCACGTCCACGCCGGTCATCGCCAACGCCTGGGCGGTCTGGACCATAGCGGCGTGGGCCGCATCCGTGGCGCACACCTCCGTGAACGCGGGCGTGTGGTTGAACGCTGCCGCCCCGATCCCGAACATCGGGTGGATGGACGGTATGGCCTGGCTCACGTTCCCCATGTCCGAGCTGCCGGTGGTGTCCAGCCTGACGTCGAGAAATGTCCGGCCCAGGGACTCTGCGTTGGCGCGGTAAGCTGCGGCCAGGGCGCTGTTGTTGCGCATTGGGGCGCAGGACCATGGGCCCCAGCGGATGTCTAGGGTTGCGCCGGAGGCTGCGGCCCCCGCCTCGAAGCAGCGCTGCACCTTCCCCTTCAGCTCCTCCAGGTAGGCCGGGATCAGCGCCCGCACGAGGAACGACCCGGTCGCGCGGTCCGGCACCACATTGGGTGCCGAGCCCCCGTGGGTGATGATGCCGTGGATGCGGGAGTCGCGCCGGATGTGCTGGCGGAGCTGGGCGATGGCCTGGTAGGCTACCACCAGCCCGTCCAGGGCGTTCACCCCCATCTCCGGCGCAAAGGAGGCGTGGGCGGACTGCCCCCGGTACTCCACCTCCACCTGGGCGATGCCGTACATGGGAGGCATGTCCACGTCGGCGGGGGAAGGGTGGGCCATCAGTGCCACGTCCACCCCATCAAAGGCGCCGCGCGCCAGTAGGAGGATCTTACCGCCTATGCTCTCCTCCGCCGGGGTGCCGAAGACGAGGAGGCGTACCTCGCTGGGCGACAGGGCGGCCTTGAGGCCGTAGGCGGCGCCCAGCCCAGCGGTGGCGATTAGGTTGTGGCCACAGGCGTGGCCCATCTCCGGCAGGGCGTCGTACTCGCAAAGGTACGCGATGGTCACCGGCCCCTCGCCCCAACTAGCGCGCACCGCTGTCTCCAGGCCGTGGGCGCTGCGCTCCACTTGGAATCCGTGTGCCTCCAGCTGGTCGGCCACGAGGGCGGCCGCCTGCCGCTCCTGCATCGCCAGCTCGGGGTTCTCGTGAATGCGGCGACTGACATCTATGAGTTCGTCGGCCGCCGCGGCGACACCTTCCTTCGCCCGTGTCTTCGCTCCCTCGATGTCCGTCATGCTACCTCTCCTTGCTCCACCTCCATCAGATCGCCTGTACCTCTTCGACTGTGTGTTCAAGCGCCTCCGTCTCAGCGTGTCCGTTGCCCTCGGAGGGGTCTGGCCTGTGCCCGGCCAGGAGGTCGCGCAGGGCAAAGGCGGCCGCGCCTACGGCCAGCGGCCCGAAGACGATGAGCACGTAGAGGACGAGCAGTCTCCGCGCCATGTCACCAGCCCACTTCATCGCCAGGACGCTGTCCATTTGCTGGCATGGATGGTCATCGCCGCGTCTCCTGTGCTGTCGTGAATTTCACGCTCAGTATCTGGTTGGGGCGGGCCGAGAGCTTCACCCAGCCGTCGTCCACGGGCGCCGGGCCTAACGACTCCTCGTTCAAGTCCACCACCTGAGCGGAGGCGCGGGTGGGCCTGCCCGGCCAGGGGAGCAGCCGCAGGCGGCCCTCCTGGGGCGTATCGGACGTATTGTACACCCTGACGACAACGCCGTCGCCGCCCTCGGCGATCTTAAGCGAGGAGAGGACGAGCGCCGGCGGCTCGATCTCGACCAGGGAGGCTTGCGGTGGCAGGTCCCCCACGCCGCGGTCGGTGTGCGAGGCCCGCAGGGGCCGCGCGAAGCGGTGCGCCTCCTGGAACGATGTCTCCCAGCGGCCCGTATGGGGGATAAGCGAGTAGTGTAACGACCAGCGGCCGGGCATCTGCGCTCCCAGTGTCTCCAGAGAAGGGGCGGCGGGGCCGCGGCGGGTGCGGATGTCCGCCCGCGACAGCCACCCTACGCAGCGCAGCATGGTGAGGGCGATCGTCACCGTTCCGTCCGTCTCCTGAAGCGCCTCGTATTCCGGCAGGCCGCGATTGGCGACCGTCAGTCCGTGCTGGCCGTCGCTGACGTCCACGAAGGACTTCTGGGGGTAGGTGGCGACGGGGGTCTCGAAGCAGGCGCCGTCGTCCTCTGGCGGGGCGACCGGGCGGCTCAGCACTCCGAAGTGTTGCTCGGCGTCGGTGTGTTCCGTGCGCACGTCAATGGGGAAATGGACTCGCAGACGGTGGTCCTGGGCCCGATTGTCCACATCGGTCTCGATGTCGATGCGGGGAACGCCAGGGCAGAGACTGGCGCGGCTGACGATCCGACATGCCGTCCGCCGGAGGGAGCGGGCGTCGCGGTCCTCTGTCAGGCCTGAAGGGAGGGAGTAGGTGTGGACGATCTCCAGCGTCCAGCGGGCGGGGCCGCGCTCGATTACGCGAACCTGAGGTGGTTTCGAGGGCCTGTCGACCAGTTCGTCGGTTTCGGGCGGGCAGTAGGTGTACTCGTCGCCACGGTCGCCCCCGTCCACGAAGCGGTTGAGGCCGCTGAGGACAGCGCCGGTTCGTCGCTCCTCGACGGTGAGGGTGCCGTCCGCAGGGTCCGCAGTTACACGGAAGAATTCGTTCTCGATCTCCCGTCGCCTGTCACGTGTTTCCTGTCGCGCTTCGCCGTACTCCACTTCGTAGGCCTGGTAGCCGTAGGCGGACACGCCCGCGGCCACGAACCCGGCGATGACCCGCTCCCCTGGGTCCAGGGGCGAGCGGAGGCCGCGCTCCACCAACTGGAGCGGCGCCTTGCGGCCCGCGGCGTCCACGAGATTGACGGGCAGTCTGCCGTCCTCCAGCGGCAGGCGTACGGTGCAGAAGTCGGTGCGGGGCCCGCCCTCCGAGTTGAAGACGGCGACACCGCTTCCGCCGGGACGCGAGGCGAGATCGCCGATGTAGCGTTGCGATTCGTACAGGACTGTCTCCGCTATCTGCTGACAGCGGTCGAAGCGGGGCCGCATCTCCTCGTGGACCTGATCTATTGAGCAACCGCAGATGGAGTCGTGTGGGCCGTTCTGGAGGAGGAGCCTCCAGGCCTGGCGCAGGAGGGCCTGGTCGGATGGACCCCTTCGCGGCTCGCCCTTCCCAAGCCGCAGCAGGTCGGTCCAGGCTGCCAGCGGCTCCGCGTAGCGGGCCAGCAGGTCCTCGCACTCCTGGTAGCGCTGCTTGATCCACATACGTGCTGAGAGAGTGCCGGCGAGGACGTGAGAGCGCTGGCTGGAGCGCAGCTCACCCTGCAGGCGAAGGAGGTCATCGTGGCCCAGCTCGCGCCGTATCGCCTCGACGAGCATTGGGTAGTGGCCGTGGATGAACTCGGCGTCGTCGAACAGCTCGTTTGCGGTGCGAATGACGAGGGAGAGGTCCTCCTGGGCGGTAACGTGGTCGTTGCCGCTGGGCACGAGGATGTGGCGGGTGGTCGCCAGGGGCTCCAACAGCCCCCGCAGGCTGCTGAGCAGGTTGCGCAACCCCTGGGGGTCCGCAGGCAGGGTGGCGGCGAAGCCATAACCGAAGGGCAAGTGCAGCACCAGGACTTCGGAGCCATCCGGCGCCCCCCAGAGGAACTCGCTCGTGGTGGCCTCACGCCCGACGCCGCGCCAGAGCACGACGGAGTCGATGCCGAAGCCGCGCAGGATCGCCGGCAGATGGGCGATGTGCCCGAAGGCATCCGGGGAGTAGCCGACCATCATCACCGGGCCGAACTCCCGCGCCGAGCGGATCCCGATCTGGAGATCGCGCACCCAGGACTCGCCGCCGATGAGGAACTCGTCGGGGAGCACGTAGTGAGGGCCGATGAGCAGGCGGCCCGCCTGCACCAACCGCTGGATGTCCGCGCGGCGCTCCGGGCGCACCTCCAGGTAGTCGTCCAGAGCGATGGTCTGCCCGTCCAGAACGAAGTGGCGGTATTCGGGGTCGCGGTCCAGCAGGTCGAGGAGGCTGTCTAGCATGCGCACCAGGCGCACCCGGAACCCCTCGAACGGCCGGTACCACTCCCGGTCCCAGTGGGTGTGGGAGACGACGACGAAGGTGCGCTTGCCTACCTTGACCACGAGGGGTGCTTTCCTCTGTTCATCGTTTGGCGGGCTCAGGATGAGCGTGTCTTCAGCCATATAGGGTTCGTCATCGCCCACACCACCTCGCCGCGCTCCGGGCGGCCTCGGAAGCCTCGCAGCTCCGCCCGGACGTAGCTGCGGCCGGAGAGCTCAAGGGAGAAGGTGTGCACCACCTCTGGCCGGTCCAGCGGGATGATCTCCAGGGGGAGCCCGTCGCATACGAGCCAGAGGCGGCGCTCCATGCCGCCTGTGGTCGCGACCCGGAAGGAGACCTGCTGGCCCTCGGCGGCCTCCACCGTGTCCCCCATCATCTTCTCGAACTTACCGTCGCCGTCCTCGTCAGCCGTCAGGATGAGCTGCGCGCCGTTGGGATCGTCGTTGATGAATACGTGGCCCCTGCGAATGCCCTCCAGGATGCTGTTTTCGGAGGGGGCGCCCTCGGTGTAGACCCAGGTGCAGGGGTTGCCGAGGCCGTGGGGGTGCATCGGCCGCTGGGGCGGAATGGAGTGGACGTCAGAGCCGCCCACGGCGATGACCCGCTCGCCCCGGCGCAGCATATCGTCCCAGCGCTCCAGTGACTCCCAGTTGTAGAAGCGCCAAGGGGCTTGCCAGACCTCCAAGCAGTGGTAGCCGTCCCATCCCTCGAATAGCCAGGGCGGGCCCACGCTCTTGGGGTGGTTGATGGAGATGAGGCCGCCCTTCCGGAGGACCAGCCGCTGCACCGCCTGCATCGACTCGGCGTCGGCGCAGCGGAAGTCGATCCACTCGCGCAGGCCCCACACGTTGGCGTGGCCCAGATAGGTGGTCACCTCCTCGCCGGGGATGAGGGCGATGGGCTGGTGGGCGAGTCGTGCCAGCTCCTCGTAGTGGGTACTGGTGTTGTGGTCGGTCACGGCCAGGAAGTCCAGGCCGCGCCCGATGGCGCTGGCCACGATCTCGTCCACCGTGTTCAGGCCGTCGGAGTGGATCGTGTGGCAGTGAAGGTCCCCCTTCACCCAGCGCCCCGAGGCGCGCCCCGCCGAAGGTGGGATCCGGCCCTCGGCCTTGGCCTGCGTGGTCGTCTCGCCCTTCGCGGGGTCGCCCGGCGGCGGGTCGTGCTCGTCCACGGCCAAGCTCACCGTCACCTCGTAGCGGACGCCCTCTGGGTTCACCCGCCCGAAGCCCAGCAGTATCTGCCAGTCGCCTGGAAAGAGAGGGCCGCGAATGTAGCCGGGGGTCGCCTCGTGAAGGGCTATGAAGAACTCGCGCCGGGCGGCTCCGCTCCAGCCTCGGAAGCCGGCGCCATCCAGGAAATCGCGTCCGTGGGGATCGAAGGTGCCAATGTCGACGGTGTTGCCGGGCCCCATGTTGAAGGGCGCGGTCACCGGGTCCGAGAACTCGTAGGACACGTGCAGGCGGGAGGCGCCGGGCGGCACGGGTACGGGGAGGTAGACGTAGGGGCTGTGGCGGACGTCCTCCGGGGAGACGTGTCCTTCCAGATGCAGGCTCCGTTCCACGCGGGTCTCCTTCACGTGCGGTCGAGAGGCGGACTGGGCGACGCTCGTGTATTATAGCCCTGCCTCCTGACATAGGCTACGCGTATGATCACAGCCCTGACCGACGCCCGCATCCTTACGCCCGACGATGAGATCGGGCGGGGCACCGTCGTCATCGAGGATGGCCGCATACTGGAGGTGGGGGAGAGAGTGCGGCCGCCCCCGCAGGCGACGGTGACAGAGCTACCCGACACCACCCTGGTGCCGGGCTTAATCGATATTCACGTTCACGGCGGCGGCGGCTTCTCCCTGGCCACGCCAAACCCCGAGGAGATTCGCTCCTACGCCCGCTGGGTGGCTCCCAAGGGCGTCACGTCGTTCCTGGCCAGCGTTGTGGCGGACACGCCGGACGAGGGTGAGGCGTACCTGGGCACCGCCGCCCAGGCGGCGGGCCCGGTGGCGAACGGCGCTGAGTTCCTGGGCGTCCATCTGGAGGGGCCGTTCGTCAATCCCGTCCGTCGCGGTGCCCTTCCGGAAAGCTGGCTGCGGCCGCCGGACGTGGGGCTGCTCCGCCGGTTCATCGATGCGGCGGGAGGCCATCTGCGCATGATCACCATGGCGCCGGAGTTGGCCGGCGCTCGCGTTGTTCTGGAGGAGGCGGCGGCCGCCGGCTGCGTCGTCGCCCTCGGTCACAGCGATGCTGGTTACGAGGAGGCGCGGGAGGCATTCGCTGCCGGGGCGCGGCACCTGACCCATGTCTTCAACGGCATGCGTTCATTTCATCATCGGGAGCCGGGGCTGTTGGGCGCGGCCCTGGAGTCGCACGCGGTCACCGTGGAGCTCATCGCCGACGGCGTGCACGTCCACCCGGCGGCGGCCCGCCTTGTGCTGGCCGCAAAGGAGGCTGCGAACGTGGCCCTGGTGACGGACGGCGTGGCGCTCGCCGGCCTCTCGAGGGGCACGTTCCGCACTGGCGGACGGGAAGCCCGCCTGGCACGGGGCCGCGTCACCCTCGCCGACGGCACCATCGCTGGTGGCGCGGCGACCATGGATGTCTTGGTCCGCAACGCCGTCGAGTGGGGCCTCGTCTCCCTGGCCGACGCCGTCCGAATGGCGTCTGCGGTGCCGGCGCGAATCCTCGGGATAGACGGCCGCAAGGGGCGCATCGCCCCCAGCTACGACGCTGATCTCGTGGCTCTGGATGAGGAGCTGGAGGTAGTGATGACCTGGGTTGGCGGGCAGATGCTCTACTCCCAGCCCAAGGGCCAGCAGGTCTAGGCCCGCCCCCGCGGCAAAACGAACCTGCGAAGCATCCATCGCTCCTGTAACCACCTCCCGTAGGGCGCGTCTTACCTTATGAGAGAGGAGGATTCGGCTGGGGTTCAGCCTCTTTCCTGCTCCCCTGAACGGCGAGCCATCCGAGAGGTCAACGGCATGGATACCGCTCAGGAGGCAGCCGTGACGAAGGCAGGCGTAGTTAGGGTGGAGGATGAGTGCAAAGATGCTGCCCAACGAGGAGATCGGATCTGAAGATGGTGTCGCCCGGGACGAGGCCGGGATCAATCGTGTCGTCTGGGCCAACCGCGGCATAACCTCTGTGTTGACCGCCGGGGTCGTGGCATTCATCGTTGTGACGCAGGCGGACCAACCCTGGCAGTACGTGGGCTACCCGCTCTTGGCCGCCCTGCCGCTGCTGTATGGCATCGTCTCTGCCCGCTACATCCGGCTCGCACACGTGGACCTGCTGCGCCGCTACCAGGCCCAACTCGTGCTGCGAACCATGGAGCTTGAGCAGGCGGCTGCCCACGACGAACTTACCCACCTCTACAACCGCCGCTACTTCTACGAACGCTTTCAGGAGATGCTAGGACAGGCCCGGGCAGGCAAACAGTCCTTGGCCCTCGTCCTGATGGACATCGATGGCCTGAAGAAGATCAACGACGAGTACGGTCATGCCGTCGGCGATATCGTGATCGCCAATCTAGCCAAGGTCATCGATAAGCACATTCGCACCAATGATGTTCCCACCCGCCTGGGCGGGGACGAGTTCGCCGTCCTCATGCCGGACACGGACAAGCGGGGTGCGTTTGCCCTGGCCCAGCGTCTCTGGGAGGAACTGGAGCAGGTCCCCATGTATGAGCATGAAGGCCTGGAGGTGATGCTCAACATCTCCATCGGCGTCTCGGGTTTCCCTTGGGGCGGCGAGGATGCGGACGAGATGATGCACTGGGCTGACGCCGACATGTACGCCAACAAGGTCTCGCGGCGCCTGCCACGATCAAGGGCCTCCGAAGTGGAGCAGGTCCTGCCGGACGAGGCGGGCCTGGGGGACTTCGACCGGATATAGAGTACGGACCGAGGAGATGGCGAAACAGGCGACGATGCCTGAGATAACGAAGCGCGAGGGCGTCACCAGAACGGCAGCAGGCCGCCCGAAACTCACGTTCTTCGTGGAGTTTACCATCCTCTTTGGCTTTGTCACCTTGCTGTTGACTCTAGCTACCGGATTCCTTGTTGGAAGCTATCTGGGGAAGGATGTGAAGGAGGGGGCCATCGATGACGTCGTCGCTGAGGTGACGGAGGTTACGTCCACCAAGGCGGCGGGCCAGCTCCAAGGACAGGATCTCAGCGCTCCTCTGGCGGGAGACGCCCTGGAGCGGTTCGATCGGTTCGTCCAAGAAAGCGTGTTGAGCTCTCGGACGGTACGGGTGACCCTGTGGAACAGGGAGGGGACGATCGTCTATTCGTCACTACCGGCTATGGCGGGCGACACCTCACTGCTCGGTGGGCCAATTCAGGAGGCTCTGGCCGGTGACACTGCCGCTGTGGTGCAGCCCGCTGACGGTGACGAACAGGGTGGAGTGGAGACCTCTCCGGTGATTCAGGTCTATGCTCCATTACGGTTGACCGAAGGTGGTGACATCGCGGGTGTTCTGGAAGTCTACCGGGACTATGGGCCTATCGCCTCTCAGATTGCGAAAGCCCAAAGGAGCGTGTACATAGCCACCGCGGCGACCTTGGTGGTCCTGTACTTCCTCCTCCAGTTCCTGGTGAAGCGGCGCTCCAACCTAATCAGCCAGCAGCGACGGGCTCTGGAGAGGCAGGCCCAGGATCTGAAGGACAGCTATGAGTCCATCGTGGCCGTGCTCTGTGCTGCCCTGGACCTCCGCGATAACGTCACCTCCGGTCACGCCCAGCGGGTGTCAGAGCTGGCCTCGGTGGTGGCCTGGCAGATGGGCCTGCGCAAGGAAGAGGTGCGCCAGATCGAAAAAGCGGCGATCCTCCACGACATCGGCAAGATCGGCGTCGCCGATGCCGTCCTCGCCAAGCCCGCCCCTCTCGACGACACCGAGTGGGCGGAGATGAGACGCCACCCGGAGCTGGGTTGCCGCATGCTCCAGGGGATCGACTTCCTCAAGGACGCGACGGAAATCGTTTACGCCCACCACGAGTACTACGACGGATCGGGCTACCCCCGCGGCCTGAAGGGAAACGAGATCCCCCTGGGCGCTCGCATCTTCGCTGTGGTCGATGCCTACGATGCCATGACTTCGTACCGCCCCTATCGCAAGGCGCGTCCCCACATCAAGGCGGTGGAGGAGATCGTGCGCAACAGCGGCATCCAGTTCGACCCAGACGTGGTTCGGGCGTTTCTGGAGGCGGAGCGGCGAGGCCTCTTGGATGACGGGCATCGAGACGGCCGGCGGGGGCCGAAGGCTGACGCCGCTGAAGTTGAGGCGCCGACGGCCTCGCCTGCGGAAGACTAGCCGCGTCCCGCGCCTATACGTCGTCGGGGAGATCCGCCCCCAGCTCACGGGCCCAGCGCTCCATATCACCGAAGCGCTGTCGCCGGAACTCCTCTGCTAAGGCCATGCCGTGCCGCTGTCCCACCCCAGCGGCCCACGTCCTGATCATCGTCTCGATGACCGGCCGGTAGTCCTTCGGGTCGGCGTCCCGCAGGGGCGGGATGTCCAGGCCAGAGGCGGCGAGCTGCATCTGGAGCTCGGCCACCGTCAGCTCCATCTGGCTCGCGTGCTGGCACAGGGCCTCAATCTTGCGCTCCACATGGCCGGAGATATCCACGGCCTTGTTGGCGTCGTAGGGCACTTTGGCGAAGAAGTACTGCTCGCCCACGAAGTGGGGCTCGAACCCTTCGTCGCGGTGCTCGGGGTGGTAAAGGGGGAAGTGAGAGAAGCTGGCCGCCTCCATCGCCGCCCAGGCCACGGCCCGGTGGTCCTGATGGTTCTCGTAGGGCGCGAAGGGGTCCCAGATAAACAAGACATCCGGGCGGAAGCGGCGAATCGCCCGCATGCAGCGCTCCCGCAGCTCGTTGAGGGGGGTCTCGCTAAGGCGGCCGTCCTCATAGCCCAGGAACTCGATGTCGGGGTCAACGCCGAGCGCCTCCGCTCCCCGGCGGGCCTCCTCTTGCCGAGCCTCGGTGGTGAAGCGGGGGCTCCACTCCGGGTCGAGGGTGCCCCGCTCGTTGTTGGTGGCGATCACCTCGTGGACCTCGTACCCCATATCGGCCATCCTGGCGATGGTGCCGCCGGCCATGAACTCCATGTCGTCGGCGTGGGCGACGATGACGAGGACGGTCTTGGTGGAGCCAGCCATCAGCTACTCCTCTCCTATCCGCTGACCGATTGCAGCACCTCGCGCGCCGTCTCCCGCACGATGCCCTCCGCCTCTGGCGCGAAAAAGGTGACGCCCGCCTCGTAGCCGCCCTGGGCGTATGCCTCCGGCGGGGCCACGTAGCCGATGTAGTCGTTGGCGTAGCAGGCCGGGAGCAGGTCCGGGACGCCGCACCCGGCCCGGATCGCCTCCGCCGTCTCCACGAAGAACTCCCCGGGAAGGGCCAGCAGCGCCAGGGCTTCGCCGAGGTATAGAGCCTGCACTTCCGTGTGCTGGGTGGCCGCCGGGGGCTGGCGCCGCGCCCAGGCCCCCGCCCAGCGCTCGTTCTGGGTCCGCGTGAGCCGGGCCATAGCCTCGCGCCGCTCATTGCTGCCTTCGCCCAGCGGTGCGGCCTTCGCCTCCAGCTCCGCGATGCGGGCGGCGTACTCCTCGTCCGACTGGAACGGCCTCAGCGGCAGCTCCATTTCCCGTCGGGCAGCGCGCAGGCGTGGCTGCACTATGCGGCCGGGGACAGCCTTCTCGGTGAACTCCTCCCAGCGGATGTTGTGTGCCCGCTGGCCAGGCCCCAGGGCCTGCAGGTCGCCGATGAGACGCAGCGCCTGACCGCCGATGATCTGGCCCGCCCGCTCCACGCTGTCGAAGTCCTGCCGTATCCAGGTGGGGTTGACGTTAGCGCAGGCGCCGTTGAGGTACACGGCAGGCGCCCCCGTTCGCTCTTGGACGATACGGCAGGCGACGCCTGGGAACTCCGCCGACACCATGAGGTTGGCGGCGCTCAACACTGTGGCGTGACAGGCGAAGTTGAGGAGAGTGGCCACTGGCCTCCCGTCGTCGCCGTCCACCAGCAGCAGTCGCAGGACGGGGTCGATAGGCCAGTCCGGGTGGCGGCGGTTCTGCGATACGGAATCGACCAGCGACTGTCCCAGCTTAAGTGTGGCCGGTCGGCGCTGGCTGTGGGCGAAGACGACGGCGCCAGCGATCTTGCGGGCCATCTCGGTCGACAGCTCCTGGGCCAACCAGGAGAACATCCCTGCCCGCAGGCCCCAGGGACCGGCGTGGTTGTGGGTGGCCGCCACCAACACGTGCTCCGCTGGGATGCCGCACAGTGATAGCACCTCCTGCCGCACCTCGGCCACGACCTGGGGGTGGACGCCTAGGAGGTCGCAGCCGACGATGGCACACTGGTCGTCGCCGCCGTAGTCCAGCACCAGCACTCGGGCGAATAGCGGGTCGTGCACCCCCTGCGAGGGTTCGGTGCGATCGCCGTAGCCGTCCATGAAGCCGCCGGCGGGCGGCGTGATGTCGACGACGGCGGCCCCGGCCAGGAGGGTACTCATGCTATGGACGATCCCGGGCAATGAATTGCGCGGCTCTCCTTTTCGAAGCCGCCGACTTCAGTCGGCGGTGCCGTCTTCGCATCTCCCAGCCTGCAGTGCTCATCGTTTGCGTGGGCTGAGGATGCGCCGCAGATCCTGCGTGGGCAGGTTGCCGCCGCTGAGGATCAGCGCCACCTTCTTCCCCTTCAGCCGCTCGCCCATCTTCAGGGCGGCGGCCATGGCGGCCGCCCCGGCGGGCTCGGCCAGCTGCCGGGCCGCGCGCAGCAGGAGGGCGATCGCCTCACGCATCTCATTGTCACTCACCAGCAACATGTCGTCCAAGTGGTCGATAAACGTCCTCACCGACGCGAAGAAGGGCGTTCCCGTGGCCAGCCCCTCGGCGAACGTCTCTATGGGCGCCTGCTGGAGCCTGCGCTCCTTCCAGGAGCGGTAGATGGCCGGCGCTCCCTCCGCCTGAACGCCGATGACCTTCACGTCCGGCCGCAGCGTCTTGGCGACGAGGCAGTGGCCGCTGGCGCCGCTACCGCCGCCGATGGGCGCGATGATGACGTCAACGTCCGGCAGTTCCTCCACGATCTCCAGGCTGACGGTGGCCACTCCCGACACGAGCTCGGGAGCGTTGATGTGATGGACGTAGCGCATCCCCTCCCGGCGCGCGAACTCCTCCGCCCAGGCCCGCGCCTTCTCGAAGTCGCGGCCGTGGACTGCCACCTCGGCGCCCAGGGCCTCGATCGCCTCCAGTTTGAGAGGGTTGGAGCGGCGGGGCACGGCGATGACGCAGCGCATCCCCACCAGCCTTGCCCCGTAGGCCAACGACTGCCCGTGGTTGCCTGTGGACGCTCCAACGATGCCCCGGCGACGCTCCTTTTCCGGTAGCGACATCGCCAAGTTCACCCCACCCCGCACCTTGAAGACGCCGATAGGTTGGAGGTTCTCCAGCTTTAGGTACGCCTGGCAGCCCAGCAACCGCGAAAGGTAGGGGTTGTGAACCAGAGGCGTCCGCTTCAGGTACGGCTCGATTGTGTGCCTGGCGCGATAGATGTCGGCCATCGTGGGCCGCTCTTGGATGTTGCGGTCGTAGACCATCCCCACGACGCCCGAGCGAAGGCTATCGCACACGCGGCCTATCTTGTCCTTTATCTCCTGCGGCAGGATGTCGCTGCGCAGGAAGCCCAGCCGCTCGAAGTACTCGGCCAGGTCGGTCGTGATGAACACCTCGTCCTGGGGGAAGCGGTGGATCAGCTCGCGCACGACGAGGCGGCCCCAGCCCCGGCCTTGCTCCTCCTCCATCACGGCGACGGAGCCCAGCTCGTGCGTCTGCCGGTAGGGCTTGATGCGGCCGAAGGCGACGATGCTGTCATCGCTGCCCTGCCGCCGGACGACGATGAACTGCTCGGGCTCCAGCCATTCCCCGTCCAGGCGCAGCCGCTGCACGGCGTCGCCGATGAAGGACATGTCGTCCGGCATAGCCGGGGTGATCGTGTGGGGCGGGAGCGCCGTTGCGTCGGTCATGAGGTCATTCTAGCGCAGGATCGTCGTGAGAGCTTCCGAAACCCGCGGCGATGGCATAGAATACGTGGGTAGCCAGCGGTCAGTTTTCGGAAGGAGGTTCCCCGTGCCTACCTACGTGGTGCTGTACCGTTTCACCGACCAGGGCCTGAAGGGCATAAAGGACACCGTGAAACGCGCCCGCGAGATTCGCGCCGAGAACGAGAAGCGTGGCTTCAAGGTCATCGGCATGTACTGGACCCAGGGCCGGTACGACCTGGTGGCAATCATGGAGGCGCCGAGCGAGGACGCCATGCTGGCGGGGCTGTTCAACATCGCCCAGGCGGGCAACGTCCACAGCGAGACGCTGCGGGCCCACACCGAGGCGGAGATGGAGAAGGCGCTCGGGGCCGGCTAGCGCCTCACTTCTCTAACCATAGATCGATCGGCTTCTGGGCGTCTGTCCGGAACGGCAGCGCCACGCGCAATCCCGTACGAGCCGACTCGTAGGCGGCGCAGATGATCTCCAACACGGCGCGGCCGTCCTCGCCGGCGAGGGTGGGCTGCTCCCCCTCCCGCACACAGTCCACGAAGTGCGCCATCTCCTGGGGGAAGCCCTCACTCCAGGCGTCCTCGAACCCCGTCCACGTCCAGCCCTTGGTATCGGGCGCCTTCTCCATAGCATAGCCGTAGCCGGGCGCGCTGTAGGTGCTGAGGGCGGAGCCGCGGGCCAGGTCGGCCACCGTCAGCCCCTCGGAGCCGTAGATCTCGGCGCGGTCGTCCAGGCCGCCGGCGCGGGCCCAGGAGTTCTCGGCCACGCCGATGCCGCTGCCGAATCGCATCACCACCAGCGAGTGGTCGTCCCCCCTTGTCTGCTTCTTATGGACGAAGCGGCCCAGTTCGGCGTAGACGCTCTCTACCGCTGCGTTGCCGAACACCCAGCGGCAGAAGGCGATGGAGTGGCAGCCCATGTCCATGAGGACGCCGCCGCCGGAGCGCTCTACGTCCCAGAACCAGCTCGAGTGCGGGCCGTAGTGGCACTCTAGGTGACGAGCGTAGTACACCCCGCCCAGGGCACCCTCGTCCGCCAGTTGCTTGGCGCGGACGTACTTGGGGGCGAAGCAGAGGTTCTCCCCGTACATCAGGATCACGCCCTTGTCCCGACAGGCATCGATCATGCGGTCGCAGTCGGACAGGCTGAGGGCGAGCGGCTTGTCCACCAGCACGTGCTTGCCAGCGGCGGCCGCGGCTAGAGTGACGCTGGAGTGGAGGTCGTTGGGGCAGGCCACGGTCACGGCGTCGATGAGGTCGCCCTCCAGCATATCGTTGTAGTCGACGAAGGCGTGGGGGATGCCGAAGGTTCGGGCGAATACCCAGACGTGTTCGGCATTTGGGGAGGCGGCGGCGACGATCTCGGCGTCCGGGACCTGCCGCAGCGCCTGGGCGTGCAGGCTGGCCACGAATCCCGAGCCGACGATCCCGATGCGGACTGTCATGGCGTCTTCGCCTCCTCGATGTAATAGCGCATGATCGGCCGGTCTTGCGAGCGCCGCAGCACCTCCGCGAAGCCTACCTTGCGGAAGGTGGAGGCGATGCCGGTGTAGCCGGAGTAGCCGGTCAGACCTCCCTTCAGCTCCACGGGGTACGCTTCCACGATCTTGGCGCCCCGCTGGCGAGCGTAGTCGATTGCCGCTTGGAGCAGCTTCGCCATCAGCCCCTGGCGCCGAAATCGTTTATCGACGACGAAGCAGACGATCGACCAGACGGGCTGGTCGTCCACGCGTTTCAGCGTTCGCGAATGCTCCAGGTGCGGGTACTTGTCGCGCGGGCTCAGCGCCACCCAGCCTACCGGCTCGCCCCTCGCGTAGGCCAGCAGTCCTGGGACTTCGCCCGAATCGACGATGCCCTTCATCGCCTGCTTGTTCTGCTCACCGCTGTTGCGGTCGAAGTCCCTGCGCCGCAGCCGGAACCACATGCACCAGCAGCCGCCGTCGGCCCCGTCCGGCCCGAACAGCGTCTCCAGGTCCCGCCAGCGATCTGGTGTGAGGGGGTAGAGCTCAAGGTGGGCCTTTCGGAGGGTCATGTCGTGCCTCTGTAGTGACGATAGAAGTGACGAGCGGTCAGGAATACAGCATAGGCGATACCGGCCATGGTGCCACAAAAAAAGACGAGGCCGATAAGAGAGAAAAGGAGGAAGAACCCGATGGCAATCGCGTTCTGAACTGGCTCCTCTCTGATACCCTCAAGGATCTGGTCTGGCCCAGACTGTTTGGGGAGTTCTCTGATCTCCGGTGCCGGCTCGTCGGCGGATGCGGCGGGCTCTTCAACTTCGTATCTTTTGCCTTCCTCGTAGGGAGCAGCGAGAATTAGGCGTCTGTCGGCGGTCAGCACCTGGATGCACTTGACTCCCTGGCTGCCGATCCCAGCGCCATATATGTCCTCATACAGAAGCGTCTCGAAGGGCTCTACATGACGCTCCGGCAGGTAGTCGGCCCTATTCCCTCGAACGAGCTGACAGTCACCTTCGAAGAGTGCCCGGGTTATCAACGGCTGATCGGTGCCGTTCACCACGGTGTACTCTGCCACGGCGTCACACGCCGTCAAGATCAGCCCGGCACCGAGAGCCAAGACCGCCAACGATACGAGCTTGATACGCATGGCTCATCTCTAAGACCCGTTCCCGAATGCCTTCGTTACCTTCCCTATCGCCCTCACCACGTCGTCCATATCCGCTGTCGTCACCGTCGGGTGTACCAGCAGCGTGAATAGCTCGTCAGCCAGGCGCTCCGCCGCCGGGCAGGGGAGGCTGCCGTAGCCCGCGTCTCGGAACACGGGCTGTTTGGGCAGCGGCGTCGGGTAGCGGCGTGTCACGGGGGCCCCCTCAGCGGCCACCGCCCGCACGAACTCCTCGATGCCCACCGATAGCGCTCCCGGCCGCAGGCGGCAGATGTACTTGTAGTAGCTGTGCACCGCGTATGGTGCGACGTACGGCGTCTCGACGGCCTCGATCTCACTCAAGCGCTCCGAGAGGTAGGCGGCATTGCGGCGGCGCGCCTCCAGGTACTCGTCCAGCCGCCGGAGCTGCACCAGCCCCGTCGCCGCCTGCATGGACGTCATCCGGTAATTGTAGCCCAGTTCCAGGTGGTAGTAGGCGCGCTCTCCTTCCATGGGCCCCTCGCCGTGGTGGCGGATGCGCCGCATGCGCTCGGCCAGGGCGTCGTCGTTGGTGATGACGGCGCCGCCCTCGCCGCCGCTGGTCATGATCTTATCCTCCCAGAAGCTGA
The DNA here is from genome assembly GCA_034408935.1 of Dehalococcoidia bacterium. Lineage (GTDB taxonomy): Bacteria > Chloroflexota > Dehalococcoidia > SM23-28-2 > RBG-16-64-32 > DAOUMF01. The sequence goes on from DAOUMV010000003.1 coordinate 69,728, forward strand.
AGCAGCCGAGTGGGCCGATGGTGCCCACCTTGCGCTCCTTGTACAGGGCGCCGTGGGCCTGGGCCGCGTCCTCGATGACGGCGATGTCCTGCCGCTCCGCCAGGGCCAGCAGCGCGTCGAGGTCGGCCGGATGCCCGTTCAGGTGCACGGCCACGATCGCCTTCGTCCTCGCTGTGAGGCGATCCGCCACGCTCTCCGGCGACAGGCAGTACGTCTTCGGGTCCACGTCGGCGAAGACAGGGACCGCCCGCTGGTGCAGCACCGGCGTGGCGGAAGCGATGAAGGTGTGTGCCGGCACGATCACCTCGTCGCCGGGGCCGATGTCCAGGGCGGCCAGGGCGGTGTGGATGGCGGTGGTGCCGGAGCTGGCGGCGACGCAGTGGCGGACGCCGTGCCAGGCGGCGAACGCCTCCTCAAAGGCGGCCACGGTGTCGCCGGTGAGTTGCGTCAGGCGGCCGGAGCGGAGCGCCTCCGCCGCAGCGGCGACATCATCCTCGGCCAGGGCGGGCCAGGGTGGGAATGGCGTGGCGCGGACCGGCGGGCCGCCGTCCAGCGCGAGCTTGTCAGCCATCGGTGGCCGTATTATAGGTCACCGCTCGGCGGGCGGCTACGTTCCGCCAGCGCCAACGTATCCGCTATACTACCCCAAGGGTTCGCCCGGATTTCGAGGAGGTACGCAGATGGACCTGGGGATCAAGGATCGTGTGGCCGTCGTCACCGGTGCCGGCCGCGGCATCGGCTGCCAGATCTGCCTTACGCTGGGGCAGGAGGGGGCCAGGGTGGCGGTCAACGACGTATTCCAGGAGCGGGCCGACGCTGTGGCCGAGGAGATCAAGCGGGAGGGCGGACAGGCTCTGGGTGTGGTGGCCGACGTGACCGACCTGGAAGCCGTGAGCGCTATGGTGAGCCGCATCGCCGGTGAGTGGGGCGCGGTGGAGATCTTGGTGAACAACGCTGGCCTCCCGGTGACCGAAGGCTCCCAGGACGCCGCCGGTGGGACGTTCTTCTCTCGGTCGGATCGCGCTCAGTGGGACCGCACCATGGGCCTCATCACCTACGGCGTGCTCAACTGCTCGCGGGCGGTGATCGAGGGGATGTCGGAGCGCGGCTGGGGGCGCATCATCAACATCATCTCGGATGCCGGCCGGGTAGGGGAGCCTCGCCTGGTGGCCTACTCCCTGGCAAAGGCGGGAGTGGTGGGATTCAGCAAGGCGCTGGCCAAGGAGGTGGGCCGCTACTGTGTGACCGTGAACTGTGTGTCCCCCGGCACAACGGAGACGGAAGCTACCGCGGAATGGTTACAGGAACAGGGGGAGAGGATCATGCGCCAGTATCCTCTGGCCAAGGGCCTCAATCGGTTGGGCCAGCCCGCCGATATCGCCAACGCGGTCGCCTTCCTGGCTTCCCAGCGGGCCGAGTGGATCACAGGCCAGGTGTTGAGCGTCAACGGTGGCTATTCCATGCCTGATTAACCGGAAATTCGCCTCAATCATCGCTTGACCTGTAACGCCGCCGCAGATGGCTCCGTCGTAGTTTATGTAGTGCGTTTCTAGCATAGTCCGTTGATGTGACGGTTCACGCAGGAACCATTTTATGAGCCTGTTCACGGAACGCAACCGCAAGTGCATAGCGGAATTCAGCCTCTCCCTGGCGGCCGCGGTGATGGTCGCCTCCCTGGTCATCGCCGATGGCCGGATCCCCAGCGTGTTCACCACCCTGTTCTTCGCCCCTATCATCTTCTTGGCCTATCGTCATCCCCTTCCCTACTCCTTGGTGGTGGCGGTGATCGCCTCCCTGTCCACCAGCCCGGCTATGGGCGTCTTCGGCGTTCAGATGAACGATTCCGTGATGCCGGTGCTATGGCTGGGCTGGCCCGCAGTCTACCTCTTCCTGGCCGTCACCCTGACCCAGTGGACCAATATCAAGACGCAGCGTGATCAGTTGGACGAGACGGTCGAGCACCTGCTGGACGTGCAGGCCCACAACGACCGGCGCCAGCAGGAGCTGGAGACGTTGAGCGTCATCCACAGCACGATCATGGCTGGCAACGAAGAGACGGCTGTACTGGGGGAGATCACCCGGCGCGTGGCTGAGCTGGCAGGCGCCAAGCTTTGCAGCCTCATGGTCTCCAGCCCCGGCGACGGTGAACAACCCTACGCCACCTACGGCTTCGACAAAGACGACTTCACGCGGCTGTTCGGCAACGGTGCCCCCTACGGCGAAGGGGTGGCCGGCTGGTGCATCCTGCACCGCTGCATCGCCACGTCCAGCGACGTCCTCCAGGACCCCCGCTATGACGGCCTGCGCCGGTTCGCCCTGGCGACGGGCTACCGGGCGGCCGCCGCCGCGCCCCTGGAGTTCGACGAGGGCATCATGGCTGCTCTCGTCATCTGCTATGGGGAGGAGCGACAATTCGTGCCCGAGGAGCTAGCCCGCCTGGAGCGCCTGGCTCGCCAGACAGAGCTGGCGATTCGCAGCGTGCGGCAGCGGGAGAGCCTGGCCCGCTTCGCCTTCGATACGGCGCTAGCGCTCACCGAGGCGATCGAGAGCCGTGATCCGTACACTGGGGGCCATTGTGATCGCCTCGCCGAACACGCCGGCCGCATCGCTCGCCAACTGGTTCTCCCTCGCCGCGAGATCGAGATCGTCCGCATGGGAGCGGCGTTGCACGATGTCGGCAAGATCATAGTGCCGGATGCCATCCTCAAGAAGCCCGACAAGCTGACGCCGGACGAGTTCGTCATCGTCAAGCAGCACTGCTACAGCGGCGGCCAGATCTGCAAGCGGGTGCCCTTCCTGACGGACATGTACCCCATCGTCTACCACCACCACGAGCGCTGGGACGGTGATGGCTACCCCGACGGCCTCCGCGGCGAGCGCATCCCCCAGGGCGCCCGGATCGTCGCCGTGGCCGACGCCTATGACTCGATGACCAGCGATCGCCCCTACCGGCAGGCCATGTCCCACCAGAAGGCGATGCAGATTCTCAGGGAAGGCGCCGGACAGCAGTGGGATCCAACGGTGGTCCGCATCTTTCTGGAGAGGGTGCAGGTGGAGGACCCCTCATCCGAGAGAGAGCGGGTGCCGGAGCCCGCCGCCTAGCCCTGCCGCCGGTACCCGATACCCTCTACCCGCACGAGCTTCCCCTCGATGGCGGTGCGCGCCCCCGCCATCATCTCCGCCAGCCACAGGTTGGTCTCCAGGTGCTCGCTGACCCGCGGCACCGAGTACATACTCTCGCCCGCGGCCAGGGCCGCAAACACCACCAACTGATCGGCCAGGTGGCGATCCACGCTGGCACCGCTGTCGAGATCGGCCAGAAGGTCGTGGGCTACCGCCCTGCCTATCGCCTCCGAGGTGCGCCGGGGCGCCCCCGCCCGGTCGGCCCCCAGCAGGCGGCCGTCCTCCATCTCGGCTACGACGGCTAGGGCGGCGCCCGGCTGAGGGGCGGTGGCGTCGTTGAGGACATCGATCTCCGGCCGCAATCTCCTCCGCGCCATGAGGGCCGTGCACGACTCTGCCATGCGGCGGCTGACCTGCCGCTCCTCCAGGTGGGAGCTGAGAGCGACGCCGCGGACGGCTTTCACCTGCGCCCTCCGCTGGGGCAGTGCTAGAGGCGCCAGCGCCCCTCCCGCAGGGCGCACCGTCATTTCGATGACCCCTCCACCTGTGGGCACGTACCCTGGCCGCTCGATATGCAGCTCGGCCCGGACGCCCATGAGGAACAGGGTGGGCAGGAGCACCCGCTGCATATGGAAGGCGGAGGGGGCGAAGTCCTGAAACAGCCCGCCCTGGATGCGGAATCGGCAGGGCGCGTCGGCGAAGCAGGCGGGGGGCAGCAAGCTCATAGCCATCATGGTGGTGGAGCCGGCGCTGCCGATGTCCCAACAGTGGCGGCCGCCCCGTAGGGCCCGGCCGGGGCGGAAGACCAGCGCCCGCGAGCCCACGGAGTCGCCCTCCAGGGAGCCGCAGCAGAGCTCGGCCAGGGCACGCGCCGCCGCCAGGTGCTGGTGACGCAGGCCCGGGTTGGGCCGACGGGCGCGAATGTTCGCCAGCCGCACTTCGTGCCCCAGGAGAGCGGCCAGGCTCAGGGCGACCCGGACGATGGTGCCGCTACCGGACTTGTGGCTGCCGTCGATCTCCAGCACTCGGTCACCTCTGCCACAGGCGGAGCTGTCCGCCTGATGCGGAGTCGCTCGCCCGAAGGTTTGTGCCGTGTATGCCCAGGAGGCGAAAGAGATCGCCGGTCTGAGCCGTCTTGTCCAGGAGCGCCGCCGCCGCGGCCGCCACTTGCTCGGCGCTGTCGACCGCCTCCGCCAGGCCGGCCTGGCGGGTGATGGTGCGGAAGTCGCTGTAGCGCAACTTCAGCACCACCGTGCGGGCCTTCACCCCCTTGTCTCGGAGGCGTCTGGCCACGTCCTGGGCTACGCGGCCCAGGACCTGTCGCAGCTCCGGGCCGTCGCTCAGGTCGCGGGGGAAGGTGGTTTCGGCGCCCACAGACTTTCGCTCATGCTCGGTCTCCACGGGCCGGTCGTCGAGGCCGCTGGCCATGCGGTGAAACCACTGCCCGCGCACGCCGAAGCGAACGGTGAGGCCGTCCACGTCGGCCCGCGCCAGCTCGCCGATGGTATGGATCCCCATCTCGGACAGCGCCTCTTCGGCCTTGGGCCCGACGCCCCACAGGGCGCGCACCGGCATGGGGGCCAGGAACGACGCCTCCTCTCCCGGCGCCACCACTACCAGGCCGTCCGGCTTCTCTCTATCCGAAGCGATCTTGGCGACGGTCTTGTTGGTGCCCACACCGATGGATACGGTGAGTCCCGTCTCCTCCTTCACTCGCCGTTTGAGCGCGCGGGCCAGCGGTTCGGCGCCTGCGGCTGCCGCTGCCTCTTCGGTGGCGTCCAAGAACGCCTCATCCAGGGAGAGCGGCTCCACCAGCGGCGTCACGTCGCGGAAGATCGCCATCACCTGCCGGGAGACCTCGGCGTAGCGGTCGAAGCGGGGCGAGACCCTCGCCGCCTGCGGGCAGAGGCGGAGGGCGCGGCTCATGGGCATGGCTGAGCGGATGCCGAAGCGGCGCGCCTCGTAGGAGGCGGCAGCGACCACGCCGCGGGCCTCCGGTGGCGCCCCCACCACCACCGGCCTGCCCCGCAGCCCTGGGTTGTCCATCTGCTCCACGGAGGCGAAGAAGGCGTCCAGATCGGCGTGCATGATCGTGCGTGGCATGTCTTCATGATAGCGCTGCCAGCGTCTGCGGGTGATACACTGGTGACACCATGGCAGTAGGACGCAAGCCTTCCCGTCGCCGATACAGCGCTGGCGACAAAGAACTGGACGCGAAGATCGCCGCGCTGGTGGAGGCCACCGGCGTCTCCAACGACCACGATCTTCTGACTGAGATGCTGGCCTCCTGCTTCCGTGTGGCCCGCGACCGCTCCCACCGGGGAGAGATGAAGCTGGTCAACGCGGCGTTGAAGGAGTTCGCCTACGCCTTCAAGGTGTTCAAGGGATACCGGGGCATTCGCAAGGTAAGCATCTTCGGCTCTTCCCGCTCCACTCCCGAAGACCCGGACTACGACTGTGCCCGTCGCTTCGCGGCGACGATGGCAGAGCGAGGGTGGATGGTGATCACCGGCGCCGGGCCGGGGGTCATGGAGGCCGGGCACGAGGGCGCGGGCGCCGAGCGCAGCTTCGGGGCCAATATCCGCCTGCCCATGGAGATCGAGCCGAACGTAGTCATCGAGGGTGACCCCAAGCTCATCAACTTCAAGTACTTCTTCACCCGCAAGGTCACCTTCCTCAAGGAGTCTGACGCCTTCGTCCTGTTCCCGGGCGGCTTCGGCACCATGGATGAGACGTTCGAGCTGCTGACCCTGATGCAGACGGGCAAGAGTGACCTGCACCCAGTGGTTCTGCTGGAGGCGGAGGGCGGGCGCTACTGGGAGGACTGGCGGCGCTTCATAGACAAGCACCTAATTGGGCCCGGCCTCATTTCGCCCGAGGACTTGGACCTGATCCACATTACGGACAGCATCGAGTCTGCCGTCGCCGAGATCGAGGGCTTCTATTGCAACTACCACTCTCAGCGGTACGTGGATGGCGCCCTCGTCCTGCGCCTGCAGCAGCTCCCCAACCAGCCCTCGCTGGCGCGCCTTTCGGAGGAATTCGCTGATATCCTGCGCTCCGGCACGTTGAGAGCGGTGGATGCGTCTCAGGAGGAAGTCAGCGACGGCGACTTCCCGGAGCTGCCACGCCTGGCCCTGGACTTCGACCAGCGCAGCCACGGCCGCCTGCGCCGGCTCATCGACGCCCTAAACGCGCTCTAGGCTGCTACCGCCCGCGGAAGGTGGGCGAGCGTTTCTCCAGGAACGCCTTGATCGCCTCCCGGTTGTCCTCGGTGGTGCCGGTCATGACCATGTGCTCCGCCTCGGCGTCCAGGAGAGTGGGGTAATCGGAGACGAGGCCCAGGTTCATGTTCTGCTTCATGCGGGCGAGGGCGATGGGAGGCCCCTTGGCCATGCGCTCGGCCAGGGCCCGGGTTTCGCTGGCCAGTTGGTCGTCGGGGACGACGCGGTTGACCAGGCCGATGCGTTCCGCCTCGCGGGCGTCGATGGGGTCGCCTGTGAAGTAGAGCTCGCGGGCCTTGGCCGGGCCCACGAGGCGCTGTAGCATCCAGGTGCCGCCGAAGTCGCCGGAAAAGCCGATGCGGACGAAGGCGGTGACGAAGCGCGCTCTCTCCCCGGCGATGCGGATGTCGCAGGCCAGGGCGATGCTCAGCCCCGCCCCCGCGGCGGGGCCGTTGACCTGGGCGATGGTGGGCTTGGGCATCTCGTGCAGCAGCCGCGAGGTCTCCTCCATGCGACGGAGGCGGGCCACCGGGTTCTCGTTCGGCAGCCCCTCGCCGGAGGCCATGCCTGCGATGTCGCCGCCCGCGCAGAAGCCGCGCCCTGCGCCGGTGACCACCACGCAGCGCACCTCCTCGTCCTCGGCCAGCCTCTCCATGAGCGGGGCCAGCTCCTCCATCATCTCACCCGTGAGGGCGTTGAGCTTGTCGGGTCGGTTGAGGGTGAGGGTCGCTATGCGGTCGGAAACGTCGAGGAGCATCGTGTCAGAAGTCGTCGTCATCATGGGTCAGTCTCCTTCCCGCCTCAGGCGGACAGGCCTGAGTCGGCCCTCATGATATGGCAAACGGTGGTCGCTGAAAAGGCATGAGGCCCGCCCGCGGGCAGGCCTTCCCTGGGCGAGGGGTGTATAATGGCATCCCCGCGGCTCTGCCGCTGGCCGATCCGCACCTAGGCAGAAGGAGGCTCTCGCATGCTCAGATGCGTTGACCGAATGCTCCTGGCGGTGCGCGACCGCGAGGCGGCGGCCGACACGTTCCGCTCCATCCTCGGCGCCGAGCGGGTGCGCGAGGGCACCAGCCGCCTGCTGGGAGCGAGGCGGACGGTGGTGCAGGCTGGCATCTCGGAGTTTGAGCTGCTGGAGCCGGCCGGCGAGGGCCCGGTGCTGGCGCACCTGGAGCGCTGGGACGAGGGCATCCTCGCCGTGGGCTTCTCCACCGCCGACCTCTCGGCCCTTGGCAGCCGCCTCTCCCAGCGGGGCGTGAGCTACGCCGAGGAGGACGGGCGGCTGTGGGTGGCCTCCGACCAGACGCCGGGGATGAACGTCGTACTCTCGCCGGACGAGGAGCGGTCGCCCGTGGGGCTGATCAAGTGGCTGTACGAGGTGACAAACATCGTGGACGATCATCAGCGGGCGGCGGCGTTCTACGCCGACGCCTTCGGGCTGGATCCGGCCAAGTTCTCGCCCATCCACAGCGAAAGGTACGGCTACACCGGCCAGCTTCTGCTGTTCAACCCACCGCAGCAGCTCGACAGGATCGAGTTGACCCAGATCACGGAGCCGTCGCTGGCCATGGGCCGCTTCGCTGCCAGGCGGGGTCAAAGCATCTACATGGGTTACGTGGAGACGGACGACGTGGCGGCGGTGCAGCGGCGCTTGGACGAGCGAGGTGCCCGCTACGCCGGCCGCTCCGACGATCCCAATCCAGAGGGGCTGTTCATCCACCCGACGGCGCTGCACGGGATGTTGATGGGGGTCTCGCGCACGAATCTGGCCTGGTCCTGGTCCGGCCGCCCCGAGCTGGCCCAGCGCTAGCGCCTCCAGCAGCCAGCCCGTGACGTTCTCTCCAGTATGTCGTTACTAAAGCTAGAACCTATCCGTGGAAAGGTGTGGCGATGCCGATTTACCGCTTCAAGCAAGTAGATGTGTTCACCGGGCTACCCTTTCTGGGCAACCCCGTGGCCGTGGTCTTGGACGCCGACGATGTCGATCCTGCGCGGATGCAGCGAATCGCTTCCTGGACTAACCTGTCAGAGACCACGTTCGTCCTGCGCCCATCTTCCGCATCGGCGGAATATAGGCTGCGTATCTTCACTCCAACGGGTGAGCTCCCGTTCGCCGGCCACCCGACCGTCGGTTCGGCCCACGCCGTCCTCGAGGGGGGCATCGTCTCTCCGCAATCGGCCAGCCTCCGGCAGGAGTGCCTGGCGGGCGTGCTTCCGCTCACGGTGGAAGGGACCGGCCCGGACAGGCGTATCTTCGTGCGTGTCCCGGAGGCGAAGCTCCGGTGCGACCACGGAGAGGCGGCACAAGCGCTCTCCGCCGCCCTGGGAGCCCCGATCGTCGCTAGCCCGGCCCCCGCGGCTATCGCGGTGGGCCCCACCTGGCTCGTGGTCCTAATGGATGATGTGGAGTCTGTCCGCCGTCTCGAGCCGGACATGACGGCTCTGGCCAAGCTGACCAAGGAGCTAGATGTCGTGGGCGTAAATGTCTTCAGCGTTGAATCCGGCAAGGGGGCCGCGGTGCACATTCGCTCGTTCGCGCCGGCGGAAGGCATTCTCGAGGACCCGGTCTGTGGCAGCGGCAACGCGACCGTCGCGGCATATCTGGCCAACACAGGGATGATCGGGGACGTCGGCGAAGACTACGTCGCCAGCCAGGGCACGGAGATGGGACGGGATGGGGAGGTGTTCGTTCGGGTGCGGGACGGCGGCCGTAACATCGAGATCGGTGGCCGCGCCGTGACCGTGATCGACGGCCATATCAGCGTGTGACCCGGGTGGCACCTGCGACGCTGCGGCGGCTGTGCTGCGCTGCCGCGATGGCCTGCCTACCGGTAGGCAGGCTGGACGCGGATCTTGGCGGCTACGGCCAGGCCCAGGGAGACGCTCTGACCGTCGGTCTCGATGATCACCACCCCGGTGGAGGGCACCAGCTCCCGTACCGTCATCTCCTGGCCGGGCTTAACGTTTCCTCGCTCCAGGTAGTGCAGTAGCTCGACATCCTCCTCCAGCTCCTCGGAGATGAAGCGGATGGTGGCCGTATCGCCCTGTCTCAAGCTGTCCATAGGCACCAGGTCGGGGTCCAGCTTGGCGCCTGTGCCGGGGATAGGGCTGCCGTGAGGACAGGTCGTCGGCTTGTTGAGGATGGCCAAGATGCGCTCCTCCACGAGGGGCGATACGCCGTGCTCGAAGCGGTGGGCCTCTTCGTGGGCCTCGGCCCAGCCCAGGCCGAGGATATCGGTGAGGAACCGCTCGGAGAGGCGGTGACGCCGAGCGACGTTCTCAGCCAGTTTCAGCCCCTTCGCCGTAAGCCGGATCACCTTCTTGTCGTCGATCTCCAGCAGGCCGTCGCGCTTCATTCGGTGCACCGTAGCCCAGGCGGTGGGCGGCGTCACCCGCATCCAGCGGGCCAGGCGGGCGGAGATCACCGTCTCGCCCTCGGTCTGGAGGCTGTAGATGCTGTGAAGGTAGTCCTCTATCGTCGGGGTCGGTTCAGTGGTGGACATTGCCGATGGCTCCTGTTTCCTGCGACGGCGCCGGTGAGGCGCTGTATTAGCCTACACTAAACCGCGGCAAGAGACAATCCGTCAGACTTGGATTAGGGTCGAAAGCGTCGCCTAGAGCCAGAAATGATGGTCCCGGTGAATCCAGGCCCTCTCGGGCAGGGCGTCCTCGTCGGGGTCATGAGGTCGCGCTGTCCCGTGCCTACCGCGCGTTCCCAAGGAGCGCTGGCAACGCTAGCCAGCGCGCCCTGCGAACGCTGTCAGGCGTCGTAGGGCTGGCCGGTGGGGCAAAGCACCACAGCTTTTTACGGCACTGCCCGATAGCGCCCATCACTGCGCATCGGGGAACATTGCTGTCGGGTCACCTCCGTCTAGCCACGTCGGAGTGGAGGTTGGGTGTATGGCAACGTCCAAGCAAGCGGGGAAGTGGGCCGACCGCTACCGTGACAAGTGGAAGTGGGACAAGGTCGCTTGGGGCAGCCACTCTGTGGACTGCTACCCCGGTGGTTGTCCCTTCCGCGTCTACGTCCGCGACGGCAAGATCGTCCGCGAGGAGCAGAGCGGGACCTTTGACGTCGTCCAAGAGGGCACCCCCGACATGAACCCTATGGGGTGCCAGAAGGGCGCCTGCTGGTCCTATATCCACTACGCTCCGGAGCGGGTGACGCAGCCCTTGAAGCGGGTGGGGGAGCGCGGCGAGGGGAAGTTCGAGCCGGTCTCCTGGGACCAGGCGCTGACGGAGATCGCGGATGGCATGCTGGACGCCATCCAGGATCAGGGGCCAGAGTCCATCATCACTCTGATGACGCCAGAGCCCGGCGCTGCCCCATCGCGCACGTTCCTCGGTGCCCTGGGCTCGCCCCTCACCGACGGCAACGCCGAGTTCCAGGACTTCAGCCCCGGATACTACATCACTTGGGGCAAGTTCGACCCCGTCTCCTCTATGGACGACTGGTTCCTGGCGGAGCTGACCTTCATCTGGCACAACAATCCCATCTACTCCGCCATTAACTGGTACCACTACCTCGCTGAGTGTCGCTACAACGGTGGCGAGGTGATTACCGTCGCCCCCGACTACAGCCCGTCGGCCATCCATGCCGACTACCACATGCCGGTGCGCATCGGCACCGACGCGGCGCTGGCGCTCTCGATGTGCAAGGTCATCATCGATGAGGGTTTGTACAACAAGCGCTTCATCCAGGAGCAGACGGACCTACCGTTGCTGGTGCGGAAAGACACCGGTCGCTTCCTGAGGGGCAACGAAGTGGCCATCGGCGAGCGAGAGGACCAGTTCTACTGGTGGGACGCCAAGATCGGCATGGTCGTCTCCGCACCCCGGGGTACGCTCTCCTTGGGCGGTGCCGACCCGGCCCTGGAGGGCACGTACAAGGCGCGGTTGACGGATGGCAGCGAGGTGGAGGTGCAGCCGGTGTTCCAGCGGCTCAGGGACCTCCTCGAGGACTACGAGCCTGAGGCGGCGGCCAAGATCTGCGAGGTGAACGCTGATCTCATCCGCACGGTGGCCCGCAAGGTGGCGGTCAAGCGGACGAAGATCCTCAGCGGCTGGAACTCAGGCAAGTACTACCACGGCGACCTGATGGAGCGGGCCATGGTGCTGCTCTTGGCCCTCACCGGCAACTGGGGGAAGCAGGGCACAGGTACCCGCTCCTGGGCGATCGCCGCTTTCGACGGCCAGGCCCTGATCTCTAACAAGGACCGGCCGGGCCAGGAGGCGGCCCGTGAGTCCTACCAGCAGGTGCTGGCCGTCCGTCGCTTCCTAAGCGCCGATGACCCTACTATGACCATGGAGATGGTCGTCAGCAGGGCGGCGGAGATGGGTGCCGGCGCTCGCGCGGGCTTTGGCGGTATGATCCCGCCTGCCTTCCTCTGGTACCACCAGTTCGGCTACAAGGAGCGCTGGAACCGCAAAGACTGGTCCGACCCCAGCATGAAGCGCACCTTCGACGAGTATCTCGAGGAGGCGACCGAGAAGGGCTGGTGGGACAACGGCCTGGCCAAGGTATGGAAAGACGTGGAGCCGCGCGTCCTCATCGAGGCCGGCGGCAACGTCCTGCGCCGCCACCGCGGCGGCCAGGAGATGCTCCTGAAGCACCTCTGGCCCAAGCTCAAGTTGATCGTCTCCATCGACTTCCGCATCAACACCACCGGTCTCTATTCTGACTACATCCTGCCGGCGGCCCAGCACTACGAGAAGCTGGGCACGAGCATGCCCTCCTGCCACCACCTGAACTGGGTCCTTATCGACAGGGCGGTGGATCCCCCGGGAGATGCGAAAAACGATCGGGAGATCGGCCTCATGCTGCTGGAGAAGCTGGAGGAGAGGGGCAAGGCCCGGGGAATCACGGGGTTCACCAACCGCTTGGGACAGGCCATCAAGCTGGATGGGTTCGTCGATCAGTTCACCTTGAAGGGGGCAGTCCGCGACGAAGAGGCGTTCTACGACGAAGCGGTCCGGGACAATGTCGCCTACGGCATACTGCCGGAGGGCACCACCCTGGAGACGCTGAGGGAGAAGGGGCATGTGCGCTGGACCAACTGGGGGCTAGTCGGTATGGGCCTCGCTCAGGCCTCGACCATCGAGCCGGACAAGACCCATAACCCCTTCCGCTGGCACACCGAGGAGAAGCAGCCCTACCCTACCCTCACCCGCCGCGCCCAGTTCTACATCGACCACGAGTGGTTCCTGGAGGCGGGCGAGGAGTTGCCGATGCACAAGGAGAACCCCAACCACGGCGGCGACCGCCAGTTCCGGCTCATCAGCGGCCATCCCCGCTGGAGCATCCACTCCATGAACATGACCAACAACATCATCCTCAACACGCACCGGGGCGAGCCCTTCATCTTCCTCAATCCTGAGGACGCCAAGGAGAAGGGGATCGAGAATGGGGAAGAGGTGAAGGTGGTCAACGACGCTGGACACCTGAACATCTCGGTGAAGCTGTCGCCGTCGGTGCGGCCGGGGCTGGTGGTGTTGTACAACGGTTTCGAGCCGTACCAGCACCGGGAGTGGTTCAGTCAGTCTGATGTAGAGCCGGGGATCGTCAAGTGGCTGCACATGGCTGGTGGGTATGGTCACCTGAAGTACCGCCCCTGGCACTGGCAGCCGATTCCCGTGGACCGGGGTATCGGCGTTGACGTGGAGAAGCAGCCTGCGCCGGCGCGGGCCAAGTAAGGGAGAAGGGAGATGGCAACGAAAGGCAAGCAGAAGACCTTTCAGCGGCAGCTAGCCTGGGTGTTCGATCTCAACAAGTGCATCGGCTGCCAGACATGCTCCGTTGCCTGCAAGGTGCTGTGGACCGAGGATGAGGGTACGGAGCAGATGTGGTGGATGACCACCAACACCCAGCCCGGCCGCGGCACCCCCCGCGACTGGGAGACGATGGGCGGCGGCTACAAGAGAGGTAAGCCGCAGTTGGGCCACCTCCCCACCGAGGCGGAGTTCGGCGGCGGCTGGGACTACAACTACGACGAGGTCCTTCGGGGCGGCAAGGGCCGCAGCGTCCACCTGACCCGCGTCAACGACCTCAAGGACGGGGCTCGCTGGGGGCCCAACTGGGATGAGGATGAGGGCGGCGGCAAGTGGCCGAACCCCTACTTCTTCTACCTGCCCCGTCTCTGCAACCACTGCTCCAGCCCCGCCTGTGTTGAGGTATGCCCAACCGGCGCTATGTTCAAGCGCGATGAGGATGGCCTGGTACTCCGCGACGAGGACAAGTGCCAGGGCGCCCAGAAGTGCGCCCAGGCCTGTCCCTACAAGAAGATCTACTTCAACAAGATGCGCAACGTCAGCCAGCACTGCATCGGCTGCTTCCCCCGCATCGAGCAGAATGTGGCCCCTGCCTGCGTGCGTCAGTGCCCTGGCCGCGCCGCCTGGGTTGGCTTCCTGGACGATAAGGCGGGTGCCGTGTCCCGCCTCGTCAACAAATGGAAGGTGGCGCTGCCCCTACACTCGGAGTTCGGCACCCACCCCAACGTCTACTACGTGCCGCCCCTAGCGCCGGCGCCCCTCAGCCCCGACGGCAGCCCCAACGAGAGGGCGTCGCGCATCCCGCCCAAGTACCTGGAGTCACTGTTCGGCCCGGACGTCCGCAAGGCGCTCAACACCCTCAAGGTGGAGCTGGGAAAGAAGCGCAACGGCGATGGTTCCGAGGTCATGGACGCCCTCATCATGTACGAATGGAAGGAGGCCCTCGGGCCGTACACTCGGGATCCCGCTGAGATCGTCTGGAAGTAGCGCTCCAGGCCGTTTCACTCTCCACCGCCGCCCCGGTCTCCGGGGCGGCGCTTTTCCGTCCGCGGCCGCCGACGCGAAGCCCCGCTGTGGGATTTGACATCACGCCCGTTGACAGCCGCACGGCCTGGGCGCACAATCCGAGGAGCGGACACAGAGTGCTAATGCGGTCTCGGCTTTCTTGACCGCGCTCCGGTAGGTGTCATCCCTACAATCGTACGAACGTCGTCTTGCGCCACGCGGTTCCCCTATGGGAGGTGGCGCCTCTCCACTCAGGTGAGGGGAGTCTCGGGATTCCCTCCTTGAGCCTCGCCTCTAGAGCTCGCGAGCGCTTCCACGGCTGGTGGATCGTCTCCGTGACCGCCGCCCTCTACGGCTACGGTGCCGGCGTCAATTTCTACGGGTTCGGCGTCTTCTTCAACCCCATGCGCGAGGAGTTCGGGTGGTCCCGCGCTGCTACGGCAGGTGTCTTCTCGCTGTCTCGCCTTGAGGGGGCCCCACTCGGGCCCATCATCGGCTGGCTCATCGACCGGGTAGGGTCGCGGCGCATGATGGTCGCGGGGCTTTCCATCACGGGCCTCGGCTTCGTCAGCATGTACTTCATTCAGTCGCTGTGGATGTTCTACGCCATCTACGGCGTGCTCATTGCCACCGGCTTCAGCATGGGCTTCTTCCAGGCGTCGCAAGCCGTCGTGGCCAACTGGTTCTTCCGGAGACGGGCCCAGGCTATGTCCTACCTGGCCGTAGGCGGTGGACTGGGCGGCGCAGCCCTGGTGCCGGCCATGGGCGCCTTCATGGGCATGGCGGGATGGCGGTGGACGGCCGTCGCCGTCGGTCTGCTGATGTGGGTAGTGGGAATCCCGCTGGCCCTGCTCCTGAGGAACCGACCGGAAGACATAGGGGAAGTGCCGGATGGCGTCCGCAGCCTGCGTGAGGCTCCGGCCGCGGACGACGCGACACTCGCCGCCCCGGTGCGACGAGTAGAGAAGGCTGAGGCCGTCGAGCGGCGGGAGGTGGAGTTCACCGTCAGTCAAGCGCTGCGCACCTCCACCTTCTGGACGCTTGTCCTGGCCATGGCCTTCAGATCCAGCATTCTAAGCTCGATCGCTGTTCACCAGATCGCCCATCTGGAGGACATCGGCATCGGCCGCCACACGGCGGAGACGATGCTCGGACTCATGATCGCGATGAGCATTCCTGGTCGGCTGCTCTTCGGTTGGCTGGGCGACAGGATCAGCAAACAGCACTTGCTGGCGTTCTCCTCGCTTCTACAGGGGATTGGGATATTCATCATCGCCAACGCCACCGGTCTCGCCTACGTGTGGCCTTTCCTGCTCTTCTACGGATTGGGCTTTGGCGGAGCGATCCCGCTAACGCAGGCCCTTCGTGCGGACCTGTTTGGGCGGAAGGTATTCGCCACAGTCGGGGGCCTCATCATGCCCTTCACCACCCTGGGCGGCGTGATCGGACCCATCTTCGCCGGTTACGTGCATGACGTAACCGATAGCTACCGCATCGCCTTCTACACGTTCGTGGTGCTGATCCTCCTCTCAGGGCTGACATTCCTATTCGTGCGCCCGCCCAAACAGGCGGTGCCCGTCACTTCGCCGTCAGACGGAACGGGGGCCGCCGTGCGCCCCGTCGACTCGGGAGGGAATTCAGGCGGGAACGCCCGCCGTTGACAGGCGCCCAGCGCAAGCGCACAATTCTTGCGGCGGATAGTGAGGTCGCCCCGCATCGTGAGACCCCCCTCACGGTCGGCCCCTTTAATAGCGGGCACCTGCTGTCCGCCTGTCATATGCTCGCTGAGGGCCGGCGCCGCCGCCGAGACGTATACTGTCCCTGGAAGCCTGCCTGCCGGCAGGCAGCCACATAGCTGGAGGAGGTGTGACAACGATGCAACTGGGCATGGTCGGCCTCGGCCGCATGGGAGGGAACATGGCCAAACGGCTGCTCCGCGGCGGCCACGAGGTCATCGGCTACGCGCGCGACCAGGCCGTGTCGGACGTCGGTTCGCTCTCCGAGCTCGTGGGCGGACTCGACGCCCCACGCACGGTATGGCTAATGATCCCCGCCGGCGACCCCACCGAGCAGACTGTCCAGGAGCTGACGGGCCTGCTTCAGGCGGGGGACCTCATCGTGGACGGCGGGAACTCCAACTTCCGCGACAGCATGAGGCGCGGCGCCGAGCTGGAGAAGCGGGGCCTGCTTTTCGTGGACGCGGGCACCTCCGGCGGCATCTGGGGGCTGGAGGTAGGCTACTGCCTGATGGTCGGCGGCAGCGAAGATGGGTTTCGGCGCATAGAGCCTGCCCTCAAGACGCTGGCTCCCGAGGACGGCTACGCTCACGTCGGCCCGGTGGGCGCGGGCCACTTCACGAAGATGGTCCACAATGGAATCGAGTACGCTATGCTCCAGGCCTACGCCGAGGGGTTCGAGATCCTAGAAGCTTCCCAGTTCCACCTGGACTTCCACCGCATCGCCTCCCTCTGGAACCACGGCAGCGTCGTGCGCTCCTGGCTGCTGGAGCTGGCCGAGAAGGCCTTCGCCAAGGACCCCGACCTGTCGCAGATCCGCGGCTACGTGGAGGACTCCGGCGAGGGCCGCTGGACGGTCTTCGAAGCGATCAACGAGGACGTAGCGGCGCCGACCATCGCGGCCAGCCTCTTCGCCCGCTTCGTCTCACGGCAGGACGACTCCTTCGCCATGAGGGTGATAGCAGCCCTGCGGAACGAGTTCGGCGGCCACGCGGTGAAGGAGAAGTAGGGCTCGACCTGCTACGGCCGGGTCCCGCCCCAGGCCGGTCGCAGAATGGTGAAGGCGGGCCTGACGACAGAGTGAACGGCGAAGCCGGCCAGGAACGACGGGATGGCCGCCCCCAGCCACGTCACCTCGTCGGTCAGGGGGAAGGGGAGGTGGAGGGCGTCCGCGAACAGCCAGTTCATAGCGTCCTGCCACCACCCAACCTCCGTCGGCGAGATCCAGTGGTAGAGGAGGAAGCCCAGTGCCCAGGCGGTCAGGGCTGAGGGCGCAGCCGCGGGCTGAGTGCCGCCCCGGCTCTGGAGGAAGTCGGCCATGAGCACGCCGAAGAGGGGCACGAACAGGGAGGCGAGGAGCAGGAGGGTGGCCTCGAACTCCAGGAAGTCCCAGGCAACGGCCAGAACCAGGGCCGCGAGGCCGGGAACCAGGAGGCCGGCCCAGCGCCCCAGCGGCAGGACGCTTCCCAGCGCCACCCCCGCCGAGTGCACGTTGGCGAATACCTCGTCGGTCTGGAGGAGCAGGAGGATGACCAGAGCGGCCAGTCCTAGCTGCATCCCTACCACGAAGCCCGATATGTCCCCGGTCTCCACGGCGGGCAGGTAGGCAACGCCCAGGAAGCCCAGCCACGCGGTGGTGACAAAGAGCCCAAGGAAAGTGCCGCTGAAAGAACTGCTCACGCTCTTGCCCCAGCGGGCGTAGTCCGCCACCAGGGGCAGCCACAGCAGGGGCACGATGAGCATCACGTCCACCGCTTGCCAGAAGGAGGGCCAGCCGCCGACGGCTGGGCGTCGCAGGTAGGCGGGGAACTCGTACTCCATGTAGGCGGAGAGGGTCACCACGGCCGCGACCAAGAGAGCCAGCCACAGTCCGGCCCGGCGCAGGAGCTTGCGCACGGTGAACTGAGGCCCGGCGGCCACCAGGGCCAGGCCGACCAGCCCAAAGGCTATCACCCACAGGGGCCGCAGCCCGGCCCCCAGGGCGCGGTCGCTGACCAGCTCCGCCGCACCGGCGATGAGGGAGAGGGCGAGGGCGGCCCAGACCACATTGCGGACCAGTAGCAGGGTGGCCAGGAGAGGCGTGAAGCGCCTGCCCAGGAGCTGGGCCAGGAGTTCCACGGTGGACAGGCCGGAGTGCGCGGCCATGGCGGCCACTCCGGCAACGATGAGCCCGCCCAAGAAAGCAGCGACGACGGCCGCCAGGAACGCCTGCTCCAGGCTCAGGGCTGGGACCAGCAGGGAGCCGAAGGGCATGATGTACAGAGTGACGCCCAGGCTTCCCCAGAGTGCTACGTGGTCCAGGAAGCCGAAGGTGCGCTGATCAGCAGGCGTCTCGGCCCTCATGCCACCTTCTCCACCTCCACTCGGATGACCCGGTCCACCTGCGCCTGCACCGCGTTCCAGCGCCAGTAGTTGAGATGGCCATAGCCCCCGGCCAGGTGCAGCCACTTGATCATCCCCGGCGCCACGTTGTCATAGGGCTTCCAGCCGCGGTACTGGTACGGCTCAAAGGCGTGGAAGACGATGACCTGTCCGGGCCGCGTCGCCGAAGAGATCTTCGTGCGGATGAAGAATTCGTCGAAATCGTTGAAGACGCGCACCTCTTCGTCGTCGGCAATGCCGCGGGCCTCTGCGTCCTTCGGGTTCATGATGACGACGGGATGCCCGCGGTGGGTGCGGAGCAGCGTCTCGTTGACCACCCAAATGGAGTGGATGCTCCAGCGCAGGTGGGCGCTGTTCATGACCAGGGGATAGTCACCGCCCATGGGCGGGGGCGGCTTGTGCACGGGCAGTTCTTCACCGGCCTCCAGGAACCAATCGTGGTCGATGTAGAACTGGATGCGGCGCGCGAACGTGGGGTAGGGGATCTTCCGCTCCGTGTGCCAGCGGAGGGGAGAGATCGTCTCGCCCGGCTTGATGTCGCTGGACACGTTCAGGCCCACGGCGTCGGCTCCCAGACCGGTGAAGCGGATAACGCCGCGCTTGCGCACCTCCTTGAGGTCCGTCTTCTCCGGGAGAGCGCCCACGCGCACGGTATCCTTCACCATCTCTTCGGCCAGCTTCTCATCGTCGCGCTCTTTGAACGCCCCATGCATCGTGTAGACGTCGTACACGTCATCCAGGTGGTAGCGCCGGCCCCCGTCGTCCTCGTACTCCCCCATCTCGCGCTGCTTTGCCCGCTCTTGCAGCTTCTTCGCCAGCAGGGCGAAGGTCTCCCACTCCGGTTTACATTCCCCGGGAGGCTGGACAGCCTTGTCCGTGAAGGTCAGGAAGTTGACGTGCATGGTTGGGAAGCGGAAGTCGGTCTTCTCGTAGAACCCGGAGGCTGGCAGGACGATATCTGAGAAGTACGCGGTGGTGCTCATGCGCAGTTCGCACGACACGATGAGGTTCAGCTTGGGCCATACGTTGTTAAGGAGTTGCTTGAAGCCGCCACGAGTCCGTCTCAGCGTTGAGCCAGCGACCCCCAGGTACACTCGTGGTGGCTTGTCAGGGGCTGGCCGGACGAGGCCGTCCCACCAGCCTTTGTCGATTGCCTCCTGCATGTATTCGTCGAAAGTCCGCTTCAGGGTCGGGTCGTTCCACTCTGGGCGGTTCCAGACCTCCTTGTACCCGGCGTGGTTGTACCAGTAGAAGGCTGGGGGAACCATCATCGGAGTGGCCGGCATGTTGGTCACGGTGCTGCCGTGCACCTCCTCGCGATCCGTTTCGATCGCGATCATCTCCTCGCTCAAGGTGTCGTCCTCCTCCAGGAGGCGCTTCTCCACCTTGCGAGCCTCGCGGGCGAACTCAAGGAAGCCTTCCAGGCCGGGGCGGGTCTTGAGCAGGTGGCTCGTAAGGAGCTGGGCGCTGTTCCAGCCCCGCATGCCCGTGCCCTTGCGACCGAAGTTGCCGGTCAGAGCCATGAGCAGGGCCATCGACCGCTCGATCAAGTCTCCGTGGTAGTACTTGCACGTGCTGAACCCCTGGAGCATGTGGACAGCCTTGGCGTCGGCCACCTTGCTGGCCAGCTTGCGTATCAGGCCCGGACGAACGCCGGTGATCTCGGCCACCTTCTCCGGCGTGTAATCTCGCAGCCGCTCGCGCATGATCTCGAAGGCCGGGGTCACCCCTACAGTCGAGCCGTCCTTGAGGGTCGCGGTCGTCTGTCCGGACAGGGATGGGTCGGCGTCGCCAAGGTCCAAAGTGCCCCGCTGCGCTGGCACGATCTCGCCGGACGCGTCCAGGAAATAGAGCTGGTCATCGCGCCCGTCCTCGTCTAGGTCGCTGGCGCGCAGATAGCGCCCGTCGTCCCCTCGCACCAGGAGCGGGAGGTCGGTCTGCTCCTTCACGAAGGGCTCGTCGACCTTCCCCTCCTCAACGATGATGCGGCACATCGCCAGGGCCAGGGCGCCGTCCGTCCCCGCTTGGATCGGCACGTAAAGATCGGCATGGATGGACGAAGCGTTGTAGTCGGGCGCGATGGACACGATCTCCGTGCCGTGGTAGCGGGCTTCGTGGATGAAGTGCGCGGACGGAATGCGGCTGTAGACGGGATTCATGTGCCAGATGAGGATCAGATCGGCGTGATGCCAGTCATCCACCGACGAGACGAACTGGAACTTGCCGAACGTCTGGTAGATGCCGACGTTGTAGTCCGTGGTCAGTCCATTGGAGTCCAACGTCGTCCCGCCGATGAGCCTCATCAGACGCCAGGCTGGCTGAGGGCCGTTGACCATGCCGCCTTCGCCGGACCCGAACTCGTAGATGATCGTCTCAGGACCGGACTCCTCGATAGCGTTCAGCATCGCGTCCGCGACCTCGGTCAAAGCCTCGTCCCAGGTGATGCGCTTCCATTTGCCCTCGCCCCGCTCGCCCACTCGCTTCAGGGGGTACTTGAGCCGCTCGGCCCCGTACATCACGCGGCTGAAGGATGAGCCCTTGTTGCAGCCTCGGGGGTTCATGTCCGGCACGCCGCTTTCGATGTGCGGATAGACGCCTGACTGCTCCTCGCGCCAGACGATGCCGTCCTTCGTGTAAACCCGGAAGGAGCAGCCTCCGGGGTAGCAGTCCACCAGGTGGGTGCCCCAGGTGACCTTGTCCCAGGTCCACTTCTTGCGATAGATGTCCTCCCAGCCGCTGTACTCGTAGTAGGTGTACACGACCTCCTCTTCTTGGGTGGACGCGAGACGGAAGCCCAGGCGGGTCAGAGTGAGGGCCACAGCAGCCCCGCCGGCCCCCTTCAGCAGCGTACGACGAGAGATCGGTCTCATAGCGTCACCACCGCTCCTTCATACCGCTCATGCCGCTAGCTCCGCCGTCAACCTCGACCTCCTAGCCGCTCCTCAGGGCGGAAGCCAGGTGGCCGCTCTCGGCTGTCAGGAAGCGCAGGACCAGGGCCATGAGGGAGCGGTAGAAGCGTTGAGGCCGCTGGCGCTGGGTCGCCGCCACGGCCGAGGGCCACCAGCCGTTCAGGTGGCGCTCCAGGAAGTCCCTCTGGGCCCGCAGGTAGGATTTCCTGTCGCCCCCGCTCTGCCGAGCCTGCGCTTCCTGGTGGGCCAGGTAGTGCATAAACTCCAGCTCCACCGTGACGTGGTCCGGCATGAGCCCCGGCGTGATCCGCAGGCCGAAGTAGTTGTAGAAGCGCACTAGCTCCTCCATGGTGCGCAGCCGGTCGCTGGCGTAGTGACCGCTGTAGAGGGGGCAGAGGGCGTGTCCCCGGGGCCCCACCTCAAACAGACGGATGAACTCGGACTGGAACGCCTCGTAGTCGCTCGTGGGCTGCCAGTCGCGGGAGGCGCCCATCGCCAAGCGGTAGGGCAGCCCCCCCAGGGCCTCCGCTATCTGATCATGGAGGCGGCCGCTGACGGTGTCCTGGTGGAATTCAGGCTGAGGGAAGGCGAGGGCGCGTGCCAGCAGCACATAGAGGCCGCTGCGGCTGACGGTGGCCGCAGCCTCGGAAGCTTGCTTCACATCGCCTCTTGGGCGGACTGTCGTGACCGTCGGGACGCCCCTTCCGCCGCTACTTCCATTGAATCTCCGCCGGGTCGCGATCGTACGGTTTGAACATATCCTTCCACCAGTAGGCGATGAGGGTGTCCATGAGCTCCGACTTGCCGCCCTCTCGCGTCTTGGCCATCTCGGCTCTGAGGGTGTCCAGAGCGGTCCTGACCTTCAGGCCGAACAGGCTCTCGAGGTACTCTGTTGGGATGCGGGGTGTGCTCTCGTCGAAGCTGCCGTCCGCGTTGAGGAGGGCGGGGCCGATGGGCGGCAGATAGAAGACGTTGGGCTCCGTGCCGTACTCCGGGTGCAGGGGCAGCGCCACCTCCCACTTGCGTACCAGGGTGGCCACTGGCCCCTTCTCGTCGTCGAGCATGCCGAACCAGACAGCGCGGCCCGGACACTGGCGGACGCAGGACGGGGCCACATTCTGCTCGACGCGGGGGAAGCACATTATGCACTGCTGGCTGACGTTGCGGAGGAAGTTGAAGTAGACCTTCTTGTATGGACACGCTTCCAGGCAGAACTGGTAGCCGCGGCAGCGGCTTTCGTCGCGCAGGACGATGCCGTCCTGTTCGCGCTTGTACATGGCGCCGCGCGGGCATGCCTCCAGACAGGCCGGCTTGGTGCAGTGGTTGCAGAGGCGGGGCAGGTAGAAGTAGTAGGCGTTGGGGTACTCGCCGGCGCCCTGGTCCTCGTCCCAGTTGGGACCCCACTGGGGCTCCTCCCCCACGTGGTGGAGGAACACCGATTGCCCCTTGCCGCCGTAGAGCACCTCTTCATAGTTGAACTGCCAGCCGCCGCCCCACTCCGGGCGGGTGGGCCTGCGCCCGGGCTGCAGGACTCCGTCACGATAGCCCCCTCCCATAGTCTCGTAGTCTCGAGGGTGGCCGCGGCCGGGCTGCGTGTTGACGGTGCACCACCACTGGTAGTCCATCCCCTCGTCCCGGGTCCACAGCACCTTGCAGGCCACGGAGCAGGTCTGGCAGCCGATGCATTTGTTCAGGTCGAACACCATAGCGAGCTGCCCAGTGCCATTCTTGCTTTGCGCCTTCCGAGTTCTACTTGTCTTGCGAGTCGTCTGCGCCATCACCGGACCTCCTTCAGGTCGTTGGTCTTCGCCGTGCTAAGCGATTTCCAGATCTCGCCAATGCTTGGAGAATGACTTGAGGCCGCCGCGCTCCTGGCTGGCCCCCTCCCACACAGCGAAGGCCACCTTGGTGGACTGCTTGGGTGAGAGCTGGACGCTGTCCCCGTCGACGGCGAGGGGCCGCACCAGCACTACCTGCCAGCATCCGTCCGCCCATCGGGCGCGGGTCTGGGCGAGGCTCTTGGGGGTCTCCTGCACAGTGCCGGCGCCCTTAGCTAGCAGGTTCTGGCCCTCGCCTTCCGGCAGGTTGGCCCGCCAGTACCAGGCGTTGACGGGTGCCTTGGGACCGCCCATGCTCTCCAGCGGGGCGTCCTTTTTGAGCGGGAACAGGATCCCTGCTGCGTCGGGGAAGACGGAGCCGTCGCCGTGGTCCCTGTTCTCGGTCTCGTCCGCCCACTCGAGCCGGAAGGCGATATCCTTGCCGTTGTGGGCGGCCTGTACCTTCAGGAAGCGGACGGCCCCCACCGGTTTTCCGGCCCAGGCGGCGCGTACGTAGCGCGAGGACTGCTGGCTCAGGGGCGTGCCGGCCAAGCTGATCTCCTCGGCCGGCACCTTGGCCCACTGCTGGGCCGCGGGGTTGAGCAGGGTGCGGGTCGCCAGTTGTAGCTTCAGAGCTTTCATTGCGCCTTCCTCCCGTTGGCGTTGGCCACTTCTACCCGAATGGAGCGATCGATCTGTACTGGCTGCCACTGGATGGGCCAGTACTTCAGATGTCCGTAACCGCCGGCCAGGTGCAGCCACTTGACCATCCCTGGCTCGACGTTCGCCTGATCTTTCCAGCCTCGGTGCATGTAGGGCTCCCAGCCGTTGTAGCAGATCACCTGGCCGGGCATAACCGAGGGCGACAGTTTGACAGGCAGCAGGAACTCGCCGAAGTCGTTGAACACGCGGGCTTCGTCCCCGTCGGCGAGGCCACGGGACGCCGCGTCCTCGGGGTTCATAGTCAGGTGGGGACGACCGCGGTGCGTCTCCAGCATGATGGGGCTGGTGCTGTTCATAGAATGGATGCTCCAGCGGTTGTGTCCGCTGGTGAGGAGGAAGGGATGGTCGCCGCCCATCTTGGGGTTGTCCTTATGCGCGGGCAACTCCTCGCCGGCCTCCAGGAACCAGTCGTGGTCGATGTAGAACTGGGCGCGACGCGTCAGGGTGGGGTAGGGGAACCCCTTCTCCACGTGCCAGCGGAAGGGAGCGAACGTCTCGTCCGGCCTGACGTCGGAGGCTTGGTTCAGCGAATAGGCGGCGACGCCGAGGTCGGTGAAGCGGACGTAGCCCTTCTCTCGCAGCGTCTCCAGAGTAGTGCCCTCCGGCAGCGTGCCCGAGATCGCCGTATCACGGACCCACTCATCGGCCACGTTGTCGGGCTCGCGGAACTTCTCGTCCACCACAAACTGCGAGTAGAAATCCGCCAGCCGGTGGGTCAGACCGCGGCTGTCCGTGTATTCGATAAAGCCGCGAGCCTTGGCCCGCTCTTCGATCTTCTGGGCCAGTAGGCACCAGATCTCCCATTCTGGCTTCGTGTCACCTTGGGGTGGGGTCGCTGCTTCCGACAACGTCAGTTGCATGATGTGATGGGTGGGGATGTGAAACGTGGTCTTCTCGTAGTGGTGGGCCACGGGCAGGAAATAGTCCGAGAACAGGCCGGTGGTGCTCATGCGCAAGTCCACGGTCACGGTGCACCTGAGCTTGGGCCAGAAGTGAGCCAGGAGCTGATTCTGACCTCCTCGAGTGCGCCGTAGGTAATTGCCGCCGCACATGATGAAGACGCGCGGTGTCTTCTCCTGTGCGAGGCGCGAGACGCCTGCCCACCAGCCTTTGGATAGAGCTTCCTGCATGTACTCGTCCAGCGTGCGCTTCATGGCAGGATCGTTCCACTCGGCACGGTTCCAGCTCTCGCGAAAACCGCAGTGGAAGTACCACATGAACGCAGGTGGTATGGTGGTATCCATGCCGGCCATGGTGTGCAAGAACTCTACGGACGCCAGTTCATCCGTCATCGTCGGATCCTGCATCTTCAGCGCCTGCACCATCTGGTTGAGCATGCCCAGGATGCGGCCGGTCTCCTCCGGTCCGGCCTTCGTCTTCTGGCCGAAGATGAACTGGCCGTCGAACATCCCCACCGTCCAGTTGCGGATACCGGTGCCCTTCTTTCCCCAGTTGCCCGTGAGGGCGATGAGCAGGCACATCGCCCGCTCCATCAGGTCGCCGTGGTAGTACTTGCCGGCGTTCCAGCCGGTGAGTAGGTTGGTCTTCTTGCCTGTGGTCTTGCGGGCCAGGGCGCGGATAACCTCAGGGTTGATGCCGCAGATCGACGCGGCCTTCTCCGGGGTGTAGTCGTCTAGCCTCTGCCGGAGAAGCGCGAACACGGGGGTCGTCTTGACTGAAGTGCCGTCCTTCAGCTTGGCCTTGAATGTTCCCTCCAGGGCTGGGTTCAGCTTGCCCAGGGTGAGGGGGCCCCGTGGTGCCTCCGTCAGCCTCTTGGTCTTGCTGTCGTAGAAATAGAACTGATCCTCACGGCCACCGT
The DNA here is from genome assembly GCA_034408935.1 of Dehalococcoidia bacterium. GTDB lineage: Bacteria > Chloroflexota > Dehalococcoidia > SM23-28-2 > RBG-16-64-32 > DAOUMF01. The sequence goes on from DAOUMV010000003.1 coordinate 95,234, forward strand.
CCTGGACGTCCCTGGCGCGCAGGAATCGGCGGTTGTCCAGGCGCACCAGCAGCGCGAGGTCCGTCTGCTCCTTCACAAAGGACGCCTCGTACAGCCGTTCGTCGATGATCGTCTTGCACATCGCCAGCGCGAGCGCCGCATCGGTGCCGGGGCGCACCGGCACGTGGTGGTCGGCGTGGACCGCCGAGGGACTGAAGTCAGGCGCGATTGTGATCACTTCGGCGCCCTTGTAGCGGGCCTCGGCGACGAAATGGTACCAGGGGATGGCGCCGTAAATGGGGTTGCGGTGCCAGATGAAGATGAGATCCGACTGGAACCAGTCGTCCACGCTGGAGACGGGATTGTACTTCCCGAAGGTGAGGTAAATCCCCGGCGCGAAATCGTTGATCTCGCCCTGGGTGTCGGTGTTGAGGCCGCCGAGCTTGCTGATGAGAGGGCCCAGGGTGATGCCGCCCATCCAACCACCATTTGACGTGTTGTGCTGGACGATCGACTCTGGGCCGTCCTCTTGGATGGCATCGATGATGGCGTCGGCGATCTCGCTGAGGGCTTGGTCCCAAGAGACGCGCTTCCACTTGCCCTGGCCGCGCTCCCCGGCTCGCTTGAGGGGATGGAGGACGCGGTCTTTGGCGTACAGCATCTGGCTCCACATGGCGCCCTTCTGACACCCCATGGGGTTCATGTCGGGCACGCCCTGCTCTACCGTGGCGTATGTGCCGGCCTGTTCCTCCCGCCAGACCAGACCGTCCTTGACGTAGACCCGGAAGGGGCAATTGCCCGGATAGCAGGCGACGCAATGCGTGCCCCAGAACACGTCGTCCCAGCGCCACTGCTGGCGGTAGACATCCTCCAACGACTTGTAGTCAGCGGACTCCCCCTGAGGGGCTTGGGATTGGAGGGCCTTGAGATTCAGGCTAGCAGTGGACACGGTGTTGTTTCTCTGGGGTTAACTCAGCGGACATTTAATTTATCTCCGGAGGGGCCCTCCGCGTCAGTCGGGCAGAGACCCATTTGCTTGTCGGGCTTTCCCCCACCGGATTGCAGGGAACGCACGTCCCGGCGGCAGGCCTCCTCGGCCAGGCGGGCGAGCCACAGGTAGAGGCGGGGCGGGTCAAGTTGCTCCAGGCGGCGCCGGAGCCTGGGCAGCCAGAGGTTGAGGTGGCGAGCAAGGAAATCCCGCTGGGCGAGCCGGTATGGGAGGGCGTCGTCGCCAGCGTGCAGAGCGGCTGCCTCCTTGAACGCGAGGTAGTGCATGAACTCCAGCTCGGCGCACAGGTGATCGGGTAGGTCCCCCGCCTCGTGCCGCAGGCCGAAGTGCTCATAGAAGCGCACCAGCTCCTCCATGATCTTCGTGCGGCCGCTGCGGTGCGACCCCTCGTACAGGGGGCAGGGGGGGCGACCTGGGCCCACCTCGAACAGGCGAATGTACTCCTGTTGCAGCTCCTCGCGGGCGAGGGCCTCGTCGCCCCTCAGGTCGTCGTCGACGGGAAGGGGGAAGGGGAGCGCGGCCGCCGCGGCCGACAGCTCGTCCAGGAAGCGGCGGGAGGCGAAGCCCTCGTTCATCTCGGGTGAGGGGAAAGAGAAGGCCGTGGCGAGCCAGCGGTAAAGGGAGCTGCGGGCGGCCGCTGCCAGCTCGTCGCCGGTGCGTAGCCCATCCAGGCGGATCGCGGTCATGGCGGCCTCTTCAGCTTGGCCGGGTCTCGAGTCAGGCCGCCGAACATGCTTTTCCACTCATAGGCGATCAGGGTGTCGAGGATTTCGGATTTCTCGCCGGCCCGGGCCTTGGCTACCTCCCCCTTGAGCGTGTCCAGGACGTAGTTCACCCCCGTCCCAAAGAGGGACTCCAGGTACTCCCGCGGGATGCGTTCTGAGCCTTCGATGACATCGCCGTTCTCGTCGAAGCGCGGCGGGGAGAGGGGTGGCACGAAGTAGACGTTGGGCTGCGTGCCGCCTTGCGGACGCAGCGGCAGGGCCACCTGCCACTTCTTCACGATCTTGTGCACGGTGCTGTCCGGGTCGTCCAAGAAGCCGATGAAGCGAACGCGTCCGGGGCACTGGCGGAAGCAAGCGGGCGCCACTCCCTGCTCCAAGCGGGGGAAGCAGAGGATGCACTTCTGAGCGATCTTGCGGATGTGGTTGAAGTAGATGCGCTTGTAGGGGCAGGCCTCCATGCAGAAGCGGTAGCCGTGGCAGCGCTCCTCGTCGATGAGGACGATGCCATCGTCCACGCGCTTGTAGATGGCCTGACGGGGGCAGGCGGCGAGGCAGGCGGGGTTGGTGCAGTGCATGCAGATCATCTGGAGGTAGAAGAAGTAGGAGTTGGGGTACTCCCCGCTGGCCTCGTCCTCGTCCCAGAGCGGGCCGCGGGTGCCCTCCTTCTCCTTCGGGTGCAGGTGGCTGTCGACGCCTTTCCCCCCGTACAGGACCTCATCGTAGTTGAACTTCCAGGCCTCGCCGAACTCCTCCCGCAGGGGGATGCGGCTGACCTGTGCCTCGTTGTTGCTGAACCCGCCGCCCATCTCCGGCCAGCCGCGGGGGCTGCCCTGGCCGGGCATGGTGGAGACGATGTTCCACCACATGTAGTCCATCCCCTCCTCGTCCGTCCACAGCGTCTTGCAGGCGATGGTGCATGTCTGGCAGCCCAGGCACTTGTTCATGTCGAACACGATGCCGAGTTGGCGCTTGACTGCGGGCGCCTCCTGCATGCTTCTCCTATCCCTCTATCTCCAGTGGCTGCCACTCCAGGGTTGCTCCCTTGATCCCGGCGCGCTCCTGGTTGGATCCCTGCCAGACGGCGAAACCCGCTTTGGTGGTCTGGCCCGGCATTAGCGCCACTTCCTCATCGCCTCGTGCCGAGAAGGGCCGAGAAATTACCACCTGCCAGCCCCCGTCGCTGTAGGAGGCCGCCGCTGCCAGCGAGGCGTTGGTATTGCGCACTGCCGTCCCCAGCCCGGTCGCGGTGACGCTCAAGGGCCCGTCGAGGTCCGAGCGCCAGTACCAGGCGTTGACCCCCATTTCGGGCGTGCCCATCGTCAGGATGGGCGCGTCGCTGCGGATCGGGAAGAGGACGCCGGCGCCGTCAGTGAAGCGGTCGGTGTCGGAAATGCTGGTGTCCTTCGTCTCGTCCTGCCAGCTCAGGCGGAAGAACAGCGCCTCGCCGTTGTGGGCCGCCGCCACTCGTAGCTGCCCCGTGAGACCGTAGGGGCGCTCCTTCCAGGCGTTGATGACGTACTGGGTGGGCTGGGATGCCCAGGGCGTCGGATCCAGAGTCACGGTCTCCTCCCTGGCGGACGCCCACTCGGCGGCTGCCGGGTCGAGGAGCCGGTCGGAAGGGACGGACAGCCGGACTGCGGTAACCACGCGTCCAGTGTCTCCCGGTGCGGCCGCGGAATCTATCGGGCAGAGGCAGTAATGATGTGTCGGGCAAAACCCCACACCAATTCCGGTGAATTGCCTGATGGACGCGCCGGAGCGGCGGCTGACAGACTGGTTAGACTGGGAGCGGGTCGCAAACCCTTGATCTCAACACGGCAGAGCGAGACCACCGCTAGAGATGAGGAGGTCCGACCTGGGCGCAGCGGTGTGTATTCCTGATGGCGCGGTGGGTGCCGATTCAGACGCCCTTGACACCAGCCCTGCCCGGCAATATCCTTAGCCACGCTAAGTATTCTCCTCCTGTGACAGCCTTCAGGGAGCCACGATGGCAACACTGACGGTCCAGCAAGGAGCACCTGATGCCAGATGCCACCTATGATGCGGTGATTATTGGGGCTGGCCATAACGGCATGGCCCTGGGCGCCTATCTGGCCAAGTGCGGCTGGGACGTCGCCATCGTGGAGAAGCGGGGTGAGGAGGGCGGTGGCCTCTGCACCGAGGAACTGACCCGCCCCGGCTTCCTCCACAACGTCCACTGCAACTACCATACGCTGGTGGGCGTCTGCCCTGTGTACGATGACTTGGAACTCACCAAGCACGGTCTCCGCTACGTGCGGCCGCCGGTGCAGATGGGCAGCGTCTTCTCCGACGGCACCGCCCTCACCGTCCACACGGACCTCGACAAGACCTGCGCCTCCTTCGCGCGCTTCTCACAGAAGGACGCCGACACCTTCCGTCGCATGTACGAGGAGTCCAAGGGCTACATGGACATGATCCTCCGCACCCTCATGTACTCGCCCCCCATCTCCCTCACCGACATCACGAAGGCGCTGGTCGTCTGGGGCGTCGAGGACAAGGCCGAGTTCCTCAGCGTCCACCTCCGCCGTATGAGCATCAACGACTTCCTGGACGAGCACTTTGAGAGTGACAAGGTGAAGGCCCACCTGGCCTTTCATGCCGCCCTGGGTGGCTACTCCACCGACCGCAAGGGGCTAGCGGTGTCGTTCCCCTTGCTAGTGGGCAAGATTGACAACTGGCATGTCTGCATCGGCGGCTCCCACGCCCTGGCCCACGCCATCTGGGAGGCGTTCGCCCATGCCGGGGGCCGAGTGTTTCTCAAGCACGGCGTCGAGGAGATCCTGGTCAAAAACGGCAAGGCCGCTGGCGTCCGCCTAGAGGACGGCGCCACGATGAAGGCCCGCCACCTCGTCGCCTCCTCCGTCAGCCTGGAGCAGACGTTCCTCGAGATGGTCCCCCGGGACAGCCTCTCGGCCTCCTTCGTCAAGGAGGTGGAGGGCTTCCCCCACATGGACTGGTCGTTCTTCTCTACCCACCTGGCGATGACCCGCGCCCCGCAGTACCGGGCCGCCGACTTCGACCCGGACGTCAACGAGGCCTGGGTGGTTAACCTGGGTTACGGTAGCCCCGCGGAGATCAACCGCCACTGGAAGGATGTGCGGGCTGGCAAGCTAGCCGACCCCAAGCCCAACTGCGCCGTCAACTCCCTGTTCGATCCCACCGACGCGCCGCCGGGGCACTACACCGGCCTGATGCGACAGTTCGCGCCCTTCAGCCTGGCCAGCGGTGGCCCCGAGGCCTGGGACGAGATGGCGGAGGGCTACGGCCGCCGTTGCATCGAGACGTGGCAGGAGGCAGCCCCCAACCTCAACGATGACGCCATCATCGAGTGGACTACTTACACTCCCCTGGACATCACCCGCCGCATCCCCAACATGGTGCAGGGCGACTGGATGAGCGGCCTCATAGACCTCGGCAACATGCTGGACAATCGTCCCTTCGAGGAGCTGTCCCAGTACCGCTCGCCGATCCCCAACCTCTACATGTGCGGGGCAACCCAGCACCCCCACGGCTTCGTCACCTTCGCTCCCGCCTACAACGCGCTCCAGATCATCGCCGAGGACTACGACTTGGAGCGCTGGTGGAGGTGACCCTGATGGCAGAGCCCTCGTCCATCCCGGTCCGTCTCGCCGATGGGGCGGATAGCGGACTGGCCTCCATCGTCCAGCAGTATCTGGAGCAGGACTTGGAGGAGTTCGCTGACAAGAGGCGGCTTGCCACGCGGCTGCGCGGCCGCCTGGCCATGACTGCCGCCGACTACGAGACGACGGTGACGGTGGAGTTCAGCGGTGGCGAGATCGCCATCTGGGACGGCGAGCGTCCGCCTCTGGATGCTTCCATCGTCGGCCCCTATCGGGGGCTGACGAGGCTGCTCCAGGGACGGGCCAACCCGCTTGTGGAACATCTTCGTGGCCGCCTGCACGTTCGCTCCAGCCTGCGGCGGCCGTTCTTCCCGCTGCACGTGCACAACCTGATGAAGCTGCCGCCCGAAGAGGGCGCACGCCGACCGGTTCGGCTCTGGGCCGTGGCCGCGGCGGCGGGTGCCCTCGCGGTCGGGGGCGCCGTCGCCCTCGCCCTGTGGTTGAGCTGACGGAGGTTAGGGTTATGCCTGATGCGAGCTACGACGCAGTGATCATCGGAGGGGGCCACAACGGCCTCTGCACGGCCGCATACCTGGCCCGCGCCGGCCTCAAGGTGGGTGTCTTCGAGCGGCGCCACGAAGAGGCAGGCGGCGCCCACACCGAGGAGGCCACGGAGCCCGGCTTCTGGCACAACCTCCACGCCCAGTACATGGAGTTCATCGACTACATGCCCTTCTATCACGACTTCGACCTCCCCCGCTTCGGCGCCCGCGTCATCAAGCCCGAAGCCCAGGTGGGGATCGCCTTCGCCGACGGCCGGCCGCCCCTCATCATCTACACCGCGGACCTGGAGGAGAGGACGTACGCCAGCATCGCCCGCTTCTCCAAGCACGACGCCGAGGTGTTCAACGAAATCCGCCGCAAGGTGATGGACAACGATCAGTACCTGGCCGCCCTGCTCTACACACCCGCGCCGGACGAGGCCCGCAACGAGCCCCCCTTTCCCTACGCCGGCAAGCTGTTCGAGCTGTGGACGAGCCTGGGCTTCAAGCCCGGGGAGTTCCAGAAGTCCCCCAAGGTTCTCATCGATGAGCTGTTCGAGTCCACGGAGTTGCGGACCGTCCTCTACCGCCAGTGCATCGAGTGGGGCTCCAACCTCCACATGGGCAACGGACTCGGCTTTGTCGTCTCGGTCATCTGGTTCTGCGGCATCCACCACATGTCGTTGGGGGGCACCCACACCCTGGGCCACGCCATGGCCAGCGCGGCCCTCAACGAGGGAGTGGATTTGCGCTACAATCACCACGTCGGCGCCATCGTCGTCAAGAACGGCCGCGCCACCGGCGTCCGCCTCGACGACGGGCGCGAGATCGAGGCGCCCATCGTCGCCTCCAACGCCGACCCACGCACGACGTTCATGGAACTGCTGGGCTGGGACAGCCTCTCCCCGTTCCGCAAGGAGCGCATGTCCAACTGGCGCTTCGGCCCGGAGCATGTTCTGGGTACGCCCTCCTTCGCCCTCCACGCAGCGCCGGACTACAAGTCCGCGGAACACGATCCAGATATCAACCGCTGCTTCTACACCATCGTTGGCTATGAGAACCACGAGGAGATGTCCGAGTACATCCTTCAGGCCTACGGCGGTCGCATCCCGGAGACGCCCGGCGCAGGCACGTGGGTGAACACTCTATGGGACCCCAGCCAGGCTCCGCCCGGCAAGCACGCCATGAACGGCTGGTTCTTCTTCCCTAAGGCCTCCTGCCTCTCCCCCCAGGAGTGGGACGAGGTCCGCGCTACCTACAACAACCGCTTCCTGGATCTGTGGGTGAAGTACGCGCCCAATATGACCCGCGAGAACGTCATCGCCAACAAGCTGTACGTCCCGTTCGACATCGAAAAGAAGATCGGCATGCCGGAGGGCGACTTCTCCCACGGACGCCCGGGCTACATCGCCCTGGGGGTGCCCCGCGTCCACCCCTACCGAACGGAGATCGAAGGGCTGTACATGTGTGGCGCCTCCGCTGGGGGCGGCGGCATCAGCGCTGCGCCCGGCTATAACGCCTTCAAGGTCATCGCTCAGGACCATGACCTGTCCGAGATATGGAAAAGAGACGACCGGATCTACTGAGAGGACACGCGCTATGCCTGCCATCTACACCAAGGAGTGGTACGACGAACTGAAGGACCTCCTCAACCGCAACGAGGAGGTGGAGAAGAACGCCCCCCGCGGCAAGCTCAAGATCCTGGCCGAACTACAGGGCGAGGGCCAGTCCCCCTACCTGACGGACGGCCAGAGGCTGTTCTTCGTCGTCGACCTGGACGACGGCAAGTGCACTAGCTACTCCGAGGTGACCGAGCCGCCCCCGCGCAAGGAGTTCGACTTCATCTTCGAGGTGCCAGCAACGGTGTTCGAGGGCGTGTCGGCGGGGCTGGTGGACCCGGTGGAGGCCGGCCTCAAGGGCACCATCAAGATCACCGGCGATATGCGCATCCTTATCAAGCACGCGGAACTGGTGAACGTCGTGCATGAGGTCTACGCCCGCGAGGTGGAGACCACCTGGCCCAAGGGCAAGCCTCCCTACTCGGGCGGCTAACACTCCCGCGCCGCTACTCGTCCGCCCTCTTGCCTAGTCTTCCGGCGCTGCGGGGACCTCCGGGCCCTCGGATACCAAGGGCCGCGAGCGGGGCGGTACCAGGCCCAAGCGGCGCTCCAGTAGGTCGGCCACACCCTGGGCGTCGTCCAGCCCGAAGTGGGGTACGTCCACCTCGAACTGCTGGTCGGTGACCAGGGCCAGCAGGTCCTGCAGCGGCGCCACTAGCTCGCTCCCGAAGTCCCGCCGCGACACCTCGATCTTCGCCTTGGCCGCCCGCCGGTAGCCCTCGGCGAGGATGACGTCCACTCGGTCCGATACCATCGCCACCAGATCGTCCAGGGACCGCTCCTCACCCACGTTCTCCAGCAGGGCGAGCCTGTGGGCGGAGGAGATCATCACCACGTCACTCCCGGCCTCGGCCAAGCGATACGTGTCCTTGCCCGGGTGGTCCATCTGGAAGTTGTGGGCGTCATGCTTGATGGCGGCCACCCGGTAGCCGCGGCGCTTCAGTTCGCGGACGAGCTTCTCCAGGAAGGTGGTCTTCCCGGCGCCGGAGTTCCCGATGACGCTGATTGTGGGGACTAGCATCGGCAGCCTTTGAGTATCAGTGTCGCGCTGCGGAGGGCCGGTGGGGGCACTTGAGGATGGACCGCACCTGCCACAACCTACGGCCAGCTTATGGCCCCGGGGGAAGGCGTGTCTGTCAGGTAGGGTCGCTACCAAGAGTAGGGTTTTCCCTTACACGGCCCCGTTTCGGCGGCTTGCAGGTCTACCAGCGGCCTATGGATCCGCGATGGAGGGAGTAGGCCAGGAACACCAGGGCCGCACACACAGCCAGGAGAGGAATGAGGACGAGGGCCTGCGCGTCGGTTTCCGTGATGGAGGGGGAAGGCGGGCCGGGGGCGGTCAGAAGTGCCACAAGCAGGGCGACTCCGGCGCCGGCTTCCAGTACGCTCAGCCACTGGTTGCGGAGTAGAGGCCCGATGTGACCCTCGCCCGAATCGTACCGCAGGAACTCTAGGAGGAAGCGTCCGCTGCCGTAGACCACGAGGTAGAGGGCGGCGGGAATGCCTTCCCGACTGCCGGCCATGGCGACGCCGTTGAGGAGGAGGAAGAGGCCGAGGTTGAAGATGGCTTCGTACAGGGGGACGGGATGAATGGGTGTGCCCCGCAGCCCAGCCACCCGCACCGCCTTGGCCAGAGGGCTATCGTAGCGGATGGCGAGCGGCCACCCGCTGGGGCGGCCGAAGCAGCACCCGAAGGTGAGACAGCCGATGCGGCCCACCGCATGGGTGAGGGTGCCCCCCAGGACGACCACGTCGATGAGCATTAGCAGTGACCGGCCGGAGAGCAGGGCGTACAGCACGACCCCGGCGGCGACGGCGATGAAGCCACCCCAGGACGTGAACTCTACCGTGTGCAGAGTCTCGCCTGTCCGCTGCAGGAGGTCGGGCAGGCGCCACGGCCACAGGAAGATGCGAGCGAGCACGATGTGACCGACGAGGACCCCGGCCAGGAGCAGCGCCACCTCGAGGAGCGGCAAACCCTGGCCCAGGAGGAGGGCGGATGCCCACAGGCCTCCCAGAAAGGCCCCGATAGCCGCGAACAGGCCGAGGGTGACGAAAATGTACTCGCCAACCCGAAACAGCACCGTCCAGTTGGCCAGACTACGCAGCGCGCCGTGCAGCGAAGGCGCGGTCGCGCTCTTGGAAGTGGCCATGATCTAAGAAGATGGTGCCAGTTTGGGGCAGGGCAAGTCTGTCGGGCGTCGCCGCATCAGGCGTGGGGTGAAGCCCCACGCTAGGGGGAGGTTGGCAGCGGGTGTGCGTTCAGCGTGTGCCAGTACAGCAGTGGCTGCGGTAGGTCGGCCCGCTCGATGAGAGCGGCAACCGTCTTGGCGGTGTAGGTGGAATCAAGGATCAGCCCCTCCAGCCGCGAAAGGAGATCCTTCGCCTCCTCGCCCTTCGGCGTCGGGTGGCCGTAGCGCCGCGTTTGGGCATCCGAGATGACGGTCAGGTCTTCCGGTTCGAAGGAGAGGGGCGGGATGGAGGCGCCGCTGCTGCGCAGGAGCCGGGCAGTCGCATCCGCCAGGCGGGCCACCCCAGCCGCCCCCACCGGCGGTATGTCAGCCACCTGGACGGCCATGATGGGGGTATCGAGATCAGCCAGCCGCAGTCCCAAGAGGAGGCCGGCGGCGGTGCCGTTGGAACCCAGGGGCAACACTATCGCGCGTGGTTGGGGCAGGACTCCCTCGCGGATATCGTCAGCCAGCTCGAATGCCGCGTTGACATAGCCGATACAGCCCACCGGTGTCGACCCACCGGGCCGGAGGAAGTAGGGTAGTCGCGGCGGGAGGCCCAATTGCATATAGCGAAGGTTTAGCCAGACCGCCCGAACTACTGCCGACGAGAGGCCGCCCGCGCGTACGGTTCGGGCGCCGGCCTGCTCTAAATGGCGCAAGTTCTCCCGCACCTCGTCCGTCTCCGGCTGCTCAACGAGGACAGCGGCTACGCGGATACCCAGATCGCGCGCGTAGAGGGCGGTGGCCAGACAGTGGTGGCTGCCCGTGCCGCCGAAGGTGAGAATCGTTGAGAACCGCCGACGCAGGACGTCAGCGAGGATGAACTCCAGTTTCCGTATCTTATTACCGCCGTACGTGGTGCCCAGCAGGCCGTCGTTCTTCAGCCACAGGTCGGATCGGCCCAGGTGTTCCTCCAGGGCGCTGAGTCGGCGTACCGGGCTCGGGCCCGACATCAGCACCACGCGCGGCAGCGATGCCTCCAGTTCGGGGTAGGCGGCGAACAGGGGGAGGCCGGTTGCGAACATCGAGCGATCGGTTACAGGTTGTGACCCCCATAGTGAGCGAGAGAGGTTCAGTTGTCAATGTGCCCAGACCGCTCGCATGTCGCCTATGGCACGAAGGTGAGTCTGATCGAAGTCTAGTCTCCCGGCTACGGGGCCGCTGGGGTGCGGCCGATGAATTCTACGATCGCTCCGCTAGCTGCTCGCCCTTGTCTTTCTAGAGGAAGTGGCCGGTCGGGCTGCTCTCACCGCGGCCGGCTGCCTCTCCTTGGCCGCTGCCCGTGCGGTAGCCACCAACCTCGTGCCTTCCCTCTTCAGAAACGCCAGAAACGCTTCTATCACCGCAGGATCAAACTGAGTGCCAGCAGCGCGCTCCAGCTCAGCTATTGCCGCCTCCCTGCTCAGGGCCTTGCGGTAGGAACGCTCATGGGTCATGGCGTCGAACACGTCCACGACGCTCAGAATACGGGCCTCGAGGGGGATATCTTCGCCAGCCAGGCCGTCCGGGTAGCCGGTGCCGTCGAAGCGCTCATGGTGATGGCGGACTATTGCGGCCAACTGCTGTAGGCCTTCCGCTTCGGAGACCATCATGCTGGCGCCGAGTGCTGCGTGCTGCTTGATCGTGGCGTACTCTTCTTTGGTCAGCTTGCCGGGCTTGTTGAGGATAGTCTCGCTGATGCTGACCTTGCCGATGTCGTGCAGGAGACTGGCGATCCTGATATCGCGCACGCGTTCGGGCGTGAGCCGCATCTCCTCTGCGATGGCGGCGGCCCAGAGGCTGGTGCGTTCCTGGTGCCCACGGACGTAGCGGTCCTTGATCTCGGAGGCTGCCCCGATGGCGGCGATAGCACTAAGGTCCACGTCTCCAACAATCTCAGACGCGCCGAGATCGTGGAGAACCGCAGCCAGCGACCTGGCCGCGATAGAGAGCACTCCTGATTGCACCTCGTGGACGAGGTTGTGCGGGCAGAGTAGCGACCCGATAGGCTCGTCATCTCTCGTCACCCCGCGAGCGCCTCCTGCCCGCTTAGCATCGTACATGATGGCGTCTGCTATCCTTGCGAGTTCGTCTGCAGTGATTGCGTCTTGGGGGAAGCGGGCCACGCCGGCGCTAAGTCTCAGCCACGCTGCCGCGAGGTCGTCTATCTTCCTTAGCCTCGCAGTGAAGAGCCTCTTTATACGTTTGACGGCTTGTTCTGCTGTTGACGAGTCGGCATTCAGTAATATCGCTGCGAACTCATCGCCGCCGTAGCGGAAGGCGAGATCTGAGCGACGCAGACCCGCCCGGATGCAGTCAGCAACGAGCTGAAGAGCCGCGTCACCAGCCTGGTGGCCGCGGGAGTCGTTGTAGCGCTTGAAGGCGTCGATGTCCATCATCACTACGGCGAAGCCCTGTCCGTAGCGCTGCGATCGCTCTATCTCCTCGGCCAGGCGCTGGTAGAAGTGGGCGTGGTTGTAGAGGCCGGTGAGGCCGTCCGTGATGGCCTTCACCTCCAGTTCGGCGTGCAGTCTCTCCCGCTCCTCTTCCATCTGCTTGCGCTCGGTGACGTCCCGACCGGTGATCTGGCTACCGGTGTACTGGCCCTCCTCATCGAACAGGGGGTAGCCGTTCCATTCCACCACTCTGGTTCCCATGGGCGTGACCTGGCGGTTCACAAAGCCACCGACTGGTTCCTTCTTCGCCCTCATCTTTCGGATGGCCTTGGCGGTGGGCTCTAGGTCCTCGGGAAGAGTAAAAGCTCTGGAGTTGGTTCCGAGGAGTTCCTCTCTGGGCTTTCCGTAGAATTGGCAGGCGGCGTCGTTCAGGAAGGTCCAGTTGCCGCGCTTGTCCATCCTGCAAATGACGTCGCCCGTCAGGTTGGTAGTAGCGATGTATTCGTCGGCGGATCTCTTGAGATCCTGCGCATACCGCTGCACTTCCCTGTGCATCTGCAGTGCCTTGATGGCTGTGGCCACCTGGGAGACGAAGCCCTGGAGCAGGCTGACTTCCTCCGGGGGGAAGGTGCGAGGCTTGAATGAGGTGAAGGCTATCGCCCCCAGGAATTCGTCCTGGAACAGCAGAGGAAAGTCCGCCGTAGACCTCAGGAGGGCGCGAGCAAAGAACTTCCTCACGTGCTCTGGATACACTGGATCATTCTGCATATCAGGTCTGATCACGGGCTTCAGACTGGTCATCACTTGCTCGTTCCAGGGGTCCACTCGGTCCGGGTTCAAGCTGGCCCCCCAGATCTGAGCCAGGGTCCCGCTGGTATGGCGCTGTTCGCTCTGGACGCGCAGGAAGAAGCGGCCGGTGGTGGCGTCGTACAGGTCGATGTTTATCAAATACGCGTGGTCTGTGGACGCGGCGACAGCGGTGGCCAGGTCTCTTAGAGCTCCCTCCACATCCGCTGATCGGGTGAGAATCTGGGCCGCGTTGGCCAGGGTGTGCATCTGCTCCCCCAGGCGCCGCCCGCGATCGGCGTTGAGCAGTCGCTCTAGGACGATGGTGAGGGCAGGTATCGCCGATTCCATGAAACGTAGGACGCGAGCGCGGGCCTTGCGCTCCCAGGTCCCGCGTAGGATGCACATCTCGGACGTGCTCTCACTGGTGGGCACGATGAAGGCCAAGAACTGGCGGCCATCCTCGCTAAGGGCGCTGGTGAAGTCCTCCACCCGCTGGCCTACGAGGTTAAAGGCGACGGGTCCGCTCGACTGCACGGCGCGACGCTGGACCCAGGCAAGAGCAGTCGACGTCAGCTCGGTATTGGGGCCACCCCCGGAATCGCTGCATGTGAGAAAGTCCTCGTCCTCGGCATAGACAACGATCGCCTCGGTCACGCCCGTGGCCTGGCGGAGGATGCTGGCCGCCCGAGCGAGGGTCTCCTCGGCGGCGGGACCCTCGATAGCGATTCTCGCCAGTTGGTTGAGCGCCTCGACCTGCTTTCGCACCTATCTTCTCAATAATGGCTAAGCTGTCGCCTGACCGGCTTCGCTTGCGGCGCGGCAGCGCTGAGGGCTAGTCGGCCTTGGCGTCGGATGCACCGGCGAAGCGGTGTAGACACCCTGACCGAGTAGCTGCACCGTTTCAGCGAGGAGCCGTCTTTGCCTCTCGCTCCACAGTTTAGGACGAATAGATTAGCAAATCGGTTACACATATTTGGTCTGCATCGGGGCCAATAAGGGTGGTGCAGGGAGCGAGCGCGCAACGGAGCGTGGGTCGGCAGCAGTTAGCTTCGTGTGGGAGCGTTGCTGCAGGTGTGGCGTCTCGGCTGCCCCTAGGCGCGAGGGTCACAGGCGAGAGGTGTTCGGGGGCGCCGCCTGACCGCGGTCTAAGCGCTCGGTGAGGGAGCGAGCGGGGTGCGGGCGATGAATTCGACGATCACTTCCGCTAGTTCTTCGCCCTTGTCCTCCTGGAGGAAGTGGCCCGCGCCCTCGATTGTCGTATGGGGTTGCCCCTTGGTGCCCGGGATGAGCTGCTGGAGGAGGCGGTCGCCGCCCCTGGTCACAGGGTCCGAGCTGCTGAAGGCTGTGAGGAATGGCTTCTCCCACCGCCGCAGGACCTCCCAGGCCTTGCGGTTGGCGGGAACGGCGGGGTCGTCGGGCGAGGTGGGCACTAGCACGGGGAAAATCCGCGCGCCCGCCTTGTAGCGGTCGTCCGGGAAGGGGGCGTTGTAAGCGGCGATCACCTCTGGGGACAGCTCTGTCACGCAGGCGCCCGTGACGATGCCGCCGACGTGGAACTCCGGCGTCTCCTGAGAGTAGCGCTGCCAGCGCAGAAACGCCTCGCTGGCGGGCCGGTCGCCTGTGGGAAGGAATGTATTGGCGGCAACGATGCGGGCGAAGCGCTCCGGGTGCTCCGCCGCAAGCCGTAGTCCGATGAGCCCGCCCCAGTCCTGACCGACGAGGGTGATGTTGGCCAGGTTCAGCCCCTCGACCAGGGCGAGCATCCAGTCCACGTGGCGCTGGTATGTGTAGTCCTCGCGCCTAGAAGGCTTATCGGACCGCCCAAAGCCGACGAGGTCGGCCGCCACCGCCCGATGGCCGGCTGCCACGAGGACGGGGATCATCTTCCGGTACAGGTAGGACCAGGACGGCTCGCCGTGCAGGAGCAGCACTGGGCTGGCGTCGGGTGGGCCATCGTCGACGTAATGGATGCGTAGGTTGCCTCCCTCGCCGTCAGGGGCCTCGAGGTAGTGCGGCTCGAACGGGTAGCCTGGCAGATCCACGAAGCGCTCGTCGGGCGTGCGCAGGACTTCCATCAGCTTCCTCCCAGCCTAGTGATCGCCTTGCGGCAGACCGATATGTCTTGGAAGCATTTATCAGCGAGGAGTCGTTGGGGGACGGCGCTACTTCGGGAAGCGCGCTGGGGTTACAGTGCAGGTGGCTCAGTCCTGGGCTGCCGCTGCCTGCTTGTCCACCGCCAGCGTGTGCAGGGCCTTGCCCTTCTTGCCCCGGTTCAGTGAAGGCTGATCGAGGATCCTATCCTCTCAAGCAGCTGCTGAGCCTGCTCTTCAGGAGTCCCTTTGAGGAACTCCCGACGGCGCTCCGATGAAGGGGCCGTGGCTACGCCGGAGACTATGGTGGGAGAGCCTTGGAGCCCTATGTACTCCTCGTCCAGGCCTATGTCCTTCGCGCTCCAAGTGGTCACCGGCCCCTCCTGCTCAGCCCAGGCCTTGCGGTCGAAATCCATGAAACGGGGCTCGTTCGCCCCCACCTTTAGCGAGACGACGGTAGGTAGGGGGACCTGCACCACCTCGTATCCGCCGGCCAGCTCTCGCTTGGCCTTCACGCTGCGGCCGTCAGGCAGGACTTCCAGGTCTTCGGCGTAGGTGATCTGGGACGTGTCCAGCCACTCAGCGATCCCTGGCGGCACCTGGGCGGTGGCCCCGTCGGAGGACTCCTCGCCGCAGATGATCACGTCGTATTCGCCGATTTTGCGGATGCCCTCGGCCAGGGTGTAGGAGGTGGCCAGGGTATCAGCGCCGGCGAAGGCGCGGTCGCTGAGGAGATAGGCACAGTCGGCGCCCATAGCCAGTCCCAGGCGCAGGTAGCTGTCGAACAGAGGTGGACCCATGGACAGCAGGGTTACGGTTCCGCCGTGCTTTTCCTTCAGCTCCAGGGCCAGCTCCAGGCAGTTCATGTCCGGGGGATTGATCTCCGAGCGGACGTTTGCCCGCTCGATGGTCATGGTCTCCTGGTTGACCTTCACCTCTTCCGGCTTGGGGACGACCTTCAGGCAAACGATGATGTTCAGGGGCCGCATAAGGCTATCTTCCTCCGTTGCCTCCCTGTGCCGCCTTGATCGCGTCGATCAGGGGAGGTAGGGTGCGGAACATGTCGTCGACGACGCAGTAGTCGGCCTGCTCGAATATGGGGGCCTCTTCGTCCATGTTGATGGCGACGATGGTCTCAGCCTTCTCGATGCCCACTGTGAACTGGAACGCGCCGCTGATGCCGCACACGATGGCTAGCTTGGGACGGGTGACGTACCCAGTCTGACCTATCATGCAGTCGCGCGACACCCACCCCTCGTCCACGGGCACCCGCGACCATCCTACCTCGCCGTCCAGGAGTCGGGCCAGTTCCTGAACCTGGCTGAAGTCGCCGCGGCAGCCGCGGCCGGCCGCCACCAGGACCTCCGCTCGGGTGATGTCGACGCCCTCGCCCACGACGTGCTCCAGCACCTGTACGCCAACGTCGTCCTTACTCAGCTTCACCGGCACCGATGTGACCTTCCCCTTTCGGGATTTCTTCGGGGCTGGGGGACTGAAGACGCCGGGCCGCACGGTGCACATCTGAGGGCGGTGGTTGGGACACTTGATGTAGGCCAGGATGCCCCCGCCGAAGCCGGTGACCTCGCCCGATAGCAGGCCATCCTCCTCTAGTGCCAGGTTCGTGCAGTCCGCGGTGAGGCCAGTGCGCACGCGCACGGCTATGCGGCCTGCCAGGTCACGCCCGTTGGGGGTGGCTCCCAGCAGTAGGATGTCCGGCTTGCCGTCCATGATGACCTGAGTCGCCACCTTGGTGTAGCCGTCGGTGGTGTACTGACGCAGCAAGCGGTGCTCGGCTACCAGCACCTCGTTGGCGCCGGCCGCGATGGCCTCTTCCGCCAAGCCGGTCACCTTGTTCCCCAGAAGCAAGCCCGTGACCTTGAGCTTGGCGGGATTGGCAAGCTCGCGCGCCTTGCCCAGCAGCTCCAGAGACACGCTCTCCAGCTTCCCCTGGTCCTGCTCCAGATACACCCAGATGCCGCGGGCTTCCTTGGGATCGTAGAGTGATTTGGCCATGGTTTATGCTCTCCCGGAGGCTTTTGCCTTGACGGGCGCGCCCTGCGCCTGAAGGGCCATGTCCGCTACCTCCGCCAGGTCCAGCACCCGCAGGCCACTGCCTGCCACCACGCTCAGGCTGTCCTCCAGGCAGGAGATGCAGTGAGGGCAGGAAGTGACCACTACATCCGCACCCGTCTCTGCGGCCTCCTGCATCCTCAGGTCGGAGAAGCGCTCTCCCGCCGCCGTCTCCATCCACATGCGACCGCCTCCGCCGCCGCAGCACAGCGTATCCTGGCCGCGTCGCTCCATCTCCACCAGCTCGATGCCGGGGATGCTCTGAAGGATTTGGCGAGGCTCGTCGTACACGTCGTTGCGGCGACTCAGGTAGCAGGGATCGTGGTAGGTCACCTTCATCGGCAGTTCGTTATCGAACTTCAGCCGCTCGTCGTTGATCAGCTCCAGCAGGTACTGGGTGTAGTGCAGAGGGCGGAAGTCGCCGCTGCGATTAGGGTAGCGGTTGGCGAACATGTCGTAGCAGTGGGGGGAGATGGTGACCATCGTCTTCACCCCTGCCTCTTCGAAGAGGCGGGTATTGCCGTCGATGATCTCCGCCAGGTACTCTTCGTGCCCCAGGGCGCGAACGGCGTCGCCGCAGGTGGGCTCCCGCTCGCCCAGGGTGCCGAAGGTCACCCCTGCCACGCCCATCAGCGACGCCAGGGCGCGCGCCACCTTCTGGATTCGCCTGTCGTAGGCGGCGTCGTCGCCGAGGTAGAGAAGGACGTCATCCTTCGCTGAGAACTCCTTAACGGTGATGCCTTTCGTCCACAGAGGGCGCTCTGAGGGAGGGCGGCCCAGGGTGTTGCCGTCGAAGTAGACGTCCCAGAGCAGGGTGGGTAGCCCTTCCGGTACCTCCCGCTCCTTCCAGGCGAGGCGTCGCAGGCCGGTGATGACCCCGGTGATGTTCACCTCGTGAGGGCAGCGGCTTTCGCACCACTGGCACGTAGTGCACAGCCAGATGTCCTCGCTCCAGCCGGGCAGGCCTAGCTGGGCCTTACGGATCATCTTGCGGAAGTTGATCGTTTCGTTCTTGACCAGGCCCCAGGGGCAGATGGCGGTGCA
This sequence comes from Dehalococcoidia bacterium, assembly GCA_034408935.1. GTDB lineage: Bacteria > Chloroflexota > Dehalococcoidia > SM23-28-2 > RBG-16-64-32 > DAOUMF01. Next base: position 113,312 of record DAOUMV010000003.1, read on the forward strand.
CACTCCACACTGGAAGCAGGGCGCTGCCGCTCCCCCCACAGCCTTTTCGACTCGTTCCCAGGTCTCGTCTTCTAGGAGTACACTGCTAGCTCGCCGGCTCACCGCTGGCCACTCCTTCGGCTTGACTGCGCGCATACTTCTGGACCACTTCATGCATCTCGCGCATCTTGGCGGCCCACTCCTTGCCCTCGGATGCCGAGTTCCAGTGAAGCTGCAGCCGCTCGGGGTCGATACCCTGGCGGCCGAACTTCCGCTGCCAGAGCTTGAATCGCTTGAGAGTGTGCTCGTTCGCGTAGTTGTAGTGGCAGTCGGAGCCCTTTTCACTCAGGTGACACCCCGTGACGAGCACCACCCCTGCTCCCTTGTCGAAGGCACGAGCGATGAATTCTTCCTCCAGCCGCGCCGAGCACATGGTGCGAATCAGGCGGGCCGAAGGCGGATACTGGAGCTTCTCCACGCCAGCCTGGTCCGCGCCGGGGTACGAGCACCAGTTGCAGACGAAGGTCAGCACCTTCTCCTGCGGCCGCTCGGCTAGGGCTGCGTCGATCTGAGCGAGGATCTGTTCCTTGGTGAAGTACGGCATGACGACGGCATCGTAGTTGCACACGGCAGCGCAGTTCCCGCAGCCCATGCAGGCCGCCTCGTGGAACTCCATCTTGCCTTCCTTCACCTTGCCGATGAGTTCGATGGCCCCGAAGGGGCAGGCCGGCGCGCAGATGCCGCACACGGCGCACTTGTCTTCGATCAAGTGGGCGGTGATCGGTTCCTTCTCGATCGTGTCACGAGACAGGATCATCCCAGCCTTCGCCGCTGCAGCCAGACCCTGAGCGATGCTCTCGCGCACATCCTTGGGGTACTGGACCGTCCCCGCCAAGTAGATGCCAGGCGAAGGCGCCTCGGCGGGGCCCAGCTTCGGGTGGCGCTCCAGCAGGAACCCGTCCTCGCTGCGAGACGCCCTGAGCTGCAGGGAAACGTTCTCCTCCACAGGCTGCAGGCCCACCGTCAGCACCAGTAGCTCGGTGGGGATACTCATGTCCACGCCGAGCAGTTCATCCCTCAATTCCACGGAACCGTTGGGGTAGGTGACGACTTTGTCCGGCGTGCTATCGGGGTCATAGCGGAAGAACTGGACGCCCTCTCTCAGAGCGTCCTCGTACATCTCCTCTGCCTCGCGGCTGAACGTGCGGATATCGCGGTAGAGGATGCGCACCTTCTTGCCAGCTCGGCGCAACTTGAGCGCCTGGCCAATCATGGCTGTGCAGCCGTAGCGGCAGCAGCCGGTGCTGTCGGTGCGAGAGCCTACGCATCCGACGAAGGTGATGTGCTCGGCAGGCACGTCAGGCATCATGCCTGCCAGCTCCACGTTGGTGATAACGCGGGGGTCTTTGCCGTAGTTGAATTCGGTTGGCTCGTAGGGCCGGGCGCCCATCGCCAGGACGACAGCGCCTGCCTTCAACTCCTCGCCATCGGTCAGGCGAGCATCGAAGTTGCCAACGAATCCGGTGATGACCTCCACCTCCGTGCCGAGGTGCACGTTGACGCCGGCCTCTTTGACCTCCCTCTTCTTCTCCTTTATCAGCTCGGCCGCGTCCGGCCCCGAGGGCGAAAGCCGGCCCAGCTTTCGCAGCATGCCACCCAGCTCCTTCTCCTTCTCCACGAGGTGGGTAGCGTAGCCCTGCTGCGACAGGTTGGCGGCGGCGGTCATGCCAGCTATGCCTCCACCGATGACCAGGGCCCTCTGAGCCACCGGCGCTTCGTGAATCTCCAGCGGCTGCAGCAGGCGGGCTCTATCTACGCCCATCCTGATCATGTCTAGCGCCTTGATGTGTGCTTCCTCTGGGTAGTCCTTGTGCACCCAGGTGTTCTGGTTCCTCAGGTTGACCATCTCCAGGAGGTAGGGGTTAAGGCCGCCCAGCCGGCAGGCGCGCCGGAACGTAGCTTCGTGAGTCTTAGGTGAGCAGGCCGCTATCACGGCCCGGGTGATGTTCTTCTCGCGCATGGCATCGGCGATCTCCACCACCTGGTTGCCAGCGCAGCTGAACATCTGTGTCTGAGCGTGAACGACGTCCGGCAAGGTAAGGGCATACTCCTTCACCTTCTCGACGTCGAGAACGCCGGCGATGTTGGAGCCGCAGTGGCAGATGAACACGCCAACGCGTGGCTCCTCCACATCCTCGATGGGTTCCCCCATCTCCAGTGCCGGCCACTCCCTCTGCTCGATCTCGGTGAGAGCGGCGGCGGCGGCCCCACTGCCTTCGGCGACACTATCCGGGATGTCCTTGGGACCGGTTGCGCACCCAGCCGCCAGGATGCCCGGCCGGCTGGTAGTGATCACGCCACCCTGGCTCTCTTCCGTCTTCAGGAAACCGTCCTCATCCACCTCAACCCCTAGCGCCTCGGCCAGCGCCTCCAGCCCCTCGGGTGGTCGTACCGCCGTGGCCAGGACCACCATGTCGGCCTTCGCCTTCTTCAGCTTGCCGCTGTCAGTGTCCTCATAGCGCACCGTCAGGCTCTTACCGTTGGGGCTGATCTCCGCCGGGTGGCCGCGAATGAACTTGGCCCCGTCCGCCCGGGTCCGGTCGTAGAATCCATCGAAGCCTTTGCCGTAGGCCCGCACGTCCATATAGAGGACTTTGACATCCTTGATGCCGTGATTGATGGCCTGGTAGGTCTCCTTGATGGAGTACATGCAGCAGAAGCGAGAGCAGTAGCGGTAGAAGCGGCGGTCGCGGGAGCCGACGCAGAGGACGAAGAAGATGTTCTTGGGGTGCTTGCCGGTGGATGGCTTGACGATCTCCCCGCCCGTAGGCCCCATCGGCGCCAGCATCCGCTCGAACTCCATCGACGTGAGGACATCCGGGTGCTTGCCGTAACCGTACTGCCCGAGGACGTTCGGGTCGATGAGGTCGTAGCCAACGGTCACGATGACGGTGGACACCTCCCTCGTCAGCAACCGCTCGCGGGGCATCAAGAAGTCGATGCACTTGGGGCCGCAAGCCTGAGTGCAGCGATCGCACGGGAAGTAGTTGGGTGGATCATTCATGCAAAGGTTCAGGTCTATGATGTAAGGCCCAGGAACAGCCTGAGCCAGGGGGGTATAGATGGCCTTGCGCGTGGTCATGCCCGAGTCGAACTCGTTGGGAGCGCACTGCGGGCACACGTCGACGCACAGGTCGCAGCGCGTGCAGTCGTCAGTGACGAAGCGCGACTGTTGCCTGATGCTCACACGGAAACTGCCGGCCTCTCCCTCCACCGACTCCACCTGTGCGGGGGAAAGGACCTCGATGTTGGCGTGCTCTCCGACCTCGGAGAGTTTGGGCATCTCAATTCATATGGAGCAGTCCAGGGTGGGGAAGTTCTTGTCCAGGGCGGCCATCTTGCCGCCGATGGTAGGCGACTTCTCCACCAGCACAACTTTGGACCCGGACTCGGCCAGGTCCAAGGCGGCCTGAATCCCGGCGATGCCGCCGCCGATGATTAGCACCGTGTCCTTCATCACGCCTCCTGCTTCTGGGCGTACTCGTAGCCCGCGTTGAAGGCCTTGAGGTTCAAATCAACCAGCTTGGGCCGCAACGTGTTGCGGATCGCCTTCTCCCCTGCTTCGGGGCTTATTAAGCCGGTGGCCCCGCTGAAAAAGCCCACTGACACCACATTGGCCACGATGCGCCTCCCCAGTTCCTCCGCTATGCGCGTGGCTGGGATCCCTCGGTAGGGGCCCTCGTCCGGGGCGGGCTTGACCAGATCCGACTCGATGAGGAGGGTGCCACCCTCTACCAGACTAGGGCGGAACTTGTCGTAGGCCTCCTGAAACAGCGCGAACAGATGGTCGGGGTGTGTTACTAGGGGATAGTCGATAGGCTTATCGGAGATGATGACGTTGGCGTTGCTGGCGCCGCCACGGGCCTCCGGCCCGTACGACTGGGTGAACACCGCCTCCTTGCCGTCGTAGAGAGCGGCTGCCTTGCCGATAAGCAGGCCTGCCAGGATCACGCCCTGACCGCCAAAACCGGCCACTCTGATATCGTGTCGCATCCCCTATTCCCCCTTTTGCCTAATCGCTGCTAGGGGGTCGAAAGGTGCCCTCTCTACATCCACAAAATTGCCCATGGTGAAGGGAGCATCCTTGCGTCGCAGGTCGATCTCCAGGTCCGCGAGGTTGGCATCGTGGTCCACTATGCAGCGCTCGCGGTACAGCCACACCTCCTCTAGCCCCTCCCCGATGTCGTTGGGGTGGCCGAACCCCACTGGACAGGGGGACAGCACCTCGACGAAGGTGAAGCCCTTCTTCTGTTGGGCTCGCTTGATGGCTTCTTTGAGCTGGCGGACGTGCAGGGCTGTCCAGCGGGCCACGAACACCGCCCCCGTCGCCGCCGCCAGATACGGCAGGTTGAAGGGGTGCTCAGTGTTGCCGTAGGGGGCCGTCGTGGCCCGTGCCCCCAGAGGCGTGGTTGGCCCTACTTGGCCGCCCGTCATGCCGTAGTTGAAGTTGTTGATGCAAATGACATTGAGGTTCACGTTCCGGCGGGCGGCGTGGATGAAGTGGTTGCCGCCGATGCCGAACAGGTCCCCGTCTCCGCTGAACACGGTTACCTCCATCTCCGGCTTCACCACGGCTATGGCCGTGGCGAAGGGGATGCCCCTGCCGTGAGTGGTGTGGTAGGTGTCCAGATCCATGTAGCCAGGGACCCTAGCGGTACAGCCGATGCCGGACACGCACGCATGCTGGTCTCTGGGGATGTCCGACTCCAGGATGGCCAGCCCATACGCGTGGAGGGCAGGGCCGATGCCGCAGCCAGGGCAGAACATGTGCGGCAGCCGCTCTGTTCGGTAGACGGTGTCGATAGGATGACTCTTGACTGCGACCTCAGGCATACTTACGTCACCACCTCTCTGATAGCGTCCAGGATCGGATCCGGCGCCATCATCACGCCGCCGGCATGGTTGACGCCGACTACGGGCAGGCTGGTGAAGCGTTCGACCTCCCTGGACATCTGTCCCAGGTTCACCTCCGGCACGACAAAAGCGACCGCCTGCTCACCTAGCTTCCTCACCTTGTCTTCCGGGAACGGCCACACGGTGATGAGGCGCAGCATTCCTACCCGGATCCCTTCCTCCCGGGCCGTGAGCACCGCCCGCCGAGCCGAGCGGGCGGTGGAGCCGTAAGCGATGACCACCACTTGGGCGTCATCAAGTAGCTCCTCCTCGTACTCGATGATCTGGTCAGCATGCAACCGGATCTTGTTCACCAGGCGTCGCACCAGGCGATCGTGGGGCTCGGCCATGGTGGCCGGATACCCCTTGTCGTCGTGGGTGAGGCTGTCGTAGTTCACGCGGTATCCCTCGCCTGCGTGGACGATGGGTGGCACCAGGTCGTCGTCTTCCGCTAGGAAGGGAAGAAAGGACTCATCCCCTGGCTTGTATCGGGGCCGCTTTCGCTCCACCCGCGGGATCTGGTCCGCCGACGGTATCACCAGGCGCTCTGTCATGTGACCTAACTGTTCGTCGGCCATGACGAAGACGGGAACGCGCCAGCGGTCCGCGGTGTTGAACGCCTTGACGACGTAATCGAAGCACTCCTGGGGTGAGGAGGGCGCGTAGGCCACTATCTCGTAATCGCCGTGGGATCCCCACTTGGCCTGCATCATGTCGGACTGCCCGATCAGGGTGGGGAGGCCGGTGGAGGGATCGCCCCTCTGTACGTTTACCAGTACACATGGGGCCTCCATCATCGTTGCCAGCCCTATGTTTTCCTGCATCAGAGAGAAACCGGGCCCGGATGTGGCGGTCATGGCCCTGGCTCCGGAGAGGGAGGCACCTACCAGGGCGGCCATGCTGCCCAATTCGTCCTCCATCTGGATGAAGATAGCCCCCACCGCCGGCAAGCGGTTCGACAACCTTTCAGCGATCTCCGTGGAGGGGGTGATAGGGTAGCCGGCGAAGAAGTCGCATCCGGCAGCCAGCGCCCCCTCGGCACAAGCGTGGTCGCCCACCATGAAGTGCGCTCCCGTCAGCACACGCTCTTCTGTGGTCATGTGCCTCTCTCCTCAGTGTAGATGGCGAACTCAGGGCAGACGATCGAGCAGAATTGGCAATGAACGCAGGCATCCTCTTTGCCCTCGGCCACAACGGGATAGTGGTACCCTTTGGCGTTCATGCCCTCGGACTCCGCCAGCACCTCCTGAGGGCACAGCTCGATGCAGAAGCGGCAGCCCTTGCAGCGGGCTGAGATTACGTATACCTGACCAACTGGGATGTGGACGGTGGCCGAGTCGAGAGGCCGACGAGTCAATATGTTAGACATAAACATGCGCCCCGCTGAGTGGCCCAACCCGACGGGGCGCTCGCACACGAGTACCCAGCCTCAGAATACGGCAGCCCATATGTAGTGTCTGTCGGGCAAAACCTTATCGCTGAGGGGCAGCGCCCGACACGGCCGTAACGGCACCTGCCGGAGGCGCAGCCAACCCGTGGCGAGGACGGCGTCAGGTTGGTCACAGGAACTGTGCTACTACTTGCCTACTTCTTGGCGGCCTTGCGGCTCGCTATGGGCACGAACTTGCGGTTCCGGCCGCCGGTGTAGATCTGCCGCGGCCGGGCGATCTTCTGCTCCTTGTCCACGACCATCTCCCGCCACTGGGACACCCAGCCGGGCATTCGGCCAATGGCGAACAGGACCGGATACAGGTCCACCGGAAGGCCCATCGCCTGATAGATGATCCCTGAGTAGAAGTCAACGTTGGGGTAGAGCTTCCGCTTGATGAAGTACTCGTCTTCCAGCGCGATCTTCTCCAGCTCTATCGCGATGTCCAGCAAGGGGTTCCGTCCAGTCACCTCAAAGACCTGATCGGCCGTCTGCTTCACGATCTTGGCCCTGGGGTCGTAGTTCTTGTAGACGCGGTGCCCGAACCCCATGAGCAGGTCTTCGCCGCCCTTGAACCGCTTCACATACTCCGGAACCCGCTTCTTGTCGCCGATATCGGTGAGCATCCTCAGCACTGCAGCGTTGGCGCCCCCGTGCAAAGGCCCGTACAGGCCTGCCGCTGCCCCCGCTGCCGCCGAGAACGGGTCCACCTGCGAGCTGGCCACCGCCCGCATGGCGTTGGCGCTGCAGTTCTGCTCGTGGTCTGCGTGCAGGATGAACAGAATGTCGAACGCCTTCTCCAGTATCGGGTTTGGCTTGTACTTCGGCTCGGCCATCTTCCACATCATTGATAGGAAGTTGCCCGGGTAGCTCAAGTCGTTGTCTGGATAGACGTAGGGGAGGCCCAGGCTGTGGCGGTACGCGTAGGCGGCGATCGTCGGCATCTTGGCGATCAGTCGGCGCGACTGCAACTCCCGCGTCTCCGCGTCAAAGATGTTTGATGCATCGGGGTAGAAGGTAGACAGCGCCCCCAACGTGCCTACGAGCATGCCCATGGGGTTGGCGTCGTGGTTGAAGCCATCCATGAACTTCTTGATGTTCTCGTGGACGTAGGTGTGGTGGGTGATGTCCTTCGTCCATGCGTTCAACTGGGCCCGTGTAGGCAGCTCGCCGTACACGAGGAGATACGCGACTTCCAAGAACGTGCACTTCTCGGCCAGCACGTCGATTGGATAACCGCGATACTCCAGGATGCCGCGGTCGCCATCGATGAATGTGACGGAACTGCGGCAGGACGCGGTATTCGTGAACGCCGGGTCGTACGTCATCAACCCGAAGTCATCATCGGACACCTTCATCTGACGGAAGTCCATCGCTCGGACCGTCCCGTCAGTGATGGGAAGTTCGAACGTCTTACCCGTGCGGTTGTCCGTGACAGTGAGTGAGTCTTTGCCCATGACGGGATCCCTCCTCTTAGGGACTTAGGCCCGCCTTGTGCATACTATTACTTATTTCGAGGCTGCACAAGCAGAAAGGAATCCGCGAGGGTGACTATCGCCATTGAGAGCAGTATCTACGTCGCTTAGGTGAGACTATCTACTGAGATTTCACCGCACTGTGAAGCTGAAGGTACCTCATACAACAGCACTACTATGAAGCACTGCGGTCGGCACCGGCCTCAACGACATTTCGTTGATCTTTGACGAGACGGTGGACAGCGATGTTTTGTCAGGGCATCCCTTGACGCCAGTCCCGCGGACCCGCACCGGGTATTCCTGCAGTCGCCGCGCTGTCGCGCCCCGGCCGACGAACGCCAAGGCGCTCCTGCGAGGTACAATAGCCTTGGCCGAGAGCACTGTGAGCGAGCCTTGAAGCGCATCCTTTCTTCCCGCCAGGTGCGGAACACCGTTAAGGGCTTGGCGGCCCGCATCCGGGCGGACTACGGAGACAAGCGTCCCGTCCTCATTGGCGTCCTCAAGGGGGCGTTCGTCTTCCTGGCCGATCTCATTCGCGAGGTGAACATGCCGTTGGAAGTGGACTTCATCACGGTTTCCAGCTACGGGCCGGGGCGGGCCAGCAGTGGCAACGTGCAGTTCCTCCAAGATGTCACGACCGACATCGCTGGCCGGCATGTTCTGCTGGTGGACGACATCGTGGACAGCGGCCTCACGCTGGACGAGTTGCGGCGCCACCTCGCGAGCCGTTCTCCCGCGAGCCTGCGCGTCTGTGCTCTGCTGGCCAGGCGCAGCCTCCTGGCCAGTGACCCTGACACCGTAGACTACCTGGGCCGCTCCGTCCCCGATGGCTTTGTCGTGGGCTACGGTCTGGATTGCGGTGAGGACTACCGCTACTTGCCGGACGTATGGGTGCTGGAGGACGGGTAGGTGTGGACAGAGAGAGGGTAATAGCCACCGCAAGGGGAGAGGTCGCGGGCGATCTCCTGCTGGCCGGGGGGCGCATCGTCAACGTGTTCAGCGGCGATGTGGAGGACGGCGACGTGGTCGTCGCCGGGGGCTTCATCGCCGGTATCGGCCAGGGCTACCGCGCCGCCGAGACCGTCCGCCTGGACGGCGCCTATCTCCTCCCCGGCTTCATCAACGGCCACACCCATGTCGAAAGCTCCTTCCTCAGCCTGCCCCAGTACGCCCGAGCCGTCCTCCCTCACGGCACCACCAGCGTCGTCACCGATCTGCACGAGCTGGCGAATGTGGGCGGGCTCCAGGCGGTTCGGGACTTCCTGGACGAGGCGGCGGCCCTGCCCCTCGACGTGTTCCTGATGGTGCCGTCCTGCGTTCCGGCCACGCGACTGGAGACGGCTGGCGCTACCCTGGACGCCGGGGATGTCGCGGTTGCCCTGGCCTGGCCCGAGAGCCTGGGCCTAGGGGAGCTGATGAACTTCCCCGGGGCGATCGCCGGCGACGCCCACTGTCTGGACAAGGTGGCTGCTGCGCTAGATCGCGGCAAGGTGGTAGACGGGCACGCCCCGGGTGTAAGTGGTGCCGACCTGAACGCCTACCTGGCGGCCGGGCCCCGCTCTGACCACGAGTCCACGACTCTGGAGGAGGCCCGCGAGAAGCTCAGGCGCGGCATGTACGTGATGATCCGCGAGGGCACATCCGAGAAGAACCTCGAAGAACTGCTGCCCCTGGTGACGGACCGGACCTATCCCCGCGGTCTGCTGGTGGTGGACGACCGCTCCTGCCGTGACCTGCTCCAGGATGGGGACATCGACGCGGTGGTGCGCAAGGCTGTACGCCTGGGGCTGGACCCCGTCCGCGCCGTCCAACTAGCCACCATCAACCCGGCCACCTATTTCGGGCTGCGGGACCGCGGCGCCGTCGCTCCCGGCTACCTGGCCAACCTCATCGTCGCCGATGACCTTCACGACCTGCGGCCCCGGCGCGTCTATCATCGTGGTCGTCTGGTGGCCGCCGATGGTCGGAGTGTGTTCTCATCCGAGTCGCCGAAGACGAGCGTTCTCCGCGACACGGTGCGCATCAAACCGCTGGCCGAGGATGCTTTCGCTATTCCGGCAACTTCGCCGCGAGCGCATGTCATTGAGGTGATTCCCCACCAGATAGCCACACGCAAGGTCATATTGGAGGCGCCCACCAACGGGGGAGCCGTAGTGGCGGATGTGGATCAGGATGTGATTAAGGCTGCGGTGGTGGAACGTCACCACGCCAGCGGAAACGTCGGCGTCGGCCTGGTGCGAGGGTTCAGTCTGCAACGTGGCGCCCTGGCCACCTCCTTCGCTCACGACTCCCACAACCTGGTGGTCGTGGGCATCAGCGACAACGACATGCACGCTGCGGTCGCTGAGATCAGCCGCCTGGGTGGGGGCCTGACCGTGGTCGCCGATGGGGAGCCGCTCGCCTCCCTGCCCCTGCCTGTTGCTGGCCTCATGTCCCCCGAACCCCCGGAGACCGTAGCCGGCCAACTCGAGGCCGTGGAAGCCGCCGCCGTCTCCCTCGGCGTGAGCCTGCCCAGCCCCTTCGCCGTCCTCTCCTTCCTGGCCCTTCCCGTTATCCCGGAGCTTCGCCTCACCGATCTGGGTCTCGTGGATGTCCAGCGCATGGCCCTCGTGCCGCTGGCCGTGGACTAGCTGCAGTTCCCAAGACGGTCATTGAAAGCTGAGAGCCTCGCCGCTCGGCTCGGAGTGCAAAGCGGTTCCCCAACGTTCTGCCGCGCGTGACGCCTGGCGAAAAGGCCGCCACATTTTCGCCGGTGGGCCGCTTTGGGGTTGCGCATCGGGTATCACTTGGGCATCATGCGTGGAGGACACATGAGCGGCAGAGTGTGCATCGTCGGAGTGGGGCAGACCCATCACCGGGAGCCCGGTGATGATCTCGCCTATTACGAGCACGCTTTTCAGGCGGCGCGGTCTGCACTGGAGGACGCGGGCCTGCGGAGCGGCAACATCGACACTGTCCTGGCTTCGGGCTGGGATGTACTCGATGGCCGCACCATCTCCGACATGCACCTCGTCCCTGCCGCTGGCGGCTACCTGAAAGACTCCGCCAAGGTCGCCGACGATGGCATCCTAGCCTTTGTCTATGGCTACATGCGCATCGCCAGCGGCGCCTTCGATACCGCCCTCGTCGTCGGCCACGGTCACGCTGAGAGCCCCGTGGAACTGGTGAGCAACGTGGCCATGGATCCCTTCTTCTACCGTCCCATGGGCGTCGGTGCCACTGCCACGCTGGCTCTCCAGTGTTGCGCCTATGGGGCTCGTTACGGGGTCAGCGAGGAGCAAGCGGCGGCGGTCGTGGTGAAGAACCGCGGCCAGGGGGCCAACAACCCCTACGCTCACCTGAGGAGCGCCGTCACCCGCGAGCAGGTACTGGCGTCCAAGGTAATCGCCTGGCCCCTGCGGGAGGTGGATTGCCGCCCGCAATCGGTGGGGGCGGTGGCCGTCATTCTCGCTTCCGAGGACAGGGTGAAGCGGATCGCCTCCCGCTGGGCCACCGTCGAGGGCATCGGTTGGGCTTCTGACTCCTACTACATTGGCGCCTCCGAACTGTCGCGCCTCGCTGCGCTCTCCAGCGCCGCGCAGAAGGCCTACCGTATGGCTGGCATCACTAAGCCTTTCGATCAGATCGATGTTGCTGAGGTGCACGACCTGACCTCCTACCACGAGCTCATGGCCTACGAAGCGCTCGGCTGGGCGGAAGAAGGCGCTGGCAGCCGACTGGTGGAGGAAGGGGCCACCGGTATGGAAGGTGCTTTGCCTGTCAACCCCTCGGGTGGTGCCCTGTGCACCGACCTGGGAGGGGGCACCGGCCTCGCTCGCGTGGCTGAAGCCGCCCTCCAGGTGATGGGCAGAGCGGAAGGCCACCAGGTGGAGGCGCGGACGGCCCTGGCTCACGGCGCGAGCGCGTTGACCGGGTCGGTGGCTCAGTCGCACGGCGTCGCAGTCTTGAGGAGGGGTGAGTGATGCCGCGCCCGGTCGCCATCGCCGGCGTGGGACTGACCCGCTGCTCCAGTTGGCGGCGGGATGTGCTGTACCCCGAGCTGGTCTATGAGGCGACCAGCGCAGCCCTCCAGGACGCTGGCATCACCTCCAAGGACGTGCAAGCAGTGGTGTACGGCTCGATGGATCCCTTCGACGGTGTGAACGCGCCGGAGAAGTGGAACGTGGATGCCTGCGCCGCCGCGGGTATGCTGGGCACGCCCTACATGAAGATCAGCACCGGCGGCACCACCGGCGGATCTACCGCCCTGGCCGCCTACTACCATGTCGCTTCCGGCCTGTATGACGTCGTCCTGGCGGTGGCCTCCCAGCGGGTCGGCGAGAGCATCGAAGCCCAGCTCGTCCTCAACACGGCCGTGGATCCGGTCTATGAGCGTGGATTCGGCGCCGGCGCGATCACCATCGCCGCTATCCAGGCATCCGCTCACATGCATCAATACGGAACGACGGAGGAGGATCTGGCCCTGGTATCGGTCAGGAACCACGAGAATGCCGTGAACAACCCCTATGCCCACCTCCGGCTCAAGTTCGGCGTGCAGGATGCACTGGCCTCACCCATGCTCTCCTGGCCCCTGCGTCTGGCTGACTGCTGCCCCTCGTCCGATGGCGCCTGCGCCCTAGTGTTCGCATCCGGGGAGCGCGCCCGCGCGTTGGCCGAACGCCCCGCCTGGATCCGAGGCGCCGGCCAGATCACGGACAACTACTTCGCTGGCGACCGCCCCTGGTATGAAGACTGGGACAGCCTTTCCATGCTTGCCCGTCGGGTCTATCGTATGGCCAAGATCGACGACCCCTTCCGACAGCTCGACGTGGCCGAGCTGTACAACCCCTTCACCGTCCAGGAGATCCTCGAGTACGAGGCCCTGGGCTTCTGCGAGAAGGGAAAGGGCGCCGAGCTGGTGCGAAAGGGGCTCACTGCCATGGACGGCCAGCTCCCCGTGTGCCCCTCGGGCGGCGTGCTCAGCAACAATCCCATCGGTGCCTCCGGCCTCATTCGCGTGGCCGAGGCTGCCCTTCAGGTGATGGGCAAGGCGGACCAGCGACAGGTCCCCAACGTGAAGACGGCTCTGGCCCACGCCTGGGGTGCTACCATCGGGTTCCACACCCTCATGATCCTGGACAGGGAGGCTCCTTAGGCCTCGGGAGGGCGCTACCATGACCTCTGAACAAGAACAGCCCCTGACGATCGACGCCAAGTGGGACATCCCCTATCGACACACCGCTGGCCAGGCTGCCAGTCGCTTCTTCCGCGAACTCAAGGACAACAAGCGGATCATGGGTGTGCGCTGCCCGAGCTGTCAGCGCGTTCTTGTCCCACCCCGCAGCTTCTGTGAGCGCTGCTTCGAGCCCATCGATGAGTGGGTTGAAGTGAAGGACACCGGCACCTTGGCCACCTTCACCATTACCTACGCCCAGTTCACCAGCCTGCCCGCTCCTCCATACTGCGTCGGCATCATCAAGCTGGATGGCGCCGACACGGGGCTCATGCATTACGTCGGTGGTGTGGACCTGCAGGAGCTAGAGGAAGCGAAGAAGGCGATCAAGGTGGGGATGCGACTGCAGGCGGTCTGGCGCGACGAGCGCGAAGGCAAGATCTCGGACATCGAGTACTTCCGCCCCGCCTAGCGGCCCGATACGCCCAAGCATAGGGCGGTAGATGCGATTCGTGGTGCTCATGGAGTTCCCTGAGTTGTGCACTTCGCGGCATGGTGCTCTGCTCAGTTGTCATAATCGCCTCTGGCGAACTTGCCCAGGACGGTGCCAACCGCCAGGGCCACTGTGCCACCCACCAAGAGCGCGGCACCCAAAGGGACATTCTCGCCTTCTACGACCAGAAATCCACCGTAGACGAGGCTGCCAAGCCCACCTAGTGTAAGCCCGAGTCCTACCAGGCCAACCGGAACCTTGAGCAGTTCATAGATGCAACCCATGTGCCCCCTCCCCGAGGTGGCCCTAGCTTCCGCCTTTTGGGGATGCCAGTGATTCCCGTTCGCCGCTAGGCAGGCTTGGCCACGTTCGATACCGTTGCGTCAGCCCACATCGACTCACGCATGCCGGTGCGACCCCATAGCATCTATGGCCATCCTGCCATGCGACTATCTACCAAGAGCAGGGCAAACATACTACACGCCCTGCGCAAATTGTCAAGCGCGCGGTTGTGAGCGAAAGTCCGAGACCGTCCTGCCCAATACTATTTGGGCGTGGGATGAGCTATGATCCGACCTGGTCCCCCGGGGACACGAGCACCTTGTGGTATCGGTCGCGATCTGCTGCCAGCTCGGCGAAGGTCGCGGGCACTTCGGCGAGGCCAATCGTTCGCGAGATCAGCGGCGATACGTCGATCAGGCCTGACGCGATGAGGTCGGCCGCCTGAGGGAACTCCTCCCGATAGGCGAAGGCGCCGATGATGTGGTGTTCGAACGCCATCGTCCGTAGGAGAATGATCGGTGTCGGCTGCTCGAAGACCCCTGCGACCACGATCCTTCCGTCCCGCCTGGTTGCGACGGCGCAATCGTCTAAGGCGGCTCTTATTCCCACGCACTCCACTGCCAGGTCGACCCCGAGCCCCTCGGTCAGTTCCAGCACGTGCGGAGCAGCCGGTGCCTGCGAGGGGTCTATCACCTCGTCGGCACCGAGGCCTTGGGCCAAGGCGCGGCGCTTAGCCGCGGGCTCCGATACGATAACTCGCCCCGCGCCGAGATGGCGGGCGGCAGCGACGGTGAGCGCACCGATCGGCCCCGCGCCTGCTACGAACACGGCCTCGTCCGGCTGAAGACCTCCCTGGTTGAGGGCGTGCATGGCCACGGCCAGCGGCTCGGTCAGAGCTACCTGATCCATGGGCGCGCCCGGGGCCAGCTTGACGGCACGGCCTGCCTTCGCGCACAAGTATTCGGCGAAGCCGCCCGGCCGGTGATACCCGAGGCCCAGAAGTCGCTCGCTCAGACAGAGATTGCTGCGTTCGCTCTTGCAGTACAGGCACTCCCCACACGGCTCCTGGGGGTTGACCGTTGCCAGATCGCCAACGGCGAACCCGTCTACGTCCCTGCCCACAGCGACAACTTCGCCTGAGAACTCGTGGCCCATGATCGGGCTCTGGCGGTTGCTCATCAGGGTGAGAACAGCGGACTGATACTCGTGGAGGTCAGAGCCGCAGATGCCGCAGTAGCGGACCCGCAGCTTGAGTTCGCCTGGGCCGGGCTCCGGCTCCTCGACATCGACCAACTCCATGTTGCCGACACCTCGAAGGGCAACAGCCTTCATGATCCATTCCTCCTGATCGAACGATGATCGCTGGCCGCAGGGGTGCCGCTAGGTCGACTCATGCCACCGACTGGACGGCCTCCTTGATCCGCGCCGCGTTGGGGAGCCAGGCGTCCTCCAGGGGCGGACTGAAGGGGATCGGCGAGAAGGGGCCGCCGATGCGGGCCACGGGGGCTGCCAGCTCGTGGAACGCGGTCTCGCTGATCTGGGCCGCGATCTCCGCTCCCACGCCGCAGAAGCGGACCGCTTCATGTACGACTACGGCCCGCTTGGTCTTGCGCACCGACCGCAGGATGGTGTCCATGTCCAGAGGCACCAGCGTCCGTGGGTCCACTACCTCGGCCTCGATGCCCTGCTCGGCCAGCTCGTCCGCCGCCTTCAGCGCCTCCTGCACCATGTAGGACGTAGCGACGATGGTAACGTCGCGCCCCTCCCGCTTGATCTCGGCCACGCCCAGGGGCAGGGCATACGGTTCCTCGGGCACATCGGCCGTTGTCGCCAGGGCTCGCTTGTGCTCCAGCACGAAGACGGGGTTATCGTCGCGGATGGCCGCGATGAGCAACCCCTTCATGTCGCGGGCATTGGCGGGCATGACGACCTTGAGGCCGGGGATGTGGCAGAGGATGGCCTCCAGGCTTTGCGAGTGCTGGGCCGCCAGACGCAGGCCGGCGCCGCAGATGGTGCGCACCACGATGGGCAGTGTGGCCTTGCCGCCGAACATGTAGCGCATCTTGGCCATCTGGTTCAGCACCTGATCCAGGCAGACGCCCATGAAGTCCATGAACATGATCTCCACCACCGGGCGCAGGCCGGAGGCGGCGGACCCGACGGCCAGCCCCAGGATCGCCGACTCCGAGATGGGGGTGTCGACGACCCGCTGGGGGCCGAATCGGTCGTACAGCCCAAGGGTGCCGCCGAAGTAGGCGACGTGCTGGCCCACGTCCTCCCCGGCCACGAACACGTCGGGATCCCGCTCCATCTCTTGCTGGAGCGCTTCCCGTATCGCTTGAAGGTAGAGTAGCTGCCGCATCGCCTCACCCTTCCTCGGCATAGACGTCCGTCAGCAGGATGTCGCTCTCCGGTAGGGGGCTGGCCTCAGCGAAGCGGATCCCTTCCTCCGTGGCCTCTTCCTCCTCCCGCCCGATGGCGTCGGCTTGATCCTCCGTCAGGACCTTCTCCTGGATCAGGCGACGGCGGAAGAGCGGAATGGGATCGCGAGAGCGCCACTCCTCCAGTTCCTCGGACGGTCGGGCCTGGGTGCCGTCGCTGGCGCCCACGTGGTCGAAGTAGCGGTACGTCTTAAACTCCAGCAAGCTTGGGCCCTCCCCACGACGGGCTCGCTCGACCGCCCCGGTCACCATCTCGTGCACTGCCAGCACGTCCATACCGTCGCTCACCCGGCCGGGGATTCCATAGGCGGCACCTCGGTCGGCTACGTCGCGAATGGCCTGGTGGCGGTCCTGGCGCGTCCATTCGCCGTACAGGTTGTTCTCGCAGATGAAGATGGCGGGCAACTTCAGGATGGCGGCCAGGTTCAACGCCTCGTGGAACGTCCCCTGGTTGGTGGCGCCGTCGCCGAAGAAGGACAGACACACCTCGCCCTTGTCTCGATACTTGGAGGCAAAGGCGGCTCCTACGGCGATGGGTAGGCCGGCTCCCACGATGCCGTTGGCCCCCAGCATTCCCAGGTCCAGGTCCGCGATGTGCATGGAGCCGCCCTTCCCCCTGCAGTAGCCGTCAGCGCGGCCGAACAGCTCCGCGAACATGCGCCGGATGTCGCCGCCTTTGGCGATGAGGTGGCCGTGGCCCCGGTGTGTGCTCGTGATCCAGTCCTGGGGCCCGACGGCGGAGCAGGCGCCCACGGCCACCGCCTCCTGCCCCGCGGAGAGGTGGACGACGCCGAGGATGTGGCCCTCCCGCAGCAGGCGGGCCACCGCCTCCTCGAACAGGCGGACGCGCAGCATCAGGCGGTACATTTCCGTTAGTTGCTCGCTGGACAGGGGCATGGTCACTCACCTCCCTCCTGTCGCAGTGGGCGGGAGTCGTTGCCCCCAATATGCGGCAGAGGAAAACGGCCGGTCAGTCGGGCAAACCACCAGGTTAGTGTAGGGCTTTTCCTTACGGTGTCGCTACCGCGGCGCGAGCTTGGCCTTGACCGTCCTCAGTGGCGAGAGCGTTGTTTCGTCAGAAGGCCGGGCCGCCTTGGGCGATGCCGAACACGGCCTGACCATTGATCTCGGCCTTGGTCCTCTCGCCACGGGCGACCCGCAGCAGCAACTCCAGTATCTGTTCGCCGACCTCGCTGATGCTCTTTCCGGCCAGGATCGTTCCAGCGTCGAGGTCGATGTCGTCGCGCATGGCCTCAAAGAGCTCGGAGTTGGAGGAGATCTTGATTACCGGCACTGCCGGGAACCCTACCGGCGTGCCGCGGCCAGTGGTGAACAGGATGGCCTGAGCGCCGCCCGTCGCCATGCCGGCCAGACTCTCGATGTCGTAGCCGGGCGTGTCCATGACCACAAGGCCATTCTTGGTCGGTCGAGCACCGTAGTCCACGACCTCTCGGATCGGTGAACTGCCGCCCTTGGCTATGCAGCCGAGGCTCTTCTCAGCGATGGAGGTCAGCCCCGATTCGACGTTGCCGGGTGCAAGGCCGGGCTCGAACAGGGGCCCCAGTATCTCCCGCGCGCGGGTTTCCTGCCGCTCCACCTTCGCCCGGAGCTTTGCTGCCACCTCCTCCGTTTCGGCCGACTTCGACAGCGGTCCCAGGGCCCCGATCATCTCCGTGATCTCCGCAAGGAAGACCGTGCCACCGAGCTGCACCAGTCGGTCAGCCGCCTTTCCCACCGCCGGATTGGCGGTGAGCCCGGAGAAGGTGTCCGAGCCGCCGCACTCCAGGCCTACTATCAGGTCTTCCGCCGTACCCTCGTCACGTGGCATTTCATCCAGTTCGCCCAGCAATCGCCGCGCTAGGGACTCAGCCTGATCGGCCGCCTTGCGCGATCCACCCACCTCCTGGATGACCACAGTCTCCAGCGGCTTCCCGTTGCTGCCCAGGTTGCCCTTCAGCAGAGCGGTCGAGAGTATCTCGCAGCCGAGGCCCACCAGCACCGCCGCGCCCACGTTGGGGTTCTGCACCAGCCCGGCCAGGGTCTTGATCTGGAGGCCCAAATCGGGGCCGCCGCGGCCGCAGCCGTGGGCATGCTCCACCGCCACGACCGACGGCAACCGCCGCCCGACCTCCCGCACGACGCCCGACGCGCAGGCCACCGTCGCCAGGACAAGGCAGTGGTTGCGGATGCCCATGCGGCCGTCCGGCCGCCGCCAGCCCTCGAAAGCGAACTCCCCGCTCATTTCCTGCGCCCCATGTTGTGGGTGTGCACGTACTGGCCCGCAGCGATGTCCTCCGCCGCTCGGCCGATCTCCTCCCCGTAGCGGATTACCGCCTCGCCGCTGACGATTCGCGCGAGGGCCACTTTGCTGCCGCGGGGAATCGCCTCGATCGCCCGCACTTCGATGCCGTCGGCGAGCTGCATCACCTGACCCTTCTGAACATCGGTGGCCACCACCGCCACGTTGTCTCTGGGATTCACCCGAATGGCCAGCACCGCCATGCTATCACTTGTATCAGGAGACATACGGCAGGTCAACTAGTGTAGCCGATGTGCTGGACGGTAGCTACAAGTCCGGTGCCCCGTCATGCGCTCTTGAGCCTGCCAACCGCCGCGACTCGTTCGCCTGACTCGTCCCTATGCACGAACCTTCGTGACCACGTACAATGTGTTCAAGTGGAGCCACAATCTGGGTACGCGCACAATCGCCAACGGGGCGCGTATCGCATTTGCCACATTCCGGTCCGGCCCGCCGTTTCTGGTCATACTCCCATTCGCATCCCAGTCATCTCCGGGTCCGGTGGCATATGTCGGATGCCCCGCCGTAGCGTCAACTGAGGAATTCATCGATGGACCCTCCCGTTACCATCTCCAAGAGCGAATTCGATGCCGTCATCTTCGATATGGACGGAGTCGTGACCAGGACCGCGACCGTCCATGCCGCCGCCTGGAAGCGGCTGTTTGACGAGTATCTCCAGGAGCGCGCGGCACGCGAGGACGAGCCGTTTCGGCCCTTCGATGCCGACTCCGACTATCGGCGCTACGTTGATGGCAAACCCCGCTACGACGGGGTGGTGAGCTTCTTGGAATCGCGCGGCATCTCCCTTGCCTACGGCGACCCTGGCGACCCGCCGGACAAGCAAACCGTCTGCGGAATCGGCAACCGAAAGAATCGCTATTTCACAGAGCACCTCGAAGAGCGCGGTGTGGATGCCTATGAGTCAACCGTCAACCTTATCCGGGACTTGAGGGCAAGGGGTATGAAGACCGCGATCTTCTCCGCCAGCCGGAATTGCCAGGCCGTCCTGAAGGCCGCAAACGTGAGCGGGCTGTTCGACGCCAGGGTTGACGGCGTTGACGCGGACGAACTCGGCCTGCTAGGCAAGCCTGACCCCGCGGTTCTTCTAGAGGCCGCCCGGCGCCTGCAGGTCCCCCCTGAGCGCGCCGTCATCGTTGAGGATGCGATCGCGGGCGTGCAGGCTGGCCACGCTGGCCGCTTCGGCCTGGTGATCGGGGTTAACCGGTCGGGTGAGACTGGCGTTCTGCGAAAGAACGGAGCGGACGTCGAGGTCACCGATCTCAAGGAGGTCACCTTGGCCGACGAGGGCCACATTGGGGAGTCGAACCTGGACAGGACATGGTCATTCGTCTACGAGGGCTTTGAACCTGAACAGGAGAAGCTGCGCGAAACGCTCTGCACGCTCGGCAATGGCTATTTCGCCACCAGGGGTGCGGCACCAGAGGCCAGCGCGGACGATGTCCACTACCCCGGCACGTACCTAGCCGGAGGCTACAACCGGCTAACCAGCGAGATCGCTGGTCGCATCATCGAAAACGAGGATCTGGTCAACCTTCCCAACTGGCTCTCTCTCACCTTCCGGATCGAGGGCGGCGAGTGGTTTGATCTCAGAAAGGTGGAGATCCTAGATTTCAGGCAGGAGCTGAACCTGAAGCACGGAGTGCTCCTCCGTACCGTCCACTTCCGCGACAACGAGGGCCGGCGGACGACGCTGAAGAGCCGACGCTTCGTTCATATGGCCAGTCCTCACCGTGCGGGTCTCGAGACCACACTGACTTCGGAGAACTGGACAGGCCACCTGGAGATTCACTCCGCGCTGGACGGCCGCGTCGTCAACGCTGGCGTCGAACGGTATCGCCAGCTCAACAACAAGCATCTCGTCCCCCTGGAGACGGGGACCGTCGGCAACGATGGCATCTGGCTCAAGGTTGAAACCAGCCAATCGCGTATCGAGATCGCCCAGGCCGCGCGGACACGCGTGTTTGTGGATGGCGGAGCCATTGTGGTGGGCGGGGCCCCGATCGTAGAGCCGGACTACGTAGCCCAACAGTTCGCCTGCGACGTCAAGACTGGGAGCGAGGTGAGGATCGAGAAGATCGTTTCTCTGTTCACATCGCGAGACCGGGGAGTCTCCGAGTGTGGCCTGGAAGCTCGAAAGGCGATAGAGCGTGCCGCCCAGTTCGATGATCTGCTTCAGAGACACGTTGTCGCCTGGGAGCACCTCTGGCGCCGCTGTGACATCGAGATCACCGATGACGAGCGGACCCAACTCATCCTGCGACTCCATATCTTCCACCTCTTGCAGACCGCTTCCCTTAACACGATCGATCTCGATGTCGGCATACCCGCCCGCGGTTGGCACGGCGAGGCCTACCGCGGCCGCGTGTTCTGGGATGAGCTGTTCATCCTCCCGTTTCTGAACCTTCGCCTGCCCGACATCAGCAGGGGACTGATGCTGTACCGGCATCGCCGCCTGTCCGAGGCGCGTTGGGCCGCCAAGGAAGCGGGTTTTCGCGGTGCGATGTACCCCTGGCAGAGCGGCAGCGACGGGCGGGAAGAGAGCCAGGTGCTCCATCTCAACCCTATCTCAGGGAGGTGGATTCCCGACAACAGTCACCTGCAGAGGCATATCAACGCCGCCATCGCCTACAACATCTGCCAGTACACCCAGGCCACTCAGGACACGGAGTTTCTTCACTTCCACGGTGCGGAGATGCTCCTGGAGATCGCGCGCTTCTTTGCCAGCATCGCTACCTACAACGCTGAGATCGATCGCTACGAGATCCTTGGGGTCATGGGGCCGGACGAGTACCACGACAGCTATCCGGATGCCGACGAACCAGGCCTCAACAACAACGCGTACACCAACATCATGGCGGTATGGGTGCTCAGCCATGCCCTGCAGGTTCTCTACAACCTGCCGGCGGAGCGCCGGCGATCGCTGTGGGAGAACCTGCGCATTGAGCAGCAGGAGATCGATCGCTGGGATGAGATCAGCCGCAAGATGCGCGTCGTCTTCCACGACGATGGCATCATCAGCCAGTTCGAAGGCTACGACCAACTGCGGGAGCTCGACTGGGAGAGATACCTCGAGAAATACGGCGACACCCAGCGTCTGGACCGCATTCTGGAAGCGGAGGGAGATACCCCCAATCGCTACAAGGCGTCGAAACAGGCGGACGTTATCATGCTCTTCTACCTCTTCTCCGCTGGAGAGCTCCGCGAGCTGTTCGAGCGATTGGGGTATCCCTTCGAGTATGAGACGATCCCGAAGAACGTAAGCTACTACATGCAGCGGACTTCACACGGGTCAACGCTGAGCCGCGTGGTCGACTCTTGGGTATTGGCGCGCTCCGACAGAGCGCGCTCTTGGAGCGTGTTCAAGCAAGCCCTGGAGAGCGACATGACAGACATCCAGGGTGGGACCACGCCGGAGGGCATCCATCTCGGTGCCATGGCCGGCACCGCTGATCTTGTGCAACGAGGGTACACCGGCATCGCGGTTCGTGGCGACGTGCTGTGGCTGAATCCGCTCCTACCTGACGATCTTTCTGGCCTCTTCTTTCGCTTTCGCTTTCGCAAGCACTGGCTTCAGGTCAGCATCTCAGGCGATCGTCTCAAGGTGAGCACGAGCGAGGACGCCCCCGGACCCATGAAGCTCGGCTTCAAGCAGGAGATCCACTTGCTTGAGCCCGGAGACACCAGGCAGTTCTCTTTGTAGCCCGCCAGGCCATCGGTTCGCTCCTCGTCCCCGAGGCCCTTGACGTCTACCCACAACTTTGGAACTGGCCGAAGCCGGGCCCGGACCTCTCGTCGACAGGCGCAGAGAGATGGGTCTTGGGTTTCCGGGCGGTGACAGGATTGACCCCTCGCAATTGGCAGAATGGAAGGGCAGCGGTCAAAGGCCGCTGCCCTTCGGGGTGCCTAGATCGACGTTGTGCTTTAGCCCAGGGCGTATTGTAGTAGGGGGATCCTCTTCACCAGGTCGATCTTCTCGATCACAGCGTCCAGGCCGATGATGCGGCCGGCGCCAAGCGCACCCAGCAGGGCGAACACCGCCATGTAGATGATGTGATCGTCCAGGAATGGGTTGTTCGCAGGCCACAACTGGGCGAGGTAGAACATGAAGACCATGAGGGCGGCCATCAGCAGCCCGAAGCGGGTGAAGATGCCCAAAATGAGCGAGAAGCCGATTAGGATCTGGCCCCAGATCACCAAGGGGTCGACCACGTTGATGGCCGTCTGGCTCTCCCCCATTCTCACGAACGTGTCCTTGAGCGGCCCGCTGGTCGCGTTGACCAGGAACCCGCTCGCTGACCAGTTCGTGATCAGCTTGTCAAAGCCGGACCAGATGAAGATCCAGCCCATGGCCAGCCGCAGGATCAGCGTGGCGGCTGGAACTATCATCGCCACGTGCTTGAACTCCCACGTCCGCCCGCCAAAGGTCATAGCGTAGGTGTTCTCTGTCATATGGTTCAACCTCCCGTACTTGTCGTGGCCTTTAGTAGGCTCACGATTTGCACCCTTAATTCTGTACTAAGTACGATTCCCGTAGTGACGCGGATTCATGCGCACGGTCCATATCCGGCACCGCGTGGTCGGCAGATCCTGGTGCACACTCCTGACCACGCCCACCGCTAGCACCAAGAGCGTGCCGCCAGCCAGGACGACGTTGGGGAAAGGCGAGGCCGCTCAGCTGCTGCCTTTGCGCTGGCGCCAGCCCTGAATCCGCCCCGCGGTAGCCCCCGTATCTATTGGTGGCAGACCTCCAGGTCCGATCGCAACGCCCCGTACGACGCGGACCCGGATCTCATTTCGTCAGACAGCCGCCATGGGAGCGAAAAATCGGTTCCACAGCTCCAGTCACGGCGCGGTGCTGTTGCGCGTCGCCGCCGACCCCGGCTGCACCGTCGACGACCTCTCAGAGAGCCTATTCCTGACCCGGCGTACAGTGTGGAGTCTCATCGGTGACCTACGCCGAGCGGGCATGGTACACGTGCGCAAGAGGGGACGCCGTCACCACTACACCGTGAACCCCGACGCAGCTTCGCAGCATCCCGCCCCGGGCACAGCCATCGGGCGGGACTGGCAGCGCAAGGGAGTGAGCTACATGGCTGGCGTCGACCGTGGTGAGCCCAGACCGGGGGACGCGATCCGGGACGGGATGCCAGCCCCGGGCCTGTCGTTGCCGCGCTGCCGTGACTGCAAAGCACCTATGACGTACGGGCCGGCCATCTGTTCATTCTGCCTATCGGAACGCTCGGAATGGGTCTCGGCCAAACGGGAAGATGAAGGCCGCCAACGCGGGCCAGGATAGCACCCTGTTTGCCTAGGCTGTGTGAGGTGTGAAAGTGGCGAAAGGCCCGGCGACCCCGGATGCCCCGTTCAGTGTTTGCCCAAAGTGCAGCGGTGCTCTGATCGAAGACCTTGACGGTGACCGTGAGTGCCTGCAGTGTGGGTACATTGCCTATGCTCGGCGGCCGAAGAGGACTCCTCCCGAAGGGAAGCGCCGCCCGACCCACGGCGGACTCAAGCTCTAGCAGCCGGGCAAGCCCAGGCTTGGCAAAGCAGGAAGAGAGCCCCCCGGCGTGGGTGGTGGACGGTGTTCAGCCATGTCGAGGGGCTGCTACGGCGGGAGCCGGATTGCCCCCGCTCAGAGGGGTGAACGCTTCGTGAGCAGCCGCGGTTAGCCCCTGCCAGACGGTCTATCTCAGCCAGCGCCTCCCGGCACGCCAGACGCCCCCGACGAAGGAGGCCGCGTTGCGCACAGGTTCGTCATGCTACAACCGAACCTTTCTACGTGATTTGCCGTATTGACCTGTCTTGGCCAACGTGCTAATGTTCATTGGCTTGTCACAAGCCTGTCGCGCCTGCGGCGATTCTAGCCTTGTGCAGGAAGGGGGCACGGTATGAAGCACAAGCGAACTTCTCTGCTATCCCTGCTGGCGCTAACGGTCCTGGCGACGCTGCTGGTGGGCGCGCCGCAGAACCACGGCGCCCACGCAAGCCCCACCGTCGTGACCACTGTGTCTGTGGACAGTTTGTACCCAGACGTTGGGGTGAACGCCAGCACCGACCGCGTCTACGTCGCCAACAGCGGCATCGACACCGTTTCCGTCATCGACGGGGCGAGCAACGCCGCCATCGCCACCACTGGTCAATGCTTCCGTTCGGGTGGGCCTATCGCCCTGGAGGGCGAAGACGGCACGGGTGATGGAGCAGTCATGGAGCGTGGCGCGGCGTCCAAGCAGAAGACCGTGTGGCTCCATAATGGCGAGTCGCGCACCCTTTCATTCGACCTGGACGGCACCGCCAGGTACGAAGTCGTAGTCCGCTACAGCAACGACGGGCCGCCGGACACTGTTCAAGTGAGCATCGACGGCACTATCATCGGGCAGTGCACCAGCCAGGACACACGGTCGCCGGGAGGCGTACCTGGCTCCGGCTGGAATGTGTTTTTCTCCTGCGAGCCCCTCGGGCCCGCGATCCTTTCGCCCGGCCAGCATGAGCTAGTCGTTTCCGCCGAGACAGATTTCTACGGGGTGGAGATTGATGTAGTGTCGCTTTCGCCTATCGCCTATCCGGAGGCAACCCCGCCGGTGGCGGCGCCGGAGCTGTTGCCAGCCGCGGACTACTGGCTGGTGGCCTCTGACGGGGGCATCTTCACTTTCGGCGATGCCGGTTTCCACGGCTCCACGGGCGACATCGCGCTCAGCCAGCCGATCGGGGGGATGGCCGCCACTCCGAGCGGCAACGGCTACTGGCTCGTAGCCTCGGACGGGGGCGTCTTCTCTTGCGGCGATGCCGGCTTCTTCGGCTCCACAGGCGCCATCGCCCTCAACCAGCCGATAGTGGGCATGGCGGCCACCCCAAGCGGCAACGGCTACTGGCTGGTCGCCTCGGACGGGGGCGTCTTCTCTTGCGGCGATGCCGGTTTACACGGCTCCACGGGTGCCATCGCCCTCAACCAGCCGATAGTGGGCATGGCGACCACCCCAAGCGTCAACGGCTACTGGCTGGTCGCCTCGGACGGCGGTATTTTCTCCTTCGGCGATGCCCTCTTCTACGGCTCCACGGGCAATATCGCCCTCAACCAGCCGATAGTGGGCATGGCTGCCACGCCAAGCGGCAACGGCTACTGGCTGGTCGCCTCTGACGGCGGCATCTTCTCTTTCGGTGATGCAGACTTCTACGGCTCCACGGGCGCCATCGCGCTGAACCAGCCGATTGTGGGGATGGCCGCCACGCCAAGCGGCAACGGCTACTGGCTCGTCGCCTCCGATGGGGGCATCTTCTCTTTCGGTGATGCCGACTTCTTCGGCTCCACGGGCAACATCACCCTGAACCAGCCGATCGTGGGCATGTCCGCCGACTAGACCGGGGCGATGTGAAGCACAGGCGAATTCTCCTGCCGGGCCAGCAGGCTCTCCCGGCGGAGTAGACGCTGGTCACCGCCGAGCGGTCAGGCTTAAGTCTGACCCACCCCGAAACGCCGGCATCGGCCTGAACGTCGGAGAGCTGCGGCCCTTAGACGAGTTGTCGGCCTCGCGAGCGGACCGGGCACAACAGCTCGTGTGGGTATTGACTCTACTCCCCAGGTGCGTATGCTACGTGGTGTCTGTCGTAAGCGTGCCGCGCGTGCGGCGATTCTGGTGCTGTGGGAGAAGGGGGCACGATATGACTACCGAAAGGCATAGGATCAGGGCGCTTGTGAGGGCCGCGGCGGCGCTCGCCGTCTTAGCTGTGGCTGTGCTGGCTGCCGTCGTCCCGGGGGGCTCTGGGAGCCAGGCGAGCCATCTCTCGCTGGTGCGCAGCTCCGATGTCGACACCGGCTCCACGAGCAAGATTGCCCTCAACCAGCCGGTCGTGGGCATGGCGTCCACGCCAAGCGGCAACGGCTACTGGCTGGTGGCCTCGGACGGCGGCATCTTTACCACCGGCGATGCCCTCTTCTACGGCTCCACGGGGAATATCGCCCTCAACCAGCCGGTCGTGGGCATGGCTGCCACGCCAAGCGGCAACGGCTACTGGCTGGTGGCCTCGGACGGCGGCATCTTCGCTTTTGGCGATGCCGGCTTCCACGGCTCCACGGGGAACATCGTCCTCAACCAGCCGGTCGTGGGCATGGCCGCCACTCCAAGCGGCAACGGTTACTGGTTGGTGGCCTCCGACGGCGGCATCTTCGCTTTCGGCGATGCTGGCTTCCATGGCTCCACGGGGAACATTGTCCTCAACCAGCCGGTCGTGGGCATGGCGGCCATCCCGAGCGGCAACGGTTACTGGCTGGTGGCCTCTGACGGTGGCATCTTCTCTTTCGGCGACGCCGACTTCTTCGGCTCGACGGGCAACATCGCCCTCAACCAGCCGATCGTCGGGATGGCGGCCATCCCGAGCGGCAACGGTTACTGGTTCGTGGCCTCTGACGGTGGCATCTTCTCTTTCGGCGATGCCCTCTTCTATGGCTCCACGGGCGACATCACCCTCGACCAGCCGATCGTGGGCATGGCCGCCATGCCACGCGGCAACGGCTACTGGTTCGTGGCCTCCGACGGCGGCATCTTCACCTACGGCGGCGTGCGATACCTAGCCTGGGTGTGGCAATTCTCCATTGACGGCTCGCCGGAAGACCTCGCGGAGGTGTTGGCTGAGCACAACCTGGGGATAATCGTGAAGACGCACAACGGCACCGACTGGATGGCCCGCTATGATAGCTCTCCCCATGCCGTCAGCGGCCCAGGGCAGGTGCGTGTTTTGGCCCAGTACTTCGAAAAGCGTGGAGTCCCGTTCCATGCCTATGCTGTCCTCAAAGGTATTGACCCGGTGCGCGAAGCACAGATGACTGCTCAGGTGCTGGCCGCAGGCGCCCGCAGCGTCTTCCTTGACCTGGAGCCTTGGCAGGGGTACTGGCAGGGGACACCGCAGGCCGCTACCGCGTTCGGTCGCGAGTTGCGCCGACTTCAACCCCATGGTTCTGTCGTGACCACCGTCGAGCCGCGTCCGTGGGCACTAGAGAAGCTTCCCCTGGCCGAGTTCGCCTCCTTCAGCAACGCCTTCGCGTCCCTCATCTACTGGGAGACGTTTAGCTCGCAGGCGAACCTGGACTTGTTCGAGGCCTACGGCTGGCCGACCGGTCCTGGCGGCATGACTCCCGAGTTCTTGCTTGATGTTTCGGCGGGCCTACTGCAGCAGTACAACCTGCCCATCCAGCCGGTGGGACAGGGAGCCTCGCCGGACATGGCTGCCTGGGCGCGATTCATAGATGATGCCTGTCGGTCGGGCATGCCAGATGTCTCCGTGTGGCGCTATGGCGTCACGAACCCAGGAGTTTGGGATCTGCTCGAGGGGAGGACCTCCTGTCCCTAGACGGCTCAGCCGGGCTCGAGGTGGCGGGCACAGCGGCTACCGCCGCGGGAGAGCGGCGATCAGGCTGGCCGTGGTGAACCAGCGCGGGTGAGTCTGGCAGTACTCTTCCAGCCTGTCCAACAGGCTTTCGTCCAGCGACCCAGACAGGTAGTAGATCGATGACAGCATGTTCTGGCGGGGCTTGATGAGACCTTCCCGCCTTGCCGTTCGCTCCAACGCTGTTCCCTTGAAGACGCGAATGCCCATGCTGATGAACACGGTGCTATCAGGGGCCTCCGCTTCCAGGAAGTCGAGGGAGCTGCGAACGGACTCCGGGGTCTCCCCGGGGCCGCCGTAGAGCATGTAGATGGCAAAGGGCATCTCTGCCGCTCGCAGGTCCTCCAGCGTCCGCACTATGTCGGCTTGGGTGAAGCCCTTGTTGTAGCTCCTGAGCATGCCGTCGGTGGCGGCATCCAACCCCAGGCCTACGCCAACGCAGCCCGCTTCTTTCATCGCCTCCAGCATTTTCCGCGATAGGCCCACCGGATTGACTCCTGCCATCCAGCCAACATCTAGCTGGCGTCTCATCATCTCTCCGCACAGCGTCATCGCGTGCTCTGGCGGGTACTGAAACACGCCGTCGGTGAAGAACAAGCGGTTGGTGCCCACCTGTTTGGTCAGCTGTTCCATCTCGTCCACGATCAGCCTGGCTGGCCTTAGGCGCGCCCCCTCTCGATCCGCGCTCTCCGGGCAGAACGAACAGGCCAGGTCGCAGCCACGTTTGCCCTCGATGGGCAGCGCGGCATTCTCGTCGACGTACTTCCGACAGTCCACTAGGTCGTACGCCGGATTGGGCAGGCCGTCAAAGCTGTGCACCTTGGCCGGGTCATTTGCTAACACCCGCCCTCCTGCTCGGTAGCATGCGCCAGGCACATCTGACGGCGACCGGCCAGTCTCGATGCAGTGCACCAGCGCCGTCACGGACTGGTCTGCCTCGCCTGCCAGCCCGTGAGGCACGTCCAGGAACCGCAGCGCTTCCCTCGGAAAGAGAGAATAGCCTGACCCGCCCACCACGATGGGACAGGGCGACAGGCCCTTCACCAGGTCGACCACCTGCTTTGTCTCCTCCAGATAGGACCTGTGGCCTATCATCTGGTTGTTCTCCAGCTGCCGTAGGCTGATCCCCACCAGCTCTGGACGCCAGCTCGTCAGGTGGGAAGCGACCGCTGCTCCAGCATCGCGCTCGTGGCAGAGGTCCAGCAGGCGCACCTCATGCCCGTCTGCCCTGAGGCTGGCGGCCACTATGGCCGGCCCAATGGGCAGGAGGGGGTCAGGAATCCTCTCCCGATTGACAGAGATGATCGAGATCTTCATACGAACAGCAGCGTGGCTCTCCCTTCGAACTGATTGTAACGAGCGAGAAGCGCCTGTGACAGCGCTTGTAGGTGTCGGGGATCCTCACTTGCCAGCTTACGGAGTGGGCAGGTAGTATGGAGCCACCGTGTCTGTATTGGCATGCCCGCCAGATCGCTGTGCCGAGGGCCCGCCGCCTGGAAGGATCTCGGGAGGGATATCCTACGCTGAGACCCGTGTCCGCCGTAGGCCTCTCCAGCCGTACCGGTTCGGCGGAAGCTCGTAGGGATCCATAGGAGGAGGAGCAGACGATGCCGTGGGAAGACGTGAAACAGATCTTTCGCCCGCAAACCGTCCACATGGGAGTAGTGACGGTAGACCGAGAGAAGTGCACCAAGTGCGGTCTGTGTATTCAGAACTGTCCTTTCCGAGCGTGGGAGGAGGACGAGGACGGTTTCCCTCGGCAGAAGGGGGAGTATGAGTGCTTCAGCTGCTTCAACTGCATGGTGCCCTGCCCGGTTGACGCCATCTCCATTACTGACATCTATCATGTGGACGAAGGCTTCTACGCCACCGATCCCCATCCCTTGCCGGCCAAGATGCCTTACGAACCGCGTGACGAAGAAGGCAATCTGGATGAGTGGAATCCTATCGAGAGAGCCGTATTCTACCGGCGGAGTGTCCGGAACTTCAAGGACAAGCCGGTGCCGGAAACGATCGTCAGGAGGGTGCTGGAGGCAGGCCGCTTTGCCCCCAGCGCTGGCAACTGTCAACCCTGGAAGTTCATCGTCGTCACCAACAAGGCTCTCATCGATGAGATGAATCAGGCCATAGGCAATGGGTTGGCCATGCTGTACACGATGTACAAGAACGACGAGATGGTGAAGACCCTGGCTCCCATGTATGAGGCTGACCCGCGTCCCGGGAGCTGGGACCCCCGCGTCGTATTGGGCGGCTTCGGAACGGTTGCCAGGAATGCGCTTCCGGTATTCCTCAACGCCCCTGTGGTTATCCTGATAGCCGGCGACGAACGCGCCATTAGTGGCCCCGAAATCAACATCGGTATCTGCGGCCAGAACATGAACCTCGTGGCCAACTCCCTCCGCATCAAGGCCTGCTGGGTGGGATTCAGTCAGGTGATCAACAACGTGGCTCCCCTCAAGGAGAAACTCGGCATAAGGGATCCCTGGAGGATCGTAACAGCCGTGGTTCTCGGCTACCCCAAGTTCAAGCAGGAGGGTATCGTGCCCCGCGAGTTTCGGCCTATCACCTGGTTCCGCGAGGGCGCTGAGGGTCCCGAGATCGAGGAGTAGGCCGCGCTTCCTCGCGAACGGCTGTCTGGGGGCAGGCCGGTGAGCTCGCCCAGCGCTCCGGAAGCGGAGGTAGACGTAGCGATTGTCGGCGCTGGCGCAGTGGGCTTGGCGGTAGCGGCGATCCTGTCGCAGCAACGCTCCGTCGCCGTCGTCGAGCGCCACGCTAACTACGGGCTGGAAAACAGCTCCCACAACAGCGGCGTCATTCACGCCGGCATCTACTATCCCCCAGACTGGCTCAAGACTACCCTCTGCGTCGAAGGGAATCGTCTCCTGTACGCCTGGGCCCAGAAGCATGGCGTGACGGTGCAGCG
Source organism: Dehalococcoidia bacterium (assembly GCA_034408935.1). GTDB lineage: Bacteria > Chloroflexota > Dehalococcoidia > SM23-28-2 > RBG-16-64-32 > DAOUMF01. Next base: position 144,137 of record DAOUMV010000003.1, read on the forward strand.
AGTGGGGAAGCTGATTGTAGCCGTGGAGGATGAGGAGGTACCGGCTCTGCACGAGCTCGCTCGCGCCGCAGACGCCAATGGCGTGCCAGACCTTCGCCTCCTTGAGCGTCCTGAATTGCGTTCCCTGGAGCCTGCCGTCCAGGCCGCCGGCGCCCTGTTTTCCGGCTCCTCGGGAGTCATGGATCAGATGGGCCTCATGCGCTCCTATCTGGGGGTGGCCCGCAGCAACGGAGCCTATATCGCATTCAAGCATGAGGTCACGAATCTGCAACGGCGTGATGGCGGCTTCTTGCTGCAGATGCGCGGCCCTGCGGGCGATGATCTGGCCATCACCGCCGCATCCGTGGTCAACAGCGCGGGGCTAGCGGTGGAGCGCATAGGTGCCCTGCTGGGCTACGATCCCGACGGCGGCTCGGCCAATCCGCCCTTCCGGCAGACCATCAACAGAGGCCGCTACTTTGACATAACCAACACCGCCAAGGCGGCGCGCATACGCCATCTCGTCTACCCCCTGCCCCACGCTGACCGCGCGGGTCTGGGTATCCACCTGACGCTGGACGTTGACGGAGGTGTGCACCTGGGGCCCGATGCCGAATGGCTGGAAGAGGGCGCGAAACTGGACTTCCGCACTGACGACGAGGGCCGCTTGCGGTTCCTTGAGGCGGCACGGCGCTATCTGCCGGACCTCGACGCCGAAGACCTGGCGCCGGGCCAGGTGGGCTACCGACCGAAGCTCTACGGGCCCGGACAGCCGCCGCGAGACTTCCTCGTGTGGCACGATCAGGGATACGTGCATCTGGGGGGCATTGAGTCTCCAGGTTTGACGGCCAGCCTGGCCATTGCTCGCAGAGTGGCGGCTCTCCTGGGTGTGGATGCCGAAACGATCTAGACGGGATTCGAGAGACACGCGCCCAACTTGCCATTCCGGTTGGCGCAAGGAGGTTTGCTGTGGTCGAGGTGCCTGAAGAGCTACGGATGCTTCAGTTGACGCTGCGCCGGTTCGTGCGCGATGAACTGATGCCCGTCGAGCGGCGGACACTTGCTGGTGAAGTGATCCCAAGGGAAGAGCAAGATCGCCTTGAGGCAGGCCTCCGCGATCTCGGTACCTGGTGGGTGAGCGTGCCCGAGGAGCTGGGCGGGCCGGGGTTTGGCCTGCTGGGAATCGTCGTGATCAGCGAGGAGCTATCGAAGGTGCTGGTCAGCGGCAACCTCTACAGCTCGGGGCCGCCGCCGCTCCTCGAGAACGCCGCTGCTGAGCAGCAGGAACGCTGGCTCTGGCCCGTCCTTGAAGGCAAGAAGACCTGGTGCTTCGCCCTCACGGAGTCAGGTGGGGGTTCTGATCCGGCTGGCAACATGGAGACCACCGCCGTTCGCGACGGCGAGAACTGGGTCATCAACGGCCGCAAGGTGTTCGTCACGGCGGGGGACACGGCCGACTTCGCAGTGGTCTTCGCCCTGACCGATAAGGCGAAGCGGGAGCGGGGCGGCATCGGCGCCTTCGTCGTGGAGAAGGGCACACCTGGCCTGACGGTGGTGCGCACCATCAGGACGATGCTGGAAGTGGACCCCGTAGAGCTGGACTTCCAGGACGTTGTCGTGCCGGACCTTAATCGTCTCGGGCGGGAGAGCAGCGGCTTCGTCACCGCCCAGCGGGCCTTGACGGCCGCTCGGGTCCAGATCGGCGCTCGCGGCCTTGGCATGACGGATCGACTGCTCGAGATGGGGCTAGAGTATTCCAAGGACCGGATCAGTTTCGGCAAGCCGATCAGCGAACGCCAGGGCGTTCAGTTCATGCTGGCCGACTGCGCCATCGAGCTCTATGCCTGCCGCACCATGACCTATGACACCGCCTGGAGGTCAGATAGGGGTGAGGATACGCGTCTGCAGGCCTCCATCGTCAAAGTATTCGCGTCCGAGATGATGTGGAGCGTAGCCGACCGCATTCTCCAAATCCATGGCGGATGGGGCTACTCTAAGGACCTGCCTGTCGAGGCCTTCCTGCGCCTGGCCCGCCTCTGGCGAATTGCGGAGGGACCGAATGAGGTGCACCGGTGGGTCATCGCCAGGGCGCTGCTCAAGTTCGGGATGAACCTGCTGAGGCCTGTGAAGTAGAGTACCTACCGACGGCCATGTCCGTGATGTCCCGGTGATGAACGTCAAGACCTTGCTGGAGGGGAGGAGCTAGTTGTCGGATCAGCCTGACTATTCCGTTCTGGATAGGCCGGAGATTTTGCGCTTCATCTTCTATCCCAGGCGTGACTGGACATCACCTCCCGCTGGCGTAAGCGACTACCTGGTCCCCGTCGAGCCGGGGGTAGCCATATCCTGCCGCTTCTATCCCGCGTCCCCTGATGCCCCATGCATCCTCTACTTCCATGGCAACGGCGAGATAGCTTGCGACCATGATTGGATCGCTCCACTCTATAATCGAGAGGGCATCGGCCTGTTCGTAGCGGACTACCGAGGCTATGGTCGCAGCGATGGCACGCCTACCTTCTCCAGCATGAGCGCCGACGCCCATCCGATCTTCGAGTTCTTTCGCGACACCATGCGTTCCTCCGGACAGAGCGAGCGCCTCTTCCTCATGGGGCGGTCCCTGGGAAGCCACTCCGCAGCCGAGCTGGCGTTCCATTATCCGGAACACCTCAGAGGGCTGATCGTGGAGAGCGGGTCTTCGAACGTTGCCAGGCTGGCGCGCCTCTTCGGCCTCTCCTCAGAGGGACTTGCAAATCTGGGAGAGGCCCTCTCAAGGCGGATTCGATCTATAAAACTTCCGGCCCTTATCATTCACGGCGAACGTGATAGCCTGATACCGCTCAGCGAGGCTGTCGCGCTCCATGAAGAGATCGGTTCGTCGGAGAAGCGTCTGGTCATCATACCCGGCGCCGACCACAATGACATCATGCTGCTAGGCACCGAGCAGTACTTCTCGGCGATCCGCGACTTCGTCTTCGGCAGTAGTGGCTAGGGGTCGTTCGGGATGCGCCGCACCGGCATCTTCTTTCACTACGAGGATGGGGAGAGGCTGCGGGATTTCCCCGAGGCGTTGAACGGCATCCTCAATGAGGACAACGTATTCTTCTATGATGCCTTCTATCCCTCCAAACCTCCTTCCTCCTTCGACTTGGAGCCCATTCCGGAGCAGTGGCTCTATCAGGTGCATAGCGCGGAGATGGTTGAGCGCGTGAGAGCAATTGGGGCCTTTGAGGGCGCCCTCTTTTCCGCATCGGGGACCGTGGCGGCCTCCATTCGCATATGGCGAGGCGAGATAGACAATGCCTTCGTCTTCACCGGCTATGGGGACCATCATGCCGGGAAGGACTCCTTTGGAGGAGGCTGCTGCTTCAATGGTGCCGCCATTGCCATTCAGCAGTTGCGGCAGCAGTTCGGGGCCAGGCGGCTGGCCATCGTGGACACTGACGCCCACCACGGCAACGGCACGTGGGAGATCTTCGAGGATGATTCAGAGGTTCTGTATGTTTGTTTCTGCTCCGGCAGCGCGCGAGATCAGAACAACAAGGTGAACGTTCAGGTCCCTTTGAGGGTCAGCGACGACGAATACCTCGGCCTAGTCGAGGAGAGTTTCCTGCCCAGGGCAAGAGCTTTCAAGCCGGAGACCATCTTCTGGAACTGGGGCTACGACGGAACGCAGGGGAACTACGGCGATATCGGGCTTACCCCAAACGCGCACATCAGGCTAGCCCAGACGTTCAAGAGGGTGGCCGACGACCTTTGCGAGGGCAGGCTGGTGGTTGTCCTGTGTGGGGGACGCGGGCGAGACCTGGCTCGGCGTCTTATTCCGCAGGTCATCAGAGTGCTTATCGGGCAGGAGCCGCAGGGCATCACCTAGAAGGGATAGCTACCCGAACTCTATTCCTGAGGGCATGACCTTGGCCACCGTCACGGGCAGTTCACAGCCTGGAGCGCGTTTAGCGGCCAACTCGGCGACCTCTCTAACCGCTTTCTGCCGATCCTTCGGAAGCAAGTCCCTCTCTTGCAGCAATTCGTACGCCATCGCCGCATGATACCTCCCGCCACCTATTGTGGCGAATTGTCTCCCTGCTTTGAGGTGCAATGCCCAAGACCCCGTAAACTCAAAATGGACGATTTCTGGTTGCCCATCGATGTAGCCAACCATCAAGACCTGAGCGAAATCATTTTCAGGGTTGAAGGGAAGGCGATTACGGTCTTTGGCGTCACGAATGATGCCATTGTACTGAGCGAGGCGCTGGGTACAGCTGCCAACGAAGTCATCCCAAGTAATCGGATCAGTAAGCTTTTGCAGTTCGCGCTTCAGCCAGTCACCGAACTGATCAGCAATGGATTCATCACCTGATCCTGCCCACGCAAGCTGTACATGTTTGTCGCCATAGGTATCAATCTTGCCCGCCGACAGCGTCTTCGTAGGTAGGCCAGCAAGTGAACTGTCAGCAGCAAGGAACAACGCCTCATTATCTCCAAGAGCACACACTACGGTCACGGCCTCACCTTCCCTTTCTGGCAGGCCATACTCCACGTGAGCTGGACCACACTCAGGGTATCACCGCTCGCTATGTGACTCTAGGGGATAGTTGGCCAACGAATAACTGTCGGTGTCTGCCTGAAGCTTCGCCGCCATCCCGTCCCGCGGCATCACCTGTTCGCCGCCTACGTGACGGCAGCGTGGCGGGTCAGCCGTCTCGCCGCTGCCCGCGCAAGAAGTCTTCCAGATCGCTGATGATCTCGCCGGAGGGTGGGAGGTCAGACACATCGCCTTCGCTGATCCCGGCGTCGATGCGCCGCTCCAGGTCCGACAAGTAGGCCTTCATCTCCTCGTTGTTTGCCAGCGCCTGATCGACCTCCTCGGTGAACCTGCGGCTGGTCTCGGCTAGTTGGCTGAGGTCAAGCCCAAAGGCGAAAAGCCGCTCCAGGGTCTCCAGCAGCGCCAGCGCTGCTCTGGGGTTCACAGTATTGCCGAGGTAGGCAGGCAGGCCGACCCAGAGACTGGCGGCCGGCAAATCGGCAACCCGCCAGGCGTCATGGATGGTGCCCACGATGCCGGTCGGCCCTTCGTAGCGCGTGCGTGTTATCGTCAGCCCTTCCATCTGTCGCTGCAAGTCGTCCTCTGTAGCGAACCCGGTGACTGGCGGCGGCCGCGTGTGCGTCGTCCCTGCCACGAGCGCGCCGACGGTCACCAACCGAGAGCCGTCGAGACGTTGGTAGAGGTCCCGCACCGTCTCGGTGAAGGCGCGCCACTTGAGGTGGGGCTCCGTGCCCAGCAGCAGGACTACATCACTATCAGCGTCTTCGCGGTTGCAGAAGAAAAAGCGGTTACGCGGCCACTTCAGGTCGCGCGACCCCTCCTCGGTGACGCGGATGAGCGGTCGGGCCACCGTGAAGTCGAAGAACTCTTCAGGATCGATTGTGGCGAAGGGCTGGGCCGACCAGCCGTCGATGAGCTGGCGCAGGGCCAGCGTTGCCGCCTCGCCAGCGTCGTTCCAGCCGCGGAAGGCGGCGATGAACATTGGCCGACGCAGCGTCGGCAGTTCGTCGAGCTGGAGATAATCCATGGCGTCGCCTAACCTCGTTGTGGCCAATATGATTGTACAATAGCGGACGAGATAGGAGCCTCGAATGCAGAATTCCAGGAAGCGCCCGGCCGCGGAGCCGTCCCTGGATCTGGAGCGACACCTCCTCCGCTCCGACAAGGCTGCTCGCTAACGCCTCCATCAATGGTAGAGACTCAGCCGCCTCGGCCCGAAGACGGGAAGCCGCCTGGACGCTCTCTGGACGCCTTCAGCGTTCTCAGCTACTTCTGGACTCCCTTGGTCGCCGTTGGTTGTAGCCGCGGGGATCGCCTCAACGCCCAAATATCCGTCTCCACGTTCGGCGCTTCCATCGTGCCCGATCGCCCCCGCCTCCTTTCCGTTCTCTACAAGGCTAACTTCACCCATGAGATGGTGATCGCCAAGGGAAGCTTCAGCGTATGCCTGCTCGCCCAGGATCAGAGCGACCTCATTCCGAAACTGGGATTCGTCTCAGGTCGTGACGAGGACAAGATGGCGAGCCTCGACGTGGCCGTGACTGTCAAAGGCAACCCGATCCTGAAGGGCTGCCTCGCCTGGCTGGAGTGCGAGGTCATCGATACCTTCGATTTCGGCGACGCCACGTGCTTCCTCGCAGCCGTCACAGCCGGGGAGCGCCTGCGCACAGGGGAGCCCATGTCCTGGCTGGGGATAAGGTCGATCCTCCCGCCCGAGTGGCTGGCGCGATGGGACCGGAAGATCGTGAAGGATATCGAGCGGTCTCGTCGACTCATGCTCTGGCTAGCCGATCGCTAACCTGCGGGTGTGGTGTGCTCCCTCTGTCCCGGCGTCTACCGCGAGGGCTACCGGGTCCCACCCGCGGCCTTCAGCACGCGGCCCCGCTGGTGATATCGTAGGCGAGTGGAGCCCCTGCGGATTCCCCCGCAGGCACGGTTGAAGGCCCGGCAGTTACATACTCAAGCGATAGGAGGAGCCCACGGTGAGTGCGAAAGACATCTACGAGATAGGGGAGGTACCGCCCCTTGGCACAATCCCCAAGCAGATGTACGCGCAGGTGATGCGCCAGAGTCGCTATGGAGAGCCGCAGCAGGCGTTCCAGGTGGAGAAGGTCGACGTGCCGTCACTCGCGCCCGACGAGGTGCTGGTGTCGGTGATGGCGGCCGGGATCAATTACAACAACGTGTGGGCCAGCCTCGGCGTCCCTCTGGACATGGTCAAGGTCCAGCAGCGCGACGGTGACCCTTCCGACTTCCACATCGGCGGAAGCGACGCCTCCGGCATCGTCTACGCCGTGGGGGATGACGTTACCAACGTCAAGGTGGGGGATCGCGTCGTCGTGCACGCCGGCTTCTGGAAGCGGGACGACCCGTACATCAAGGCCGGCGGCGATCCGATGATGGCGCCCAGCGCCCGCATCTGGGGCTACGAGACCAACTGGGGCTCCTTCGCCCAGTTCTGCAAGGCGCAGGCCCATCAGTGCCTGCCTATGGCACCGCAGCTAACCTGGGAGGAGGCTGCTGCCCCCACCCTGGTCGGCATGACGGCCTACCGCATGCTCCACGGCTGGCCGCCTAACACCGTCAAGGAAGGCGATGTGGTCCTCATCTGGGGCGGGGCGGGTGGCCTCGGCTCTATGGCCATCCAGATCGCCCGCGAGGCCGGCGCCGTGCCGGTGGCCGTCGTCTCCAGCGAGAGCAAGTTCGAGTTTTGTGAGCGGCTGGGCGCTAAGGGCTGCATCAACCGTAGGAAGTTCGATCACTGGGGCATGCTCCCGCACTGGAAGGAGACGGCGGAGTTCGGCCGCTGGGCGGAGGGCGCCCGCGCCTTCGGCAAGGCGGTCTGGGACATCGTGGGCGAGCGCAAGAGCCCGGCTATTGTCTTTGAGCACCCCGGGGAGGACACCATCCCCACGTCGATCTTCGTATGTGATACCGGGGGCATGGTGGTGATCTGCGCCGGCACCACCGGCTTCAACGCCGTGGTGGACCTCCGCTACCTGTGGATGCGCCAGAAGACCCTGCAGGGCTCCCACTTGGCCAACGACGAGCAGGCGGCGGCGTTCAACCAGATGGTGATCGATGGCAAGATCGACCCCTGCGTCTCCCGCGTCTTCTCCTTCGAGGAGATCGGCCTCGCCCACCAGCTCATGTACGAAAACCGCCACCCGGCGGGGAACATGGTGGCGCTGGTGAGCGCCCCGCGAGAGGGCTTGACGGACGTGCCGTAGGAGCCGCATTGGTGGTCCCTCCCAGAGAACGTGGGAGCGGGTGCCGCAGCAGGTTCACGGCCGCGGTGTCATCCCGCGGGACGTCAATCCGGCCAACATCTGGCTCGCTCCTTCCGAGCTTGCAGTCCGGCGCTGTGCGGCGTTGGAATCGGCACAAGGTGATCCCTAGACCAACTGCCGCCGTCTGAGCTGGGACGAGGAATGGGCCAGGTCCAGTACGGCTCTTGACAACAGGGTCGACGTGCGGGAGAATTATTATGGACATAGGTTCATAACCCGCAACTCTCATGGCAAGACCGAGAAAGTGGCGACGGGTGGCATCCATACCGGAAGTCACCTACTTCAAGCCGGCGGGCATCCCCTTGAGGGGACTGGAAGACGTGGGCTTGACAGTCGAGGAAGTGGAGGCCCTTCGACTCAAGGACTTGGCTGGCCTGCAGCAGGTGGAGTGTGCGCAGCGGATGCACATCTCTCGTCCTACCTTCCACCGTACGCTCAGATCAGCCCGCCGCAAGATCGCCGATGCCTTCGTCAACGGGAAGGCGATCCGCGTCGAAGGGGGCAACTTCGCTTTGCCGAGGCAGCCTTTCCGCTGCCGTCGGGACGGCCATGAATGGCAAGTGCCCTTTGAGGCCGTGGCCTCCGGCCTGCCGCTGGCCTGCCCACGCTGTGACAGCCCGGGCGTGATCCCTATTCGTCCCCGCAGCCCCGCACTGCGAGGCCGGGGCCGGAGGCGTGGGCGTGGCGGGGGTCCCTGGCGAGGAGAAAAGCCATGATATTCATCGACGAGGAGAAGTGCTCCGGCTGCGGTGTCTGTGTGGAAGTGTGCCCAGAGGGCGCTATCGTCCTCCGAGACAGCGCCGCAGCCATCGAGCGGCATCTCTGTACCGGTTGCGCCGATTGCCTAGCCGCGTGCCCGCAGGCCGCGATCTATGAGGTCGAGGACGCGCCGCTGCCGGTGGCAGCCGCGTCGGTGCCAGCCGAGCCAGGTCAGCAGATGGTCGGCAGGCGGGAATCGGCTCTGACCCAGGCTAGACCGATGGTGGCTTCCGCTTTCGCCGCGGCGGCCCCCCTGGCCGTGGACGCGCTGGCTGGGCTGGCGAGAAGGTGGCTGGAGGGGCGAAGCGTCGCCAGAAGGAGTGGCGGCCAAGCAGAGCGAGGCGCTGGCAGCCAGTCAGAGCCAGGCCCCGGCGGGCGTCGTCGCAGGCGGCGGAGCAGAGGCCGCTGGTAGCAATTCGAGGAGGCAGGACAATGTCTATCCGAAGAGGTTCCGGTCAGGGACGAGGCTCTCCCTGGGGCCGCGGCCTAGGGGGATCGATGGTCTGCCGCTGCGCAGGGTGTGGATATGAGCAGCCGCACAGGAAAGGCGTGCCCTGCAGTTCTTTCACCTGCCCCAAGTGTGGGAAGCGCTTGCACGGCGAGCACTGCGGCTAGTGTCGGCTAATACTACGGTGGCGAACTTGTCGAAGGAGGTGAATAGACGATGTATGGAGGACATCGCCGGAGGTACTGGGCTACCGGTCTGCCCGGCTGGATGAGAGGAGGTGGTTGGGGCTGGGGCCGCGGCTGGGGCCACGCCTGGCACGGCCATGGGCCGTACGCCTATGGTCCCACGTGGGCCGGGGCTGGCCCCTACGGGTTTGGCCCTTGGTCAGGCGAACCCACTGCTGAGGACGAACTGGCGTTCCTGAGAGACGAGGCCGAGTCGCTCAAGCACTACCTGGAAGGGATCGAGCGACGCATCACGGAACTTGAGAAGGTGAGCGAAGCTCATGGCACTTCATAGACACCGCTGCATCCGTTGCGGTCACGTCTGGCAGTGCACGGAGTCGAACCGCAGCCAACCAGGGCACGACATTTGCGCGATCTGTGAGGCATTGGATCGCATGCGGAGATGGAGTGTGCCGGTAGCGGCGCCAGGACAAGAGCACTCGTGGCGCCATCATCCGCATTTCGCCGACCGCGGCGGCGGGACGGCACTAGGAGGGCCACGCACCTCACTCGCCTGACGCGCTGTCGGAATCCGGAGTGACGGCGCGAACCAGGGTGAAAGGAGGAAGGTCACCATGAAGGACAGGTGCTTCATACTCCATGGCAATCCGGGAAGCAGCGCACTCTCTGATCCGAAGATACAGAGCTTCGAGGACGCAAAGTGGCACGCCATCGTCGAATGCTCCTATGCAGCGAACCCGGCCAAGTGTTCGCCGCCATGCTTCGCTTGCGTACGGGTGGTGGGAGCGAGGATGGCGCGGGCGGTCATCCAGTTCCAGCCGGAGGCCAGCGAGGCAACGCTGGCGCTGGAGCGTGATCGCTTCCGGCATCGTGGTGCACTACCGCCGGAAGACGTTATGGCATACGTCGACCCGGAGCGCGGCTTCCAGTGCATTACGGATCCTGAGGAGGTGGTACAGCGCGTTTGGGAACACGCCCGTGCGGTGCTCGACCTACAGCCTGGTGAGCGAGTGCCCCGCTCGTCTGCCCGCTGCAAGCCGCCGACCGACGTGCCTGCGGCCTTGCTGAGGCATGCCGAGGAGGGGGCAAGGGGAGGCAAACCCGGCAAGGTCGCCAGGGACGAAGTGGCACGGCCACGCACGCCCGAGTCTCTGTCTGTGGGGCGGTGACCCGACGGTCGGGCGCGTTCGATGCGGTCTTGAGACGCTATGGCGCGAAACTGGCGGCTCCACTCCCTGGGGTGGAGAGGGACACGTTAGGAGGTAGGCGATGAAAGTCGCGATATCCGCCACCGGCCGGAACCTTGATTCCCAGATCGACCCACGCTTCGGAAGGTGCCAGTACCTGCTTGTGGTGGACAGCGAGAGCATGGGGTTCGAGGCTGTACAGAACCCCGCGACGACAGCGCCAGGCGGCGCCGGCATCCAGGCAGCGGAACTGGTCGCGAGGATGGGTGCAAAGGCCGTCATCACTGGCGACTGCGGACCGAACGCCCATGACGTGCTCTCCGCTGCCTCCATCGATGTTTTTCTCGGTGCCTCCGGCACAGCTCGCGAGGCCGTCGAGAAACACAGAAGAGGTGAACTCAGGGCTGCTCCTGGGCCTTCGGCTGGGCTCCATGCTGGTATGCGGCCCGGCATGGGTCGAGGCATGGGAGGCGGCATGGGCCGTGGGATGGGCCGTGGCGGCGGCAGTCGCAGAGGCGGCATGGGAAGCGGACGCAGCGGCGGTCGCGGTGCCGGTGGCTGCGGTAGCCAGCGATGAGGGCTCTAGACCAGAGCGCCACGATACAGGGGAGAACGAACGCGTGATCCTGGCCGTCGCCAGCGGCAAAGGAGGCACCGGTAAGACGCTCGTCGCTACGAGCCTGGCCCTATCGCTTGAGGACCGGGGCCAGGTGCAGTTGCTGGACTGCGACGTGGAGGAGCCCAACGCCCATGTTCTACTGCGGCCGGCCCTCACAAGAACCTGGCCTGTGGTGGTTCCCGTCCCAAGGGTGGACGAAAAGAGATGTACCTACTGTCGGATCTGCTCTGAAGCCTGCGCCTACAATGCCATCGCTGTCACGGGGGAACACGTCCTGGTTTTCCCCGAACTCTGTCACGGCTGCGGTGTCTGCAGCCATGTGTGCCCCGAGAAGGCCATCACGGAGGAATGGCGGGGGGTAGGTGTGGTCGAGGAGGGACGGGCGGGGGAGATACGGTTCGTCCACGGGCGACTGGGTATCGGGGAGGCGATGGCCGGGCCGGTGATCCGTGCTGTCAAGCGGCGGGTGGACCCACGCGGCCCCGTTATCGTGGATGTGCCACCGGGCAACTCCTGCCCCGTGGTGGAGGCAGTCATGGGCAGCGACTTCTGCCTCCTGGTTACAGAGCCGACCCCGTTCGGTCTCCATGACCTAGCCGTGGCAGTCGAACTGGCGAGGACGCTGGGGATCCCCTGCGGCGTGGTCATCAATCGCGACGGCTCCGGAGACCAAGGAGTGGAACGCTATTGTGCCGAGCAGGATATCCCCGTCCTCCTCAGGATCCCCCTCGACCGTCGGATAGCTGAGTTGTACTGTCGCGGCCAGTCCCTCGTCGCCGGAATGCCGACATGGCGTCAGGCATTCCTCGATCTATGGGAGAGCGCGAGAGAACTGGCAGAGATGGGAACGATGAGCCATGCGGGAAATCGTCGTTCTTAGCGGCAAAGGGGGGACGGGGAAGACCGTCGTGGCCGCCTCCTTTGCGGCGTTGGCGGACAGCAATGTCTTGTGCGACTGCGATGTCGACGCTGCTAACCTGCACCTGGTGCTCCAGCCTACGGTAAGGGAGACACACGAATTCTGGGGCCCGCAGGTGGCCGCAATCGACCGGGGGGCTTGCACTCGCTGCGGCCTCTGCGTTGACGCATGCCGCTTCGACGCTATCCGCGAGTTCCAGGTGGATCGGTTTGCCTGCGAGGGATGCGGCTTGTGCCTTCACGTTTGCCCGGAGCGGGCCGTGACGATGGTCGACAGACTGGCCGGCCATTGGTACGTCTCGGATACCCGGTACGGGCCGCTGGTGCACGCGCGCCTGGGCGCTGGCCAGGAGAACTCGGGGAAACTGGTCGCGGTGGTGAGGCAGCGTGCCAGGGCCATCGCCGAGGAGGAGGGCTCAACGTACATCGTCAGCGACGGCCCGCCGGGGATCGGCTGCCCCGTGATTTCTTCCCTCTCGGGGGCAAACCTGGCTCTCATCGTTACCGAGCCCAGCCTCAGCGCCATCCACGACCTAGAGCGAGTGCTGGCCGTGAGTGGCCACTTCGGGGTACCCGCCCTCGTGTGCATCAACAAGTATGACCTTGATGAGAGGAACTCGCGCCGTATCGAGGACTACTGCGGCGGCGCGGCTGTGGACGTGGGTGCCAAGATCCCGTTCGATACGGTGGTCAACAAGGCCATCGCCCACGGGGTGCCCCTGGTGGAGTTCGGCGATGGCGTGGTGTCGCAGCGAATCCAGGAGCTCTGGAGAGCGGTGGCGGGTCGCCGGTGAGCACGGAGGGTGAGTATGCCTATCTATGACTACGAGTGTCGCCAATGCGGCCATCGGTGCGAGGTCTTCCTGCGCACTCCAGAAGCACTGGTCGGCCAATGTCCAAACTGCGGCAGTGAAAGCCTGGAAAGGCTTGTTTCTACCTTCAGCGTGCTGGGGGGTGGGTCCAGCGGGGGCACGACGTGCTGCGGCAGAGACACTCGCTGCGATAGCCCTCCCTGCTCCGCAGATGACGTCTGCCGGAGGAGGTGAGAATGGCCCCCGACATTGAGCTTGAGCCCAGATATTCCACCAGGGAGATTCCGGGGAGATGCATCAAATGCTTCGCTGAGGAGCAGTACCTGGATTGCCTCAAGGAACTCCTGAGGGGTGAGGGCCAAGGCAAAGAGCTTAAAGAAACGTATGAGGCCCTCGTGTCCTTCTTGAAGTCTCCTGACCTACAGGCGCTGCGCGATGAATCCGAGAGGTATCTTGCCGAGGGCCGGGACGTCAAGGTCGTGATACGCATGGAGGAGGGGAAGCCAAGGTACGAGATACGGGCAGGTTAGCAATCCGAGAAAGAGGCGTGAATTGAAGATCGCGGTCATATCTGATGACGAGGTAAGCGTCAGCCAGCACTTCGGCAGAGCACCGTTCTACGTGGTTCTGACGGTTGAAGAGGGCAAGATCGTCGACAGCGAGACGCGGCCCAAGGCCGGACACCACACCTTCGGCGCTCAGGCGCACCCGAAGCTGGCCCCAGGCGAGAGGCACGGCTACGACGCCGGCTCCCAAGCTAAACATCGCAGTATGGCGGATACTATCACCGACTGCGAAGTGCTCATCGCCGGAGGCATGGGCTGGGGAGCCTACGAGAGCCTGAAGGGCTACGGTATTCGGCCTGTTGTCACGGATGAGGGGGATATCCAGAACGCTGCCCTCCGATATGCAAAGGGCGAGTTGCCAGACCTTATGGACCGCCTGCATTGAGAGGGGTGGGCTGGGCAAACGAGGACGGCCGTGAAGATCCTGGATGACCTGATAGCCAGCCTAAGGGGGGATGCCAGCACTCTCGACGTGCGGGTCGGGCCCTTCTGGACCGCCGTCTGGAGCCGGGGATGCGGTCTGGCCTCGACTACCGGCTTGGGCTGGCATGAGCACGGCGCTATATTCGTGCAGGACGCTGGCAGCCTAGCCGGGAGCAGTGCTCTTGAGCTGGCGAGGCTGGCCTACTCGGACAGGCCCCTGGAGGCAGGCATCGGCCTCGCCGCCATCAACTCCCTTGTTGAGGTCGACGAGGGCAACTGCGTCGAGCTGAATGCGGGCGACCTCCTTGTCGAGCGTGGCCGGGACAAGAAGGTGGCCCTTGTCGGGCACTTCCCTTTCGTACCGGCCCTTCGGGAGGCGGCTGCGCGCCTCTGGGTCATCGAGCTCAGCCCACAACCCGGCGACGTGCATGCCGAGGAGGTCGGGGCTGTTGTGCCACAGGCGGATATCGTGGCCATCACCGGCAGCGCCTTCATCAATCATACGATTGAGGGCCTTCTGGTCCTGTGCCAGCCTCAAAGCTTCGTCGTTGTCCTGGGCCCAACCACCCCGCTCTCGCCCGTCCTCTTCGACTATGGCGCGGACGTGGTCTCGGGCACGCGAGTGGTCGAGCCGGAGCTGGCGCTGCGCTGCCTGAGCGAAGGGGCCACCTTCCGCCAAATAAGGGGCACACGCCGGTTGACAATGGAGCGGCAGGGGGCAAGGGAGGCCATGTGAGATCCATCATCTACGGGCCGGTTCCGTCATGGCGACTGGGAGAGTCCTTGGGCGTGGACCTGCTGCCCGACAACGGCAAGAGCTGCTCCTTCGACTGCATCTACTGCCAGCTCGGCAGGACACCGCGGCGCCTCACGCAGCGAACCGGCTTCGTCCCTCTCGACACCGTGCAGCGGGAGCTAGAACGGGTACGGGGCGTGTCGGCCGACAATGTTACCTTTGCCGGGATGGGCGAGCCGACCCTCGCCAGCAACTTGGGGGAGGCGATCCGAATGGCTCGGTCCGTACTGGGCTTTCCGGTAGCGGTGCTCACCAACTCCTCACTGATGACATGGGAAGACGTGCGCGAGGATCTAGGCCAGGCCGACGTTGTGGTGGCCAAGCTGGATGTACCCAGCGAGCGTCTCTTCCAGCGGGTCAACAGGCCATCAGCGGGCTTCAGGCTGCAAGACATAGTCCGTGGGCTCAGGCTGTTCAGAGCCGAGTATGGAGGCAAGCTGGCCCTGGAGATGATGTTTGTGCGAGCCAACAGGAGATATGCCGCCCAGATGGCCGCCATCGCCAGACAGCTTTCGCCCGATGAGGTGCAGATCAATACGCCCCTCCGTCCGTGCTCCGTGGTGCCGCTGGCCGCGAAGGCGATAGCCGCCATACGGGAGGCGTTCAGCGGGCTCCCAGTACGCACTGTGTACGAGGCGGCGAAGCCAGAGGTGACGCCCCTGGACGTTGGTGAGACGGTGCGACGGAGGCCGGCCGCTGCTCGCCAGAGTGAGGACCCGTCTCGCTGCGGGAAGGAGTGAACGACCATGGCTAGGCACCGACAGAAGAAAGCGGCCCGTGGAGGTGGCCAGAGGCGTCGCCCGCGGACTTCGTATGTCATCGCTGCCATGGTGGCTGGGCTGGCGGTGGGCGCGGTGTTCATCGCTGCTCTCGCGTGGCTCGGTGACGAGGACAGCCCTGACGGCGCGGACGAGACGCTGGTGGCGACGGGGCGGGTGTGCGCAAGCGGCAGCGCGTTCGTCGAAGGGCGCACGTGCGGGCAGGACTCCGCTCCGGTGACCATCGTTGAGTACTCCGAGTTTCTGTGTCCCTTCTGTGCCCGCGCGGCGTTGACCACTCTGCCAGAAGTAGAGGAGGAGTATGTCGCGGCGGGGAAGGTGAAGCTGGAGTTCAAGCACTTCATCGTTCATGGCGACGAGGCGGTGCTCGCGGCAGGGGCGGCGGAATGCGCCGGTGAGCAGAATGCCTTTTGGGAGTATCACGACAAGCTATTCCTCAACCAGGGGAGCGTTGACTTCAGCGTCGAGAACCTGAAGCAGTTCGCCAAGGACCTGGAACTCGACACCGACTCCTTCAACTCCTGCCTGGACTCCGAAGGATACATCGACACGCTGGCTGCGGATGTAGAGGAAGCTCGGGCGCATGGGGCTAGCGGCACGCCGAGTTTCCTAGTAAACGGCAAGTTAGTGGTCGGCTACCAGCCGTTCGAGGAGTTCCGGCTACACATCGAGGAGGCGCTAGCCGGCCAGTAGATGCGGCGAGCAGCGCCAGGAGGCCTAGAATGAGCGCTCAGATCGTGCTGAATCCCGTTGACCGGGTGGAGGTCCTGACTGTCATCGACAACGTGATGGACGTGCTTCTCCGCAGCACGGACGTGGCGAAGCGGATGGAGGCCGGCGGACGCGAGAAGCCACCGTTCGTGGAGGCCCCGCTCCTAGAGTCGGGTCGGGCCGCGGATGCCCCGGTGGCCGAACATGGTCTCTCCTTCCTGGTCTCCGTGGTGCAGGGAGACGGGCGCCGGACGATCCTCTTCGACACGGGCTCGACGGTGAACGGACTGGTCCACAACCTGCGTGTGCTGGAAGTGGATGCGGGGGAGATCGAGGCCATCGTCCTCAGCCACGGCCACTTCGACCACACGACGGGCCTCAACGGGTTGGCGCAGAGCCTCCAGCCGCTGCCGCCGCTCGTCGTTCACCCTGACTTCTGGCTGAAGCGGCGGGTCGCTCTCCCCAAGCGGGAGCCGTACGAGCTACCCACGACCAGCAAAGAGAAGGTCCTAGCTGCGGGCTTTTCGGTGATCGAGAGCCGCGAGCCGTCGTCGCTGCTGGACGATAGCCTGCTGGTGACGGGGGAGATCGAGCGCACCACGGATTTCGAGCAGGGCCTCGCCGTCCACCAGGCCTTTCGTGACGGCGAGTGGCAGCCGGATCCCCTCATCTACGACGACCAGGCGCTGGTGGCCAACGTGCGCGGCAAGGGTCTCGTGGTCATCACCGGCTGCGGCCACGCTGGGATGATCAACACGGTTCGCCATGCCCGCAAGCTCACGGGCGTCGACCAGGTGTATGCGGTGCTCGGTGGTTTCCACCTGGCGCCGCCGGCGTTCGAGCCCAGCATCTGGCCGACGGTGGAAGCGCTGGCGGAGATTGGCCCAGAGGTGGTGGTCCCCGCCCACTGCACGGGCTGGCGCGCAACTCACGCCCTGGCAGCGGCCTTCCCCGACGCCTTCATCCAGGGCAGCGTGGGTACCAGGTACATTCTCCAAAGCGACAGCGGATGACGCTCACGGATTGCAGTGTTTCGGGGATCGGAGGTGAGAGGGAAATGTCCAACAAGAGGATGAGCGAAAGCGACGTTGGGTTCAGACTGATGACGCTTGCCTTCAAGTTTCGAGACCTACTCCAGAACCCACGAAAGAGCCTAGCCAGGGCTCAACTGAGAAAAGGGATGTCCGTGGTCGACTATGGGTGTGGTCCGGGTAGCTTCACGATACCGGCGGCGGAACTGGTAGGGGAGGAGGGCAGGGTCTTTGCCGTGGACATCCACCCGCTCGCCATCAGGGCCGTGAAACAGAAGGCCTCACGAAAGGGCCTGCAAAACGTGGAAGCGATCTTGGTTCAAGAATATGACACTGGTATTCAGGAATCGAGTATAGACCGGGTGTTGCTGATCGACACGATTCACCTGATTGACGACCCTGACGCGCTGTTTCGCAGCCTTCATCGAATGCTCAAGCCGGACGGCCTCCTATTCATGCAAAAGGGGCACATGGCTTTGTCTGAGCAGAGGGAGATTCTGACGAACACCGGCCTCTTTCGGGTTAAGGAGGCTGAAGGCCTGATGATGCTGGCTGCTCCGCAGCCGCAGTCCTAGCACTTCGTGAAACCGCAATGCGGGCCAGAGTAGCTAACAGCGCCCGGACGCCGCGTAAAGATATGGCTGCCCCAAACTTGAGCTACGCGCCGCCCTTCGCCAGCCGCTGGGACGCGATCCGAATCGCCGCCCTCCAAGTCACGGGCGGGATCCAGCGTGCCAAGCATCCGGAGAGCGGCAGCCGAGTTGGAAAGGATACCTGACACGACGCGAGCTGCGGGACTACACGAGAGACGACTGGGCAGGACGGGCCTGCTGGTCAGCGAGATCGGGTTCGGGGCGGCGCATGTGACCGGCGTTGCTGAGGCGGAGGAGACTCTGTATCGGGCCTTTTCTCTGGGCATCAACTTCGTGGAGACCGGACGGGCCTATGGGGAGAGCGAGTACCTCATCGGCAGGGCGCTCCGCCACTTCAGCGAGGAGGCGTCCGCCGTGTATGTAGCCAGCAAGACGCTCAAGCGCACGCGGGACGGTGCCCTCGCCGATCTGGAGAGGAGCCTCGGCCACCTCGGCCTATCCAGCGTGGACATCTATCAACTGAACGACGTCGATGAAGAAGGCTGGGAGCAGGTCATGGCCAAGGGCGGCGCGCTGGCGGGGTTGGAAGAGGCGCGGGAGGAGGGGATCGTTCGCTTCATCGGCATTACCAGCCACTTCCCTGAGGTGCTGAGGCGGGCAGTGACGACCGGCCGGTTCGACACCATCGAAGTGGCGTACAGCCCCTTCGACAGAAGAGGGGAGGCGGTCATGCGGCTGGCTCACCGCAAGCATATCGGTGTGATCGGCATGAAGCCGTTCGGCGGGTTCGGTATGCTTGGATCCCTGAAGGGCTCACAGTGGGCGCGGGCGCTCAACGTCTCCTCTCTCCTTCGCTATGCCCTGTCTAACCGATTCCTCTCGGTGACCATTCCAGGCATGCGGTTCGTTCGCGAGGTGGAGGAAAACGTGGCGACGGCTGCTGCCTACGAGCTCATGACATCCAGGCAGAAGACCAGCGTCCGCAGGCAGGCGCAGGAGTTTTTGGCGGCGGAGATTGCCTGATGCGGTGTTCGGAGGTGCACCGCGGTCGAGAGCTTGACATCGTGTAGGTGGGGTGGTATTCAGTGATTGAATACTCAGTAGCTGATGCAATGTCCCGGAAGAAGTCTGCGCCGTCGTCGGCCGAGTACGCCATTCTGGGCTTGCTCAATGAGCAGCCCAGGCACGGCTATCACATCGCTCAGGAGATGGCTCCCGAGCGAGGCCTGGGGCTGATCTGTCCACTAGGCCTCAGCAACGTCTACTTCCTTCTGGGAAAGCTGGAGCGGCATGGCCTGATCGAAGTCGACTGGCACGAGGAGGACGTGTATCCTCCGAAGACCGTGTTCAAGGTGACGGCGGCCGGCAAGCAGGCCCTCGAATCCTGGGTCTGGAAGTCGCCGGCGCGCCTGCGCGACGTGCGTCTGGACTTCGCGCTCAAGCTCTATTTCCTCGGGCGTGAGAACGCTGACAGCATATCGCGACTGCTCGATGACCACGTTCAGTTCTGCAAGCAGTATCTCTCGGAGTGGAGGGCGCTGGTGGACTCGGCAGCGCCGCATAGCTACGACCGCCTGGCGATGCAATCGAAGATAGCCGCTGCCCAGGGCACCCTCGACTGGTTGATCGAGTGTCGGCAGGGAGTGAGGGGCGAGGATAGCGAGCACAATCGGCCAGTAGGGGCGAGGCGGAGGAGGTCTCGATGAGAGCAAAGGCGCGCTGCCTCGGTCATGTGTCGCTCCTTCTCGTACTGGCCATCGCTGGCGGGGCTTGCGGTGGGAACGGAGGCCCTACCTTGGAGCTGTTCGTCGGCTCGGCGACGAAGCCCGCCACCGAGGAGGCCGCCAGGCTGTTCGAGGAGAAGTATGGTGCGAACGTAGAGCTGCACTTCGGCGGCTCGGGGGCGATGCTCTCCCAGATGAAGCTGACCGGCAGGGGCGATATCTATTTCCCTGGCTCTTCCGACTTCATGGAGGTGGCCAAGAATGAGGGCTTGGTTCTTCCCGAAAGCGAACGCATAGCGGCGTACCTGATACCGGCCATCAATGTCCAGAAGGGTAACCCCAAGAACATCCAGTCGCTGGAGGATCTGGTCAGGCCGGACGTAACGCTTGCTATTGGGGATCCGGAGACGGTTTGCGTGGGCCTGTACGCGGTAGAGATCCTGGAGGCGGCGGGGCTATCCGAACGCATCCGGCCCAAGATGGCGACGTACGCCGAGAGCTGCGCGAAGACGGCCCAACTGATCGCCCTGGACAGCGTGGATGCAGTCATTGGCTGGCGCGTGTTTGAGTATTGGGAGCCGGAGGAGATCGAGACGGTCTATCTCGAGCCCGGCCAGATCCCTCGCATCGGCTACGTGCCCATCGCCATTAGCAGATCGAGCGAGCAACCCGCACTGGCGCAGCAGTTCATCGATTTCGTCACCTCGGACGAGGGTAAGGCGATCTACGCCAGGTGGCACTACCTGACGACCGAGGAGGAGGCGCGGGAGTTCGCTCCGCAGGCCACTGTGGGAGGCGAATGGGAGCTACCGGAGGAGTGGAGATGAGAACCAGGCGCGTCGCTGATCAGTCCTTTTCCGTTTTCACCTGGGCGGTGCTGGGTGTGCTCACCGCCTACATCTCGCTGATAGTGATAGTCCTATTCCTGCGTGTTAACGCCGACTCGTACGGGGACACACTGCTATCGGGGCGGGCGCTTTCCACGATAAGGCTGTCGGTTATCTGCGCGACGATAGCTTCGGTCCTGGCCCTTCTCTTTGCCGTGCCCGTCGCCTATCTGCTGGCTCGGAAGAGCTTCCCGGGCAAGGACCTGATCGATAGTATCTTGGATATACCCATCATCCTCTCGCCCGTCGCCCTGGGGACGGCGCTGCTGGTAGTCCTCAGCTCCGACGCCGGTGAGGCGCTACAGGATAACCTGGTGAGCTTCACGTTCGCCACGCGAGGAATCGTCCTCGCTCAATTCTCTGTCGTCGTCGCTCTGGCCATACGTTCGCTGAAGGCCGTGTTTGAGCAGATAGATCCTCGCTATGAAGAGGTCTCCTACTTCCTGGGCTGCAACCGCTGGCAGACCTTCCTCAGGATTAGCCTGCCGCTGGCCAGGGGTGGCATCATAGCCTCCTTCATTCTGGCCTGGGCTAGAGCTATCGGCGAGTTCGGGGCAACGATCACCGTAGCCGGGGCGGTCTCCGGAAAGACGGAGACGATCCCGTCGGCGATATACCTCGGGTTGGCGCAGGTCGACATCCAAGAGACCCTCGTCTACGTCCTGCTGCTCGTGGTCGTGGCCATATCCGTGCTGATGGCTGTGAGGCGTCTAACGCCAAGACGGAGCGCCTGAGTGATCCGGATCCAAGAGCTGTCTGCCGACTTCGATTCGTTCAGATTGGAGGATATCGACCTCCACGTCTTCGAAGGGGAGCATTTCGTGCTCCTGGGCCCGTCGGGTGCGGGCAAGACTTTGCTCACTGAGACCGTCCTCGGTCTGCGTCGTCAGAGCAAGGGAAAGATACTGCTCGACGACAGAACCGTCCGCGGCGGCCCCGTTGATGGGGTGTCGGTTTCGTACGTGCCCCAGGACCTGGCGATATTCCCCCACATGAGCATCAAGGGCAACATCACGTTCGGGGCCCGAGTGAGGCGAATGGATCCGGCCAGTATGGCGACGAAGCTTGAGGAGCTGGCTGACCTCCTCGACATCACGGACCTTCTCGACCGTTCGTCGACGGATACCCTGAGCATGGGGGAGAGGCAGCGAGTGGCGCTGGCGCGGGCGCTCATCGTTGAGCCCCGGATACTGTTTCTCGATGAGCCCTTCTCATCGCTGGATTTCTACATCAGGCGCCAACTGATCGAGAAGCTGCAGGAGATTAAGAGCACGCTGAGTGTGACCATCTTTCACGTCACCCACGACCACGAAGAGGCGTTCATGCTCGGCGATCGCATCGCTGTCATGTTCGAGGGCAGGATTGCCCAGGTGGGCCCACCCGTTGAACTGCAGAGAAGACCGGTCAGTCTGGAAGTGGCCAGATTTCTGCTCGCTCAGAACATATTCGAGGGGCAGGTCGTAGAGGTTGACCGCGAGGCTGGCACGATGACGACGCGCGTGGATGAGGTGTCCTTGGTTTCGGAAGCGGCTGACCATCTTTCGTGCGGGCAGAACGTGTCGGCGGTCATCCGTCCCGAGGAGGTCCACATAATCCGCCCAGACAGGCCGCTGGGCGCCAAGGTCAGGGACAACCTGTTCGAAGGCCGCATCGAGAAAAGGACTCCCACTCCGGGTGGCTACGTTCTCACTACGCGGGTCCAGGGCCTGGAAACGCCGGTGGAGATTCGCCTGTCCAACTGCGCCTTCGATGATCTGGACCTGACCAGCAAGTCGAGGGTGCGGGTGAGCCTGAAGGCAGAGGCCCTATGGTTCATTGCCAGGTAACCCGTGTTGACGAGCAGGGTGCTGAGTCGCGCAGGCGGAGGAGCAGCGCGCGTGAGCAGGCGCAGCCATTCCTAGCCGCAGGACACTTGGGCTCGAGAAGGGAGCAGTGACATGTTTGACGAGACGCGTTGTGACCGCTGCGGCGAGTGCCTGGTGCGCTGCCTCTACGTGGACTACGACCAGGAGCGAGCCGCCTTCGAGATCGATGAACTCATAGCGGGACGCCCGGCGCCGATACTGTCGGCCTGTCTCACCTGCTTTGCCTGCAACGAGTACTGCCCCACCGATGCCCGGCCCTTCGATCTGATCCTGGAGCGACAGGAGCAGTTCGGCTCCCTGGGCATCGCGCAGGAGATGATAGCGGCTGAGGAGGCCCGCTACGCCGTCACCTCGGAGGTCCGCGTGCCGGAGAACCAGGGTCGCGTCCTATCAGCCTGCGTCTTCAGCTCCAGCGATGCCGAGCTCTTCCAGGGGCGTCTGTTCGAGGGGCTGCCGACCGTGAAGGGACGACACTTCTTCTGCTACATCCTCTTCGACCATCTGGGGGCGGGCTCGGTGACCCGCCGTCACGCCCAGACCTTCGTGGACAACCTGGCGGCCACTGGCGCCGACGAGGTCATCCTCTTCCACGACGACTGCTACGGCATGCTGGTGGACCGTGCGCCGCAGTTCGGCATCAACGTTCCCTTCCGACCGGTGCATGTGGTGGAGTACCTGCAGCGCTATCTGGAAGAGCACCGCCAAGACATCACTCCCCTGGGTCTCCGCATCGCCTATCAGCGGCCCTGCGCCTCGCGTATGTCTCCGGGGAAAGAGGACGCCGTGGACGCGGTGCTAGGTCTGATCGGCGTGGAGCGCGTCCAGCGCCGCTACGATCGGGAGAACTGCCTGTGCTGCGGACTGGCGGCCGCCACGTTCAATCCCCAGCAGGCCCCCGTGATCCGCCAGCGCAACCTGGACGACGCCCTGGAGGCGGGGGCGCAGGCGATGTGCTATCTGTGTCCCATGTGTCGAAGGGGCCTGGCTGACGCTGCGCGGGATCGTGGCCTCGCCGGCTATCACATCGTGGAGCTCGCTCGCATGGCGTTGGGGGAGCTCCCTGTCCCCGCCTAGAGAGGCGCCGGCAGTGACCCAGACGATTCTGGCCCAACCTCGGGACCGAGTGCTGTGAGCGTTCCCAGGCGAGTGCTGTCGTTGGCGGAGCAGGGGTAATGTTCTGCAGCAAGAGAGCCGAACGTGCCCTGAGGGTTCTACTCCCGTGCTTACTGTCGATATTGCCGGTGGTTATTGCTGGTTGCGATTCGGCTTCCGGGTCGGTGAGCGTCTTCGCTGCTGCCGGTGCAAAGGTGGCGATCGACGAGTCCGCTCAGAGATTTCAGGAGCAGCATGGTACGCAGATCGAAGCCAGCTACGGCGGAGGCGGCGAGGTCTTGACTAGGATGGTGGTCACCGAAACTGGGGACGTTTTCATAGCCCCTGAGCAGGAGTTCATGAAAAGCGCCGTTGAACAGGGAGCAGTTGATCCCAACACAATAGAGACCCTCGCCTACATGATTCCGGTACTGGCCGTGCAGAAAGGCAATCCCAAACAGATTACCGCTCTGACGGACCTGGCCAAGCCGGGAATACGGATCGCCATCGCCAGGCCGGAGGTGACCCTAGTGGGAAAGTACGCCCGTGAGATCTTCCAACAGACGGGCCTCGCCGACGAGATAGAGAAGAACATCGTAACGGAAGCGGCACGCCCTGATCTATTGGTGACCTGGCTAACCATGGGCAATGTGGATGCAGTCATCACCTGGCACTTCTATCAGAGTCTGGCGCCTGGCGACATCGAGGTGGTGCGGTTGCCGCCAGAGCAGCTTACGGGCATCGGCGAGATGCAGGCAGCAGTGTCAACGCACAGCACTAATCGTGATCTTGCGGAGAGCTTCGTCGATTTCCTGGCGTCGGTCGAAGGCAAAGCAGCTTTCGACGAGCACGGCTACATTGTCGATGCCGAGGAACTGGCAAAGTATTGGCCCTCTGCAAGCCAATAGCCAGCGCAGCTAACCTGACGTTAGCCGTCAGGCAACAAGGACGGAGGAGAGCAACCAGTCGGGGGATGAAGAGTGAGTAGCGAGTTCGTCCTGCAAAGAGCCAAAGAGCTGTTCTCTAGGATCGTCGCTGAGCATCAACTAGGCAACGATCCCGTGCGAGTAAGGATTCAGCCTCTGTCGCCGCAGCAGGCGATAGGCTGCCCCGAAAGGCAGGACTTCGCCCTGCTGGAGGGCAGGGAGGTGATGATCGAAGCCGATTTCAAGGGAAGCCTGGGGCAGGCGTTCACCGATCAGCCGGAGAGCTTTCAGGGCACCCTGGACGATGTGCAACGTCTTAACCTTGATTCCAGTGCAAACAGGGCGGTATTCGTCTCCACCCTCAACGCTGTAACCTCCCACCTGGGGATCGCGACAGGAACCCGACACTGCCGGGATGACGAGCCAGAGAGCTGCGGCTCGGAGATCGCGCGGGGGCTGCTCAAGGAGTATGGCAAGGCCAGAGTTGGCCTGGTGGGGTATCAGCCAGCGATCCTGGCGGGTCTGACGCGGACGTTTGGCGTTGAAAGCGTCAGATGCAGCGATCTGAATCCAAAGAACTTCGACTCATGCAAGTCCGGAATTACGGTATGGGATGGGAGGACGGAGACAGCCAGGCTCATCGATTGGTGTGATCTTCTGCTCGTCACCAGCAGCGCTATCGCCAACGATACCTTTGATGACATCTACGAGAGGGCGGTGACCTCACAGGGGAAGCCGCTGGTCCTCTTTGGAGTCACTGGGGCGGGGATGGCCGAGGTCCTCGGACTGAAGAGAATCTGTCCGTTTGGGCACTAGTCGGTTTGGCCCTGCATTAGCAGCAAGGAGGTCAGTCATGAGGGTCAACATGGGCGTCATCGACCGTGCTATCCGGGTGGTGATCGCCGCTGTGCTCATCGGCGTCGGCCTGGGTGTGGTGCGGGGGCCTGGCGGAATCGCCATGGCGGTGATCGGCGTCATCCCCCTCCTGACGGGACTGAGTGGGTTCTGCCCGCTCTACGTCCCGTTCGGAATCGATACGCGCGGCCAACAGCATAGAGAAGGCTGACATACGCGACTCGGTGGGAACGTAGCCGGTGCGTCGGCTGAAGTCCAGAGGGTGGCGGAGGCGCGCAGGCCTCGGAGTGGCCCAGACGACCTTGACCGAGCCCCAATGGACGAGAAATGAGCGCGGATGTGCGAAACCATGGTGTGGGTGAAGTGCCCGACGCCGACGGCTACGCGAACAAGCTGTATCTCTCCGATTTCCTGAGAGAGCCGACTATCCGCTGCGCGATCCAGGCGCTGGGACTCCCGCGGAGCAGCCGGGGACTCGACGCGGGATGCGGGATTGGCAGTCACACGCTGTTGCTGGCAGAGGCCGTAGCCGTAGACGGACACGTGACTGGCCTTGATCTGTCCCCCGAGTTTCTGGCTCGCGCGAGGGAAACGGCAGAGAAGCGCGGCCTTGCGGAGCGGGTTTCCTTCCAGCAAGGAGATGTGAACGGACTTCCCTTCGACGATGACACCTTCGACTGGGCATGGAGCGTGGACTGCGTGGGATTCATCCCCGCAGAACCTGTGTCGCTGCTGAAGGGACTCGCACGGGTGGTCAAGCCCGGTGGCAGCGTCGCGATCCTAGTCTGGTCTTCTCAGCAACTGCTGCCGGGTCATCCTCTTCTGGAGGCGCGGCTGAACGCAACCTCTCTGGGTATCGCCCCTTTCGCTAGGGGCAAAAGACCTGAGACGCACTTCCTGCGAGCGCTCAGTCGGTTCCGTGAGGCGGGCCTGGAGGAAGCCGTAGCCCGAACCTTTGTGGGCGACGCTCATGCCCCGCTGAGCGACGATACGCGCAGCGCCCTAATGTCGCTGATCGAGATGCGCTGGGGAGAGCCGCAGTCGGAGCTGTCTCACGAGGATTGGGAGGAGTACCGGCGTCTTTGCAGGCCAGAGTCATCGGACTTCATTCTAGATCTCCCGGACTACTACGCCTTCTTCACGTATTCGATGTTTCGAGGAAGGGTTGCGAAATGAACCCCCGGCCGGCCGTACGTTCGGTAGAGGCCTTGCGGTTAGTCTAGCGAGCACAGCCAGTGTGTTAGGAGGTGCACCAATGACCAGGAGCATAGGAATCATCTACTGCCAGAGGATCCAGGACGCGAGCTGCATTGGATGCGCCAAGTGTTACAAGGCGGTTCGGGAACACGACCACGCCTTTGCCGACGTCGAGGGCGATATCCAGGTCGTGTTCAAGACAAGTTGCGGGGACTGCCCCGGCCTGGTTCTTCCCAAGCTCGAACTTCAGATGCTCGTTCTCGAGAAACTGGGCTTGAGCGTGGACGAAATCTACTTCGGCACCTGCGTCAAGAAGGCCACCGCTGTCATGAACTGCCCTATGAATCTGAGTGGGATTGAGGCCAAGATAGGGGAGCTGTACGGCCTCCCGGTGCACGTCGGCACCCACGACTACTAGGGTGCGACGGCGACGCACGGGTGACCGTCCGTGCGGGGGCGCGCTGCCTTGAGCAACTGGCGCGCATGTAGTCAGCGGCTTTCATGGGCAGTAGGGGAGTATCCGGGGCCGTGAGTCGTGCCCCTGGCACGGGTGAGGCTATGTTGGCCTGGAGGCTCGTGTTCTGGGTTGTACGGCGTTGAGATAAGGCCACATCACACCCCTTGACGGCCATCGGCTACTACGCTATAGTGAAACCGCCCACGAGATTGTCTACTAGAGTGATAGACTTCATACCGATATTGTGAAGCTCTCCACCAGGGTACGGTACGGCACCAGGGCCATGGTTGACGTTGGTCTCCACTGCGCGGAAGGCCGTGTTCCCCTCAAAGACGTTGCCGAAAGACAAGACATATCCAAGAAATACCTGGAGCACCAAACGAGCAGGCTAGAGGCAGTGGGCCTGTTGAGGAGCCGCCGGGGAGCGGGTGGTGGGTTTACGTTGGCGAAGCCGCCATCTGAGATAAAGCTCAGCGAGGTCTTCGAGATTCTTGAGGGAGCAGTTCCGCTCGTGGAATGTATGGAGAATGCTGACCTGTGTCCACGCTCCGACACGTGTGCGGCGAGGGATCTGTGGATCGAGATGGGCCGGATTCTGGCCGCTTTTCTGGAATCGAAGACATTGGAGGATCTGTGTCGCCAGCAGCGTGAGAAGGAAGAAGCGGCACAGACTGCGGATCGCTGAGCGCAGCGATGGCGCTCGTGACCATCGAGCAAGTGGAGATTGGCCACCAGCAAAGGGAGGTAGACGCTTGGATGAGTTCGTAGATGTCCTCGAGAACGAGGTTCAGATAGTGGCTCTGTCCCTCTTTGCCCTCATGTACGCGGTGCGCCTGCTGTGGCTCAGATCGCTCCGTCAGCCTTTGGAGAAGATGGAGCCCAAGGGCTCGGCGCGCAGGGGCATCTTGCTCTCCTTCGGTTCCGTATTGATGCCCTGGACTATGGAGAGCACTCGCAAGCATCTCTCCGTCTACGGGGAGTTCGCGTTGTTTCACATCGCGATAGCCATTGCCATCGGCGCCACCTTCATCCATCCCTATGCGAAAGGCGCACTGACGGATCCCGTTGTGTACACCTTTGTGGTCTTCCTCGCCATCGGCATCCTGATTGGGGTCCTGCGCGCAGTGCGCAGGGTGTCGAGGCCGGAGATGCGCGCTCTCAATACCCCGGACGACTACTTCGCCATAGGCATCATCACCATCTACTTCCTGACTGCTATCTGGGGGCTCCTCGCCGACAGCAACTGGGGGCTCATCGCCTACTTCGGGCTCACAACGTTCCTCTTGCTCTACCTTCCGTGGAGCAAGATCTCGCACTACCTGTACTGGCCGTTCACCCGCTTCTACCACGGCTTCCTGTTCGGCCGGCGCGGCGTGACGGTCCCCAAACTGCGCTCGATTACGGAGGCATAGCTGATGACGACCGAAGCAGCACCTACCAAGACGAACGGCGATTCCGGCAAGAAGGCATTGGACGTGCTGTCGTCCAAGCTGACGCGGCAGCTTGCGGTCAACATGCATGCCTGCGTGCACTGTGGCTTGTGCTTTGACTCCTGCCACTACTACCTCAGCATCGGTGATCCTAAGCTTACACCTGCCTACAAAGCCGAGCAGTTTCGCTCGATCTACAAGAGGAAGTACGACTGGATGGGCAGGCTCTTCCCCTGGTGGGTGAAGGCCAAGGAGCCCACTGAGGAGCAGCTCGCCAACCTCTACGATGCCGCCTTCGGTTCCTGCACCATGTGCCGTCGGTGCAACTTCAGTTGCCCCATGGGAATCGACATGGGACTCCTCATGCGGACCGCCCGCTCGATCCTCACCGCCCAGGGCAAGGTTCCGCCCGGCTTGCAGGAGACGGTGGACATCCACCTTGAGACCGGCAACAACATGGGGATCAGCAAAGAGGACTTCGTGGAGACGGTGGAGTGGATGGAGGAAGAGGTTCAGAAGGCGGTGGGTGACCCCGATTTCAAGATTCCCCTCGACAAGCCGGGCGTCAAAAAGCTCATGTGCTTCAACCCCAGAGAAGTCAAGTACTACCCGTTGCTGTTCCTGGCGCAGTACAAGACCGCCTACGCCGCGGGCGATGAGTGGGGGATATGCAGCGACGCTTGGGACGCGACCAACTACGCCCTCTTCAATGGCGACGACGCTGCCGCCAAGAAGATCGTCACTCACCTGGTGGACTCGGCCGCGAACCTCGGGGCTGAGACGCTGGTTCTGACGGAGTGCGGGCACGGCTACCGGGTCAACCGCTGGGAGGCCCAGGGCTGGTACGGCAAGCCGCTTCCGGTGAACATGCTCAGCTACAACGAGCTCGCCGCCGAGTACCTCAGGACGGGGCGCATAAAGCTCGATCCCACCAAAAACCCTGAGCCCGTCACGTACCACGATCCCTGCAACCAGGCCAGGAGCGGCGGGATTGAAGAAGAACCGCGATACCTGCTCCGCCAGGCCGTGATGGACTTCCGAGAGATGGTTCCCCACGGCGCGGAGAACTTCTGCTGCGGCGGTGGCGGCGGCGCCCTGACGATGTCGGAGTTCCGCGACCGCCGTCTCGAGGCGGGGAAGGTCAAGGCGGATCAGATCAGGGCCACCGGTGCCAAGATCGTCGTCACCTCCTGCCACAACTGCATAGACCAGATCGCGGAGCTCAGCCGGCACTACGGCTTGGGCGTCAAGGTGCAGAACGTCTGCGAGATAGTGGCGAATGCCCTCGTCATCGAACCCAAGGAAGCGCTCCCAGGTGCCGTTGTCGGCGAGGAGGCCGTTGAGGTTGACGACAAGGGCTACATGAAGGTTCCGTCCCAGTGGAGTCGAGAGGCAGCCCAGTTCCTCGCCCGGCAGCAGGGATTCGGCGACGCGCTGGATCAGCTAACGAACGACCACTGGGCCGCGATCTACTTCATACGGTCTCAGCACGACCGCACCGGTTCAGCTCCATCGCGTGAGGAGGTCTGCACCGGCCTCGGCTTCACCAAGAAGCAGTTCTACGCCCTCTTCCCGGGCACCTATAGGACTGCGCTTCGGGTCGCTGGGATGCCGGTTTCCGAGGACATTCCCGAACCCGCCGAGGAGAAGTCCCAGGAGCCGGCGGTGCGGTAGACAGTCAGCGGATCAAGTCTTCGCGCGATATCTAGGCCAGGTCGCCGCATTCGGAAAGCACCTCTTACGGGTGCTTTCCGGCCATTGGGCAACCCTTGGTTGCGAGGCTAGCAGAGAGCGCGCTGGCAAGCGATGCCAGACGGGCGTGGGCGGCGACGGCCTGGCTCCCTCTGGAGTCTAGTGACTCGTGTTCTCGTCTAGAACCTGCTAGGGCTTCATGGGATGCCTGTCGATAGAAGGCTGAGCTCCGCCTATGTTCAATCCTCGTAGTGACAGGTAGTACAGTAGGGCAACTCGGGCTTGTTCAACCTCTCAGCCTCATCCTCGTGGCATTCCATGCAGGAGCCGTGCATGGCATCCTCGTAAGATGGCGCGATGTAATCAAAGGGCTGTCCGTCTTCGTCCGGGCCCATGTTCGTGTGACACTCCACGCACTCGACCGCCGTACTCGCCGAGTGCCCTCCCTCGTGGCACTCGTCACAAGACTCATTGCCGCTCGGTTCCACCTGTTCCACGTGGAACTCGTGGTCAAACGTTGATGTCGGACTGTACACGTCCGAATGGCATGCCCCGCATGAGGTCGGCCCGAAACCGGCTTCCGATTCACTCATGCCTTCGATCTCCCAGTTGCTCAGATGATGACAACGCACGCACATGTCCTGTTCGGTCGCATACTCCGATGGGATCAGCTTGCTCAGGAGTTCCACGTGAGCCTGGTGGTCGAAGTCGACGAAGGCTTCGTTGTCGCCGCCGTAGATGCGCATTACGTTCAGCCCCTGGACCGGCCTCACCGGAGCGCTTTTCGTCTGGTCACCGCCCCAGGCGCGCCCCGGCATAAAGGTAATCGCCAGGGCAACCACTACCATGAGCATGGCTGACCTGCGGACGAAGGTATCCCGGAAGCTCTCGGCAAGCCGGATCCCTGTCAACGGGTCGAAGCGGGGCCTGGCGTACGGGGACACCTTCTCTTCTTCTCCGATCGTCTCTAGGCCGAAGACCTTGAGGTTCTCGGTAAGGAAGAGGAACACCAACACCGCACCGGAGACTATGCCGATGCTGATGGCGAACTCCACCCAGTTGGGGAAGTAGGTCGCTCCGGCCGGCCTCTCAACGGCGATCACGCTGCCGGAAAGCCGGTAGAGGATCATGCCAGAGACTGTGAGGAAAGACGCCGTACCCAGCCCGCGCAAGCTATTACGGGAGGCTGGCATAGAGAGCAGGATGGCCGGAATCAGCGCGGTGATGGATATCTCCACCAGGAACAGCACGCTCTGCCAGGACCCATCGATGGCGTCCGGGAGAACGCCTCGCCACAGAAGGTCGCCGATCCGAATGGCCAGGTAGGCCCAGAGAATCACGGCGGCGGCTTTGCCTAGGCCGGCGAACAGCTCGATCTCGATCCGGCGGCGATAGACCCAGGCGGAGAAGAAGCCCTCCAGGGTGACCATCATCAGCCCCAGAGCGGCCGCCGAGACGAAGAACAGCACTGGCAGAATGGGGCTGTACCACAGGTCATGGAGCCGGAACGGTATGATCAGCAGCAGCGATCCGAGGGACGACTGATGCAGCGTGGAAAGGACAATACCAGCGATCACCACTGGCAGGGTGAGCAGTTTCAACCAGTGTGCTACGGTCTGGAACACCCGGCTCTTGAATAGCGGGTGTTCGAGGACGGTTGGTAGAAACTCGACCGTCAACACAGCGGTGTAGAGCATTACACACAAGGCTACTTCGAAGAGCACCGAGTGGTGCTGCCAGTATACGGTCGGTCTCCAAATGTTCCAGGGAACGCCTAGGTCTACAAGCAACCCTACGATCACCGCGAAATAGCCCAGCAAGGCTGTAAGAATCGCCGGACGGAGCAGGGGCCGGTACTTCTCTAGCTGGAATATGTGGACCGTAGCGGCCAGCGTGAAACCTCCAGCCGCAAGGGCCACTCCAGCGAAGACGTCGAAGCCGATCCACAGACCCCAAGGAGTACCATCATTCAGGTTCGTGGTAGCGCCCAGTCCCCGACTGAAGCGGATGATCGCCGCCACAACCCCTGCGGTGAGGAATATCCAGAGCACGTCTTTGACGACGGCTCGCCGGCTCATTGCTACTCCTCTCCCTTCTGACGACGGCTCTCCTCTACCGCCTGACGCCGCTGCTCCTCCTCCGCCCTGAGACGAGCCATCTGCATGCGCCGCCCAATGATCCAGTAGAGTCCACCGGAGAGCACTGTCATGCCGACTGCCACAGTCGGAACGTGCTGCATGACCGCCCAAGTCCGGTCGGGAACGGGCTCTTCGGGGAGCGGGTTCTTGTAGTTGAGGAAGTCCAGGTCTATATCGGAGATGTACAGCACCGAGGTGCCGCCGACTTCATGCTCGCCGTAGATGTGGGGGACGTACTTCTTGGGTTCGGCCCTCAGACGGCTAGTGGCCTCCGCAATAAGCTCATCTCTGTCGCCGAAGATCGTGGCCTCTGTGGGGCAAGCTTCGACGCAACCAGGCAACTTACCTTCCTTCAGACGCGGGTAGCATAGCGTGCACTTGTTGACGTAGGGAACTGCCGCAGCCCAGTCATAGCGTGGAATGCCGAACGGACAGGCCAATATGCAGTAGCGGCAGCCCATGCAGATCGCCTTGTTGTAGGTGATGGGCCCTTCGGGAGTCTTGTGCATTGCCCCCACTGGGCAGGCTGAAACACACGCCGGGTCCAGGCAATGGCGGCACTGTTTGCGAACGAAGTGCTCTTCGGTCTTGGAGACCACCGCCGTCCACCGCCTCGCGGAGAGGCCATCCCCGACCTCTTGTATGCGCGGCTCCGCTCCTGGCTTGTACTCGCCGAGGTGGTTGACCTTTACACACGCCTCCACGCATTTCTCACAACCGATGCACTTGGTTACGTCTGTGAGGATAGCTGGTTTCAAATCTTCCTCCCCTCGGCGCCGTACAGTGTCCTCACCACGTCATAGCCTCCCTCCTGCGTCAAGTGCCACCCTATCTCCGAGCTGAATCGGACAAGGGGATAGAGCACGCAGTGGGCAATCTTGGTGAAAGGAACTAGGACGAGAATCGCGGCCCCGGCCGATACGTGGAACACCATCGTCACGTTGTAGGGTATGACGTTCCAGTTCTGTCCCCCCAGGTAACCCATCCCCACCGTGGCGATCAGCAGAACTAGGATCCCATAGTCCGCGAAGCCGCTCTCCGCCCTCGATTGGCGGACATAGATCCGGTAGCCCAAGAGAATGATCAGGCCTGCGAAGGCGAGCAAAGCGAACCAGTCGACGTATGGGCGCGGAATGGAGGGCCAGCTCAGTCCCAGGGGGCCGAGGAGGTCGATATGCTCCCGCAGGAAAACGGCGCTTAGGATCACACCCAGATGGAAGAAGAACGACGCGTAGCTGAACACCGGTAAGACACGGTGTAGGCGGGTTGCTGGGAACATCCAGATCGCGGTGTTGAGAAGCACGCTGGCATAAGGGATATTACGATCGCCGGCTCTTCTTATGGCTTCGATGAGAGCCCATACTGAGAGCACGACGTGTCGTATAAGACCAAGAACCAAGATGAGGACCACAAAGGTCAGCAGCGGTCCCTTGAGAAAGGCGAGCAACTCCTCCATTCCGCCTCCTGTTAGTTCTTAGCCGTGCCGACCATCGAGCTTGCGGTCTATGCCGCCGCCCTCTGCTGTTCGGTGGATCCGTTTGGCATACGAATGGCGCGAAGTATGAGGTCGTGCAGACCAACCACCTGAACCGGCAGCTTGTGGTACTTCATCAACTCCCGGAGCTGTTTCTTGCAGTTGGCACAGGGAGCCACCACGATCTCCGCCCCAGTCGCGCGAATCTGCTCCATCTTGACCCTACCCCCGATCTCCATACGGAACTTGTGGATCTCGTCGAGGGATACGGTTCCGCCGCCGCCGCCGCAGCAGTAGTTCTCGCGGCCGTTCGGCGTCATCTCCACGAAGTCCTTGACGAACGAACGCAAGATGGCACGCGGCTGGTCGATGATCCAGCCAGAGCGAGCGATGTTGCAGGGGTCGTGATAGGTCACCTTCTCCGTGATGACACCGGGATCAAGGTCGATCTTCCCGGTCTTGAGGAGGTCAAGCGTTAGTTCCATGATGTTGATCAACGGGATCTCTTCACCCCGATTGAAGGTAGGCATGAAGGCCTTGGATGCGCGCGAAGCGTGGCCGCACTCGCCTATCAGGACTTTCTTCCCCTTGAGCCGTCGTGTCTCCCCGAGGATCTCGTTGTTGACCCTGTCCAGCACCCAGTCGTTGTAGAACAGGCCGTAGTTGATGGCATCATAGACTTGGGTGCCTAGGGTCCAACTCACGTCCGCTGCCGTGAGAACTGCAGCAATACCCATGAGCGACTCGGCTTCCATTAGGTAGTCGCTCACCGGCGTGAAGAAGACGTATTCCGCGCCTTCCACGTCCAGGGGAAACCGGATCTTGGCACTCTTCATGTCCTCGAAATCCTCCTCGAGGAACTCAAGAGTGTCCTTCAGAGCGGGAAGCGGCACTGCGGACGTATTTCGGGTCTCGCCCTCCAGTTGTTCTCGAGTTGAGACTACGAGGCCTTTCGGGTCAATCCCAGCCTCACTGAGGACGTACCTTCCAAAGTGAGTGATCAGCCCATGGTCCAGTCCCATCGGACACTCGATGCTGCAGCGGCGGCAGGCTGTGCAACGATATAGCGACTCGGCGATCTCGTCGACCCGTTGGTTGGTCAGTGAGTGATTGCCAAATATCCTGGCATTCAGCCAACCGCCAGGCGTGAAGTAGCGTTTGTATATGTCGACGATCTGCTGGGAGCGATGGCATGGAATGTCCTTCGGATCGCCCGTAGTCTGATACACCGGACAAGTCGCCGCGCACCGTCCGCAGTGAGTCATATTCTGTGCGTAGAGGTCCAGCACGGGCTTGTAGTTCGTGTGCCTCAGGATCGCAGCGAAGGACCCGAGAAACCTCTGAGCTCTATCCTCAGCCAGAGGGATTCGGTCTAGGTGATACCAATACGGCTGCTTCGCGGGTTCCGGGGCGGCTTTCGTCTCTTCCGTCGTGGTTGTGGGCATCGTCATCTGGTCGACCATCTTACGCTCCTCCTGGGTTGTCACCCGAGCCTCGCATGCGCGTGCCGTTGTCCGTTCGTCCCTCCCCCGGCTCCTTGTCTGCGCTTGGGCGCTCTCCATACGGTGGGGTGGGCACGTCGTTGTCGGAGGCGACACGAATCTGATGCAGGGCAAAGGGCGATGCGTTTGCATGGCTATCTCGCTCTGAGCAGTTCGAGCACAGCAGCGATTCCTCATCCGCCAGGCCACAGTAGGCGCCTGGCCGTTTCCAGCATGGCTTGCCGTTGGCTGTTGTGCTCTCGTGACAGGGACCGCAGTCGTCAACGGGCCAGCACGGGTATAGCTTGATGTAGCCACGGACGGCGGCCAGATTGAACCCTTGCTCATCCAAGAGGTGTCTGACAAGGACCATTCGCTGGAGATCAGCGTCTGAGTAGCAGCGGGATCCTCGCCAACGGCTTGGCGTTACCAGTCCCTCTCGATCCCAAACCCGCAGCGTCTCCGGCCGGACATCCATGAGCTCCGCCACGATGCCTATGGGATATAGCGGTCGGCTAGGCATGGCCAATCCCCTGT
Organism: Dehalococcoidia bacterium; assembly: GCA_034408935.1. Lineage (GTDB taxonomy): Bacteria > Chloroflexota > Dehalococcoidia > SM23-28-2 > RBG-16-64-32 > DAOUMF01. The sequence continues at coordinate 179,531 of DAOUMV010000003.1, forward strand.
GCAGCGTCCAAGGAGACGAGTTCCTATGCCGCCCCGGCCGCCATTAGCATCACCTCTGCGTTATGGCGCCCGGATCGTTGCAGCTCGACGACATCGGCGACTCGCTCCGACAACTGGTCACCTGTGTCCGAAATCGTGACGTTGAGATCAGGAAACGAGCTACGGATCGTCTCCACTTCGGTGGCCATCGCGCTCACGCGTCCGTTACCACCAGGCAGGCGCGAATTCAACTGGATCTCATCCGGCGACAGGTCGTGGGCGATGGCCGCTACCTCGTGTATCGAGGCCGTGTTCTTGTCCACAACCGTGGTCTGTATCACGAACTTCCCTTGGAATTCGCGACGGAATTCGCGCAGCGCGTCAACGATTGCAGCCAGACCGTACTGCACAAAGGGCCGGTTGATGACTTGGAAGAGTCCTTCGTCAGCAGCGTCAAGCTTGGCTACCACCATGTCCGCCTTAGCCAGGTCGTGTTTGACATCATCCGCGGGCATAAGGCTGGAGTTTGTGAGTACCGCCACCGGAAGCCCCAGCATCGATTTGGCGAGTTCGATCGCCTGGCCGAGATTCCTGGCGAGGGTTGGCTCACATCTACCGGTGAATGCGACGTAGTCAGTGAATGGGACGTGGCCAGATATGACCGCGTCTGACCTGAGCAGACACTGAAGTGCCCACATATCGACGTAGTGCCGCCTTCGGGTGGCGCGGCGTGGGCGCTTGTCTCCGGGACAGTAGATGCAGTCGAAGGAGCAGTACTTGCGGTCGGGCGCTCCGATGTCCACGCCGAGCGTCCTGCCGAGTCGCCAGGAGTGGACGGGGCCAAACACGGCTTTCATTTCTGTCCTCCTCGCTTTCTACAAAATGGTTGCTGAACACATGATGCGGAAAGGCCCCAGCGTCCTACGTAGCTGGGGACTTCCACAGCCCCTCCCGGAATCGCTGAGGTGGCCCGCCTCCGTTGCCGTTCCTGCTGGATCGCTCTGCGCAGGCCCTACAGAGCCCGGCTTTTTCGGCCGCCAAACCGCAGAAGGTGTTCGGCCGCATCCAACATGGCTTACCGTTCTTTTCGACGGACTTGTGGCAGGGAACGCAATCGTCGTTCGACCAACAGGGATAGAGTCTGAGGAAGGCGCGCACACCGGCTAGATTGAAACCCTCGTCGTTGAGGAGGTGTTTCACGAAGAGCAATCGCTGGAGGTCGGGGTCGGAGTAGCAGCGGAACCGTCGCCGTCGCTTAGGTTTGACGAGCCCCTGTCGATCCCAGGCCCGAAGCGTCTCGGGATGGATCTCGAGAAGCTCCGCGACGATGCCGATGGCGTAGAGCCCGGGGCTGGTCATTGCAAATCTCCTGTGGCCATGCCTAGAATAGACCTTGCACATAACACTGTCAAGAGTCTGAGCCATATCACCGAGAGGAGTTTGTAAAATTAGGCACAAGAGACTATGTGCCTCGACGTGGAGGCAATCTGCGGTGACAAGCACATCCCTGTGCCCAACAGCGCGTTGAGCCTCGTTATGCCTGAACATAGGAGACGAGTTGGCCGGGGCACGGCTCGCACGCTCATCCGCCGCTACCACGAAGGGATCGGCATCGTCACACCGGCGGATTCCTACCACGTACGCAGGGAGGAGGTCGCGCAGCGAAGGAAGGAGGTCAGCGGGAGAACACTACAGCAGCGTAGCGGCTACCTTCGGGCAGCAGCGAGCCAGGAGGCCGACCGAGGTGTCCCATAGACGCCGAGGACACACAGTGCCGCCCTCTTCGGGGAATGACTATCTCGGGTCCGTATCTAGGTCCTGCGCCCGATGTACTTGGGATTGGTGACCACTTCCTGCAGGCGTGAATGGTCGCTACTGTTAAGACAACTGGTCAGCGCCTCGTTGTCGACTGACCGGGCGCGGCCGATTCCGCCGCTGCGCCGCGCCTCCGTCAGGATCCCGTGCGGTCGGCTGTCACTTCACAAGCCGGAAGCGGTTCGCCAGGAGTGCCGCCGTTGCCAGGGAAGTACGGGCAAGTCTCGCAGAGGCCGGACTCGTCCAGCGCTGTGATGCAGTAGGTACCTTCTTCCTTCCAACACTCCCTGGCGCAGTTCGAGCGCACCGTCTTGCATGTGCACTTCGGGCATTCGTCTAGGAACCAGCAGGGGTAGAGCGAGATGAGGTAGCTCATCCCTGCCAGGTTGAGGCCCCTGTCGAGGAACTTAGAGATGAATTTGAGGCGCCGTACGTCGTTGTCCGAGTAGAGACGCAGGCCGTTCCGCCGCGGAGGCTTAACTAGGCCATGGCGCTCCCACTCACGGAGCGTGGCCTGGCCCACGCCTATGAGGTCGGCGACGACACTGATCGTGTAGAGAGGCTTCTCGTCCACTAACTATCCCCCCGGTGGGAACTCTGATCTCCCGATACTCCTCCGCCGCAAGTATACATCCTACATAGTAGCTTGTCAAACCACATCGAGGCAAGGATGGGATGGAATCTACGTCCGTCAATGCAGATGACCTGCAACCATATAAGTTATGACAGTTATGTCCTTTCCCTTAGAGGAATGGCGTCGGCTCCTGAGCCTCAGCTCGTGACCCTCGCGCTTCGTGCGTGGGCGCGGCGTGGCCCGATACGGCCTCATGGTGCGAGGCGGGGGTCGCTCCGGTAGCCCCTCCGCCTATAGGCTGACGACGTCCTCGTGGAGGATGAGGTCGAAGATCTGCCCGAGGGTGGCGACTTCCCCCACGGCCAGCTTCCCTTCCAGTCCCAATGCCGTCACGCATAGCTGCCCGGCCAGGATCCTCGTTCCCTTCTCCTCGACCGCCTTGAGCTTGGGGACAACCGGCGAGCCCTCAGCTAGCAGCTTTACGGCGGTATTCCAGCAGATGATGGCGGCTGGCCTGTCCTCGCGGTCCGCCAGGGCGCCCAGCACGACCGTCATGATCTCGTAGCCCAGGTCAGGGTCGCCGGCGCCGCACCCTTCGGACCCCAGCAGAAACACCTTCTTGTTCGTTTCGGCCATGGCGTCTCCTCCGTGCTTGGCCCGCCCCGGCGCTTGACGGCTCCCTAGGCTTCCTGTTGCCACTCCATGAACGGCTTCGGCACGTCCGCCATGGCGTTGACGATCAGCTCGACCAGACCGCCGTAGTAGAGGCCGCTCCGGTTCGTGGCATTGAAGTACTCGAAGGTGCCTCTGATCCCGCCCTTGCAGTTGGAGCAGGGGGCGCACACGTACTTGGCGATTGACTCATCATCCAGCTTGGTGTCCTTGAACGCATCCAGGATCTGCTTGAACTTCATCCGCCCAGAGATGGCCGATCGCCAATCCGGGAAGTTCAGCCCCTGGATGATGGCGAAGCCGCTGCCCCCGCCGCAGCAGTAGTTCTCCGTCCTGTTTGGGTACATCTCCCGGAACTGCGGCGCGATCTTGCGCAGTATCCTCCGTTGCGGCTCGATAACGCCCATCAGCCGCACGATGTTGCAGGGGTCGTGCAGGGTGACAGGGAAGTCGTTCCGTTCCGGGTCCAGCTTGAGGCGACCGCTATCGATGATGCTCTCCAGGAATGGGAAGCAGCTCTCGCGCGGGATGTTCAGGTCGCCCGTCAGGACCCGGTCGGCGATGACCGCCAGCGCCTTGTGGGCGTGGCCGCACTCACCGATGACAATCTTCCTCACGCCGAGCTTCTTGGCGATCTCCGCGTGCTTCACAGCCACGCGCGCCAGCTGGACGTCGTCGTACCACACGCCGTAGTTCACGGCATCGTAGCCGAGCGCCTCGCTGGAGAGAGTGTAGCTCATGCCGGCCGCCTCCAGGATGATGGCGAAGGCCTCCGCGTTCTCCGGCCATGAGAGAAACTCGCCCGCGTTGTGCATGAGCAGCACGTCGGCGCCCGCTTTGTCGATGGGCCACTTGAAACTCATGCCCGTCCGCTCTTCCACGTCCTCTTCCATGAACTCTACGGTGTCCGTGAAAGCGGCCGGGATCATGCCAGTACTGGAGCCGACCTTGAGGTGCTGCACCGAGCCCAATCGGTGGAGTTCAGGAGCGGCTATGCCCAGCTCCTGGCTGAATACCTCACGTATCTGTCGGCTGATCAGCGCGTTACCGATGCCGATGGGGCAGAACTTGGCGCAGCGGCGGCAGATCGTGCAACGATATGATAGTTCCCCCAGGCGGGCAAGCATTGGCCAGTTCAGGTCGATGTCCCCGGCAGTCAGACTGCTGAGGAACCCGCCCGGCATCACGTACTTCTTCACGATCCTGCGGAACAGTTCCGACCGGTAGGTTGGCCGGTAGATCTCCTCCCTGCCGCTGGAGACGTAGACCGGGCATGCCTCGGCGCAGGCCTGGCACTTGGCGCAGTAGTCCAGCCGGAGCAGCAAGGGCTGCAGGAACGTCCAGTCGTCGTTGGTGGAGAACAGCTTCCTTAGGCCGTTGATAAACTTCGCTACTAGCTCCTCCTCTTGTGCGCGCGTCTTCGGTCGCGGTATCTGGATGGCCGTCGTACCGTCAAGGTCGCACTCCAAGTTCTCCCGCGCGCTTTCGGTCAGCGGCTTGATGGAGAGCTCGCTGTCCGCCCCATTGTACGGATAGGGAAGTGGCATGAACCGCTTGGGGTCCAATTGGACCAGCTGTCCCTGAGCGCGGCTGATGTCGCGCAGGGTCGTCGGCCGGCATGGAGGGGGCAGAGGCGTTGTTGCGCTTGGGCCTCCCGCCGCGGTTTTCTCTTTCGCCATCTGTTGGGTCATTCCTCCACCTCCGTAGCAACTTCGGCCCAGCTCTTCCCCTGCTGGATGTGTGGGGCGGACCAGGCCACGGGCCTCTCGAGAAGGCCCGCAATAAGACGTTCATAGTTGCTGCCCCTCATATTGGGAGCGTCGTCCCACCGCACGAAGTGGTAGGTGAAGAACTTCCCCACGAAGTGGGTCATGTGCGTAGAGGGCAGGTAGATCAGGAACACCGAGAGGAGCAACGATTGCGCCACGATAAGTGGGCTCGTGTCCGCGGGCTGCCCGAAGGACACCAGGCCCTCCGCGTACTCGCGCGTCTCGCTGAACGGCACGTCGATCACCGCCCAGGAGACGAGCCCTAGCAGAGCCATTGCCAGGATAAGCCCCAGGTTGAAGTAGTCCGCCGGGACTGCATACAGGCGAAGACCGGGGTCGGTCAGTCGCATGAACAGCAGTCCCAGGGCCCCCAGGGCAACGGAGACGAGAGCGACGACTCCCACGACCGGTGTGATGTAGTGCAAAACGGCTGCGTTGGAGTCGGCTGAGACCTCTACTCCCGCAGCCTGCGCGATGCCGCCGCCCAGCAGCAGCACCAGGAACAGGATCGTGAGGTAGAGGCCAGCGTGGAACGGGAAGGACGCGAACCACAGCTTGCGGTTGTGCTCCCACAGCCCTATCAGGAGGAGTATCTCCGGCACCATCACCTTCAGCTCTCCGATCAGGGAGGTGTGCCGGGGCTTCTCCCACCAGTCCACTTCCTCGAAGTACGAGCCATCCTTGCCCGCCTCATGAGGCACCGGGTAGAGCTCCCAGCGGAGGTGCATCGGCGCGCGCATGTACCTAGCACCTCGCCGGGCCATCCCAACCAAAAATACCGCCACAGCCACATACGCAACCACCTGCACTATCTCAATACCACTCATTCATGCCGACCTTCTGCCCGCCCCGCCACTATCATGCTGGTACTCTCAAGCACCTCATGTTCATTGTATGGGATTTCACAATCTACGGGCAAACAGCTACCTTCTCCGTCGCGGGGACATGGATCCGATAATGAGTCCGATGGCGATAGCTAGCGATATCTGCACGGCCACGGTGTGTTGGCCGCCCGAGATGACCCCGCATGTGTCCACCAATGACTTGGCTCAAAGCCCACACCGACCGCGAACTGCGGCGCGGCGTGCTGGCGGAGTCCTGTCTTTCTCGGTCCCGATCGTGGCGCGTACTATTGGACGAGCGACCGCGGCGAGACCACTGTACACCGCTACTAGACCTATGCCGCAGGCTTGGGTATCCAGCCCTACGATCGCTGCCACGCTGTGAGCTGTTCCTCGTCCGTCAAGCCGCCGACGTCCGAGGACATGACCAGCAGGTCGTGGGGCTTGCCCTCCCGATCCCTCACGAAGCCGCGAAGTACTGCGTCCACCGTGAACCCCAGCCGCTCCAGGTTGGCCCGCGTCCTCTTCTGCTCCGGAGTCATGCGGGCGATGATCTTCTCCAGCTCCAGGTCTTTGGCAATGGCGAACACGTCAAATGACAGGCGGCGGCCGAGGCCGACGCCGCGATAGTCAGGCCTCACAAGCACTCTGATTTCGCCCATGTGGCGCCCCCAGAATGACTCGTCGCGCCACAGGCTACCGTACCCCACCAGTTCGCCGTCCCCCTCGGCCAGCACGGTGATGGTGCGCCCGGACTCGATGTCCCGAACCCATTCGTCCACGACCACGGGATCCGTGATGTCCTTGCGCAGGAATAGAAGCTCGTCGGCTGGCAGTGCGCGGGCGAATTCCAGGATGCGATCCCTATCGGAAGGGTCCATCAGTCGCAGGGTGGCCTTGCGCTTGCCACCTACCCCTATCTCGCGCGGATACATTTCGAGGATGAAACTACTGACCTCAGTCATCGGAACTCCTCTTCCGCCCAAGATTGGCCGCTTGACGGCGGCGCGCGATGCTCCTATTGGGATAGGAATACATCCTAAGGATATCTCAGGTTGGCTCCGGCTTCAAGGGCGGTGGCGCTCTCTATTCCCCGTCAGCAACTTTGGGAATTTGTGCAGGCAGTTCAATCCTGTTAATGCGAAGCCACATTCCTGGCTCAGTTATCGCGCGTCTCCCGGCCCCGATCTCAACCGCTTGAACGGGCCGCTGTCGAGGATGGCCTCTTATTACACGCGCCGCCTTGCTGCTAACGCGTGACAATGAGCGTGTCAGCCCACGCCGGCGCTGCCTTGCGCGTCCGCTGGAAGTACACAGCCATTCCCACCAATCCCGTGACCAGCGTTACCAAAACGCCCATGCCGCCGAACATGGCAGCCGGCGATAGAACGTCGAGAAGCGCGCTGGTCTCGTCCGTGAGCGTGTCGGCCAGCTCGAGCGCTGCCGCTATCGCGCCGAAGGTAACCGCGACGACTAGGAGAAGTCGAACCGCTGGCCCCCGCACGTAGGCAGTCCCCAGCGCGCCTATCTGGGCGCCGATGGCGGCGCCGAAGATCATGACGAAAGCGGCGAAGATCACCACGTTCTCGCTCATCCCGTGGCGCACCGCCGCGTAGCCCGAAGATATGATAATCGAGAAAAGGTCGGTCCCCACCGCGATCAGGGACGGCATCCCCAGCAGGTAGATCATCGCTGGCACCCGGATGAACCCTCCCCCGACGCCGAAGAATCCGGAAAGGAAGCCTGTCGCCGCCCCAATAATCGACACCGTCCAGAAGGAAACGGTAATCCTGGAGGTCGGAAGGTAGATCATTGGCCACAGGTTAATGCTCTGAAGCCGCTTAGCGATGCCGCTGGTCTGCTCGTCCCGCGGTATCGCCTTCCCGGCGGCTTTCATCTCGGCCATTCGCCGCCTCGATGCCATCGTCTCGCGAAAGGTCAGGAAGCCGATACTCGTCATGAGGCATAGGGAGGCGGTCAGCACTGCAGTGTCCGCCGTCTTCTCCCCCTGGTCTTTCAAGAAGTTGATGAAGCGGACGCCTCCTTCCGCCCCGACGATCGTCCCGATGGCCATGAGCAGGCCCAGCTTGAGATCGAGGTTGCCGAGCTGCCTGTGCCGCAACGTTGCTATGATGGACTTCCCTGCAATGTGTGTAGTGTCCGTGCCGACGGCGAAGTTCGATGGAAAGCCCAACACTATCATGGCCGGGGTCACCATGAAGCCGCCCCCCACCCCGATGAAACCACCGACGATGCCGATCGTGAAGCCGATGAACAGCAGAAGAGGCAGTAGTACGTCAGCGTCTATCTCATGGAAGAAGATCATTATGCCTGGTCACCGGTCTCTTCGGCCCCAGGCTCCTCGCTGCCTTCGAAGTGTTCTATCTTCTCCACCTCATATCCAAAGAAGTCCGTTAGCCTCTCCATGAACAGACCCAGGAGCGTCCCTGTCGCCGCCATCAGGCCCACGTAGTAGGCGCAGGCCTTTGTGGTGTCCCACGCGCTGTCACCAATGGCATCGAAGAGTTCCGCGTGTTCGCCGCTGTCGTGCCAGGAGATTGTGTGCCACGATAGCAGACCTATCAGGATCGCCAGGACTAGGCCCTGCCAGACCGCCTTGAAGCGCTTTCCGTCCATCACCGGGCGTCTCCGAGCCCTCTCGATTTCGCGAACGCCATCGCCGCCGCGCGGTAGAACAGGTGGGCGAACTTGCCGTGGGGCGCATACACGAACGATGTGAACACGATAATCAGGTGAACCAGGTACAAAGAGTACGCCACGTCGGCGGCGTCCGCGTACCGCGCTACCTCCAGAAACGCACCCGTCGCCACAAGCAGAAGAATCAGTCCCAGTAGGAACCAGTCGGTGTAGGACCCAAGCCCCCATGAACCTTTGTGCACACGCAGTCGGTTGAAGGCAAAGACTACGATACCTGTGAATATTAGAATCGCACCCAGGTTCCCGAGTATCTTCGCTGGGTCACTGGCGGGACGCTGCACCTCTGCCCCAGTGAAGCTGTAGATGGCAGCCAGCAGAGTGGCTAGCAGCAGGAAGGGCGTCCCGTAGAACACCGCTAAATGTCCCCACAGCCTTGGCTTGTCCGTCTGACACTGGCGGAACGAGCTGTGCAGCGCTATGTCGGTGCCGGTCGATGCCAGGCTGGGCCCAAGGCTCGTCTCGCTCGCGCTCGCAGCCATCGCGCCCGGCCCCTCGGACGGCTCTGACGGCTCGGCCTGCTCCGCACCGCCAGGCTCCGGCTCCGGCGCAGCGGCGTCGGGAGCCGACGCCAACACCTCGTGTGGCGTTTTCTGCAGCTCTCTCCAGTAACGCAGCAACCCTACAGCCGCTACTACGGCCGCGTACGCCACCAGCAGCGGTCCCACTATGTAGAGCACCGTGTGCGAGATGAACTCGGCGTACTCGATCTCCCCTTCCGGATAGTCGAAGCCGCGTATGATCGCCACCAGCACAAGCATGATGGCCGTCGGTATGCCGATGACGAACGGGAGACTTCGTGGATCCGAGAATAGTCTGGAGACGAAGCTGGGAGCCGAGAAGTGCTCCACGGCAAGGCTCCTCAGGGCCCCGAGCACGTCTCCCGGGTTCGCTCCGCGGGGACAGTTTGCGGAGCAGTCGTTGCACTGGTGACACAGCCAGATGCCGGGGTCTCGCAGGACTCTGTCCTTCAGTCCCCACTGCGTCCACAACATCAGCTTCCGAGGGAATCCGGCGCGTGCTCGCGCGTAGGACAGCTCGCACGTCACCGAACACGTGCCGCACTGGAAGCACTTCTTGGCGGAGTCACCGCCCCGTCTGATGACATCTCGTATGAACTTCTCGTCCGGCTTGATGACTTGGGCCGTTTCGCTCGCCGGTACTGCCGTGCTAACCATCGTCGCCCTCCTATCTAGCCGGTGGGCTCGAGCTCTACGGCAGCCGCTATCTCGAAAGCGTCCGCATAGAGGCGCCCAGCCTCAGCCTCGTCGACCCGCGACCAGACAGCAGCCTGATCCCGCAGGGCGGTGGCGGCTGCGAAGGGATCGTCATCGCTCTTGATGCTCTGGGCCGTCTCTTGTGCTGTCTCAAACGTGACCTTGGCCTTCTCCGGATCCGTCGCCAGCATCGCAATGGCGACCTCCGTCAGGGCCTTCACTTGGTCAGGGGGGTCCTCGACCTTTTCGGCGATCTCCAGGCCCTTCTCGGCGTCGAGCGCAGCCCAGGCGCTCGCCAGGTCACGCAGCGGGTACGTGTCGTCGAGTTCCCCCGCCTCGCTCAGGGCCTGCTCGAAGATGCTGATCGCTTTCTCCGCGTCACTCGCCGCCATCGTCTCGCCGATGGCGGTCAGCGTCTGGACGCGGATGAACCGTGGCTCTATCTCCTCCGCCAGAGACACCGCATCGTCGACGTCTGCATCGGCCGCTACCAGAGCCAGGACACGGAGGGCATCAGCCTGGAAGTACGGGTCCTCGATCTCCCGTGCGATTTCGCGGGCCGTTGACGACGCTTCCTCATCGTCCAGCGTTGCCATGCCGGCGACGACTGCATTCACAACCTCGGCCCGCTCGTACGTGTCCAGAACCTCCTCGCTCTCCTTGTGGGCTTCGTCCAACAGTTCCCTGGCTTCTCCCGGGTCCGAGGCGGAGATTCGCTCAGCCATACCGACCAGCGCCGCCACACGCGCGTCGGGATAGTCGTGGCTGATGCCACCCAGGACCTCCTTGGCCTCGTCCAGGTCCAGCGTTGCCCACGCCACGGCGATGTCACTGCGTGCGAACGCCTGCGGCTCAACCTCCTCGATCTGGTCGGCCGCCTCTGCGGCCTCGGCGAGGAGCTTTCTGGCCCGCGCGGCGCTTACCGCCGGGCCGACGGCGGATTCGCGCAGGGCCCAGGCGCGGTCGTTGGGGTCGCTGATCTCCCTCGCTGCCTCGAGCGCATCCGCCAGGACGTCGGCGGCAAGCTCCGGGTCCGTCTCCGTCAACCGCGCCGAAATCTCTCGCAGGGCGCGCGCCTTCGCGGCAGGGTCCGCGATGGCGGCGGCCACCTCGAGCGCGCTGTCGGCATCAAGCTTGGCAAGCTCCACGGCTACGGTGCTCTCGTCCGCAGCGCGGTACTGCGGCAGAGGGTTGGCCTCAGCGATCTCCAGAGCGCTCTCAAGGTGGGCCAGCGCCTCGGCACGGTATCCCTTGGGCAGGTCCCCGGCTATCGCCCGCAGGACCCAGGCGCGGGACGCGTTGCGCTCGATCCGCTCAGCCAGGGCGATTGCCTGGCGCCAGTCTACGGGGTCCCAGGTGGCTGACTGCTCCCGCAGGTCCGCCGCGGCACTGCGCTGCTCGTCGCCGCCTTGCGCCGCCGCACTCGCCGCCTCGACGCTATCCTCGACCGCCTGCTGCGCCTTCGCCGAGTCAGGGTCGATGGTGACCCAGGCGGTGGCAATCTGTGCCATCGCCCACGCTTTGTCGATGGCCCCCTCCTGCTGGTCCGCGAGCTCGGTCGCCGCAGCCATCGCCTCAGTGACCGCGTCCTGGTCCCCCGCGTCGCCGTCAGATGAGCCACAACTGAGCGCGAGAGGCAACATCAATAGGGCCGCCCCCAGCAGCAGCCCCTTCACCATCTTGCTCGATGTCAGCATTGTCCAGATGATGGTCATTTCCTCAGAGTCCGTTCGAAGCCTAAGAAGCCTAGGAAGGCGAGAAAGATCGTCCCGAACACCACCGCCATGATGACCGTCCGGTTGCGTGTCTCCTCATGCATCTCCAGCGCCTCGGGCAGGAGCTTGGCGGTCTCGAACCGCAGGGCCTTGGCGCTCCCTGTAAACTCGGTGACGGACTTGACATCGGTCTGCATCAGCTTGTCGAAGCTGTCGCGCTCCGGGTCCACGCGCTCGATCAACGTCTCGGCACCCATTCGCTCACCGCTGAAGTCCTCGCCGATGTCAGCGATCTTCAGCATCAAGTTCCCGGCGTGATAACGCTCCTCTCTCACGATTCGCAGAGGGTCGCAGGGGATGGACTGTTGCCGGTAGACGCTGCCTCCCCAGGCGAGGGCCGACTGGATCCGTGCGTCACCGTCGGTGTGGCATTCGATACAGTTGTTCCCGGTGAGTACCGCGCCCTCGGCTGTGTCGGTTTCGGAATCCGCTCGAGCTCCCCCCAAAAAGAAGGCCAGGCCGGCGCCTACGAGGCCCAGCGCGAGCAAAGTCGCTGCCAACCCTCTCATCCTTCGTCGGTCTGTCATTCTTCCTTCAGATCTCCCTACTGTCTTCCTACTGCAGCGCGGCATAGCTGGTGAGTCCGACCAGGAGGCCGAGGGCCGCCATCCCGAGGAGCAAGATACCTGGCCGCTTGAACGTGTTGCGCTCCTTGCCTCGATCCCAGAAGGGCAGCAGCAATGCAACCAAGATCACGCCGATCTGGATGAACAGCCCGATGTCCTCACTGGGCACTAACTTCAGCTCCTGGAAGGAGGCCAGGAAGTACCACTCCGGCTTGATGTGCTCCGGCGTCACCAGCGGATCGGCTATTACATCGGGAGGAAGCAGCCACTCCGTCAGGAAGAACACGAAGGCGAAGAGCACGGTCAGGAGCACGAGGACCACCTGCGCCATGAACACCATTTCGTTGGGGAAGAAGGGCTCTGTGCCCCGCTTCCAGTTCTGGTATTTCTTCTTCTTTGTAGCGCTCAGCTCTTGACTCGCCACTGCCATCTCCATCCCCTCCTAGAGCGGCTCCGCGATGCCGGTTCGCCGGATCATCCAGAAGTGGCTAACGAGGAAGAGCATCATGATCCCCGGAAGCACCGCTACATGGAAGCCGTAGAAGCGCACTAGCGTCGGTTGGGCGATGGAGTCTCCGCCTCGCATCAGCTCGGCCCCGGTCGCGCCCACGAATGGGAGGACCTCCACCGCGTTTGCCACCACCGTGGCAGCCCAGAAGGACATCTGCGTCCACGGCAGCAGGTACCCGGAGAAGCACATTGCCAGGGTGAGGAGTAGCAAGACGAAGCCGGAGACCCAGTGAAGCTCCCGTGGCGGTTTGTAGGCTCCGGTCAGCCACACCTTGATCATGTGTAGCGTCACCGTCGCCACCATCAAGCTAGAGGCAACGATATGAATGCGCCGGACGAACCAGCCGAAACGGACACCCGAGTCTATGCTCTCGATGCTGGAGAACGCCTGGTCCACGTGCGGGACGTAGAACAACAGCAGAAAGGCTCCCGTCACGACTTGGATGATGAACAGAATGAGCGACAGCCCTCCCAGGCAGCCAACTGCGTCCATGAAGCTCAGGTGCCGCGGTGCCGTCTTCTCCGTCAGCTCCTGCCGGATGAGGTTCCGGTACCCGATCCGCTCGTCCAGCCAGTCCGTGACCCTGCCTACACTCTCATCGAAGACGCTCATCGCCTATCCACCCACGATGATCTTGTCGCCTGTTTGCTTGAAGGGCAGCCGCTCCAGCGGCGCCGGCGGTGGACCGCCCGTGACCCGACCTGCGCTGTCGAAGCTGGCAGCGTGGCAGGGGCAGTGGAATGTCTTGTCCTCGGGATGCCACTTGACGATGCAGCCCAGGTGCGTGCAAACGAGAGACAGCACCTGCAGGCCGTCCTCCTGGTTCATGACCAGGGCCGCGTCGCCGCCGTACACGATGTCCTTGGTGCCCCCGGCAGGGATGTCCCCCACCTGCACCTCGACCGGCTGCGGCGGTGCCTTGGCTCCCGCTTCCAGCCCTCTCAGCACCAACCAGGCCGCCTCGCCGGCCACGCTCAGTGCCAGCACGCCCAGCCCCAGTCCAAGAAACTGCCGCCGCGACGAGATGCCACGGGCGCCAACGTCGCCCGGCTGCGTGAACACTGCCTTGACTTCTTTTTCCTCTTTCGGGATGTGCTCTGTTTCCTCTTCCATCAGCTCATTCCCCAGTTCGGCAGGTCATCCCCGCCTATGGTCACCGGCCATCCGCCCGCACCATCTTGACCCCCACATACTCATGGCACTGGTTGCAGGAGTCGTCCGGCACGTGGCACAGCATGCATTCCCGTTGGCTGAAGACATCGTCGGTAATGAAGCGCGGGTGATTGGCCGTCCACCAATCCAGAGGATTGTGGTAGTCTGGTGCCTCGCGTGTCCGCTCGATGGTGATCGCCAGCGGCCCCGTGCCGTCCTTCTCCGGTTTCTCCACGCCGAGGTCACACGCCGTCAGGAGGACGACTACGCCAACGATGGCGAGGGTGACCAGTGCGGGCAGCGCCTTCGTCGCCGTGCGGGTCATAGCACGATCGCCCTGCTCAGAAGGTCGATAACGCCGGTTACGCGCGCCGGCACCTTCCAGTACTCCATGACGAGGGGTAGGTTTGCCTTGCAGATGGCGCAGGGTGTCGCCAGCACGTTGGCGCCCGTTTCCCGGCAGGCCTCAGCGCGTAGCCTCCCCGCCGCCATGCGCAGCGGCATGATCTCGTCGGTCAGCAGTCCCCCGCCGCCGCCGCAGCAGAACGTGTTCTCTCGGATGGCGTTGGGGGCCATCTCGATGTACCGGTTCACGGCCGAGCGGGCGACGAATCGCGGCTCCTCCAGCAGCCCGTGCGCGCGCGCCGGGTTGCACGGGTCGTGGTAGGTCACCAGAAGCTCATCGTTCACGCTCTTGTCGATGTGGAAAGCGCCGCGCTTGATCATTTTCTGCGTCCACTCGGCGATGTGGTACGGGTAGGGCGGGTCAAACTCGTCCATCGGGCCGCTGAGCGTCTGGGTGTATATCCCGGCCCGCCAGGCGTGCCCGCACTCGCCCCACATGACGGTCTTGACGTTGAGTTCCCTCGCCGCGTCCAGGATGCGCTTGTTCACCTTGCGCATGTTGGCGAAGTCCAGGAACAGGCCGAAGTTCCCTCCCTCATCGCAGTACGTGCTGGTCGTCCAGCTTACACCTGCAGCGTAGAACAGCACGCCGTAGGCCATCTGCGTGTCTGTATTCGCGAAGTTGTCCGCCGAAGGCATCACCATCAGGACCTCAGCGCCCTTCTCGTCCACGGGCATGGGTATCTTCTTGCCGGTCTCCTCCAGCAGTTCGTCCGCTAGGAACTCGGAGCTATCGGTCCAGGCAGCTGGCCAGATGCCCAGGTTGTTGCCCGTCTCATACACCTTGGCGACGACCTCGGTAACGTACTTCGTTCCCACGCCGATCGTCGCCATGATCTCCCGCGCCGCCATCGTAATCTCGGCCGTATCGATTCCGTAGGGGCAGTAGACCGAGCAGCGGCGGCACTCGGAGCACTGATAGAAGTACTTGTACCAATCCCGCAGGAGGTCCTCGCTGAGCTCCTCTGCATCCACTGCCTGGCCCAGTAGGCGGCCTGCCATCGTGAAGTACCGCCGGTAGACGCGCCGTAACAGCTCGGCCCGCGCCATCGGCATGTTCTTGGGGTCGCCAGTGCCCAGGTAGAACGGGCACTTGTCCCAGCAGGCGCCGCAGCGTACGCAGGTGTCCATGAAGAGGCGCAGCCCGCGGTACCTGCTGAGAAGCTGCTTGAACTTGGCGATGGCCTTCTCCTGCCAGTTTTCCACCAACCGGCCCGGCAGGTCGATGTTGACCATGTCATCCGGCCTGGCCGCGTAGCAGACGTTCTCGGCTGAGGCGCCCTCCTTGAAGGGCGCATGGTACAGCTTCATCTGCCGCATCTTCCGGTGTGGCGCCAGCGGCGGCGAGGTGGTGGCAAGGCTGGCTCTCCCCTGCACGTGGTGCAGGGTGAGCCTATCCGGCTCCAGCGGCTCCTTCAGAGGTTCAGCGGCTTTCGGTTCTTCTGTGTTCAGCTTGTCCATGGCACCTTCGAATCCCAGGGATTGACTTGGGGTACGGTGCGCGGGTTGTTCCGCGAACTCCTGGTTGGGCTGAAGAACACGCCGGGGGCGTGCATGAGCTTACTGAACGGGAAGTAGGCAATGAGCGCGCTCACCAGCAGAATGTGGGCCAGGAAATACGAGCCCGTGGGTGGGCTCACCGGATCGAGGGTCAGCAGGCCGAGGATGAACGCCTTCACGTCCACCATGGAGGTCCGTTCGGCGTAGCGCATTATGAGCCCCGTCCCGGCGATGCCGCCCAGAAGCGCCAGCACGAAGTAGTCCGATAGGATCGATACGTAGATGACGGGCCGGAGCACGAGCCGCCTTGCCAACAGGTAGAGGATGGGTAGCAGGAACAGGTAGCCGGCCCATACACCGGGCGTCTGCATGCTCATGACCCAATCAGGGACTGGGTACAGGAAGTATCGCAGGTGCCGGATAATGATGACGACCAGGCAGGCGTGCATGACCCAGGAGCCCAGCCACAGCAGCTTGTCCGCACGGAACAGGCTGTTGAACACTAGCACCTCGCTGAGCACGCGGAAGACGACGCCCGAATACGTCTTGGGCGCCGGCGTCGTAGGGATCTTCAGCGGCACCGGTGCCGCCGCCCACACGAAGATGCGGGCTGCGAGGCCCGCCACGAAGATGGCGGCCACCGCGTAGGCCACTGCGATTAGGATCACCAGGCGTCCTCCTCAACAACCGGGGCACGCACCTCTAGCGCGTCCCAAGCCGGCCGACTGGCGTCTCGCCGGCCGGCTGCGGGCCCGTGTGCCCGGGTCCACCGCTCCTACACGCACCCGGTAGGCTTCGGCAGTCCCGCGATCTTGCAGGCCCCCTTCGCCGGCCCCGAGGGGAACATCTCGTAGATCGTGCCCAGGTCATACCCCGTGTCCCGGCACAGCTTGCGGATCATCGGGGCGATCCCGAACTTCAGGTAGTAGTCTCGGATGTAGTTGACGACCTTCCAGTGGTCATCCGACAGGCTCTCTACCTCCTCGTCGCCAGCCAGGACGCCGGCCACTGTTTCGCTCCACTGCTGTGGGTCCTGGATGAACCCGTCCTCGTCCACTTCTAGCTGGGTACCAGCGAAATCCCGCATCGGCATATCTGCTACACCTCCCGTATCTTGTCAGGGGCAGGCCGGGCCTACCCTCCCTTTCCCTTCAACGCGACGTAGGACGTCCCTATGTACAGGAACTCTACCTTGTCCTCATTTGCCAGATCGTTGACTGCCTGGTCCACCTCCCGCTTCGCCACCCCAATCTTGTTCGCGATTTCCCGGTTCTTCGCCTTGGAGACAGTCCCCAGGTACTCCAGAACCTTCTCCTTGAGCTCTTCGCTGGCTGGTTCAGGCATGAGGATTCACCTCCCTACCATTTGAACTGAGTGCTCGTTCGGAAGGTCGTGAACGCATAGGTGAAGTCGTCGATGTGCTTGTTTGTGAACTCGATCCCTGTCAGGCGGAAGAACCTCTCCCAGCCCACGCGCTCGATCCACTCGCTCACACGCTCGCCCTCGCGTGCGTGTGAGGCGTACACTTCAACGATGTTCTTGATCGCCGCGACAACCTCAGGCCAGCGCGGCGGGTTGTTCGGTATATAGGGAATCGCCAGGCGCGAGAACATGGGCGGCATACGCGCATTGGATACCTTCCCGCCGACGAAGACCGCCACCCCGTCGAACTCGGCGTCGGCTATGGGCAGCGCCGGGCAGACCGTGAAGCAGTTGCCACAGTACATGCACCGCTCTTCGTTGATGGTGACGCTCTTCTCCTTGGGGTTCGGCCTGATCGCCAGCGTGGGGCAAGAGGCGATTAAGGTCGGCACCTCACAGATCTTGGACACACGGTCGTGCTGGATCTTCGGCGGAAGGCGGTGCACGCCGACGAGGGCGATGTCCGAGCAGTGGACGGCGCCGCACATGTTCAGGCAGCACGCCAGAGAGATGCGCGTCTTGCCCGGCAGCCTCTTCTCCGAGAAGTACGGCGCCAGTTCATCCATGATGCACTTGACCAACCCTGAGGCGTCGGTTGCCGAGCTGTGGCAGTGTACCCAGCCCTGGGTGTGGACGATGTTGCTCAGGCCCGAGCCCGTCCCGCCGATGAGGTAACCTTCCTTCTCCAGCTCTTTCTGGAGCGGCTCCAACTGCGCTTTGTCGCTCACCAGGAATTCCACGTTGTTGCGGCTCGTGAAGCGCAGATGCCCCCCGCAGTACTTGTCGGCGATGTCGCAGATGTCGCGGATGAAGTCGATGCTTACCAGCCGCGGCGACGCCACCCGCACGCTGAACAGTTCAGCACCTGTCTCCGAGACGTGCTGGAGGATGCCGGGGCGCAACTGCTCGTGGTAGGCCCACTTGCCGTAGTTCTCCTTGATGATGGGGGGAATCAATGTCTTGTAGTCAGGGGGCCCGATGTCGGTCTTGGCTCGTTCCTGTGTCATGATGTCACGCTCCCCTCACCATTTCCGGAAGTCTCGATTCCAAGTTCGTCGTCGTACCAGAAGAAGTACGGATTGGAGCGCGGACGCATGATCATCTGGGGCACCGGAGGCAGGTCCACCGCCCGTAGGAAGTTCCCCATCCCGACCCGGGTGATGAGCTCACCTATGCGCTCCCGCATCCTTCCGTTCTCGTCCCACCAGTCCCACAACCTGGCCAGGATATCCTTGATGTTGTCGTAGGGCGGCTTGAGCTCGATGAACGGTATCAGCACCCAGGAGAGGAATGCCGACTTGAGGATGGGAGCCTTGCCGCCGATGAGGATCGTAGCGCCCCTGTCCACGCCCGGTCGCAGAGCCTTCGGCATCTCGTTGATGCAGTGCATGCAGCGCACGCAGTCTTCCACCTCAAGCTCGAGTTCCTGCTTCTGCTCGTTCCAGGCCAGGGCTTCTGTGGGGCACTTGGCGACGACCAGCTTCTGGATGTCGAAGCCGGCCTTCACGTAGCTCCTGACTTCATCCTGGTTGATCCGGATCGTGTCGCGCCACGTACCGATAATCGGGAAGTCGGAACGGGCGACGGCCGCGACGCAGTCGTTGGCGCAGCCCGAGACCTTGATCTTGAACTTGTACGGCCACATCGGCCGGTGAAGCTCATTCTGGAAGGTCTTCGTCATCTCGTAGCATATGTCCAGGGTGTCGATGCAGGCCCACTCGCAGCGGGCGGGCCCAATGCAGGCGCTGGGCGTCCGCAGATCGGAGCCCGAGCCGCCCAGGTCAAACCCGGCCTCGCTCAGGGCGTTGAAGGTGGGCTGAAGCTGGTCCGTCGTGGTCCCCAGCAGGATGATGTCGCCGGTGGAGCCGTGGAAGTTCGTCAGGTTGCTTGTGCCGTGCTCCTCCCAGATGTCGCAGATCGTCCGCAGCGCCTTCGTCGTGTAGAACCAGCCGGTGGGCATATTGACGCGCATCGTGTGGAAGTCCCTGACCTCAGGGAACTCTTCCGGCGAATCCGAATACCGGCCGATCACGCCCCCACCGTAGCCGCGCACGCCGACGATGCCGCCGTGCTTCCAGTGGACGATCTTCTCCCTGTAGGACTTCTCGAGCTGCCTCAGGGCGTCCGCGGCGGCTGGCTTCTTGGCCGCCGCCCGCTTCATCTCCTTGACGAAGCTGGGCCACGGTCCCTTTTCCAGCTCGTCCAGTAGCGGTGTGTTGTAGTCGTCTTTACTCAACTGCTCCTCCTTCCCGCAGCTAGGGCTGCAATGCGTCGCCGCCACAGTGGGCCGCGGGAGCGGTCGCCTTTCGCTCGGTCCCCACAGACCGAGTCGGATTCACCAACCCCTCTGCCCACGACAGCTCGCTCAGCGCGTGCAGGTGAGTGAAACCCGCCAGCACGTTCTTGTAGACTATGCCATCCCGCTTACTTCCGATTCCGTTTCCGCGTTCCAGGGAGTAGGCCATCGCCAGGCCGTCGGTGTTCTCCACCTTGGCGTGGTGGAACTCGTGACCCCGCAGACGCTGGTCTACCCTGAGAAACGGGTTCTCACCCACGACATGACCTGCGATGTACCCGTGTCCCTGCGGGCGTGCAGTGAAGCTTACGTCGATAGGGAGCGCGCCGACCATCTCGAACGTGCGGCCCTGCCACCGAAGCGTCCTTGCCAGGTACAGAAGCCCCGCACACTCCGCATAGACGGGCAACCCTTGATCTACGGCGGCCGCGATCTCCCCCCGCAGCTGGCCGTTCGCTTGCAGCCGCCCCGCGAAAAGCTCCGGAAACCCGCCGCCGATATAGAGCCCGGAGACGGCTGGGAGATGGGAGTTCTCCAGGGCGTTGATGTACACCAGTTCCGCGCCCGCCTGCTCCAGCGCCTCCAGGTTCTCTGGATAATAGAAGCTGAAGGCGTGGTCCCGGACCACGCCCAGCCGCACGGACGTTGACGGTCGTGGGGTGGTGTGCTCGGCGGGCGCTGTTAGTGTTGCTGCACCCTGCGCAACGCGCAGCACAGCGTCGATGTCCACGCAGGACTCCACCAGCTCGCGCGCTCTGGCCACCTTCTCCACCAGCGGTGTGGCCTCGCCTTCGGGCACCAGCCCCAGGTGCCGTTCGGCTATCGTCACTCGCTGGGCCTTTGGCAGACAGCCGAGCACAGGGATCTGACAGTACCGTTTGATGGCGTGCACCAGCATCGACTCGTGGCGGCCGCCAGCAACGTTGTTGAGGATGACGCCGGCGATGTCGAGCTCCGGCTCAAACCGCTGGTACCCGCTGACAAGCGCAGCCACGCTCCGCGTCATACGGGTAGCGTTCACCACCAGGACGATCGGGGCAGCGAGTAGGCGTGCCAGTTGCGCGGTGCTGCCGCTCCCGGCTAGGTCCAACCCGTCGTAGAGCCCGTGGCTTCCCTCGATGACAGCCAGGTTCGCCCCGGCAGACGATCGGTGGAAGGACCCGAGCAGAGCCTGCCGGCTCATCATGACGAGATCTAGGTTCCGGCAGGGGCGTCCGGCTGCGGCCGAGAGCCAGCTCGGATCGATGTAATCGGGCCCCTTCTTGAAGGGTTGCGTTACCAGTCCGCGCCCGGCCAGCGCCGCGCACAGCCCGACGCAAACGGTAGTCTTACCGGAGCGCCCCTGTGGGGCCGCGATGACGACCCGGGGGACTGCCACGATTAGATCTCCTGGACCGTGATTGACTCTGAGGGGCACACCGAGACGCAGGCCATGCAACCGGTGCACTCAGCGGCGTCACCGCTCACAATGGCCACCTTCTCGGGGTCCTCCGCCGTCTCTGGCGCTGGGATGTCGCCTGGTCTGGCGTCCAGCGATAGGATTTCGACCGGACAGTTCTCAGCGCAGTCGCCGCATCCCTCGCACGTCTCCAGATTGATCGTGACTATGTATGCCATTAGCCGCTTCCTCCCTCTTGGCCGTTCCCCATGCCCCGACTGCGGCCGAACGACAAGCAAACGCGCAGGCCGGCGCTGCCATCGGGGCTCATCTTGCTACCTCTGTCCTGTGTGCGAATGTGCATCCTACACCGTGACTGCCATGACGTTCACCGGCCTCCCGACTCGTATCGTAGCGCCGACTCAGCGTCCCGCAAGCCCAGACGGATACCCTTTGCGGTGAACCGTACGGAAGCCTCACCGATAGGCCCACGCACTATCGAGTTTCGAGGCTCCAAGCGCAGGAGGGAATCCGCGAGGGTGACTAGCGCTGTTGAGAGCACTATCTACGCCGCCTAGGTGACACTACCTACGGGGATTTCTCTGCGCCGTGAAGCTGGGGGTAGCTTCATGCCCTTCCGGAAGCCGAGTTCCTTGACACCTCCCATCGCCGCCGAAGGCAGGAGCAGAAAGGCATTGCCCCTGCACCTGTGGAAGCTACGCTGCCTCAACAACCCCAGTGCGCATCGCATACCGGATGAGTTCCATGCGGTTGTGAATCCCGAGCTTTGACGCGATGTTGGCCCTGTGGCACATCACCGTACGCTTGCTCAGGTATAGAAGATCGGCGATTTGCCGGCTCGTGTACCCCTCGACCACCAGCTTGAGTACCTCTTGCTCCCGATCAGTAAGGAGACTCCTGTCATCATCAGGTACTGCGCTGGGTCCTTGTCGGCAATATGAAAGGACCGTTTGGGCAACACGGGGCGGCAACCAGCAATCGCCCTTGTGAACCGTGCGGATGGCCTCCACTAGCTCCCCGCCCACGGACCGCTTCAGCACGTATCCCGAAGCGCCTGCCTGCAGGACTGGCAGGACGTACCGCTCGTTGTCGTGCTGGCTGAGCACCAGCACCCGCACCTCCGGGAAATCGCGAGCTAATCGCTTGGTTGCCTGCAGTCCGTCCATCCCCGGCATGGATATGTCCATCACTACGACGTTCGGCGAACACGTCCGCGTCTGGTTGATCGCTTCTCGGCCGTCAGCCGCCTCGCCCACCACCTCGATATCTTGGTTGAGGGACAGCATCGCGCGTAGCCCCTCGCGCACAATCCCATGGTCGTCCACGAGCAGCACCCGTACCTTATCCATTTGCCCTCACCGCCCTAGCTGTCACAGCTGATTGCTTCGGCACTCTCACTCGCACGCTGGTACCGTCTCCGGGGCGCGATTCAACGACCAGCGTTCCGTTCAGAAGGTCCACCCTCTCGCGCATGCCCATCAGTCCAAACGGTGTACCGTCCTGCCGGCGTGCCAGCGTTGCCTCTACGTCAAACCCCTGCCCATCGTCTTCGATATCAATGGCAACAAACTCATCCTGAAACTCTACCGTGAGGCTGACGTTCTCTGCCTGCGCATGTCGTGCAATGTTCGACATCGCCTCCTGGGCTACACGGAAGAGAGCCGTCTCTAGTTCGGGCGAGAGCCGTCCGTCTGTTCCCACCGTCTCGCAGACTACCTGGATGCCGGATGGGCGCAAGCGTGTATCGGCATAGAACTCGAGCGCCTCAAGGAGCCCCAGATCGTCCAGCAAGGTCGGCCGGAGATCGCGGATGATCCGGCCGACCTCCGTCGAGACCCGCTCGGTCAGGGAGTTGGCAGACGCCAACGCCCGCCGTAGCTCGCCATTCTGGTGTACGGCCATCTGCGAGGCCGTCTCGATAGCGAGGGCCAGACCGGTCAGCAACTGGGCCGGTTCGTCATGCAGCTCTCGTGCGATCCGCTTCCGCTCCTCTTCCTGCGCCGCTATGTACTGGCGGAGGAAGGTGCTGCTGGCTTCTTCCTTCCGGCGAACGGACTCGTACAGTCGCGCGTTCTCGATGGCTACTGCGAGCTGACTGCCGATGGAAACCAGCAACTGGAGTCTCGTATCGCCGAAACAGGCTTCCGACGGGCAAGCGATGAAGATCTCACCCAGCACCTTGTCTTCGGTGGCTATCGGTACGCACACAAGGTCAGAGCCGTTGTACCGCGCCCTGCCGATATCCAGCCGGTCCTCCGGCTGGCGAGCCGACCATGCCAGCCTCTCGAACTGCGCAGGGTCAAGGCCGCGCGCTACGATGAGAGGCTTCTCTCTCCCGTCCTCGCTCCTTACCAGTATCCCTGCGGCCTGCGAATCCAGCAGGTCCAGTACCAGGTCCAGGGCAAGGCCCAGGATGGCCCGCAGGTCCATCGAGCGCGCCATGGCGGAGGAGAGGGAGACCAGGGTGGAGAGCTCCTCGCTCATGCGGATCACCTGCTCCTCCATCCGCTTGCTCTCGCTCACGTCTCGGACGGCCTCCAGCACTCGAACGACCTCCCCGCGGCCGTCCTTGATCGGCGACACCTCGATGTCGAGGTAGGTGGTGCGATGGGAGGCATCGTGGTGGGCTTGCATGGCTCGGGCGGGTTGGCCGCTCCGCCACACCGCGCGGGCCGGGCATCCGCCGTGCCAGAGCTCGCACATCTCGTCGACGCCTCGCAGGGCGCGATAGCACGGCTGCCCGACGAGGGACCCCTCTTCGCCGCGCTGGCGCAGGAGCGCCCGGTTGGCCTCCACAACACGGTAGTTCTTGTCGATGACGGCCAACTGGTCTTCCATCGTGTTGAACAGCGTGATCCGGTAGTCGCGGGAGCGTTCAAGTTTGGCCCGCGCCTCGCGCAGCTCGGCCGTCCGTTGTAGCACTTTCTGCTCTAGTTCCTGGCCCCAGCGTCGGATCTCCTCCTGCGACGCCTGCAGTCGCTCTCGCATCGCCTCGAAGGCGCTGGCTAGGACGCTGATCTCGCCGCCGCCCATCGGCCGCACGCGCTCCTTGAGGTCGCCTTCGGAGATGCGGACGCAGGCCGCGGTCAGCTCCTTGACCGGCTGCACCATGCGGACGACGATCAGCCAGCTCACCACGTCGGCGACCACAAAGAACGCGCTCCCGAGAAGGAGCGCGCGGTAGAAGAGCGCATCGGCGAGGACCACGAAGGCCGAGAACACGACCAGTAGCCCCAGGCTCACCAGGGTCAGAACACGGAAAAGAAGGCTTGTCCTGTTGAAGAGTCCCCTCATACCCCGGAGGAGCCTTCGTGTTGTCTGGAGGAACTGCACCTGCACTCCTCCTTCGGCGTAGGGAATTCGCCTCAACGTTGCACGCACGCCTCGGCCTCTAACTACCGCCCGGCCACAGCACTCCCGCCCGACTGCTGCCCTCAAGAGTGCACGCACAATCATAACCGTGGGAACAGATGCGCACTAGACCTGAGCGGGGCGGTTTAATTGTGAATGCTATCACAACTGAATGCTAGCATAGCCAATATCGAGCGTCAATTGCACTTGAGTTCCGGAACATTACAGCCTGAGTATTGGAGCGTCGTTGGTTGGCTGGTGTTTGGCTGCCCTGCCTGGCCTCATGGACGCTCCGTGCGACGCTTGCCAGTCATTGTGTCGATCGTCACCGTCACAAAGTCGGCGGTGGCCAACAGTGTAAGGGCGGGGTCGTATGACCTGCCCGGCATGTGTTCGTCAACGTACTTCCGGACGAATAGTCCGGCCACCCTTGTCCTCTCACCTTCGTCGGTCACGATGTGGGACAGCCCGAAGGAGACAACGCTTTCGAATGCGTGACTCGTCTCGCACACCGTCTCGCCGGTGGCGATGAGCGGGCCGGGCTCGTCCACCTCGAAGCAGACTTTGGGTGAGAAATTGAGATTCGAGACTAGGTGGCCTGGCTGCTTCGCCAAGTGAAGGTGAATCCGGCGCGGCTGTCCCTCGAACACGAAGTTGAGTGGTGTGACATAGGGAGTACCCTCAGCATCGACGGTACCGATTCTGCCCACCAGCGCCCGGCGGAGAAGGGCCTCGCTGTCCTCATCGGACATCGCCCTGTCCGAGCGACGCAGCTTGCCGACCTCCATCAGTAGCTCCCAGACCGCGCTGGCCTAGTATCTCTTGGGCTGCCGGCGAAGAATGTGAGGGCGTTCATAACCATCGAGCCAGGAAGGTCATTTGCCATTCTGCGAAGCCTCCCGGTGCCGCAAACGGCCCGCCGCCGTGATTGTGCCCCTGGGATGGCTGGCTGTCAACGCGACCGTAAGGGAGTCGGCGCGCCGGCTGGAGTGCTACGCCAAGGCGAGGAAGACTGTGCGGCGACGGCCCGGGATCCGGAGGTAATCCTCTTCCAAAGGGGATCCCGGGGACGGCTTCTCCTGTCGCGAGTGTCGCGAGCCTCCGCTAGAACCCCTTATAGGGGTTGGGCCCCATGACCCGCAGCTCTTCGGCGAAGTCGTTCAGTATCTGGGGCAGCTTGTCGTAGTCGTCGATCGCCACCTGCACCAGCTTGACCCGCTCCGGCTCCAGTCGTAGCCGGCTGAGCGTTTCCTGGACGTTCTCCATGCGCCGGTTCGCCAGCTCGCTTCCCTGGATGAAGTGGCACTGGTAGTCGTCTCCGTAGCGGCAGCCCAGCAGGATCACCCCGTCGATCCCCCGGGACATAGCGTCGGCGATGAAGACGACGTTCGTGGACCCCAGGCAGCGCATGGGGAGCACGCGGACGCTGGGGTCGATCATGCTGCGTCGAGCGCCCGCCATGTCCAGCGCCGGGTAGGCGTCGTTCTCGCAGACGAGGGCGAGAACACGCAGCTTCTCCTCCTCTTCGGGGACGTGAATGGACTTGATGGCGGATGCGAGCTGATCGACGCTGTAGTTCTTGAACGAGACCAAGCGTTCGGGGCAGGCGCCCATGCACACGCCGCAGCGGCGGCAGCGGTTTGGGTTGGGCTGTGGTGTGCCCTTCTCGTCCTCATCCAGGGCGCCAAAGGGGCACTCCTCGGTGCACCGCTTGCACTGAGTGCAACGCTGGAGAAAGAAGATTGGGAAGTACGGGTCTCCCACGCGTGGGTGCAGCGCCTGGCCCTGCTCCAAGAGCGCCAGGCTCTGGACGGCGCGCAGAGCGGCCCCCGTCGCATCCTCCTCGCTGGCGGCCGCGTTCATCGGTTCGCGTACGCAGCCAGCGGTGAAGATGCCCGTGCGCTGAGTCTCATAGGGCCAGCAGACGTAGTTGGAGTCCGGAAATCCGAGCGGTGACACGGGCAGGTCGGGGCCCTGACGGTACTGGAGGTTGAGCGCTCCCGTGGCCTTCGGCTCCATCCCTACGGCCAGGACCACGAGGTCGGCCTCGAGCTGGATCGCATCGCCCAGCGGCGTGTGCTCCGCCTTCACGTTCAGCGTGCCATCGCTCCCATCGGCTATGCCGGTCACCTCGGCCCGCAGGAAGAAGACCCCCTCCTCCTGCACGCGCTTGTAGAAGTCCTCATATTGGCCGGGCGTCCGGATGTCTTTATGCAGGACGTACACGTTGGCTTCCGGCTGGGCCTCGCGGACGTACAACGCTTGCTTGAGGGATACCAGGCAGCACACCGACGAACAGTAGGGCAGGTGGTTATCATCTCGAGAGCCGGCGCACTGCACAAACACAACGTTCCGCAGAGGCCCACCGTCGGAGGGCCGGACCAGCCGATTCTCCTTGGCCATCTCCTCGAGCGTGACGTTGGTGACGACGTTGGGCGATTTTCCGAAGCCCAGGTGTGTGAGCTTCGTGGCGTCGTATGGCTCCCAGCCTGTGGCCAGTACGATAGAGCCCACGCCCAGGTCGGTGGTGGTGCCGTTCTGGACCGCGCTGACCTGGAACGCTCCGGGTTGGCCCTTCACCTCCGCCACTCGCGTCGAGGTCAGCACCTTGATGCGGGAGTGGTTTTCGACGGCCGCGGTCGCTTCCGCCACCGGAGGGGCCTCCAGATCGCGGTAGGGGGAACGAGTGGGCGAGATCCGGTGGAACTGCCCCAACCAACCGCCGAGGGTGGGCTTCTCCTCCACGAGGATCACGTCACGCCCCGCGTCCGCTGCCCCCAGCGCGGCCTTCATGCCGCTGATGCCACCGCCGATCACGAGAACCGTGCGCTCAGGGACTTCCTCGGGGGGGTCAGGAGGCTCCGACTTCTGGATCCTGGTGATCCCCATACGCATCTGGTCCTCTGCCAGGGCCTGGGTGTCTTCGTCGTTGGGCGCGTGGTTCCACGCCACTTGCTCCCGGAGGTTCACCCGCTCCACGAGAGCCGACCCCAGAGAGAACTCCTCCGTCTTGACACGGGGCGAGCAGGCGGCGATGACGATCCGCCGCACCTCTTCGCCACCCCTGTCCTCGCTGATGGCCGCCACGCCCTGCGAGCCGCAGAGGAAGGGGTGTTGCTTGGTGGACACCCCGAACTCCTCCTGAACAGTGGCGCAGAGGCGCTCTATGTCCAGCGCCTCGCCTATGCCACAGCCGGTGCACACATAAACACTGGGCTTCGCATCATCCATGAGATCAGTCCTTGGTCATGTCTTGAATGGCCTTGAGGGCTGCGGCGGTGCCGTCACGCACGCTGCTGGCGACATCCATCGGGCGCTTGGCCACACCCGCAACGTGGATCCCGTCGCTGTTGCCCCCGCTCGGCACGAACCCATACTCGTCCCGAGCGATGTCCGCTCCGGACAGCCCATCCATGGGCACCATTCCTGTGGCCAGTACAACTAGGTTCACGGAGCGGCGTATCTTCTCGCCCGTTATGCTGCTGTCGGCCTCCACCATCAGGTCACCCGTGCCGGGCTCCTCCTCCACCCGCGCTACCTTGCCGAACAGAACCTCCACCCCCTCGTCTTCCTCAAGTCGGCGGTAGAAAACCTCGTAACGGCCCGGCGCCCGAACGTCCATGAAAAACAGCGACGCGCGGGCATCCGGGTTCTGCTCGCGCACATAAGTGGCCTGCTTGAGCGAAGCCACGCAGCACACCGCCGAGCAGTACGGCAGGTGGTTGTCGTCGCGGGAGCCGGCGCACTGTATGAAGGCGACTGTCTCGACCTCCTTGCCGTCCGTCGGGCGGACAACCCGGCCGCCAGTGGGGCCGTCGACCGCGGCCAGGCGCTCCATCATGACGTTGGTGATCACGTTGCCGTACTTCCCGAACCCCAGGTTGTCCAGCGCCTGCGCGTC
Organism: Dehalococcoidia bacterium; assembly: GCA_034408935.1. Lineage (GTDB taxonomy): Bacteria > Chloroflexota > Dehalococcoidia > SM23-28-2 > RBG-16-64-32 > DAOUMF01. Next base: position 207,392 of record DAOUMV010000003.1, read on the forward strand.
ATATGGCTGCCAGCCGGTCGCGAGCACGATGGACCCGACGTTCAACTCCATGCTCTCAGGCTTCATCTCCAGGTCGATGGCGTCATAGCGGCAGGCGGGGACGCACTTGGAGCACTCGGTGCCCAAACAGACCTTGTCGTCGATGGCGTACATCATCGGCATGGCCATCGCGTGAGGTAGATGGATGGCCTTGGTCTTGCCCATGCCGTAGTTGAAGTCGTCCTGGCGCTCGACAGGGCAGACCGCCACGCATTCGCCGCAGGCTGTGCAGCTTTCCCGCACGTACCGGGGCCGGAGCTTTAAGGTCACTCGGAAGTCTCCCTGTTGCCCGGTCACCTTCTCCACATCGGCCAGGGTGAACAGCCGAACACGGGGATTAGTTTTGATACGCTTGAAATAGAGTTCCAGGCCGCAGGCTGGTGGACACAGCTTGGGGAAGAAGCGGTGCATGCGGGCCACCCGTCCCCCGGCGCTCGATTCCTTCTCCACGAGGCAGGCGTCGTACCCCGCCTCCGCTGCCTCCAGCGCCGCACTCATCCCCGCCATCCCGCTCCCGATGACCAGAATGCTCGCGTTCGTCATACCGTCGTTGCCTCGACCTACTGCCTCGTTTGACATCTCTCTGCCCTCATGACCGTCACCCCACATGCCGCTCATTGGCCACTGCTGGCCACCTGCATTGATTCATGAGTCGCCGGCTTAAGCTGGGCAGCGCAGAAGCAGAAGCGTCATGTGGCCTCACTGCCTCCTGCTTCTCGAGGCCCCGATTGGCCGTACATCCGATCCCTGTGTCCCGTTGCGGGACGAGGGGCGAGACAGCCCTGGCGTCCCATCGATGAGGGTTCGTGCCGCCGCCGCCCCGCCGTGAAGCGGGACGGCGGCGACACGGGCGGTGCGCTACGGAACCAGCTGCACATACGGCTTCTGGCTGGTCTGCCAGTCGCCAGTCGCTGGGTCGTACTTGGAGTTGACGAACACCTTCCAGTTGGCGTCGTCGATCTCTGGGTAGTCGGTCCGGTAGTAGTAGCCCGGCCAGCGCGTCTCCTTGCGGGCCAGCATGTGCCGGACGTGCGCCTCTGCGGTCCAGGTCCGGTGGTGCAGCTCCCAGCCGCGCATCAGCTCGTGCAGGTTCTCCGCACCTAGCTTGCCCAGGTCCTCCTTCAGGATTTGCAGCAGCTCCAGAGCCCGGTTCAGCATCGGCTCGCTCGTCTTGTACCACGTGGAAGCGCCGGCGGCGTACTCGTCCATGAGCTTCTGCAGGCGCGTGAGCCCCTGCTTCGGCGTGATGAAGTTGGGGTTGACATCCGGCACCGTCGAGGCGCCCTTGTGCTCCTCGTAGGTCGCCAAAGGCTGGAAGATCTCCGCCTTCAGGGCGTCGACCCGCCCCTGGTCCGGCTCGACGTCCCCGGGGTTGTCGCGGACGAAGGAGACGGCCGCCTTGGCCGCGATCCGGCCCTCGGCGAACGAGCCTGACGAGAACTTGTGGGGCGCAGCGCCGACGCCGTCACCGGCGGTGAAGAGACCCTTTACCGTTGTCATTCGGTTGTAGCCCCAGCTCCAGTCCTCTGGAGCGCCGAGGTCGCCCGGGCCGCTCACCCACATCCCGGCACAGCCGGAGTGGGAGCCCATGATGTAGGGCTCAGCCAGTTGCAGCTCTGAGGCCTGCTCTTCAGGGGCGATGTTCTGCCCCGCCCACAGAAGGCCCTGGCTGATCGTCATGTCCAGGAAGTCTTCCCAGGCTTCGCCTTCCAGTTCCTTGAGCTTCTTGGCGTCACCGCCGGCCAGCTCCTTAAGCGCTTCCTCGGTGCGCATGTAGATCGGCCCCTTGCCGTCGAGGATGTCGACCAGCATGAGGTGGTTGCGCAGCGGAGTGGGCGTCGGCTTCACCGACCCATACGGCTCGTACTTCTTGAGCTCGTCGGCGCGGGTGGCAATGTAGTTCTCTCCCAGGGCGTTGGTCGCCTGCGACTTGAGGAGCAGGAACCAGGCCCCGACAGGGCCGTAGCCGTCCTTGAACCGGCTCGGGATGAAGCGGTTCTCCATCTGTGTCATCTCCGCCCCGGCCTGTATCATCATGGCGAAGGTGGAGCCGGTGTCGAAGATCGCGTACCACGTGCGGCCCAGGCCCTCACCCACGGAGCGCGGCCGGAACAGCAGGGTGGCGCCGCCGGCGGTGACGATGACCGTCTTGGCCTTGAACACGTAGAACTTGCCCCCTCGCACGTCGATGCCCACGGCGCCGACGATCCGGTTGGGGTCGCTCGGGTCGTTGAGGAGATGCGTGATCGCCACGCGCTCGTACAGGTTCTCCTCGCCGATTGCCGCGCGAGCGCCCTCGGCCACGATCGGCTTGTAAGACTCGCCGTTGATCATGATCTGCCAGCGGCCTTCACGGACGTATCGGCCCTCCGGCGTTTTCCAGATGGGAAGGCCCCACTCCTCGAAGAGATGAACCGAGGCGTCCACGTGGCGCGCCACGTCGTACACCAGGTCCTCGCGCACGATCCCCATCAGGTCCGTGCGAACGTACTCGACGAAATCCTCCGGGGTGTTCTCACCCCAACGCATGCCCAGGTAGGTGTTGATCGCCGACAGGCCCTGTGCCACGGCGCCACTTCTCTCGATGGCGGCCTTCTCCACCATCACGACCTTGAGGTCCTTGCCCCAGTACTTCGCCTCGTACGCGGCGCCGCACCCGGCCATTCCGCCGCCCACCACGAGCACGTCGCAGTTGACAACTTCGGTTTGAACGTCCATAGTTTCTCTCTCCCTACTTCTGCAGCCGCGCGAGTTCGCTCACGCCCAGCTGCTCGGGCTCGCCGGCAAGCAACTGGCTCTTCAAGCCTTCGTCTGTGGCCTCCGCCACGCCGCTGAATGCAACGACCGAACCCTCGGCCGTCGTGCGGATGGGGAAGCGGAAGCGCTTGATGCGCCCGTCGCGGAACTGCACCGTCCACATGATGGAGTCGGTGCCCCGCATGGGGACGACGGCCGCGCCCAGCGGCACGAAGTCGGCGTATCCCCTCACGTCGATCGCCTGCGTGGGGCAGATCTTGACGCAGGAGTAGCACTCCCAGCAAAGGTCCGGTTCCTGGTTGTACGCCTTGCCCGTCTCCGTGTTCAGGGTCATCAGGTCATTGGGGCAGATGTACATGCAGGCCGTTCTCTCCAGAGCCTTGCAGCCGTCACACTTCTCAGGGTTCACGAAGCTTGGCATCTTGTGTCTTTGCCTCCTTTCTCCTCGGCAAAATCACTGCGGGATGGATATCGCTCTGCCTCCTCACGAGAGGGAGGCCAGTAAGTCGCCTACTACATCCACACTCCCTTTCTTGAGCACCAGCTCGAGCAACTGGTCCTTCACTTCGCGCGGCAGCAGCTCGATGGTCTTCGTGGTTGCCGTGTCGCACTTGGCCATCGGGTAGCGCTTCAGAAGGTCATCTCGCTGGGAAGCGTTGGCCGGCACCCGGATGACCTTCAGCCCCGCCAGAACGTCCTCGGTCATCCCGGCGACGCCCGCCTTGTTCAGAGCCTCCAAGCGCTCTTCGTTGATCCAGATGTTGATCGGAAATGTCTCTTCGCTCATCGTCATGCCTTCCACTTAGAGAGCCGGCACCGTAATCACGGGGTCTCCGCGCTCGAGATAGCTTTCGGTCACGAAGGGGGAGCCGTCGCCGTACTTCTCTGCGCTCTCCATCACTAGTTCGAACACCTCAGGGCGGAAAAGCAGCCGCGGCGGCTGGACGCCGTCCTGGATGATGCTACGGATCAGGCTACCGCTGAACCGCTGCGCCGTCTCCTTGTGGCCGCACTGCTCCTCGTACGCGATGCCCGCGCACTGAGGACAGTAGTACCACTCAAATGCCTTCACTGGGTAGATGCCCAGGTCCGGCAGCTCCTCGAAGATGCGGTGAGCGGCGAACGGGTCGTAGTAGGTACCCACCCCCGCGTGGTCGCGGCCGAACATGTGATGCGTGCAGCCCAGGTTCTTCCGCACGATGGCATGGAAAACTGCCTCCCGTGGTCCGGCGTAGCGCATGTCCCAGAACAGCAGGGACGTCATGTGGATGTTCTCCTCGAAGTAGCCAGCTTCCCGGAGGATGTCGTGCGTTACGATGATCGCCTCGTCGATGTAGTCGCCGGCGCGCTTCTCACCGATCACGGGGTTCACTAGGATGGCATCCGCGTTCGCCTCGAACCAGGCACCTTTCATCAGCCACTCGTGGCCCGTGTGGGGGACGTTGCGCGTCTGATGCGCCACCACTCGCTTCCACCCGCGCTTTGAGAACTCCTCCCGCGACTGTCGCGGCGGGTAGAAGAAGCGGTCGAACGGCGCGTTTATCTTCGGTGGGTTGATGATCGTTACCTTCCCGCCCAGAAATCTCCCCGCGTAGGCGCGGGTGCGTCTGACCCCCGGATGCTTGTCTTCCTTGGTCCCGTAGACCTTCTCGGCCATCACATCTAGGTCGTACGAGAAGATCTCCTCGACATCCAGAGTGGCTAGGGGGTTGCCCTCGTACGTCAGGAGCAGCGTGTCACCCTGCTTCACGCCAAGCTCCTGGATCTCCCGCTCCTCGATGTCGAAGACGATGGGGATGCTCCAGACGTAGCCGCTCGCCAACGTCATCTTCTTAACCACGGAGTCAACGTCCGCCTGGGTCATGAACCCTTCCAGGGGCGAGAAATAGCCATAGCCTATACTCATCACCTCCCGTGCTAGCGGGCTCCTGATCGCTATCTGTGGTAGCCCTTTGATCCTCTCCTTCGCCTTCTTGGGCTCTTCTATCCGCTCGACGATCGTGCCGCCGTGAGGGGACAGGGCATTATCAACCACGTGCACCTCCGACCTTGCTGCTGGTTTTCCTGTCTTGGGTGTGGGAGTGACTGCTCCCCCTCCCAATGACCCATTTAGTAATTGTAGACACGGCGGATAGGGCGGCAATCGGCAAGGGTGACTAGTACCGTTTGGGGAAGGGCCTAGCGAAATCGCGCTCGACTACCTAGGGCGCCTAGAGAGCCGAGCCAGGCGGCTGTTCCCACCGTCCACCCCCTCCAGGCAGCCAACAAACTGTCGCGCCTCCGGTGTTGACGGACGCAGCAAGCTCCGGTCATCACCGCCCGATTCCGGCCTAGCCAGCCAACGACTTGTAGGCGAGGCCGACGAGGCCACCGAGGAGCACCAGCCAGGCGGAGTTCAGGGAGAAGCGAAGAAGCAGGGCGGCGCCAAGAGCGGCGAGAGCCGCCGTCAGCGGATCGACGATGGCCTCTTGGGCCAGTTGCCAGGTGACGCCTGCCATTAGCGCCAGGGCGGCGACGTTCACCCCGTCCAGCAGCGCCCCCGCCCAAGCCGAGCGCCGGAGGTGGGGGATTATCGGGCCACTGATGGTGACGAAGACGAACGAAGGAAGGAAGACGCCTAGCGTTGCCAGTAGCGCGCCCTCCCAGCTTCCCAGCACGTAGCCGATGAAGGTAGCCGTCGAGAGCACGGGGCCGGGAGTCACCTGGCCCACCGCCACAGCGTCTAGGAGCTGTGTCTCGGTCAGCCAGCCAAGGCGCTCCACGAAGTCGGCGCGCAAGAACGCCAGCAGCACGTAGCCGCTTCCATAGAGAATGGAGCCGATCTTGAGAAACGTGAGAAAGAGCTGGCTCAGGCTCACTGAGGCCGCTGTTACGGCAGCGGTCGCCCCCAGCGGCAGCGCGACCTTGGTCGCACCCAGGCCCGGCGGGAGCAGCCCGGCCCAAGCGTTCCCTGGACCCGCCAGACGAGGCAGATTCCGCGCCACCATGACGAAGACACCCGCGCCAAACAGCAAGGCAATCTCGTTGAACCCCAGGAAGTAGAGGACAACGACCGCAATGCCCGCCGCTGGCGTGAGCCTCCCGCGGACCGCCGTCCGGCCGAGGGCCCAGAGCGCCTGGATCACCACGCCAATGATCACCGGCGTGACGCCGTATAGAAGCCACGTGACCTCTGGTGTCGTGCCGTACTCAACGTACGCCCACGCGAACCCCAGCGTTATCAGCATCGCCGGGACGATGAAGCAGACGCCGCCAAGGATCAGGCCCCGCCACCCTGCGCGTACCCGACCCAGGTGAATCGCCATCTCGGTCGCGTTGGGGCCGGGGATCAGGTTGGTGGCGCCGAGCAGGTCGAGGAACCCCCGGTCGTCCACCCATCGCCGTCGCGCCACCACCTCGTCGCGCATCATCGCGATGTAGACCGCCGGGCCGCCGAAGGAGAGGAAGCCCAGCCGCAGGAAGAGGCGGCCCACCTCAGCCAGCCGCGCCCCCGCGCTCACTTCGGGGAGAGACTGGGCATCAATGGGCTCTCGTGTCTCTGCCATCGACCGGCATCTCCGCCGTCGCCCCGCTTCGCGGTTCCGTCGCCGGTGTGGGGGCGGACGTATGCTCCGGTGATTGTAGTATCGGAGTTAGGGAACGGACAAGCGGCGCAGCTCTGGAGAGTCGTCCATCGGTCACCGCTGGGACGGAGCTGAAGGCTCAGGGCATCGGCCGTCCATCACGGGCTGCTCACGCGGAGTCCCACAATCGGCAACGACGAGGTCAAGCCCGGTTCCAGGCCACGACGCGAGCCATGGCCATGCCGAGCCGACGCAGAGAATGGAAAACGGGGAACCCTGCTCGTACGAAAGCCTCCTGGGCTGCGAAGAAATCCTTCGTCCCGGTCTGGTCTGGCGCAGGGCGCAACGCTAACAGGACAGGCTTACCAGTTGCCTGCCTAGCGTCCGTTAGGGCGTCAATGATGGCTCCCAAGAGGCCCGGCAAAGAGATTACGCCACCCCCCCAACGGCTGACGGGGTGGAACCCCAGATGGTACACGAGCATGTCTATCTCCCGAACGCTGGCGAGTACTCGCATGGTTGCAGAGATGGCGTGTGGAGAAAGGAGGGTAGTGGCGTCCACCGGGTTGTCAAAGATGCTGCCAGCCAAAGGCAGGATCTGCCTCAACTCCGCCTTGATCTCTGGGGAGAGGGATGGCAGCCGGAGCCCTGCTTGCTCCATTTCGTCGCTGGCGAGAACGCTGGGGCCACCACCCGTACCCACCACAGCAACGCCGGTGCCTCGTGGCAGGGGGCTAGCGAAGCGAAGGGCTACCAGGACGTCTGCCAGCGTCTCCACGTCCCCAACCTGGATCGCGTTGACCTGGCAGCACAGGGCATCGAAGACGGCTGCCGAAGTCGTCAGACTCGCAGTGTGGCCGTGAGCGGCTCGTTTGCCAGCCTCGGTCCTGCCGCCCTTGTAGATCGCCACTGGCTTTCGGGCCGCTGCTTCGCGGAGGGCACTCACGAAACGCCGCCCGTCTTTCACCCCCTCGATATAGGCGGCGATTATCTCGGTTTCCGGGTCTTCACAGAAGTACTGGAGGAGCTCGCACTCGTCTACATCGAGAGCATTCCCATAGCTGACCACCTTGCTGAAGCGCAGCCCCCTTTGTCCCCCGAGGAATGGGAGATCGTGGGCGTGGCCCCCACTCTGCGAAATGAAGGCGACCGGTCCCGGTTCCAGAGGGACTCCTGCCGTGGTCGCCAGGCGGCTCTTGGGCACGAACAGGCCCACACAGTTGGGGCCGATGATACGGAAGCCGCCAGCGCGTGCCTTGCTGAGCATTGCGCTCTCGAGTTCCGCCCTCTGCGGGTCGCCAGATTCCTTGAAACCAGCGGTGAAGAAGTGCACAGACTTCACGCCCTTAGCGGCACAGTCGTCCAGCAGCGCCAGAGCCGACTCGGCGGGGATGCTCACGATAACGTGGTCCACCGCTCCAGGAATGGCCGCGACGCTGGGATAACAGGGCAGGCCAAGCACTTCTGGATGCTTCGGGTTCACGGGATACACCGCCGGGAACCCCGCCTCTTTGAGGCACTGTACGGCATGTCCGGCGAAGGATGCCTTCTGTGCTGGAGACACACCAACAACGGCTACCCCACGAGGAGAGAACAGCTCTCCTAGCGAGGGTTGTCTTTCTGCCATGTAGCCAATCGTATTGTCCTATGGCAGGAGTGGCAACAGGCAGGCTCAGCTCGCGCCACCAGGTGCCCGTCAGGAGCTGCTTACGCAGAGACCGGAGGCTGCTGACGAGCCAAACAGGGGGCCGCCGTCGGACGTAGAGGTGAGTCGTGTCTGGATGAGGAGCTGGTCGGGGCGGCCGGATTCGAACCGGCGACCTCTTGAACCCCATTCAAGTGCGCTACCGGACTGCGCTACGCCCCGACCGACTCCATGCTAGCACGGCCCCTTTCAGGCCAGCAAGCGTCTAATGAGGGCCGCAGACCCCGTGGCAACAGGAAAACCCTCTCCTGGGGGTCGAGGTTGTCGTCCGTCGCGTCGAGCCTAGATATAGGAGTGGGAGATGACGACGATGAGGAGGCCGAGGAGGGCGATGCCGCTGAACTCGCCCACCGTGCGCAAGCTGAGGCGATCGGCCAGGTAGTTGTGCATAAGGCCGGTCATCAGGTAGAAGGCGAGCAGCAGGAAGATGGCGGCCAGCGCCCCTTCCAGCGGAAGGAAGTACATGGCCAGGGCGGCCTCGGACAGCAGCAGGCCGATAGCCAGGGCGTAGAGCAGGGTCCGCGGTGTCTCCAGCGCCTCCTCGCGCAGGATCTCGATGGCCAGAAGGAGGCTGACCACGCCGGCGGCGAAAGCCACCGCGGCCAGGCTCAGATCGAAGTCGTACATGGTGGCGTAGAACAGGAAGGCGATGACGTAGGTGGCGATGTTGAGGATGAGGCGGGCGCCGCCGTAAGCCTCCGCGCGCCGGTCCACCGAGTCGTATTCCGCCTGGAGGACGATGGCGAAGGGGATGGCCGCGCCCACGCCGGCCAGGAGCGACCAGTAGCCCTCGGCGAACTCCTCCAAGAACAGGCCCAGGCTGAGGGTCAGCAGTACCGGCGCGAACAGATAGAGGGCCGTATCGTCCAGGCGCTTGAAGCGGGCGCGGGGGTGGGTGCGGACGACGGCATCCGTGCCCAGGGCTACCAGGCCGGCCAGCAGCAACAGGAGCCAGTTCTGCGTTGGCTCGATGGCCAGGAAGGCGGTGAAGCCGGCGCCGAACAGCGCCGCCATCACGTGGAGGCGGTCCAGGCGGGCGACCGCGTCGCTTATCGCTGTGGGGCGGGCCGAAGTGATTTCCTTCACGAGCGCTTATACTAAACCGTTCAATGGTAATTTGTCAAATCGTGGTTCGGTCAATAGGTTTCACTAGAACTATAACCGGCGTTCGAGGCATCTATTACACATAGGTGACGCTTTACCGCTAACTTTGGGCAAAGGCTGCCTCTGCCAGCGCCTCCAGCGCTTGCTGCAGCCGCCTCCGCCAGCCCTCGCTCAGCTCCACCCGCAGCAGCGTCCGCCCCAGGTGCACCCCCTTGGGCGCGCGTGGCTCCAGCGCTTCCTTCGGCACCAGGGAGCCCTCTCTGAGCCGTACCACCGCCTCGCCGTCCTCCGTTGAGACGGCCTGCACGCTCGCCAGGTCCGCCAGGATGCGCACAAGGACGACGAACAGGAGATTGCGCACCGTCGGTGGCGGCTCCCCGAACCGGTCTACCATCTCCTGGCTCAGCGACTCCAGCTCGCGCGGGTCGGTGGCCTCGCTCATCCTCTGGTAGAGGGCTAGGCGCTGGTTGAGGTCGGGCACGTACGAATGCGGCAGGTGGGCGGACAGCGGCAACTCGATCGTCACCTGTGGGCCCTCCTTTGGCGGCGGTGGCGGTGCCTCCCCCTTCCCCATCGCCCGCAGCCGCTCCACCGACTCCGCCAGCAGGCTGCAGTAGAGACCGAAGCCCACGGCAGCCATGTAGCCGCTCTGCTCGGGGCCCAGGAGATTGCCGGCGCCGCGGATCTCGAGGTCACGCAGGGCTATCTGGAACCCCGCTCCCAGCTCCGTCGCCTCGAAGATCGTCTGCAGCCGCTTCTGGGCCTGTTCCGTCAACCGGCCCTTGCGGTCGTACATGAGGTAGGCGTAGGCACGGTGGGCGCCCCGGCCGACGCGGCCTCGAAGCTGGTAGAGCTGGCCCAACCCCAGCTTGTCTGCCTGGTTGACGATGATCGTGTTGACGTTGGGGATGTCCAGTCCGGACTCGATGATGGTGGTGCAGACCAGCACATCGATGCGCCCGTGCCCGAACTCCAGCATCACCCTCTCCAGGTCCTGCTCCGGCATCTGCCCGTGGGCGATGCCAACGCTCGCCTCCGGCACGATCTCCTGCACTCTGTGGGCGATCATCTCGATTCTGTGCACCCGGTTGTGTACGAAGTAGACCTGGCCACTGCGCTCCAGCTCTCGCAGGATCGCCTCCCGTACCAGGCGGTCGTCGAACTCCGAGACGTAGGTCCTGATGGGCAGCCGCTCCTCCGGCGGTGTCTCCATCGTCGACATGTCTCGGATGCCGCCGAGGGCCATGTACAGCGTGCGCGGAATGGGCGTCGCCGAGAGGGTGAGAACGTCGACATCCCGGCGCATCTGCTTAAGGTGCTCCTTGTGGACCACCCCGAACCTCTGCTCCTCGTCGATTACGACCAGTCCCAGGTCTCTGAGTTGCACGTCCTTCTGGAGTAGGCGGTGGGTGCCTATGACGACGTCCACCGTGCCCTTCGCCAGCCCCTCCACCACTTCCCGCTGCTCCCCCTCCGAGCGGAACCGGGACAGCATCTCCACCCTCACCGGAAAGGCGCTCAGGCGCTCCTGGAACGTCTGGTAGTGCTGCTGGGCCAGAACGGTCGTGGGCACCAGCAGGGCTACCTGGCGTCCGTCCATCACCGCCTTGAAGGCCGCCCGAATGGCCACTTCCGTCTTGCCGTAGCCCACGTCGCCGCAGACTAGGCGGTCCATGGGGCGTGGCCGCTCCATGTCCCGCTTAACCTCGCTGACGGCGGCGATTTGGTCCGCTGTCTCGACATAGGGGAAGGAGGCCTCCAGCTCAGCCTGCCAGGGCGCGTCGCCTGCGAAGGGGTGGCCCGGCACCACCTCCCGCGCGGCGTACAGGGCAAGGAGGTCCCTGGCCAGCTCCTGCACCGCCTGCCTCACCCGCCGCTTCGCTCGCTGCCAGTCGCCGCTTCCCAGCCGCGTCAGCCGCGGCTCGTGGTCGGAGGGGCCCACGTAGCGGCTCACTCGGTCCAACTGGTCGGTCGGGACGAACAGCTTGTCGCCCTCGGCGTAGTGCAGCTCCAGGTACTCCCGCTCGTGCCCGTCCACGGCCATCCTCACCAGACCGGCGAAGCGGGCGATGCCGTGGTCGACGTGCACCACGTGATCGCCCGGCGAGAGCTCAGCCAGGAACGCCTCTCGGTTGATCCCGCGGCGGGGCGTGCGGCGGCGCTGCTTGACGAATCCGAACACCTCCGTGTCCGTTACCAGGGCCAGGTCGGTGCCGTCTTCACTCAGGCGCCAGCCCGCTGGCAGCGACCCCTGCACCAGGGCGAGGCCACGGGCGGGCGGCTCCTCCGTGACCCGCACATCCGTGCCCTCCTCACGGAACAGCTCCGCCAGCCTCTGCGCCTGCTGGGAGACCACGGCCAGGGATTGACCTTGACGTAACTCGGAAGCGCTCTCGCTAACCAGGCGACGGAGCTGGCCCCCGTAGGCCGGTACCGGGGAGAACGGCAGGCGGATACTGTCTGGTTCTTCGCCGCTGATCCAGCGGGACAGGCGCAGGAGCAGCGGACGCCGGTCCAGCGCTGCCCTCACTTCTGGCCAGGCCTCCTGCGGTAGCGGCAGGCCCTCTGGTATCTCACCCCGCTCCTCCAGCTCCCGTCTTACCGCCTCCGCCTCCCGTTCGGCTTCCTCCAGGGCTGCCGCCGCATCGCTCTCCTCGTCGACGACGACGGCAGCGGCCGGCGGCAGGTGGTCAAGCAGGGTGGCCCGAGCCAGGAACGGCACGTAGAAATGGTCCCCGGCGAAGCCCGCCCCGCTTGCCAGAAGGGATATCTCCTCCTCGAAGTGCTGGCGTGCCTCCCTGGGACACCGAGAGAGATCAAGCCGGGCCAGGATGTCTCCTGTGGCGGATCGCGCGTCCGAGGTGAACACGGCTTCCTGCGCCGGCCCCAGCACTACGCTCTCGGTCGGGCCCACCGAGCGTTGTGTCTCTGGATCGAATCGCCGCAGGCTCTCGATCTCCCGCCCCACCAGTTCGATGCGCACCGGCGTCTCAGCCTGGGGCGGAAACACGTCAATGATGCCGCCGCGGTGGCTGGCCTGCCCCGCCCGTTCCACCAGCGGCTCGATGGCGTACCCCAGGGCGGCAAGCTGGGCCAGGAATTGGTTGGGGTCCAGGCGGCTCCCCCGCCTCAGGGCCCGCGTGGAGGCCGAGAGTTCCTGCGGCGACAGCGTCCGCTGGGCCAGCGCCATCGCCGAGGCGATAACGATGGGGCGGACCCCGCCGGCCTCAGCCGGAGGCTGACCTGCCTCCGGCGGGAGCAGGGAGATAGCCGTCAGGCGCTGGCGGACCGCCTCCGGATCGGGGGCCAGGCGCTCGTAGGGGAGGACGTCGCGCTGGGGGAACGGCACCACAGGCAGGCTACCGCCCAGCCAGGCGCCCAGCTCCTCGACCAGGGCCTCGGCCCGGTCCTCCCGGGGGACGATCGCCAGCAGCGGCCCGTCGCTGGCCCGGGCCAGGGCGGCCAGCACCGCCGCCTTGGCGGAGTCGGGCAGGCCGATGGTCAGGCGCGAAGGACTGCGGCCCAGCGTCTCCCGCAGCCGCGCCAGGGACGGCGCCCCCTCTATCTGCGATAGCAGTCCGGACAGATTCACGGCAACACTTCTAGGGCCTCGACCTCAGGTCGGGGCCCTCACGGTTCAATTTTAACAGTTTGGGGAGTTAGCGATTGTAGCGGTTCATGGCCGCTTCCAGCCCGTCGCGCAGGACAGTCTCCACCGCTTCCGCGGCTTCGGCCGCCGCGGCCTGCAGCGCCTCCGCCTCCTGGGGCGTGGGGTCGCTGAGCACGTAGTCCGCCACCACCTCCGGCTCCCAGCTCGGCTCTCCGTCCACCACCGGCCGGCCAATGCCGATGCGCAGGCGGGGGAAGCCACCGCTCCCTATCGTCCCGATGATGGAGCGCAGCCCTTTCTGGCCGCCGTGGCCGCCTCCCGGCCTTAGACGCAGCCTGCCTGCGGGCAGGTCCAGGTCGTCGCAGATCACCAGCATCTGGTCGGGCTTGATCTGGAAGTTGCGCAGTAGGGCGGCGGCGGCGCGGCCGCTGCGGTTGACGAACGTTCTTGGCTTGGCGAGGACGACGGGAACGCCGGCGATGGCGCCCTGGCCGATGGTGGCCAGGCGTCGGGCCTTGAGGGGGATGCCGTGCAGCCGGGCCAGGCGGTTGATGGACCAGTAGCCGACGTTGTGGCGGTTATGGGAATAGACAGGGCCTGGATTACCCAGGCCCACTATCAGCCACGTCTTTGCCGTCATGCGGCCATTTTAGCCTATCTCTTTCGCCTACGGCGGGGTGGGCTTTCGTCCACCAGCCGCGCGCCCGGCGGCAACGCCTTGCGCACCGAATCACCTGTGAGAACCGACTACCCTGCGCAGGACTGACATTCCGAGGCACGGGTTTCGCCCTGGTCGCTGCTATTTGGGGGAGGCGCCGCGGCTGCTCGCCCGTGACTCCGCCACCACCTCCGGCAGCACGGACAGCAGGTAGTCCACCTCGTCGTCCGTGTTATCGGGCCCGACGGTCAGGCGCAGGGCGGCCACCGCCCGGGCCAGCGGCACCCCCATGGCCGCCAGGACGTGCGACGGCTCCCAGGTGGCCGAGGTGCAGGCGCTGCCCGCGCTGGCCGCGATTCCCCGCCTGTCGAGGGCGGCCAGCATGTCGTCGGACTCGGCGCCCTCGAAGCTGAAGTGGGCGTTGTTGGGCAGGCGCTGTTGCCGGTGGCCGTTGAGGGTGGCCGCGGGAAGCGCCGTCAGCACGCCCTCCACGATTCGGTCCCTCAGGCGGCGCGAGAGCCTGGAGTACTCCGCGCGGTCCTCCTGGGCCAGTCGCAGCGCGACGGCCGTCCCGACGATGGCGGCCACGTTCTCGGTGCCGGCGCGCCGCTGTCGCTCCTGGCCACCGCCGCTCTGCAGGGGCAGCAGCGGCGTGCCCCCCCGGATGTACAGGACCCCCGCGCCCTTAGGGCCGTAGAACTTGTGTGATGACAGGCTCAGGAGGTCTACCCCCAGGGCCTGCACGCTCAGGGCCAGGGCGTTGGCTGCCTGCACGGCGTCGGTGTGCACGGGTATGCGCCGTCGCAGCTTCTTGCCGCGCTCCCGCACCGCCTCCGCCACATCGGCCACGGGGTTGATCGTGCCCACCTCGTTGTTGGCCAGCATCACGCTCACCAGGACGGTGCGGTCGGTCACGGCCTCGGCCACGGCTTGGGGGCTCACCATGCCGTGCCTGTCCACCGGGACGTAGGTCGTCTCGAACCCGAAGCGCTCCAGGTACTCGCACGAGTGGAGGACGGCGTGGTGCTCCGTCGTGCTCGTGATGATGTGGTTGCCCATGCCGGCCAGCTTCTGCGCGAAGGCTGCCCCCTTGATCGCTAGGTTGATGGACTCGCTGCCCGCCCCCGCGAACACCACCTCCCGAGGGCGGCAGTCCAGCACCTCGGCGACGATCCTGCGGGCGCCGTCCACCGCGCGGGCCGCCTGGCGGCCCAGGGCGTAGGCCCCGGACGGGTTCCCGAAGCGGTCGCTGAGATAGGGAAGCATCGCCTCCAGCGCCTTGGGGTGGAGGGGAGTGGTAGCCGCGTGATCGAAGTAGATGGTTCGTTTCATGGCTTCATGATAACTAGGGAAGAGGGGGGAAGAAAGAAGGGCGGGTCGTCCTCTTCCCCCTTCCCTCGACCTTCTTCCCGCAACTGAATGACGATGCGCTCCACCTCGCCGCCCCACATCGCCTAGAAGGCGTCGCTGATCCCCAGGAGCAGGGGCTGGCGCGTCCAGCCCCTAGTCCAGCCCCTCCCGGAACCGCCAGTAGTCGATGGCGCGGCGCAGCGCCTTGGCCCCCGCCTCGAAGCTGGCGAAGGGCGGGATGTTGCGCTCCAGCAGGCGCGAGCGAACCATCACTGTCACGTCCTCAAGGTGTCCTGCGTGGGTAATGGCGATGAACGGCTTCTGCGACCGCTCTCTGTGGGCGGACAGAGTATCAAGCAGTGCGTCCAGGATGCCGGGGTTTTCCCTCATGCGCCGGGCCAGGAAGCCGGCGCTCACCTCTATCACTATGGCGTTCACGTTGTCGTCTTCGTCCAGTATCTTCAGGAGTCTCTGGAGGTTCTGAGGCGCGAATCCCCAGCCGATAGTACCGCCGGAGTCCAGTGGGTTGCGGTAGCTGCCGCCGATGATGTTGAAGAAGCTCGATAGCTGCTCGTAGGAGGCAGCGGTGAGCAGCGGCACCTCCAGTCCTTCCCGTTCGAAGGCGTCAGTGATGACTACTGACTGACCCCCGGTCATGGCGACGAGGCCCACGCGGTGGCCCGTGCCCGGGGCGCAGTAGACCAGCGCCTTGACGGCATCGATCGTCTCGTCCAGGCTTTCGGTCTGCACGGCGCCGACCTGCCGCATCGCTGCGTCCCACACCGCGGGGGCCGTGGCCAGCGCCGCCGTGTGCGAGTAGATGGCGCGGGCGCCGGCCTCGCTCACGCCCCCCTTCCACACCACCACCGGCTTCCTGCGGGCCGCCTCCCGCAGCACGCTGAAAAAGCGACGGGCGTCCTTCACACCCTCCAGATAGAGGCCGATCACCTCCGTCTCGGCGTCGTTCGTCATGTACTCCAGGTAGTCGGGGGCGTCCAGGACCACGGCGTTGCCGAAGCTCACCGCCTTCGAGCAGCGGATGCCCTGGCGGTCGCCCACCAGCGAGAAGTTGATGCAGTGCGTGCCGCTCTGGGAGATGAACCCCACGTTGCCCCCCTCGCCCGCTGGCAGCTCCCATGAGTTCCGCACGCCCAACCGGCGGTTGTAGATCCCCATGCAGTTAGGCCCGACGAGCAGCAGCCCCGCCTTTCTCGCCATCTCCCCGATTTGCTCTTGGAGCCGTATCCCCTCCTCCGTCTCCGTCTCCGCGAAGCCGGACGTAAACAGCGTGACCGCGCCCACATCCTTCTCGATGCAGTCGGCGATGATACGGGCCGAGACCTGTCGCGGCACCGCGCACACGACGTAGTCGATTTCGTCCGGGATGTCGAGAAGGCTGGGGTAGTTGGGCACGCCCAGCGCCTCGATGCCCGGTATCTCGTTCGGGTCGATCTGGACGGAGTAGACCTTGCCCTGGAAGGTGCTCATGGAGCGCAGCCATAGGTAGCCGATGGCCCGCTTGTCGCCCACGACTGCCACGGTGCGGGGGTTGAAGGCGCGGTCCAGGCGCTGTTGGAGATCGCTTTTCGTCTTGGCGGCGCGCGCCACTAGATGTCGCCCTGGAGCTCCATGTACAGCCGCTGCACGATCATGGGCAGCCGCTCCGGGTTGGCCCACTGCGTGTAGTAGCCGCCCATCTTCAGCTTGCGCGCCGCCTCGTCAGGCGGCTCTCCCGCCTGGTATGACTTGCGCGCCTCCCGTCGCACCAGCGCCAGGTAGTCGCGCATCTCCCGCATCTCCTTCTTGGTCCCGATGGGTCCGTGCCCGGGGACGATCACCTCCGCGTCGAGATCGGCGGCGCGGTCCGCCACGCTGATCCAGCCGCTGACGTGGCAGTCGAACGGGCCCGGAACCACGTAGTGGAAGGCGACGTCGCCGGCGAAGAGCACCTTCTCCTTGGGCAGGTAGAGCATGGTATCGCCTGGGGTGTGAGCTGGCCCCATGTACAGCAGCTCGATGACGCGGTCGCCCTGGTACAGCGTCATCTGGCCGGCATAGACAGTGTCCGGCAGCACCAGCCGCAGATCGTCGTACTCTTCAGCGTAGTCCGGTATGAGCGCCTTGAGCCGCTCCACGGGGATGCCGAAGCGGATCATCTCCTCTCGGCAGTTCACGTGGGCAACGATCTGCGAGCGCGGGAAGAACTGGTTGCCGCCGATGTGGTCGATGTGATGGTGGGTGTTGACCAGGTGAGAGATGGGCTTCTTGGTGCTTCGGCGGATGGCCCGCAGGTAGCGCCGGGTCATGCTGGGCACCATCAGCGCGTCCACGGCTACGGCAGACTCATCGCCGACGATGAGCCCGCCATTGGAGACGCCTGTGACGCCGCCAGCTTGGACGTAGCCGAAGACGTTGGGCGCCACCTCGATGAGGCCGGTGGGCCACTTCTTGGGCACGGAGCGGCGGGCCAACTTCTACCCCACCACGATGCGGGCGTCCACCGCCAGGGCCCCGTCCTTGTAGGCAAACACCGGGTTCAGGTCCAGCTCCTCAATCTCCGGGTGAGCCTCCACGAAGGAGGACACCTTCAAAAGGAGCTTCTGGAGCGCCTCCAAATCGGCGGCCTCCTGGCCGCGGAACCCCTCCAGCACGGGGAAGCCCTTGATCTCGCGGATCATCTGGCGGGCGTCCCGGGCCTCCAGGGGCACGATGCGGAAGGCCACGTCCTTGAGCACCTCCACCATGATGCCCCCAAGGCCGAACATCAGCACCGGCCCGAACTGCGGATCCTTGCTCATGCCCACGATCACCTCGATGCCAGGGCGGGCCATCTTCTGCACGGCCACTCCCTCGATGCGGGCGTCGGACTGGTGCCGCTTGACGGCTTTGGTGATCTCTTTGAAGGCGGTGGCCACCGCCTTCGCCGAGCCCAGGTCCAGCTTGACGCCGCCCACGTCCGACTTGTGGGTCACATCCGGCGAGATGATCTTGAGAACGACCGGGTAGCCGAACTCCGAGGCGGCCTCGACGGCCTCCTCGGCGGTGCGGGCCAGGCGGGCGCTGGCGGTGCGGATGCCCGCCTCCTCCAGGATCTGCTTGGACTCGATCTCCGTGAGGACGGCGCGGCCTTCGTTCTTGGCGCGGTCTATGACGTCGACGATGGACAAGACACTCCTCCTGGGGCCTGCCTGCCGGCAGGCAGGTGTGAAAGACGGGCCCGTCTGAGCGGGCTAATGATACGGCAGCCCTTACGCTAACGTCAACGAGAGTGCTGACCCCTGCGAGAAGGTCCTACTTGGAGGCCCTGTTGTCGGCCGGGGCTCGCCGGGTCCGGGTCATGGAGGGGCGGTAGGCGTAGTTCTGAAATTGACGGGAGGCGCCACAGATCAGGCAGACGCCGGTGCTGGTCTCTCCGGACGGCGTGGCGATGCGCCAGTGGTGGGTACAGGCTTCTTGCTGGGCCTTGCGCCCGCGGACGGACTCTACCATCGCGGCCTCCTCCCACCGCCGCCCCGTCGCTGCCCGCCGCCACCGCCGAAGGAGCGCCCACCTTCACGGGACTGCGGCCGCGCCTCGTCCACTGTTAATGTTCGGCCGTCCAGCATCTTACCGTTCAGTTCCTCGATCGCCTTGCGGCCCTCGGCGTTGGTCCCCATCTCCACGAAGCCGAACCCGCGCGACCGCCCGGAATAGCGGTCGGTGATCACGCTGGCCGACTCTACCGTGCCTGCCTGCTCGAAGAACGTTCTCAGACCGTCGTCGGTCGTGTCGAAGGACAGACCTCCGACGTAGAGCTTCATGGACACGGGGAGCCTCCTCTGATGTGCCCTGGTGGGGCTTGGTCTTCCGGTCTACCTGGGAGTCTGCCTCGAACGTCGGAAGAGATGCCGTTGGAGACAGCGGGGCTGGATTTACTATAGCTCGTTTCGCGCTTGAGGGAAAGGGTGCGCCCCGCGGTTACCTGGCCGCTACCTCGTCAGACCGCGGATTGCTCCTGGTACGCCCCAAAAACGTCCCGCATGACGTCGCAGATCTCGCCCAGGGTGCAGGACGCGTTGACGGCGTCCACCAGGTAGGGCATGACGTTCTCCTGGTCGCAGCAGGCCTTCTCAACGGCCTTCAGGCAGCGCGCCGCTTCCCGGTCGTCACGCTCCCGACGCAGGCGACGCAGCCGTTCCACCTGGCGCTGCTCGCCCTGCGCATCCATCTGCAGGATCGGTATCTCCAGCGGCTCGTCCAGCACGTACTCGTTGACGCCGACGATGACTCGCTCCTGCGAATCGATCTCCCTCTGGTAGCGGTAGGCGGCCTCGGCGATCTCCCGCTGGAAGAAGCCGCTCTCGATCGCGGGTATGACGCCGCCCAGGTCTTCGATGCGGCGGAAATAGGCGTAGGCTTCCTCCTCGCTCTCCTTGGTGAGCGCCTCGGTGAAGAAGCTCCCGCCCAGGGGATCGATGGCGTTGGTGACGCCTGACTCGTGGGCGATGACCTGCTGGGTGCGCAGGGCCAGCCGGGCCGCCTTCTCACTGGGAAGGGCGAGGGCCTCGTCCATGGAGTTGGTATGGAGGGACTGGGTGCCGCCCATCACCGCCGCCAGGGCCTGGATGGCCGTGCGGATCAGGTTCAGCTCCGGCTGCTGGGCGGTGAGGGAGACGCCGGCGGTCTGGGTGTGGAAGCGAAGCCACCAGGAGCGCGGGTCCTTGGCCCCGAAACGCTCACGCATCTCGTGTGCCCAGATGCGCCGGGCGGCGCGAAACTTGGCCACCTCCTCGAAGAAGTCGTTGTGGCAGTTGAAGAAGAACGATAGCCTCGGCGCGAACTCGTCGATCTCCAGGCCCCGGTCCAGGGTCCAGCGCACGTACTCGAGGCCGTCGGCCAGGGTGAAGGCTAGCTCCTGCACCGCTGTCGCCCCCGCCTCGCGGATGTGGTAGCCGGAGATGCTGATGGTGTTCCACTTGGGCGTCTCCCGCGTGCCGAACTCGATCGTGTCCACCACCAAGCGCATGGAGGGCTCCGGCGGAAAGATGTACTCCTTCTGGGCGATGAACTCCTTGAGGATGTCGTTCTGGATGGTGCCGCCCAGCTTGCGGCGGGCCACGCCCCGCTTCTCCGCCGCCGCTATGTACATCGCCCAGATGACGGCGGCGGGAGAGTTGATGGTCATGGAGGTGGTGATCTCCGCCAGGGGAATGCCGTCCAGCAGGGTTTCCATATCGGCCAGGCATGAGACGGCCACGCCGCACTTGCCGAACTCGCCCTCCGCCTCCGGCGCGTCCGTGTCGTACCCCATCAGCGTTGGCAGGTCGAAGGCGATGGACAGACCGGTCTGACCCTGCGAGAGGAGGTACTTGAAGCGCGCGTTCGTCTCCTCCACGCTGCCGAAGCCGGCGAACATCCGCATCGTCCACATCCTGCCGCGGTAACCCGTGGCGTGGATGCCGCGGGTGTAAGGGTATTCGCCCGGCATGCCCAGGTCGCGTTCGTAGTCGAGGTCGCCTGCGTCTGTGGGATCGTAGACCCGGCGGACGGGGCGACCGGAGGTGGTGATGAACGGGCCCGCACGCTCACTGTCTCCGGAGCGCTCGTTCCATTCCGCTCGCTTCTGGGAGAGGTGCTTCAGCTTCTCACGGTCATACATGACGGAGACCTGGGGCAAGCATACCACAAGGTGCCACGGATGGCCGGGCTTGGAGACATGATTGAGCCTTAATGGGCGGTACTCGTCGCCGTTCCCTGCCTATCGCCAGGCAGGCCCTTGACGTTTGTGGTAGAATCATTCACGCGTCTTAGCATCTTATTCGGAGTGAGAGCTATGGTCGTCGAACCGTTTGACAACTACCTCGATCTGGTAGAGGCCGCCCGTGCTCTGGGTATACACCCTCAGAGTCTGCGCCGTCTCATCAAGCAGAAGAAGGTTCCCGCCATCTTGTTCGCCGGCAAGTACCTCATCGAGCGCGACAAGCTCGAGATGTTCAAGTCCAACTACGACCCCCGTCCCGGCCGCAAGGCCATCCGTCGTCTCCTGTAAGGGAGCGGCATGCTACGCCCTCACAACCCTTTGCCCTAGGTCTGGGCCGGTGACACCGGCGGCGGCTCGATCTCGATCGTCGGGTCATTGATGTCGCTGAACTCCATGAACCACTCCTCGCTGATCGGCTCGCCTTCCTCGTTGGTGTCAGAGGCCGCTATATCGAGGCGTACCGGCCAGCCGTCGTCACGCTCCAGCCACACATCAACGCTGAACTCGCTGGGGAGCCCCTCTTCACCGCTTCGGCCCAGCAGCTCCGGCAGCTCCTTCAAGTCCGCCTCGCTCAGCCGGTAGTGGACCGTCTCGATGCCATTCACCACGTCCTCCTCACCGGCTGCCGCGGCCAGCGAGGGTGCCAGCTCCTCCACGATGTCCGCACAGAGCGAGGAAAGCGCGGGTAGCACGTTGTTGTCCGGCGGCTCCTGCTCCTGCCAGGTGGCGCCTACCCGTATCCAACTCTTGTCGCCGATGGTGCGCAGCTCCAATTCCTCTCCCCCGGAACGCACCAGTGTCTCGCTCCGGTCCGGGGCCACGAAGGCGCCCTCCCACTGCGAGTCCCTGAAGAGCTCCCTGATGCCCTCGGTGATGCTGCTCAGAGGATTCGGGGTGGCGTCATCCGGCGGCTCAGTGTCAGGCAGATCCCGCTTGATCTCGAATACGTATCGGTAGCTTTCGATGTCCTGGATGGCATCGCAGGAGGCCTGCACCTTGAGTGGGTTGGGTGTCATACTGCCGCCGCCATCTAGCGGGCCGGTGCTCGAATCGCCTCCGCCGCACGCCCACAAGGCCAGCGCTGCCAGCGCCGGGACTAGCGTCCTAAATGGGGCTCGCAAGTGCATGTCTACCGTGGCCAGGCCAGTCTAGCACCGTAGACGCAGGCGGTCAAAGAACTGTTACGGGTCGGACGAATCGTGGGCAGGCGACTGTTGGTCACTGCCCGCCGTCGGAGGATAATGTGGACTGAAAGGCCGGAAAGCCAGCAAGGAGGTCTGATATGGGGTGCAAGGAAGACCTTGAGGCCTACCTGCGGGAGAACAAGGTGCCGTTTCAGGTCCAGCACCACGCCGTAGCCTACACAGCTCAAGAGGTGGCTGCCTCAGAGCACGTGCCGGGCCGCATGCTGGCCAAAGTGGTGATGCTGACGGGAGACGGCAAGCTCTGCATGTTCGTGCTGCCTGCGCCAGCGAAAGTGGACCTGGAGAAGGCCGCCGCCGTCCTCAGCGCCAAGGAGGCGCGTCTGGCCCACGAGGATGAGTTCGCGGACCGCTTCCCCGGCTGCGAGGTGGGGGCCATGCCTCCTTTCGGCAACCTCTACGATGTCCCCCTCTACGTTGACAAGTCCCTCGCGGATGACGGGACCATCGTCTTTGAGGCGGGGACCCACACCGACACGATGAGCATGAAGTATGCGGACTTTAAGCGGCTGGCCAATCCCACCGTGGCGGAGTTCGCCCGTCACCTTTAGTCGCGTAGGCCCCCCAAAACGCCTGCCTGCCGGCAGGCAGGTCAGGCGCTGCGCTCGGCGCGGCGGCTCTGGATGTACTCGATGCTCTTCCGGTACCAGTGCTCGTCAATGCGGCCGCTGGCCATCAGGTAGTTGAGCATAGTCTCCAGGCCGAGGATGGAGATGAGGTTGTAGCCGTGGCGCCGGAGGCGCTCCTCGCCGCCTTCCTGCCGGTCCAGGAGCACCACGACGTCCTTCACCTTGAGCCCGGCCTCGATTCTAAGGAAGGTTGCGGTCTCGATAACGTTGCCGCCGCTCGTGACGAGATCGTCCACCAGGAGGACGGTCTCGCCCTGCTCATACTTCCCCTCCACAAAGGCTCGGGCGCCGTTCCGCTCCTTGGCCGGGTGGATGTAGACCAGGGGAACCTTGCTGGCCAGCGAGTACGAGAGGCCCAGGTGCAGCCCCCCGAAGGGGATGCCGCTCACCCGTTGAAAGGGCTGTACCCGCGGGTGCAGCATCCGTTGCAGGGTCTGCACCTCATTGTGGATGACCCGGCCGGCCCGTTGCAGGGCACGGGGGTTGCTAATCAGGAGGCGCAGGTTCACGTAGACGGGCGAGTGGAGGGTGGTGCGGCCCACGCTGAAGTCCCCGAACTGGACCGCGCCGAGGTCCCACAGCGCCTTGGCTAGCCACAGGTTACCGGTAGCTCGGAGCGACTGGGGCATATTCGCTGGCGATGAACGAAAGAGGCCCCCGCTGGGGCGGACAGGCCCGCTGTTGGCCGTTGAGTTAGCGCGACGATAACACTCACCATTCGGGGTGTCAAGATGGTGTCGCCAGGCGCCGCCTGCGCGCCGCCCGCCAGGTTCGGGCGATTTCCCGATTCACCGTGTCCTTCGGGATGCGTCCCGCGAGCGCCGTCAGCAGGTTCTCCGCCGCCAGCATCGCCATGCGGCTGCGGGTGGCCACGCTGGCGCTGGCGATGTGGGGCACGACCACCACGTTGTCTAGCGCCAGGAGAGGGTCGTCCGCAGTCATCGGTTCAGGATCGGTCACGTCCAGGGCGGCTCCGGCGATGCGCCCGGACCGCAACGCCTCGTACAGCGCCTTCTGATCGACGAGGGGCCCACGGCCCGTGTTCACCAGGATCGCGTTCCCCTTCATCAGATCCAACTCCGCCCTGCCGATGAGACCGCGTGTCTCTGGTGTCAGCGCCGAATGCAGCGTCACGAAGTCTGACTCGCGCAGCAGGTCCTCTAGGGACTGGAAGGTCAGCCGGTAGCGCCGCTCCAGCGCAGGCTTGCGAGCGACGTCGTGGTACACGATGCGCATGCCGAAGCCGCGGGCCCGTCTGGCCACCTCCGCCCCCACGCCACCCAGCCCCACGATCCCCAGCGTAGCACCGAACACGTCTTGGCCCAGCAGAACGGACGGGCCCCAGGTCTTCCAGCGGTTGGCGCGCACGTAGCGGTCCGCCTCCGTGACGCGGCGGGCCGCCGCCAGCAGCAGCGCGAAGGTGAAATCGGCCACCGTCTCGCTGAGCACGCCCGGCGTGCGCGTCACCAGCACGCTGCGCTGGCTGGCCGCCGTGATGTCGATATTGTCGAAGCCGGTGGCCATGTTGCTCACCACCGCCAGGTGGGGAGCGGCCTCTAGCAGATCGTCGTCGACGCGGTCGGTGAGGAGGGTGAGCAGCCCATGGCAGCGGGCTGCCTGCCGCAGGAGCTCCCGGCGGGGCGGTGGTAGCTCCTTCTCCCACACGTGCAGTTCCGTCTGCTGGGCCAGTAAGTCGAGAGCGCCGCCGGGCAGGCCGCGCGTCACGAATACGATGGGCTTGACCACGTCCCTAGCTGTTGGCACCAGGGCGGCGCTGGTCTGGATCGTTGCCTCGCTTCGGCGCCATCTTCTCCTAGAGCTCCCTGAACTGGCTTCCCTCCGCGATCGCCTTCCTCTTTCGCGAATGATACCTGCAGCGCTGCGTCTGTCAATAGGCTTCCCCAGATATTAGAATTGTGCCCGCCGGATGGTATTGTGGAGTAATTCGTGTTACAATCGCAACAATCCAACCGACGAGGGAGGTCGATCCGAATGCCCGACAAGGACCCGCGAGAGCCTTTCGCTCGCCTTAGCGTGAGCGAGGGCAAGGAGATGATTGGGCGCAACGACGTGGCCGTCATTGACGTGCGGGAGTCGCCCGAGTACAATGCGGGCCATGTACCGGACGCCAGGCTGATCCCCGTGGCCTCCATCTTCGCCCGCAGGGACGAGCTACCGCGCGACAAGGACATTCTCTTCGTTTGCGCGGTCGGTCAGCGCAGCGCCCTGGCCTGTGAAATGGCTGCGGCTGCCGGCCTCACTCGCTTGTTCAACCTGGAGGGCGGCACGGAGGCTTGGATAAAGGCTGGCTACCCGGTGGAGAAGTAGTACTGGAGAGCGGAGCTCCGGCCATGCTCAGGAGGGCGACGGCATGAAGCGACCCTTTGCTATCGTTTCTGACACCGGCCACAACCTTCCGGCCTCCATCCTTCATGACCTGGAACTGCAGGAGGTGCCGTTCACCATCAACTTCGGCGTGCAGGGGAGCGTGGACGACGGCGTTCTGGATCTGGAGGAGTTCGCTGGCCTGCTGGATCGCTACGAGAAGGGCGCGGGCTACCCCACCACCGCTGCCCCTTCCCCGGGCCGCTTCGCGGAGGCCTTCCGCCGCTGTATTGCCGCCGGACAGTCTCGCATCCTCGCCATCACCATATCATCTGGCCTCAGTAAGACGTACGAGACGGCCCTTCAGGGTGCCCGAATGGTGTGCGAGGAGCACCCTGAGGCGGAGATCGAGGTGGCCGACTCCCAGGCGGGCACCATGGCCGAGGGCTTCCTCGTCATGGAGGCGGCTCAGGCCAGGGATCAGGGCCTGAGCCTGGCCCATGCCAAACGTCTCGTGGAGGACCTCAGCACGCGCCTCCGTTTCCTCGCCACCTTCGAGACCACCAAGTACCTCGTGAAGAGCGGTCGCGTGCGCGCCATCCAGCACCTGCTCAGCTCCGTCCTCAGTATTCGGCCTGTCATCAGCCTCCGCGGCGGGGCGCTCGTCCTCTTCGACCGCATGCGGGGGCGTATGGACAAGGCGATCGAGTCTATCGCGCGAGAGGTGAAGAAGACACGCAACCTGGGCCGCATCTCCGTCATCGAGGGCATAGCCCCGGACCTCAAAGAGGCGCTCATCCAGCGCCTCACGCGGGCGATGAACCTCACCCGTGACCAGATCGTCGAGTCCAAGATAGGCCCGGCGTTCCTGGTGCACACCGGTAAGCGCGCCGTGGGCGTGGTATGGGAGGAGAAGGGTTGAGGTGTCGCGGCTGCTCTTGTTCGACGTAGACAACACGCTGCTGTGGAGCGGCGGCGCTGGTGCCCAGGCGATGGGCCTCGCCTTCCACGACCTGTTCGGCATCGAAGACGGCTTCAAGGGCGTGGAGTTCAGCGGCCGCACCGACTGCTACATCCTCGCCGAGGCGCTGCGCCAGCACGGTATCGGCGACGGCTGCGCCCAGTACCAGGCCCGCTTCATGGAGCGCTACTGCTCCCACCTGCCGCAGGCGCTGCGAGAGCGCCAGGGCAGGCTAATGCCCGGCTTCCCCATGTTGCTGGAGGAGCTGAGTTGCCGCCCCAAAGTTCGGCTTGGCCTCGCCACGGGCAACTTCAGCCGGTCGGCCCACCTCAAGCTGGCCCACTTCGGCATCGACCGCTACTTCAGCGACGGCGCCTTCGGCGAGGAAAGCGAGGACCGGTCCGTCATCGTCCAGCGGGCGCTGGAGCGGCTGGGCGAGGGGCTGTCCCCGGCGGAGGTGATGGTCGTCGGCGACACCCCACACGACGTTTCGTCCGCCAGGGCCTGCGGAACGGTCGCCGTTGGCGTGGCCACCGGCCGCAACACCGCCGATGTGCTGCGCCGCTGTGGCGCCGATCTCGTGTTCGACGACTTCTCCGACTGGCGGCAGGCCGCTGCTACCCTGACCGGCGCCCGGACGGGCGAGCCCTGATCTGCTCGGCGTAGAAGCGCTCGATGGCGGCGTTCACCGCCGGGATGGAGGACGTCCCGTCCTTCACGAGGCCGGCCAGGAACGCCTCCCGCTTGTCCACCTCCCGCAGCAATGCCTCGACGGGGAGGCCGCACCACCGGGCGAACGCCCGCCGATCCTCTTCGTCTTCCAGGACGGCGAATCTGTCCGTGTTCGGATGCCAGTGGGCCAGCTTGCGGCGGGTGAAGCCGCCCTCCGCGTCGGGCTGAAGGAACGCCACCTCGCTGACCCGGCGGCGGAGCGAGCGCGAGCCGGCGGGATCGGGGCTCAACTGCAGCGGCACGACGAACGTAAGCTTGGCGATGTGCTCCGGCGGCACACCGATCTCCTCCTGCAGCATCGTCAGCACTTCGTCGACCGTGTCGGCGTGCATCGTCGTTGCCAGCGAGTAGCCCTGCGCAAGCAGCTCGAAGACGCGGCGTGCGTAGGTGTCCCAGGTGTACACCGGCAGGTCGTCGCTCATCTCGTTGACCAGGATGTAGGTGGGGTGAGCGTCGGTCCGCGGGGGCAGGCTGAACCTCTCGCCGATGCCGTGCGTGAAGTAGGCCACCGTCTCCGGAGGGATGAGCGAGAGGAGGGCGGTGAGGGTTGCTGTCTTCCCGGCCGAGGGCGGCGCCGAAGCGATGATGAGCGATGCCCCGCGCTCCAGCGCCAGCCAGAACATGGCCGCCAGGCGGGGCGACATGTTGCCCGCCTGGAGCACCTCGACGAGGGACATAGGCACCGGCGGCTCCCAGTGCCATCCCCACCAGCTAACCGGCCGATTGGCGGCCCGCATGACAATAACGATGATAGCGCATCGGCTCCCTGTCGGGCACGGAAGGGGCCAAACGGTCAAGGGTTTTCGACGGACGATCAATGGGTTTTCCGTATCTGGTTCTTGATGGCTTGCCGGCGGCCAGATTGGCGGTTTGATGGTTTGGTGGCGCTTGAGGTTATTGAAGGCGTGTGGGGAATCTGAGACTCGTCGGTTTCCCCGCCACTTTCGTTGATGGTTCGACGTTCGGCCGTTGCGCGGGCGCGTTCCATCATGGTGTTCAGGAGATGGGCGGCGACCTTCTCCGCCTTGCGCTGTTTGAGGTGATGACGGCGGGCGAGGTCGAGGAGGGCCTGCCGTGTCTGAGGGATGGAGGCGAGGAGGAGGCCGAGCTGGGAGAACTGGGCGGAGCGACGGCCGTGCTTGAGGGCGTTGAGGTTGCCGGGCTTGGCGCCGCTGCCGGGGCGGTAGCCGCCGCGACGGCTCGGTTTGTCTGGAGGCTGGTTGTCTCGGGTTGGGGTCATGGCTGCACCTCAGGGACGAACAGCGTCTGCCTGACGGTAGGCGGGCCGGCCGTCCGGGCGTGAGCGGGACGTTGTGGCTCCGCTGGCCCTTCGACTCGGCCTTCAGCCGGCTCAGGGTGAGCGGGACGTGGCGATGTCTGGAGATGCGAGATTGCCACGTCGCTTCGTCTGCCTACCGGCAGGCAGGCTCCTCGCAATGACAGTTCGTCGTGTTTCAGCGCCCCGTTAGCGGATGGCGGGGCGTTCCGCTATGAGGATAGGCGGTGGCGGGCGCCAGGTGGGAGGGGGATGTGGCAGCGGTTAGGCGCACCCCTCCGGCCCCGGCCGGAACCAGGGGGCCAGAGAACCGGAGAACCAACCGGGGTTGTGTGGTTGTGTAATTGATGCAGAGCGGATAAGCGGGACATAGAGCGGCTCACTTTACGAATAGCCGAAGACATTGTCGGCTACGTTCTTTCAGCGAGGAGCGTGCTGACGAGGCTCACCGAGTTGAGGTAGGAGTAAAATATCCAGTCGAGCCAGACGCCCGAATCGTAGTCGGTCTTCTGCTTGGGGTTGTGATGTCTGATCCCAAAGTTGTTGGCGATGTTGAAGAGGTCGGCCTCATCCTTAGAGAGGAGCTGAGTGCCCACAGTACTCCTGAGGTACTCAAACACATCGGCCAAATCCCGGATGGCATACCTCTTCGCATCGTCGTCCGCTCCGTAGCGCCGGAAGGTCCGTATGGCGGCTTGCACCCGATCATCGATACTGGGTTCACCCGTGGGCGTTGGTTCGATGTCGTCGAGGCCCGTCGGCGCAACCGTCCAAATCTCTCCGTTCTCCCGTAGCTCATAAGGTGTGGTATAGCGGGCGAGTATGGCGTTGACTCGTTCTCTAAACTCACGCCGACCAGCTTCCTCATCGCTCCGGGTGACATGAATGCCGCAGTTGTCCCACGAGTGGTAGTAAGAGTCCAGCGGCTTTGAAACATGGCCATGGGCGAACTCGATCATCGTGAATAGCCATTCTTCTGGCTGTGTCGTGGCGACTCGGGAGAGTGGCCAGCCGTCGAACCCTAGCCTCTCCAGGACGACAGTGTCAAGGCTCTTGGGGTTGTCTACGCAGTCCTTACCGATCTTCGCCTGAAACCACCCTTTGTCCTCAAGGTCTCCGAACATGCCGGATACGACCCGTTGTAGATCGGCGTATTCGAGTGGAGGGCGTTTGGCTCCTCGCCGATATGCGTAGTAGTCCGACCCTGAAGTCATCGCTCGTGCCTTACTCAGCTCATCATGCCACAAATAGTCCTGGCTAGGCGTACATCGCGGCATGGAGTGCCATCCCGATACGCAAACCGAGCAGCACTTCCAGCGTCAGCAACAGCGAGCGGATTGGAGTCGTGCACATCGTCAAAGGCGTCCGGTGAGGTGGCGCGTATTTGACTACAGCTTGAAAGGCGGGCCGAAGCGGATTCGTACCCACCTTATCCAATCCTTTAATAACATGCGCATTTCGTTGGCGGCAGGCGTCAAGAACCAAATGGTTCCGATACCGATCAGGGCGATCACTGGGTTGTCACTGACCCAGAATACGAACGCGCCAGTCGGAGGTATCCGCGTAAGAAGGTCACCTAGACTGATCGATTCGCTCCATGGCGATTTTAGTACAGACGCGACAGGGGCATCGAAGAGGGCCGCCGCCACCTCATGACATGAATCATCGAACGTCTCAGAGCGCTCCAAGAAATCTGCGTCATTGATGTCTGCGAATGTGTACGGATCATCCAGAACGGGAGTGAAATGCTCGCGGGAACTTTCTGCGGCGAGGAGTACCATTATTTGGCGTAGTTTCGTTTCGTCGAGGTTGATGATGGGGACCCAGGGAGATCGAAAGGTCACGTTGAGCCGTTGGAAGTCGAATTTCGAGAATTCTTGCGCTGCGTCTTCCTCCAAAGGAAGGGCCACAATCCGAATGCCAGCACCGGTCTCGATCGAGTACACAAGTTGTTCAGCAGCGTATCCAACAGTCATACCTCAAGCCTCCGTGGTTCCCTCAACGGCAGTAGGATTAACGACGTGGTTGGGATTCTAGTCATCTTGTGCGATGGGAGGCTTCAGCCTTTCAGAGAGTGTGGCAATTGCTTGACCGTCTTCGGAAATTGCCAGGTGCAAGCACGCGTAGAACGTTCGCCCGGTCTGCTGATCGACGAGGCGAGCATTAGGGACTGAGATGCTTGGCAAGTCGATGTCGCTGAGAGTGAAATCTGGTCTGTTGATAGTCGCCTTGGCACCATCCAGCAACCGAGTAGCGAGGCGTTTGAAATCGGATTGTGTCATAGACATCGCAGCACTCCAATCATAGATGCCGGTGATTCACCAAGACCGGCCACAGAAACGCTTGAGGCCACGCCACATCTCTGGAAGAATGTCTTGCCCCTCCTTTTGGCTGGTTGATTATATCACGCAGGCCGTTCTCCGCTCCCCTCTCGGCTCAGTATAACGGTGGCGTTGTCGCGACGGAGGATGGTGCTACAATATCCGCCATGTCGGATCAGCCACCGGGGTTCAGCCCTGAGCCCCGGTCGGCGTGGAGGTGATATCGATGGCGCGAGAAGCGGCGAAGCAGTCGATCGACGTGCGGGGCAAGAAGATCACCACCTTCATCCTCTACGAGGCCGTGATGAAGCTGAGGGAGATGGTGGAAGGGGACGTCCTTAAGATTGTCACCGAGGCCTTCGAACCTATAGGAAGCGACATTCGAGCATGGTGTCGAACGACCGGACACAAGCTGGTGGATTTCGAGAAGGGGGCTGACCAGGAGAGGTACTACATTCGGAAGGGCGCCCCCGTGGAGGAGGAACGCAAGCTGGCGATGGTGATCTCGGATGCGGGACTTGAAGAGCTGATCTCGCCGCTGGGCTTCGCACTCGGGGCCGCCCTCGGCGGCACCGAAGTGCAAATCTACTTCCAGGGGCCGGCCGTGAGGGTGCTGAAAAGGGGTTTCAAAGAGGCGCTTCGTGGTTTGAGCCGGCCGTTCAGCCGTTTCGCCCGCAAGGGGCTGGCGGACATCGGGCATCTCCCCCCGCAGGACAAATTGCGGCAGCTCAGGGAGCTGGGTGCCCAATTCTATGCCTGCGGTCCCTCAATGGAACACTTCAGGGTAAAGAAGGACGAGCTGGTGTTCGATGATGTCGTCGTGTCGGAGTATCTCACCTTCCTGGAGGTGATGGACGAGGCCGACATGCGCATCTACCCGTAGGGGCGCATGGCCATGCGCCCCTACGGGCTAGTCCGGGATGACAGTGAGGCGCAGCCGGGGGGAGATCGAGGCGCGGGTGAAGGGCGATTCACGAATCGCCCCTACGAGTGTGGGTGGCGGCCTCAGTTCATCGGGCCCAGGGCGCGCCAGCGATGCGCTCGCGCGGCGTCCACCTTCGGCGTCAGGTCGCGGATGGTGTTGGACAGCGTGTCCAGCTCCATCTCCAGTCGGCGGCGGATGGAAAGCTCCTCCAGCAGCCGTTGCTTGGTCCACAGGCCGACCGACAGGCGCGCGGCCACGAAGTCGGCCAGCTCGCCGGGGCCTGAGGGCATGCCGATCTGGCGCGACCACTGGTTGGAGACCGCCAGAAACAGCCGGTAGTATTCCGCGAAGAGGGCGCCCACGGTGTCCGCAAGATCCCTCGCCTCCTGGCCCTCGCCCTCCATCGATTCCAGCGGCTGCACCTCGCCCACGATGTAGGGGTCCTCGCTCACCTTCTGCGACAGGCGGAAGCGCTGCTGGCCCAGGCAGACGAGGTTCATGCGGCCCTCGCCGAGGTGTTGAACGCGGATGATGCGGGCCGTAGTCCCCACTTCGAACGGCTCCGCCGCATCTGCTACCTCGCTGCCGGAGCGGATCAGCAGCACCCCGAACGGGGAGTCGCTCTCCAGGCACGAGCGGATCATCTCCTTGTATCGCTCCTCGAAAACGTGGAGGGCCAGGGTCGCTCTAGGGAAAAGGACGGAGTTGAGGGGGAACAGCGGCAGCTCCATCCGGCGCTCCTACGGCGGGGCCTGGAGCTGCCCCAGGATCCAGCGGGCCCGCTTCTCGTCCTTGGGCAGCACGTACACCTCAAGGCTGGCGGGGAGGGACGGCGCCACGCCGAACGGTGTCAGGGGGTCAAGGCTCTTGACGTACGGCATGATGCCGTCCTGCTCGAGGGCGTCCTTCCAGATGTTGGCCTCGACTTCATCGTGGGCCACGGCGATCTTGACCAGGCGATCGGGGTTTGGGGTGGTCATAGCGAATATAGAGGTGACGTTCTAGTTTAGCACAGGGGGAGGGGGTCATCGCAGCGCTGCCGCCCCTTGCTGCTTTGGTGGGCAGGACCACACCCTGAAGGGTGTGGCATTCATTCCTAATCGATGCCGGATCCCCTTCAGGGGTGGGGAGGATTCAGGCTGCGGTCGAGTTCGTTGCTAGCGGTTGGCGGCGGTTGCCGTTACGGGCGCCATCGCCTGTCCGTCCGCGAACAGCGCCGTCACCGCGCCGCCGTCGTAGTAGAGGGGGACATAGAGCACGCCCGGCTGCACGCACTCCGTGATGTGGGCTCGGATGGTGAGCTGGCCTCCATTGGCCCTTAGCGTCACCTCCTGCCCCTCGGCGATGCCCAGTGCCTGGGCGTCGGCCGGGTTGATCTCGACGAACTCCTCGCGGTGCAGCTTGTCGGCCTCGGGCGAGTGGATGGCGGCGCCGTCGTAGCTCGTGTACAGGCTGCGGCCGGTCGTCAGCAGCAGGCCGTCGCCGCCCGGCCGGGCGACGCCGGGCACGGCCTGGAGCTCCGCCTTCTGCGGCCCGAGGCCGTCGACGGGCTGCTGCGCCCCCGACTCCATCTCCGGATACGTGGCGTTGCCGTACAGCGGCACTACCTGGGCGATCTCGTCCATGATCTCGGCGCAAGTCGCGTAGTTGACGCGCAGCTCGCCCACCTTGAGGCGGCTGGCCAGCCGCGTGCCCAGCTCGGCCAGGATGCGCCACGCCGGCTGCGCTTCTCCCTCCGGCGCGGTGGCCGCGTTCATGCGCAGGACGCGCCGGTCGGCGCTGGTGATCGTGCCCTCCTTGCCGTACGCGCCCACGTCCGGCAGGACGACGTGGGCCGCCCGCGCCGTGTCCGTCGGCAGGCTGTCGATGACGGCCAGGAACTCCAGGGACGAGAGCCGGTCCCGCAGGCTGGCCTTGGCCGGCGCGAAGAACAGCGGGTTGTCGTTCAGCACCAGCAGCGCCTTAAGCCGGCCGTCGCTCAGCATCTCCTCGAAGGTCAGGCCGGTGGTCGCAGAGACCGGGGCCCCCCAGCTCTGCTCGAGCGCCTTTCGGGCGGACTCGTCGCTGGCGGGCCGGTAGCCCGGGAGGAGCTCGCTGGCGGCGCCCACGTCCTGCATGCCCCAGACGTTCGCCTCCTGCGGCAGCACGAACAGCGACTGTGCAGCTTCGTCGCCCAGCGCGGCGACGGTCACGTTCGCCGCCGCGGCCGTCAGTGCCCCCGCCGCGTCGGCGCCCAGGTGCGGCAGGGCCGCCACCACGGACAGCGGCCGACACGCCTCGTCGTCCTTGGCCGCGGTCAGTATGTCGACGGCGGCCGGGAGGGCCTCCGCTACCTGCGGCGACAGTCCGGCGCTGTCGCTCTTCCCCTGCAGCGCATCGGCGAGGGCAGCGACGACCGCCGTCTCCTCACCCGGTCGAGCCCGCAGCCACACGTCCGCGAAGTCGCACAGCTCGCCGCGACGGGGGCTCACAACGACCAGGCGGGCGCCGTAGTTGACCACGGCGTCCTTGCAGCGCAGGCAGGCTACGTTGTGGCTCGACTCAAGGTCCTCGGCGATCACCAGGATGGTTCTGGAATCCGCCAGGCGGGTCATGTCCGCGGGCAGCACCTCGCTCCCGAACGCCTGTCGCAGTGACCGGCAGGCGGCGCGCGCCACCGGCCCCGCGCTGGAGTCGACGTTGTTCGTCCCGACGACCGCTCGCGCGATCTTCTGGAGCAGGTAGTTCTCCTCGTTCGTGGCCAGCGGCGATCCCAGGAACCCGATCGCCTCCGGCCCGTGCTTCTCGCGGACCTCGCTCAGGCGGGCGGCGGTGAACTCCAGCGCCTCGTCCCAGGCCACCGTCTCCTGCCCCCCGTTCCGCCGCACGAGCGGCTGCGACAGCCGCTGCGACGGCTTGACGGCGTCGTAGTGGAAGCGGCCGCGCACGCAGATCTGGTTGCCGCTGACCGGGTTGGCGGTCGTGTCCGGCCGAACGATGACGCCGCGGCCCTTGCGGGTGCCCAGGTTGATGGTGCAGCCCACGCTGCACGACGTGCAGGTGGTGGACGTCCAGCGCTCCGTCTCCGTGGCCGACCACTTGTTGGGGTGCTCCATCAGCGTCGCCGTGGGGCAGACGTCGATGCAGGCGCCGCAGAAATCGCAGGTGCTCTCGTGGACGGGGCCGTCGATGCCGAACGCGATGTGGACGGAGGGGCCGCGGCCGGTAAGGGTGAGCGCCCCCGTGTGCCGCGTCTGGTCGCAGGTGCGCACGCAGCGGGTGCAGATGATGCACATCTGGGGGTCGAACTCCAGGAAGGGGTTGTCGTGGTCGGCCGGCGGCTGGTCGCGCATGTAGAAGGTGCGCTCTTCGCCCTCCCACGGTTCGTAGCCGGCCATCTCCAGCATCTCGCACGTCGTCTGCAGCTCGCAGCGGTAGTTCTTGGAGCAGGTGACGCAGCGGTGGGTCACGATGTTGTCGCGCAGGCAGGTGTCGCCCGGCTTGCACTTCACCACGCGGTGGCAGGTCAGGCAGCGGTCCGAGTGGTAGGAGAGGATGAGCGAGAGGACGGTCTGGCGGGTCTTCTTGACCTCCTCGGTGTCCGTGCGCACGACCATGCCATCGGCCACCTTCGAGGTGCAGGCGAGCTGCAGCGCGGGCGTGCCTTCGATCTCCACCAGGCAGGTGCGGCAGCCGGCGTACGGGGGCAGGCCGTCAAGATAGCAGAGGTTGGAGATGAAGACGCCCGCGTTCTTGATCACCTCCACCAGAGGGGCGCCTTCCGGCGCCTCGATCTCACGGCCGTTGAGGGTTATCTTCGCCACGGCCCTACCTGACCCGGTCCCGTTCCACCGGCAGGCCCATGTGCAGGAGCCTCTCCTCCGGCCGCGGGGCCTTCATGCCGTTGGGGTACCTCCAGTCGTGGCCCCGCAGGTGCTCCTGCGCCATCTCCGTCAGCTTGCTCTTGTCCCGATACAGGCTGTTGAAGTCGTACGTGGCGTCGTTGAGGGGGCCACCGGGTTGTATCGCCTGGTAGGGGCACGCCTCCGTGCAGAGGCCGCAGTACATGCACAGCCGCATGTCGATCTCGTAGCGGTCGACGTTGAGCGAGCCGTCCTCCCGAGGCGAGGTCTGGACGAGGATGCAGCCGTCGGGGCAGGCCTGGGCGCAGGTGGAGCAGCCGGTGCACCGCTCCTCGAACCAGAGGAGGTTGGTGCGGGCGTTGTCGGGTATGGGCCGGACCTGCTCGGGGTACTGGATGGTGAAGGGGCGCCGGAAGAGGTGACGCATCGTCACCATCATCCCTTTGGCGATGCCGGTTCCGAACAAGTAGCGATTCCTTCCAGGCGAGTGCGTCCGCCTGAGGCGGACAGGCAGTGCAGGGCCTGCTGGGCCTCGCGCCCGCAGGGCGTATGCTACATGCGACGGTTAGGTTGCCGCAAGGGATTGGTGAAAGAAATCACGGAATGGGCGGTTGACACCCGCCTAGTCCAGGATCACAATCACGGCGGGTCGCTGTGACTCGGAGGGGGCTCATGGCAAGCATCATCCTGGCCAGCATCGCTCTGGCCCTAACGCTTCTGGTCTACCTACATGGAGCGTGGCGGTTCCTTCGCTTCCCGCGGTTCTGGGTGATCTCAGCCCAGGCGAACGTGATGGTGACTTCCGATAAGCCGCCGGTCTGGGTGATCGGGAACGTATCAGCAAGGGTTGGTTTCCGGGGCGGAGGCCAGCCCAAGAACATCATCGATATGGGATTCGTTGTGTTGGAGAGCGGAGTCAAAAGGATGATGAGCGGCTGGCTGAAAGAAGTTGTTCACGTGCCATCAGAGCTAGCTGGTCATTTCGATGTTGAGGTTCCGGGTGGCCTCACGGTTGACAACGTAGGGGTAGGAGATGAATTGCCCTGTTTGCTCCGTATCGATTGCGGCGGAGAGCCTTTTGAAGCACCCTTCACATTGAAAAGCGCAGGTGAGACCTGGCTGTATCAGCGATCGTCATTTGAGAGTCCGATATCGCTCATTCGCTTCCCAAGAAAAGGCTTTTGGCGTGTCCTTGACTGGATACGGAGCCGCTGAAGGATCGTCGCCTCAACGCCAGACGGGGCGGCGTTACGCCGCCCCGTTTCGATTTCGGGAGGGGGATTCGAACCCCCAACGAGGCATCAGCCTCAGCAGTTTGGCAAACTGCCGCGTATACCCTTCCGCCACCCCGGCACATATGCTTAGTGGTGCCTTATCCTACACTATTATTATATACTATTTGGCAATCTTTGTCAAGGCAGCCGGGTGTGTAAGGCGAGCAGTGCCGGTTCCGTGTTACGCTCCCTCCAACTTGCCGCAAGGGATTGGTGAAAGAAATCACGGAAGGAGCCGTGGAAGCCTTCCGGGTGCGCCAGTGGTAGACTACGGGCGTGGCCAGGAAAGCCCAGATGAGCGCATTGACCATCAATGTCCTCTCTGGCGCATCGTTAGTGACACTCAACCGTTTCTGGATAGACATTCCTGATGCGGACCTGTGCGCGTTGGGAGGACTGCTCGCAAGAGCGTCCGCGTAAGCGCTCACATTCGGCGCAAGCCGAAGCCTATTGACGTTCGGTGTTACCCGCAATATGCTTCCGAGGCCACCCATCTGCCTGGAATCCAGCAAACCAGTGCCGCAAGGAGGATTCCTTATGCCCACTCTCCAATTCTCGTTCACGTGTGGGGGCATTGAACAAATGACACCACACGCGCCGCTTCAGATCATCAACTTGGGTCATAGCTGGAAAGTAGAGAAGGCAGACACCAGCTTCGTTGTTGTGACTGGTTGGCTTGCTGCCCCAGGAACATCAATTGATGAACATCTTGAGATCGTCGGCGAAGACGGCCAAGTTATAGGGATGACAACAAGCCCGAAAGGCGACAGGATTACTGGGAAAGATGGGCGTGCCATCCTCGTTACACTCATGAACATCGATTCCCACGCGGCTGCCGCGGGGCGCTACCTTGTGCAAGTGTTCTCTGGCCGCGAGTTGATGCTCGAATACCCAATCGACTTTCAGTAACGCGAACGCTGCTGCCATTACCCAGCCGTTTGGCCTTTCCGATCAGTCGCAACTTGGCAGTTGGAAGGCTCATTCGTCTGCTCCGATGGCACAATTGCCATAGACAAAGGGGCCGCCCACACGGGCGGCCCCTCGCAGTCCGGTTCGCGTATGCGGTTCTAGGCCGCGGGGAGGACGAACTCCCCGCCGGCGACCTGGTTGGTGGCCTGGCGCTTGGTGGCCACGCCCTTCGCCTTCCAGAACGCCTCGGCGAACTTGTTCACTTCCTCCAGCAGCTTCTCGGCCGCCTCCATGTCGACGCTCTGACGGGCCTTGGAGGCCAGCTTCATGATGCTGTCGACGAGGTCGTGGAGGCCGTCCGGGCGGTTGTCCGCCTTGAAGAAGTCGCCCCAGATGACGCGGACCTCGTGCTTGCACAGCTCGGCGTGCTCCTCCTTCACCGCGATGTAGCGGGCCATCGAGTTGACGAAGGCGTCGTGCTCCTTCTTGCCGGCGCCCGGCTCCCCCAGCCCCTCGATGAGCTGGTTCATGCGCACCACGGTCAGGGCGGCGATCTGGGCCAGGTGCGGGTCGTAGATGCCGCAGGGGATATCGCAGTGTGCGTGCGCCTCCTCCGCCGGGAAGAGGCGGTTCAACATTGCCAACGGGCGAATAAAGGCCATTTGGGCCCTCCTTTCGGCATAATCACTACACTGTATGATATACGACAGGCGGATCGATCTGGACTACCCCCGATAGGTGGTTTACGGTTGGGATGCGAAACCCCAGCCTGAAGGCTGGGGCATGAGTGGAATCGATGCCACACCCCCGCCTGAGGCGGGCAGGCTTCAGGGTGTGGTCTTGCCAACGAATGAGCATGAGTTGATGGCACGCTATCTAGTCGGCAATGGTCTGGCGTAGACTGCTGCGCCCGCTGCTGGCCCTGCCGGGCGTCTACCCGCTCGTCGCGTTCCTATTCGGCAGGCGGGTGGTCATCCGCGGGTGGAGCATGTACCCGACCCTGGCGCCCGGCGAGTACGTGCTGTTCGACCGCTTCGCCTATCGCCGGAGCGCGCCCCACCGGGGCGACATCGTGCTCGCCTCGCACCCGTCGAGGCCCAACATGCGCATCGTCAAGCGGGTCGTGGCCCTGCCCGGCGATGAGGTGACGATCGACGGCGAGCGCTGCTGGGTCAACGGGGCGCCCTACGGCGAGCGCAGACCATCCGGCCCCCCGGAGCCATCGCCATCGGCCCGCGCCTGGACGCTCGGCGACGACGAGTATCTGCTGCTGGGGGACGCTCCCCACGCCAGCACCGACGCCCGCGACTTCGGCCCCGTCGCCCGCGACCTCCTCCACGCCAGGGCGTGGCTGGTCTACTGGCCGCCTGGCAAGGTGCGAACCATACGAACGTAGGGCAGGGCGGCCTACGCCTTGACGCCTGCCTGCCGGTCAGGCAGAAAGGGCGGGAAGAGGGACTCCAGTTCCTTGCGAACGGGGTCGCCCTCGGGGAGGTACTTCGAGAAATCGCCGCTGGGCATCTCGCGCTCGCGCTCGCCCAGCGTGCCGTGCTTCTTGATCTTCTGCTGGAGCAGCATCAGCCCCTGCAGCAGCGATTCGGGTCGCGGCGGGCAGCCGGGCACGTAGACGTCGACGGGGATGATGAGGTTGACGCCGGGCAGCGTGCTGTAGCCGTAGGCGAACGGCCCGCCGATGGTGGCGCAGCTCCCCATGGAGATCACCCAGCGGGGCTCCGCCATCTGCAGGTAGATGCGGCGCACCGGCACCGACATCTTCCAGGTGACGGTGCCCGCCACGATCATCAGGTCCGCCTGCCGCGGCGAGGCGCGGAACACCTCGGCACCGAAGCGGGCCAGGTCGTAGCGCGGGTTAGCCGCCGCGATCATCTCGATGGCGCAGCAGGCCAGCCCGAACATCACCGGCCACAGCGATGACCGCCGGGCCCAGCTCACCACGGCGTCCACCGAGGTCACCAGGATGTTCCTCCTGAGAACCTCCTCGATGTCGCCGTTATCTCCGATGTTGACCAGCGGCTCGTCCATGTCAGTCCTGTCCTAGGCCCGGTCGAAGGGCTCCGCTTGAGGATTCTATCACAAGGGATTCTCGCTCGCTGCTCGCGTCGCCGCCTCCTCTCGCTCCCGCCACGTGGGCGACAGCGCCCGCAGCCGCGACACGATGTCCGGCAGTATCTCCAGCAGGTAGTCGATGTCCTCTCGCGCGTTGTCCTTGCCCACGGTCAGGCGCAGGCTGCCCCGGGCCAGCTCCAGCGGCAGCCCCATCGCCGTGAGCACGTGGGAGGGCTCCAGGGAGCCGGAGGTGCAGGCGGAGCCGCTGGATGCGGCGACACCCTGCAGGTCCAGCGCCATCAGGATCGCCTCCCCCTCGATGTATTCGAAGCAGCAGGAGAAGCTGTTGGACAGGCGCTGGCTGCGGTCCTTGGGTCCCGTGATGTGTGTGTAGGGGACGCGGGTCGGCAGCTCGTCCAGCAGGCGGTTCCGCAGGGCGGAATAGTGGGCGTTGCGGGCGTCGAACTCTCCGTACGCCAGCTCCATCGCCTTCGCCATCCCCACGACATTGGGGACGTTCTCCGTCCCGGCGCGGCGGTTCTTCTCCTGAGCCCCGCCCAGCATCTGCGCCTGGAGGGGGGTGCGGCTGCGCACGTAGAGCGCACCGACGCCCTTGGGGCCGTAGAACTTGTGCGCCCCGATCGACAGAAGGTCTACGCCCAGCCGGTCCACGTTCACGTCCAGCGTGCCCACGGCCTGCACGGCGTCGGTGTGGAAGGCGGTGTGGGGGTTCTTACCCTTGACGATGCGGGCCGCCTCCGCTATGGGCTCGATGGTGCCCACTTCGTTGTTGGCCAGCATGATGCTCACCAGTGTGGTGTCCTCGCCCACCACGCGCTCTAGCTCCGCCAGGTCGATGAGCCCTTCGCCGTCGACGGGGAGGTAGGTGACGCGGAACCCCCGGTCGGGCAGGCTCTCCTGCTCCAGCCGCTCGGCGGTGTGGAGGACTGCGTGGTGCTCGATGGCGGAGGTGACGATGTGGCTCCCCCGGCGCCGGCTGGCGTGGGCGACCCCTCTAAGGGCCAGTCCGTCGCTCTCGGTGCCTCCGGATGTGAACACGATCTCTTGGGGCTTGCAGCCGAGGAGCCCGGCCACCGTGCGCCGCGCGCTCTCGAGGCCTTTGCGTGCCTCCTGGGCCTCGGCGTAGAGGCTGGAGGGGTTGCCCCACGCGTCGGACAGGTAGGGAAGCATCGCCTCCAGAACGCGGGGGTCCAGAGGCGTTGTGGCGGCGTGATCTAGGTAGACGCGCTTCGGCATCGCTCGCATTCCGTATTGGCGCCTCCGTGCCACCGTAGCATCGGCCGTTTCAGGCGGTCAAGGCGAAGCACCGGTGGCAGACAATCGCCTCTTACGCGTTGCCAGTACAGCGGTCTCGTGCTATCATACAACTGCGCTGGACATTGTTACAGTCAAATGTTCCAAAACGCCCCGTTCTGCATTGTCCCCTATAGTGAATCCGCTCCTCGCCGAGAGGACGTTACCCTGATGAAGGGCTCCGATAGGCAGCTCTTCCAAGGCTGAGGAGGGGCGTGATTATGGCCGCACGAAACGTTATCTCTCGTAAGACCAAGGACCTGGACTCTGACTACAAGTGGGGGTTCGTCACTGACATCGAGGCGGACGTAGCTCCCAAGGGCCTCAACGAGGAGATCGTCCGTTTCATCTCCGCTAAAAAGAAAGAGCCTGACTGGATGCTGGAGTGGCGGCTCAAGGCCTACCGGCACTGGATCAAGCAGAACTACGAGGAGCCCAAGTGGGCCAAGGTGCATTACCCTCCTGTCGACTTCCAGGACATCCACTACTACTCCGCCCCCGTTCAACAGGAAGCCCCCGGGAGTCTCGATGAAGTCGACCCGGAGCTGCTCGCCGCCTTCAACAAGCTGGGCATCCCTTTGGAGGAGCAGAAGAGGCTCACAGGCGTGGCCGTCGACGCGGTGTTCGACAGCGTCTCCGTCGCCACCACCTTGCAGGAGACGCTGGACGAGCTGGGGATCGTCTTCTGCTCGTTCAATGAGGCTGTCCAGAGGCACCCGGACCTGGTGCGCAAGTATCTCGGGTCTGTAGTGCCGTACACTGACAACTTCTACGCCAGCCTCAACTCTGCTGTCTTCAGCGATGGCTCCTTCGCCTACGTCCCGCCGGGCGTGCGTTGCCCGATCGAGCTGATGACCTACTTCCGCATCAACACGGAAGGCACCGGTCAGTTCGAGCGGACACTGATCATCGCCGACGAAGGCAGCTACGTCAGCTACCTGGAAGGGTGCACTGCGCCCATGAGGAAGACCAACCAACTGCACGCTGCGGTCGTCGAGCTAGTCGCCCTGGACAACGCCGAGCTCAAGTACTCGACGCTCCAGAACTGGTTCCCGGGCGACAAGGAGGGCAAGGGCGGCGTGTACAACTTCGTCACCAAGCGAGGGAAGGCCGCCGGCGTGAACTCGAAGATCTCCTGGACTCAGGTGGAGACCGGCTCAGCCATCACCTGGAAGTACCCCGGCTGCATCCTCCAGGGCGACAACTCGGTCGGCGAGTTCTACTCCGTGGCCCTGGTGAACAACTATCAGCAGGCCGACACGGGCACCAAGATGATCCACATCGGCAAGAACACCAAGAGCACCATCGTCGCCAAGGGTATCTCGGCCGGGCGCGGCGAGAACACGTATCGTGGCCTGGTCAAGATCATGCCTTCGGCCGACGGCGCACGGAACTTCACCCGCTGCGACTCGCTCCTCATCGGCGACAAGTGCGCCGCCCACACCGTGCCGTACATCGAGGTGCGCAACCCCACCGCCCACATGGAGCACGAGGCGACCACGTCCAAGGTGAGCGATGACCAGTTGTTCTACTCCATGCAGCGCGGCATCTCTGAGGAGGACGCCCAGCACATGATCATCAACGGCTTCTGCAGAGGCGTCTTCCAGGAGTTGCCCTTCGAGTTCGCTATGGAGGCGTCTCAGCTACTCAAGGTGAGCCTGGAGGGAACCGTCGGCTAAATGAGTGCACGCGGAGATAGTCGCAACCGTCGGCCGCTCTTGAAGGTGCGTAACCTGCACGTGAGTGTGGGCAACGTGGAGATACTGAAGGGGCTGGACCTCACGGTCAGGCGCGGTGAGGTGCACGCCATCATGGGCCCCAACGGCAGCGGCAAGAGCACCCTCACCAACGCCCTGGCGGGAAAGCCTGAGTACGAGGTCACTGAAGGCGAAGTCCTGTACGGAGGCAAGAACCTGCTGAAGATGCCTCCGGACAAGCGTGCCTTGGAGGGCGTATTCCTCGCCTTCCAGTACCCCGTCGAGCTCCCGGGTGTTCGCAATCGCGAGTTCATGAAGGCCGCCCTCGACGCTGTGCGCGAACATCGCGGCCTGGAGAAGCTCAGCGTCAGAGAGTTCGGCAAGCTGTTCCAGGAGAAGATCGGGGAGGTCGAGATCGACCCGGAGCTGATGAAGCGCTCGGTCAACGAAGGCTTCTCCGGCGGCGAAAAGAAGCGCAACGAGATGGTCCAGATGGCGATCCTGGACCCCAAGCTGGCCTTACTGGACGAGACCGATTCGGGGCTGGATATCGACGCCCTCAGGATCGTCGCCAACGGGGTCAACCGGTTTCGAGGGCCCTCGAACGCCATAGTGATCGTCACCCACTATCAGCGCATCCTCAACTACATAACGCCTGACTACGTCCACGTCCTCATGGGCGGCCGTATCGTGACGGTCGGAGGCCGCGAGCTCGCCCTGGAGCTCGAAGCGAAGGGCTACGAGTGGGTCAAGGAGGCCGTCGAGAGCGGCAGGGAGATAGCCGTCTAGGACGGTGCAACCGAAGAATGGCTCGAGTTCTCGCTGCCAGATACGACAGGTACCTAGCCGACTTCCGCGCGTTTGAACGAGGCCTTTCCGCTGGGGGGCCAGAGTGGCTTCGGCAGGTGCGGCAGCAGGCGTTGTCGCGCTTTTCCGAGCTGGGTTTTCCCACCGCCCGCCGTGGCAATGAGAACTGGAAATACACAAACGTTGGGCCCATCGCGGATACTGCTTTCGGCTATCCCTTCCAAGTCGGCTCAGAACCGAAGCCGGCCGCCATACGGCGCGTCGCCCCCTGGGACGATGGCTGGGCGAGAATCGTGTTCGTCAACGGCCGCTACTCCCGCGCCCTTTCGGCTGCGCCCGTCGCGCTCAACGGCGCTCGCATGACGAACCTGGCTGAGGCGGTCCGTGCCGACG
This sequence comes from Dehalococcoidia bacterium, assembly GCA_034408935.1. Classification (GTDB taxonomy): domain Bacteria; phylum Chloroflexota; class Dehalococcoidia; order SM23-28-2; family RBG-16-64-32; genus DAOUMF01. Next base: position 250,592 of record DAOUMV010000003.1, read on the forward strand.
GCGACCTGATCGAAGAGCACCTGGCCCGGCATGCGACCTTCGAGGACGATGGGTTCGCCGCTCTGAACACCGCCTTCCTGCAGGATGGGGCTTTCGTCCATCTCCCCGAAGGCGTATCACTCCCGTCGCCGCTCCACCTGATCTTCGTCAACACCGGCGACACTGAGCCCGCGGCCTCGTACCCGAGAACGCTCGTCGTGGCCGGCGCTAACGCTAGGCTGACCGTCATCGAGACCTACGTCAGCCTCTCTCGCACCCCATACTTCACCGACGCCGTGACGGAGATCGTCCTTGAGGACGGTGCCCAGGTCGAGCACTACCGACTGCTCCTGGAGAGGGCGGACGCTTTCCACGTGGGGGCCAGCCGCGTCTACCAGGGCCGCGATAGCACCTTCTCCTCCATGACTTTCGCCAGGGGAGCCGCCATTGGTAGGAACGACTTCCGCGTTCTCCTGGACGGGCTCGGTGGCTCCTGCTTCCTGAATGGCCTCTACGTGACCTCAGGCACTCAGCATATCGACAACTACATCAACATCGAGCACGCGAAGCCCCACACGACAAGCCGCCTCCTCTACAGGGGCATTCTCGACGGCGCGTCCAGGGCCGTGTTCGGGGGCATCGTCCTTGTGCGGCCGGGAGCCGTGAAGGTCGACTCGCATCAAGAGGACAAGAACCTCATACTATCGGAAGAGGCGGAAGTGGACAGCAAGCCCAGCCTGGAGATCTACGCCGATGACGTCAAGTGCGGCCACGGGGCCACCGCCGGCACCGTCGCCGAAAACGCGATCTTCTATATGAGAAGTCGAGGTCTGGACCCGGAGACCGCTACCGCCTTCCTGATCAAGGGGTTCGCCAGCGAGATCATCGATGCCGTACGCGTGCGGCCGCTCCGGTCCTATCTTGGCAGGCTCGTCTGGCGCGCACTGCCGGGCGTTCGATTCGGGCGGCGATCATGACAGAGGCCCGGCCCGTGACCGCTCAGGACGTTTCGGCCAAGCCCGCTTCGGTCCTAGATGTGGCGAGGATCAGGAAGGACTTCCCTATCCTCGACCGCACCGTCTACGGCAGGCCGCTGGTCTACCTGGACAACGCGGCCACCTCTCAGAAGCCGCGCCAGGTCGTCGAGGCGCTCGCGCACTACTACGAGCACTACAACGCCAACATCCACCGCGCCGTCCACTGTCTGGGCGAGGAGGCCACTGCCGCCTACGAGGAGGCACGGGAGAAGGTGGCGCGGTTCATCAACGCCCCCTCCCCGGAATGCATCGTCTTCACCCGCAACACGACCGAGGCGATCAACCTGGTGGCCTACACCTGGGGCCGAGCCCATGTGGGGCCGGAGTCCGAGATTCTCCTCACCCCGCTGGAGCACCACTCCAACCTCATCCCCTGGCAGCTCCTCGCTGCCGAAAGCGGGGCCTCGCTGCGCTACATCGGCCTTACCGACGAGCAGACCCTGGAGCTGGACGGACTGGAGGGGCTGATGGACGAGCGCACCCGCATCCTGTCCGTCACCCACGTCTCCAACGCCGTCGGCACCATCAATCCCGTCGACAAGCTGGCTGCCCTGGCGCACCGGAACGGCACGCCGATCCTGGTGGACGGCGCCCAGAGCACCCCCCACATGCCGGTGGACGTCCAGGCCATGGACTGCGACTTCTTCGCCTTCTCCGCGCACAAGATGCTGGGGCCCACCGGCGTCGGCGTCCTCTACGCCCGCCGTGAGCTTCTGGAGGCGATGGAGCCGTTCCTGGGCGGTGGCGAGATGATCAGCCGGGTCACCTTCGAGAGCGCCACCTGGAACGACGTCCCCTGGAAGTTCGAGGCTGGCACCCCCAACATCGCCGACGTCATCGCCTTCGGTGCGGCTATCGACTACCTGGAGGGGCTGGGCATGGAGAACGTCCGCGCCCATGAGACGGAGCTCACCGGCTACGCCCTCAGCCGGCTCCGCCAGATCGATGAGGTGACCATATACGGGCCGCCGGACCCGGCCGACCGCGGGGGCGTCATCTCCTTCAACTACCCCAACCTACACCCCCACGACGTCGGCACCGTCCTCGACCGTCACGGGGTGGCGATCCGCGCTGGCCACCACTGCACCCAGCCCCTGATGCGCAGCCTGGGAGTGTCCGGAACGGCACGCGTCAGCTTCTACGTCTACAATACGCCCGAAGAAGTGGACGTACTTATGGACGCCCTCGGCAGGGCCCGCACCTTCTTTGAGAAATGACACCGACTAGAGAGGAAGAGTTCGCTCAGCAGGAAGCCGAGCTCGATGAACTCTACCGCGAGGTCATCCTCGACCACTACCGCAACCCCCGCCATCGCGGCTCCCTGCCCGCGCCGACGGTCAGCCGCGAGGGGTACAACCCTCTCTGCGGCGACGAGATCACGCTGGATCTCGCGGTGGACGGTGACCTCATTCAGAACGTGGCCGTGCGCGGCGGCGGCTGCTCCATCAGCCAGTCCTCCGCTTCTATGATGGCCGAGGCCATCGTGGGTAAAAGACTGCAAGACGTCGAGGCGCTGTTCGAGGACTTTACCGCCATGATGACGGGCTCGGACGAGGTGGCCCCCGAGTCCCTGGGCGACCTGGAGGCGCTGGTCGGCGTGCGCAAGTTCCCCGTGCGCGTGAAGTGCGCCACCCTGGCCTGGCACACGCTGCATGAGGCCCTCGAGGCGTTGGGCCAAGGCAAGAACTAGCAGGCCTGCTGAAAGAGTCATCGCGAGGCCCGCGTCCAGACGGGTGCCTGTCCGGGCGCAAGCGCGCCGTTGTGGCTCCGCTCGCCCTTCGACTCGGCCTTCGGCTGGCTCAGGGTGAGCGGGGCGTGGCGATGTGTGCGGATGCGAGATTGCCGCGTCGCTTCGCCTGCCTACCGGCAGGCAGGCTCCTCGCAATGACAGTTCGCGTCTTTCAGTACGCTGCTAGATCAATGGAGCACTAGCAGCATGCTGCGCCCCCGCTTCGGTCCTAGCAGCCCTCAGTCGAAGCGGTACGTGCCGAAGTCGCGGGCGACGACGACGTTCTCCAGCCCGGCGACGTTGGGCTCTCCCCCCAGGTGGGTCAGGATTATCGTAGTCTCCGGCGCTACCCGCTCGCGTATCATCGGCAGGTCGTCCGTACCCATGTGCTCGGGGCCGCCGCCCTGGGTATAGGTGCAGTCCAGCACCAGCACGTCGGCCCCCTCAGCCAGCTCGAAGACCTCGTCGCACATCATAGTGTCGCCCGTGTAGGCCACCGTCTTGTCACCCATGGGCACGCGGTAGCCGAAGCACTCGAGTTTGCTCGACACGTGGTTCATGGGGACGGCCCGGAAGCCGATCTCGTTGACGTACTGGTCGGACCCGGGCCGTGCCTCCACGTAGCGGCGTCGGTAGCCCACGTCCCGCGTCACCTCTTTGTAGCACTGGCGGGCGAACTCCTCGATCTTCTGCTGGACACCCGGCGGGCCCACGATGAACAGGTCGTTCTGGCGCTCCGTGAGATAGACATACTCCAGGAAGAGGAATGGCAGCCCCATGAAATGGTCGCCGTGGAAGTGGCTGACGAATACCACCTCGATGTCGGTGAGGGACATCCCCAGCCGCTTGAGGTGGGGGAGCACCGTGGGCGGCGCGTCGAACAGGTAGCGACCGTTGGCCAGGAAGGAGCTCCAGTAGCGATCGGGTGCCGAGCCGAAGGCGTTACCAGTCCCGAGGAAGGTCAGTTCCAGCGTCATATATCGAGCAAGTCCTCCTCAGGCTTACAGCAGGGCTGAGCCCCGACGAATCGGGGCTCAGCCCCTCCTTTCAGTTGTTCTATCCTGGCTCTTCTATTCTACTTCTTCAGGATGTTGATGGTACAGGCGGAGCCCAGACCTATGACGTGGGCCAGACCCACCTTGGCCCCCTCCACCTGTCGACCGCCGGACTGACCCCGCAACTGCCACACGATCTCGGTGATGCCGCAGGGGCCGGTAGCGCCCAGCGGGTGGCCTCGAGATAGGAGGCCGCCGCTGGCGTTGACCGGGGTCTTCCCACCAAGGGCGAAGTCGCCCGCGTCCGTGCGGGGGCCGGCCTCTTCGTCCGGGCAGAGTTGCAGGTTGCCGTAGTGCAGCATCTCCGCCGTGGCGAAGCAGTCGTGCAGCTCCACCACATCGAGGTCCTCGGGGCCGATGCCCGCCTCCTCGTAGGCCTGCTTGGCCGCGTTGCGGGTGAGGGTGTTGACGTCGAACATCGCCAGGTCCCGCTCCTGCCAGGGGTCGGAAGTGAGGACGTTTGCAGCGATGTGAATGGGCTGGCTGGTGTACTTGCTGGCCTTGTCAGCGGGCGCGACGATGACCGCCCCGGCGCCGTCGCCGGTGGGGCAGCACATGTAAAGGGTGTTGGGCCAGGAGATCATCCTGGCGTTCGTGATCTCCTCTATGGAGAACTCCTGCTGATACTGAGCGTTCGGGTTGTTCACTGAGTGCTTGTGGTTCTTGTAGGCCACCTTGATGAACTGCTCGAAGGTGGTGCCGTACTTGCGCATGTGCTCCACGCCCATTTGGGCGAACACTGCGGGCATGGTGCCGGAGCCCACGAACCCTTCCGAGATCAGGCCTCGGCCGTAGGGGTCAGTTTGGCGACCGCCCAGGAGGCCCATCTTGCCCATCTGTTCGCTGCCCACCCCTATGGCTAGGTCGTAGGCGCCGGAAGCGACGGCCAAATAGGCCTCGCGCACGGCCGTGGACCCAGTGGCACAGGCGTTGGCCACGTTCACCACCGGGATGCCCGTCTGTCCGATGGTGTGGAGGATGCGCTGGCCCACCATCGCATTGGCCTGGTGTAGATTGCCGCTCACCAGTAGCTGAAGGTCCTTGACGCCGACGCCGGCGTCCTTGCAGGCCAGCAGCACCGCCTCGGCGGCCAGCTCGTGCACGTACTTGTCGGGATAACGCCCGAACTTGAGAAGTCCCACGCCAACGATCGCTACATCTCTCACGCCATTTACTCCTTTCCGACCTCCGTCACAGCCGACCCTAGCCGCTTCCCATGGGTCGGAACTTGTAGGCGATGACGTCGTTGCCTTCCTTGTCGCTGTACGCCTTCTCCGTGTACATCTCGACCTTCTTGCCCAGCCAGTCCTTGGGGTCCGGCTTGTCGGGGTCGAGGCCGCTGATGGTGGCGCGCACCGATACCCCTTCCGGCAGGTCGACGGTGGCGGCCACGAAGGGCGCGGGAATGCCGGGGAACGACTGGTAGATGATGGTGAAGGTGTACACCTCACCTTCATTGCTGAGACGAATCTCTTCCAGATCCTGCGAAGTGCACTTGGAGCAGGCTATTCGTGCTCCCGCAAAGGCGGCGCCGCAGGACTTGCACTTGGTGCCCCACAGGTAGGGCTGCTCACCGGGTGATTCCGGGAGCTTGAGGAAGGGGACGATGGGACGAGGCTTCTTCTCAGTCGCGGCTTCTTGAGTCAATGGCGAACCTCCTGCTGCTATCTGGGCCGCTAGATTTGTATCACGCCGTTGTCCGGCCAGTCAAGCTTGGATGGGGCGTGCTTCCTTCGTGCTGGCGATCGGCGATCTCCTCAGGCGAAATAGGTGGCGCGGGCCTTCTCGTACTCCCCTGGCTCGTTGAGGTCCAGCAGCACCAGCTCCGCCTCGAAGGCCAGCTCCTCGACATCCTCTTCGTGTCTTTCGATGACGGCCCGCAGGCCCTGGGTCTCGTCGCTGACCTCGCGGAGTTCCGGCAGAAGGGCGCCGGCGAGCACCGGGGGGTGGCCGCGCCTCCCGCCGTGAGTGGGGACGGTGATGAGGCTGCCGGAGCTGCGGTGCGTGTCCACCAGCCGCGCGATGATGTCGTGCGGCCGCGGCTGGTCGACGTTGAGGATGAGGACGGCGGCGGTATCGCTGGGGAGGGCGTCGGCGGCCACCCGCAGGGAGGCGGCCCTTCCCTCCATGTACCGCTCGTTGATGATGGCCTGGCAGCCGGCTCGTTGCACGTAGGGCTGCACATCCTCGGCCCGGTGGCCGAGAACGACCAGTACCTGGTCGATGGGCGGCCTCTTGATCTGGGCCAACTGGTATTCGATCAGCGTTTGGCCGCCCCACTCCAGCAAGGGTTTGAGCGTCCCCATGCGGGAGCTTTCGCCCCCGGCCATGAGAACGGCGGCGACGGTCATCGGCTAGGGCGCGCCCTCCACCGGCTGCCAGGCGGACATCTCGTTCCCCTCGGGGTCGAGGAAGGTGGTGAACCAGCCCATTCCGGGCACCTCCTGCTTCTCGACCACGACCTGTCCGCCGGCGTCGCGGATCCTCTTCACCGTTTCCTCGATGCTGTCCACGCCGACGTACACCGCGACGCCCAGAGGCACCTCGGGTGGCGCGGGGAAGATGCCGCCGGCCGGTGGTGTCCCCGTGTCGATGAGGCCGTAGCCCGGCTGCTCGTTCACCTGCCAGTCGAACACCTTCTCGTAGAAGCCTTTGCACTTGGCCATGTCGCGCGTGCGGATCTCGATGTGAACGAACGGGTTAGCCATGGGGCCTCCTTTCCAGTCCTTCCTTCTGCCCTGTGCTCACGTTCTGGCACGGCGTAGCTTATGAGATCGACGAAGCCATCGGGGGGTTCTTCTCGCACCAAGCCAACGTCAGGGCAGTAGTACTTGAATTCGGTGACGTCGTCCAGGGGATCGAAATCCTCGGTCTTGATGCACCCGGAGAAGCTCCCGGCGGCCGTCGTCGCCGCCTCGTCCACCGCCACAACCTTCGACTGGTCCTCGGCCACACCGGGCGCCCTTTCCTGCTCGAACTCATCCCCCACTTGCGGCTCCGCCGGCATGAAAACGCCCGCCTGGTTGTCGCCCTCGCCGGCGAGCCACTGCCCTCCGTGGCCGACGATCTCACCGTCCTCGTACTCATCCACGGTTTCGCCGAGGTAGTACACCGTGCCGTCCTCATGCTGGGCGTAGTAGTCCAGCGTGGACTCCACAAGCTCGCCGTCCTCAAAGTCCTTCACCTCAACCACGGTGACCTCAACGCCAGCCACGATGTCTGTCTCCGACAACACGGTGGACTCGATGCGGAGCTCGATCGTCTCGCCCGTCTCCGCATCGGATTCCTCACCCTCGTACACCTGGCTCTGCCCAAAAATGAGAGGGAAGAAGGGATTGTCCACCTCGGCCTGGAAACTGGCGGGGTCCACCGAAGTGACGGACGGCTGATCGCCGTCCTCATCGCCACAGGCGGCAAACAGCGCGCCTCCGACAACCAGGACACCGAGTGCGACAACATGTGGCTTCATCTGCGTGTCCTCCGCTCGGCCCCTTCGCCCTCTGCTACTCGTTCACCTGGAACAGGTCGCCCAGCTTCAACGCCAGGCTCTGGTTGCCGCCGAGGTGCACCTTGCGCGTTGTGATAGCCCACACGGGATTGAGGTCGTTGTTCGAGAGGTCTATCCACAGCTCCGGCTTGGTGCGTACCTCCGTGTCGAAGCTCTCCGGCGCGCCGCACTCGGCCTCCGCCTTGCCTTCGGCGATGTGCACGGCCCACTGGCCGGCGCCCTTGCCCTCCATCGTGAACAGGTAGGTCGCCTTCATGTCGCCGCCGCGGTCGGGCCAGTAGATCAGGGGCATGTAGTTGAAGGTGCGGTCCATCTGGAAGTGAACCTCGTCCTCTGTGCTGGCTTCCACCCAGTGGGGCAGCTTCTTCTTGGCAACGCGGCGGATGTCCTGGTAGTGATCGGGCAGGTGCAGGTAGCTGCTGAAGTAGAGATCGCGCACCGTTCCCGGGCGGTCCCAGACCGGGCTAGAGGCCGGCTTGTCCAGGTCTCCCTCGCTGAGGCCGTCCAGGATGCCCAGGGCTTCCTCAAAGGCGGCCTTGAGGCGGCCCAACAGATCGCTGACCGGCAGGTCGCGCACCTTCGCCAGCATCTGCTCGTTGTAGCCGTTGATCTCATCCCGGCTGCTGAAGCCGGGGATGTTCGCTGGCTCCCCCGCCAGCGCCTGCTGGATGAGGCGGTTGGCTTCCTCCTCCTGGGTGATCACCAGGTGGGCCAGGCAGTCCTTCGCGGTCCAGGAGTCGGACGCCTTCTTGCCCCACTCCTTATCGCCCAGTTGGGGGAAGGACTCAAGGCAGCGCTGCAGCGCTTGCGCGGTGTACTGTTTGATCTCGTCCTTCGTTGGCTTCATCCTATACCTCCTTCGGGTGACTCGCTCTCTATATCCTACTGCAGGGCTTCAAGGATGCGTTCCGGCGTCGCCGGCACCTCATGCAGTCGTGCCCCCACCGCGTCGGCGATGGCGTTGGTCACGGCAGTCGCGCCGGGCACGATTGATGGCTCACCCACGATGCGCGCGCCGTAGGGCCCCTCTTCCGTTGGCACCTCCACGATGATCGTCTCGATGGGGGGCAGATCGCGCGTGGTGGGCAGGCGGTAGTCCAACAGGTTAGGGTTCAGCACGCGCCCCTCGTCGTCGTGGATCATCTCCTCGCACAGACCGATGCCTAGGCCCTGGCTAACGCCGCCCTGCATCTGGCCAGACACCGATAGCGGGTTGATGGCGAAGCCGGCGTCCTGGGCGATGACACAGCGCAAGAGGGTGACCTGGCCGGTGTCCGGGTCTACCTCCAACTCGACGGCCACGACGCTGAACCCCGGCGCCCACTTGCGGGCAGCGATCGTCCCCCGTCCGATGACAGCCGCGTGCGGCGCCGCGAAGTCTGTGCTGAGCTTTCCCACCCTCAAGAACGTCAGCGACCTATCGGGCGAGCCCTTGACCCGCGCCTCGCCGTCCGCCAGCTCCACGTCGTCGGCGGCGCAGTCCAGCCTGCTGCACGCGATCTCTACGATCTGTCGCCTGGCATCTTCGGCCGCCTCCTTTACTGCCCGCCCCACGGTGTAGGTGGTCTTGCTGCCGGCGCTCATACCCGCGTAGGGCGCCGTCTTGGTGTCTCCGGTCGTAACGCTGACCATCGACAGCGGTACGTTCAGCACCTCCGCCGCGATCTGGGCGAAGCTGGTGTTGACGCCGGTGATATCGGCGCAGCCGACGGTGACGTTGATCGTACCGTCGGTGTTCAGGCCGACCACGGCGCCGGCGGGCTGAAGGCCGCCGGAGAATGCCCCCACCGCCAGTCCCACGCCGCGGGCAGACGCCCGCCCGTCTGGGCGATTGGGGTGCTTGCGGCTGGCCGCTCGCTCCCGCCAGATCTCGCTCTTGCCGATGGCTTCCAGGCACTCCCTGAGGCCGATGCGGGGGTAGGGCTGGCCGCTCGGGAGTGGGTCGCCCTCTTCTACCGCGTTGTGCAGCCGCACCTCCAGCGGGTCGAGGTCCAGCTCCTCGGCCATCATGGTCATGTGGCTCTCGATGGCGAAGGTGGCGTTGTGGACCCCGGGTGCCCGCAGGGCGCCCACGCTCACCTTGTTGGTGAGCACCTCGATACCCTGGATCTCCAGGTTGGGGCACTTGTAGTACCCGCCGACGAAGAGGGAGCCCGGCAGCACCGGCGCCCCCGGGAAGGCGCCGGAGTCGTAAATGAGGCGGGCCTTGAGGGCCGTGAGCGTGCCGTCTTTCTTCATGCCGGTCTTCATCTCGACCACAGCCTGCGGGGCGGGGGTGCCCGCCAGCATGTCCTCCTTGCGGCTCATGACGTACTTCACCGGTCGCCGAACGACTATGGCCAGCGCGGCCACCATTAGCTCCGTCAGATAGATCTTGCCGCCGAAGCCTCCCCCTACCTCCGTCGCCGTGACCCGGATGCGCGATTCCGGGATGCCCAGGCCTCTGGACACCTGATCGCGGATGAAGAACGGTCCCTGGGTGCTGCTCCAGATGGACAGCTCCCCGCTGGCGTCGTAGTCGGCGATCGTCGCGTGCGGCTCGATGTAGGACTGGTGCACCATGTGCGTCCGCCACGTGCCCTCGACGACGGCGTCCGCGTCCGCGAAGCCTTGTTCCACGTCACCCCGCCTGAAGGACATCTGTGAGGAGATGTTGCTGGCCTTCCCCTTGGCCCCCTCCTGCTCCACGTCGGTGGTGAAGTGACCCTTCTCCTCGGAACGGTCTACCTCACCGACCGGGGAGCGGGCGAGAGGCGAGCCGTCTTGCATCGCCGCCACCGGGTCCAGCACTGCCGGCAGCTCCTCGTACTCCACATCGATGAACTCCAGCGCTTCCTCCGCCGTGTGCGGGTCCTCGGCCAGGACGGCAGCCACCGGCTGGCTGTGGAACAGCGTCTCCTCCTCCGCGAAGATGATTTGGCGCCGCTCGGACAGGCTCTTCTTATACGGGGGCAGTTCCGCGGCCGTTATCACCGCCGCCACGCCGGGGTGGTTGCGCGCCCTCGTGGCGTCGATGGACTTGATGCGGGCGTGAGCGTATGGGCTGCCGAGGATCTTGGCGTGGAGCATGCGCGGCAGCCTCATGTCGTCGGCGTAAACGGTCTTGCCGGTGACCTTGGCGACGCCCTCGATGCGGGCGGTCGGCTTGCCGACGGTCCGGTACTCTTGTCGGGTCGCTGCCTTCTGTGCCATGAAGTTCGCTTTCCCCTTAGCCGATGCGCTCGACGGCGGCGAGGATCGCCTCGTATATCTTGGCGTATCCGGTGCAGCGGCAGAGGTTCCCGGCCAGCCCCTCCCGCACGTCCTCCAGGGTGGGCCGCGGCTTGCGGTCCAGCAGAGCTTTGGCGGCCATGATCATCCCTGGTGTGCAGAAGCCGCACTGCACGCCGCCGGTGTCGATGAACGCCTGCTGCACGGGATGTAGGTCGCCGTTGCGTGCCAGCCCCTCGATCGTCAGCACCTCGCAGCCGTCGGCCTCCGGCGCCAGCACCAGGCAGGACGTGATCAGCTTCCCCCGCTCATCCTGAGGCTCGCGAAGGATCATGGAGCAGGCGCCGCAGTCGCCGGTACCGCAGCCCTCCTTGCTGCCGGTCAGGCTCAGCTCCTCGCGCACCGTCTCCAGCAGCGTCCAGTGGGGCTCCACCGCCAGCTCATACCGCTGGCCGTTGACTGTCAGGTTGATCGTCGTCTTCGCCATCGATGCCGCCGTCACTCGCCTACGAAGGAACCGTCAGGCGCGATTATGAAGTCCTCAGTCAGGGGGACCATGGCTCGCCAGCCTCCATCGTCGATGCTGACCAGCACGCGGAGGTTGTGGTCTGGCTTGTCGTCCCACCACGCCTGAATCTCTAACTGATACCATGCTCTCGATTCACTGGTCATCTCCGTCTGCTCGGGCTCTTCGATTAGCTTGCACAGCTCCGAGTACCCAAGTGCCCTCAGCCTCCTAATCTGCTGGGCCAGTATCTCTTTCGCTTCAGCCTTGTCCATCTCAGCAGGCCCCCTTTGTCGTCACCTCGCTCGTCTTGCCGCCTCCTGCAGGCAGCGCTCGACCATCACCCGCACGAGGTGTCGGCGGAACCCCGCCGAGCCGCGGATGTCGCTGAGCGGCCTCGCCTCCGACGCGGCCGCTTCAGCCGCCCGCGCGAACAGCGGCTCGCTGGGCTCTTTCCCCTCCAGCACCGCCTCCGCTTGGCGGGCGCGTATCGGCGTGGGCGCCACTGCCCCCAGCGCGATGCGCGCCCGGTCGATTCGGTTGTCTGAGGCCAGAGTGAGCAGCACCCCGACTCCTACCACCGCGACGTCCATCTGCTTGCGGGGTGTGTGGCGCTGGTAGGCGCCGCCGGTGTTCACCGGGGGTAAGGGCAGGCGCAACTCCCGCAGCAGCTCCCCCGGCCGCAGCACCGTCTCGCTGGGCCCCAGCCAGAACTCTTCCAGCGGCACCTCGCGCTCCCCATGCGGGCCGGCGATCACGACGGCGGCCTCGCAGGCGAGCAGCGGGGGCGCCGTGTCCGCCGACGGGGCGGCGTTGCATAGGTTGCCGCCCACGGTCGCCATGTTCATCGTTTGGATTGAGCCGACGACGCTGGCACCGTCCGCCAGGATACGGTAGTGTTCTTGGACCAGCGGCGAACGCGCGATCTCCGCCATGGTGGCGGTGGCCCCCATGCGGAGGCCCTCCCCATCCCTGAACTCGATGCCGCGGAGCTCGGGGATGCGGCGGAGGCTGACTAGGTACGCAGGGTCCGGAATCTTGCCTCCCTCCTTCACCTGCACCACGAGGTCGGTGCCGCCGGCCAGGGCGCGGCCCCCTTCGCCCTGCTCCTGAAAGACAGCGAGAGCCTGTGAGAGGCTCTGCGGGGCGAAGTACGCGAACTTCCGCAAGGGCAGGCGCTCCTTTCCAGCGCCCCCATTCTATAGCCTGGGGAACGCCCTCGACAACGGTTTACGTTAACGTGAGGATGCCTCGGACAGGCCGCCTGTAGTAGGCGCTCAGGCCCGCGCCAGCCGCGACGCCCCGAACCACAGGAGCAGGGCGGACAGCAGGTAGGGGCCGCCGAACATGAGCGCAAGCAGGACCCTGTCATCGCCACCGACGATGGCGAAGAAGACCGCTAGCGCTATTCCCGCCAGGGCCAGGGCGCGTGCGCCGATCGCGGCGCTCCACCAGGCCACCGCCACGCAGACCACCGCCACCCCGAACAGCACGAAAAGCACTATCACCTCGGCGGTCGCCTCATCGATGGTTGTTATGAGGCCGATGACGACGAACAGCCCGGTCACCACGGTCGCCAGCAGACGGGCCATCGTTACGGACGGTCGGCCCCGAGGGGTCCGGCGGGCCTCAGTCATCTCAGGCCTGGCATCTTCGCTCACTTCACACCTCGAATCCCAGCGCCACGAAGATGTCCTCGTACTGGCTGGGGTTGCCCGGCTGGAACCAGGGCACCACGTGCAATATCGTTCCGCCCTTGTCGATGACGAATACCGCCCGCCGCGACCGCTTCAACCCTTCGTCCAACACTCCGTAGGCCCTGGCAGCCTCCAGCCCTTCGTCACTTACCAGGGGAAAGGGGACTCCGCCCAGCTCCTCAGCGAACTCCCAGTGTGAGTCCAGGTTGTCGGCGCTGACCGCCACCACCTCTGTCCGGAGCTGTCGCACCAGCTCGTAGTCCTCCTTCAGCACTGACACCTCGCTTGAGCATAGCGGCGTGTTGTCCTCGGTATAGAATGCCAGGAGCACCTTCTTGGTGGCCGTGAGGTCGTTCAGGCGGAGCGTCCCCATAGTGCTGGGCAGCTCGAAGTCAGGCGCTGTGTCTCCCACCTCTGGCCAGTCACCCATCCAGGTTTCCCTCCAGGCCCCTCAGGCGGGGATGTCCCACGCTCTTTGCCTGCACCAGTACGCGGATCCGGCCCAGGGCGGCCGGGTCTATGAGCTCCGATACGGCCCGGCGGCGCGCGTAGTACTCCTCGAGATTGAGGTCGCCTTCCCGTGGCGGGGCCAGCGCCTCGGCGATGCCCAGGTTGGTGAGGAACTCGCTCTGGGAGGGGAGCCCGAGCGTTTGCAGGCCCGCCTCCTCGCCTGCTTGCCGCAGGCTCGTGAAGTCCACGTGGCTCGTGATGTCCTGGCGACCCAGGCGGGCATAGGGATCTCCGCTGGGGTTGTGGCGGTAGAAGCACAGGAGCGTCCCGTCGCTGCGCCAGGGGGCGTACAGCTCCTCTGCCTCGTAGCCGTAGTCGAAGGTGAGGACGAACCCACGGTGCAGGGCGCGGCCGGCGTCGCGCATCCACTGCGCCGCCGCCAGGTTCACCTCCGCCCGGCAGCCCTCGCCGGGCAGCAGGCCTAGCCGCCGGAAGTAGGCGGCGATCTCCGGTGTCGAGGGCGGCCGCAGTTCCTCCACGAAGCGGGCGCTGTCCCAGCCCACGAACACCTCCATCAGCTCGCCGTCGCGAACGGTCACCCTGTGCACCGCGAAGGAGTCCAGCAGCTCGTTGCTCAGCAGGCAGCCCTCGATGCCGTTGGGCAACTCTGCGGACCAGCGGACGTCGTCTGCCTCCTCCGCCAGGGCTTCGTGCTGGCGCTGGATCAGCGCGTCGCTCACCTCGACGATGGTGTAGGCGAGGGCGTCGTGGAACTCGGGCGCGTGGCCGCGGGCCCAGCGGACGATGTCACGGCAGAGGAGGCCCGTCCCGGCGCCCACCTCCACTACGTCGAAGCGCTGGGGCGCGCCCATCGCCTGCCACATCTCGTGTAGTTGGCGGCCCACCAGCACACCGAAGGCGGGGCTGACCTCGGGGCTGGTCAGATAGTCGCCCTCCCGCCCCATCTTCTCCCGTCGCGAGCGGTAGTAGCCGTGCTGGGGATGGTAGAGTGCCGCGTCCATGAAGTCGCGGAAGGGTATCGGCCCCTGCGACTGGACGCGGGCGGCGATGGCATCCCCCAGCGCCGCGTTCTCGGTCGCCGTCTCGAACTCGGTCCTCACGGAACATATCCTACCAGCCGCGAGGGGGCGCTTCCAACGAAATCGAGACTGTTGGCCGTCGTCAAACAGTTGACACTGGGAGAATATTTGTATACGGTACAAGCGTTATGGTCGTGGAGCGAGAAACCCTGCGGGAGCGCGTGTTCCACCTGCTCGGCCGCACCCTGTCTCGCCTCGATCCCGGCCGTGTGGAGGCCTGGGTGGAACTGGGGCTGACGATGACCCAACTCCGCGTACTCTTCGTCCTGCGGGCTGAGGAGGGCGCCTCCGCCGGGGTCCTGGCCGAACACCTGAGGGTGACGCCGTCCACCCTGACACGCATCGTCGACAAGTTGGTCCGCCACAAGCTGGTGCGGCGGGAGACCGATCACGGCGATCGGCGCCTGGTGCGGCACTACCTGAGCGCCACCGGAGCTCGAACCGTGGAGGAGATGGAGCGCCGCGGGCGCGCCCGCATGGACGAGGTCATGGATCACTTCTCCGCCCGCCAACTGGAGCGGCTCGTACTGGCGCTGGAGGACCTCACCGCCGTCTTGGACGCCCAGGAGGCGGAAGAGATCTGCCGAGAGGGAGGGTAAGGTGGAGGCCGCCATGCCGTCCGGCGCCCAGTCCATCTCCCTGATGAGCACCCGCACCAAGGTGGTGGTGATGGTGGGCACCCTGCTGGGGCTGTTCACCGCCGCCATGGACCAGACGATCGTGAGCACTTCCCTGCCACGCATCGTGGCCAGCCTGGGCGGCCTGGGCCTCTTCCCCTGGGTGTTCACCTCGTTCATGGTGACGTCCACGACCACCGTCCCCATCGTGGGCAAGCTGACCGACCTGTTCGGTCGCAAGCCCTTCTACATCGCCGGTGTGGCCATCCTCCTCATCGGCTCCGTGCTGTCGGGCTCATCTCAGAGCATGGAGCAGCTCATCGCCTTCCGGGCTGTGCAGGGCCTGGGCGCTGGCATGATCATGGGGATCGCCTTCGCCATCATCGGCGATGTGTTCCCCCCTTCCGAGCGGGGCAAGTGGTCCGGCCTGATGACCGGCGTCTTCGCTTCCGCCAGCGTCATCGGGCCCCTTATCGGCGGCACCCTGACCGACCACGTCAACTGGCGGTGGGTGTTCTACATCAACCTGCCGATGGGGTCGATCGCGCTGCTCGTCCTCTTCTTCGGCATGCCGGCGTTGCGGCCCGTTGCCCGCCCTAAGCTCGACTACAGGGGAACCGTCCTTCTGGTAGCGACCGTAGTGCCGGCGTTGCTGGCCTTCTCCTGGGCGGGCAGCCGCTACGACTGGGCCTCGCCCCAGATCATCGGCATTCTCACCTGGGCGGCGGTGGCCGTTGCCATGTTCACTTACGCGGAGGTGCATACTGAGGAACCCCTGCTGCCCATGGGGCTGTTCCGTAATCGCATCTTCGCGGTGTCCGCGGTGGTCACCTTCCTTACCGGCGTCGGCATGTTCGGCTCGTTGTCCTACATCCCCCTGTTCGTGCAGGGCGTGATCGGCACTTCCGCCACCAACTCCGGCCTGGTCACCATGCCGATGATGATCGCCATGTCCATCTCCAGCGCTATCGCCGGCCAGATCATGTCCCGGGTGGGCCGATACCGTATCTTGGGCGTGATTGGGCTAACTGTTATGGTGGCGGGCATGTACCTGCTCGCCCAGATGGACGCCAGCGCCACGACCTTCATCGCCAGGCGGAACATGGTGATCCTGGGCATCGGCCTGGGGATGTCGCTGCCCCTGTTCATGCTGGCGGTGCAGAACGCGGTGGCTCACCGGGTGATGGGCATCGCCACATCGACGATGCAGTTCCTGCGCGCCGTGGGCGGGACGATGGGCGTGGCGATCATGGGCTCGCTCATCAACAGCACCCTGTCGTCGGAGCTTGTGGCCAACACGCCCCGCCAGGTCAGCGAGAACGCTCCCCCCACGCTCCTCGATCAGTTGCACAACCCGCAGTTCCTCCTCAGCTCGGAGCAGTTGGGGGCGGTGCGCGACGCCTTCAATCAGTTGGGCCCGACGGGCCCGCAGATGTTCGAGGCAACCATCGCCGCCGTTAAGACCTCGCTGGCTACCGCCATATCTGAAGCTTTCTGGGTGGCGATGTTCGTCGTGATGGCTTCCGTGTTCGTGGGGGTGTTCCTCAAGGAGATCCCCCTCCGCCGCGTCCACGAGTTTGAGGACGAGCCGTCAGACGCCCTCGCGCCGGCGCCGCTCCCTGCGGCACCCCCCTCGGCTCTGCCTACCGGCAGGCAGGCTCTGCCGCCGGCCGCCGGCGGCAGCGATGGCGGCGACGGCAGCTAGAAGGGTGCTGTAAAAGAAGGCTTGGAAGCCGCGTCCCTCAGATCGATGAATTCACGACGGGTGACCACGTACACATACACCAACCATTGGTGCAATCCTCCACGGGCACGGGCCACTCATTGATGGCCTGCTCAGTTGGATACTTGCGCCCGTTGAATTGGTCACAGTTGGGACAGCACCCGTTGGTCAGTACCTCAAGCTCCCGACAGTGGCCAACGTAAGACTGAGCCAGGGCCTTTTCGGCTTCCGCTTTGAGATGTGCGTATGGACGCCCCTCGCCGTAGAGCCAGAGAGCTTGCTCAAAATAGGTCATCGATAGTCCGTGCCAGTCTCCAGATTGCATCTGATTGAGGGCCTGCTTGGCAGCTAGTGCCCAGAATACGTCGCCAGGGCCGTAACCGGGCGACTTGGCCAACAACTCCTTCTCCGTGCGTTCGAAAGCCGTCTCGTCCATGCCGATGCTGGCAGCGGCACGGATCGCCTTGTTGCGAAGCGCGTCCGCCTTGCGCTCTTTGTTAAAGGCCGTTGCGTCGCTTTCGGTCAGATATAGCTTGGCCCCGTCGCTACGGCGCGTTCGGACTATGATCTTCTCCCCGCACTCGGGGCATTTGCGGTTCCGCTGTGGCGGCGGGTCAACGATCACTCCACAGTGGGGACAAGCGGCTACCGTCTCTGGCGCCCTGGCCCCCTTCTCATCCTTTGTCCCAAGAATCCTCTGTAGGAATCTCATCATTAACCCTCCTTGCTCCCGCGATTGTCCGCCTGGAGTGGGCGGGTGTCAACGGCCCTAAACGAACGCGGTCTGTGACGGGCCGTCACAAGGTGGTACATGAGTGGGCTCAGGGGGGCCGATTCTAGATACGAGATGGCAGCGGTTGGTATAATGCGACACCGTGGAAGCGCGAGTGAAGCTGTGGGTGGAAAAGGACGGCTTGATCGTCTTCAGCGACTATCGAGCCGAGCTTCTCGACCACATCGCCAAGACGGGCTCGATCAGCGGCGGCGCGGAGCGGATGGGGCTGTCGTATCGGCGGGCCTGGGGCAAGATCAGGGAGATCGAGCAAAACCTGGGCATCAAGCTGGTGCAAAGCGAGGCGGGCGGGCCCGGTGGGGGGAGAACGGTGCTCACCCCGGAAGGCGAGGCCATCCTCGCGCGTTATCGCGCCTTCAGGTCAGCGGCGCAGGCCGACGTAGCCCGCGACTTCGCCAAGGCGTTCGACAAACAGGTGTAGTTTTTGTGCGGGCGTTATGCTAGAGTCAGCATAACATCCAGCAGGAGGGTAGATGTCGGGACACATCGATGAGGCGTTCGCTGAGGAAGGCTGGCTTTTTTTGCGGATGGGATATGCTGACGTCAGCA
Source organism: Dehalococcoidia bacterium (assembly GCA_034408935.1). GTDB lineage: Bacteria > Chloroflexota > Dehalococcoidia > SM23-28-2 > RBG-16-64-32 > DAOUMF01. Next base: position 268,544 of record DAOUMV010000003.1, read on the forward strand.
TATCCCTATAGCTCGAAAGGAGGTACAACGCTGTGAGACGGTGGGTATGGATAGGGGTCCTGGCAATGCTGCTCGGCCTCGCCGCGGCGGCCTGCGGCGACGACGAAGAGGCGACCCCGGAGACGCCGCAGGGCGAGGCGACCGCCACGGAGACCACAGAGGAGCGAGGCCCAGAGGACATCATCCTGGCCACGACAACCAGCACGCAGGACAGCGGGCTGCTCGACGTGTTGGTGCCGGAGTTCGAGAGCGAGAGCGACTACAACGTGAAGGTCATAGCTGTGGGCACGGGCGAGGCTCTGGCGATGGGCGAGCGCGGCGACGCGGATGTCCTCCTTGTCCACGCTCCCAGCAGCGAGAAGCCGCTTGTCGAGAGCGGCGTGGCGATCAACCGCAGGCTGGTGATGCACAACGATTTCATTATCGTGGGGCCGGAGAGCGATCCGGCGGGCATCCAGGGCATGACCTCGGCCGTTGACGCGATGTCGGCCATCTACGATGCAGGAGCGACGTTCATCAGCCGCGGCGACGACTCGGGGACGAACAAGAAGGAGTTGTCGCTCTGGGAGGAGGCGGGACTGGATCCGGAGGGGCAATCCTGGTACGAGCAGAGCGGCCAGGGTATGGGGGCGACGTTGCAGATCGCGAACCAGAAGGATGCCTACACGCTGTCGGACCGCGGCACATACCTTTCTCAGAGCGAGAACCTGGACCTCGTCGTGCTGGTCGAGGGCGACCCCCTGCTTCTCAACGTCTACTCGGTGATGGAGGTGAACCCGGAGCGATTCGACCTCGTCAACGGGCCGGGCGGCAAGGCCTTTGCGGACTTCATGGTGTCGGACAAGGCGCAGGAGATCATCCGCGACTTCGGCGTGGAGGAGTTCGACCAGCCTCTGTTCATCCCCGACGCAGACAAGACGTATGAGGATCTGGGGCTGGAATAGTATAAGCGGAGGTGATGGGCCGTGGACCTGATCTGGGATGGACTGACGGATGCTGTCCGCATCTTGCTGAATGGTGAACACTCCGTCTGGGAGATCGCCCTCCGGTCTCTCATCGTGTCGGGATCGGCCACGGCCATCAGCCTCCTCATCGGAGTGACGGTAGGGTCGCTGCTGGCCTTCAATCGGTTCCCGGGCCGTAGCCTGGCCTTCAGCCTGGTGAATACGGGCATGGGCCTGCCACCGGTGGCGGTCGGGCTTTTCGTCGCCATCATGCTATGGCGCAGCGGGCCCCTCGGTCATCTGCGGTTGATCTACAGCCCGACGGCGATGATCGTAGCCCAGACGATCATCGCTGCGCCCATCGTCACCGGCTTTGCCGCGGCGGCCCTCCGCAGTCTGCATCCGCAGCTACGATCTCAGATCTATGCCCTGGGGGCCTCGCGGCTGCAGATGCTGTGGCTGGTGCTGTGGGAAGCGAAGCTGCCGCTCCTGGCGGCGGTCATGGCCGGCTTCGGCGGCGCCATCTCCGAGATCGGCGCCTCGATCATGGTCGGTGGCAATCTGGCAGGTGAGACGCGGGTCTTGACCACCGCCGTGGTCCTGGAGACGAGCAAGGGCAACTTCGCGCCCGCCATCGCCCTCTCCGTCATCCTCCTCGCGCTCATCTTCATCGTGAACCTGATCCTCACGACCGTGCAGCAGCAGGAGCAGCGTTCGTGACCCGCCCCAAGCTCTCACTGCGAGGCGTCCGCGTGCGCCGCGGCCGGAGCGAGATCGTCAACGTGCCTCACCTGGATGTCGCGGAAGGAGAGGTGTTCGTCATCATCGGTCCTAACGGCGCGGGCAAGAGCGTCCTCCTCGAGACGCTTGCCCTCCTACAACGGCCCACCGAGGGCCGCGTACTCTTCGAGGGCGAACCGGTCGCGAGGCGCGGGTTGGCCCTTCGGCGCCGCATGGCGGTAGTGTTTCAGGACCCACTGCTTCTCCGGGGCTCGGTGGCGCAGAACGTCACTTTGGGCATGAGGCTGCGTGGGGTGCCGCGCCGGGTGCGCCGCGAGAGGGCCGCGTTCTGGATGCAGCGGTTCGGCATCGCCCACCTGGCGAACCGCTCCGCCTCCACCCTCTCCGGCGGCGAGGCGCAGCGGGCCGGGCTCGCCCGAGCTTTCGTTCTGGAGCCGGAGGTGCTGCTCCTCGATGAGCCGTTCAGCGCCCTCGACGCGCCCACACGTCAGGAGATCCTCGATGATCTGTCGGCGGCGCTGGCGGAGACGGGCGTGACGACCGTCTTCGTCACGCACGATCGGGACGAGGCGATGCGCCTGGGTGGGCGGATGGCCGTGCTGATGAACGGCGAGATCCGTCAGGTGGCCCCCACGATGGACGTCTTCGCCTCACCGGTCGACAGGGAGGTTGCTGCCTTCGTCGGCGTGGAGACCATAGTGCCGGGGCGGGTGGAGGAGCTCAATGATGGCCTCGCCGCCGTGGACGTGGCCGGCCGGCGCCTGGAGATCGCCTCCATGATCGAGGCCGGGCGCGACGTGTTCGTGTGTCTGCGTCCCGAGGATGTCGTCCTTACTCCCGCCGACGGCCCTCCCGGCCCGAGCAGCGCTCGCAACCACCTGCCCGCTGTCGTGGAGCGCACGGTCAACGTCGGATTTCAGGTGCGGGTGGAGCTGGACGCCGGTTTCCCCCTGGTCGTACTCATCACGAGGCAGTCTCTGGAGGAGCTATCGCTGGGACCGGGCAGCCGCGTGGCCGCCTCCTTCAAGGCCACGGCCGCCCACCTCATCCTTCGGCACGGCCGCTGAGCGAGGGGCTGGGGTCAATCGCTGCCGAGCCGCTCCAAGAGGGGGATGCTGTTGCTTATGATCCCGTCGACGCCGAGGGCAAGCAGCCTCCTGGCCTCGGCAGAGTCGTCCACGGTCCAGCAGAAGACCAGAAGCCCCTTCTCCTTCAGGGTGCGCATGATGTCATCGTCTAGGAACTCGCGGGCCATACACACCCCGCGCAGGCCGTTGTCGGCCTCCTGACGTTGCAGGAAGGCCTCCCAGTGAAGCCGTTTCTCGATGGAGTAGCGCACGTCCAGGTGAGGCGCGACCTCGCGCACCCGGTCCAGCACCTCCGTCCCACCACAGACGATGATCTCGCCTGTGGGGGGCTGGGCGTCGGCCAGGTCGCGGGCCAGCGTCCGGGCGTAGGCCCGCGCTCCCTCCCCGTGGTAGTCTCCCTTGGCGTCGAGGAGCAGTCCGCACCTCCCCCGCGCTCTCTCCAGCAGCTCCGTAAGGGTAAGGGGGTTGATGTCCAGGCGCACGTAGTACCCGAGAAGCAGCGGCAGGGCCCAGGGGCCGATGCTGTCCACGCCACGCGGTCTGCGGTCGGCCACGATGGGCAGGCAGCCGAGGCGCCGCTCGTGCCTGACCCATATCTTCCCGGCGCGGTACCAGATGTCGGCTTCCATGAAGTCGATGTTGGCGTTTGCAGCCGCCTCGATCTTGTCGCGCCGGTTGCCGTAGGCGTGGGCGATGCGTATGGGGCATCCGCCGTCGCGGTTCATTTGCGTCTGATGTAGTCCAGGGTGTCGGCCAGCCGCCGGGGCTGGACGCCGAAGGTCTTCGTCACCGCGTCCGTCCCCGTCACGTTGTCCAGAGCCAGCATCTTGAGCTGTTCTCTGGTCACGGGTGGCTTGGGAAGCAGCCACTCCATCACCTGGGCTACGGGGCGCATTACCGCCAGGGGCACGTGCAGCTTGACACGCGACTTGCCCAGAGCCTCCTTCACGATGTCCAGCATCTCGTCATAGCTCAGGTGCTCCGGGCCGCCGACCTCCAGCACTTCTCCGTTGTGAACGCCCTCATCGAGACAGGCGACGATGCACGTCGCCAGGTCCTCGACCCATATCGGCTGGAACCTGGTCTTACCGTCGCCTGCGACCGGCAGCACCGGATTATAGCGCACCAGGCCCGCCAAGGCGTTGATGAACTCGTCGCCCTCGCCGAAGACGATGGACGGCCGCAGGATGGTGTGGTTCAGGCCGCTGCGCGCGACGGCCCGCTCCGCCTGCCACTTGGCTTGCAGGTAAGGGTACGTGGGATTGTCCTGGGCCCCAATGGCGCTCACGTGCACGAACTTCTTCACGCCGGCCACCTTTGCCGCCTCCACGACCCGCTCGGTGCCCTGCCAGATCACAGCCTGGAACGCCTGGTCGCCCGTTTCTCGGATGATCGCCACTAGGTGGACGACCTTCTCCGCCCCGGCCATCGCTTCCGCCAGCCCTTCCCCGCTGGCGACGTTGCCCTGCGCCACCTCCACGCCCGCCGGTAGTTCGGCGCGGCGCTGACCGCGGGCCAGCACCCGCACCTTGTGGCCGCCGTCCACCAGGCGGGCGACGACTCGCCGCCCTATGAAGCCGCTACCACCGGTTACGAGGATCATCTCGGGCCCCTTCGCTTGATCCCCCTCTGGCATTCCTTATCTGTTCGGCGCGCAGCTTGTAGTGGGCTGCCGCCGTCTCCAAGACCTGACGCAGGGTGTACTCCGAGGTGCTCTCCAGCCTGGTCCTGCGGTTCAGGTCGTCCTCTCTCAGGTCGTGCAGGAGGTTGGAGAAGCGGCGGTGGGCCAGCTGCAGGGAGATCGTCGCCTCTCGCAGCGATGGGAAGTTGGCCTCCTCCATGTAGGGCGGCTGCGGCAGCGACACCGCCTTCGCCACCAGACGGCCGTAGTAGAAGTTCACGTCGTCTGCCGCGCGCTCCAGGATCCGCCTCACGGAATCGCCTTCTCGCCGGTCTCGCTCGAACTCGGCAGGCCCTACCTCCTCGATCGCCTTCAGCAGGGCCTCCAGCCTGTCTTGGAGGCGGCTCAGGATACCCTCCAGCTCTTCGATGATGGTGGAAGTCTCCTCGCTCATGCTCTACTCCAGCGGCTGCCTGCCGGCGAAGCCCGCGTCCAGCTCATGCCACCAGCGGATATCCGGCTCTCCTAGCTTCCAGCACAGGTACACCTCTCGGCCTTCCCGCTCCGTCCGAAAGTCGACGAGCCCCTGCTCAATATCTTTCAACTCGCAGTCCATCTCCTGCAACCGCTCGATGAGGCGGTTCACCTCGTTTGTCGCCTGGACCAGCTCCTGTCGTGCCTCATTCAGCTCCTTCTCGATGATGTGTCCGTTGGACGACATGAGGTGGGTATACTCGGCGACCTTCTCTTGGAGCTGGTCATGCTTGGACTTGCTCTCCTGTATCTGGGGAAGGAGCTGAGTGAGGCGGGGCAGGAAAGAATTGGCCTCGTCCAAGGTGAACGCTCGCGGCGCCATGACGCCTAGGCAAGTATAGGAGCCGGACGGCGCCGCGGGCAAGCTTCGTAGCCCGTCACCGGCTCAGCCCACGAGGGCGCGCCAGCGGCGCTCCGCCTCCGCTGCGTACCCGTCCATCTCAGCTGCCTTCCGCAGGCCTTCCTCGGTTACGTAGGCCGTCACCAGCCGCGCCGGGGTCACCTCGAAGTAGACGTTGCGAACCTCCAGCCAGCGCTCGCGGGTGACCTCCCGCCGTTCCCCCTCCTCCACCGCGAACCGCTGTGGCTGGGAAGGCGCTGCCACCTTTAGCGTGTCCGCAAGGACGTACAGCGGCACCTTCTCCGCTCGCGCCGCCAGGGCCAGCAGGTGGGTGCCCACTTTGTTCACGAACGACCCATCGGGCCGCACGCTGTCCGCCCCCACCACTACTGCCTCCGACTCGCGGACGAACAGCGCCATTTGGGCCTCCGTGATCAGCGTGAGGGAGATGCCCTGCCCGGCCAGCGCCCGGGCCGTTCTCAGCCCCTCGTGCAGCGGCCGCGACTCGCTGACGATGACGTGCCGGGGCCGCAGCCGGCTCAGCACCTCGATTACGGCCGAGGAGTAGGTGAGGGTAATGAGGGTATCACGCGGGACGACCCCCCGGGCTGTGGCGGCCATGCCGTCCGCCGCCGCTTCGAGCCTCTCGATGGCTTCCGCCACGCCCTGAGCGGAATCGCCCGATGCCTCGTAGCGCTCCCAGGCCAGCGCCATGGCGTTCTCGATCGCCGCCATCATCGGCCGTGCCAGCACCAGGGCGTGGGCACACTCCCGCATCACCTCGCCGCTGGCCCCGGGCGCTACCTCTCCCAGCGCCCGCAGCGCCTCGAGCGCTAGCTGCCGGGCGCCGTGCTCCCGGTCCTCCCGGATGCGTTTGACGGCGCTGATGATCTCCTGTCGCACGGCCTTGCCCGACAGTCTATCGCAGCCTGCCCTTTCAGTCACCCCGCAGATTGCGGCGACCTCTTCTGCTATCATCGAAGGAGAGGATCTCGCACGCGATCTGAAGGGAGGTATCGCCTTGGAAGAACCTAGTATCAAGGTCCGACTGAATGGCCCGTACCTAGTCCGGGGCGCGGTCGCTCTTGAGGACGCCGACGGCAACCGGTTCGATCTCCCGAGTGACAATTTCGTCCTCTGCCGCTGCGGCGGCTCCAGCAACAAGCCCTTCTGCGACGGTACCCATGAGAAGATAGGGTTCCAGGCGGAAACCAGGGCCAAGTAGCCTCAGTAGCCGGAAGATTCCGCCTTTCGCCCTCTTGGCATGAATCCCCGAGGGCGCGCCTAGCGTATCAATGACAAAGGGTTCCCCTCCCTTTGATCATCACGCGAGGAAACTCGCGTGATGTTCTTCTATGGCCCCGTGTACACGCGCGCCAGCGCCTCCGCCAGCCCCGGCACCGTCTTCAGGCCTGGCACCTCCTCCGGCCTCACCCAGCGGCTCTCCGTGTGCTCCCAGTCCAGCCGCACACTATCCGGGCGCAGCACCTCGAACAGGAAGGGGTGCACCGTCCACCGCCTATCTATCGCCTCATCGACGACGATCAGCGGCTCTCCCTCCGCTAGCGGGCGCACATCGTCCCGTCCCAGTCCCACCTCCTCCTCCATCTCCCGATACGCCTGCTCCAAAGCTCCGACGCCTGCCTCTACGTAGCCGCTTACCCCTGCCCATCGTCCTCGGTATGTCCCCACCCGTCCGCTGCGACGCAGCAGCAGCACCTCATCGATGCCTTCCTTGCCCCTCTGGGCCCCGCGACGCAGGAGGAAGCACGTCACCACATGCACATCGCGCATTCCGCAGCAAGTATAACCCGCGGTGTCTCCTTGGCCGGCGCGCTGGCGCGCTAGCGGGTATAATCGGCACTGTCCGGGCCGTGCGTTGCGTGCACTACTGGTGGCGCAGGACAGGACTGCGATGGAGCCGCGCATGTCGCGCGATGAGATCAACGTGGCGCGTTCCACTAAGGGACACACGCGGTAAGGCATAAGGAGGTAGCCGTGCTCAGGGACGATCGATACGCAGCCCTGAGGGCCTTCATCTGTCTCCTCGCTGCTGCCATCTTGCTCGCTTTGCTGCTCGCTGCCTGTGATGGAGACGCTGATGACGACACTGCCGGAGGCCCGCTCGACGAGTTGAATGCCCTGGCGGATAGGGCCACCGAGGGCGCTACAGCCAAGGTGACCTACGCGGTCACCACCAGCGTCGACGAAGAGACGACCGAGTCGGTGCAGACGGTGGTGCAGCGACCGCCTCAGTCTCGCTTGGACACGTTCCTATCTACGGACGGAGAGGAATCGCACTCGACCGTGATCAACGACGGCGACAAGATGTACGTCTGCCTCGCAAAGGGGGGTGAGGGGAGCTGTCTGGATGTCGAGCCCACCAGTACCGCCGGCCAGGTGGCCCTGGTGCAGGCGACGCTGGCCGTGACGGTGGAGCATTACTCGGCCATTGAGCTGTTCGACATGCCACGGCGGTCGGCGGAGAACACCGACGAGACCGTGCCCCTCGAGAGCTCCCGGCAAGAGATCGCTGGCATGGATGCCACATGCTTCACGCAGGAGACCCCGGGCCTCGAACAGGAGCTCTGTTTCTCTGAATACGGCCTCACGCTCTACTGGTACTACCTGGAGGTCTCGGCCGACGGCGTCACGCGGATTTTCGAGGCCACCGCCATCTCCGGCTCCACCGACGTGACCGACGAGGACTTCGAGCTCCCTTACGAGCTCTCGGAGGAGGAGACCTTCGACTCCGACACGCCGGAGCCGTAGCGCGGGCACTCCGCTCACCCTGAGCCTGTCGAAGGGTCACCCTGCCTGCCTGTGGCGGGAGCTTGTCGAAGGGCTTCCTGTCATCCCGAGCCGAGTAGGGGGTAGAACGAAGTGGAGGGGAGGGTGAGGGATCTGCCGTCTCTACCTTCTGCACGGCCCCTTCGCAGCGAGTGGCCCTCCCCACTCGCCCTGCCTGCGCGCACGTAGCACGTAGGGGCGCCGCTAGCTGCGCTCATCCTGCTTTCTCCCTGGTTTGCTGGTTCCCTAGTTCGCTACCTCCTGCTATACTCCCCCCGGCATGCCCACACCAGCGCTCCCGCCCTTCGTCCGCGGCCTCCTCTCGCCCGCCGCATATCCCCATCCCGTGGACCGCGTCCAGTTCGTCCAGACCCACATCTCCTACGTCTTTCTAGCCGGCGACCACGTTTACAAGGTCAAGAAACCGGTGGACTTCGGCTTTCTGGACTTCTCTACCTTGGGCAAGCGACGACACTACTGCCATCAGGAGGTCACCCTCAACTCTCGCCTCTGCCCCGATACCTACCTCGGTGTGCGCCAAATACGGCAGCGAGGTCGGCGCGTCACCGTCGATGGCGAGGGCGCCGTCATCGACTACGCTGTGCACATGCGCCGCCTGCCCGCCGACCGCATGATGGACCGCCTCCTCGATTCGGGAGCCGTCACCGGCGACATGGTGCGGGCGCTGGCCCAACGCATCGCCGACTTCCACGCCCGCTCCGAGACGAGCCAGCGCATCGCCGAGTACGGCGACTGGGCCATCCGTGATGTCTGGGACGAGAACCTGCACCAGTGGGCCGAGTACATCGGCGACACCATCACTGAGGAGCAGGACCGCATCCTTTACGCCTTCGGCGAGGCGTTCTTCGCACGCCAGCGGGAGCTCTTGAAGCGGCGCGTCCGCGAGCTGCGCATCCGCGACTGCCACGGCGATCTCCATTCCGGCTCCGTGTGCTTCACCGACGGAATCTGCATCTATGACTGCATCGAGTTCAGCCGCCGGATACGGTACACGGACGTGGCCGGGGACGTCAGCTTCCCGGCCATGGACATGGACTACCGCGGCCACGAGGATCTGGCGGCGGCCTTCGTCGATGCCTACGTGGACCTCTCCGGCGACTCCGACGTCCGTCGCATTATTGACTTCTGGAAGTGCGAGAGGGCCTGCGTGCGGGCCAAGATTGAGGGCTTCCGATCGCGGGCGCCGGAGGTGCCATCGCGCGAGCGGCGCGCCGCGGCCGCAGCGGCCAGGCGCTACTTCCGGCTGGCCTGCCGTTACGCCCAGGGCCTTCCCCCGGCTCTGCTCGTCATCACCTGCGGCCTCACTGCCACCGGCAAATCGGCGCTGGTGCGGCGGCTGGCGGAACTCGCCGACATCGAGGTCATCTCATCGGACGTGGTGCGCAAGCGCCTGGCAGGCCTGGCCCCGACGGACCGCCGCTTCGAGCCGTTTCGGGGCGGCATCTACTCGCCGGAGTTCACGGAGCGGACGTACGCGGCGCTGCTGGATCAGGCCCGCGAGCGTCTGCGCCGAGGTCAATCCGTCGTTCTGGACGCCTCCTACATCCGGCGGCAGCACCGGCGAGCGGCTGCTCGGCTGGCGGCCGAGGAGGGCGCCCAATTCGCCTGCCTGGAGTGCCGCGCCTCCGAGGATGTCGTGCGCGAGCGGCTGGCGCGGCGCCTGCGTCAGGGCGGCGACCCGTCCGACGCTCGCTGGGAGGTCTACGTGGTGCAGAAGCGCCGCTTCCAGCGCCCCAGCGAGGTCGCGGCGGAGCGGCTCATCGTCGTCGACGGCGAACGGCCGCTGGGTCGCGCCGCGCGGCAGCTACTGCGGAGCCTGCGCCGGCTTTCGCCGCTCTCCCTGCTGGCGAAGGCTAGCTGCCCGTAGAGCCGTGGCCGCCGGAGCCGCGCTGGCTGGCTGACAGCGCCTCCGCCTCCTTGATCACCACGTCGGCGGTCCTGCCGACCACCAGTTGGGCAATACGGTCGCCGGGGCGGACGACGTGCTGCTCTCGATAGGGCAGGACGTACATCGTCACCAGGAGCTCGCCGCGGTAGTCGCTGTCGATGGTGCCGAAGGTGACCTGCACGCCGCGGGCGGAGAGCCCCGACCGGGGCCGTATCTGCATGTCGTAGCCGGCGGGCGCTTCGACGGCGATGCCGGTGGGCACGGGTACGGGCTCCTGCCCCACGCTGAGGTCGTCGTCCAGGCAGGCGTAGAGGTCGTAGCCGGTGGAGCCGGGGGTCGCGCGCTGGGGCAGTCGGGCGTCCGGGCGGAGGCGCTGGACGCGGAGCACGGCGGGGCGGGCTGTGTCGCGGCTCATGAGGCCGATTCTACGACGCGCGGGCGGCTCAGACGAGGGGCGTGGGGGCGGCTGTGCGGAATGAGGGGCGCCAGATCCCTCGCCCTCCTCTCCACGTCGTTCTACCCCCCCCGCTCGGCTCGGGATGACAGGAAGGCCCTTCGACAGGCTCAGGGTGAGCGGGCGTTTCCCCAGCCGCCGCCGCCGGGGGTCTCGAGTGTGAGGCGATCGCCGGGGTGGACCTTCACCTGGCCCTTGGAGGAGAGTTCGATCTGCTGGCCTGAGGCGCATCGCAGGATATCGCGGCCGGGCTGGCCGGGCTGGCCGCCGGCCAGGCCCCAGGGGGGCCTGCGGCGGCGGTCGGTGAGGAGGGAGACGGTGGCGGGGGCGAGGAACTCCCAGGTGCGGCGGGTACCGTCGCCGCCGCGGTGCTGGCCGTCGCCACCGGAGCCACGTCGCACGGCGTACTCGACCAGTCGGACGGGGTAGGCCATCTCGAGGGCTTCAACGGGCGTGTTCATGGTGTTGGTCATGTGGGTGTGGACGGCGGAGAGGCCGTCCGCGCGAGGGCCGGCGCCGGCACCCCCACCCACCGTCTCGTAGTAGGCGAAGGAGCGGTCGCGGGTGGGGTCCCAGCCGCCGATGGAGACGTTGTTCATGGTACCGGCGCTGGCGGCGGGGACGCCGAGACCGGCAGGGCCGTCCGGCAAGGCCTGGGCGAGGGCACCGAGGACGACGTCCACGATGCGCTGTGAGGTCTCGACGTTGCCGGCGGCGACGGCGCGCGGCGGGCCGGCGTTGACGACGGATCGCTCCGGCAGGTCGAAGGTCACCGGCCGGAAGCAGCCGTCGTTGGAGGGCACGGACTCATCGAGCAGGCAGCGGACGACGTAGTACACCGCGGAGCGGGTGACCGCGGCGACGGCATTCACGGAGGACGGGCGCTCGGGCGAGGAGCCTGTGAAGTCGAAGTGGATCGTGGCGCCGTCAATGGTGAGCCGCAGACGGATGGGGACGGGCTCGTCGCTGAGGCCGTCGTCGTCTAGGAAGTCCTCGAAATCGTACACGCCGTCGGTGATCTCCGAGACAGCGGTACGGGTCATGCGTTCGGCGTAGTCCATGACTGCGCGCATGTGGCGTCGGACGGTCCGTAGGCCGTAGCGCTCCACGATCTCGCTGAAGCGGGCCTCGCCCACGCGCTGGGCGGCGGTCTGGGCGTCCAGGTCGCCCCTGCGCTCGTCGGGGCTGCGCACGTTGCGCAGCAGCAGATCGAGGACGGCGCGGTTGAGCCGGCCCCGCTCGTACAGCTTGATGGGCGGGATGACCACGCCTTCCTGGAGCAGTTCCTCGGCGAGGGGCATCGACCCGGGGGACACGCCGCCGACGTCGGCGTGGTGGGCGCGGCTGGCGACGAAGCCGGCGAGGGAGCGGCGGGCGAAGACGGGCGAGACCATGGTGATGTCGGGCAGGTGGGTGCCGCCGAGGTACGGGTCGTTGAGGATGACGAGGTCGCCCGAGGCGGAGGGGGCGAGGGGCATCGCCGCGGCCACAGCCGCGGGCATCGCGCCGAGATGGACGGGGATGTGGGCGGCCTGGGCCACGAGGCGGCCCTTCACATCGAAAACGGCGCAGGAGTAGTCGCGGCGCTCCTTGATGTTGGAGGAGTGGGCGGTGCGGCCGAGGGTCACGCCCATCTCCTCGGCGACAGAGGCGAAGAGGGCGTTGAAGATGGCGAGCTCGGCGGGGTCCGGGCGTCTAGGCATCGACCTGCTCCAGGATCAGGTTGCCAAAGGGGTCGACGGCGCCTCGCCAGCCGGACGGGACGGCGGTGGTGGCGTCCATCTGGACAACGATGGCTGGGCCCTCGATGCGGTCGCCGGGCGAGAGGCGCGAGCGGTCGTAGATGGCCGCGTGCGTCGGGCCGCCGAACCACACGTCGCGGTGGCCAAGGAGGGGGTCTTCGCCGGAGGGCTGGATCGGCGGGAGATCGAGGGCGGTGGTCGGGACGGTGAGGCGGACGCGCAGGTTCACGACCTCCGTCGTGCGTGCGGGCTCGCTGTGGCTGTAGCGCTCTTGGTGCAGGTCGTGGAAGCGCGGCAAGAAGGAGGCGGGGGCCAGCTCGTCGGCGGGGACGGACAGCTCGTACGACTGACCGGCGTAGCGCATCTCCAGGAAACGCTGGACGGTGAGATCATCGGCGGGCAGGTTTTCGTCCCGCAACCCGTGGATACCCTGTCGCTCCAGCTCGGACGAGAGGGCCAAGAGCGTGCGCTCCACGTCAGTCCAGCCGTCGCCGTCGGTGGGGACGGTGAGCATCGCCGCGGCGGACAGGTCCTTGGTGACGGGCGCGGCGGCGATCCCCAGGGCGGAGAGGACGCCCGGATAGAGGGGTACCAGCACCCGCCGCATGCGGAGTGAGGCGGCCAGGTCGCAGGCGTGAAGGGGCCCGGCGCCACCGAAAGCCACCAGCGTGAATCCGCCTGCGGCGGACGGGTCGTGGCCCCGCTCCACGGAGACCACACGCAGGGCGCGCTCCATGTTGGCGTTGGCTACGCGCAGGACGGCGGCTGCGGCGGCGGTGGCGTCGCCGGCGTAGGCCGCGGCCAGCCGCGTAACCGCAGATCGGGAGAGGTCTGGTCGCACTTCCATGCGGCCGGCCAGGAAGTGCTCCGGCGTGATGCGTCCCAGCGTCACCTGGGCGTCGGTGACGGTGGGGTCCTGGCCGCGGCCGTAGAACGCGGGGCCGGGGTCTGCGCCTGCGCTCTCCGGGCCGACTCGCAGGGCGCCGCCAGCGTCGATGCGGGCGATGGAGCCGCCGCCGGCGCCTACGCTGAGGACGTCGACGCTTGGCCCCCGCAGCGGCAGATCGCCCACTGCGGACTCGTCTCGTTCGCCGATGCGGCCGGGACAGAGCGAGACGTCCGTGGAGGTGCCTCCCATGTCGAGCGTAATGATGTGATCGAAGCCGGCAGCGGAGGCGATGCGGAAGGCGCCGGCGACGCCTCCCGCCGGGCCGGACAGCGCCGTGCGCACGGCGAGGCGCGCCGCTGCCTGCGGGCTCATGCTGCCGCCGCTAGAGCCCATCACCCGCAGGCTGTCGACGCCCCGCCGCCTCAGCTCCGACTCCAGCGGCGACAGGTAGCGGGAGACGATGGGCCCCACGTAGGCGTTGACCACCGTCGTGGCCGTTCGCTCGTACTCGCGGTGTTCGGGGAGCACCTCATGGGAGGGTGAGACGAACAGGCGCCGTTGCCGGGCAGCCTCGGCAACGAGGCGCTCGTGCGCAGGGTTGCGAAAGGAGAACAGGAAGCAGACCGCGAGCGACTCCGCGCCGTGTGCCTCTACCTCATCCAGGAGTCGCTCCACCTGTGACGGGTCGAGCGGCCCGAGCGCGTTGCCCTCGCAGTCCAGCCGCTCGTCCGCCTCCAGCCGTAGCTCGTCGGGGACGAGGGGCTGCGGTCGCTGGGGGGAGAGGTCGTACAGCTTGGGGCGCGTCTGGCGGCCGATGACCAGGACGTCGCGGAAGCCGGCGGTGGTGATGAGGGCGGTCCTGGTGCCCTTCCGCTCGATGATAGCGTTGGTGGCGACGGTAGAGCCGTGGGCCACCTGGTCCGGCCGAGCGCCCATCTCGCGCAGGCCCTCCAGGACGCCGCGGGCAGGGTCGTCCGGCGTGGACGGCCGCTTGTAGACGGCGATGCGGTCGTGGCCGATTAGCAGGAAGTCGGTGAAGGTGCCGCCGACGTCGACACCGAGGATGGATGGCATTTCAGCACGGATTATACGCCGAAGGGTGAGGGTTGAGGCGCGAGCAGCTTACTCCCCTACGGCCGGTGTGGGGAAGCCTGGGGGTAAGGGAGGATCGTACGGCTTCAAGCGACGGAACTGCTCCTCGGTGTAGGGCCTGACAACGCTGTCTATCAGGCGGCCGTGGAGAGCTGCTTGTTGTCCCGCTCGATATATGAGGAACTTGATGAGGCCAGCACCCAACGGCCCAGCAAAAGCGGTGGTGAGGTCTCCCGAAGACACGACCTCGGGAGCAATCCGGCCCCCTTCGTGGTGGTCAACCGGGGCGCCCGGGTCGAGATTCTCGACGAAGGTCAGGGTCCACGTGCCGCGGATCGTTTCTGTGGGCGGCTCACTGACGGTCGCCATGGTCATGTCTGTGATAGTGAGGGTCAGGGCCTTTCCCTCTCCCTTGTAGGGTTCTCCGATCAACACACCTGCTGTGACGCCGAGAGAGGTGCCAAGGATGGAGTTGGTGGCAAGGTACTCCTCACTAAGGTCGTCGGTCAGTTTGATGGATGCGGGTGACAATTCCACGGCCGATTCGGGGCCGTCGATGGCGTAGCGAATTCTCACGTGCTCCCAGTTCACGTCAAAGCTGAAGACCGTAAGGCCAACGCCGTCGTGCTCCGTCCGGTACTCTCCGGTTGGCTGCCAGACAATGGAGGCAGGTTGCGAGTGGGCCGTAGCGGTTGGTACTGGAGTTAGATAGGAAGGAGCAGGTTCGTCGCCGCCGCAGGCTGAAAGCACGGCGAAGGGAAGTACCAGCGCTAGGAACGCAATCGTGCGACGCGGAAAGGCCCTCATCGCGATCTCTCCGTTGGCTCCCCCGGAGGCCGTCTGGAGTATCCTCCTTCGCACCGCCCTCGTCAAGCGCCGGTCGATCGGCCCTTCCGTCTGACGTAAGCGTTATGGTATCCTGCTGGGGAAGGCCGCAGCACGCGCCAGGGTGCGCGGCTTCATCATTGGGAGTGACAGCAAGCCGCCGATCGGATCCGGTCGCGCGGCAAGCAGCGCGAGGGGAGACCGCCGGACGAGGCCTGATGGGCACGATCATCGACCTGCACATCCATACGAGGCTTGGGTCAATGGACAGCGACATCTCGCCCAGGCGGCTGGCCGAGTCGGCCAAGGCTGCAGGGCTGACCGGCGTGGGCCTCACGGAGCACATGTCGCCGTGGCCCGCCGATGAGGTCGAGCGCTTTCGGCGGGAGAGCGGCCTGTTCGCCTTCACGACGCGCGAATGGTCGACCGAGATGGGCCATATGGTGGTGCTCGGGCTGGACCGCGAGGTGCGGGGTATCACCCGCGCCCGCGACCTGCATCGGGCGTGCCAGGACAACGGCGGCTACATGATCATCTGCCACCCGTTCCGTTACTTCCCGGGGCCCTCGAACCGCCTGTTCGGGAGCCGGCGCGACGGCCACGAGCTGTCCGCGGAGGCCCTGGCAGAGCACCCGGTGTTCCACATGGCGGACGCTATCGAGGTACTGAACGGGGGCTGCATCGAGCGGGAGAACGCTCTCGCGCAGGAGGTGGCGCGGGTGCTGGGGAAGCCGGGGGTGGGGGGCAGCGACGCCCACATGCCGATGGAGGTAGGCAGCTACGCCACGGTGTTCGAGAAGGAACTCGAGGGCGAGGAGGAGATGCTGGTGGAGCTGCGGGCGGGCCGCTTCCAGCCGGCTCGCCGCGAGCAGCCTGGCGTCTTCGAGGCGCTGGAGCAGATAGTCCGTCCCTAGCCTGCCTGGTGGCAGGCGGGCTCAGCGTCTTCGCCGGAAGAGGCCTGTCACCTGATCCCAGATGCCGCCGCCGCGGCCGCCGCTCTTCAGACCGCTTAGGAAGTGGCCCCAGGCAGCCTCGGCGGAGGCGGCGCGGGCCAGGCCGTGGACGCGCTCCTCAATGATCTCCCGAACGCGGGCCTCCTCGCCGGCGTCCAGCCACCAACCGTGGCTGCCGCAGGCGTCCAGCTCCAGGTTATAGGCGCGGTAGTTGAAGGCGGTCATGCGCTTGCCGCACTTTGGGCAGTCCATCTCGCTCTGGTGCTCGGCGTACCTGATGGTGGCGCGCCGCTCCTCGGCTGTGGAGGGGACGGTCGCCTCCAGTTGGTCAAGCTCATCGCGGTCCAGCCAGCGGCCGTCGCAGGAGGGGCAACGGTCCACTTCGATGCCGTGGTACTCCCGCTCGACGACGAGATCGGCATGACAGCGGGGACATTTCATGATGGCTCGCTCCCTTTCTCTACAGGATACGAGTCTAGGGTAGCACAGGGATGGATAGCACTCAGGGCTGGCGAAGCAACTCCGCGGCCATCTGGTCGATGAGGCTGCTCGTCGTCAGGAACCAGGCGAGGAGTGGTGTCAAGGCGATCGTGGACGTGCCAAGTGCCGCCATCTGTACCTTGCCCTCTACCATGGGTTTGAAGTCGGCCTCCGGGAAGACCTTCTTATGATAGGGCCAGAACGACTTGCCGTAGCAGAAGACGAAACGTGGTCGGTTCGCGTCGAACAGGTGCCTGAGTGCCGCGATCCTCTCAGGTAGGACGGTGCGCGCGTATTGATCCCAGGACGACCAGGGCCACCGGCGGGGCCAGTGACGGCCGCTGGGCCTGGGGAGCGGGAGCAGTTCAGTCAAGAAGGTATCGCCGTCGGTTGTGCCCAGTGTCTGAGACTGGTACCTGCGGCAGGTCTCGCCGTCCCACCAGTCAGGGTCGTCCTTCAGGCGGAGGACGATCTTGCACATCGCTCCCAACGTCGGGAGCAGTCTCTGGGTGGCGAATTGGAGGTCGGGGAGTGAATGGACGCGGGAGAGGTCGTCGATTTCTTGAAATTGGGTCGCACGAGTCAACAGCTCCTGGTCCGTGCCCTGGCCGTATTCTTCTGCGCCCACGAACCAGTAGGTGCCAGCGGGGTTGCCATAGCCCTTGAAGTTTAGGAGCTTCTGCCAATACTCATCGGTGAGGCGAGACGTTGTCAACTACGAACCTCCCCGCGTACTGGCTCCAGCGGCAGGTTGAGCGATCCCGAGCGGAATCCCGCGAGGTCTAGCGTCACGTACAGGTAGCCCAGCGCTTTGAGCTTCTCCACCACGTCCGCCCGACGGTCGACGAGCAATCGTAGCCCATCCTCGTCCGTCTCGATGCGGGCCACGTCATCGTGGTGGCGGACGCGGAGCTGTCGCAGACCGAGGGAGCGCAGGTATTCCTCCGCCTCCTCGATGCGGCCCAGCGCCTCGAGGGTCACCGGCGTGCCGTAGGGGATGCGCGAGGAGAGGCAGGCCATGGCGGGCTTGTCCCACGTGGGCAAGCCGCGCTCCTGGGATAGGGTGCGAATATCTTCCTTGGTTAGGCCGGCCTCCAGTAGTGGGCTGCGGACGCCGTGCTGATCGGCGGCGCGACGCCCGGGGCGGAAGTCACCGGTATCGTCCAGGTTGCAGCCGTCGGCGACGCAGTCGAAGCCGCGCTCCCGCGCCATCGCTGTGAGGCGGCTGTACAGCTCGTCCTTGCACTGGAAGCAGCGGTCGGGGCTGTTGGCCACGTACTCGGGGTCGTCCATCTCCCGCGTCTCTATGAATTCGTGGGGGATGCCGATGTGGCGCGCCAGCGCTCTGGCCTTATCCACCTCCGACGACGGCACGGAGGGGGAGACGCCGGTCGTCGCCAGGGCGCGATCGCCGAGGACATCGTGGGCTACGGCGGTCAGGAAGGTGGAGTCCACGCCGCCAGAGTAGGCGACGACGACGGAGCCCATCTCGGCGATGAGCCGCTTGAGGGCCTCGAGCTTGGCCTCCAGGGCGGCCTCAGTCACAACACTCTATGATAGCATGCCATTCGCTCATCCTTCGACAGGCTCTCGCCACTGCGGACAGGCAGGACGAGCGGTTGGCGTGCGGCTAGGGCGTGATGGCGATCTTGAGCACACCCTCTGCCTTGGAGCGGAACAGGTCGATGGCCTTGGGGGCGTCGGCGAGCTTCATGCGGTGGGTGAAGAGCGGCGACAGGTCGACGTTGCCGTGCTCCAGCAAGCCCAGGAGGTGCTGCATCCGCTCCGCCCCGGAGGGGCACATAGTGGTGACGATCTTGCGGTGGTAGAACGACGGCGCGCCCACGATGGGCAGGTTGAGCTGGGGCGTGAGGCCGTAGACGCCGATGCTGGAGGCGGTGCCGCCCTGGCGGACGACGCGGGTGGCGGCCTCAAAGGTGGCCTGGGTACCGACGGCTTCGACGGCGATGTCCACGCCCTGGCCGTCGGTGAGGGCCATGATCTCGGCGACCGGGTCCTTCTCCTTGGCGTTGATGACGACGGAAGCGCCGACCTTCTTGGATATCTCCAGGCGCTCGGGGAACGTATCCACGCCGATGACGAGGCCGCAGCCGCGGGCGCGGGCGCCAGCGGTGGCGCACAGGCCCAGTGGGCCCTGGGCGAAGACGGCGACGGAGTCGCCGAAGCCGGCTTCGGCACGATCGATGGCACCGAAGCCGGTGGACATGATGTCTGTGGCCAACATCGCTGCCTCGTCGGAGACGCCGTCGGGCACCTTGGCGACATTCACTTCGGCGAAGGGGATGCGGAAGTACTCAGCCTGGCAGCCGAACAGTACGCGGCCAAGGCGACCGCCGGTGCCGGTGCACATCGAGTAGTCCCCGCGCAGGCAGGCTGCGCACTTGCCGCAGCCAACGAGGCAAGAGCTGATGACGCGCTCGCCGGGCTGGAAGCGGGTCACGCCGGGGCCCACGGCGTGGACAGTGCCGACGCCCTCGTGGCCCATGGGCAGGCCCTCCGGCAGCAGGCAATCGGCGTATATGCCTGCCAGCAATTCGTTGGGGTATTCGTCCAGGAAGTGCATGTCGGAGCCGCAGACGGTGGCCATGGACATCTTGATCACGATCTCGCCTTCACCGGGCTCCGGGATGGGGACGTCCATCATCTCTACCTTGCCGAGGGTGGTCTTAATGCATGCTTGCACGGGAAACCTCCTCTAGTTCGGGTGACCGCGCCAATGACAGCACAGCGGCCGCTCTACGTCAAGGGGAACGCCGTCTCGTTGACCGGCGGGTTCGGTTGGGCTAATCTGGAACGTGGCCAAAGGAGAAAGCTATGGCGAAGCGGTCCAAAGTCGAGTTGAACGTCAGCCCTCGCCCAATTCTGGGCAAGAAGGTGAAGCGCCTGCGGCGTGAGGGGATCATCCCGGCCAACGTCTACGGGCACGCCCTGGACTCGGTAGCGATTCAGGTGCCTAGGGACGACCTGGTGCGCGTCATTCGCACGGCCGGACGGAACGAGATCATCTACCTGCGTCTGGACGGTGAGGAGCCTCGCCCCACTTTCGTGCGCCAGATCCAGCGCAACCCGGTGACGGACGCGATCCTGCACGTGGACTTCTACCAGATATCGCTTCGGGAGAAAGTTCGCATGGAGGTGCCTGTGGCCCTGGTGGGCACCGCCCCCGCCGAGCAGACCTACGGGGGCACCCTGTTGCACAGCCTGGATAGTATCACGGTTGAGGGTCTTCCCACCGATATCCCCTCCGTCATTGAGGTGGAGGTGTCCGGTTTGGAGGAGATCGATGCGGCCATCCACGTGTCAGAGCTCAACGTCCCAGACGAGGTGACCGTCCTCAGCGATCCAGAGGTCGTGGTGGCGAAGATTGCTCCGCCGCACGTGGAGAAGGAGGTCGAGGAAGAGGTCGAGGAGGAAGAGGAGGCTGCTGAGGAGGAGGCTGCTGAGGAGGAAGGCGCTGAGAAGGAAGCGGCGGAGGAGGGCGCAGCCGAAGGCGGTGAGGAAGGCAAAGACTAGCGCTTGCGCGTCGTCGGACCCGGTGGGGAGAGCAGACGCTCTCCCCACTTTCGCTATGAGCCCAGCCTGCGGCCGATGAAGTCTCGCGCCCCCCGCAGGAACTCGGTCGCGGGCAGGCGGCGTCGTCCCTGCCGCTGGACTGACAGCACCGCCAGAAGGCCGTCCCCCGTCTGCACGCCGAACCCCCCTTGGTCGGCCTGCGCTCGAAGCTCGTCCTGCTGTTCCTCCCTGAGGGCCACTGTGGTCCCCGGAGGCGCTCCCTCGCCTGGCAGGGGCCAAGCCTCCCAGACGTGCAGCAGCTGGCCGTCCAGCGTCGTGTAGGCGCCGGGCCAGGGATCGTAGGCGCGAACCTGGCGCCAGATGCGCATCGCCGGCAGGGACCAGTCGATGGCGCCGTGCTCCTTCTTCAGCAGCGGAGTCTTGGTGGCCAGCGAATGGTCTTGCGGTTGCGGCTCGATCTCATCTCGCAGCCAGCCAGGGAGTGTCTCCGCCAGCAGGCTGGCGGCAAGGAGGGCGAGCTTCTCCGCCAGCGTGCCGCCGGTGTCCTGGTTCTCGATGGGAAGGGAGCGCTGGGCCAGGATGGGCCCGCTGTCTATGCCGGGGTCCATGAGCATGACCGTGGCCCCGGTCTCACGGTCGCCGGCGAGGATGGCGGCAGGGATGGGGGAAGCGCCGCGGTGTCGGGGCAAGAGGGAAGGGTGCACGTTGAGCACCCCCTTAGGCGGTATGTCCAGCACTTCCTGGCGTAGGATCTGGCCGTAGCCCACACCTATGCCCACCTCGGGATGCAGGGAGGTGAGTTCGGCTAGCGCCAAGGGGTCGCGCAGGCTCTCGGGCTGGCGCACGGGCAGCCCCATCGCCAGGGCCGCCGTCTTGACGGGAGGAGGAGTGAGGTGGCGGCCGCGTCCGGCGGGCCGGTCCGGTTGTGTATATACCGCCGCTATCTCGTACCCCTCATCCGCGAGTCGGCGTAGGGAGGGGACGGCGAAGGCAGGTGTGCCCAAGAAGACGATGGCCATGACGGTCCTTCGATAGGCCTGCCTGCCGCCAGGCAGGCTCAGGACAGGTTCGCTCGCCGATTCTAGCACGTGTCGCCTCCGTAACGCGATACGAACTGCGAGCGTTATAACTTGCGGTGTCTGTACGAATGGCCGCTGCGCGCTCCTTCTGGCCGCTCATGGCGCTGCTAGCCGTCCCAATGGTGTTCCTGGGCCTGGCCTGCAACGGAGACGGTGACGGGAACCATAACATCGGCATAACCCTCACCAGTCCCACCCCTACGCCAATCGGGACACCCGGTCCTACCGCGACGCCGAGTCCCACACCAACGCCATCGCCGAGCCCCAAGGTTTGCGGCACCAACCCGGATCCCGCCCCTCCCAGCGTCCTTCAGGTACTAGAGCCGCAGTCAGCCCAGCAGGTGGAAAACCCGTTCCACGTTCGTGGGTGGGGTTCGGACATCGGGTTTGAGGAAAAGGGCGTCCTTGTCGCGTTGGTGGATGCGCAAGGTAATGCGCTGCCGCCGGTTGAGGCGCCGCCGCAAACGCGGGCGAACAGGGTAGCCCCGCCCGGGCTGAACGTGACGGAATTCACACGTCCCTTCGCCGTGGATATTCTGCTGCCGGAACTGAGGACCATCACTCGCTACTGCTTGTGGGTCTTCCTGGACACGGACGAAGCCGGCGGAGCCAAGGGCGTGGTTCAGGTTCAGATTACGGTTGCCCCCTAGTCGCCGCGTACCACCACTGGCTCCCCGATGTCCACGCCCAGTTCGGTGGCTGCGCTGCCTCCCGTCAGGGCGATCTCCAGGAAGCGGGAGCTGCCTACCAGTGCCGTTAGGCCCTGACCGCTGGCGTAGGTACGCTGGAGCCCCACGATCTGCCGGTCACGTACCTCCACCGTGAGGCGCGGTGAGGCCAGGTCCTCGCCGCGGACATCGGTGATGAGGTTGCCGAAGACGTCGACGTGAACGATCCGTCCCCTGTGGGACCCGTCGGCCTCTCTCTGCGCCCGGAACGGCGGCAGGGCGACGACCTCGTCCACCGGCTCGCCGAGGTCTGACAGCGGCACTCCCAGGGAGAGGTGCGCTGCCGCTGGCGCAAAGATGTCGCGGCCGTGGAACGTATCGCTGACCGGCTGCCGGTGGTAACGGGCATCAGTCAGGGAGACGCCGGTGGAGCCCTCCGGGAGACGCACCCGTCCGCCGGCCCCTCCCGCCCGGCTTCGCACGTGGTCAGGCAGGGCCGCGGAGAGGATGCCGTTGTCCGGTCCAATGAACGTTCCGCTGGATGCCCGAAGGGCGATGGCTCGGCGCTGGCTGCCCACCCCAGGGTCCACGGCGGCTATGTGGATGGTGTGGGGCGGGAAGTAGGGGAGCGACGCTTCCAGCAGGAACGCCCCCTGCCGGATCTGCTGTGGCCTCACCGCGTGGCTCACGTCGACGATGACGGCCTGAGGGTTCAAGGAGAGGATGACCCCCTTCATAGAGGCTACGTAGGGATCGGCCAGGCCGAAGTCGGTGGTTAGGGTGATGACCGGCTGCCGCGGCACGGCCTCGCTACTTGCCCAACAGTTCGCCGCTTTCGCCCACCGTCCACTGGGCGACGTTGGCGAAGCGGGAGGACCGGTGGAACAGGGTGCCCAGCTCTACGTTTTGGACCTCCTCCGCCACGAAGTACGTGAACACGGGGTTGTAGAGGAGGACGCTGGGCACGTCTTCTTGGAACCTCTGCTGGAACGTGTAGTACAGGGCCTGGCGCTTGTCCAGGTCGGTGGTCTGACGGGCCTTCTCGATCACCCTGTCGGCGTCCTCGCTCTGGTAACCGGCGATGTTGCTGCCCTCTGGACTGACCTGGGAGCTGTGCCACACGTGATAGGGGTCGGGATCAGGGTCAGGGTCCGCGCCGGGGTCCCAGCCGAAGATCGCTGCCTGGTACTGGTGCGGGACCAAGAACTCCTGTACCAGTTCTCCTGAGTCCTGGGGAGCGACGGACACCTGGATGCCCACCTCCGCCAGTTGGTTGGCGATCTCTTCGGCCAGGGCTATGCGCAGGGGGTCCTGATCGGTCATGAGGGAGATGCGCAGCTCCTTCCCTTTCTTCTGGCGGACGCCGCTATCGGTCATCCGCCAGCCGGCTTTGTCCAGAATGTCGCTGGCCTTCTCTAGGTCACGGAGCTGGGGTTCTAGCTCTGGGTTATGGGCCCAGGTGCCCGGCACCATGGGGGAGTCGGCGCGGACGGCGCGGCCGCCCAGCAGCTTGCTGATGATGTCGTCCACGTCGATGCTGAGCGCCACGGCCCGGCGAAGGGCGATATCGTTGAAGGGCGGCTGGCTGTTGTTCAGGAAGAGGACGGCGTAGGCGGTGCGGTTGGCGCTGTAGGCCCTCAGGCCCGGCGTGGAGGTGAGGAGGTCGTAGTCTTCCTGGCTGGCTTCGAGTCCCACCAGCAGCCCCTGTACCTCGCCGCGGCTGAGGGCGGCTGCGGCGGTGGAGGGGTCGGGGAAGAAGCGGAACTCGATCTCGTCCAGGGCTGGCGGTTCGGCGTCGGATGTGGGTTCAATCTCGTCTAGCGTTGGTGGTCCGCCGTGGTAGTTGGGGTTGGCCCGCAGGATCGCCTTGGTCTGATCCAGCTGGGCCAGGCGGAAGGGCCCTGTGCCTACCGGGGCCTGATTAAAGGGGCTGTCGGCGATGGTGGCCCCGGTCGTCCCTTTCAGGACGTGCTTGGGCAGGATGCCGATGGTGGTGTGCGAGAGGAAGGGGGCAAACGGCTCCGGCAGCTCGCACAGCAGGGTGAGCTGGTCGGGGGCGTTGCAGGAGACCTGGCGCCAGAGCTGTCCCAGGGTGGGGTCGCTGGGCAGGTCGGGATCGGCCAACAGCTTGTAGGTGAAGACGACGTCCGCGGCAGTGAAGGCGACGCCGTCGTCCCAGGTGACGTCGTCGCGGAGGTTGAAGGTGTAGGTAAGGCCGTCTTCGCTGATCTCCCAGTCCTCGGCCAGGTCGGGAAGGATCTCGCCCTCGGGGCCGAGGCGGGTGAGGCCGGAGAAGACCAACGCAGCCAGGTCGCGGTCCGTGTCGTTGAGGGGGGCAAACAGCGGGTTCACCCGGGCGGGGGAGCCGACGATCGCTTCCACGTAGCGCTGGTTGCCGTCGTTCCCGTCGGACGAGTCCAGGGCGTTGGCGAGGATGAGCCAGAGCACGGCGATGGCGATGACCCCTAGGAGAAGGGCCGCGAGCAGGGGCCATTGAGGGCGCGGGATGCGTCGATGGCTCATGAATTGAGATGTGAGGGCGGGCTAGTGGGCGACCACGCTGACGGCGGAGAGGGTGAGGAAGATGGCCACCAGGACGATGGTCAGTTGAAACAGCGTCTTCTCGATGCCGCGGCGGGTGCGCACGAAGGACCCGCTCTGAAGGCCACCCACACCCTCGCCTTTGACCTGAAGCAGGATGATAGCGATAAGAGCTATGGAGATGAATATCTCGCCGATGGCGAGGTAGTCCGTCAATTCCACTTCCAGCCCCTGGCTTCCTCGGTGCTATCCTTCCAGCGCGCCCACCAGCTTCTTCTCCGCCTCTGGGGCCGGCGCCGGCTGATTGCGATCATAGTAGATGCGCATAAGTGTCCGGGCCAGCTTCTTGGAGTCGTGGTGGTAGCGGTTCTTCTCGCCGACCACGTCTGCCTGCAGCAATCGTATCCCATTTGCCGGCAGGGAGTCCACCGTGACCGGTTGGGAGCGGTCGGCGTTGGGCAGTGTGCCGCTCAGGTTGTTGTTGGCCACGACGCGGTGCAAGAAGTGACCGCCAATGTGCTCTTCAATGGCGGCAACGTGGTCTGAGAGGCTGAAGCCGTCGGTCTCGCCGGGCTGGGTGGCGACGTTGCAGACGTACACCTTCAGGGCTGGCGAGGCGACGAAGGCCCGCCGGACCCCTTCCACCAGAAGGTTGGGCAGAACGCTGGTGTACAGGCTGCCGGGCCCCAGGATGATCATGTCCGCTTCCAGGATGGCGCGCACCGTCTCCGGATGGGCAGGCGGGTTATCTGGCAGGAGGAAGACCTGCTTGATGCGGCCCTTGGCCTTCGTCTCGGTGATGCTGGACTCGCCGCGGATAGTGTGGGCGTCATCGGTCTTAGCGCAGAGGGTGACGTTGGCCAGGGTGGAAGGGATGATCTGGCCGCGCACCGCCAGCACCCGGCTGGTCTGGCGGATGGCGTCTTCCATGTTGCCGACGACGCCGGACATGGCGACGATGAATAGGTTCCCGAAAGAGTGTCCAGCCAGGCCGGAACCGTTTGAGAAGCGGTACTGGAACAGGCTGGTCATCAGCGGCTCGGCATCGGCCAGGGCGGCAATGCAGTTGCGCACGTCGCCCGGCGGCAGGATGCCCAGCTCGCGGCGGAGGCGACCGGAGCTGCCGCCGTCGTCGGCCACGGTGACGACGGCGGTCAGGTTGGTGGTGTACTCCTTGAGCCCTCGCAGGAGGGTGGACAGGCCGGTGCCGCCGCCGATGGCCACGATCTTGGGGCCCCGGCGCAGCGCCCGCTGGTTGTAGATCATGCTGACGAGGCTCTCGTTGCCGTTGCGGTTGGGCATCACCGCGGAGACGATCGAGTGGTTCAACTTCCAGACGGAGTAGAGGATGAGCAGCCCGGCGGAGAACATGAACATGCCGCCGCGCACGTAGCGGGGGATGAACTGGAGCGTTAGGTAGTAGACGAAGCCCGGGAAGGTGAACCCGGAGACGTATGCCTCGCGCAGGATGTAGGCAAGGCCGAAGGTCAGGATCGCCACGCTGATGGCCATCAGGGCAATCCATCGCTTGATGTGCATGCCCGGGTAGAACCACTTCAGGAAGTCGGCTTTGAGCAGGCGTCTCATAGTCCCATACTGATAACGCCGTTCCCCTGGAAATGTTTACGGGTGGCCACTCAGTTTCTCCTGCAGGAGCTGGTGCACGATGCCGGGATTGGCGCGGCCGCGCGTCTCCCGCATGACCTGGCCCACCAGAAACTTGAGCGCTTCCTCCTTGCCGCCGCGGTAGTCGTCGGCTGCTTTCGCGTGTTCCGCTAGGACGCGCTCGACCGCCGCCGCGATCTCGTCGCTGGCGGTGATCTGGACGAGGCCGGCCTCCTCCACAATCTGTTCCGGATCTCGGCCGGTCTCGAACGTCTCCTTGAAGACTTCTTTCGCAGAGGCGGCGCTTATCTTGCCCGATTTGAGAAGGCCTAGCAGCTTCGCCAAGCTGGTGGGGGTGAGTTTCATGGCAGGGTCATCAATGTCGAGGCCAGCATCGTTTAGGCGGCGGGAGAGGTCGCCGAGCATCCAGTTGGCGACGGTCTTGGGGACCTCGGCACCCGTCGTTACCTTCTTGCCGCCTGGGCCAACGGTGATGGTCTGCCATGCATTAAGCGTTTCCTCGAAGAACTCTGCCTTGGGGCGCGTTTCGCAGAGCAGCGACACGTCATAATCGGAGAGCCCGTATTCGGACTGAAAGCGGGCGCGCTTGGCGTCTGGCAGCTCCGGCATGCGGGCTCGGATCTCTTCGACCCATTGGCGGTCAACGACAAGAGGGGGCAGGTCCGGCTCCGGGAAGTAGCGGTAGTCGTGGGCGTACTCCTTGCTGCGTTGCGAGACGGTGCGGCCGTCGTCCTCGCGCCAGCCGCGGGTCTCCTGGACGATGCGGCCGCCGGAGTCCAACACCTGGATCTGGCGGTTCACCTCGTACTTGATGCCGTCGTAGACGTGGCGGAAGCTGTTGATGTTCTTGAGCTCTACCTTGACTCCGAATTCGGGCTGGGCGAACGGGCGGACGCTGACGTTGGGCTCGCAGCGCATGTTTCCCTCTTCCATGTTGGCCTGGCTGGCACCGATGTAGCGGAGGATCTGGCGGAGCTTCACCAGGTAGGCCCGGGCCTCCTCCGGGGACCGTATGTCCGGCTCCGAGACGATCTCCATAAGGGGTACGCCAGCACGGTTGACATCCACCAGGCTGTAGGTCTCGCCGCTAGCGTCCGTGACGTGGATGAGCTTGGCGGTGTCCTCCTCGAGATGGACTCGGGTGATGCCGATCCGCTTGGTTTGGCCGTCGACATCGATCTCCAGCCAACCGTCGCAGCAGAGAGGGAGGTCGTACTCCGATATCTGGTAGCCCTTCATGAGGTCCGGGTAGTGGTAGTTCTTGCGGTCGAACTTTGCCTGTTCCGGTATCTCGCAGTTGAGGGCCAGGCCGGTCATGATGGTCATCTCCACCGCCTGTCGGTTGATGACGGGGAGAACGCCGGGCATGCCCAGGCAAACCGGACAGACGTGGGCGTTGGGGGGCGAGTCCAGGGATGGGAGAGGGCAGGAGCAGAACATCTTGCTGCGCGTGAGCAGCTGAGCGTGGACCTCCAGCCCGATGATCGTCTCGTAATGAGCAGTGGCGGTGGTCATAGGATAGGAGAAGTATATCAGCGGCTGGCGCGGGTGAACAAGGGAACACGTAAATTGGTGCCGGGGGTGGGGATCGAACCCACAAGTCGCCTGAGGCGACAGCGGATTTTAAGTCCGCCGCGTTTACCGATTTCGCCACCCCGGCACGTACTATGGACCGAAAGACGCTTTGAGAATCTCTCGGCCGAAGCCACTCTTATAATACTTCTCGCGTGCGCGCGCTGCCTGGCGTGTGTCGAAGCGCTCGGAGAGGAGTAGAACGAAGGGTCTTCTTGCCCTGGTGCTACGTTCACGGCCCCTGTTGTGCTGCTGGAGGCGGCGCTCTACGTCTTGGGTCAGGCCGATGTATAGTGCGGCGTCTCGCTGACTCCTGAGGACGTACACGAAGAACATTGCGCAAGTCCGCCGCGCCTGCCTGCCGGCAGGCAGGTTTACCGATTTCGCCACCCCGGCCCAGAGATGATTTTAGGCCATTCTTCGCCTTGATGCCCTACAGGGAAGCCCCAAAGGCTGACCCTCATTGACACCGGACGTGCTTTCGCACACGATTGTGTTGCTCCAAAACGGGGAGCCCTGGGGCGGGCCCGGTGGGTAGGAGAAGGCCACCGGAAAGGCGTGATGCTGATGGCGCAGGGGATTGAAGACGTTGGCGTCCCAATCGAGAAGATACAGGCGCTCGGGGAGCGCCTCTTCGTATCGCTCGGCGTTCCCGAGGATCACGCCCGCGTAACGGTCGAGACGCTGATAGAGGCCGACCTGCGGGGAGTGGAGTCGCACGGTGTGGCGCACCTGGCCGATTTCTACGTCCGCCGCCTGCTGCGCGAGTATATCAACCCGAAGCCGAACATCGGCGTCGTGAGCGAGACCGCGGCCGTGGCGGTGATCGACGGCGACCTGGGCCTGGGATTCGTCGTGGCGCGTCAGGCGATGGACCTGGCGATGGAGAAGGCGCTGGCGACGGGCGTGGGGTTCGTGAGCGTCAGAAACAGCACCCACTGCGGAGCCGGTTTTCACTACGCGCTCAAGGCGGCCAGGCGGGAGATGGTAGGGATATCGATGACGACCGGCGGGAATATCGTGGTGCCGCCCGGCGCCAAGAAGCGCGTGTATGGCGCCAACGTCATCAGCGTGGCGGCGCCGACCGGCAAGGGGTTCGAGTACGTGCTGGACGGCTCGACCAGCGCCGTAGCTGGCGGCAAGCTGGAGATCGCGGCCCGGCGCGGCAGGTCGATCCCGGAGGGATGGGCCCTCGACGAGAGCGGCGCTCCGACCACCGACTCGACGGCGCTCGCCCGCGGCGGCGGCCTGCTGCCGCTGGGCGGATCGCCGGAGATGGGGGCGTACAAGGGTTTTGCCCTTGGCATCTTCGCCGACGTGATGTCCGGTGTGCTTTCAGGGTCCGGTGCGAGCATGATGCTCCCCTCAACCGGTGCCGCCAGCCACCTCCTTGCAGCCATCCGCATCGACGCCTTCCTCCCGGTGTCCGAGTTCACTCGCCACATGGACGAGATGATCGACAGCCTGAAGGCGGCGGAGCGCCAGCCCGGCGTGGACGAGATCCTCATCCCAGGAGAGCTGGAGGCGCGCCTCGAGCGGCAGCGGCTGGCGGACGGTGCGATCCCTCTCCACCCCGTTATCATCGAGAGCCTGAGAACCACGGCAGAGGAGCGAGACGTCCCCTTCGATCTCGCGTAGCACGAGGAGAAGCGCTATGGCTGAGCCACTGACCACCCAGGAGCTGGAGGCACTGCGGGCGATCACCTCACCGACCGTGTGCAACGCCATCGAGACGTTCGACGTCCGGCCCCGGAGCGAGGGGTTCATGGACAGCACGATCAAGTGTCGCTTTACCGAGCTGGGAGCGATGGTCGGCTACGCCGTGACGGCGAAGATGAGGGCCCGCGAGCGTCCGCAGCAGGCGGTCGCGCCCTGGGATATGTGGGCGGAGATGGAGAAGGTTCCGAAGCCGTGGGTCGTGGTGATCGAGGACCTGGACTATCCCGATCCCATCGGCTCCTTCTGGGGCGAGGTTAACGGCAGCATCTACAAGGGCTTAGGGGCGGTTGGCACGGTGACGAACGGGGGCGTACGCGACCTGCCGGAGGTGCGCGCCACCGGCTTCCACTTCTTCTCGTTCTGCGTGCTGGTCTCGCACGCGTACCTTCACGTGGTGGAGGTTGGCACGCCGGTCAGCGTGGGCGGTCTAACCGTCAACCCGGGCGATCTGCTCCACGGCGACGAGCACGGCGTGACAAGCATTCCACTTGAGATCGCCCGCGAGGTGCCGAAAGCGGCAAAAGGGGTGGAGGCACGGGAGCGGGTGATCATCGACTTCGCTCGCTCGTCGGAGTGCAGTGCGGACGGCCTCAAGAGGCTGTTCCAGTCGGGCAGGTGATCGAGGGTTAGCGGTCGCACCCGGCGCGACGCCTCGTGTAGCGCGTCCTTCGGCTGCTATCCTGTCGCGTTGAGGCGCGCGAATGCGCGCTTGTTGTTCTTGTAGATGTTCAGAAACTCGCCGAAGAGCTCGTCGTAGACCTTGCGGTTGTCGGGGTTTGGGTCGTAGGTCTCGGTGATCTTGACGCGGTCGGGGATGTCATCGAAGGTGATGTACCCGAGAGCAGCCGAGGCGGCGAAGGCGGTGCCGCGAGCGTTCGCCAGTCGCGGCTGCTCGACCTGTCGGATCGTGCGGTCGAGGACGTCGGCGTGAATCTGGGACCACAAGCTTGACTGGGCACCGCCGCCGATGAAGTTGATCCCGTCGAGTCGCCTCTTGACGAACTTCTCCATGCTCCTGTGCATCCACCTCGTGTTGTACGCGACGCCCTCGAACACCGCCCTGATCATGTGCTCCCTGGTGGTGGTGAGCGACTGATTGAAGAAGCCGCCGCGCACCCTGTGATCCTCGATGGGCGTGCGTTCGCCGTTGAGCCATGGTGTGAAGATCAGCTTGTCGCTACCCGGCGGCACTCGCTCAGCCATGCGGTTGAAGGTATCCAGTACGTCATCCGGCGCAGCGCCGGCCAACAGATCGTCGTCGGCATAGAAGATGTTGTCTCGCAGTGTTGTCAGGCAGCCGCCGGCGGTCTCTTGCTCCGTGGCCGCCCAGTAGCGTCCCGGAATCCCCGAAGGCAGCGACGTGATGCTGTTGGTAAGGTCCGTTCTCTTGAACGGGACGTGGCAGGTCAACCAGGACGACGTGCCGATATAGAGATGCGGTTCGAAGTCCCGGACAGCGCCCGAGCCGATCGCCGCGGACGCCGTATCGCCCGTTCCCATCACCACCTGAACGTCCTCTCTCAGTCCGAGTTCCTTGGCGATGTCGGCGGTGATCGGGCCCAGTATCGCGCCGGTCGGCTTCAGGTCCGGCAGCTTCTCCCGGTCAACGCCCGTGAGCGCGATCAGCTTGTCGACGTAGGTGACGTTGGCGAGATCGCGGTTGTCCGTCACCCAGTGGCCAGTAATCGAGTCGTAGGACGCTGCGACTTCGCCGGTGAGGCGCATGTTCAGGTAGTCCATCGGCTCGAGGAACTTGAAGGTTTGGCGATAGACGTCCGGGCGCTCGTTCTGGATGAAGAGGATGTGGCCGATGGAGTCCTTCCCGGTCCGTGACGGCATGCCGCCCGTCAGCCTCAGCCACCGCCACAGCTTCAGCGCGCCGTAGCCGGCGACGCTGGGGAAGCCGGCAGTGATGCGCTTGGCATATTTGCCGCCGCGCATGTCCATCCAGATGATGGCGTTCGCCAGGTGGTTGCCATCGCGGTCGATGGGGACGGTGCCCATCCACTGCGTCGTGAGGCTTATCGCAACGATGCTTTCGGCGGGAACGAGGCCTCGGGCCAGCAATCTCTTGGCCGCCGTCGTGATGGCGCGCCACCAATCATCGGGGTCCTGTTCGGCGCCGCCGCCGGGGAAGAGGAGGAGATCGGTCTTCTCGAACTCGTGGCCGGCGATGTAACCATCCGTGGAAACTAGAGCGACCTTGGGCCCGCCGGTGCCGAGATCGACGGCAAGGACGTATTTGGCGTTGTCGGCTGTCATCGTCGCTCTGCCCTCCATTCCCACGGCCGTCGGTCAGAGGCAGGCCAGCACCTGCTCATGGAGCAGGCCGTTGGTGGCCACAGCGTTGCCCCCTCGAATGGTGCGCTGGCCCTGCCAGTCGGTGAATCGGCCGCCGGCCTCCTCGATAATGGGTGGGAGGGGGGCGCAATCCCAGACGTGCATCAGCGGGTCGATCATGACGTCCGCCCGTCCCGTGGCCACGAGGGCATACCCGTAGCAGTCCGCCCACGTTCTGGCGCCGCCGGTCGCTCCTGCCAGACGGTTGAGCGCCGCGGACTGACCAGGATACGCATCGAACTTCAAGTCCGTGGTTAGCCATGTGGCGTCGCTGAGCTCGGAGGTGCTCGACACGTACGCTCGCTGGCCGCGCCAGCGGCAACCTTCCCCCCTGGCGGCCGCAACCGTCTCGTTGAGCGCCGGGAGACGGATGACCCCAAGAAGAGGCTCGTCCTCTTGCTCCATGCCGATGAGGACGCCGTAGAGTGGCACGCCGTGGACGAATGAGAAAGTGCCGTCAATCGGGTCGATGATCCAGCGCCGCCGGGCCTCGGGCATCGTCTCGCCGAACTCCTCGCCGATCAGGCCATCGACCGGGAACCTCGACTCGATCGTCTCGCGGATGTATTCCTCTGTCTCCCGGTCTGCTATCGTCACCGGCGACATGTCGGGTTTCGTCTCGACGACGAACTGGCCCTGGAAGTACCTGAGGGTGATCTCGCCGGCCTTCTCCGACAGGTCGACCGCGAACTCGAGCAGATCACGCAGAGATTCACCAGCCACGAGATACGATCCTCCCCTAGCCTACATCTACCTTCGCCATGACACCGAGGTGGTCAGACGGGAACAGGGTCTCGTCGTCGGGATGAGGAGTGGCGAACGCCAGGTCGGCCTGAAGGACACGGGCACCGTCGACGAAGACGTAGTCCAGGCACCCCGGGGGCGAGGGATCGAAGGTGTTGATGGGCGTGGGCCAGGTTCTCTCCGGATCCCGGCCGTGCGCCGCCTCGTGGGCGGAGGCGAAGCGGGTCTTCATCAGCGTGACGGTCCGCTCCTCCGGGTATGCGTTGAAGTCGCCGACGGCCACGGTGGCGGCCGCGCCCTGCCATGTGTCGACCCAGGCGAGGAGGCGCTCGGCCTGGTGGAGCCTGTCCTGTGTGGCGGACGGAGGGTAGTGGAGGTGGGTGTTGTAGAAGTCCAGGGCCGCGCCGCCTTGCAGTCGCAATCGGAGCCGTTGAGCCACGTTCTCCTGCAGGAGGTAGTCGAGTCCCTCATGCGCCTCCACCGGCAGGCGCGACATAACCGCAAGCGCCTCCAGGTGGGCGCTACGTCGGGGCCGGGCCACGTGATAGATCTCGTAGGGTGGCGCATCGTTCATACGGTCGTTGGCGAGGCGGCAGATGGACACTCCCTGGTCGGTCGCCAGGTTGACCTCCTGCAGTCCGATGATATCGGGTCGAAGTGCTTCCAGTTGGTCGAGCAGAAGGGGAAACCTCTCATCCCAACGGCCCATCTTGTGGAAGAGATTGAGGGTGGCAACCGTGATTACGCTCATCGGACGCCTCGAATTGTATGTTGTCAGCATAGGTGGGACAACAACGGTGTGCTGACGGGCGGCCGCGCAGAGCGAACTCCCACGCGCGGCGATCGGTTTTCTCCGGGGTCACTGGTCAGCGAGCGTGGGGGGAGGCATACTGTGTGCGAAACGGGAATCCGATCAGCATGGAGGTGGATGACCGATGACGGCGCGAACGGGCAACGCAAGAGGCGGGGGGTACCAGGAGGTCGAGATCACGAAGGCCGTCAAGCTGTGCGACCCCAGGGGCAACCTGCTGCCTGCCAGCGTCGGCTGGTCGAGGCATCCTCTGCACACCTGCAACCTCAAAGGCCACTGGCCGAGGAAGAAGAAGTGGAACTACTGGTGCGTCACCGGCGATAGCTACCTCTTCTCCGTTACCTTGGCCAACGTAGACTACATCGGTCTCGCCTTCGCCTACTTCCTGGAATACGAGACGAAGAGGTTCATCGAGCAGACGGTGACGGTTCCCCTGGGCAGAGGATGCTCCATGCCCGACACGGTCAGCGGCGACGTCATCTTCGAGAACAGAGCGATTAATCTGTCGTTTGCGGAAGACCAGGGATGCACCCGGCTGCATGTCGATAGTCCCGCGTTCGGAGGAACAACCCTTTCGGCGGAACTGCAGGTGGAGCATCCGAAAGACCACGAGACGCTGAACGTGGTCATCCCCTGGAGCAAGGATCGTTTCAACTTCACATCCAAGCAGAACTGCCTTCCGGCCAGCGGAACCGTCTCGATTGGAGACCAGACCGTCGAGTTTGCTCCTGGGAACGCGTTCGCTTGCCTGGATTACGGCCGGGGGATGTGGCGCTACGCCACCTCGTGGAACTGGGCCGCGTCCTCGGGAAGGCAGGGCGACCGAACGATCGGGTTGAATCTCGGAGGCACCTGGACCGACGGAACGGGCCTGACCGAGAACGGCATCTGCGTGGACGGCCGGCTCAGCAAGATCGGCGAAGACGTGCATTTCGCCTTTGACCGGACCGATTTCATGAAGCCGTGGGCCATGAAGACGCAGTCGTCGGAGCGGATCGATCTTGAGCTGGTGCCCTTTTTCGAGAGGACGGCAAAGACGAATCTCCTGGTCGCCAAATCGGAGGTGCATCAGGTCATAGGCCGCATCTCAGGAACCGTCATCCCGGACGATGGGGCGGCCCTTCGCCTCGAGGAGATGATCGGGTGGGTGGAGTGGCACGATGCCCGCTGGTGATCACTTTGGGCCGTTGCCGGGCACTCAAAAGGGCCGCCGCAGCAGGCTGCTGGTGTTATAATTCGGCCTTGATGAGTCTGGCCCGCGAAGCCAGGGCGGTATCCGGGGTGCCGGGTGTCCGTCCTGTGGCGTGAGGGGGACTGCGATGGCGATCAACAAGATTGTAGGCAGCTTCGACGAGGCGGTGGCGGACATCCCTGACGGCGCCGTGCTGCTCATCGGCGGATTCGGCGGGCCCGGCGAGTGCCCCAGCTATCTCATCGCTGCCGTGGCCCGGAAGGCCGTCAAGGAGCTCACCATCGTCGGCAACTCGGGTGGCTGGGGCCCGGAGTTGATCGAAATGCTGCGTGCCCGCATGGCTGTCCTGCTGAAGATCCCGCCGGACTGGTATGACCCGGGCCTCCTGGTGGGGCGGGGCCAGGTGAAGAAAGGGATCCTCTCGTTCCCGGCGGCCCCCGCCCACATCTTCACGCCGTTCGAAAAGGCGGTAATGGATGGGAAGGTTGAACTGGAGCTCATCGGGCAGGGCAGTTTGTGCGAGCGGATGCGCGCCGCCAAGGGGGGCATCGCGGCCTTCTACACCCCCGTGGGGGTAGGCACTATCGTCGAGGAAGGGAAAGAGGTGCGGGAGTTCGGCGGCCGCAAGCACCTCCTGGAGATGGCGCTCAAGGGGGACTTCTCCCTTATTCGCGCTCACAAGGCCGACCGATACGGCAACCTGGTCTACCGGGGCTCGTCTCGCACCTTCAACGCCACCATGGCCGGCGCTTCCACCGTGACTATCGCCGAGGTGGACGAGGTGGTGGAGGCTGGCGCCCTGGACCCCGATCACATCGTGACGCCAGGGATATACGTGCAGCGGGTGGTGGTGCGCCCCCGCGAGCCGCGCCCCTGGGATGAGGCCATGTAGGAGGGCCGCGATGCCTGGAGAGCGACTGGACGAGCAGACGATGGCCCTGCGGGCCGCCAAGGAGTTCGAGGACGGGATGGTGGTGAACCTGGGGGTGGGCATCCCCACGCTCTGCAGCAACTTCGTGCCGGCGGGCAGGGAGGTCGTTTTCCAGTCGGAGAACGGGATCCTGGGCTTCGGGCCTATCGTCACCGACCCGGATGAGTCCGATGAGAACCTGATCAATGCCGGCGTGCAGCCCGTGCAGCCGAAGCCGGGGATGGCGGTCTTTGATCACGCCGAGAGCTTCGTCATGATCCGAGGGGGCCATATTGACGTGGCGGTTCTAGGGGCGCTGGAGGTGTCGGAGCGGGGCGACCTGGCGAACTACACGCTGCCCGGCAAGCAGGTGGGCAGCTTCGGCGGCGGGCAGGACCTCGCCTTCTGCGCCAAGAAGCTGGTGGCAGTCATGACCCACACCACCAACGAGGGCAAGCCGAAGATCGTCAAGGAGCTAACGTCGCCCATCACGGCGCCCGCCTGCGTCGATCTCATCATCACGGACATCGCCGCGATTGATGTGACTGACGATGGTCTCGTGTTGAGGGAGGCCGTCCCAGGCTGGGCGGCGGAGGACATTCAGGGCCTCACGGAGGCGAAGCTCAAGGTGGCCCCCGACCTACGGGAGATGGAGCTTCTCTAGGGACGCCCGGAATCCGGGTTCAACCAGCGGCAGCCAGTACTATCGCGGATCGTCGCTCCTGGGATCTTTGTCAGCGTGGGGCCGCGTTAGCCGGGCCTCCTGTTTGCGCTCCCGCGATATCGCCCAAGTCAGTAGCGTAACGTCGTATGGGTACATCTCAATCTCCTCTATACTGGGATACGACGGCTTCCGAGAAGTGGATTGCATGGGGGCGCACGTCGGCAAGGGATCCCGCCATTGCTTGCGGGCTCCGCCGGCGTCCCGCTGCGGCGGGAGCGGGTTGGCCCCCTCGCTTAGCTCGCGAGATTTCGGTACGGGAGGTGATGCTAAATGACCGTGGGTAGCGCTCTGGCCGACCTGGCACGCGCTCGCGAGGGACGGCGACGCCGCGCGTCTAGCTGGGACCGCACGGGCGGCAACGCTGACTTCGTGGGCATCGGCGCCGGCCAAACGGTGGTTCTCTGCGACATCGAGGGCGCGGGGATCATCCGTCACATCTGGTGTACCATGGCTGCGCCCCGCAATCCCCTCTACGCTCGCACCACCCTGCTGCGCATGTTCTGGGATGATGCGCCCACTCCCTGCGTCGAGGTTCCCATCGGTGACTTCTTCGGCATCGGCCACGGCATCGTCAAGAACTTCGCGTCGCTGCCTCTCACCATGAGCCCGGAAGACGGCCGGGGGTTCAACTGCTTCTTCCCTATGCCCTTTTCCAGTCGCGCCCGCATCGAGGTGACGAACGACTCGGACGCCGGGATGATCTTCTACTACTACGTGGACTACGAGGAGCACGACCGCCTGGAGGATGACCTCCTACGGTTCCACGCCCAGTGGCGGCGGGAAAACCCCACCGAGGGCTGGGGCGAGGGACGCTTCGACGATGACATCGAGGCTGGGCAGATAGGTGAGTACCGGCGAGAGGTGTGGGCAACCCCCAACCTGGATGGCGAGGGGAACTACGTCATCCTGGAGGCGGAAGGCCGCGGCCACTACGTCGGCTGCAACCTGAACATCGATTGCTTCTCGCGCCAGAAGAACGACTGGTACGGCGAGGGCGACGACATGATCTTCATCGACGGGGATGTCTGGCCGCCGACCCTCCACGGCACCGGCACCGAGGACTACTTGAACACCGCGTTCTCGCCTCGCCAGGAGTTCAGCGCTCCCTACCACGGTCTGACCGTGTACTCCGGCAGCGAGGAGTGGCCCTACAAAGGCAAGAACTCCTCCTACCGCTTCCACATCGAGGACCCGATCATGTTCGAGAAGTCGATCCGGGTGACGATCGAGCATGGCCACGCCAACAACCTCTGGAACGACTACTCGTCGACGGCATACTGGTACCAGACGGAACCGCACGCGCCCTTCCCGCGGATGCTGCCTGTCGACGAGCGGCTGCCGCGGGCCGAGGGGGAGGTGGCAAGGTGAGGGCCGTGCGCCGCCTCCCACAGGACTCGTTGCAGCATTCCCTTGGGGAGGGCGCCGGGCCGGACGGCCGCCGCCGTTGAGTCTGCGCGAATCGCCTCGTTGACCTCACTGAAGGGTCGGCTGATTCGTTGGCCGCGTCAAGCGCAGCAGACCTGTGGGTGCCCTGTTCATAGCCGGTGGGCTTCCGACGCCCTCTTGACGCAGGATCGGCCGGTGCAGATGATGCTTGCGTGCGCAGACGACTTGCGCGCCTGTGACGCTTGGCAGAGATATTCGACACCGTCAGGGGATATTGGGAACTCGTCCCCAAATGGGTTCGCCATGTGCTCTTCTTCTTGCTGACGTGGATAGTGCCAGGTGGCCCGTTAGCTTATCTGTTGGCCTTGGCTGGCTTCTTCACCGCCAATGTCTTCTACGTAGTCCTTGTCGCGCTTCCCATCGGCACTCTCTCTTGGGCTGGCATGGAGGCGTTGCGACTTCGAGCTATGCAGAGCAGAGGACCCGCTGAGTGGCCAGCATATGAGCTAGTCCACCCGTCTCGGGATTCCCGCCCGATAGGCGTACCCGGCCATGTCCGGATGACTGATTCAGTGGAACTCATCCTGTTGGTCGACACTGGCTACTTGCAGGATAGAGCGTCATATCCGTTCGGTGGGGTGCAATGCCAGGTAGCAAACCCAGTGGGGGAAACCTGCACACTCGCTATTGCCGGAAACCCGCCACGCCAGATCAGAGTCAGCTATCCACATTGGTTCTCTGGCGCAGCACGTCTACAGAGTGGATTGCATGAAGTCACATGGACCCCTGGTTACACTGTGGGCGGCGCCGAGTACGCTGATGTGAAGTATACGTTCATCATTCCCATCACCGGGTAAGCGCAACCGGCCTGCAGGCAGGCAGGGATACGCTGAAACGCAGGACTGAAATGATACAATTCTCAGGACGCTGGTCGTGGAACTGGGCACAATGCCGACGAGGAAGCCGCACGCCACACGCCGATGATTGAGTTCGTGTCAGGTGCAGCGGCAGGGCTGCTTTCCGGAGCGCTGCTATTCGTTGCTGCTCAGCGGCTCAGATCCCGTCAGGCGGCTGAGTTTGCCAACCAACTCAGGTGGCGAATGCGCTGGGAACTTGAGATAGTCGTGAAGAAGGTGGCCCTCGCGACGGAAGTCTACGACCCGAGTTCGTGGGAAACCCGCATAGATCACCTAGGAGGATTTCACGTACTCCACGCCATTAGAGCGCTAATCTATGACGCATGCTGGCCGGATGAAGATCGATATGCTGTCGTCACGCTGACACCGCTCGTTAGACAGCTATTGGAAACCGTTCAACGAGTCTGCCAAGAATGTATGGAAGCCTACTCAGCGGCTGGCTTCGCGAACCAAGGGCCAGGATTCTACGGTGACCTGCTTCTGATCGTCGACCGATGCCGCCAAGGCCTGCGCAGCTACGACAATTATCGGAACTGGGTCGAAAGAACGGCACGAACGGCCGTACCAGCCGAATTGCTGGATGACTGGAGCAGTGACTACTTGTGGTCCGCAGCATCCGAGATTCTCATTCGCCTTGACCATGTGCTGACCGTTCGACGGCCCCCTTGGGCAAGGGTGACCCGATTGCCAACGCTGACTTGTCGAGCGGTCGTCAACTGGGCCAAGAGCTTGCGAAGAGGCCCAACGAGGGGAATCCTACTGCCGCGACGAGATAGCTCCGACGTTCACAGGAACGCCACACGGCGTCGTGGGTGACCCGTTCAGGTTGTCCACGGTGCTCAAGAGGGCCCATTTCCGATCAGTTGGTCCTCGCGTCGGTGACCTGGGTCGCGGTCGCAGCCATGGCGTGTGGTCTTCGCAGCTGTCCGCCCTCGTGCAGGCGCAAGAATGACAAGCGGCCCAGGGGCGGGCCCTGAGCCGCTTTCGCTATCGACTTGGAGGCGACGGGGGGATTCGAACCCCCGATCAGGGTTTTGCAGACCCCTGCCTTAACCACTTGGCTACGTCGCCCCGCGACTGCTGGTGCCGAGGAGGGGATTTGAACCCCTACGCCCTTTCGGGCACCGCCCCCTCAAGACGGCGTGTCTACCTATTCCACCACCTCGGCGACTCGCCCCTATATATTATCGCTTTCCGGGCACTTTGCAAGCTGTGCTGGCCTGGGATGGAAACGACTGCGGCTACGCCTCAATGATCGGCGGGTCAAAGGGCACCTTGTTCATGGGCTCGTTCCCGGTCTCGGTTATGAGCACGGGCGTCTCCATTCTCATGCCGCCCACGCCCGGCTTGTTGAGGACGATGGCCGCCACCTCGATCATGTTGGGCTGAAGCAGGAGATCCCCCCTCGATTCGCAGGGCGTGCTTGAGTTCACGACCACAGGATACCATTCGTTGCCAAGGATGCCAATGCCATGACCGTAGCCCGGCAGGGCGTATTGCCTGTAGCCGATGTCGTCAAGGTAGGCGTCCATCTTCGCCGCCACTTCGCCGTAGGTCGTGCCCGGCTTGAGGTTCTCCAGCAGCAGGTTGCAGGTCGCCACGAAGGCCTCCGAGAGCTCCCGCTGTTCGGGACTGGGCTGGCCCATTATGGCGTTGCGGGCCAGGTCGCCCAGGTACAGGTTGTACATGGAGTGGAGGTCTATGAGCACGTTGTCGCCGGGCTGAACCTGTCTCCTGGTGGGCGGAGTGCAGCCTCCCCAGAAGTAGGCGGTTCTATCGCCCGTCGCTATCTCCTGGCCGCCGGTGAACGACCAGTTCAGCTCGCTGCCTGCCTTCCGCATGGCGTATTCGGCGATGCCTGCGATCTCCGTCTCCGTCATGCCGACTCGCAGGTCCTTGATGACGGCCTCGAAGCCCAGGTCGCAGATCTCACCGGCGCGCCTGAAGCATTCGATCTCGGCCTCGTCCTTGATGATGAATATCTCGTTCAGGAGGTCGGTGGCGTTCTTGAAGCTGGCCTGGGGGAAGGCATCGCGAAGGACCTCGTACTCGCTGGCCAGGAGGAAAGTCTCGATCCTGATGGGTGAGTGGCCCAGCTCGACCCCTATTGACCCATTGTCTAGGCCCCTGGTTCTCAGGAAGGAGATGATCTGGTCCCACATGGTCATCCCCGGCAGGGGAGCGGCAGTGTTTACGTTCTTGAAGTAGCCGTCGTCCTTGACGCGTTCGCTATCGAGGCCCGCCACGTATAGCTGCGGCTCGCCATGGCCGGGGATAACGGCAACGCCCCGCCAGGGGACGAATGCGCCGAAGACGTAGCCGACGGTGCTTAGCCTGGTGGCGATCAGCACGTCGATGCTCTGGTCTTCCATCTTGGCCTGTATCTCCTCCAGCCTGCCCTCATAGTCCACGGGCGTGCTCAACTTCCCACCTCCTATCGTCTGCTCGAGCCGGAAGAGAGGCTTGCTACTAGCTCTCTCCCTGCCAATCTAGCACAGAACCGGTCGAGGGTCGCGCCTGGGCGGCTACGGGCCGTGGGGTTCGACGCTCAGAGCGGCGGGTGCGCCGAAGCGCTAGAACAAGGGGGCGGCATGCGCTATCCTGGGGCGGCCACGTGCCACCTGCAAGGAGGAAGCCAATGAAGTTCGGCGTCATCATGTTCCCCACGGACTACTCCATCGGGCCGGCGGAGCTGGCGAGGAGCTTCGCCTAGGGTTTCTGCGGGCTTGGGGGCGAGGTGAACGCACGGGAGCCGAGAGCCGTGGAGGAAGAGGTGTTGGAGATGGCCGGACAAGCGCATGTTGACAGCCATGAGACGAGGGGATAAGATGTGCAGTAAGTCAGTAGAGTTACTCAACAAGTTGCCCGAGCACACTGCGAGCCAGGCTTAGTGAGGAGATGGAGCATGCGGACGGTGTGTTGGCTGTGGAGGCTTGTTGCTGGGGGATCACCGCGGGCGTTCAGAAAGGGCCTGCTAGCCTAGGAGGGCACGATGGAAGGTGGCGCAAGGATCGCCAGCGACATCACGAAACTGATAGGGAATACGCCGCTCGTTGCGCTGAACAGAATGGCTGAGGGGGTCGAGGCTACGGTGGTGGCGAAGCTGGAATCCTACAATCCCTGCGGGAGCGTGAAGGACAGGATCGGCGTCTCCATGATCGAGGCGGCCGAGAAGGACGGCCAGATCAAGAAGGATACGGTGATTGTTGAGGCGACTAGCGGGAACACGGGCATAGCTCTGGCATTCGTCTGCGCGGCCAAGGGCTACCCGCTGATCCTCACCATGCCGGACACTATGTCCGTGGAGCGAAGGCGACTGCTTGCGGTCTTCGGGGCGCAGCTCGTGCTCACCCCAGGGTCGGAGGGGATGCCGGGCGCCGTGAGGAAAGCCGAGGAGATCGTGGAAGGCGAGCCCCGCGGGTTCATGCCCCAGCAGTTCAAGAATCCAGCGAATCCCTTGATCCACCGTGAGACGACGGCGGAGGAGATATGGCGCGATACCGGTGGTCAGGTGGACATCCTGGTATCAGGGGTGGGCACCGGAGGGACGATCACCGGCGTGGCCGAGGTCATCAAGAAGAGGAAGCCGGAGTTCAAGGCCATAGCCGTCGAGCCGGCGGACTCTCCGGTCCTCTCCGGCGGCAAGCCCGGCCCCCACAAGATTCAGGGTATCGGAGCTGGCTTCGTGCCGGATGTGCTCAGGCCTGACCTGATCGATGAGATCATCAGGGTCAGCAATGAGGACGCCGGAGAGGCGGCCCGGCAGTTGGCCAGGCAAGAGGGGATACTGGGCGGCATATCGTCGGGGGCGGCGGCCTGGGCAGCGCTGGAGGTGGCCAAGAGGCCGGAGAGCAAAGGAGCCCTCATAGTGGCGGTTCTGCCCGACACCGGCGAGCGCTATCTGTCCACCTGGCTCTTCCAGGAAGACGACGCTGCATAGCCGACCGCATTCCCACTGTAGCTAGGCAATTCTTCTGTAGTCACACCATATTGACGGGTGTTGGGGGGAGGAGTGTATGATTGTGGCACGCGAGGGAGGGTGCCGACATGGTCAGCGTTTCCCCCAGGGTGTTCCGGCTGTTGGCACTGGCAATGGTTGCGGTGGGGTTCGCCGTGGTCTGTGCCTGCGGCGGAGAAGCTGAGCCGATCCCGAGCCCTGGGCCTGCGGCAAGTCCAACCGAGGCGGAGCCTTCAGCCGCGCAAGAGCCGCCCACGTGGGTGTGGGAACCAACCGGCGAATACCGCGCGGAGCGGATGGGTATTGGGCTGACCGTACACAGCAACATCGTGAACTGGGACTACATGGCGATCCTCTATTCAGTGGACGATTCAGCGCCCGGCCTGCACCCATCGCCCGTGTCAGTCGGTCTGACCGATGACATAGGCCACAGCTATGACGTTGTCAGTAACGCCGTGCTTGGAAGCACCCTCGGCGTCACCGCCGGACTGCTGATTGTCGAGCCCTACAAGGGAGAGGGGAAGACGCTCACCCTGACCGTGACTGACGTGACAAACTCGTCGGGTGACGTCTCCCCAGGGAAGACGGTCGCGGGCGACTGGAGCGTCACCTTCATCGAGAACCTGGAGCCCGGTGTTACCGTCGACTACACCGAGGGCGGCAGGATATCGCCCGAGGTGATGTCGGTGGGAGAGCTCACCATGGCCGTGGGGGGCCCGCCGGGAGGCCGCTTGCCCAAGCTGCTGATAGATCGGGGAGGCGAGCAGGACGCGCTGTACGGCCGGATCTCAGACGGCGTGGCCCAGCGCCTAACCGAGGAGGAGTTCCACCAACAGGTGAAGGCGTACACAGGTGGAGCGAACGACTACCCTGCGCCGCGTGGCTGGCCCGCGCCGGCTGAGGTCCCCTAGCGGCACATCGCCGGTGCGCGCATCGCTGGTCATATGCGCCGCGCTCTGGGCCCTCCTCCTTTCGGCCTGCTCTACATCGGACGAGGCGGTTCAGACGCCGACCGCCGCGCCGTGGAACAAGGTTGAGACGCCGCAATCATTCAGATCCATGTCTGAAGAGGAGGCTATAGAGGCGGGGAGGGCTGTGGCCAGCCACATCATCGGGGATAGCCCAGTTCAGGAGGCCACAGCCGAGATGACGACCTGGGCTGGTGCTCACGCACGGCTGGCGGATCGGGGTGTTGAGAAAGAGTCTCGCAGTCCTGATAATCCTGGTTTGCCTTTGGACGACACTGCAGTGTGGCTGGTGATCCTGAAGGGCATCTTCTACGAGCCGCAAGGGCCTCCCATACTGACGCCACCCCCTGAGCCGGAACCTATTTGCGCTGAGATAGTCGTCCTCATGATCGATCCCGCCTCCCGTCTGCGAGACAACACAGACTTAGCCTCCGATCTGTCGTTCCTGCCCGCGGAGGGCTGCGACTAGCGCCTCGGAGCTGGCTTCGTCCTGGAGGTGCTCACGCCGCGGTCGCTTTGACAGCAGCCCAGTCCGGCCGCACAATGCCAGGGACGGGACGCTCTAGAGGGAGGCCGCCATGAGGCTCATCGTTTGCGCGGTTTGTGTGTTCGTGGTGCTGCTCGCCCTTGCAGCTTGCGCAGGGGAAGAAGGCGGCGACGACGGCGATCGTGCCGAAACCGTCGAACCGGAGATCACGGCTTCGGCCGAGACGCCCTCAGGGGAAGAAGGCGGCGACGACGGCGATCGCGCCGAAACCGTCGAACCGAAGATCACGGCTCTGGCCGAGACGCCTGCAGCAAGCGAGACCGAGCCGCCGGCTCTTGGCGCTTGGTACGTGCGCCCCGACGGGGGCTCTCCCGATCAGTGTACGGGCCTTGCGGATGCGGCGTACCCCGGCAGCGGCACCTCCCAGCCCTGCGCCTGGGATCACCCCTTCCGCGCTCTCCCACCGGGC
Source organism: Dehalococcoidia bacterium (assembly GCA_034408935.1). GTDB lineage: Bacteria > Chloroflexota > Dehalococcoidia > SM23-28-2 > RBG-16-64-32 > DAOUMF01. Next base: position 312,591 of record DAOUMV010000003.1, read on the forward strand.
GGGCCGCCGCGCATCGCCGGTGGCGATACGCTGATCATCGCTGCTGGCAGCTACATGATGGGCTACGGCGCACCGGGGGCTGACCAAGACCCCGACACCTGCGCTTCCGACTACACAGGGGACTGCCGCATGCCACCTGTCCCCAGCGGCCCCGACCCGGGGCACCCCACCCGCATCCTCGGGGCCGGCTGGGACGCCGGATGCCCGAGCCCACCGGAGTTGTGGGGCACGGAGAGAGCGGACTACATCCTCGACCTCACCGGCTCCAGCAACGTCGAGGTTGCCTGTCTGGAGATCACTGATCACTCCGAGTGCGTCGAGGACCACACCGGAGGTCTCGCCTGCGAGCGAGAGAGCTTCCCGCACGGAGACTGGGCCTCCATAGGCATCCACGCTGAAGACTCGGCTGACGTTCAACTGCGGCATCTCAACATCCACGGCCTGGCAAGCGGCGGAGTTCACGCTGGCCGTCTCACCGACTGGACGGTGGAGGATGTGCGCATCGCGGGGAACGGCTGGGTCGGCTGGGACGGCGACCTCTGGGAGGGTGAGAGTTCGAACTCAGGCACATTGCTCTTCCGCCGCTGGACGGTGGAGTGGAACGGCTGCGGCGAGACCTACCCCGGCGGCGAGCCCACCGGCTGCTGGGCACAGACGGCTGGGGGCTACGGCGACGGGGTCGGCACGGGCGCGACTGGGGGAGACTGGATCATCGAGGACTCCGCTTTCCTGCACAATACGTCCGACGGTCTGGACCTGCTCTATCACGAATTGGGGGGCAGCATCACGATTAGCCGGGTCCACGCTGAGGGGAACGCTGGCAACCAGATCAAGATCACCGGCGAGGCCACGATCACCAATAGCGTGCTGGTGGGGAACTGCGCCTTCTTTGAAGGCAAGCCTTTCACCTACGATGTGGATCCCTGTCGGGCTCTTGGAAACACCCTGGAGGTGGCCTACACGGGGGGCGAGCAAGACTCCATCGTGAACTCCACTTTCTACGGTCATGGGGATGGTCTCGTAGCTGGAGGACCGCGTGAGGGCTTTCAATGCGACGGCTCGGAAACGCTGACGGGTCGGAACAACGTGTTCCTAGGGGATGAGGACTTCTTCGATCCTGGAGACGTTACCTTTCTCTTCTATGCGGAGGGTTGCGCCGATCTCATGTTTGAGGGGGACTACAACATCGCCCACAACGTGAAGAACGTCGAGGCGCCCTATGTATCTCCACCGTACCCGAGCGCCCACAACCTGTTGCAGGATCCTATACTCGCAGGCCCCTTCTCTGGAGATGCCTATGGCATGACGCTAACCTCGGGCAGTCCGGCCATCGACGCCGGCACGAGCAGTGGCGCGCCACCTGACGACTTCGAAGGTCGCGCCCGTGACTCCATGCCAGACATGGGTGCGTACGAGATGGTCGAAGGATAGGAGTGACGTTGCGACAGACGGCGTGCGGGCCGGATGGGCGGGGGCCTTTTCCTTGACGGGCTGCGGGCCCTGGAGGAGAAGGCTCGCTGGCGGTAGAGGCCTCGGACTCCTCAGCCCGCCGAACCGAGCCCTTGATCTAGGTCTGCGATGAGGTCCTCGGGGTCTTCCAGGCCGATGCTGATGCGCATGATGCCGTCGCCCACCCATTCGCGGATGGCGGCCTTCTGTTCGGCGTCCAGGTAGGTTGCGTTGTCTACGTACATCGCGGTGGGGTAGTAGAAGAGCAGGCTCTGATAGTCCCCCAGTGACGTGGCGTAGGTGAAGACGCGGACTCGCTGAACGAGATTCATGGCGACGTCCATGTCCATCTGCGCGGTGACCATGCCCCCGTGGCCCGACATCTGCCGTCGCGCGAGGTCATGCTGAGGGTGGCTCTCCAGACCCGGGTACAGCACGCGCCGCACCTTGGGATGCCGCTCCAGGAAGCGGGCAACCGCGAGGGCGCTGTCCTGGTGCTGGCGCATGCGGAGAGAGAGGGTGGCGAGGCCACGGTTGATGAGCCAGGCGTTGAACGGGCTCATGCCGCCCCCGAGGTGTATCAGCATCCCCTCGCGGATCCTGTGGATGCCTTCCCGCCCTCCCAGCACGATGCCCCCCAGGGCGTCGCCGTGCCCGCCCAGGTACTTGGTCATGCTGTGGAGGACGAAATCCGTGCCCATGGCGAGCGGCCTCTGCAGGACGGGGGTGGCGAAGGTGCTGTCGACGACGAGGGGTAGGCCCGCCCCGTGGGCGATGTCGGCGACGGCAGCGATGTCAGTGAGGCGAAGGATGGGGTTGGCAGGGGTCTCGATGTACACCAGCTTTGTGTTGGGTCGCAGGGCCGCGCGCACGGCCTCGGCGTCACTGGTGTCCACCAGGCTCACGTCGATGCCGTAGCGGCCGACGTGTAGACCGAGGAGCTCGACAGTGCCCGCGTAGCATACGTCGCTGGCGACCAGGTGGTCGCCCCTGCCCAGGAAGGTGAACAGCACGGCGGAGACGGCAGCCATGCCGGAGGCGAACGCCACGCCTGCCTCCGCGCCCTCCAGCGTGGCCATCTTCTCCTCGAGCGTGCGCAGGGAGGGGTTGGTCCATCGGGTGTAGACGTGCGGCGGCCGGTCGCCCCGGAGGAAGAGCGCGTCCAGCAGGCGGGGGCCCGGCTCCGGCAGCTTGAAGGTGGTGGTCATGTGGATCGGCGGAGTCACCGATCCAGTCGTGGGATCGGGCTCCTGACCGGCGTGCACGGCTTGCGTATCGAATCGGTACTCGCTCATCCTATCCTCCAGGCGGAGCCAACGTGGCGGCGAGAGCGATGTCGCTGGGCTTCGCTCACGCCACGGCGCACTTTAGCAGGGGCTGAGAAAGTCATCGCGAGGCCCGCGTGAGCGGGCCGTGGCGATCTCTGCAGATGCGAGGTTGCCACGTCGCTTCGCTCCTCGCAATGACAGTTCGTCGTCTTTCAGCACTCTGTTAGTCCTCCCACTCGGCGGCCTCAAAATCGGCCATGGCGCGGTCCCGGGCCATGTCTCGGTACTGGAGCAACTCCTTCTCCACCGCCGGGTCCAGTTCGCGCGGCTGATGCTTGGCGAGGATATCCTGCGCTCGCTCCCGCGCCAGGTCCAGCGCCGTCTTCGAACCCTTGCCTTCCCACACCTCCCTGCTATCCCGCTTCAGCAGCTTCGGCAGGAAGTGCTCCCGCCGGTAGTGCTGAGCCGTATGCATCTGGTCCAGGTAGTGTCCGTCCCAGCCAACCTCCTTGATCAGGTCCAGAGCGATGGTCTCCTCGCTTACCTCGATCCCGCGGGTGAGCCTTAGGACGAACCCACACAGCTCGTCGTCGAGCACCAGCAGGGGGTGGCTTTCGGTGGTGGTGGATTCCAGGGTGCCGCCGCAGGTGATGAAGTGGGCGCCGGAGAGGACGGCGGGCAACAGCGTGCCCACCCGTTCCAGCATGCACTGGGCATCCACGGTCTTGGCGTCGGTGGCCCCGCCGACGCTGCGGCAGGGCAGACCGTAATGGCGGGCGAGTTGCGCCGCCCCGGCGGTGATGAGGCCGGACTCGACCGCGCCCAGAGCGACGTTGCCGGTGGCCATGTCGGCGACGGTGGACACGTTGCCGTAGAGCACGGGCGTGCCAGGGGCGATGATCTGCGCCAGGACGACGTGGGCCAGGATCTCGGCGTTCTGCTGGGCAAGCAGGCCGGCGAGAGTGGCGGGAGCGGTGGCACCGGCCATCGCCTCCGGCGACATGGCCATGGGCTGGCCGTACTCGGCGAACAAGAACATCCCCTCGAGCTGGAGCTTGATCATCTGGAGGGGAGTCATGACAGAGCAGATCCCGAAGAAGCGAGGACGCCTTTTCAGCTCTTCTTTCCCACCCACGGCGATCGCCATCATCCTCATCATGTCCTCGCTGGGCATCACCCCGTAGCACCCCAAGCCGAAGGACTTGCGGCAGTTCTGGGCCCAGGCGAGGATCGCCTCGACGTGGATGGAGGTCATGGGGATGTCTGTCGGCCAGATGTCCATCTGGCTATTGTTGATGTGGTCGAGGCCGTCGAGCAGGCGGAGATGATTGCGGACGTCTTCCATGGTGGTGGGCCGAAGCTGGCCGGTCTCCAGATCGAAGATCTTCGTCGGAGTGCCCAGAGCGGCGAAATTGACTTGGTCGGTGCCGATCTCAAGGCGGAAGTCCGGGTCGTTCCCGTAGAGGGTGAACTGGCTGGGGGCCCGGCCGACGGCCCGGCGCACAAGTTCCTCGGGGATGCGCACGGAGCGGGTCGCTTCGTCCACCCGCGCCCCGGCCTCCCCGAAGGCATTCCTCGCCCTCTTGAGGTCCACGCGAACGCCGATGTTCTCCAGGATGTTCATGGAGGCAGCGTCGATCTGCTCCACCTCCTCTGGACTGAGGACTTCGAAGTATGCCGGTTTCATCTCGCCTCCACACGGGTTCCGCAAGCGCTCGGGGCCCGGCCAACGGGGAACGACCGATGCGCGGCCGGGCTGGGGTCAGGGATACGATAGGGTGCCCCAGTGTGGGGGTCAAGCTTGGGGGCAAAGGGGGTGATGGCGATGCCCGGCGGCCGGCGCGGTTCGTTGCGCCTTCCGGCAACGAGAACGATAATCGGATTGAACTGAGGTGCGTGTCAGGGGGTGCGGCTCGCCCACGGAGATGAAACGATGGCTGCAGCCAGCGGGACCCTGCCCAACTACTTGAAGGCTCAGCCGGCGCCGCCGGGAGTGACGAGCCGCGAGATCGTGCGCCGGGCGATCGAGTTCGACGGCCCGCCACGCGTTCCCTACAGCTTCATCCAGCCGCTGGAGTCGGACTTCGTGGAGCTGGCGGTTGTGGCCCCGGGCCACGCCGACGTCGACATCTCGCACGTCGAGAGGGGAGAGCTGGTGTCCGACGAGTGGGGTGTGGGGCGGCGCAGCTCGGGGACGTACTGGGGCCACGCCGAGGTGCATCCCTTGCAGGACCTCGGTGCCCTGGACAGCTACCGGTTCCCGGAGGTGACTGCGCGCGAGCGCTTCGCGATGGCCGAGGCGCTGGCGCGGGCCGGTGACGAAGCCGGCAAGTATGTCGTGGGGGCGGACCCGATCCTGGGCATCGAGCGGCTGCGGCTGCTGGTGGGCTTCACCGAGCTCATGGTCGCCCTGTACACTGAGCGTCCCAAACTGGAGCGCCTGCTGGACAAGCTGGAGGAGATGACGCTCGACGCGCTGCAGGCCTACGTGGAGATGGGGACGGTTCACGGGTTCATGACGTGGGAGGACTGGGGCCTCCAGACGAGCCTCCAGATCAAGCCCGAGCAGTGGCGCGAGATCTTCAAGCCGCGCTACGCACGGATCGTGGAGGCCACGCACACGGCCGGCATGCACTACCTGTTCCACTGTTGCGGCTATATCCTCGACATCATCCCGGACCTGATCGAGATCGGCGTAGACGTGCTCCAGCTCGACCAGCCGCGTCTGATGGGGCTGGAGCGACTGGCGAGCGAGTTTGGGTCGAAGATATGCTTCTGGAACACGGTGGACATCCAGTGGTCGGTTCTGCCTGAGGTCACGCTGGACGAGGTGCGGGCGGAGGTCAGGCGAATGACGGAGGCGTTTGGCCGCTTCAATGGAGGCTTCATGGCGCGGCAGTACCCGCAGCCGAAGGACATTGGGATGCCACGGGAGAAGCACCAGGCGATCTACGAAGCGTTCATGGAATACGCGTGCGGGCTGCGTGAGTAACGTGCTCGCCGAGGCAGGGTCGCGGACGCGAGCGACGCGGGCGGCGCATTCGCTGACCATTAGCAACGTCAGGTGAGAAAGACCACGCACAAGCCCGAGATGACCCCGAAGGAGCGGCTGCTGGCCGCCTTCCGGCGACAGCCGTGCGATCACGTGCCGTTTGCGCCGCTGATCGATCCCTACCTGCAGGCCTCGCTCCCCGATGGGCAGGGGCGCCCTCTCGCTGATATCCAGTACGAGATGGCGGGGCACGTCCTCATCCGGGCGCAGCCGCTCTGCCTGAACACGCCCCTGTGGCTGGGGGCGGCGGCGAAGGACCTCCCCGACGGGATCGAGCAGCGCGCACACAGCGTCGACGGCGATGTCGTCCACACGGTGGAGACCCCTTTCGGCGACCTTTCGTGGCGCCTTCGCCTGGCGGCGGAGACGCCCTACATCCCCTGGATCATCGAGAACCGCATCCGCACGGTGGAGGACGTGAAGGCGTACCAGTACTTGATCGAGCGGACGAGCTTCTCGCTCAACGCTGAAGACTTCGAGAGACAGCAGGCGCAAGTCGGGGAGCGAGGGCTGGTGGCGATCCTGGGGCCAACAACACCCCTTCAGATGATGATCAACTGGGAGATGGGTGTGGAGCGGCTCGTCTACATGCTGGCCGACCACCCCCGCGAGGTGCACGAGATGCTGGAGACGTACCACGCCAAGCAGCTCGAGATGTGGCGCCTCATGGCGGAGCTGCCCGCCGAGATCGCCTTCGTCCACGACAATCTCTCGTCCACCACGACCTCGCGGGAGATGTACCGCCGGTATGACCGACGGTACGTGAATGAGTACGCGGACATCGTGCACGCCGCCGGCAAGGTTTTCATCACGCACTGGTGCGGCAAGCTCAGCGGCTTCAGCAAGGATGTCGGCGAGGGCCGCCAGGACGGCATCTCGGACGTTACTCCGCCGCCTACGGGAGACCTGGACATCATCGAAGCGCGTCGCACCTGGTGCAAGCGCTTCGTGTTGGTGGGTGGGATCGATCCCACGCTCTTCACTCAGGGGACGGCGGAGGAGATGGACGCCTACGTGGGCGACCTGCTGGAGCGCATGGGCTCGGACCGCCGAGGCTTCATACTGGGCAGCGGCGACACCGTCCCCTACGGCACGTCACCGGCGGTCCTGCACGCGGCGGCGGACGCGGCCGCTCGCTTCCCCGTCGACTAGGGCGCGGCCGGATGCGGGCTCCGGGGAGGGGGAACAGAGTTCGGCGCGGCGGAAGTCAGAGGGCGTAGCTCGCGGGGTCGTACAGATGGCCGTACGTGGGGATGGTGCACTCGCGTAGCTCGCCCTCCTCCCGGGGGAGAGCGGCGAGAGCGGACTCAATCCTATCGAGCCACCGGCGCTCGCCCGACGACAGGGAGAGGGTAGAGGCGTCCACGGCATCGCGGATGAGGGCGGCCGCGGCGAGGCCGGCATTGATGGTTCGCCGGTAGTCGTCCTCCTCGCCCACGATGGCGGAGGCGATGGCGACCGCCGCCTCTGGCGAGAGCACCAACGCCTGGGGGCTCCTGTAAACGTCGGAGGAGACGAAGAGGTCGCGCAGCGTCTTCTCCTGGCCGCGCTCCAGCGCCTCGTTCATGAGCCGGCAGTCGTAGGTGAGCACTTCGGTGAAGGCCTCGGGGGCGGAGCCCGAGAGCAGGGGCACGAGCTGGACGGACTCGTTGCTCCAGAGATCGCACATGGCGGCGGCGATGTTGCCGACGGGGCTGAAGTGGGCGCAGGCGGCCGATTTGCCTTCCATCGACAGGGGGCAGCCAGCGATCGCCTTGAGAACGGGGCCCTCGTAGGCGCAGTCCTTGGAAGGGCCTACCGCGCCGTGCTCGAAGGCGACCAGCGAGCGCGCTGCGCCCATGGCGCGAACCACCGCCGCCAGCGTCTCCGGCAGCAGCCGCTGGTGGGCGAGCTGCATGGCGGTGTTGGCGAAGCCGCAGGCGCTATCGCCCCCCGGCACGGCGGGGCCGGACTGAGACAGGGAGACGATCTCGTCCCAGAGCCAGGCCATGTCGCGCGGGCCCAGAACTCCGAGGGCCAGGACCAGGCCTTCGATGTCGCCGCTCAGCAACGCCTCGTCGGAGACCTCCTTGCCCCCGATGGACTCGATGGAGATGATGTGCGCGCCGGCCTCGGCGCAGAGGACAAACGATTGTCGCAGGGCTTCCCAGTGCTTGCCGCTTCGCAGTTGTGGCGGTTGGCCGCTGGCCCGAACGTCCACTGGCGTGACGCGTAGGGCGCAGGGTAGCCCCGTGGCGTCGTGGACGTCGCGCAGGACGGTGGCGAGCCGGCTGGTTATCTCCGCGCCCCACTCAGGGTTCTCGGTCATCGGCGGGAGGTGCTCGAACTCGACAACCAGTCCGGGTGCCTGCAACGTCAGGGCGCGGTCAACGATCGCCCGGCACGCCCCTTCGTAGATGTCCAGCGTCTGCACCCGAGTGGAGTCGTCCAGGGTCATGGCGGGAAGGGTGAAGTTGACCTCGGGGTGGACAGCGCCAGCGCCGATGCGAAGGCCAAGCCCGCAGTCCACAGGCTTGGGTGCCCGGCCGAACATGAGCTTGTCGGGGTCTGTGACGGCGAGCGATGTAAAACGCATTCTGGAGTCACACTCTCTGGCCCAGTGCCTCGGCCACGGCCTGTATGTGGTGGGGCGTGCTCCCGCAGCAGCCCCCGATGATGCCGACGCCGTTCTCGGCGCACCAGAGGGCGTAGTCGGCCATCTTCTCCGGCGTGCCGTCGTAGTGCACCTGGCCCCCTTCCATCCGTGGGATGCCGGCGTTGAGCTTGCCGACGAGTACCGCGTCGGACTGCTTCTGCGCCAGGGCCTGCATCACTTCACGGTAGCCATCCAGGCCCCGACCGCAGTTGGCGCCTAGGCCGAACAGTCCCATCTCCTCGCCGGCCTCCGCCAGCCCTGCAGGGGTCGCTCCCATCATCGTGCGCAGGGCTTTCGGCTTGCCGGAGTCGAACGACATCGTGAGGATGACTGGCAGGTCCGATACGCGGCGCAGGCCCTCGACAGCGGCGCGTGCCTCCGCAATGTCGCTCATCGTCTCTATGTGGAAGAGATCCACGCCGCCTTCGGCCAGGGCAGCGGCCTGCTCCGCGAAGGCATCCATGAGGGCTGGCTGCTCTACCTCGCCCATAGCCAGGAGCTTGCCGCTGGGGCCTATGACACCGGCCACCGGCATGTCGCCACCGGCGGCTTCGCGGGCCAGCCGAGCGGCGGTCAGGTTGACCTCCCGCACTCGGTCGCCCAGGCCGTAGGCCTCCAGCCGCAGCCGGTTGCCGTTGAAGGTGTTGGTCTGGATGATCTGCGACCCGGCGTCGATGTACTCACGGTGCATCTGCCGGACGGCCTCTGGCGATAGGAGGTTGAGCCACTCGCTGGCGTCGCTTGGGGAGCGGCCGACGGAGGGCAGGCGCGCCGACAGATACACCCCCTTCGAGCCGTCGTAGACGACCGGCCTGCGGAACCGCTCGCGGCTGAGGAGCGCAAGCCTCCGCTCGCTCCCTTCGTTCATGCCGGCGTCGGCTCTGGGAAGGGGATGTGGTCGGCGAAACGAGCGTGGAAGTCCTGCCGCAGCATGAGCTCCACGTGCCGGATGCCGCGGGCAAGCTGGCGGGCCTCCTCCAGGCGTTCCTCCGAGGCCAGGGCTACCTTGGCCCCCATGCCGGCCACATTGCCGACGGGATGGATGCGGCCGACCATGGCCGGGGGCAGGATGCCCAGGGCCACGAGGCTGTCGGGGCGGACGGAGCTGCCGAACGCCCCCGCCACGAACACCGCGTCGACGTCCTCCGGCCCCGCGTCGATCTCCTCCAGCAGCACCTCTACCCCAACCCGGATTGGGGCCTTGGCCAGTTGCACTTCCCTCACGTCACGCTGCGTGAGGGCCACCGGCGAGCCCGCGTTGTTCTCGTACAGGACGAAGCGCCGGCCTTCGCTGTCCTCGCGCAGGCGGTGGCGAAGGTCGGGCGACAGGTTGGGGAGAACATCAGCGGGCTCCCGCAAGCGCCCGGACGTCGCCACGATCCTTCGGCGCACCATCAGGGCCATAGCGTCGACCAACCCTGAACCACAGATGCCCCGCGGATTGGCGCCGTCAATGGTCTCCAGCGCCAGGCGGCCTCCCTCCTCATCGACCCACTCTATGGCTCCAGGGAGGGCGGCCATCCCCGAGGAGATGTGCACGCCCTCAAAGGCGGGGCCGGCGGCGCAGGAGGCGCCTACGGCATCGCTCTCGGACACCAGCAGCAGTTCTCCATTAGTGCCCATGTCGATGAAGAGGAAGCGACCGTGGCGTCTCGCCAGTCCCAGGGCCACAAGACCGGCGACGGCATCGGCGCCGAGGTGGCCGGCCACGCCCGGCAGGGGGACGAGCTCCGCGCCAGCCAGACGCTGGAAGCCGACCTCGCTGGCGGCGACAGCGGGTGCTTCAGTGAAGACAGGCTGGTAGGGTACCACTCCCAGGGGCCACGGGTCCACGGCGCACAGGAGGTGGAGCATGGTCGGGTTGCCGACAACGGTGATACGTGAAAAGGACCGCAGCGGCGCGCCGTGCTTGGCGCAAAGGGCCGCCAGCGCCTCGTCCACCGCCTCGACAAGGCAGCGGCGAGCCTCCAGCAGGTTGTCCCTCCCTTGGTGGGCATAGACGATGCGCGAGATGACGTCCGGGCCCAGTCGGCACTGCGGGTTCATGAACGAGACCACGTCCACCTGACGCGCATGCTCCAGGTCGAGCAGGTAGCAGACCACGGTGGTGGTCCCGACGTCCACGGCGGCACCGTAGGTGCCGGCCCGTCCCGCCGGGAGCGCGGGCGGTCTGTCATCCAGGCCGTAGGCTTCGGTGAGGATGCGCAGCTCCCCACCGGCCTCGGCGGCGGGCAGGGCGATGCGACAGTCGTCCGTGAGGACGGTCTGGCAGGCCAGGCGCCAGCCCTGATCGACGGCGTCGTCACCCAGTAACAGGCTGTCTTCGACGCTCGGGTCTGGAGCGCCGTCCAGGAAGCGGACGCGGCAGGTGCCGCAGGTGGCGCGTCCACCGCACTCCGACTCCAGGGCGAGACCGGCGAGGCGCAGAGCCTCCGTCACGGTCTTTCCCTCCTCCACCTCGACCTCGGAGCCGAAGTCGGGGAGGGACAGGCGAACGGTGTTTCGACGGCGCTGGTCAGACATGGTGGACGGTTATGGGGCTACGTACAGGAGCAATAGGCTCCTGACACAACATAGGCTGTCGGAAGCGCCAAGGCAAGCTAGGCTAGGCCCGTCGCCTTCCGTTCGCCACTGGTCAGAGGAACGATGGCGGGGCATAATCAGCTTCAGACCCCGCGGCCTCGGCCGGAGCACCGCCTTTCGGCCAGGGGAGAGTTTCTATGAGTGAGGCTGTCGTTCCTATCACGAGCGAGCCCAAATACAAGGAGATCATCGCCCGCTGGGAGGCGTTCTGGTCGCTTGAGGACGTGGGCCGGCCCCTCTGGATGATCCCCAGCTCGCCTGTCCTCTCCGCCGGCGCGACGGGGCGCATCTCCTGGCGCCCTTTGCTCCAGGATCGAGAGACACAGCTCAACGCCCAACTGGCGCTTCTTCAGTGGCGCCAGTCCGTGGACGTGGGAGACGACTTTGTCCCCCACCTCCAGGCGAATCAGGGCGTGACGGTCTTCGCCTCCGCCTTCGGCTGCGAGGTTGAGTACTTCGACCATACGTTGTCCTGGGCTCACCCTGTGATCCTGCCCGAAGACCCCCCGGAAAGGGTGTACGAGCTGCCCGTCCCCGCGGTCACCGACGGCCAGTTGGGCACGATCCTGGAGTGGGGAGACTACTTCGTAGAGCGGACGGGGCACCGCTACGCGCTCGGGCTGACCGATCTTCAAGGCCCCCTCGACAGCTCCTACCTGGTATGGGAGCCGGCCGCGTTCATGGTGGCGATGCGCACCAACCCCAAGGAGGTGCATCATCTGATGCGCGCGATGACGGAACTGATCATCGGCTTCGTGCGGGAACAGCGCTCGCGGGTGCCCGAGTTCATGCCCTGCCACTTCCCGCCCGTCTGGCTCCCTGACGGCCGCGGCATCAGCATGAGCGACGATTGCCTGGCCGTGCTCAGCCCGTCGCTCTACGAGGAGTTCGCCCTGCCCTACGTGAACGAGCTCTCGGACGAATTCGGTGGCGTGTTCGTCCACTCCTGCGGGAACTTCGCGCACCAGCTCGGGAACCTGGAGAAGGTGCACAACCTGCGGGGCCTGAACTTCGAGGCCTCGGAGATGCCCTTCGAGCAGATGTGGGAACGTTTCGGAGGCCGGACCGCTATCGTTGTCCATCTGGGCCTGAACAAGGCGATCCACTTCGATACGGAGGCCGACTACGTGCGGTACGTCCTGCGGACGAAGACGCACGACCGCGGCCTGTGTGTGCTGGTCTTGCCACCCGGCGCGGGCGGATCGACCGCGGACAGCCATATCTCGGCCGGGGCGGGGGTGGGGAGCGGGACATCGCTGACGGATTTCATCGAGGAGATGAGGGGGCTTCTGGCTCCCGTGTGCTGAGGGCGTGATTTGTCGGCAGGGGGCGGGCCCTGGGCCGCGGCGGGGACGCCCTTCGTTGCGCCTGTCTGAGCAGCACGTCATAATAGGGCGGGTCTGGCCCCGCGAGCAGTGACGGAGGAGCAAGGTGGACCTATCGACTATCAAGCAGCGGTTGGTGGAGGGGGACGCGCAAGGGACGATCGACGGGACCCGGGAGGCGCTGGAGGAACAGGTGCCGGCGGAGACGATCCTCAACGAGGCCCTCATCGCTGGCATGGAGGAGGTGGGTGACCTCTTCGGGCGCGGCGAGTACTTTGTGCCCGAGCTTCTCCTCTCGGCGAGAGCCATGTCCGGGGCCGTGGAGATCCTGCGTCCCCTGCTCGTGGGGAGCGGCTACGAGCCACTGGGCAAGGTGGTCATGGGCACCGTCCGGGGCGACTTGCATGACATCGGCAAGAAGCTCGTCTCCATGATGCTCGAGGGGAGCGGCTTTGAGGTGGTGGACCTGGGAGCCGACGTGGCGCCCGAGCGCTTCGTGGAGGCCGCCAAGGAGAGCGGCGCCAAGCTGGTGGGACTCTCCGCGCTCCTGACCACGACCCTCCCCGCCATGGAGGAGACGGTGCGTGCCGTCCGGCAGGCGGAACTGGCCGGAGAGGTGCAAGTGATGGTAGGCGGCGCACCGGTCACCGATGCCTTCGCCAAGGAGATCGGGGCCGACGGATACGCGCCCGACGCTCCCTCCGCCGCGGCTCTGGCGCGCCGACTCGTGGGCGTGCCGGAGCGCGGGTAAACGGCCGGGGTGTGGCTAACCCAGAATCACAGGGGAATCCGGTTCAAGGATCACTGCGTCGCGTGGAATGCCCAACTCGGCCAACTTCACCTCTACGGCGGCCTGTGCCTCCATGTCCTCTAACCCCACCGTGATGCGGTTCCGTGTTTCGTCAATGTCCAGGGAAACCACGCCTGGAAGTCCCAGCACCTCGCGGCGCATCTCCTGACGCCACCGGTGGAGATCCGCGAACGAGAAATCCGCCTCCAGCACCTTCACGGCCGCGCCTTCGAAGCGATCCGCCCCGAACACGCTGGCGATCGCCGCCGCTGCCTCCCCGGCCTGAGAGGGGTCTACTAGATATATGTTGAGAACCCCATTGGCGTCCAGGAACATTCCTCCAAATGCTGGAGCAGCCTCGGTCCCCTGTGCAAGAATGTCGTCGGCATCGCCCGCCTGCACAGGCTGCTGGTCCTCGGGTGCTGCGTCTTGGGCAGTAGCGCCGCTATGTGCAGGGGAGTCCTGTACGCCAGCGAATAGGGCCAGCATGACTATCACTGCTGCACCGCTTATCTTCTGAACGTATCGCATGACAATATTCCCCTGACACTGGGCAAGGTTCCCCTTGCTGTCGCCGCTAACATTCTACTGCGATCGCCACAGATGTCAATAGCTAATCCTGTGTATTCCTCTGTCGAGGCAACTCGGGGCACCCACCCCCTCACCTTTCACGCCGTCGCGTGTAAGAAATCCTGCCCCCGGCTGTCATACCCACAGCGGTAAGAAAGGAGGAGCTGTGATGACAGCCCGAAAGCAGACGGGTTGGCGCCGCGTGAACCCGGGAGCCGTGTTTGCATCCCTGTCCGAGTGGGCGGCTCAGTTCCACGACGACGCCAGTCCAGCGCGGGTGACGGACGTCCTGGTGGCGTTCGCGTTCGTGGCCGGTCTTAGCTTCGCCGCGACGGGACCGGCCGCTGCGGCCGACTTCCTGTGTCGAGTGGAAGAGGAGATGCCTTCCGCCAGCAAACTGGGCCGATCAGTGGCGCGGGCGCTGCTCGACTCGATGGGGGACGAGCCGCGGGAGGATTGCGGCCGCGGCCCGGCCGTATTCGAGCCGCGGCCCGGTTCGTGAGGGCGCGTGCGGAGAGATCGCAAGGCAGGAGCCACCAAAGGGGATGCTTCAGTGCGCGCCGATTTGAGCAGGTCTGATACAATATGTCTATACGCGGTGTGAGGCCGCAAACGAACTGGGAGAAGGGAATGGCCACAGGGGAGTTGGCAGCGGAAGAGGGGACCCTCGTAGCCCGCGCCTCCAGGGGCGATCGGGACGCGATGGCGGAGCTGTACAACCGCCATTTCGACGGCGTCTACGACTTCGTGCGCCGGACGATGCGCGATGCAGACGAGGCAGCGGACGTGGTGCAGGACGTGTTCCTGAAGGCGATGACGGCAATCGGTTCCCTGAAGAAGGGTGAGCGCTTTCGCTCCTGGCTCTTCTCTATCGCCCACAACACGGCCCTCAACCGACTTGAAAAGCAGAAGAGGATATCGCGCCCACCGGTGGGAGAGGAGGAAGAGGGGGAGGCGTCGCGCATCTACCAGCAGGTGGACACGGACCGACTGGCGGACCCGCAGGCGGCGCTGGTCGATCAGGAGACGGCTTCACTGGTGTGGGAGGCCGCGGCGGGTTTGGACCGGCGTCAGTACGCGCTCCTAGACCTGCACGTACGGCAGGGCCTCGATAGCGCCGAGATCGCACAAGTGATGGGCGTCAGCAAGGGCAACGCCTACACGATGGTGAGCCGTCTGAAGTCGGCGGTGGAGGAGTCCATTACGGCCTACCTGATGGCGCGGCGGGGGCGGAAGGAGTGTCCAGTCTTGAATGACATACTCGCCGATCAAGAGATCGCGGGCATGACGCCGGAGCTCCGGCGACTCGTCAACCGCCACGTGTCGGAGTGTCCAACATGCCAGCGCACGAAGAAGCGAATAGTATCCCCGGTGTCGATCCTCGGTGCCTTCGCGGCTGTGCCGGCGCCCTTGGGCCTGAAGGAGAGCATATTCCAGAACATCTCCGCAGCGGCCGGCGGGCCACCGTCAGGCGACGGCGGTACGGGAGGGGCCTCAGGCCGCTCAGACCTGCTCGTCGGCGCCAGAGCCGGAGTGCAGCGCATGGCGACGGGCGGCGCGAAGGCCTTGAGGGGCCTGCCGCGGAATCGCCTGGCGCTACTCCTCATCGCAGGGCTGATGGGCGTCGGCGGCGCGGTCATAGTAGGGATGCTGGCGCTGTTTGGCGCCTTTTCCGGGGACGGAGATTCGGCGGTGCTTGGGGCGCTTTCGACACCCACACGGTCGCCGACCGCGAACGCCCGAGTGACGGCCGGGCCGAGCGATGAAGCGACGCCCACCCCGACCTCTACGCCCGTGGCGACGGCGACCGCGACAGTCGCTAGTTCAATAAGCCAGCCACCTTCGGGATCCGGCGCTGACGCGGGGTCGGATGAGCCTGTGCCGGCTGTGGAGCCTCCGCCACCGGAGGAGCCAGTGTCTCCCGAAGAGCCCACCAGCCCTGGCGAAACTCCATCACCGGAGCAGCCCACGCCCACGGTCGGACCCGCGCCGACGGCCACGCCGGCGCCGCCACCCACACCGACGGCCACGCCAGCGCCAACGCCAACGCCGGTCCCGCCGATGACGATCGTGTGGTTCGACGTGAACCCCGGCAACTGCGACATCCTGCTGGACTGGAACGTGACCGGTGATCCCGCCGGGACTGTCGAACTCTGGCGCAAGGAGAGCTCCGGGATATGGTCCAATATCTACACGTCGACCGTCGGAACGGGCGACTACACGGACGCCGTCTACGGAAACTGGACATACATACTCGTCGCGAGGAATAGCCTCGACGAATCGACCACCTCCAACGAAGAACCGGTCACCGCACCCTGCATCCAATAGGCGGCCATCTCCTGCTGGGATGCGCTAGCCAGCAGCGGTGCTGACCTTCTCGCCCATACGCTCAATGAGTGGCTGCAGGTAGCGGCGCCTCTTCACCCCTGGACGATCTCGCCGGGCGTGTAAGATTTTCCGCCTTCGACTGTCCAACCGGTAGACAACCTGTCGTCGAGAGGAGGCAGTGAAGTGAACCGGTGGACGATCATCATGTTGGTTCTGGCCACACTGGGAGCCGTCGTCGCCTGTGCGATCGTGGTCGTGGCCCTAGCCACAGCAGGTCTCTTCCCCCAACTGAGCGAGCGGGTGGAGAGCTATGTGTCTGTTGGCCAGCCGGCCGCCCCCGCGTCTCCTCCGGGCAGCCTGGGCCCAGGCGGCCGTCTGGTCATCCCGTCCATCGGTGTGGACGCCCGCATCGTCGCCGTCGGCGCGGACTCGTCCGGGGCGATGGGTACGCCGGACAACGGCTGGGACGTTGGTTGGTACGACCTCTCGGCCGTTCCGGGCCACGGTGGCAATTCCGTCATGACAGGCCACGTGGACTACTACGATATCGGCCCCGCCGTCTTCTGGCACCTGCGAGACCTGGCTCCCGATGACGAGGTACAGGTCCACTTGGCGGACGACGGCGGCGTGGTGGTCTACCAGGTGACCCAGGTGGACTCGTACGACGCAGGGGCGGCGCCAGTCGACGCCATCATCGGGCCCACCAGCGACGATGTCCTCACGTTGATCACCTGCACTGGCTGGTTCAACTCCTCCATACGAGAGTACGACCACAGGCTGGTCGTGCGGGCGGAGCGGGTCTCCTGACCCGCCGCGCCCGCGAACTGCCAGGGCGGTGACCTGCAGCCCCCGAGGTCACCGCCCTTTCTTTTCGCCCCGAGAGATCGCGCGCCGCCTGGGCAGAGAATCTCCTTTGGACACAGGCCAAGCAGATAGGGCTGTAAGATTCTGTGGCCTCGGCTGTCATACACCTGACAACAGGCCGGTGACAGCGAAGAAAGGAGATCGAAATGAAAAACATGATCAGAGTCGCCAGTCTCATCGTCGTGGTTGCGGCGGCGGTCTTCGCCGCCACTGCAGGCCTCGTTTCGGAGGCAAGGGCGGACGATCCGCCCATACCGCCGGGTGGCGGAAACTGGGGCATGGCGTCTCCCACGCCCACGCCACCGCCCACAATCGGGATAGCGCACCTACCCGATTGCATCTTCCCCAGCCTCTGTATCCCGCCGGACATTGGGGACAACATCTCGGCGCTGCCCACGCCCACGCCGGTGCCGCCGACTCAGCCCACGCCTACGCCGGTGCCGCCGACTCAGCCCACGCCTACGCCGGTGCCGCCAACTCAGCCCACGCCTACGCCGGTGCCGCCAACTCAGCCCACATCCACGCCGGTGCCGCCAACTCAGCCCACGCCGGTGCCTCCCTCTCCGCCCGCACCGCCGCCAAACGACGGTGGATCCAACAGCCCGGGCGGGCCCACCAACTCGGGCGGCCCTGCCAACCCGGGCGGCTCCGACAACTCCGGCGGTTCTGACAGCACAGGCGGCTCCACCAACCCGAGCGGCTCCACCAACGTGGCTGGCGCCACCAGTGGCAACGACTCTAGCACGTCAGGTAACCCCTCGTTGCCCAACGCCGGTACGGGCACTGACAGCAGCGCCTCCGGCGGCAGTGAGTCGGGCGTGATCCTGGTTGGGTTGATCATCGCCGGTCTCGTTATCGCTCTCGCCCTGCTCTTCACGGTCCGGAGGATGAGGCGGGTCAGGAGTTAGCCGCAGTTAGTGGCTAGCCGGGAAGGGGCCGTCCCATGGGGCGGCCCCTTCCACTTCTGCTCGTAGCCGACCAGCAGCTCTGGCCTCTCGGGCCACCGCAGCGGTCTCCTTGGAGCGCGAGAGCGGCATGCCAAACAGGTAGAGATGGCGGAAGGGCCGCCGAGCGAGTTGCAGGCGCTTCTCGGATGTTTATTCCGGTGGGGAAGAAGGTGCGTCCCTGGAAGCCGCCGACGCCTCGTCCGTTAGCCACGTCGTCCCCTCCGTGAGGTCGCTGCCGCACCAGATGCAGCCGAAGCTGGCGTCGGTCCAGGTGGCCTTCTCGAACGGGTAGCTGGGATCACACAGCCAAGCCTGGTAGTGCCGCTGGCACTCCCGACTGCAGAAGGCGTAGAGCTCGCCCTTCCAGTCAGACCAGATGATTAGTGTCGAGCGTACCGGGGGTGGGACCGGGCCAGCCTCGTCGCTCGCCTCACTGCCGAAGGAAGAGCACATCTGGCTGAGCCGCTAGACGTACCGGCCGCCGTTCATCAGGAAGGAAGCCTCGACGGCGTCTCTGACGCGCCGGTAATGGCTCTCCATCCGCTGGAGCGCCGCCGCCTGCTCAGTCGGATCTCTTTGCTTTGGCGGGGCGGGAGTCGCCGACCCCCGCCGATAGGGAATCGCCAGCCAGGGATGCTTTGCCGTGATGCTTGAGACCCTGATCATCGTTTTCGCCTCCTGCTGCTGGTGCCCGACCCATTGCTAGCGTATGGCCTGTGGGGCGAGGGCGCTGTGACGGGCGTCACCGTTCGGCCGCGAGATCGGCTATCCGGTCGGCGATGCCTATGTCGCAGGATGCGCGCCGCAGGCGGTCGTTCCTGGAGCTGGGGCGGCGCTCAGGCGCTATCCCCGGCGCGTCGAGGGGACGTGGCTAGCGCGGTGAGGCTCGCGAGCGATACCTTCGCCATCTTGATGTCGCTCTGGGTGAGCATGCCCGTTATCCAGGGAGCATCGCGGCGCGTGGGGCTGGTGTAGTAGCTGATGTAGGCCTCGTCCTGCAGTAGCGCGACCCCAGCGTAGGAGGTATCGCCGGCGCTCGGAAGGTCCGTCAGGTACGTGAGGCTGTCTTCGGTTAGCGAGAACAGAGAGGTGCGCTTCTTGCTGAAGATGCTTCCCTGGTATCGAAAAGGCGGCGCCGGTCGCGGCTGATATCTTCCCACCGCGAATACTTGACCGTCATGGGAGAAGAGGCAAGGCCCGTCCAGCCTGGTGATTCGGCTCCTGACGTATGACCAGTCGACGTAGGGCGGGGAAGCCGTAGCGATGAGCGTGCACCCATTGGGGTCTCCGGTGAGTCTGCTGCTGCCCTCCAGCCGCGATGTGGCGATGATCCTGGCGTCGGGCAGGAATTCGATGGCCGTCTCGTCGTTCCTCTCTCCCTCATATATCGTCGACACGACGGACCAGTCGATGCCGTCGGTGGATTTCAGGAGGATGGACTTGCCGTGCTCACTCCAGTAGGCGGGCACGTACCAGGTGGCGCCGTCCAGGCTCTTGGGGCGCCAGAAGAGCCAGCCTTCGGGCTCAGCCTCGGTTAGCGGCTCCCACGCCTCGGCATCCTCGCTGAAGGTGTAGACCGTGGTATAAGGTTCTGCCGTCAACTTCTTGTTTGGAAGGGCGTACAGGAAGAGCCTGCCGCCGATAAATGCGAACTTGGGGTCTCTTAGCTCGCCCCGTCGGGCCTTGATCTCCGACACCTTCTCCCAGGAGCGGGCATCGCGGGATTTGCGCACCACCAGCTTGCTCTGTCGACTCCCGAGATGGTAGGGGGAGGTCTGGTGCGCGAGGTAGAAGGAGTCGTTGAGGTGGATGAGGTCGGTATTGGAGTTGTGAGTGCCGTCGGAAACCGCGTCCCAGGTCTCGATCTCAAGGCGTGGGTCGATGAAGGCCGTGCTCGGCCTCCGCGGACCGAGCGCCCTCAGGGCAGCGCCCACCCATCCGAGAATAGTCTCGTTCATCTGTCATGCCCTCCCGGTCTGCGGTGATCACCGTTCGTCCGCCGGGTAGGGCGGCGGCCATCTGCGCTTGCCGGGGGGTCATCAGCACTTGAACTGCAGTGGACGGCAATTCCCGTGTCTTGAGATCGCAGCTCGCGACCTAGAGCGCCGGCCGCAGGACTATGGTCTCGGTGCTTGCGGGGAGCTGCTCTTTCTTGATCTCGGTCTCGCTGCTGTCGCTGACCTTCACCTGCTGGCGCCCTTTGGTGAACTCCTCCACGCCTGCGACGGGGAAGCCCGGGCACCTGTCGTTCTTGAAGTGCATGGGGATCACGACCTTGGGTGCGAGCTTCTGGCAGACGCGGGTGGCGACGGCGGCGTCTATGGTGAAGTTGCCGCCCACGGGGACCAACAGCACGTCGACGGAGCCGATGTCGGCCGCTGCCTGGTCCGGCAGGTCGTGGCCCAGGTCACCCAGGTGGCACACGTTGATGCCGTCGAGGGCGAAGGAGAAGATCGTGTTCGGTCCCCGCTCCTTTCCCGACGACTCGTCGTGAGCGGTGGCCACGCCCTTGAACTGGGTGCCCTTGGCCTCGTGGCTGCCAACCCCCTGCACGACCTGCGGGTTCCCTTTCACATCCGCCACGTTGTTGTGGTCGGCGTGGTCGTGGCTCACAGTGACGATGTCGGCCTCCTGCGACGGGGGCGCGTATTCAAGCCCGAAGACGCCCGACTCATAGGGATCGGTCATGATCCTGAGCCCGCTTTCGGAGGTCAGGAGAAAACAGGCATGCCCCAACCACTTGACCTTCATCTGCATCAACCTCCTTTCTGGTTTGTCTGCAATGGTAGCACAGTGAGGTCCCCCGTCGGGCAGGTCGGCGTGTGATTGTGCGCTTGGGGCCGAAGCACCCCACCGCGCGCCTCTGGCGCCTGGGGCTACGGCGGCGTACAGGTGGTGCCGAAGTACGGCGGCAGCAGTTTGAAGACGTCCTCCATGTTGATGGTGCTGTCGGGGACGATGTCCCGCCGCACACTATAGTCGGGGTCGGGCGGCGTAGCACCGAAGTGCGGTGGCAGCACGTAGAAGAGGTCCCCGAGGTTGATCACCTGGTTGTCATCGAAGTCGGGTGGCCAGGCGTCCGGCTCTTCGTCGTCTTCGTCGAGTGTAGCAGGGCACGCCGCCTGCGCTTCCGTTCCAATGAGGGCCTCCACGCTTCCGATGTACCCGTCACCATCGCAATCGTAGTCCTCACTCTCAGCCGGTAGCGGCTCGTCCACCTCCGTATCGCCGTCGTCGTCCACTCCCAGGAACAGGCCGTCGACGCGCTCAGGCTCGCTGGAGGCGTTCAGCGCACCGGAACCGCAGTGGACCTCGATGCCGTCTCCAACCATATCGGCGTCACTGTCCGAGGCTACGGGATTCGTGAAGAACACCAACACCTCGTCCCCGTCAGTGAGGAGATCGCCGTCGGTATCGGCGTTCTGGGGATTTGTCTCGTAGACGAACACTTCGTCCTCGTCCGTAAGGCCATCGCTATCCCAGTCGTTGCCCGGTGAGTCGTGGCAGCCGTCGGTGTCCAGGACGCCGTCGTAGTCCTCCTTGGTCAACGTCGGGAGCGGGTCAAGCGGCTCGTCGCCCGAGTCGGCGATACCGTCCGGGCCGGCAGTGTAGTCAGTCCCGGGACACTGGTCGACGGAGTCAGGGAAACCGTCATCGTCATTGTCGGGATCGGGGCAGCCATCGTCGTCTTTGAAGGCGTCGTAATCCTCTGCGAGGCTGGCGCACGCGTCAGAGCCTGTGCAGGAGTAGTTCATGGGGAGCGAGAAGTCGGTCCAGGGGTCGCAGATGCCGTCAGAATCGTTGTCTATGTCGGGGCAGCCGTCAGTGTCGGTGAAGCCATCGAAGTCCTCCGGCAGCGTGCGGCAGAAGACGTCGTTCGCGTCAAGGATACCGTCGTTGTCATCGTCGTCGTCGCATGCATCACCGAGGTCATCCGAGTCACTGTCGGTCTGGCTGGGGTTAGGTTCATCCGGGCAGTTGTCGTTGTCGTCCGGAACCCCGTCGCCATCGGTGTCGGCCAGGTCGAGGTTGAAGACCAGGTTGCTGGGGAATGGCGAAGAGCCTCCTGCCTGGAAGAAGACGGTGGTGGCTGCTGGTAGCGACACAACGATCTGAGCCTGGGGACCGGGGCTGCAGTCCAGGAGCGAAAGCGCGGACAGCTCACTGCCCGTGTAGGCCGCAAGGGAAGCGCCAAAGGAGCTTCCGAGGGTGTTGGCCTCCAGGGTCGTGGGCGTGGTGGACGTGTAGGAGTACCATGCGGTGTTGGTCATGGAGCCGCAGGTCAACGGTTCGTCGGGCTCAGTAGTCGCTCCAAAGGTTTCAAGGCTGTCAGTAAAGGGTAGCGCCAGGATCTGCGTGGCGTTGGCGAAATCATCGTTGGGCGGGGGCGGGACGATGATATCAGTCGATGCCTGGCCCGACGCGGCGTTGTTGCCGAGGGTCAGGTCTAGGAGATGAATCTCCGTACTCCCGATGTCGATGGTGGTTTGGGCTGAGAAATCGTGGCTGAACGGTTGTGTACAGACTACAGACCAACTCGGGGCTAGCACCGTTGGCGTGGAGATGTCTAGGGTAACATCGCTGTCTGTGTGGGGGTTGGGATCCGTAGTAGTGCAGTCGGCGGGCAGAGAGAGGTCTGTCACGACATCGGCACCGCTCGGGCCAAACGGTCCGTTGTTGTGGACAGTTGGGGAAGCAGTGACCGTGAAAGGCGTATCGATGAACGCGCTGGGCGGGGTGGTGAGGGAAACATCGGTGGCTTTGAGGTCCGAGACGGCGGAGACCGGCACGGAGGCTGGGGCACCGCTTGCAGCGGAGTTGTCGGCGGGGAGAGGGTCCGTCACATGGAGGGGGGTCGCGACGGAAACTGTGGCGTCGAAGCTGTGGAAGGACCTGTCAGTACAGGTCACCGAGAAGGTCTGTGTGGGTAGGGCCACAGTAATGGAGACGGGGAAAGCGATGCCCTGCACGGTCCGGGGATTGTCTTGGGCAGTGCAGTCCCCGGGAAGGACCAGTTCGACAGTGATGTCGCTTGTGATGGCGTCAGGGCCATCGTTGTGGAGGTCGGCGTCGACCGCCACGTCGAAGGGGGTATCGGTCAGGGCGGAGGCAGGGACCGACACGCTGACGGTCTCAACCCGCAGGTCGGCGGTGGCAGTGATCGCTGTCGTGGCGGTGGCCGATGTCAGGGAGTTGTTACTGGGATCGGACTCGACGGCAGCGGCATCGTCGATGATGGCCGTGGCTGTCGTCGTGAAGTCGTGAAAGGAGGGACTGCTGCAGGTGATGGACCACGACGCTTGGGGAAGGCTCACCGGCGACGCGGCCACTGAGATGGGGGTGTCCTGGACGGTCAGCGGGTTGGTGTCGCCGGTGGTGCAGTCGCCTGGCAGGTTGAGTTCGATGGTTGTGTCAACGTTGACCGGGTCCAGGCCGCCGTTGTTGCTTACCTCTACGTCTGCTGTAACGGTGTAAGGGGTGCCCACGGTGGTGTTGGCGGGGGAGGTTGTGGTGACTGAGGTCACCTGCACGTCGGTTGGGGTTCCCGGCGGCGGCGTAGGCGTGGGCGTCGGCGTCGGGGCCGCGCACGGCTGGCCCACGGAGATGGCCTGCATGCCGACGGTTTGCACCGGGATCGGTTGGCCGACCAGGTCACCGTCACCGGCAAAGATCTTGAGGTCGGGTATGCCGTCCGTGCCGCCGGTGGGGCCGGGTATGGTGAGAGGGCTGATGCCGGTGCCCACGGCCGTGACCGTGAACCTAGCCAGGACGCCGTCGCCGGACTCGTGGTTTGCTGGGGGAGCCGGGGAGCTGGTGCC
>DAOUMV010000011.1:0-62951 GCA_034408935.1 Dehalococcoidia bacterium
GTGTGGGCGTAGGTGTGGGCGTGGGCGTAGGTGTGGGCGTCGGCGTGGGCGTCGGTGTGGGCGTCCTGCACCAGCACTTAGGGTCGGTCACGCTGTAGGCGCAGGCCTCTCCCTGAGATTGGAAGTCGGTGTCGGCGGCGTCGGTGGGACTGGGGGGACCCGCGACGATGGCCCAGGCCGCGATGGCAAGAGCAGCTACGATCATCGCGCCAGCAGCAAGCGTTAGCCAGCGCGTCCCGGAACCCTCCCTCAAGACGCTCATACCAGACACTCCTCACACAGTTGTTGTTACGTGAGACAACACCGCTCGTCGATTGCCAGAGTTAGCAAGCACCGGCGGGGGCGTGCCCCGCCGGTCGCAAACCCAGTTCATTCCTCCGCAGATGTCCAAACTCGTCCTATCACCGTGGCCGTTGCGGGAATACTCAGCCAGATCGCCGACGTAGCTGCACAGGCAAGGGCGACCTTCAGCAGAGCCACGACAGTAGTGTAGTAATCCTTTCATAAAAACAGGTAATTTGTCAAGGTCTGTGTCACACGAGGCGCACCTTTTTCGTGGCTCGTCAATATCTGACAGGCTTTCCGGCCGGTAAATGCTGATCCCTTCCCCAACCCTCGCTCCAACTATGGCAGGCACGCGTTAGCGGAACGGTGAATGGCTACCGGGCGTCGGTTAGGCTTGGGTGAACTCAGCTGCGAAGCGGCTAGGCCACCGCGACGAACTTGTAGCCGACGCCGCGCTCGCTGACGATACGCCCGGTGGTCTCCGGGTCGCCCTGCATCTTCTGACGCAGGCGACGGACGTAGACCTTCAGGTAGTCGATCTCGTCGGCGTATTCGCGTCCCCAGACCTTGGCCAGGAGGGTATGGTGAGGCAGCACCCGGCCCGCGTTGCGGGTAAGGTGGTACAGGAGAGAGTACTCGGTAGGCGTGAGGCGCACCGGCCGGCCGCAGATGGTCACGGCGCGGCTGGCGTAGTCGATGCGCAGGTCGCCCGACTCGAACACCTCGCCGACGGCGGGGAGCTGGCTCTCATAGCGGCGAAGGACGGCGCGGACGCGGGCCAGGAGCTCGAGGTGGCTGAACGGCTTGGTGACGTAATCGTCGGCGCCCATCTCCAGACCGCGCACCTTGTCCACCTCTCCGGTGCGGGCGGTGAGCATGACGATGGGCACATCGGAGAAGCGGCGGATCTCCTGGCAGAGCTCGAAGCCATCGACACCGGGGAGCATGATGTCCAGCAAGATGAGGTCCGGTTTCTCGTCCTCAATGAGGCGCAGCCCCTCCTCGCCGGTGGTGGCCGAGACGACCTCGGCCTCCGGCCAACGGAGGTTGAAGCAGAGGTTCACCACCTCAATGACGTCGGGTTCGTCGTCGACAATCAGTACCTTCATGTCTCCTCGAAGGGCGGCCGCCGGGCCGCGCTCAACAGTAAAGATAGCGCTGTGCCCAGGGTTGTTACACGTTATGACGCCTCCCGCCACAGTTGGGCACCGATTGGCCCTTCCGCTTACTGGCCGCGGAGAGACGCTGCGGGCGGCGCTGTGCTAGTATGACTTGCCGGCGGCAGGCCAAGCCGCGCCCGCGAAGCCGAACACCTCATCCACAAGGCGAACCGTACCCGTGCCCAAGCGCGAACTCCTGGTCACCTCTGACATCGCGGATGTCGCCACCCAACTCTTCCTGCGCCAGCGGCCCCGCACCCTGGTGTTGGCGGGCGGCCGGACGCCACGAGAGCTCTACCTTCGGCTGGCGGGACAGGAGTACGACTGGGATTACGTGGACATCTTCTTCGGGGATGAGCGCTGCGTGGCACCCGACCATCCGGACTCCAACTTCCGGATGGCCAGCGAAACCCTCCTGTCCAAGATACCAGCGCGAGTCCACCGCATGCGAGGGGAGGACTGCGATGCGGCCGGCTACGAGGAAGAGTTGCGAGGCGTCTTCGGCGCGGGTCTCCCGGCCTTCGACCTAGCCTTCCTGGGGATGGGGGCGGACGGCCATACGGCCTCCCTTTTCCCGGGCGACCCGGCCCTGGAGGAAACTCAGCGACTGGTGGCGAGGATAGGGCGTCCCGATCATCCCCGCCTGACGCTCACCCTTCCCGTGCTGTCCGCTTCCAGGCTAGCCGTGTTCTTGGTCTCCGGCGAGGACAAGCGCGAGGCGGTGCGACGGGTGCTGGCGGACGAAGACCTGCCAGCCGCTCGGGTGGGCGCCCGCCGCGTCGTGATCATCGCGGACGCGGCCGCCGCACCACGCGCCACACCCCCGGGTCGGAGCGCAGAAAGCGCAGGACCTGGCCGGTGGTGAGGCCGAGGGCTCGAGCCGCCTTCGCGTAGCTCCCTTCCGCCGCTTCAAGGGCGTCAAGCACAGTGGCGACAATGATGGGATAGCCCCGGTTGCGCGGGTTCACGGACAGCCTGCCCTTCGGGCCTCGCTGCGCCAGGAGCTCAGGAAGTGAGGGCGGCGCTTCCAGATCGAACGGCGTCCTGAGCTCCAGCGCTATGCGTTCACGGAGGCGCCGGAGGGCGCGGGTCCGGTTCTCTTCCAGGTAGCGTGACTCCTCGGCCTGAGTCGTGAGGCCGCTGGGGCGGTGGTGGAGGCGGATGGCGGTCTCGACCTTGTTGCGCCGCTGGCCGCCGGGCCCGCTGGCTCGATAGCGCTCTTGCTGGCACTCCTTCAAGAGGGCGACGTCGCCCAGCCGCAGCCAGGTATTCCTACGGGAGGAGCAATTTCGTTCTTCTCCGTCAGGTGCTCGTCGCGTCGGCGCCATCAGCCACCGCCATCGCCACTCGACGCGGCCCCGTAGCGCTCGTCGAAGGCGTAGCGGTCGTCCACCCCCACGAGGCTGTTGAACTCGTCGAATGACATGAGGGCATCGCCCAGGTGCGCGGTCGTCCCGTGTCGTCGGAGATCCCCAAACGTCCGCTCCAGGGCCCGCGCCGCCGCGTATAGGCCGGAGAGCACGAACCCGAGGCTGAAGAACCCCATCTCGGCCAGCTCCTCCGGGGAGCAGATAGGGGTGCGGCCTCCTTCGATGAGGTTGACGGCCAGGGGCGGCGGCAGTCGACGTCCTATCTCCGCCAGCTCCTCCACGCTACGCGGTCCCTCCACGAATAGCACATCGGCTCCGGCCTCCTTGTACAGAAGGGCGCGGCGGATGGCCTCCTGCATGCCGTGGGTCTCCAGGGCGTCTGTGCGGCCCGTGATCATAAAGCGGGCCTCTCCACGGGCATCGCGGGCCGCTTCAATCTTGGTCGCGTGCTCCTCGGCGTCGATGACGTCCTTGTTCCGCATGTGGCCACAGCGCTTGGGCCAGCGCTGATCCTCAAGGATGACGCCTCGAGCGCCCATCGTGACCAGTTCCTTGACCAGCCTCCGGACGTTGAGGGGGCCGCCGTAGCCCGTATCCCCGTCCACGACTACGCCGATGTCAACGGCGGCGGTCACACGCCGCGCCACATCCAGCACCTCGGTCTGCGTGAGGATGCCGAAGTCGGGCTCGCCCAGATAGCTTGCCGAGACGCCGTAGCCCGTGAGAACGGCCGCCGGGAATCCGGCCCTCTCGGCGATCTTGGCCGACAGCACGTCGTAGACGCCGGGGATGACCATGATGCGGCCCTGTCGGATCAGCGGATGCACGTCAGCGTTGCTCATGTGTCTCTGCCTCCTGCCTCATCCTGGCGTGTGGCGACCATTGATCCGGCACCACGCTCGCTATTCTACAGGCATCGCGCCGTTCAAGGCTGGAGCGAATGCCAAGAGCGTCCCCGCCGGGACCTGCGGGGCCGGATCTCAGGTCCCGCTACGTCCCAGGCCTCTCCGCCACGCCGATGACGGTCTCCGTCTGGGGGTCGAAGGCGTGCATCTGCGCCATATCGAACGCCACCTGTACATCGTGGCCGGGTCTGGCCCTGGTCCGCGGGTCCACCCTTGCCAGGAAGGGCTTGCCGTCCTCCATCAACAGGTGGAGAAATATTTCGTTGCCCATCAGCTCGGTCACGTCTACCTTAGCTTCTACCGGCGCCGCTTCGATGTCGGGGGGCTGGTACTCTTGGTCGTGAACGTTCTCCGGCCGGATACCGAAAATGACCCGCTTCCCGAGGTAGGGCAGGAGGTCGTTCGCCTTGCTGTCCGGTACTCTCACCAGGCAGCATCCGTGATCCAGGTACATCTCCTCGCGGGTGCCGCTGACGGCGACTTCGAAGAAGTTGATGGCTGGACTGCCGATAAAGCCGGCCACGAAGACGTTATCCGGCTGGCTGTATAGCTCCTGGGGTGTCCCCACTTGCTGCAGGACGCCTTCCTTCATCACGGCGATCCTGGTGGCCATGGTCATCGCCTCCACCTGATCGTGGGTGACGTAGATGAAGGTTGTACCCAATCGCTCGTGGAGCTTGCTGATTTCGGCTCGTGTCTGCACTCTCAACTTGGCGTCCAGGTTGGAGAGCGGTTCATCGAAGAGGAAGACCGCCGGGTCACGCACGATGGCTCGTCCCAGCGCCACCCTCTGGCGCTGTCCGCCCGATAGCTGACGCGGCTTGCGCTTGAGCAGGTCCTCTATTCCCAAGGTCTGGGCGGCCTCTTGAACGCACTGGCGGATCTCATTCTTGGGCATCTTGCGGAGCGAGAGGCCGAAGGCCATGTTGTCGTAGACGGACATATGAGGGTAGAGGGCGTAGGACTGGAAGACCATGGCGATGTCGCGGTCCTTGGCAGGGATGCCGTTGACGAGGCGGTCCCCGATGTAGATGTTGCCCTCCGTAATCTCTTCCAAGCCGGCCAGGAGGCGCAGGGCGGTGGACTTGCCGCAGCCGGAGGGTCCGACCAGAACCAGGAACTCCTTATCGGGGATCTCGAGGTCGAAGTCGTTGACGGCTGCGACGCTCTCGAAGCGCTTAGTCACGTGGTCGTATGTGACGGTTGCCATGAGCTGTGTTTACACCCAGAAGGATTGTATCATCGCTGCCACTCGCATCGACCTTATCCCTTGACAGCACCGGCCAGGATGCCCTGAACGAAGTAGCGTTGCAGGGCGAAGAAGATCAACAGAGGTACGACCATGGAGACGAACGCGGCGGCCGTCAGAAGCTGGTATTGAGAGCCGAAGGAGCTGACCAAGCTGTTTATCGTCAGCATCATGGGCGCCAGGTCAGGGTCCCCCAGCAGAACCAGGGCCACCAGCAGATCCTGCCAGACCCAGAGGAACTGGAAGATGGCAAGGGCAGCGATGGCCGGGCCGGAAAGGGGCAGCACGATGCGGAAGAACACCCTCAGATCCGAGGCCCCGTCTAGATAGGCCGACTCGAACAGGTCTCTGGGCAGAGCCCCGAAGAAGTTGCGAAGCAGGAAGACGGCGAAAGGCAGGCCGTATGCCACGTGCGCCACCCAAAGCCCGACGAAGCTTCTGTTGCCGAACAGCTTCCCACCTCCGATCGTCCCACCCAGCACCGGAATGTCCACGCTAGGTAGCTCCACGTTGATGGTGATCTCCTTGTACAGCTGCAGCACAGGGATGAGGGTCATCTGAAGGGGGACGACCAGCAGCGCCACTACGATCAGGAACAGGACGTTCCTGCCGGGGAACCGCATCCAGGCGAAGGCGTAGGCGGCGAATGAGGCCACCAGAATCACCAGGACGGTGCTGGGGATCGTGATAACAAGGCTGTTCAAGAACGACTGCCACATCCGCCGCGCCTGTAGTACGTTCTCGTAGTTATCGATGGTTAGGTTGAATGTGCCCTTGAAGCTGTCGTTGATCGCTTCCCACCAGCCTGAGGAGGCGATGGCCGTGGGCTCCCGGAAGGAGCTGATGAGGAGGGCGATGGTGGGAATACTCCAGAGGATCATGAGGCCGATGAGGGTGAGGTGTAGCGGCATCCGGGCGGCCATCCCCTTAAGCGACCCGATCAGCCGGGCGGCCTGCGGCGCCCCCGCTACCTTCGCACCCGTGGCCAGATTTGGCCGCGACACTAGCGGATCTCCTCCTGGAACTGGAAGCGCCGGATGGTGATCAACATGATGGGGACGACGAAGAGCATGAGGACCACGGCGAGGGCCGCGCCCACTCCTAAGTCGCGGACGATGAACGCTTCCTTGTAGAACAGGGTGGCCACCACGTCGGTCTTGAACCGGCCGCCGGTCATCACCCAAACCAAGTCGAAGGTCTTCAGGGTCTGGATGACCAGCGTGGTAGCGACCACGACGATGGTGGGAGAGAGGATGGGAACGATAATGCGATGGAAGATCTTCCACTCGCTGGCCCCGTCCACGCGGGCTGCCTCCAAGACCTCCGTGGATATGCCCTTGAGCCCGGCCGAGAGCACTATCATGGTGAAGCCCGTCCAGTTCCAGACGCCTACCATGATGAGGGCAAAGTTGTTGATCTGAAATGGCTTGGGTAACTTGTCTGGGCCGGCCTCGGTGAGGATTGTTTGGGGCGATCCCGTGTCCTGCAACCAGGCGGTGGGCTCCAGGCCGGCGCCGGTGGTGACGGCGTTCACCGTCCCAATGTCCGAGTTGTACTCGTACATGAAGCGCCAGATGACGGCCAGGGCTACGAAGGAGATGGCCATGGGGATGAAGATCGTCGACTTAGCGATAGACTCGTAGCGGACCCGTGCCGCCAGGACGGCGATGATGAGGCCCAGCCCCACCGTGATGACGGTGAACAGGGTCATCCAGAGGACGTTATTCAATAGGGCCGAGTGGGTGTCGCTGACCAGCGGCTGCGGGTTATCGATGATGAAGCGGTAGTTGTCCAAACCTACGAAGTCCTCGGACCTTTTGTCCATGAGACTCCTGCGGATGGTGTCGATGGAGGGGTAGATGAGGAAGATCGCCAGGAGCGCCAGGGTCGGTGTCAGCCATAACCACGGGACCCACCAGCGCCGTCCTATCATCGCTTAGCTCTTAGGATGAGATAGGGCAACACCCCCTGTTGTGGGGGTGTCGCCCCATCCTATGTTGCGGAACGGGCTCGCTACTCCTCGGTTCCCTCCTCACGCGCCGCCTCGATATCCGCGAGGATGGCATCCAGGCTGTTCGGGTCGGCAAGGTACTCGGTCACGCCTGTGAAATAGGCCTGCTGAAGTGCCCCACCGATGGCGTCGTCTAGGTCGAACCGGAAGACCTCGGCTGTGGTCAACTGCTCGGCCTGCGCCTGGGCCACAGGATCGGGGTAGGAGTCCAGGCTCACCTGGGTGTTGACGGAGGTGAAGCCGCCGGCGTCGACCCAGATCTGCTGCGCCTCGGCGCTGGCGAGGTAGCTGAGGAAGGAGCAGGTGGCCTCGTCGCTGTTGAAGGCGTAGACGATGTTGGCGCCGCCGGTGACCGCGCCACCGGGCCAGGGGAAGAAGTCGAAGTCAGTCTCAGCCACGGCGTCCGGGAACTGCTCGGTGATGAACCCGGAAGCGAAGCCGCCCAGGTAGACCATGGCCGCCGTGGGCGGGCTCTCGAAGGGCGGGTAGGTGCCATCGATGAAGTTGGTGGCGTTGATGCCAGTGGCTCCGCCCTGCACCGTGTTCTCCGCGGGGAGGGCTATCTCCCCGAAGCTCTCCCAGGCGTCCTTCACCGCAGGGTCAGTGAACGGAGTGGTCCCGTCGATGACGCCGTCGTAGACGTCGGCGCCGGCCTCGTTGAGGATGATCTGCTGGATCCAGTCGGTGCCGGGCCAGCCGCTGGCTTCAGCGCTTTCCACGCCGATAGACCAGGGCGGCACGACGCCATCATCCTGGATCTGGTTCGTTAGGGTGACGAGGTCGGCAAAGGAATCGTCCGCAGTCAGCGGCGTGTAGCCGTTCTCCTGGAAGAACCCGGGATTGTACCAGACGGTCCCCTTGGTGTCGGCCTTCATGAAGAAGCCGTAGAGCGTACCGTCCACGGTGCCCAGGTCGATGAAGCCCTGGGGGTAGTTGGCCTTTATGGTGTCCTCCAGACCGGGGCACTCAGACAGGGGAACTATGTCCCCGGCGCGAGCGAACTGCTGGAACAGCCCTACCTCGGCCGGTATGGCGACATCGGGTGGGGTACCACCCTCAACATTGAGCGTCAGCTGGGCAGTGATGTCGCGGGTGCCGATGAAGTCCATCTCGCCGCCCGCCTCCGCCTCCCAGGGGGCGACCATCGCCTCGAAGCTCTCCAGTTCATCGCCGCCCCAGATGCCGAGCACGTCCACGTCGCCCACGGCCGCTGCCGCCGGCGTCTCTCCCTCCGCTGGAGTCGCACCCTCTTCCTCTTCCTCGCCACAGGCGGCGAAGGCCAGCGCCGCCAGCGCGACAAGTGTGAGGAGAACTGGGACGAAGCGTGAAGCCCTACCGTCCGTCATGATGCCCTCCTTTCGCTTGAGGTGTCCAGACCGAAACCAGTTTAAGCCATCAGGATATCGATGGCAATGAAACAGATTGTCTATGGCAACGGGACGGTGCAAACGGAGGGTTCATGCTGAGGGCGGCGAGCATGAACGGTCACAGTTGCCTCCTCTGGCCAAGGGCCCGCCGAGCGCGGCCCCTCACTGTGTTGCCTGACGTTCCTCAGAGGGCTATGTCTCAGACAACTAGGTGGCATCACCACCGCCAGGTGCAAAGCCCCGTATCGAATCGCTCATTCGGTCGACAGCCCCCGTTCAGGCGGGCGAATGGAGGGATGGGGCAGCCTCGCGGCGATGTAGAACAGTCCGAACGACACCACGAATGAGCCGAGGAACATCACCAGCACCCAGTCGTATGACCCGGTGGAATCGTAGATGGCGCCGGCCACAGCAGGGCTGATGATGAAGCCGATCGTTTCGACGACGATGAACGCGCCGAGGATCACCCCGAAGTGGGCCAACCCAAAGGCGCGACCCAGGAGCAGCGGCTCCAGCAACGGGCCGCCGCCGCTCCCCACCACCCAGAACACGAGATAGACGGCGATGCCGGCGGTCCCAGAGTCCAGAATGAGAGTCGTCATGCCGGCCATGAGGAAGGCGAGCAGGCCCATCGCGGCGTTCTCGATGCGGCGGATGCGGTCGGCGAGCAGGCCAAATCCCAGTCGTGCCAGCATTCCGACTCCGGCCGCGGCGGACACCAGGGCCGCCGCCACGCCACGTGAGACGCCCACGGACTCGTAGAAGGGCACCATGTGCACGAGCCAGCCGAACAGGCCGTAGAAGAACAGCATCATCGCAACAGCCAGCACCCAGAAGAGCGGGGTGCTGAGGGCGCCCCCCAGGGTCAGGCCCGTCAGGGGCCGGGGCTTGTACGGTTCATCGGTGGTCGGCAGCTCCCCGTCGGGCACAGTGCCTACATCGGCCGGGCTGTTGCGGACGAGCAGCAAGCCGATGGGCACGAACACCGCCACGATGGCGACGCCGGAAACGATGAACGACCAGTCCCAGCCAACCTGATCGATGGCCAATCGTATGAGAGGCACGACAGCGAAGCCGCCGAGGGAGAAGCCTGTGCCCAGGATCCCGAGAGCGATGCCGCGCCTGCGATCGAACCAGCGAGAGATGAGCGTCTGAAAGGGGATGAAGAACATCATCTGCCGAAAGACGGCATTGATGGAACTGTACACGTACCACTGCCACAGCTCCGTGGTGGTGGCGAGGAGGACGTATGTGGCGGCGGTCAGGGTCGCGCCCACGACGATGGCCAGTCTTGGGCCGCGGGTGTCGATCCACCTGCCGACGAACGGCCCCGTCAAGCCGCCGATGAGCAATGAGACAGAGAAGCCGAGCGACACCTCGGCGCGCGACCAGCCGAACTCATCCTCCAAGGGACTGATGTACAGCCCGAAGGACCAAAACGAGACGCCGCTTCCCAGCCCCATCGCGACCACAGAGCCGGCGAGCAACCACCAGCCGTAGAAGACGTTTTGGCGGCCGCTCAAGATCGAGGTAATGCTTCGCACGTTCGATGTACAGAGTGGAATGAGGCGCGGTGGCCGAGCAGGGGCGCAGAACGCTCGCCGACTAGGCCGGCTTCATTATAGCGAGGCGGCAGGGCAACCGAACGTCGGCGCTGGGGAGAAGCAGCCCCTGATATGGGGCACAGAGGGAATGATGTGCTCAGCCTCTAGACGGGGGCCCCGCAGCTCATGCAGTGGCGCCAGGCCGGCTGCACCGGCGAGCCGCATCGCGGGCAGCGCTGCCCTCCAGCCGCCGGCACGGCAGCCGGTGGGCCCTCCACGGGCGCAGCCTCGGGACGGATTCCGAGACGGCGGAGAAGAAGGAGGCCAGAGGCGACCGCGGCAAAGGCCGTCGCCGCGTACAACCCGGCTATGGCCAGGACGAGCCCCTCGAATGATTCCCGCACCCCGGTCACTTGAATGGCGGCGATCGCCAGCATCGGTGGCAGCAAGTGCCAGCCTGAGGCGCGGGTGAAGACGCCGGGCCCACGGGCGTAGACCGGGATCGACCTCCCGGCAACGAGGCCTGCCGCCGCTCCTCCCGCCAACAGGCCCCAGATGGCCTCCTGCTTCAGGTCGACATCCATGGTGAGGTTGTAGATGATCAGAGCGGCGACAGGGCCCGCGCCGGCCAGAAGAGCGGACAGCCCGGAGAAGGGGCGCTCGTTGTTCAGCCTGAGGGCGGTCCAGAGGCCCATGAAGACGATGCACACCGCGCTGGCGACGGCGATGACATCGTAGACGTCGTCCATCTAGGCCTGGCCCTCCAGCGGCGAGCCGCAGCCGATGCAGAAGCGCTGGTCCGGCTTGGCCTGCTCGCCGCATTTGGTGCAGAAGCGCCCGGCTGGCACGGCCTCTGTCCGGGCCGGCTCGGGTGCAGAGGGGGGCTCCGGCGCCGGGGCGGCCTCCGGCGGCTGGGCTGCCTCAGGTTCCCGCGGCGCTTCGGGTTCCGGCGGCGGCGCCGTCTCGGATGGAGCCGGCACCGCCTCAGAGGGTGCCTCTTCTCCCACCTCTAGGGCCTCCATCTCGGACGCCAGGGAGCTGAGCTCCTTGAAACCATTGATTTGCAGGGCCAGAAGCTCCTGGGCCTTCCAGACTTCCCAGATGGCGGTGGCCAACTCGTTGCGGGTGAGGCCGTCAAGATACAGCGGAATTTGGAAGCGGACCCACTGCCTCCCGCTTACCTCTCTGGCCTCATGAAGAGCGGGCATGGCCGCCGACCTGGCCTGACCGAAGACCGCCTGTTTGAGTTGGGCCATGTCCACCACGCCCTGCACCTCCGGGGGCAACTCGCGGTCGCACGTCACCGCCAGCGTGCCGTCCGCGACCTCCAGCGTCATTGGGTATATTTCTAGGACGGTTATCTCGGTGTGCTTCTCGTCGCTGGCCCCGACAGCAAGTGCGAAGGCGGTGATCTCCCTGAGCCACTCGCCGATGTTCTCCATAGTTGGACGATCAGTCATCGCTCATGCACCTTTCTTGCGCCGCTCGGCCTTCGTTTTCACTACCACTATCGGCTCACCCCTGCTGGTTATGGTGTTGTCGAGAACAGCTTTTTCGCCTCCATCTGAAGGAGGCGCTGTTCCTCACCCTTGATCTGCGCGTCGATAGCCGCCACCCGGTTTCCAGTTCTCAGCATCATAGCTCTGAACTTTGGGATCATCTTCGCCGCCTCGTCCTGAGGAGGAGGCCAACTCGTATTCTGAATCGTGAAGGTGTAGAGGGTCCCCCCGACGACGATTCTGGCGAACGCGGTTAGCTTCTCAATGGTTAGGGCGGCGAGCGCACTAATGCCGCCGACCGCCATCCAGCGTGGGATTGACCCCGTCCAATAGTGCCATGAGTAGAAGCCGAGCAAGTTGATTGCCGCTTTGTGGTCGTTCAGCGCCTCCATTCTCTGCCGCTTGAGGACTTCCAGGCGCTTCTTGGACTCGGCTATCATCTGGTCCAGCGAAGGCGCTCGCGTCGCCCCCACCCTGATCGCCCCCGGCGGGCCACCCACCCCGGCCCCGATCCCCAAGGTACGCCAAGTGGCCAGACCGAAGCCGGCTCCGAAGCCAACGCCGACTGTTGCGAGCTCCTCGCCCGACGGCCCTCCACCGCCGTCGTAGAGCTGCTCCGCCGCGTCACCCGCCGTGCCCGAAAACCCGCCAGCTCCCGCGGCCCCGGTCGTGGAACTGAGGCATGCCTTGAGGTAGGGGAAGCTGGTGCGCCCGGAGCCAGGGGGCGGCTTGCCGTCGGTCGTGGGCCGCTCCTCGTAATCGGCGTCATAGCCGGTCTCGCAGACGCCATACCCGTCGGCGTTTATGTACCCGTGTGCGGGAAGCACCTCCTGGCTGCAGCCGTTGGGGGACCAGCGTATCCAGACGAAGCCCGCCGGGCAGTTCTTGCGCTCCTGGGCCAAGGCCCCGGACGCGCCCAGAGCCAGGTCGATGAGCAGGACGGCCAGCAGACCCACAAGGATGGCCGTCGCGACGTACAGTGATTTGACCGCCACGCTAACTAACCATCACTGTGACTCGCGGCGCTACGGAGGGGATTATAGCACACGTACCTCCGAGCCTGTCGTGGCGAAACCGGTCGGTGCCTATCTCACCTGGCGAGCTGGTTTGCCAACCCCTCATACGGGTGCTGTATACTGCTGTCAGCCATCAGTTCTCATACGCGGGAGGGGAAGATGCCATACTGCCCCAAGTGTGGGAGCCAGACTGAGGAGGGGGCCGCGTTCTGCAGCGACTGCGGCGAACGCTTGGAGGAGCAAGCCGCAGCACCGGAACAACAACCGCCAACCCCTGGCCCGGCGGCGAAGGCAGGCACGACTCCCTGGACGCTTCTCGGCGGCCTCGTCGTGGCGGGGGGCCTGGTGCTCGGCCTCGTGGCGCTGTACGACGCCGCCGCCAACGATGGTGACTGGGCGGATAGCATTTTCGGGGGCGGCGGTGGAGAAGACACGACCGTAGCGGCCCTGTCTCCCACCCCGGAGGAGACCGCTCAGCCGTCGCCGACCGTCAAGCCTTCCCCGACCGTAGAGCCGTCGCCCACTGAGGTGCCTCCCCGGCGAGCGACGGTCAGGCCGGCCTCTGAGCCGACGGCGACGCCAGCGCCTGGGCCGACGGTCACGCCGCCCCCGGAGCAGCCCACTGTTGCCCCACCCCCCTCGGGCTACACCACCCCGGAGGATGCCATCGGTGCCTATCTCGCAGACCTTGCTCTGCCCTACGTGGGAGACTGCGAATTCGCCAGCCTGGATACGGACGTCGGGTACTACTGCTCCTTCCTGTGGGAGGACCGGTTCGACACGCTCATCTACACGGTTGGCCTAACCTTTTCGGAGCCGGACACCTGGCTGCTGCTGGCCCCTCTGGGCGCGGGCGACGACTGGGTGGTGATGGATACGGCTGAGTTCGTGCCCGGACCGCAGGACACCGTACCACCCTGGTAGCAGCGCCCCCGGACCCACAGCCTTCCGCTCCGGAAGAGGAGGGCGGCGCCCGGTGAACCGGGCGCCCTGTCTAGCTCGCGAAGGCCGGCAGTCTGGAGATGGGGATGCCGATCTTCCTCACCACTGGACGAACATCGGCATCACCACGTGGACGTAGTTCTCAGCGCCCACGGGGCGGATGACGCCGGGGCTGGAGGGGGAGCTGGTCTCCAGCGCCACCTGGGAGCAATCCAGAACCTGGAGCACGTCCTGGAGGTACTTGCTGTTGAAGGCGACCTTGGAGGCCTCGCCCTCGATCTTGACGTCCATCTCGCCGCGGTGCTCGCCGATCTCCTCAGCGCGGGCGGAGACGATCATCTTGCCCGGCGCCACGTCCTCGCCGGGCTGGAGCTGGACACGGACGATGCCGGAGCCGTCGCGGGCGAAGATGGCGGCGATGCGCGTCTCCTGGAGGAACTGGCGCATGTCGATAACGGAACGGGTGGTGTAGCTGGAGGGGATGAGCTGGGAGTAGTTGGGGAAGGTGCCCTGGATGAGGGTAGCCACCATCTCCACCGATTTCAGGCGGAACAGCACCTGGGAGCGAGCAGCGTTGAGGGCCAGCTCCAGCGGCTCTTCTTCCTCCGCCAGGAGGCGCATCACCTCCCGCATGGCGCGGGCAGGGATGATCATCTCTACCTTCTCCGGCACCTCCTGGTCCAGGGCTAGCTTGTAGACGGCGAGGCGGAAGCCGTCGGCGGCGGCGAGGGTGATCTCGGAGCCATCAAGGACGGTGTGGATACCAGTGAGGACGGGGCGGGTGTCGTCGGCGGCAGCCGCGAACTCGACGTGTTCGATAGCGGTGCGAAGCGATTTGGGGTCCAGCTTGAGGCGGAAACCCTCGTCCACGCTAGGCACGGGAGGGAAGTCGTCGGCGTCCATGCCAGCGATGGAGGCCTCGTTGCGGGCGCAGCTCAGGGCGAGCTGTCGGGTGCGCGGCGCCACCGCCAGGTCGATGCGCTCGCTGGGGAGGGAGGTGACGAAATCGGCGAGCAGGCGGGCGGGGACGGTGACGGCGCCCTCCTCCTCCACCTGGGCGCCGATCCAGCAGGTGATGGCGATCTCTAGGTTGGTGGCCACGAGCTTGAGGCGGCCCTCGTCGCTGGCGAGGAGGACGTGGGAGGCTTGGGGAAGGGTGCTGCGGGCGGCCACGGCCCTACCTACGAGAGAGAGGCCCTTGTTGAGGTTTTCCTGAAGAGAGGATATCTTCATAGCGTCACCTATTTAATCGCTTATACAGTATTGGGGCCCGAGGTCGCACAGTAGTATACCGCCTGCCCCAAGAACTGACAACATCCCTCGCGGGGCCTAGCGGATGCTGGCCAGGGATTGCCGCGCCGCCTCCATGGTCTCCCGTATCTCGTCGTCCCCGTGGGCGAGGGAGACGAACATCGCCTCGAACTGAGAGGGGGGCAGGAAGATGCCGCGGGCGAGCATCTGTCGGAAGAAGGCGGCGTAGCGCTCCGTGTCGGAGCGGCAGGCAGAGGCGAAGTCGGTCACCGGCTCGGCGGTGAAGAACACGGTGAGCATGGAGCCGGCGCGGTTGATGCGGACCGGCGTCTCGGTCTCCTCGGCGGCGCGGCGCAGGCCTTCCTCCAGAGCAGCGGCGCTGGCCTCCAGGCGCTCGTAGGCATCGCCGTCGGCGAGGAGGCGCAGGGTGGCGATGCCGGCGGTCATGGCGAGGGGATTGCCGGCCAGCGTGCCCGCCTGGTAGACGGGGCCCTGGGGCGCCACCATCTCCATGATGTCGCGCCTGCCGCCATAGGCGCCCACCGGCAGGCCGCCGCCGATGATCTTGCCCAGACAGGTCAGGTCCGGCTCGACACCGAACATCGTCTGGGCGCCGCCGTAGCGGAGCCGGAAGCCGGTAATCACCTCATCGAAGACGAGGAGGGAGCCGTGCTCCCGCGTGATGTCGCGCAGTCGTTGGAGGAACCCGGGCGCCGGCGGCACGACCCCCATGTTGCCCGCGATCGGCTCGACGACGAGGGCAGCGATCCCCTCCCCGTGCTCTTCGAAAAGGCGGCGGAGGGCCTCTTCGTCGTTGAAGGGGACGACGAGGGTGTGGGCCGCGTACGACTCGGGCACACCGGGGCTATCGGGGAGGCCGAGGGTGGCCTGCCCGGAGCCAACCTTGGCGAGGAGCCCGTCGGCGTGACCGTGATAGCAGCCCTCGAACTTGACGATCTTGTCGCGGCCGGTGAAGGCGCGGGCCAGGCGAAGGGCGGACATCGTGGCCTCAGTGCCGGAGTTGACGAACCGCACCAGTTCTATGGAGGGGATGGCCTCGCAGATGGTGCGGGCCAGCTCCACCTCCAGCTCGGTGGTGGCGCCGTAGGCGGTGCCGCGCCGGGCGGCCTGGGCGACGGCGTCGGTGACGGCGGGATGGGCGTGGCCGAGGATGAGGGGACCGAAGGCGGCGACGTAGTCGATGTAGGCGTTGCCGTCAAGGTCGACGACGCGGGGCCCCTGGCCGGAGGCGATGAGGGGAGGGTCGCCGCCGACGGCCTTGAAGGCGCGGACGGGGCTGGAGACGCCCCCGGGCATGTAGCGGCGGGCGAGGTCGCGCAGGTCGCGAGAGCGGGGAGTGGACGCGTCGGGGTCAGTCATGAGGCAAGCGAACCTTCTTCTCGTAGGTCACGGCCCCAGCCGTGACCTCCTCCGTAGGATCAAGCTGGAGCAGCCCATCGCCCTCCCCCCAGAAGCGGTAAGACGAGAACTTGTAGTCCCTCGCTGACCGGACGAGTGCTGCTCTCACGGGGTTCAGGTGAATGTAGTTCAGGGCCGTGCGGAACTGCTCCTCGCCCCGAATCACGCGGTCATAGAACCGCCGCTGCCATATCGATCCTTGTGTTCCAAGAACCTCTCGTATCTCCTTGCTGGTATAGCTCTTCAGATTGCGCATGACATCCGAAACAGTCTCTGGTTGTCGCGGGGTGACGAGGAGGTGAATATGGTCAGGCATGATCACATAGCCATGAAGAGCAAAATTCATCCGGTCGCGATAGTACCGCAAGTTCTTGACAAGCATTTGACAAAGGCGCTCGTCCCGAAACAGCGGACGCCGATCTTGGGTGGCCGTGGTAACGAAATAGCAGTACTCGCCCTCGGTGAAGCGCTGCAGACGTGGCATCCGCCGTCGTCCTGGGTCAGGGCTGGGGCCCTGACCTACGGGGAAAACAGGGGCAGGCGCTTCGTTAGTCATGAGGATGCCTCGGGGTCGAAATCAGGGACCAGAAGCGGAAGCAGCTCGGTGAGGTTGCGGACTCGGATGTCCGGCGGCGGCACTGTGCGGGGGCGCCTGACGCCCAGGCGGTTCACCCACGCGACCTTGAGGCCGGCCTGACGCGGGCCCAGGATATCGGGGATGGGGCTGTCGCCCACGTAGAGGACCTGCTCCGGCTCGAGGCCCAACCGGTCGGTCAGGTGGTGGAAGATGGCCGGGTTGGGCTTGATGGCGCCCGTCTGCTCCGACGTGACGACGGTCTCGAACTCGAGGTCGTTGCGCTGAAGGGCGGCAGTCAGGAAGTCGTCGTCGGCGTTGGAAAGGACAGCGAGGCGGTAGCGGGGGCGCAGGGCGTCCAGGACAGGATACACCTCCGGGAAGGCGCTGGCGGAGGCGAGCTTGTCGCGGAGGTAGACAGCGGCCGCCGGGGGGTCGCCGTTGAGCTTGAGCTGCTCGAACACCCGCCGGAACTGCACCTCCCACGCCTCGTCGTAGCGGCGGTAGACGGGCTCGTGGTGTGTCTCCGAGCGGATATGGCGGGCGGCACGGAGAAAGCGCCGCCAGAGGTCGGCGGCGTCGGCATCCAGGCCCTGAAGATCGCACATCTCGGCGAAGATGACGATGAACTCCGGCTCCTGGAGGTCGAACAGGGTGCCGTAGGCGTCAAAGGCGACGGCCTTGATATCGGGCACGGATTTCTTCATCGAGTGTGAGCTCGACCGCAGCTTGAAAGCTGCGGCATCGATTGCGTCTTCATGCCGCGCCTTTCAAGGCGCGGTGCTCCTGCAAAAAGCATGAGTCGGCCATCCCCTCCCCAGATTCTTCGTCGCTTGCGCTCCTCAGAATGACGGGGGACTTGCTTGCGCTCCTCAGAATGACAGTCTAGGCAAGCCAGCGGGCGGCCTCCTTGGCGTGGTAGGTGATGATGATATCGGCACCGGCGCGCCTGATGGCGGTGAGCACCTCCAGCGTCACCAGCCGCTCCTCCAGGTAGCCGGCGGCGGCCGCGGCCTTCACCATCGCGTACTCGCCGCTGACGTTGTAGGCGGCCAGGGGCAGGTCGAATTGGTCGCGGGCGCGGGCGATGAGATCGAGGTTGGGAAGGGCCGGCTTGACCATGACGATGTCAGCGCCCTCCTCGATATCGGCCTCGATCTCGAGCATCGCCTCGCGGGCGTTGGCGGGGTCCATCTGGTAGCCGCGGCGGTCGCCGAACTGGGGGGCGGACTCGGCGGCGACGCGGAAGGGGCCGTAGAAGGCAGATGCCTGCTTGGCGGCGTAGGCCATGATCGGCGTGGCGGCGAGCCCGGCCTCGTCCAGGGCATCGCGGATGGCGGCCACGCGGCCGTCCATCATGTCCGAGGGGGCGACGATGTCGGCGCCGGCCTGGGCGTGGGAGAGGGCGGTGCGGGCCAGCAGCGGCAACGTCTGATCGTTGTCCACCTCCCCGTCCACGACGACGCCGCAGTGGCCGTGCGACGTGTACTCGCAGAGGCAGACGTCGGTGATGGCGACGAGATCGGGGGACGCCTGCTTGAGGGCATGCACGGCCCGCTGGACGATGCCGTCGTCGGCGTAGGCCTCGGAGCCGACGTCGTCCTTCGACGCGGGCAGGCCGAAGAGGAGCACGGCGGGGATGCCCAGCGATCGCAGCTCCTCCGCCTCGGCGGGGAGCTGGTCGACGGAGAGCTGATACTGGCCGGGCATGGACTCGATCTCACGGCGGACGTTGTCGCCGTGGGTGACGAACAGGGGGTAGACGAAGTCCTGGGGCGAGAGGCGGGTCTCCCGCACGAGGTCGCGCAGCGCCGCCGAGCGGCGCAGCCGCCGCAAGCGCCGGAAGGCAGCGGGTAGGGTTCGAGTGGTGGTCATAAGTGCAACTCCCTGTTGATCTCGATGAGATTGCCGTCGGGGTCGCGGAAGTGGGCGGTGCGGACCCCCCACACCGGCCGATCCTCGGGTTCGGCCTCAAGGGTTACGCCCTTGGCCCGCAGCTCGTCGCAGACCCGATCGACGCTGTCGACAGCGAAGATCACGGCGCTTCGGTCCATGGCTTCGGCCGTGAAGAGCCTATCGGCGGCACCGACGGCCTCCGCCATGAGGCGACGGTCGTACAGGGCGAGCAAGGCATCGCCGGCCTGGAAGTCCGCGTAGCGGCCGTCCTCATCGCCCCAGGCAACGGGGAAGCCCATGACGTCGCGGTAGAAGCGGAAGCAGGCGGGGTAGTCGGCGACCAGCAGTCGGATGTGGGTCAGGCGCATGATCGTCCCTCCGTTCGTTGCCGCAGCGGCCGGAAGGAAGCGGGTAGGTTTCGGGTGGTGCTACTCATCTGGCTTCCTTGGCAGGGATCGCGTGACTCTCGCCTTCCCTTGCTCGTTCTCAGGCAACCTCAATCCCCCACGCCACAGCGCCTGCGC
Source organism: Dehalococcoidia bacterium (assembly GCA_034408935.1). Classification (GTDB taxonomy): domain Bacteria; phylum Chloroflexota; class Dehalococcoidia; order SM23-28-2; family RBG-16-64-32; genus DAOUMF01. Next base: position 19,013 of record DAOUMV010000011.1, read on the forward strand.
GACAGTTCGCTCGAAGCTATCTCGCTCCTCCCAGTCCTCACGCGGGAGAGTGACCCTCAGAAGTGGTGTTGATTCATTCCAATCCCCACGACGCTTGATTGTCATGTCCACCACGATCACGGGAGATTCGACAGGAGCTGTGAGGCACAGTTCGTACCATTGTTCCCACGACCTCCCGGGCATTTCCCCGTGCTCGTCCCTGAAGCCACTCTCAGAGTAAAGATGCTGCCGGTGCCACTCTAGTCGAGCTTGAACGCGAACCTGACTCTTGGGATCGAATAGAATACGGGGACTGTCTATCCCGTATGGACTGATGGCCAGATTTGGGTCTGTGACCATCTGGGAAAGGTCATTCAATATGTCCAACGCGCCAGACACTTGCAGGCGATTATGAGCTTGGACTAATGGGCCCTTCTCCGCATTCCATTTGGCTATTCGCAGTTGGCGCTGTCTCCGTCTTTCTTCCTCTTTGCAACGCCGCTTCTCGGCTGTTTTACGCTCGCTATCGGCTCTCCTTCTCTCTTCCTCTTCAGTTACTCGCTCTAGATGCATTCTGATTCCCATGATCGGCTTCCCTCCGGTGTAGGAATCGGGCTCATGAGATCCAACTCTCTAATCCACCCCACAGTGCTCTGTTATCGCCCGCACTAGGCCCGGGATCGTGTGCTCCGCCGCCTCCACGTCCACCCGCAGGCCCAGGTCGCGGGCCGTCTTCGCCGTGATCGGCCCGATGCAGGCGACAAGCGGCTTCCGCAGACATTCTACGTCGTTGTCCAGCAGCGCGGCCAGGTTGCGCACCGTCGACGACGAGGTGAAGGTGACGATGTCGATGCCGCCCTCGCGCAGAAGCGAGAGCGCCTCCGCCGGCGCCTCCTTGGGCACCGCGGCCCGGTAGAGCGTCACCTCGTCCACCTCTGCGCCCAGCTCGCGCAGCCCTTCGACAAGCTCAGGGCGAGCGGATTCCGCACGGGGCACGAGCACGTGGTCTCCGGGACGTAGGGGCGCTTCGCGAAGCGCCCCTACAAGGCTTTCGGCGACGTACTCATCGGGTACGGCGTCGGCGATGATGCCGTGCTCGGCGAGAGCGTCCGCAGTCGCCGGGCCGATGGCGGCGGTCCGCCACCGGCGGACGCGGGGCGCCTGCCTGCCGGCAGGCAGGTCCAGGCCCCGCTCTCGCATCAGGCCGAAGAACGCCTCCACGGCGTTGGCGCTGGTGAAGACCACACACTGGTAGGCGCCCGCGCGGAGGCCGTCCAGGGCGGCCTCCGCCGCCGCCTCGTCCACCGCGGGCTCGATCTCGATGACGGGCAGCTCGACGGGCACGGCCCCCTCCTCGACGAGCAGCCGCGCCAGCGCGCTCGCCTGACGACGGGTGCGGGTGACGAGCACCCGCTTGCCGAACAGGGTGCGGGCCTCGAACCAGGCCAGCGTCTCGCGCAGGCGGGCGACCTCGCCGACGACGGTGACGGCGGGGGGCTGCAGCTTCGCCTCGCGCACGCGCCGGACGATGTCGGCCAGGGTGCCGGTGACGGTGCGCTGTTCGGGCGTCGTCCCCGACTGAATGACGGCGACGGGCGTCTCGGCCGGCCGTCCGCCCTCGATCAGCCTGTCGATGATCTCAGGCAGCGTCTTTACCCCCATCAGCAGCACGAGCGTGTCGACAGCAGTAGCCAGGCGACCCCAGTCTATCGCCGATTCGTCCTTGCCGGGGTCCTCGTGGCCGGTGACCACGGCGAAGGTGGAGGCGAGGCCGCGGTGGGTGACGGGGATGCCGGCGTAGGCGGGCACGGCGGCGGCGGAGGTTACCCCCGGCACGACCTCGAAGGGGACGCCGGCGGCGCGCAGAGCCTCGGCCTCTTCGCCCCCGCGGCCGAAGACGAAGGGATCGCCGCCCTTGAGTCGCACAACCCGTTTGCCCTCAAGCGCCTTCTCGACGAGCAGGTCGTTAATCTTGCCCTGGTCGTGCGCGCCCTGCCTACCGGCAGGCAGGCCCTTGCCGGCCACCTTGCCCATGAAGATCAGCTCGGCGTCCGGGCGGGCATGCTCCAGGAGCCGCGGGCTCACCAGGCGGTCGTAGACGATGACGTCGGCGTCGCGCAGGCGCTCCAGGCCGGCGACGGTGATGAGGCCGGGGTCGCCGGGGCCGGCGCCGACGAGCCACACCTTCCCGACTGTCATCGAGCCGCCTCCGGAGGTGACACCGCCGCCAGGAGGTCCGCGGCACCCTGAGCGAGCAGCGACTCCGCCAGGCGGACGCCCAGAGCTTCAGCCTCATCGCCCGAGCCCTCGATCTCGCCGCGCAGGAGCCGCCCCCCAGCCGGGTCGCCGACGAGGCCGCGCAGGCGCATGCGGGCGGCGTTGGGCTCGCCCAGGGCGGCGACGGCGGCGTGGCAGCCGCCGCCGAGGCGCGCCTCGAAAGCGCGCTCTACGGCAGTGGCGACGTGGCTCGCGGGATGATCGATAGCGGAAGCCAATTCAATCGCCTCGGTGTCGTCGCTCCGCACCTGGATGGCAAGGGCGCCCTGACCCACAGCCGGCAGCATTACCTCTATAGAGAGCACCTCAGTGGCGCGATCCAGCCAGCCCAGGCGGGCCAGGCCGGCCGCCGCCAGCACGGCGGCGTCGTACCGGCCGTCCTCCACCTTGCGGATGCGGGTATCGACGTTGCCCCGGATGTCGGCGATCCGCAGGTCGGGGCGGGCGGCCATGAGTTGCGCGGCCCGGCGGGGGCTGCCGGTGCCCACCACGGCGCCGTCGGGCAAATCGGCCAGGGCCAGGCCGTCCCGGGAGACCAGCACATCGCGCACGTCCTCGCGCTCCGTGACAGCGGCGACGGACAGGCCGTCGGTGGCGTCGGACGGCATGTCCTTGAGACTATGCACGGCTATATCGATCTCACCGTCCGCAAGAGCGCGCTCGAGTTCAACCACGAACACGCCGCGTCCGCCGATCTCGCCCAGGGAAGCCCGCGACCTGTCGCCGGCCGTGCGGATAGCCCGCATCTCGAATCGAGCCTCCAGGTGGGCTCGGCGGAGCGCATCGACGGCCAGCTCGGTCTGGCGCTGGGACAGGCGGCTGCCGCGGCTGCCGACGACGAACGTACGGACGGACACCGTCTCCGCCCCTGCGGAGGCTAGCGCTGCTCCCGTGAAGGGCGGGGGCGAGCCCCAAATAGGTCCCGCATCGCGTCCACGTAGGTGCCAGCACTGGCGCCGTTCTTGAGACGGGTGATGGGGCGGTCCAGCATCTTTTTGACGATGGCGCGGCTCATCGCCTTGATGCGCGCCCTCTGTTCGTCATCAAGGTCTGGCAGAGCGCGTAGGGTCCGCTCCAGCTCGCGGCGGCGGACGTCATCGGCCCGCTCTCGCAACGCAGCGATGACGGGGAGGACATCGAGAGAGCGCCACCATTCCATGAAGTCGTCCACCTCGTCTTCCACGTGCGCCTCGACCCGCAGGACCTGGCGGCGGCGGCCGCGCATGCTGGCGCGCGAGATGGTCTGGATGTCATCGATGTCGAACAAGCGCACGCCGGCAACCTGCCGCACGGCGGGATCAACGTCGCGGGGGACGGCGATGTCGATGAGCACCAGCTCCCTCCCGTTGCGGTTGGCGACGGCCGACGCTACCAGCTCCGGCCCGAGGATGAACTCGTCGGCCCCGGTGCCGCTGATCACGATATCGCTTTCCGCCAGAGCCCGGGCGAGGCGGGAGAAGGGGACAGCCTGGCCGCCGATCTCCCCGGCCAGGTTGGTGGCGCGTTCGGCAGTGCGGTTGGCCACCAGTATCCTGGCGACGCCGCTCTCCGCCAGGCTGCGGGCGGCCAGCTCACCCGTGGAGCCGGCGCTGATTACCAGTACCGTCCTGTCGTCCAGGGAGCCAGCCGTCTGCTTGGCCAGAGCCACGGCGGCGGAGCTGACGGAGACAGAGTAGCGGCCTATCTCAGTCTGGCTACGGGCCCGCTTGCCCACCCGGATGGCGGAGTGCAGCAGGCGGGAAAGGACGCCATTCAACGAGCCGGCCTCGGTGGCGGCGGACATGGCGTCCCGGACCTGTCCCAGGATCTGAGATTCCCCAAGCACCATGGAGTCTACGCCGGCGGCAACCCGGAACAGGTGCCGCACAGCCTCATCATGGACCAAGAAGTAGGTCAGCCGCGGGTCCACCTGCGCCCCCTTGCAGGCCGCCAGGGCGCCAAGCAGCCGCTCCGCGTGGGAGATGTCGCCGTCGGTGGTGACATACAGCTCGGTGCGGTTACAGGTGGAGAGGATAGCAGCACCCCCCAGCTCAGCATGCAGACGAGTGAGGGCCGCTGGAAGCTCGTCGGCGGAGAAGGTAATCTTTTCCCGCTCCGGCAGGGGCGCCGTACGGTGGTTGAGGCCAACGCAGGTTGCGATCAGCGGTTCCCGCTTCATGGTTTCTTCGCCGGCTCAAGGAGTGAGCGCAACAGCCGCTGCTTGGCCTCGTCGCGGCGCCCTTGGCTGAGGAGACGCCTCACCTCGGCGTCCAGGGCTGCGTTCCAGATGTCCGGCTCCACCGTGACGCCCCGATCGCTTAGCTCCCGGCGCACCTGGGCTACTAAGTCAAGCATGAGAGCGTACTCCTCGGTGAGGAATTGTTCCAGGTCCTCCCGCAGCTTGCGGGCCATGGCGGGGCTTCCCGCGCTGGTGGAGACGGCGAGGATGATGTCGCCGCGTTGGACGATGCCAGGCATGATGAAGTCGCAGTTGGCGGGGTCGTCTACGGCGTTGACCCAAATGCCCCGCTGCTTGCCCTCGCGGGCCACGGCGGCGTTTACCGAGCGGTCGTCGGTGCCGACGAAGGCGAGGAGGTAGCCCTGCAGGTCGCCATGGCTGTACTCGCGGGCGATGTGCCTGACCCGGCCCGCGGCGACTAATGCCTCGAGATCGGGATGTAGCGCGGGGCTGATCACGGTGACCTGAGCGCCAGCGTCCAGGAGGCCTTCCACCTTGCGCAGGGCCACTTGGCCGCCGCCGATGATCACCGCCGGCTTGCCAGCGATGTCCAAGAACACCGGGTAGTAGCGCATGCGGGGCTAGTTGGCGCTTGCGGCTGGCATCTCCGCTTGCTCGTAGCTTTCAGCGATAGCCAGGAGCACCTGGTCAGCGAGGTTGGCCAGGAGTTCCCACACCTCCACCGCCTCCTCGGCGGAGAGGTCGTTCTTCTGGGCCAGCTCCATGGCTGCATCGTCCAGACCCTTGCGGAAGAAGGCGAACGCCTCCACGGCATCGCGGATGCTGAGCTGGTCGGTGACCAGCTCCTTCCCATACTCGTGGCCGATCTCTCGGGCCTCGTCGACGAGATGGGAGCGGCGGGCACCCTTGGTCATGTACTCGGAGGCCAGGGTTACCAGCCGCCGGCCCAGGGGGCGGAGACGCTCGCGGTCCTCCTCGGACATGCTGGCGTACCAGGGGGCGCGGCCACGGCCCCGCTGGACGCGGCGGCGGATGCGGGCGAGGGCGATCTGGCCGAGGGAGGTGTAGGGCTCGCCGCCAGCCCCGCTGCGTCCGGCCACCAAGGCCCGCAGGTCTTCCTCTGAGAAGCGGCGGTGGCCGCCGGGGGTACGGAAGGAGCGAACGTGTCCGGCATCGGCCCAGCGCCTGAGGGTGGACTCGTTGACGCCCAGGAGCTTGCAGGCCTGACCGAGGGTGATCCAACGGGTGGAGAAGGATTCGGTTGTGTCACGGAAGCGATTAACCACAGGCACGAACCTCACTAAAGCTATTCGAAAAACCGATGGGGCGCTAGGGCAATTCTACAATGGTACGGTTTTTCCAGTCAAGCGTCACGAATACGGACAAGCGTTCCGGGGGCTCAGCGCGTTCCTCCCAGGGCAGCCCTGGTGTACGGAAGGAAGGTGCCGATGACGTCGACACGGGAGTCCAGGTGCTTGCCCAGGCCGCTGAGGAGCCCTGCCACACGCATGATGAGCAGGAACTCGCGGGGGATCTCCACCAGGGGGTTAGCCCGCACGGCCTGGGCGATGCGGGCGTTGGCCTCAGCCACCAGGTCCGGGTCAGCGTAGGCACGACCGGGGGCGCTGCTAGCCATGAAGGCGCGCCCTATCGCCAGGTAGGTCGTCGGGTCCTCAGCGTGCTTGACGCGAAAGCCGAGGTCATGGAAGGCCCTGACCATCTCTGGGGCTTTGCCGGTGATCATAGCGTTGACCAGTTTGGCGTAGCCCAGACGGAACTGGTCGTCCAGCTTGCGGCAGAGGCCGAAGTCCAGCATGACCAGCTGCGGTCCCGGCCGGACAAACAGGTTGCCCGGATGCGGGTCGGCGTGGAACATGCCGTGCAGGAACAGTTGCTCGCAGTAGGCGCCGGTGACGAGCCGGGAGACGGCCTGGAGGTCGATGCCAGCGGCCTGGAGGGCATCGATGTCGGTGATCTTGATGCCCTCCAGGAACTCCATGACAAGGAGGCGGCGGGTGGTGTACTCCCAGTGGATGCGGGGGACGAAGATCTCGCGGCGGGGGGCGAAGTTGTCGGCGATGAGTTCTGCGTTGTGGCCTTCGTTGATGAAGTCCAGCTCCAGGGGCACGTTGCGGCTGATCTCATCGATGACAGGGCCGAAGTCCAGGTTGCGCTCAAGGGCGGCGAGGATGCGCAGCAGGAAGCGGATGCTGTCCAGGTCCGTGCGGACGACCTCCCAGATGCCCGGGTACTGGACCTTGACAGCGACGGTGCGGCCATCCTTGAGGAGGGCCCTGTGAACCTGGGCCAGGGAGGCGGAAGCGATTGGCTGCCGCTCGAACCGGGAGAAGACATCGGCGAGGGGGCGGCCGAGCTCACGGGTGACCTGGCGTTCGATGACCGGGAAGGGGCGGGGCGGGACCTGATCCTGCAACCGGGAGAGGATGGCGACATACTCATCGGGGATGAGGTCGGGGCGGGAGCCCAGGATCTGGCCGAACTTGATGAGCAGGCCCTGTTGACGGACGGCGAGGTCGTAGAGATGGTGGGCGGACCAGTAGTGGTGGTCGCGGCGGCGGGCTTCGGCCTCCTGCCGTGGCAGGCCGAAGCGACGCTCGCGGATGGTTATGGCCTTGTAGCCCAGGTAGACGCGGGCCGCCAGGGAGGAGACAGCCAGGAAGCGGCGGGCGCGGTCTCTGGCATTCATAGATACGGTCCCATTATGTCGCGGGAGGAGACTGGGGTCGAGGGTGGGGGAACAGGTTAAGGAAGAGCCACCGCTGCATTAACCCGGCGCGGATGGGGCGGGTTACTTGCGCTGCCTCAGTACAGGAGATGTTGACGAATGTGCGGGACCGGTGGCGGCATTCCATCCCTGCCAAGAAGGGGGACGCCAAGGGCGGGTCATCGTATACTGTCCGGAGGAGAAGCAGATGGCTGGAGATGGGAGAGTAGCTGTGTCGGAGCCGAAGGGCTGGCTCGGAGCGCTGGACCCGTTCTCATCTGAGGGGGCCAGGGCCCGCCTGCTGGCCCTGGCAGTCCTCCTGGCGCTTTCGTCGTTGCCGCTGGTCTTATTGGCACCGCTGTTTGACGCCCCGTTCGACCCGGACCAGGGCGCCTACGCCACCATCGCCCGGGGCTGGCTGGATGGGGCGATCCCCTACCGCGACCTGTGGGACAACAAGGGCCCTCTGCTCTTCCTGTGGTACGCCGCCTCCTTCAAGTGGCTGGGCGAGAGCGTCATCGCACCACGGGTGCTGGCCGCGTCGGCGGCAGGGCTGAGCGTCCCCTTCGTCTGGGCGGCGGGGAGGACGCTGTTCGACCGACGAGAGGGGACGCTGGCGGCGGGCCTGTTCGCCCTGTCCTTCGGCAACGTGTACCTGCAGGTGACGGCGAACGCAGAAGTGTTCATGCTCCTGCCCCTGACCGCGGGGCTGTGGGCGTTCGCGGTGGGTGCCCGGAGCGGCGGCCTCTGGTGGTTCCTGGCCGCGGGGGCCCTGACCTCACTGGCCGTGTTCACTCGCCAGTCGGCCGTATTGGCGTTCGTGGGCTACGGGACATGGCTGGGGATAGTGATGGTTCGCGAGCCGGAGGAGAGGCGACGGCAGGCGCAGGCGATGGGCGCGCTGGTGCTGGGGGGAGTGCTGGCGGCAGCGCCCTTCGCGAGCTACTTCGCCGCCCATGGCGCCCTGTACGAACTCTGGCACGCAATGTTCGCCTTCAACTGGGGATGGACGGGGGAGCTCCCACTCTACCGCAAGCTGATACCGCCGATCCTCTTGAACCCGGTGCCTCTCGTGGGCGGGCTGGTGTTCTGGGCGCTGGCGGCCGTGGGCGTATGGCGGCTATGGGTGAGGGGAGACCGCTTCGCCTGGCTGGTCATCTCGTTCCTGCTGTTCTCAGAGGCAGCGGCGCAGACTCCGGGTAAGCTTTCACCCCACTACTCGGTGCAACTGTTGCCGGGGGCAGCGCTGGCGGCGGGTGTGGGTCTGCCCTACGTCTGGGAGCGCTGGCGCCAAGGGAACCGCCAGTTGGGGATGGCGATGGCGGCAGCGACGGCAGTCACGGTCATCGCCGCCGTGTTTATCTACACTCGCCCCACGCCGGCAGACCGATTCGAGGTCCAGTACACCTACCGCGACTACGCCCAGGACGCCATAGAGGCGCCAGCGATAGCAGAGGCGGTGGAGGCGATGACGGAGCCGGGCGATTACGTTTATGACTGGGGCCGAGAGAGCGAGATCTACTTCTTAGCCGGTCGTCAGCCAGCCAGCCGCTGGCTTCACAACCGCGCCTACAGCGTGGACAAGTCCATCATGGCTGAGATCATCGCCGACCTGGAGGAGAAACGCCCGGCGGTGATCCTGGTGACGGCTGAGGCGAACGAGTACGAGGAAGCCAAGCATGGCCCGCCGCCGGAGCTGCGAGCGTTCCTGGCGCGCCACTACGAGTACGTAGGACAAGTGGAATACGCGAAGCTGTACGAACTGCGGGAGGGATAGTCCACAGTGAGCAGGTGGGCAGGTCGACTAAGGGAGGTGCCTCTGCCGCGGCTGGCGCGGTTTGCGCTGGTGGGGGTCAGTGGGGTGGGGGTGAACAGCGGCATGCTGTGGCTGCTGTACTCAGGCGCAGGCCTGCCTCTGCCCGCTGCCAGCGCCCTGGCCATCGAGACGGCCATCTGGAACAACTTCCTCCTCAACGATCTCTGGACGTTCTACGAGGAGCGGCAGCGACGGCCGTGGTGGATGCGAGCGGTAGCGTTTCACGCTACGGCAGCTATGGCGGCGTCGATAAACCTGGGACTGCTTCTGGCGCTGGTCACGTGGGCGGCAATGTACTACCTCATCGCCAACCTGATAGCCATCGGGATCGCGGCCGCCGTGAACTACAGCGTGAGCGCGCTTTGGACCTGGCGCCCGCCGGCACCCCGCCCGCGGGTCGACACGGGCAGGCGACCAGCCACCGGCAAGAAGATCGTGGTGGTGCCTACCTATAACGAGGCGGAGAACGTGGATCTGCTGGTGGAGGCCGTGCTGGCCCAGGGGTCTGACTATGAGGTGCTGATAGTGGATGACGCCTCGCCCGACGGCACGGCAGAGATCGTGGCGGCCAAGGCGGCGACGGAACCGCGGCTGCACCTGCTGCGGCGGAACGGGAAGCTGGGGCTGGGGACAGCCTACGTGGACGGGTTCATGGAGGCGATGCGCCTGGGAGCCGACCTGGTGCTGCAGATGGACTGCGACCTCTCCCACGACCCGAGGGACCTCCCCAGGCTGGTGGCGGCGCCGGCGGACATGGCCTGTGGGTCACGATACGTGGCAGGGGGCGAGACCGTGGGCTGGCCGTGGCACCGTCGCCTGGTCAGCCAGGGAGCCAGCCTGGCTTGCCGCAGCCTGCTGGGAGTACCCCTCCAGGACGTCACCGGCGGGTTCAAGTGCTGGCGGCGGGAGGTGCTGGAAGAGCTGCCGTTGGAGGAGGTCCGTTGCCGGGGCTTCGCCTTCCAGATAGAGATGAACTACCTCTGCTGGCGGGCCGGCTATCGCATGACGGAGGTGCCTGTGACCTTCGTGAGCCGGCAGCAGGGGCGCTCCAAGCTTTCCCTGGGGATCACCCTGGAGGCGGCGGCCCTGCTCTGGAGGCTGTCCCTGGGCACGCCCTCCCCGCGCCGCCGCTAGGTGAACCCAGTATTCACTCTGCGGCTGTAACGAGCAACGCGCAACCTCCCGTCTAAGCTCATAGAGGCCGCGCGACCCGCTGCGGCAGTGATGGTAGAGAGGGGGCGGAGGGTCTGACGGCATGATCGCAGCCGAGAAGGGCTGGACGGAAGCGCCAGCAGGAGAACAGGCGATCGCGAGCGACGGGGACGGAGGGATGCAAGCGGCCGCCTTCAGCGAAGAAGTGACGAGAGACGAGCGGGACAACGCGAGCCCAACTGGGCATGCGTTCCTCATATTGCGGCTGGCGGGCGCGGCATCGATCGTCAGCGGGCTGGGCCTCCTCGTGGCCCTGGACATCGTCAAGAACGGCTGGCCGGTCTGGGGGGCCATGGGGCTGTTTCTCATCTGCATGGCCTTTGCCGGGGAGTTGCTGCTGCGCTGGACGCAACGGATGGTGCAGACTGAGCGTCAGCGGGCCAACACCATGTTCCTAGACCGCGAGGCGAGGCTCCAGGACATCGCATCCCGCGACGACCTGACGCAGCTCCAGAACCGCCGCTTCTTCTACGAACGGCTCCAGGAGGAGCTGGAGAAGGCGGAGCGATCCCGCAAGCAGCTGTCCATCGCCATGATCGACGTGGACGACCTGAAGGCGATCAATGACGATTTCGGCCACCAGGTGGGCGACGTCATCCTGCACGAGCTGGCCCGCACCCTGAACCGAACGGTGGAGCCCGGCCACGTCACGGCCCGCCTGGGCGGCGATGAGTTCGCAGTGATCATGCCCAACGCGGACCGTCGGGAGGCGGACCAACTGGCCTGGAGGCTGTGGGACGAGCTGGGCGCGGCGCCGGTGTGGGAGAATGAACACGCCAGCATCTATTTGGGCGTGTCCATCGGGATCGGCGGCTACCCCTGGGGCGGCACCGATCTGGAAGATGTGATCCACTGGGCGGACGCCAAGCTGTACGCGAACAAGCTGGAGCGCAAGGGATTCAACCGGGAGACCTCAGCCACAGGAGACAACCGACTCTATTCTGCGGTAGTCCAGGTACTGAGCACGGCCCTGGACATACGCGACAACATGACACACCGCCATGCGCGGCGGGTGGCGCGGATGTCGGCGGCCGTGGCTAAGGAGATGGGGCTGGACCAACAGCAAGTGATGGAGATCGAATACGCCGCGGCGCTGCACGACATAGGCAAGATCGGGGTGACGGACAGCATCCTACGCAAGGCAGCGTCGCTGAACGAGGCGGAGTGGAAGGAGATCCGCCGCCACTCCGAGCTGGGGTACGAGATCCTGAAGGGGATCGACTTCCTTCGCGGTGCCGCCGCAATCGTGTGGGCCCACCACGAGCGGTACGACGGCCAGGGATATCCTCGGGGCCTGGCAGGGGAAGAGATACCGCTGGGAGCGCGAGTGTTCGGAGTGGTGGACGCCTATGACGCTATGACCTCGCGCCGTCCCTACCGACAGTCGATGTCGCGTGAGCAGGCCGCCATCGAGATCGCCCGCAACTCGGGCACGCAGTTCGATCCCCATGTAGTGGAGGCGTTCCTGGTGATGATCCGCCGAAGCCCGGAAGCTGTGTTCGAGGACGAAACAGCGTACGGATCACCTACTGGGCAACCACGGGAACCGGCGCCCATCGGCTAGGGATAGAGGACCCCCACTCTCTGGAGACACTGGTCCCAGGGCTGCGGCTTGCGCCGCGGCCCTTTCCTTCGATTGACGCGTGGTTGATGGGCTGAGGGAGCAGGAGTAGAATCAGGCCGAACCGCTGCCAAGAGAAGGAGGGAAACACTATGGCCGAGGAGGAAGAGATAGGCCAGGTGACGGACTACTTCGCCAAGATCGGCGTAGCGGGGATAGACCTGACGGGCAAGCTGCGCGTGGGCGACACCATCCGCGTCCGGGGCCACACCACTGACCTGGAGCAGGTGGTGGAGAGCATGCAGATTGAGCACGATCAGGTGGAGGAGGCCGGGGCGGGTGACAGGATCGGCATCAAGGTCAGCGACCGCTGCCGCCACGGCGACCGCGTGTACAGGGTCACGCCCTAGCCGGGTCGAGACACGAGACACGATGCAGGGGACACGGAGGGCGCCCTTCGTGTAGCGTGTTACGTGTCTCCTGTCGCGAGCGGTGTTAGGCGGAGCGGGGGACGATAGGGTTACGGCGCAGGAAGCGGGAGAGGGCGAAGGAGACGGCGGATATTACCAGCGCGCCCAGGAAGGCGGCGGCGAAGCCGTCAACGTCGAACTCGATGTCCAGTTGGCCGGAGAGCCAAGCGGTGAAGGCCAGAACCAGGGCGTTGACGACGAAGATGAACAGCCCCAGGGTGAGGAGCTGGAGAGGACACGTCAGGAAGACCAGCAGCGGCCGCAGGAGGGCGCGGGCCACCACGAAGATGGCCGCGGCAGGGAGGAGCGATTCCCAGCCGTCGATGTCCACGCCGCGAACGATCCAGGCGGCGGCCAGCAGTCCCACCATGGTGATGCCCCAGCGGACGGCGAAGCGCACGATCCAGGGAACGTCGCGGTCCCAGGGGGGCTCAGTGTTGGACCAGTAGCTGACAACTATGCGGGACATGGCCGTGTAGGCGGTATTATACCCAAACTCACGGCGGCAGAGCGAACCGTGTGAGCGCAGCTCCCAGCTTCGAGGGGGCGGTCCCCACCATCTAGGATGCTGCGCTGAGTCGCTCGTTCCTATAGCATTGGCAACGCGAGGGCCAGTGCCCGTGCCACACCCGCGGGCAAGCACCGAACCACGCCAGAGGAGGAGGGAATGGACGCCTACAACTGCATCGTGACCAAGCGGGACACCCGAGCCTACCTCGACAAGCGCATCGAGGAAGAGGAGCTACAGAGGATCCTTCAGGCGGGACGGATGGCGGGGAGCTCCAAGAACACGCAACCCACAAGGATGGTGGTGCTCCGAGACCCGCAGCGCAGGAAGGAGATGGCGGACTGCGGCAGGTTCGCCCAGCACCTGCCCTCGGCGGCTGTGGGCATCGCTGTCTGCCTGCCGGAGACGGGCAGCGACTTCGACGCCGGCCGGTCAGCCCAGAACATGATGCTGGCCGCCTGGTCTATGGGCATCGCCTCCTGCCCGTGCTCGATGCACGACCGGGAGTGCGCCAGCAAGACGCTGGGCCTGCCGGAGGGGTGGCGGGTGTGCGTGGTGCTGGCCCTGGGGTATCCCGACCCCAAGGTCTCGATGCATTTGGGCAAGAAGCGGGTGGAGATGAGCGAGCTGGCGCACGAGGAACGATGGTGAGATCAGGTTGACGAACGGCAGACTGGCGACCATCGGCGCGAGAGGGAGGGCTGAGCGATGGCGATAGAGGAGGAGCGTATCGCTGGGCCGGAGCGGCCGGGCGGACAGGGGCTGGATGCCAACCAAGAGGAATCCGGCAACCGCGCCATCGTGGCGCTGCTGACGGACCCCGTGCGCGGCCCCCAGAACGACCTCGTGATCACCTACCGCGACGGGGCCTATGAGGTATGGGCCAAGCGGGGGATGATCCGCTTCCAGCGCTTCTATGCCGAGGACGGCTACGGCTACCGAATCGTGGAGCAGATCGGTGAGAACCCAATCGCCAGCCAGGACCCGACGGCGCTGGCCACCCTGGCGGAGGAGTTGGAGGCGGCGGCCAAGTCCGGCTACTCAGGGACGGACCCGGCGCGGGCGTTCGTGGAGCCGGAGCATGTCACTTACCCACTGGCGATGGAGCGCATCGCCCAGTTGTTCGATAGCCCCAACGCCCCGGACATCGCCCTGAGCCCCAAGACGTACGCCTTCGGCCGACAGCCGGGGCAGCACGGCACCCTGGACGTGGTGCAGTCGCGGGCGCCCTTGGTTTTCGCCGGGCCGGGGATCAAGCCCGGGGTCACGGACGCCATCTGCAGCCAGGTGGACGTGACGGCGACACTGGCGCTGCTCCTGGGGTTGCCCCTTATCGACGGCAGGAACGCCAGTGGCCGCACCTCCAGTGAGCGAGGCGTGGAGCCCGATGTGTACCTGAAGCGCCAGGACGGTAAGCCCCTCCTGGATATCGTGGACCGGGACCACCAGGGTGATCTGCAGCGCAGGCCGGAGCGGGTCTACATCATGCTGGTGGACGGGTTGAGCAATACGCAGTTGCTGGAACGGCTGGAGAAGGACGCCGATTCCATCCCCAACCTGAAGCGGCTGATAGACAAAGGGCTGATGTTCCGCTACGGGACGCTGGTGACCTTTCCCAGCATCACCTGGCCCAGTCATAACAGCCTGGGCACCGGCACCTGGTGCGGCCACCACGATATAGTGAACCCCACATACTACCTGAGGGAAAGCCGCCAGACCGTAACGCCCCAAGGGATGCAGTTCGACACCGTCAAATACCTTGGCGACGGCGTGGAGACGTTGTTCGAAGCTGTGCACCGCGTTTACGGCAAGTGGGACGGCGCAGGGGGCGCATTCACGGCAGCCGTCAACGAGCCGTGCGCGCGAGGGGCCAACCACGCGTCGCTGGAGCGCCATCTAGCGGTCGACGTTGACCGGCTGAGAGAGCTTACCCGAGCCCGCTACGAGGAGACCAGCCCTCGCTGGCGGGAGGACGGCCAGGAGGACGTATACCGCTACTCGCGGATCGATACGCAGGCACTGGCGCAGTCGCTCCTGCTGTTCGAGGACGAGGGCCACCCACCACCCATGTTCACCTACCACGCGGCCTTCCTGACGGACGCTGCGGGCCACGAGTACGGGCCCCACCACGAGGCCATGCGCACGGCCCTGATGGAGGCGGACAAGCGCCTGGGCGAGATCCTGTCGCTCTTGGAGCGGCGGGGGCTCCTGGACTCCACGATGTTTGTGATCACGGCTGACCACGGGATGGCGCCCATCGACACGGATCTCGCGGCAAACCAGGTGCAGGCTGTGCTCGACGCGGGGCTCAAGGCCGTGGTGCCAGCACCGTTCGTGTATCTCCTGGACATGGAGGTGCTGGTGGAGCCGGCAATGGACGGTCGTACGGTGATGGTTACCGTGCTGGAGAATGACGCCGACGCCCACGGGGAGAAGCCCCCCGTGGCGGAGGCCGAGGTACGGGTCCTCGGCGAGCATGCGAAGGTGCTGGCGGAGGCTCGGACGGACGCCTTCGGCGTGGCCGGTCTGCCCCTGCCAGCGGACGCCGACCCCGGCAAGCTCGTCGTCTCCGTCCACAGCGACCGCTTCAACCCGCGACACCTGCGCCTGGACGGCACCAACGTGGTGGAGGACCTGCGACAGCGGCTGTACGGCAAGCAGACGGGCTAGCGGCCAGAGGTACTGAAACTGGGAGGGAAGAAGGATGACGGAGCAGGAGCGAGCGTAAGGACGGAGGAGAAACGCGCATGCACACGCAGACGCTCGAGGAAAGCCCACAAAACCATCGTGGGGGCCAGGTCTCTTACCTGCTCCTGACCGAGGGCCAGTTCGGTTCCAAGGACCTGACGATCACGTGGGTGGAGGGGGAACCGGGGAGCGGGCAGCCGATCGATAGCCATCCGGGTAAGGAGCAGGTGTACGTGATCGTGCGCGGGCACGGGATTATGAGGGTCGGTGACGAAGAGGAGGAAGTGGGACCGGGGACGATGGTCTTCATTCCACCGGGGGCAGGGCACGCCATCCGAAACGCGGGCGAGGAGCCGCTGATCTACGTATCGGCGACGTCACCGCCGTTCGACCTGGTGCGGGACGTGCCGCAGTGGGGCGCATACGAGCCGGCCCCAGGAGGATAGAGGGAAGGATCGCACATGCACACGCAAACGCTGGAGCAGAGCCCACGCAACCACCGCAGCGGTCAGGTGTCCTACCTCCTCCTGACGGAGGGCCAGTTCGGTTCGAAGAACCTGACGATCACGTGGGTAGAGGGAGGCCCCGGTAGCGAACAGGCCGCCCACGCCCACCCCTCGAACGAGCAGGTGTTCGTCATCGTGCGCGGCCGCGGGATCATGAAGGTCGGCGACGAAGAGGAGGAGGTCGGCCCCGGCACCATGGTCTTCCTGCCGCCGGCGACCTGGCACGCCATCCGAAACACGGGCGAGGAGCCGCTGGTGTACGTGTCGGCGACATCGCCGCCGTTCCCGCTGGCGCCCCAGGGCAACCAGTGGGCATACGAGCCAGCGCCATGAAGCTAAGGGGCGATCTCGCTAGTCCTCCGGCAAACCGCGTAGCAGGTTGGCGACGCGGACGGCGGCCTCCACGGCCTCGAAGCCTTTGTTGCCGTGCTTGCCACCCGCGCGCTCCAGCGCCTGCTCGTCGCTGTCGCAGGTGAGGACGCCGAAGATGCAGGGCACCCCGGTGTCCAGGGCCGCCCGCTGGATCCCCTCGGCCGCCTGCCCGGCCACGTAGAGGTGGTGGTCCGTCTCGTGGCGGATCACAGCCCCCAAGCACACAATGGCGTGATAGCGGCCGCTCTGGGCTAGGCGCTTGGCCACCACCGGGATCTCGAAGCAGCCGGGCACGCGGAAGACCTCGTGCTCGCTGACGGCGTGGCGCTGGAGGGCCTCCTGCGCCCCCGCCAGCAGCTTCTCGGTGACGAAATCGTTGAAGCGGGAGACGATGATCGCCAGAGCGAGGCCGGAGCCATCCAGTTCGCCTTCCACGGCTACTTGGCGTCCTCCATTTCGAGCGATGTAGTGATCTCGATGGAGTCGCGAACGGAGCGGGCCACGGGGCAGAAGTCGGCGTGGAAGCCCAATACCCGCTGGGCATCCTCCCGCTGGTCGGGCGTCAGGCGCAAGTGATAGGTCACGTGGATGCGCTTTATCACCAGCGTGTTGCCGTCCTTCTCGAGCTCGCCGACCGCCTCAGAGGTGAGACTGCCCTTGCCGGTGCGGATCCCGCGCGCCTCCAGCGCGCCGCGAAGGGTGCCGGTCAGTCAGCCGGCGGCAGCGGCCACCACGTAGTCCAGGGTGGTGGCGCGTGGCTCGTGGACGGTCATGTCCACGCCGTAGTGCTCGGCGATCTCGGAGTGCACACCGAAGAGAACCGGCTCCTCCTCGGCGGGCAGATAGGCCCGGCGCAGGGGGCCCTTCACCACCTCGATACGCACGCGCGAGCGGTAGACGACGGGTTCAGCCAAGAACGCTCCTCCTCTGGTGATCTGCCGGCCCACGAGGACAGGTGTCGGTTTGCATTATAAGCTACGGCGCCGTACTTGGCGCCCGTCAGGCTCCCGCCAGGGGCAGGCAGGCTCAGGATGAACGGAGAGCCTTAGCCCGGCATGTCGATGAAGTGGCCCAGCTTGTCGCGCTTGGTCTCCAGGTAGCGCCAGTTGTAGGGGTTGGGGACGGCCATGAGGGGCACGCGCTCCACCACCTTGAGGCCGTACCCTTCCAAGCCAGCCCGCTTCTCCGGGTTGTTGGTGAGGAGGCGGATCTCCTTGAGGCCTAGGTCGAGCAGGATCTGCATACCGATGCCGTAGTCGCGCCGGTCGGCGGGGAAGCCCAGGGCCTCGTTCGCCTCCACGGTGTCCATGCCCTGGGTCTCCTGGAGGGCGTAGGCGCGGATCTTGTTGCAGAGGCCGATGCCGCGGCCCTCCTGGCGCATGTAGACGAACACGCCGCGCCCCTCGTCAACGATGCGCTCCATGGCCAGTTCAATCTGGTCGCCGCAGTCGCAGCGCAGGGAGTGGAAGACATCGCCGGTGACGCACTGGGAGTGGACGCGCACCAGAACCGGCTCCGGCGTGGTGATATCGCCCAGGACGAGGGCAGCGTGCTCGTCAGGGTCGATGTCGG
Source organism: Dehalococcoidia bacterium (assembly GCA_034408935.1). Classification (GTDB taxonomy): domain Bacteria; phylum Chloroflexota; class Dehalococcoidia; order SM23-28-2; family RBG-16-64-32; genus DAOUMF01. Next base: position 36,878 of record DAOUMV010000011.1, read on the forward strand.
AGCGGTAGGCGTAGAGGCGGAACTCACCGAAGCGGCTAGGTACGGAGGTCTCCGCCACCCTGTCCACGAGCCGCTCGCTCTGAATCCGGTAGCGGATGAGCTGGTTAACGGTGACGATGCTGACGCCGTGTCTGGTCGCGAAGCGCTTGAGCTGCGGCATGCGCATCATCGTGCCGTTGCGATTCATCAGCTCGCAGATGACGGCGGCGGGGTAGACGCCGGCCAGCCTGCAAAGGTCCACGGAGGCCTCCGTCTGGCCCGCCCGGACGAGGACGCCGCCCGTCCGCGCTCTCAGGGGAAACATATGGCCCGGCATGACCACATCCTCCGACTTGGAGTCCGGATCGATGAGGACCTGGACGACCTTGGCGCGGTCGTGGGCGGAGATGCCAGTGGTGACGTCGTGCCGGGAGTGGGCATCCACGGAAACGGTGAAAGCGGTGCCGAACTGGGCGCGGTTCTGCTGCTGGCCCACCATCATCGGTATATGCAGCTCATCCAGCCGCTCCCCGGTCATGGGGACACAGATGACGCCGGTGGTGTACCTGAGCATGAAGCTGATGGTCTCGGGAGTGACGAACTGGGCGGGTATCGTGAGGTCACCCTCGTTCTCGCGGCTCTCGTCATCGACGATGATGACGAAGCGGCCGCGGCGGTACTCCTCGACAGCCTCTTCGGCGGAAACTAGGGGGGAGCCGCGCCGCCGTTTGGCCCGGCGGTGCTCCTCGATGGATTCGATCAAGGCGGACCTCCTCTCGAGATCGGGGCCCTGGCCCGCAAGGGTACCCGTCTCTCTATCAGGCGCCCGCTAGCCCTCTCTTTCCGAAAGGAGTTGCTCGACGTAGCGGGCGACTATGTCACTCTCCAAGTTTACACTATCGCCGGGATTCTTACGAGTTAGGTTAGTGTTCTCCTGGGTATACTGCACCAGGGAGACGCTGAAGGAGGTCTCGTCCTTAGCGATCACGGTAAGGCTGACCCCGTCGTTAGAGATAGGCCCTTTGACGACGCAGTGGCGGAGGATATCCGGCGGGGGCGCCTACACTGAGCCTGGATTTTGCGCGAGGAACCGCTCTCCTTCGCGTAGCAGGCGCTGGATCTTTGTATCCAGGTCACCACCTACACGTGACGAGTACGAGGTGAGAATGACGCCCAACGCCTCAACGTAAGATACCGCCTGGTCTAGTTCCCACCTATCGATCTCGTCGAGATGGCCCGTATGCCCCCTAATACGGGCGACGTCGGACTTGAAGTCTCTTGTCTGGCGCCGGTATGCGGCGCGCATCTCCTCAATCGCGAAGACATCGCCTTTAAGGGCGAAGTTGGCGAGATCGTATACCACAGTATCGAACACGCGTCGCCATTCGCCGGGCGGAAGGGCAGCGGATTCAGACGCCTCGATCATTGCGACCGATGCTTGAACGCACTCAGAGAGAATGTCCATTCGCTGAGCCGGTACAGAAGGCGTCGCCGGTACATCGCCCTGGGCATATGCAAGCCCGCGTGTCAATGCTGCGAGCGCTCCGAAATAGCCCTGCAATGTGCCCCCCACGCCGCGTTCGAGCCGAGGGTAGCGGCATAAATCCGCCGCATGCGAGAGTTTGGCGCTGAACCGATATAGGGCATACCTAACCTCAGGTGAAGGCACGGGTGACAACATCGCCATACTCAGGAACAGCCGCGCCAGGACCCGTGATGCTCGTTTATGCGTCTCGACCGTAGTTGCGCTGTGCGGTTCCGGCAGCCGTTCGATGATCTTGGACCCAAGCGTCTCGAGTCTCCGGAGGAGCACTCGAAGCGCGGCCGGAAACGGCGGAGGCGGCGCGGAAGAAGTTAGAAGCTCCTGTCTCTGGGCGTCCAACCTCTCGCTTCTGCTACGGCGGCCAGGTTGACCAGCCACGCGCCAAACCTCCTATGCGAAATCCGAGACCGCCAGCACACCCCATTTGGTGCTTGTCCCCTGTGTCTCGTCCCTCACAGCCTGCGGCCGTGTGGACTATTGTAGCGCACAATAGACTCCGGGGCGGTGCAGCGCCTCTCACCATCATCAAACAGTAGACAGCGCATCACAGCGGGTCGCGAGGCCACAAGATCCGCGACAGCTCACCCCATAGCAGTTCGTACCCCTCATCGGCGCGGCGGCTAACGGTGCGTTCGTCAATATCCATCCGGCGCGCGACCTCTTTGCGCGTCAGCCGATCAAGGTGAACAAAGGCCAACGTTGTCCACCGCTCCACCTCCCATTCATTGCCCTCCGCTGCGGAGAGCTTCTCTTGTATCGTGGCATGCATGATGTCCGTGAGAATGAGACCGCGAAATCGCGGACTATCCTCCATTCGGCGTCTGGCGATCTCATCAGTGACCCTTGGTGCTTGAGCGAGTGAGGTCTGTCCGACCGCATTCCAGTCAAGGAAGTGCTTGAGTATGAACCTGATTTCTTTCGCTTCTTCGTCCACGGTGCTCGCGATAACTATCCCGCCTCAGAACAGTCCTGTCAATAGTGTGACGCTTTTCGAGCATATTTTGTGACAGTAACTTGACAGATTCCTGTCAGGGCGTTTAGAATTGGGCCGCAGACGCAGAGCATAGGATCAGCCCGGACGCCGATATCTGGAACCGTCTCAAGTTCGATTGCCAAGCTGATCGATCGCCCGGGCCTACTCCAGTCTGCGGGAGGTGGCTCGGGTCGTCAAGGTCGGCGCCGGAGAAAGGAGCGCCGAATGAGCACGGCCACAGGGTCGCATGATGACTTCCCCCGCCCTCCACCGGACGCCTGGAGCGATAGGCTGCTCAGAATCTGGTGGCTGCTATTTCCGCCGATCCCGCCAGCGCATCAGCGGCAGGCGGAGCTAACCGTCGAGGAACTGAGGGCCTGGTTTCGGCTACGCTACCTCATGATCTGAGGCCTCGGCACCGAAGCCTCCGCGGCAAAGCCTACGCCTCTCTTTCCGAGAGGAGTTGCTCCACGTAGCGGGCGATGATGTCGCTCTCCAGGTTCACGCTATCGCCGGGCTTCTTTCGAGTCAGATTCGTCATGTCCTGGGTGTACTGCACCAGGGAGACGCTGAACGAGGTCTCGTCCTTGGCGATGACGGTGAGGCTTACGCCGTCCACGGCGATAGGGCCCTTGACGACGCAGTGGCGGAGGATGTCCCGCGGGGCCTCGTAGCGGGCGATGACGGCGTCCTCCTCCGGCGTCAGGGAGACGAGGGTGCCCGTGGCCTCCACAACGCCTCGCACCAGGTGGCCGGAGAGGCGACTGGTCGCCTGCAGGGAGCGCTCCAGGTTCACCGAGTCCCCCGGATGGAGCTGGCCGAGGTTGGAGCGACGGTAGGTCTCCGGCATGCAGTCGAAGTGGAGACACTCACCGTCCATGCGCACGACGGTGAGGTCGACGCCGTTGATGGCGATGGAGTCGCCCAGGTTGGTGTCCTCCAGGATCTTCTCGCAGGCGATCACCAGGTGGCCGCGGTCGGCCTCACGGACCGTGCCCGCCTCCTCTATGATGCCGGTGAACATAGGGTGACTGAACCTACAAACCTACAAACCTGCAACCCAACCAGAGGGTACAGGAAGAAGGGAGAGGGCACAAGTAACCGAGGGCTCTCAGGGCGAGCCACGCAGGGGAGCTAGATGCAGTCCTCCAGCAACCCCGGATACTCCCCTACCCGCTGGCCGAGGCCGCTGCGCTTGGCGGCGATCTCGCCGATGTGGTAGTAGTGGTGAGCGCAGATACGCAGGAGGGCGTACCGCAGACCCAGACCGCTCTCACGGAGGGGCTCCAAGGAGCCATCGTACGGTATCACGAGGTCAAGATCGCTTTGGCCCAGGCCCTCGAGGTAGCTGCGAGCAGCGTCTCTGACCTCCCGCACACCCGCCTCAATCGCCTGCCAGTCATCGGCAGCGCCCGTTCCACCGACGCGGAAGCGAGCCTGCCCGATCAGCTCGTGGGGGGCACGTCGCTGGAAGCGGACGTTGATCCAGGCGTCGACCTGGTTGGCGACGTGGGCCGCGGTCCAGGCGAACGAGCTTCCACCATCCAGGGGCCGAACCGCCTCCTCGGGATCCAGGTCAGCGAGGACGCGGTCCATGTCCTTCCACGCCTCGAAGAGAAGGCCAACGAGCTTGCTACTGGGCATGGTCACCCCTGTCACTCAGGCCTGCGGGCCAGGAAGGTGCCATAGTCCAGGAAGGCATCCACGGAGCGGCGCTCGATAGCGATCTGCTGCTCGATCTCCTCGGCCAGGGCGAGATCATCCGCGTTGCCGGAGTTGCGAGCCTCGCGGGCGACCTCCACCGTCGGGCGCTGATACTCGTCCCAGGTGGAGCGTTCGTGGATATGGACTCGGGACACGGCGAGGCCCTGGGCGGCCATGAGGGCAACGTACTCGTCGTACGAGAGGCGGGGGTTGATCTGCGCCACCTCCCCCCATTCGGGACCCAGGGGGCCGTCCGGCTTCTGTCGCCAGACGATGTCCGAGACGATCACGTGCCCGCCGGGCTTGACGGCCCGTGCGAGCTCGGCCAGGCAGGGCTCCGGCCCCACGATGGAAGGCCCGCCGATGCAGCAGGCGGCGTCACACACGGCGTCGGCCACAGGGAGACGGCTGCCATCGGCACGCAGGATGGCGACTAGGTCGCGGAGGTTCCGGTGCCAAACCTTGGCGACGGCGTCCTGGATGAACGGATCGTACAGGTCCACAGCGAGGACGCGGCAAGCGAAGCGGCCGGCCAGGGTGCAGGCAGCCTCGCCCTTGCCAGCGGCAACATCGAGGAGGACGGAGCGCTCGTTGGGACGGGCGGTCTCAGCGATGAGGTCCACCGTCTCGGCGGCGCCAGGGGTGAGGTACTCCTGCTTAGCGTAGATGCGTGCGTAGTCTGTCATACCGCCTTATCCTTGGGTTCTCGTTTCATGGTCCAGATGTGGGGACCACCGTTGGGCAGGTCAACTTCGACGACCACATCGAAGCCATGCCTGTTGTAGAAGGGCACGTTTCTCTGTTTCTCGGTTTCGAGATAACACGGCAGGCCGTCGGCGTCCGCCAGCGCTAGAGCGGGCTCGATCAGGGCGCTGCCAACTCCCTGGCCCTGACGCGGTGGGTCAACGCCAAGGGTAGGAAGATCCCAGTGGCGCGACGGAACCGCGCGCTTGCGCAACGTCTCCAGGTAGTTGACGCTGTCCATGAGCCGCCTGAAGTTTGTCAAACCGAACTTGAGGGGGATCAAGACCATACCCGTCAGCACGAAGCGCACGGGGGACGAATAAGACCCGCCGGGGGGAAGCCACACTGCGACTCCTTCCACGTTGTTGGCAGTAGTGTACACTTCGCCGTACGCGAAGCAGTACCTGACCCAGGCTTCCATGAACCAGGGCAGAACCCGAGCGCGCTTGGACTCGCCAGGCAAGACCCACGACCAGTACGGATCGTCGTGGAACGCCCTGCCCAGCACCGCCCCCGCCTCCCCGATCTGAGTGCGCAGCAGCTTCACTGCTGTGGTTTCCGTCGTCATGCGTGCGTCCTCTAGTACCGCCTCGGTCTGCCTGTACTCACAGTGGCGTAGGGCAACGCAATCCTATCACCGCGAGAGCCATTGTCAAAGGCGGAGAGACTATCAATCCCTGGCCTGTCGGTAGTCCGGATAGCCGGTGACCAGCAGGTCGTCCCCGAGGCGTTCCACCGTTATGTCACGCAGGCGCAGGGCGTCCGTCATGCGGTACGCGCCCTGACCGGCGACGGCGGCGGGGGCGTCCTCAGCGCCGATGATCATAGGAGCGATGACGGCGTGCACCTTGTCGACCAGGCCACGGTCGAAGAAGCCGCCGAGCGTGACGCCGCCGCCCTCGACCAGAAGCGAGAGAACGTCGCGTCCAGCCAGCTCGCGCAGCAGGGCGACCAGGTCCACCCGACCGTCCACGGCGGGGAAGACGACGACCTCGGCCCTGGCGGCTTGGAGGGAGGCGACCCATCCGCCAGAGGCGGACGGCGCCCCCTCCACGGTGGCGACGAGCGTGCGGGCCGGCCCGGTGAGGACGCGGGCCATGGGCGGCGTGCGGCCGCGGCTGTCAACCACAACCCGCAACGGCTGGCGCTCCGTCTCCTTGTCACCCGGCCGCGCCGTGAGCAACGGGTCGTCGATTACGACGGTGGAGGAGCCGACGAGTATGGCGTCGACCTTCGTCCGCAGGTCGTGGGCCCACTCGCGGGCCTGGGGTCCGGACACCCAGCGGGAGTCGCCGGAGGCGGCGGCGATGCGGCCGTCCAGGGAGGCGGCGAACTTGGCGATGACGAATGGCAGTCCCTTCGCGCGGTGCTTGATATACGCCTCGCTGATGCGGCGCGCCTCAGCCTCGCCCTCGCCGACGTGGACGGCGATGCCGGCTTCCTCCAGTTTGCGGTGCCCGCGCCCGTCCACCATCGGATCGGGGTCAGCCATGGCGCAGTGCACTTCGGCGATGCCCGCCTCGATGATGGCGTCGGCGCAGGGGGGCGTGCGACCTTGGTGGGGACAGGGCTCCAGGGTGACGTAGAGGGTGGCGCCGCGGGCGCGCTCCCCCGCCTGCTTGAGGGCAACGATCTCGGCGTGGTCACCGGGGGGCGGCTGGGTAAACCCCTCGCCCACGACCTCGCCGTCCCTAACGATGACGGCGCCGACGGTGGGGTTGGGGGAGGTGCTGCCCAGGGCGCCGCGGGCCAGTTCCAGAGCGCGCTGCATGAAGTCGGTCATGGCGGTGGTATTATCGCACCTCGCAGCCCACCCGCGCAGGCTGCCGCTAGCTACGGCCTTCGCCTTCCGGAAAGTCCTGGAAGATGCGCGAGGGCGTAGGGCCGGTCTGACCCTGGTACTTGGAGGCCAGGCCCTCCGACCCGTAGGGTCTCTCCGCGGGTGTGGACAGGCGCAGGAACGATATCTGGGAGATCTTCATCCCGTAGTACAGGGCTATCGGCATCTGCGACTGGTTGGACAGCTCCAGGGTGAGCTTGCCCATCCAGCCGGGGTGGGCATAGCCAGCGGTGGCGTGCACGAGCAGGCCCAGTCGTCCCAGCGATGACTTGCCGTCCACCCGGGCCACGAGGTCGTCAGGCAGGGTGACGGACTCCAGGGTGGAGCCGAGGACGAATGAGGCGGGCTGGATGATGAACGGCTCGTCGTCCTCGATGGAGACGAGCTCGGTGAGGTCCTCCATGGGCTGGCGGACGTCCACGTAGGGGCGACGGGTGACGCGGAAGATGCGGAAGACGCGGTCCAGGTGGAGGTCCACGGAGGCGGGCTGGATATCGTTCTCGTCCAGGGGATCGATGACGAGGCGTCCGGCGGCCAGCTCTTCCTTGATGGTCCGATCACTAAGGACGGTCACGGCGGCCTCCTGGGCAACGGGCTGAAGCGCCGCCATCATAGCACCGACCTCGAAGGCGGGCAACGACCGAAGACGGTAACCGACGACCGACGAATTCGTGGTCGCCGACGCGATAGACCTAAGAGCCACTGCAACAACGTAGAATCTTAGTAGTGGAGGGCGACGAGACCATCCTATCGCAGAGGACAGGCGAACAAGTGGCGTCGGCGGAGGCCGGACCGGCTGCCGTACATGAAGCGGAACTCGTAGGCCGGGCCAAGAGCCACTCGCGAGAGGCGTGGACGGAGATATACGACACGCACTACCGTGCCGTGTTCCGCTACGTCAGGGCACGGGTGTTCGACGATGCCACGGCCGAGGACCTGACCTCCACCGTGTTCGTCGGCGCGCTGAAGGGGATCTCCTCCTTCCGGTACAAGGGAAAACCCCTCCTCGCCTGGCTATACCGCATAGCGCGCAACGTGGTCGCTACGCATCAGCGGCAACTCCTGAAGCCCCGCGGCGAGCGTCCGAAGGGTGGCCTGATGGCACCGCGACGCGTGATCGGCCATCTGATGCGGCGACCCTGGCGCGACGAAGCGCAGGCCGCTGATCACGACGTCACCTCAACCGCCAGCAGCGAAGGCGATCCAGGGGCGATGGTCGAGAGGCTCGACCTGCGCGATGCGCTGACGAGACTACCCGCCAACCAGCGCGAGGTGGTTATCCTGCGATTTCTCGTGGGCCTGAGCGCGCAGGAGGCAGCCGAAGTGATGGGCAAGCGGCCGGCCGCGGTCTACTCCCTTCAGGCACGGGCCATTGTGGCCCTCCGCGAACACATGCGGTAGACGCGCAAGACTTTCCGCCGCGGCGACGAATTCCCCTCCCGCGGACGATAGACCAAGTGGAAGGGAGAGCCGAGGAGACGGCGATCATGGACAGAGAGCTGCGAAAGGTCCTGACGGAGTGCATTCGAGACATTGAGACCGGCGCTTGCGACGTGGAGGGCTGCCTGCAACGGCATCCGGAATGGGCGACAGAGCTGCGGCCCCACTTGGAGCTGTGGAGCAGCCTGAACGCGGCGGCCAAAGCGGAGCCCAGTCTCGGAGGCCAGCAGAGGGGCCAACAGCGGCTGGAGGACGCACTCTCGGCAGCGGAAGGAGAAGGAGGAAAGCGCATGATCCCATTCCTGACGCCAGCACTAGCCAAGGTAGGGGCGGTGGCGGTAGCCGCAGCCCTGCTCATTGGGGGCGCGGCCGGAGGATCCGCGGCCCTGGGCGGGCCCGATGTCGCCGGAGAGGTCCTTTCGGGTGTCGGCATCAGCGGCGAGTCCAAGGGCGATAGGGAACAGGACCGCGACCAGGACCAGGACAGAGAGCACGAGAGGGACAACTCCTTCGACGATTCGGCCGACGCTGGCGACGACGTGTACCAGACGCCCGAGGCCCAGAGGGAACAGGAGCAGCAGAGAGAGCACAACGGAGATAGCTCCTCCGACAACTCGGACGATTCCAGCGACGACACGTACGGTACGCCTGAGGCCCAGAGGGAACAGGAGCAGGAGAGAGAGCACAACGGAGACAGCTCCTCCGACAACTCGGACGATTCCAGCGACGACACGTACGGTACGCCTGAGGCCCAGAGGGAACAGGAGAGGAGCAGTTCCTCCTCCCAAGACTCGAGCAACGGCAGTAGCGATGCGTACGAGACGCCCGAGGCCAACAGCGACCAAGGGATGAGCGGAGACCAGCAGACGGAGATGGAACAGGAGATGGAGAGGGCCTCCGAAGGCTCCGGCAACGCGGACAACTCGGGCGGCAACGGTGAGGGCCACGGCGGATGATACCCTACGCGGCGGAGGCGCCCCCACCTGCCGCACCCACATGCTAGGTCGCTGTTTTTCCTCGACCTAGAGAAGAAGCCCGCGCAAGTGCGCGGGCTTCTTCCTTTGCGTCGGGATGAGGCAGCGCCGCTACTCAACGGCGAAGGTGATGGTGAGAGCGGCGGCTAGCGGGATCTCCGGCGATCAGCCCTCAGCCCGGGAGATTCCTCCCAGGCGGCGAGGATCGCCGAAGGCGAAGTCGCAGCGGCTTTCACGGCGTCATCTCCTTCTCCCGGCGAAGGCCAGGATCAGGCTGCCGGCGACGATGATGGCAAGGGCGGCGACGAGGGTAGAAGGGGGGCCGCCGCGAGCGGAGTCGGGCGGCCCCCGAAATGGGAGGGGTACCGTCGCTACTGGATGGCGTATGTGACCTGGACGGTGACCGTCACCTCGAGCTGGCCGGGGCTTATGGGCGTCTCGACATCCACGGCGGCGGCCTCTTCCGCGGCGAAGAAGACCTTCGGCTGGCCGCCCGCCGAGGACTCGCTGATGCTGATCGGCTTGCCGAGACTGACTGCGGCGAGCTCTGCCAACTCCTCCGCCTTGGCTGCAGCGTCGGCCATGGCCTGGGCGCGGGCCTCGCTCTGGATGGCAGCGAGGGACTCGATGCTGAAGGTGACGCCTTCTACCCGGATCGGGTCGCCGACCGCGTCCACGGCGTCGTCGATCACCTCGCCCACGCGGTCGAGATCGCGGACCGTGACGGAGAGCATGCTGGTGACGCGGTAGCCGATGATGAGCGGCTCGCCGTCCGAGCGGTAGTCGTACTCAGGCTCGATGCTGAACTGGGAGGTGTGATAGTCCTCCTCCGCGATGCCGTTGTCGGTGAGGGTGGCGATGAGGTCGGCCATGCCGGCGGCGGCATCGTCGCGGGCCTGGCGGGCGGTATCGGCGAGGGTGGAGACGCCGAGGCTGAGGGAGGCGATGTCCGGGGCAGCGGCGGCGACCCCCTCGCCGGAGACGCTGATGCCGGTGACGCCGTCGTCGTCGGCTTGGAGGGGGGCCGCAGCCTCCGCGGAGACGCCAGCGGAATCCGAAGTGGAGCCCGCGGAGGTCTCGGAGCCGCCGCAAGCGACAGCGAGGATGGCGGCGAGGGCCGCGAGGGCGATGAGAAGCGCGATGAACTTGGATTTCATAGGGATCACCTCTTTCTTCTGACCAAGGCCAGGACCAAGCTACCGGCCACGAGGACGCTCAGGGCAGCGCCGAGGCCGATTTCGGCGGCGGTGAGGGCATCGATGCCGTCGTCGGATGGAGCAGCGGCGGGCGCCCCAACCTCCTCCGGCTCGGGCGCCGGGGTCTCCTCGACACTAGTGTCGCGCTTGAAGTCATCCCCGGTATCTTCGGCGGCGGCCTCAGGGACGGCAGGGGTCCCGACCGGCTCCGGGACGGCGGCACCGCCTGCTGCCCCGACCTCGTCCTCATCCGCCGAACCCTCATCCATCACCTCGCCGGCCGTGGCACCCTCCCCCTCCACCCCGCCCACGTTGGCCTCACGCTCGGCCGTCATCTGAGGAGCGGACACCTCCTCCGTCGCGCCGTTGCCGCCGAGGTCGCCGAGGTCGACGACGAGGACGGCGGCCAGGGCGACAGCGACGCCAGCGACGGCTATGCGTGCCCCGAAGGCCAGGCGAGCGGCTGGCACGGCGGGACGGCGGACGGCGGCCCTCTCCGGGCTGAGGGTGAAGGACCGGGGGACCTGAGCTTCGGGAAGCCCCCTCAGGGCGGCGACGGTGGAGCGGAGCTGCTCCAGATCCGCCCGGCACTCCTCGCACTCCTCCAGGTGGACCTGTAGTCGTCGGGTGGCAGCAGAATCCAGGGCACCGTCGATGTAGGCGGAAAGCTGGTCACGGAGGCGGCGGTGTCGGTCAAACCAGAGCATCATCAGAAACCCTCACTAGAAGGACGGAATCGGGACGGCAAAAGTTCCCCGCGGGCCAGAAGGAAGTCCCGCAGGGCGGCACGGCCGCGGCTGATGCGGGACTTGACAGTGCCCAGGGAGGCGCCGGTGGCTTCGGCCACTTCCTCGTAGGCGAGGCCCTGGACGTCGCGGAGGATGACGGCCAAGCGCTGGTCGGGCGGCAAAGACGTTAGGCCCTCCTGCAGGCAGCGGGCCAGCTCCAGGCGCTCCGCTCGCTGCTCCAGGGGCTCATCGGATGCGGGCAGCTCAGCGCTGGGGCGTTCGTCATCAGCCGAGGCCTGCAGGGGGACCTGGGGCCGGGATCGGCGTCTTCGCAGCTCGTCGTAGCAAGCGTTGGCGGCGATACGCAGGAGCCAGGCGCGGAGGCTACCACCACGGAAGCGGGGTACGGCACGGTAGGCGGCGATGAATGCCTCCTGGGCGGCGTCCTCGGCGGCGTGAGGGTAGCCCAGCATGCGCAGGCAGAGGTTGTAGACCTGAGCCTGGTAGGCGAGGACGAGGGCGTTGAAGGCGTCGAGGTCGCCGCCCCGACTGCGCTCTATGAGTGCGGCTTCATCGCTCAGCATGCAGGGAAGCTCCGGATATCCCAGCAGTTAGAACGCAAGGGCTAGCCAAGTCGGAACTTTCAGCGGAACTTTTTCGCCGCCTCGTCCGTCAACAACCTTGAGTGCAACGGAGGTACACGATATGCGCATCGGCTGGAGAATGGCGGCGGGCCTGCTGATCGTCGTGGGAGCGCTGCTGGGCACCATCCTCGGCATCTCACTCACGGGCACGTCCGGCGGCAGCGGAGCGGCCCAGTATGCGGTAACCGTGCAGTTCGACGGATCGGTGACTCAGGACGATATCGACGAGGCCGACGCGCTCCTCCGCACCTTTGACGACGACCTCGATTTCCTCATCATGGAGATATACCCGCCCGTCGGTCGTGCGGTGATGACGGCCGAGGCGGCCGATTTCTGCAAGGCAGTGGAGACGGAGCTGGAGGGCAAGGGCTACGTTGACGACGTTTCCTGCCGCCCGTGGGAGGGGGACAGCGGAGCGGATCCGGACGCCCCCGTCAGCACGGACAGCGAAGCGAGCTCGTAGGTAGCACGCCGATCTGCGCCCGCCCGACGAAACTCTCCGCAGGCCAGACGCGTCTACTGTTCAGTGCGAAACGTTTGCTACAATTGGAATCGCAGATGAAGGAAGACGGAGAGACAGAAGAGGACCTGCCGTCCGGAGACGAAGAGGCGGAAGAGCAGGAGCCGCAGCCGGAACCGCTCTATGACCCGCTCACCGAGCCCTGGAATGACCCTGCCTCAACCTCGGTAGTTGAGTACCGGATGTCGGAGGGGCGTCAGGAATTCGCCCCTCGCCCTGGCGCCGCGCTCCGCTACGGGGAGCGGCCCTCTCCCCGCGCCGAGGAGCTGAGCGAGCTCCGCCGTCGCCTGCGGGAGGAGACCGTCGTCATCCCCAAGAGGGGTACGCGCTGGCCAGTCGTCCCAATCGTGCTCGTCGGCTTGGCACTGGCAGCGTTTGCTGTGCTCGCCGGTCTGGTGTCGGGAACCTCCGTAGGAACCATCTGGGATGCTCTCACAAGTCCCGTCGGCCGCTGGGCGGTCATCGGAACGGCTGGAGTGGTGTTTGTCCTGCTGCTAGTCGCTTTCATCGTGGAGATGCGCAGGGAGCCGCAGGCGGTGGGTACGTCGACGTCGGCGGGCACGGGAGTGCTGGGGGAAGAGACCGTCGTTGTCCCTAGGCCGCGGCGCATCTGGGCGGTCACCCTGCGGGAGCTGACGGAGACGCTGCTCCTGGCGGGGCTGATCTTCCTGGCCGTGCACGTGTCCATGCAGAACTTCAAGGTAGAAGGGGCGAGCATGGAGCCCAGCCTGGACAACGGCGAATACCTCATAGTCAACAGGCTGGCCTACGCCGAGATCGACCTCAGTATCTTCGACTGGGTGCCGTTCTTCGACGCGGGCGACAACCCGGTGCACCACCTGTGGGCCTCGCCCGCGCGGGGAGACATCATCGTGTTCCGCTCCCCTTCGAACGTCAAGCGCGACTTCATCAAACGCATCATCGGGGTGCCCGGCGACACGGTGGAGATCGACCCAAAGACCGGCGCGGTAAGCGTCAACGAGCAGGTGATAGAGGAGCCGTACATCCGCGGCACGACCAACTGCTCCAGCGCCTGCGGTCCCTGGGTCGTGCCGGAGCGCTCCTACTTCGTCATGGGGGACAACCGGAACAACAGCAGCGACTCGCGGCAGGGGTGGTTCGTGCCGGAGGAGAACATCATTGGCAAGGCGCTGATCATGTACTGGTATGACGGCAGCCCTGAGCTTGACCTAGCGCCCAATCACGACGTTTCGTTCATCAGCGAGGCGGCGGCAGAGGAGTAGATGACGGGCGAGGCGTCGGCCGCCCTGCTCCGAGAGGCTGGAGCCCTGATGGAGGGCCACTTCCTCCTCACCTCCGGCCGTCACTCGCCCGCGTACGTGGAGAAGTTCCGCCTTCTGGAGCATCCTCAGCACACGGAGCGGCTCTGCAGCCTCATCGCGGATCGGTTCCGCAGCGAGAGGCCGGAGCTGGTGGCAGGCCCGACCACCGGCGGCATCATCCTCAGCTATGAGGTGGCGCGGCTGCTAGGGCTACGCGGCATCTTCGCCGAGAAGTCGCCAGCCGGAAGGGAGTTCCAGCGCGGGTTCCAGGTACACCCCAGCGAGCGCACTCTCATCGTGGACGACGTGCTCACCACCGGCGGCAGTATCCGCGACGTGATCGAGGCGGTGCGGCGCGCGGAGGGCGCTCCCATCGGGGTAGGGGTACTGGTGGATCGCAGCGGCGGCCGGACGGACTTTGGCCTACCCTTCTTCGCCTGCGTGGAGCTGAACCTGCCCACCTATGAAGAGGGCTCCTGCCCCCTCTGCGACGCCGACGTACCGCTGACCGTAACGTGAGATTCTTTCTGCCGGACGCTACGCGACCGCCTGCGCTTGGCGGGGGCGTCGCAGAGTGGCGAGGAGGGGCGCCGCCAGGAAGCTGACCGCGGCAAGCATCACGAACGCCAGGCGATAGCTTTCCCTCTGGTCGTACATCCAGCCCGCGAACACGGGGCCGACGAGCGCGCCCAGGGTGGCGATGGTGAATAGCAGGCCCTGGATGGCGCCGAAGGCCCGCAGGCCGAACACCTCCGCCTGGAGAGCCGGCCTGACGGGGATGATGCCCCCCCAGCCGAGGCCGAACAGGATCAGGGCGGGGAAGAGTTGCCAGGGCTCGTGCGCGGCGGCGAAGAGGAGCACCGACAGGGCCAGCATGGCGTAGGCGCCGGTCATCACCAACCGCTTGTCTGCGAAGTCGGCCACGTACCCGAAGCCGAAGCGACCGGCCACGCCGACCAGCGTCATGCCGGTCACCAGGGCGGCGGCCACGCCTTCGGACAGGCCGATGGTATCGGTAAAGAACGGAATCTGGTGGACTATGATGGCCATGGCGCCCAGGTTGCCGAGCGACAATGCCAGAGCCAGGCTCCAGAACGCCGTCGAGCCCAGCGCCTGTCGCACCGTGAGCCCCTCGGCCAGGGCGCGCCCGCGCGCTGCCGCCATCTCCTCCTCGCGGCCGGGGTCGGGCAGCTCACCATCGGGATATAGGCCGATGTCCTCAGGCCTATCGCGTATGCTCAGGGCCAGGGGGAGACAAACGGCCAACTGGACGACGGCGACGATGACGAGGGCGTTGCGCCAATCGAAGGCGGAGATGAGCCAGGCCAGGACGACGACCATGACGCCGCTGGCGCCCGTGCCCATGGTCATGAAGGCCAAGGCGCGCCCGCGCCGACGACGGAACCAGTGGGCGACGGCCACCATGCCCACGGGGCCGGCGGCGGCGCTCATCCCGATGGCGATGACCGCGACCGAACCGTAGAACATCCACAGCGTCTGCGTACGGCTGAGCAGGAAAAACCCCAGAGCGACGATGGCCACCCCGATGACCATCAGTCGCCGCGGGCCCACGCGGTCCACCGTGAAGCCTACGACGGGGGCGGCGATGCCGCCGACCTCCGTGCGCAGGGAGAAGGCGAAGGCGACCGCGGCGCGACTCCAGCCGAACTCGCGCACGATGGGGTTGAACAGGGCGCTGAAACCGTAGAAGAAGGTGCCGCCGGTGAGAAAGATGATGGCGGCCGAGGTGAAGACCACCCACCAGCCGAAGAAGAAGCCGGCGCGGGAGGCGACGACGGTGCCGATGCGCAAGGGGGTATGACCTCGTCCCGTATGATAGCCTTGGCTACGGCCAGGAGAAAGGCGCGTAGGGCTTTGCCCCACAGCCGAACACTGTCCCTGCCCGACTGACAGCGGCCCCCCTTCCGTACAGAATTGAGTGGTCGCCTGGTGCAGAACCGAGGAGGGGTGTTTGATGTCTAAGGCCTCGCTCTCCCTGGAAGCCCTCCAGAAGGCGGAAGGACCCGCCGGTGGTGAATACAAGGGAACGGAGGACCTCTACCGCCAGCACTGGCGCTGGGACAAGGTGTTCGCGGCCACCCACTGCGTGGACTGCTACCCCGGCAACTGCCCGTACAAGGTGTACGTGAAAGACGGGGTGGTCTTCTGCGAGGAGCAAGCCGGCACCTTCCCCATCATCGAGAAGGGTGTCCCGGACATGAACCCCATGGGCTGCCAGAAGGGGGCAAGCTGGAGCCGTCTGCTCTACTCGCCGGAGCGCGTGCTGCACCCCCTGAAGCGGGCGGGCAAGCGCGGCGAGGGGAAGTGGAAGCGGGTCTCCTGGGATCAGGCCCTGACCGAGATCGCCGACCACATCCTGGACGCCATCGAGGAGGTGGGTCCGGAGGCGATCATCCAGGAAGGGACCCCCGCCCAAGGAGGTCTGCTCACGGAGTTCTCCTTCTCGCGGCTGATGCGCCTCATCGGCGGCCTGGAGACGGACGTGAACGCTGTGATCAACGACTTCTCGCCGGGCATCTACCTGACCTTCGGCAAGTTCGATCCCGCCAGTAGCATCGACGACGGCTTCCACTCCAAGTTCACCATGATCACGCACGCCAACCCGGTGTACACGATGATGGCGGTCCACCACTATGGCACCGAGGCGCGCTACAACGGTGCTGAGTCGGTGCTCGTGGCCCCGGACTGCAGCCCCTCTCACATCCACGCTGACTACTACGTGCCCATCAAGGGCGCGACCGACGCCGCCCTGGGCCTGGGCATGGCCCAGGCGATCATCGAGGAGGGGATCTACAAGCGAGACTTCGTCACGGAGCAGACGGACCTGCCACTCCTGGTGCGGCTGGACAACCGTCGCTTCCTGAGGCGGTCCGACTTGGAGGAGGGCGGCCGCGACGACCAGTTCTACTTCTGGGACGGGGCGGCGGACCGGCTGGTCCCGGCGCCCCTGGACACCCTGGCCCTGGGCAAGCTGAAGCCGGTCCTGGAGGTTGAGGCTGGTCAGGGAGCTTACTCCGTCGAGCTGAAGGGCGGCCGCCGGGTGGAGGTGGTGCCGGCCTTCGAGCTGCTGAAGGAGCGGCTGGCGGAGTACACGCCGGAGAAGGCGTCGGAGATGTGTGGGGTGAACCCGGAGGTGATCCGGACGCTGGCCCGCAAGATCGCCTCCAAGCGCGGCACCATCGTCTGCGGCGGCACCTCCTTCAAGTACTACCACGCCGATCTGATGGTGCGGAGTTACCTGCTGGTGCTAGGGCTGACCGGCAACTGGGGCCGCAAGGGGACGGGGCCGGTGGAGTGGTCCGTCGCCGGCTTCGACGGGCCCTTCATCTATGCCGCCAAGCAGAAGGAGGGGCTGGAGGAGACCCGCCGCATCCTCAAGATGCGAAACGCCCTCATCGACACGCTCAGGAGCGAGGACCCCACTCGCACGGAGGAGATGGCCCACATCGAGATGCTGGGCCGCATGTCACCGCAGCAGGGGATGGTGCCTCCGGCCTTCCTCTGGTACTACCACTGCGGCTACCGCGACAACTGGAACCGGCGGGAGTGGAACGACCCCACCATGCAGCGCCCCTTCGATGAGTACTTCGAGGAGTCCCGCGAGAAGGGCTGGTGGCAGGGCATGGAGCGGCCCGGGCCCGACACTCCCCCTCGCGTCTACTTCGAGGTGGGCGGCAACGCCCTGCGGCGCACCCGCGGCGGCCAGAACCAGCTCCTGCCCAACTTCTGGCCCAAGCTCAAGTGCATCGTCACCGTGGACTGGCGCATGAACACCACCGGCTTGTTCTCCGACTACTTCCTGCCCGTCGCCCATCACTACGAGAAGATTGCGTTCATGTTCCCTACACCCCACCTGATGAACCTCACCTACTCCGATAAGGCGGTGGAGCCACCACCCGACACCAAGCCCGAGGTGGACATTGCTCTCATGCTGGTGGAGAAGATCGAGGAGCGGGCCAAGGCGCGGGGCATCACCGAGTCCCGCGATAGCCAGGGGGCGGTGCGGCAACTGGACAACCTGGTGGACCAGTACACGATCGGCGGGGCGTTCCGGGACGGCGAGAAGATCGCCCGCGAGTGGGTGCAGGACAGCGTGGAGGCGGGCAACTTCCCCAAGGGGGTCACCCTCGACACCCTGCGCGAGAAAGGCCATGTCCGCTTCACCAACTGGGGCATCGGCGCCATGGCCTACAGCCAGGCATCGGACATCAAGACCGACGAGACCCATACGGCTTTCCGCTGGCACACGGAGAAGAAGGTCCCCTACCCCACGCACACCCGCCGCGCCCAGTTCTACCTCGACCACGAGTGGTTCCTGGAGGCGGGGGAAGAACTCCCCTGCCACAAGGACAACCCGCCCCAGGGTGGCGACTACCCCTTCCACATGACCAGCGGCCACAACCGTTGGAGCATCCACTCCATGAACATCGTCAACAAGGTGATACAGGAGACCCACCGCGGCCAACCCCACATCGTCCTCAACAGCGACGATGCCCTCCGCCTGGGTATCGAGGACGGGGAAGAGGTGCAGGTCTACAACGACATGGGCGTGTTCATCGCCCCCGTCAAGCTGTCGCCTTCAGTACGGCCCGGGCAGGTCATCTCGTACAACGGCTGGGAGCCGTACCAGTACCGGACCTGGAAGGGGGCCTCCGACGTAGAGACGGGTATGGTGAAGTGGCTGCACTTTGCGGGTGGCTACGGCCACCTGCGATACTGGCCCCTGCAGTGGCAGCCCGTCCCGTTCGACCGTGGCATCCGGGTTGCCGTGGCCAAGCTGGACTGAGCGCTCTGACGACGGGATCAGGCTTTGCGGGCTTGAGCACGCCAACCGATTCCCACAAGCCGCCCGTCACTTGCCACGGATCGTGTGAATGAACCGGGGTCCTGAATGACAGAGGGGACCAGCGAAGCCGCGATCAGAGATTCCCTTGCGGCCGAAGGAATCTCCACGATGGCCATAGCAACAACGCGCCGCCTCCCTTCCGTTCCAGAGGATTACTCTCCTGCGGCCGTACTGGCGGGAGCACGGTCGATCATCTGCTATGGGGTACCCATCCCCAAGGGCATCATCCACGCCGACGACGATAACCCGGATGTGTATTGGCGCTACTGCAACATGGTGTATAGGTCCCTTGACATGACGTCCAACAAGCTCTGCGTAGCGCTGGAGGGAGCAGGACATCTGGCTAGTCCGATATACAGCTGTTACCCATGGAGAGTCATGAACCGTGAGTTCTGGGGGCGGGTACCGCTGGTGTACTGGGCTGAAGAGGCTGGCTTGGGCAAGCTCTCTAGATCTGGCCTACTTGCGCACCCAATCTATGGCACCAGGATTCTTATGGGGGGCGTCATCACCACAGCGGAACTCGCGCCAACGGGTCGCCCGGGCGGCGAGCCCTGTCCCTCGGACTGCGCTGACTGCATCGAGGCCTGCCCCGTCAATGCGATCGCGAAGGGTGGCAAGGTGAATCATGACCTATGCATGCGCCACGCGAATTCCAGTCCCCTTTTGGCACACCTGCTCGGCGACCCGGCGGTGAGGGAGAGGTTCTCATTTGAGACGATGCTGAATACGGTGAGCGTTGACGACCACGCCAGCTATTCGTGTCTCGAGTGCGTGAGGGTATGCCCCCTGAATAGCAGGTAGGTCCGCGAACCCCGGATGAGCTGCGGAAGCTCGTCGCGGGCGGAGACGGGAGACTCCCATGAGCACGATACATATTGCCGACCGGGAGGGCGGCGTCCGCCTGCTCACCCTCGACCGCCCGCCGGCAAACGCCATCGAAAAGACACTCCTTACGGATCTCTCCGCAGCGCTAGATGAGGCTCGCACCGACGACGCCGTACGCGCTGTCGTGCTCACCGGCGCGGGCGAGTTCTTTAGCGGCGGCCTGGAGCTGGCGGAGCTGCCTCGTGATGGCCAATCTATGCGACTGCTCCTTGACCTGTACCGTGACTCGCACGTCAAGCTGCTCACGTTTCCCAAGCCCACCGTCGCCATGGTGAACGGACACGCCATCGCCGCGGGGCTGGTCCTGCTGCTCGCCTGCGATTGCCGCCTGGGAATCTCCGGCGACTACCGGTTCGGGGTCAACGAGGTAGCCATCGGCGCCGCCTTCCCCAGATTGCCGTTCGAGATCATCCGCCTCCGCCTTACGCACGCTCAGGCGAGCGAGCTGCTCCTGGGAGCAGCCCTCTACCCGGCGAACCACGCCCTCCGCCTAGGCGTGATGGACGAACTGCTCCCCTCCGAGGGCTTCGAGGCGACGGTCCTGGCCCGCGCGGCCCATCTCGGCGCATACCCCCGCGAGGCCTACGCTCACACCAAGGCGGCGCTCGTGGCCGAAGCGGTGGCGCGCGCTGAGGCGGAGACAGACGAGGAGATAGCCCGTGCTGCTGCCGTGTGGATGATGCCGGAGAGCCTGGCGGCCCGCAATGCCCAACAGGGGAAGATGGGGAAGGACACCGTTCCAGGCGTATGAGCAACGGCGCATGCCCGACAGAGCCAATCCCAGTTGGGATGCTATAATTGGACAAACTGGATAGTACTCGTACCTGGTAGCCTTTGAACCTGCACCAGAATTCCTTTCGCTCCTTCTCCGGCCCTCGCGAGCTATGTGGCTAGGAGACGCATGACCACTAAACCGCCCGACGCAGGGGCTCCCGCGAACACTTGGTGCCCGTCCCCTTCGCTCTCGGAGCGGGTGCGGCGCCTGCGGGACGAGTTCTTCTCGTTTGGAAGCCGCGACTACTTCCGCAACGAGGTTCGCCCATACGGCTCCGGTACCAAGTGGGACGAAGTCTGGTCCCCGTACCACTGGGGGGTCGTGCCGGAGGGGTACGTCTTCTTCGACAGCTTCCGGGACAGCCTGCTGGCCGCAGCCGAGACTGTTCCCTTGCCTCCCGGCTTCTGGGACGAGCCCCTGCCCGTGCGCCGCGCCCTCTTCTTCGCGCAGGTGCTCCAGCATCATCTACCAGTGAAGATACTCGACGGCGAGCTCATCGTCGGCTCTTACTTCAACACCGCCCTCTCCAAGACCCACACCCGCGCGGAAGCGCGGACGTGGCAGCGCAAGGTACGCCGCTGGCTCCGAGACGCGAAGGTGCTAAACGAGCTGGGCGTCGGCAACTGTGGGGCAATCCCCGGCCACCTCATCCCCAACTACCCGAAGGTGCTTCGCCTCGGCTTCGGGGGCATCGCCGGGGAGCTGGAGGAGATGCGGCGCAAGGAAACGGATCGCGGCAAGCTGGACTTCCTGCGGGCCCTGATCATCTGCTGCGAGGCGGCAGCGGCCTTTGCGGGCCGCTATGCGGACGAGGCGGAGCGCCTGGCGGAGGCGACGGCCGATGACGGGCGCCGGGCCGAGCTCATCGAGATCGCGCGTATCTGTCGCAAGGTACCAATGGAACCGCCCGAGACGTTCCACGAGGCGCTCCAGGCGCTCTGGTTCTCGCACATGCTGGTCATGGTCGCCGAGTCATACCCCGGCCCCGGGGTCTCGCCGGGGCGCGTCGACCAGTACCTCTACCCCTACTACCAGGGCGACCTTGCAGCGGGGCGGCTCGATCGCGAGAAAGCCCGCGAGCTCCTCCAGTGCCACTTCCTCAAGCACAACTACGCCTACGACTACCAGGGTCGCGTGGGCACCAACCAGGGGATCAACTCCGGCTTCGGCCAGCTCATTACGCTAGGTGGCATCGGGCCTGACGGCGAGGATGCCAGCAACGACCTCACCTGGCTGATGCTGGACGTCATCGAGGACATGAACCTGCTCGAGCCCAAGCCAAACATCCGGCTCCATGAGAAGACGCCTGAGGATCTCCTCCGGCGCGTGGCCGGGCTGATCGCCCGCGCCCAGGGCTCCCCCTTCCTCATGAACTTCGACGAGGCGTCCATCCGGGGCCTGACGTGGCAGGGGCTCCCCGGCGACCTTCTCTGGGACTACGCGCCCGTCGGCTGCCTGGAGAACACGCTGCAGGGCTGCGACCGCTCCGGCACAGTCGACGTCAACCTGAACATCGCCAAGGCCGTAGAGCTGGCGATGAACGACGGGCTGGAGATGCAGACGGGGCGGCGCTTGGGCCCCCGCACCGGCGACCCCCGTGCGTTCGCGGACTTCTCCGCCTTCTACTCCGCCTTCAAGCGACAGCTCAGGGCCCTCCTTGAGCGCATCATCGAATGCAGCAACGAGGCCGACGCCGCCCGCGCGGCCTTCGAGCCGACGCCCTACCTAAGCGTGCTGGTGGAGGGCTGCGCCGAGAGCGGTCGCGACGTCACGGCCGGCGGCGCTCGCCACAACTACATCACTGTCGAGGGCATCGCCCTGGCCACGGCGGTCGACTCCCTGGCCGCCGTCAAGCGCCTGGTCTACGACGACCGCCGGCTCACTATGGACGAGCTGCTGACCGCACTCCGGGCCAACTTTGACGGGCACGAGGAGCTGCGGCAGACGCTCGTTCAGAAGGCGCCCAAGTTCGGCACGGATGATCCGGAGGTCGACGAGCTCGCGCGCGAGATCTCCCAGTTCTGGACGGAGGAAGCGTTCAAGCACCGCTCCCCGGCTACCGGACGGCGCTACCGCGGCGGATATCTATCGTGGAACTACTGGGTGGCGTACGCTCCCTCCACCGCCGCCACCCCCGACGGCCGCCGACGGGGGACGTTCCTGTCCAACGGCGTATGCCCGGTCACGGGCTGCGACCGGGAGGGCCCCACCGCCGTGATCACCTCCGTGGGGCGCCTTGGACTGGAGACGGCGCCCAACGGCGCGTCGCACACCCTGAACCTCAGCCCCTCGCTCCTGCGGGACGAGGAGCACGTCTCCAAGCTGGCGGCGCTCCTCCGCGCCTACGGGCGCGTTGGCGGGACGGCCCTCCAGGTGAACGTCATCGATCGGGATACGTTGCGAGCCGCCCAGGCCGACCCGGAGAGCTATCGGAACTTGCTGGTGCGGGTCACAGGGTACAACGCCTATTTCGTGGGCCTTGGACGCGAGATCCAGGAGGAGATCATCGCCCGCGAGGCGACCCAGGTGTAGGGGTAGGGCAGGATGACCGGGAGGACCCTTCAATACGCTGATCTCAACGCCCAAGAACTTGTCGACCTCGACGGCGCCCACACCATCGCCCTCATGGCGCTGAGCCCCTTGGAAGTTCACGGCCCCCATCTGCCCATCGGCACCGACGCCATCGTCGCCCAGGAGCTCCTGACCCGGCTCCTGGCCCGCCTCGAGGAGCGCTATCCCGACTACGACCGCCTGGTGCTTCCCACCGTCTACGCCGGCTCCGATACCATCCCCGCACTCGCCTCCGTCGACGTGGACAGCCGGGCCCTGTACCACCTGCTGGTCGCCACCGGGCGCACTCTCGCCCGGCAGGGGTTCCGCTACCTCGTCGTCACCGATAACCACGGCGGCCCCCGCCATCAGATCGCCATCGAGAAGGCCGTCCGCAGGGTGTACCGCAAGCATCGGTTCTTCATCGTGGCCCCCTTCCTGAACTTCTACCGCCGCATGGTAGAGCGCGACCCGGCCCTGCTCAGGGACACGGGCACCGCAGCGGGAAGTTGCGGCGACCTCACCGACGCCCACTCAGGCCAAAACGAGACGTCCATAATGCTCGCCACGGCGCCCGAGCAGGTGGCCTCCGGGTGGGAATCGCTCGGCCGGGTGACCATCGGCCCACAGTCGCCGGTCTACCGGCTGATCATGACTGCCCGCCCACTGCTGAGTTGGCTCGGGGCCCACGATCTGGCGGCCGACCTTCCCGCCCTGGCGATGGCCTTGGGCCTCGTCACCGATCGCCGCAAGCCCACCTACGTTGGCGAGCCCCGACTGGCGACCGCCGAGGCCGGTCACCGCATGCTGGACGCACACGTCGAGGAGGCGCTCACTCAACTGGAGCGCGCCATGAGCGGCCGGCCGCCGTTCTCCCGGCCGCTGCTGTGGAGCCTGCGTTTCATCGAGGGTAGCGAACGACCATGGCCGTGACCGGCATCACCTTCAACATCCAGAAGTTCAGCACCGAGGACGGCCCCGGCATCCGCACCACCGTCTTCATGAAGGGCTGCCCCCTCCGCTGCCGGTGGTGTCACAATCCCGAGGGCCTCTCCCCCGACCCCCAACTCGTCTGGTACGACGTGCGCTGCATCGGCGCTCGCCGCTGCCTCGACGCCTGCTTCGCCCACGCCCTCGAGCTGACCCCCGACGGCATGCGCATCGACCGCGACCGCTGCTCCCCCTGCGACCTCTGCGCCGACGCCTGCCCGTCCGGCGCCCTGGAGATCATCGGCCGCCGCTGGACGCCGGAGGAGCTCCTGACGCAGGTAGCCAAGGACAAGCCCTTCTACGATACCTCCGGCGGCGGCGTTACCGTCTCGGGCGGCGAGCCCGCGATGCAGCCCGATTTCCTCGAGGCGTTCCTCCCCCTCTGTCACCAGGCCGGTATCGCCACCGCGCTCGACACCTGTGGCCAGGCCGACTGGAACGCTTACGAAAGGCTGCTGCCGCACGTGGATCTAGTCCTGTACGACCTCAAGATCTGGGACCGGGACAAGCACCGCGAGGCAACCGGCGTGTACCCTGACCTCATTTTCGCCAACGCGGCGGCAGTCGCGGAGCGCGGCATGCCCATGTGGGTGCGCACCCCGATCATCCCCGGCTTCACCGATAGCGAGGAGAACATCAGAGCCCTCGCCGCCTTCATCGGCGAGCGCTTGCCGACCGTCCAGCGCTGGGACCTCCTCGCCTATTCAAACCTGGGACGGCCCAAGTACCACCGCCTTGATCTCCCCTACCCGCTGGAGGAGGCCAGACCTGAGGCGCGCCATCAGATGGAGCGCCTGAGCGCCATCGCCGCCGACAGCGGCGCGCCCACAGTCGCCTGGTCCGGCGCCACATCCGACTGAGGCGATGACCACCTACGTGCCCCAGGGCAGGCTCAGCGCGGCGGCCATGAAGGCGCTCTCCGGCCCGGTCACCCCGAAGTTCCTCGCCACCCGCGACGCCCAGGGCGTCCCCAACGTCGTGCCCGTGATCTCGCTGGAAGCTGCCGACGAGCAGACGATCATCTTCGGCGAGATGATGATCTGGAAGACGCGCCGCAACCTGGAGGCGGACCCCCGCGTCGCCATCATGGTGCTGTCAGCGGACCTGAGGGCGTGGACGATCAGGGGCCGGTTCGTCGAGTTCCAGCGCGGCGGCGCCTACTATGACCACATCATGGAGAGCGAGGGCATCCGCTACAACGCCTACACCGGCATCCGCAGCGCCGGCGTCATCCAGGTGCTAGATGTCGCCCGAACCTTCAAGCTGTCGCAGGCCGGCCTGCTCATCGACACGGCCCGCAGCCGCTGGCTGGCCCGCCGCCTGTCCCGCAACAGCTCGGAGGGGGGCGCGATGCCTTTTCCGGTGCGCGAGAAGTTCGATCGTCTGCGGGCGGCGAAGGTGGTCGCCTACCTCGACGCCGGCGGTCACCCCGACTGCCTGCCCGCCTTCCCGCTGGTGTCCGCGGGCCCGGGACGGCTCGTCTGGGGAGGCCCCGACATCGAACGCCCGACCGACCTCGCGCCCGGATCACCGCTGGCGGCGGCCGTGATCACCCGGGAGCCCGTCGCCTATCAGGTCAAAGGTGAGTTGGCGGGCTGGCGTCGGAGCCTGGGGCGTAAGCTCGGCGTGATCGACGTGCGAGAGGCGTACAGCGCCAGCCCTCCCCTACCGGGCAAGCGCCTGCCGGCCGTCGGCAGCCCCTCCGGCGCGTAGCACGGGCTCTCGGCAACGGCTATCAGCCGCCCTCGCGAGCCGCGCCCTGCACCGTGTGTGGGGGAAGCGCTGCGAACCCGCGGTCTGCCAGCCTAAACCTGCGGCCACCCGCCCCTGTGCTGGGCGGGTGGCCACGCTCATCAAGCCGTTTGGACGCTACCAGCCACTCATCCGCATGTCTGACCCCAATAGGCTATGATCCCGATATTGACGTCAATCTGGTCGACGGTTCCGCTCATGTCCAAGTCGTACCGCTGGCGCTCGGGGTAGCCGGTCACAGTCCCGAAGTGCGGGACGATCATCAGGTAGTCAGAATAGTAGACGATCCCGTCGTTGTTGAAGTCCGGAGGCCAGGCAGCATCATATGGATCATCCGAACAGCAGTCGAGCGGGTCCGTCCCAACGTAGTTCTCGACCTCGTCCGTGAACCCGTCGTTGTCGTCATCGAGGTCGCAGGCGTCCCCCAAGCCGTCGTCGTCGTGGTTATCTTGGCCCTCGTTCCAAACGTCCGGGCAGTTGTCAGCTATGTCGAAGACGCTGTCCGAGTCTGGATCCTCGCAGTGATCCCCCTCAGGCGTCTCAGGATGTACTCCGTTCGCCTGATCTGCGTTCGCCGTGTCCGGACAGTTGTCAGTGATGTCGTACACCCCGTCCGGCTCTGGATCCTCGCAGTGATCCCCCGCCACCGTCCCAGGATGTACTTCGTTCTCCTGCCCAGGATTC
>DAOUMV010000002.1:0-48034 GCA_034408935.1 Dehalococcoidia bacterium
CTACGCCTACACCCACGCCCACGCCTGAGCCTACGCCGACCCACACACCCACAACTACACCCACACCCACGGCCACGCCTACACCTACACCCACACCCACACCTACGCCTACACCCACGCCCACGCCTGAGCCTACGCCGACCCACACACCCACAACTACACCCACACCCACACCCACACCTACACCGACTCCCACATCCACGGCCACGGCCACGCCCACGCCCACGCCTACTCCCACGCCCACTCCCACCCCTACGCCCACACCCACGCCTACGCCTACACCTACATCCACACCGACTCCCACATCCACATCCACACCCACGCCTACGCCCACGCCTACGCCTACTCCCACTCCCACGCCTACACCCACACCTACGCCTACGCCCACGCCCACGCCTAAACCCACGCCTAAACCCACACCTACACCCACGCCCACGCCCACGCCCACGCCCACGCCTACACCCACGCCCACGCCCGCCGCGGCCGGCGTCGCCGTCAGGCCGACGGCTCCAGTGTCCGGCCTCCCGGCCCTCGGCGGCTCACCGGGCGCAACAGCCTCCTGGCTGTGGGTCGTTGGGATAGCTGCAGTACTGATGGGCCTAGGCAGCCTCACCCTGACAGCGGCAAGGAGGCGAGCGCGACCGGCCGGCATCGCCATCGGGCCGACGGTCCCAGCGTTCCGCCTCCCGGACTCCAGCAGTTCACGGGAAACAGCAGGCTTGTGGATGCTGGCCGTCGGGATAGTCGTGGCCTTGCTGGCCCTAGGCGGATTCGTCCTAAGAGCGCTGTGGAGGCGAGTACGGTAGGAGGAGTGGTTTGTACTTGCGCACAGGAGCAACTCCGAAGACAATAACCGGTGAAGACCGACCGCGCGGTTCGTTGTCCTCGGCCCATACACACCAATGAGACGATTCCTGGCCGCAGCACTTGTCGCTTCGCTAGCGCTCGCACTCGCGGTGACAGCGCTGGTTCTCCAGTCCAGCGGCGGCAGGGCCCAAGGGCCTGTCGAGTTGGGCGGCGACTCGGTCCCTGATGGGAACAGTGCCACCTCACTCGGCAGTCGGGACGCCTGTGTCTCGGTTGACGCCGGCGACACCTTCCAGTTCGACATCGTCGTCTCGGACGTCGATGACCTGGTCGCCTGGGAGCTCTACCTCAGGTTCGACCCCGCCATCATCGAGGTGGTCGATGACAACGACGGTGACCAGCACGAGGAGGGCACGGTGGGCCTTCCGGGCGACAATGAGTGCTCGGACACGGTCGACAACGACGCAGATACCAACATCGACGCTCTCGACCCGGATTGCACCTACGGACCCGCCGTTGACGAGGACCCGGTCGACAGCATCGACAACGACGGTGACACTCTCATCGACGAGGACCCGGTCGCCGCGGACACGGGCCTCTTCCTCGGCAGTAACCCCCAGAGCAGGCTCTTAGAGAAGTGGGAGCCTATCTCCGATGGCGAGTACTTCCTGGGCGCCGCTGACCGCAGCCTCATAGGGGCGTCCGGCTCCGGTGTCCTGGCCCGGCTCACCCTCCAGGCCAAGGCCGACGGCCTCAGCCAAATGCAGATCTTCTCCTACGACTTCGACCGCGACAACGAGATGGACAAGGGCCCGCGCCTCACCGCCTCGGGAGGCGTCCCCATCGGCGACGTGACCGGGGACGGCGTCTTCGACGATCCCCACGACGCCCTCATCGCGGTGGGAGAGAGCTGTCCGGTCACGACTCCCATCCCTCCTCTGCCGCCCTCACCGACACCGCAGCCGGGCGGGGGCGCCGCTCCCTCCGACACATCGCCGCCGCCTCCGGCAGATGCCCTCCCCGTGCCAGGCGACCCGACGTTTGAGCCAGCCCTCGATACACCACCGCCGACGGACGACGGCCCAGGATCCGAAAGCGGCGAGGACTCCACAGCGGAGGACGAACCGGGAGGTCCATCTGAAGCGGGCCCCGATGACGAAGAGGTCGAGGGAGCGGCTACAGACGGAAACGGAGAGGAGGACGGCTCAGCGGTCGCAGCCCTGGCAGGCGAGCGAACGCCCGTCCCGCCCGAGTCCGGTGATGACTCCGCTCCGGCACCGGCTGGTGGCTCCTCCACCTCATCCTCTTCCGACGGAGGTTTTCCGCTGTGGGCCGTCATCTCCATCGCCGCGGCCGGTCTGATCGCGGCTAGCGGCGTCAGCGTCTATCTAGCCGCGCGCGCAGGGGATCGGTTCTGGCGTTGAATCCGCTCGTAGCTTCAATTCGCTTGTGAAAGCTATTGCATGATGCCACGTCTTGTGCTGATAATAGAGATAGGCCCAAACTCATCCGTGAAACTCCGGAGGGGTACATACAGGGGAGGGAACCCATGCTGAAGAGTTTCGTGACCGCCGTCGCCCTGGCGTCAGCGGCGACTGTGGCGCTGGTACTGATTCTGTTCGGCTCCGTCGGCGGCCCGGCCGAGATAGCTCAAGCCGGTCCTGGCGACGTCACCGAGGTCGCCATCGACACCAACGTCGACGACAACGGTGACCAGCATGAGGACGGCACCCAGGGTACCGCTGGCGACGACCAGTGCTACGACAACGCCGACAACGACGGCGACACCCTCAAAGACGGCGCCGATCCCGACTGCCAGAGAGGGGAGTTCCTCGACAACGACGACACCACCGTCTCGGCCCCCGACTCCTGTGTGCACGTTGACGTCGGCCAGACCGCTGTCGTCGACCTCTGGGTAAAGGGTGTCGACGCCGCTGACCTCACCAAGGGCTACCAGTTCGACATCGACTACGACCCCAGCGTCATCGGCATCGGCATCGACGACGACGACGACGGCCTCTTTGACGAGGACTGCTACGACGACATCACCGGCACGTATTCCTCCTATTGGGCCGACTTCACCGACAACGACGGCGACACCGCCACCGACGAGGAGCTGTGCGACCTCATCGTTGTCGACCCGGCGGGCAGCGCCAACCCCAACGACGTCAGCATCCTCAGCCGGATCCCCAGCGGCGGCCCCGGCGCAGGCTTCCTGGTCGCCGGCACCAACGTCGTGAGCAACCCCGAGTCGGTCACATTCGTGGGCGCAGACGGCACGTCCCTCCCGGCCGACCACCACGAGTCGGGTGACGGCGTCCTGGCCAGGTTCACCGTCACCGGCGTCGCCACCGGCACCAGCCCCCTCACCATCCCCAGCACGCTGGGCGGCGCGGACGACAGCCCGGACTCGAGCGTCTACGGAGCCACTGGCACGTATAACGGTCAGGCCATCCCGATCGTCACGCTGACCAGCGGTCTCGTGGCCGTCGGCGAGCCGTGCGTGGCGCCGACCCCCCCGCCCGCCCCTGATGTGCGGATCTCGGGTCTTCAGTGCGTCGACGACCCTGCGACTTCGGCGACTGAGGTTGTGGCGATAAAGAACTTCGGCGGTGCGGCACAGGATATGGCCGATTGGGAGCTGCGCAGCGACCCGGTGGACACGGAGAAGTTTGCCCTCTCCGGTGTCCAGATCCCGGGGCGCGTTCCGGGCCGACTGGGTGCCGGGGAAGAAGTGTTCATCTGGAGCGGAAACGGCGCCAACTATGCTAACAATGACGGTAACGCTTTCACCTTCCCGTGGGATACTCAGCAAAAGTACCGCGACGGCGACGATACCGATTTCGCACAGATCGTCGACGGTGATGGGAATGAGATCGACAAGTTGAACTGCACCTTGGGGGCGCAGACCCCTACCCCAACCCCTTCACCCACACCGACTCCCACACCCACAGCCACGCCCACTCCGACACCTTTCGCGACTATCTTTGAACAGGTGACCGGCATCATCCTTCGAGGCCTCGAAGGGCTGACAACAGACGGCGAGGGTGATGGTGCTACCGCCGGTGACCCGGTGGAAACTACAGTGACACCTCCGGGCGGAGGCGCCATAGGGCTGTTCAACGTAACCGTCCTGGAGACGGCGATCACCGAGTCGTCGCCTACCGGTTTCACGTTCTTCGGCCAGGAAGTCAACATTACGGTAGCACCCCCTGCCACGGCTGCTAATCCGCTGAGGATAGCATTCCTGCTGGACGGCTCCATCACCGGAGACGAGACCGAGGACACGGTCCAGATATTCAAGAACGGCGTGAAGGTGGCCGACTGCAGCAACACCAGCGGCACAGCTTCGCCTGATCCCTGTGTCTTCCAGAGAAGAAAGGTCGCCGGTGACATCGAGATCACTGTCTTGACCTCGACAGGCAGCCTGTGGAACTTCGGACGTGTAAAGGAAACGGGTCCGGGCACGGGCACGCCCACGCCCACGCCCACGGGCGCGGGGACGGGTACGGCCACGCCCACGCCCACGCCGACGGCCACAACTGCGGGCGCCTCCGCCTCGCCCCAGGCCGGACCCGCGGTCCAGCCTATCTCAGTTCCGCAGACCGGCGACGGTATCCCGCTGGACGAGGGCGGCGGTGGTTCCGTCCTGCCGTGGCTGTTCGTCGGCCTCGGGGTGGTGATTGCGATGGCGGCGGCCGGATACGTGGCCTACTCCGCCAGAGGTCGATTTGCTCCCGGCCGGGTGACGACGAGGC
The DNA here is from genome assembly GCA_034408935.1 of Dehalococcoidia bacterium. GTDB lineage: Bacteria > Chloroflexota > Dehalococcoidia > SM23-28-2 > RBG-16-64-32 > DAOUMF01. The sequence goes on from DAOUMV010000002.1 coordinate 4,566, forward strand.
GACGCCTCTTTCACTAACGTACCATGCGAGTAGGGTTGGTCTTGGCGGCGGTACTGGCTCTCGGTAGTGCCCTCGTCGCTACTCCCGAAGTAGCCGGGCAAAGTGCTCCCACAGTCGCCATCGACATGAAGATCACCGGCAACAACGACAGCAAGGTCGGCGCCATTCAGAACTGCGCGGAGCTCTCAAAACCCGGGGACACGCTTACCTTCGACCTCGTTGTCCAGAAGGTCGACCCGGCTGTGAGGATTGCGGGCTACCAGGTGGACATCGACTACGACCCCGCCGTGATCCAGATCAACTCCGTCATCGACTCTGACCCGGCGGGCTCGACTCCACCCAACAACGTTACCATTCTCTCTCGCATCGCCAGCGGCGGTGGCGTCGGCTATCTCATCCTCAGCGAAGGCGACCTACCCGATAAGGACGGCTCGTTCACAGTGGCCGTCGCAGACGGGACGGCCAACCCGGCTCCACCGGATAACCACGAGGACGGCGAGGGCGTCCTGGCCAGGATTAAAGTGGAGGCCGTGGGGACCGGCGTCAGCGAGCTCATCATCGGCGGCCCCAGGGGCGGCGCTGACGGGAACCCCGACCTGATGATCTTCGGAGGCGTTGGCGAGTTCTATGGCAAGGCCGTCCCTATCGGTAACGTGTTGAACGCCGCCGTATCGGTTGGCGCGACCTGCTCACCGCCCCCACCAACCGTCGCGCCGGGCAGTGAGGCACCACAGCCAGGCACCCCTAGTGCCGGCGAGACGCCCCAATCCGGCACCCCAGCCGCCGGCGAGACGCCCCAGCCTGACACCGCAGGCACCAACGAGACGCCCCAGCCTGACACCGCAGGCGCCAACGAGACGCCCCAACCAGGCACCCCTGGCGCCGACGGGCAGGCCGGAAGTACAGGGGGCGCGCAGACGCCGGAACCGGGCACGCCCGGGGCAGGCACGGCGGGTGCGGCCACGCCAGGCCCGGGGACACCAGTGCTAGGCGGTACTCCCGCAACCGGAGATGAGGAAGACGCCGGGGGAGAGGCGCCAGCCACGGGGAAGAGCGACGACGATGGCCTGAGCACTGGCGCCTGGGCCGGGATCGGCGCCGCCATCGCGGCAGCCGCGGTGGCCGCTTCGGGGGCTGGCTGGTTCGCGCTGAGGCGGAGACGCGCCAGAAGCACACCAACCTCCGGCGGGGAGACCGGTTCGGAGTAGCCCTGATGTCCCATCTGCGCTTTGCCCCTGCCGTAATAATCCTGGCGTTGGCGCTGGCCGTGGGCGTGGCCCACGCCCCGGCGCACGCCCAGCAGGCCGAGACCAGCATCGGCATAGACGCGGACGCCAGCGGGAACGAGGACACCAGCCTCGGCCCGATCGACGACTGTGCCGTTATCAGTGAAGGCGAAAGCCACGAAGTGGACATCTTCGTCCGGGACGTCACCGACCTCCTCGCCTGGGAAGCCGTGCTCACGTTCGAGCCAGGAGTGCTCGAGGTCGTGGACGCGGACGTCCAACTGTTCATGGCGGCCAACAAGGGGAGCGACGTCCAGGATGTCTCCGGAGAGCTGCCCGACAGCGACGGCCGCTACTGGGTGCAGGTGTTCGATGCGGCGGATCCCTTGGCCCCGGACAGCGGCTCAGGCGTGCTCGCCCGCATCACCGTGAAGGGAATTGGGCCCGGCGTCAGCGAACTCCGCCTGCCCCTGTCCGACCTCGACGGCGACGGCAACCCGGACGAGGGCCCTTTGCTGCGAGACGTGGACGTGAACAGTATCGGCGACGTGAACGGGGACACCCTGTTCGATGGGCCCGTTACCGAGGCCCGCATCGCCGTTGACGCTTCCTGCACCGACGAGCCGGGGCCCGCTGTTCTGACCGCGGCCAACGGCGGCAGCGAAGATGGTATAGGCGCGCTCACGATCATCGTCGTGGTGGTGGGCGCCATCGGGTCGGTGGCGGTGGGAGGGCTGGCGACGGCCTGGGCCGTCAGGCGCCGCCTCAACCCTAGTAGTGGACAAGGGGTATGAGGAACTCCGGCGAGGTCCGAGCCGATCAACTTGACAAGGAGGCGATATCGAGTATGATTGCGTTGATTCTGCAGCCAGATAGGGTTGCCCACTCGATTGGGGGAGACTCATGAAAACTAACATCTTCGCACGCCTTCGTTTGCTGGGCCCAGCGCTCGCTCTTGCCGCGGTGATCGCCCTCACCGGCCTCCTCGCCAAAAGCGATACGGCCTTCGCCCAGCCGACATTCGACCCTTGTGGCCTGCTGGCAGTCTCCGATTCGTCGCCGGGCGCCAACTCGGACATCGTATCCACCTTCGGCGTCGGCATCGGCTCCGACTGCCAGGCCATTCCAACAGATCCCAGCGACCCCCCCGACCTCCAGTACGGCGCTACCGTCAACTTCACGCCTCCGCAGTGGGGGATCTACCGGGACGCTGACATGCCCGACGGCGCTCACGTGGCCACGCTCTCGTCCATCGCCATGCTGGGCCTCATCGGCGGCGCCTGTAGCAACCGCCTCTTCCCGGAGTTCGAAATGCTGGACGCCACCACCGACATGAGCAAGCAGGTAGGGTTCAACGACCCGGAAGAGGAGTTCGACCCCCCTGACACGAATGACACGCAGGGCAATGAACCCGACGACCAGTTCGACCTCGGCTCTGACGGCCTGCCACTGGGTGTGACGCGCTACCCTGACTACCTCACGCGCATCCTCGAGGGCGAGGGCGGAGCCGGAGACACCCTGCAGCCCATCACCAGGCTGTACGGACAGACCAAGGTGGCCGACATCGACGTGTCGCTGAACTTCGTCATCTTCGAGCCGGGCACCGTGTTCAGGACCCGCGCCGGCGAGATAAGGCGCACGGACCCCAGGCTCGGCTACCCCTCCGTTACAGTCCTGCAGGCCACAGGCGACCCCGACACAGAGGCTGACATCGAGGACAACAACAGCGTCAGCGACTTCTGCAGCCCTCTCCAGGCCGATACCACGCTGTTCGGGGTCAGCAAGGACAACCCCGCCACCTCCGCTAACGAGGGCGGCATTAAAGTCCGCAAGAACCCCAGCGACGGGACCTACAACTTCGTGACCTACGCGGTCAGCCAGCGCGACGCCGACGACGACGGCATCGAGAACATGCTGGACCCGTGCCCCTTCGCTGCCAACCCCAACTGGGACCCGCGCATACAACCCGGCAGTCCAGCGTCCCCCAACCTCGACTACCACGGCGACGACGATCGGGACGGCCTGCCTAACGAGTGCGATCCGGAACCCAACACGGCCAGTCACCACGACCCAGGAGGCGTCTACGACGAGGACTTTGACCGCTACGGCAACCGCGGAGACAACTGCCCCCTGGTGCCCAATAGTCTAGGCCAGCAAGTGGGCATAGGGACGGACACAGGGACGGACAACCAGGAAGACGCCGATCTAGACCAAATCGGCGATGCGTGCGACCCCCACCCCAACACCCCCGACGGCACGCGCTTCGAGGTTTGCCTCGTATCCCAGGTGAAGGTCGGCGCGGGCGGGCCGGAACCGGACCCGGCGCCACAAAACATGCAGCCGTGCGACCCCGAAGCCGAGATCCCCGCCGGCGCCTTTGACATCCTGGACGGGGACGACAATGGCGGCGGAGACGATGGCGGCGGAGACAATGGCGGCGGAGACAATGGCGGCGGAAACAATGGCGGCGGAGACAATACCGGCGCCACGCCAACTGCAGTCGCCGGCCAGTACACCAACGACAACAACGCCGACGGCGGGACCACCACCGGCACCGACGACATAGGCGGCGGCCTGGGTACCGGCGTCGGCAGCCTGGCCCCGGTGGCCTCCAGCATCCCGGCCTGGGCCACCATCATCTCGGGCCTCGGTGGCGCCGGCCTGCTGGGCAGCCTGGGCGCCCTGGCCGCCCGCATCTTCGGCATCCGCCTGCCGGGCCGACGCGACGACTGACTGTAACTGTAGTCCTCCGCAACGCAGGCTTCACTCTGGAGGGGCTCGATCCAGGGAACGGGCCCCTCCATCCTATTAGGTAGCCAGCAGGCGGCGCGGACCGCCCAGGGTCCGGCTCGTGGTGTCCGCGCCCGTGCGCGTGGGCGGCTCGACGCTACTCCATGCTGACTGCCGTAGCAAACTGAATGTTATAATGAATGCGTTCGGCCGTCAGCAACCGTGGAGTGGGGAGGGGGACACGAGTGCCTCCTCCCTTATGTGTCAGAGAGATGACCAGAGCCCGGGACTCAGCACTCACAGCAGGAGCAACCGTACCATTCGGCGAGCCATCCTCCAAATAGCGGCGCTGCTTCTGAGCATCGTAGCGCTGGCGGCCCCACCACTCAGCGTTCCGGCGGCAGGCCAGGACCCCCTTGCCATAGGCATCGATGCCAACGCCGAAGGCAACGGTCCGCTCACCCTCGGCACAATCGACCCACAGGTGTCCGTCTGCCCCGGTGACGTGTTCGACGTCGACGTGTTCATCCGGAACGTGGAGGAGCTGCTGGCCTGGGAGATGTATGTAGGGTTCGATCCCACTGTCCTAGAAGTGGTTGGACGGGATGTAGAGATGTTCCTCGCTGGCAATCCCGGCAGCTCCGTGTTGGACGTCTCGGGCCACGTGCCCGACCCCGGCCTCTACCCGGTGGCCGCGGCCGATACATCCGATCCACCCACACCTGACTCCGGTTCTGGGGTGCTCTTCAGGCTCAGCCTGAGGGCCCTCAAGTCCGGCACGAGCGATATCGAACTGACCGTCCGTGACGTCGACGGCGACGGTCTGGCGGACCTGGGGCCCCTCCTGCGCGATGTCGACGCTCACGTCCTCGGAGACACTAACGGGGATAGCATCTTCGACGGCCCCATGGAGGGCGCCGAAGTGGCGGTGGACACCGCTTGCGATGACGCGGCCCCCGGCACCACACCGCCCACCTCCTCAGACGGCGGCGTCAGTCCAGCCCTGATTGCCATCGCTGCGGCGGTCGGTGCCGTCGCATTTCTCATCGTCGGCGTCGTCACCTTCCGGCGAGTGAGAGGCACGAGGGCGAGCTCAGGATCGTAGACGTCGCCCTGCCGGGGCCTTTCCCAGCCGGCTGATCTCTGTTACGTCGCCTGGGGCCCCAGGGGGAGCACCACCGTGAACACGCTGCCTTTTCCCGGCTCGCTGCTCACTTGGATCTCTCCCCCGTGCGCCTTGACGATCCAGTCGCTGATGGCCAAACCGATGCCGGCACCACCCTTGCCCCCCCTCTCCCTGTCCTTCCCCCGGTAGAAGCGCTGAAAGATCAGGGGGATCTGGTCCGGCTCGATGCCCGGGCCGGTGTCCCGCACCTCCAGACGCGCATGGGTATCATCCCGGTAGAGAGAGAGCGTTACCTCCCCTCCGACAGGGGTGTACTTGAGGCTGTTGTCCACGAGGTTCAGAAGCATCTGTTTCAGGAGATCGCGGTCGCCAACTACCGTCACCTGGTCCTCATTGCCCAGGCGGTACCTGATGTCGGAGCGCAGGTCCTTCGTCTGCCGGTAGACCTCCAGGCAGAGGGTATCCAGCTCCACCGGCCGGCAGTCCAGCTCACGACCGGCCTCGGCGTGGGCGAGGTATAGGAGATTGGACGTCAGGCGAATGAGCCGGGACACCTCTCCCAACACGCGCTCCAGCGCTGATCGCGTCTCGGAGTCCAGGCGCTCGTCCATCAGTAACACGTCGATGTTCCCCCTAAGGGCGGTTAGAGGCGTACGCAGCTCATGTGAGATGTCCAGCACGAAGTTCCGCTGCTGCTGGAAAGCGGTGTCCAGGCGCGCCAGCATGGCGTCGAAGGTGTCGGCCAGCTTCTGAACTTCCACCGGGCTAGCTCTAGCGCCGATCCTCCTGCCCAGGTCTGACGCCTCGATGTCGGCGGCAACGCCGATCACCTCCTGCAGCGGCTTCACAGCGCCCCTGGCCAGCCAGTAGCCGATGATGAGCGCCAGGATAACCCCCCCTATGCCCTCCGCCAGCAGCAACGTTTGCAGCCGATCTAGAGGCCGGCTGGTGAGCTCCGCGTCCTCCGCCACCTGGACGATGCCAACTGTCTCCCTGCCGATAATCAGGCGCGAAGTGCGCAGCCGAATCTTGTCCCCCTCTTCCAGCGTAACGGTGCGGCTCAAATGGTCGCCCTCGCGCACGGCCTCCTGCTGTGGCGGGTCCAGAGCCAGCACCTCGGCGTCCACACCAGGCGTGGAGGCCAGCACGTCTCCCTTATCATCGCGAACCACAACCAGAAACGAGGATGAAACGCCACCAAGCGAGTACGAATCCACGATATCCTGGAGGCCTTCCGTGTCATCCAGCGAGCCCAGCAAGGCCACTCGCGCCGACACCAGCCCCGCGTCCCTGGCAAGATCATCATCCAGATCAGCCTCTAGGATCCCCCCCAGGGCGAGCCGGAGCGTCACCAGGATCGCCACAAGGGTAACAATCAGGGCGGCAGCAATGCCGATGGTCAGCCGCCAGCGAAGGCTCAGGGACATTGGTCAGGCCTTGAGGATATAGCCCACGCCACGTACGGCGTGGATCAGGTCACGTTCCCCGGGGGCGTTCAGCTTCTTGCGAAGATAGCGAACATACACCTTGATGGCGTCTGACTCCACCTCGAAGTCAAAACCCCACACCTTCTCAAAGATGGCCTGCTTGTCCACCACCTTGCCCGCGTTGCGGGCCAGGTATTCCAGCAGGTCGTACTCGCGAGTGGTCAGATCTATGCTCCGGCCCGCGCGCTCCACCTCCCGACTGGCGGGCCGGACAACCAGATCACCCACCGTCAAGACCTCCTCGGATGGCACTCTGCGACGCAGAGCCGCCCTCACACGGGCCAACAGCTCGTCAAAGGCGAACGGCTTCGTCAGATAGTCATCGGCACCGGCGTCCAGACCCTGCACCTTGTCGGACACGGCATCGCGAGCGGTGAGGACAACGATGGGAACATCGCTGGCGGCCCGCAGGCGGCGGCAGACCTCAACACCGTCCAGACCCGGCAGCATCAGGTCCAGGATGACCAGATCCGGCATCTGCTCGCGGGCCCGGGACAACGCGGTCTCGCCGTCGTAGGCGACATCGACCTCATATCCCGTGAGTATGAGGCCTCGCCTCAGGAAATCGGCGATGCCCTCCTCGTCCTCAACTACCAGGATGCTTGTCATGCCTCCCCCGTTCGGCATAGGGATAATTCGTTGGCATAGCTTGCTTCAATAGTAATTATACATGCCGAGGTCTGCCCTGCCATTCATCTACCCCCTCCACCTTCGAGGGCATTGCCCTGACTATTCAGCCGAATCAGCTTGACAAGTAGCGGTTGCGGGGTATATAAGGAGCACGCATATCGGTTGTCGTGCCGTATCCAGGCTCCCTGCGGCGATGCTACCTTCGCGGATCGCCTAACACCGATCCAGGTGGACCTTACCGGCGGGAAGGGTACTGACGACGTGACAAGGGAGGGTGAGACTTGAAGCCGAAGCTATCGCTGCTGTTGGGCGCCGCTGCCCTAGCCTTCATCATGTTCGTAGGCTCGGCGGACACCGTCCACGGGCAGACCTTCAACCCCCAAATCAAGGCTTGTCTGGACGACGCCGCCACGGTAGACAATGAGCCCTTTGTGCCGGGCGATCCTGAAGAGTGCGACGGCGACAATGAGCCGGGAGGCGTCACGGACCTGACGACCGGGTTCGACGTCCCCGCGGGCGACGTACAATTCGGTGGCCTCATCAACTTCATCCCGGCGGAGTGGGAGATCACGCCGGGTGACGAGATCCCCATAGGTACCGTGGTCGGACATCTGACCGCCCTAGCCACCCTGGGCATCATTGGCGCCCAGTGCGATAACCAGCTCGTCGTCGAGTTCACGATGCTCAACGCCAGCATCGACATCACGGACACCGTCCCCTTCGACGACGCCGACGACAACGGCACGGGTGACGTCTTCGAGGACAAGGACGAGAGCGGCCTCCAGGACGCGATAGAGAAGTACCCCGAGTTCATCCCCCGCATCATCGGCGAGGTAGAGCCTATCCGGCGCGCGGCGGGAATCCAGATCGTAGCCGGGGCTGACGTGCTGCTCCAGTTCCTCATCTTCGAGCCGGGCACCGAGCTGATCCGGGAGATCCCCAGCGACGAGGAGCTGGGGTACCCCACCATGGTCTTCCTTCAGGACGTAGGCGACCCCGACAGGGACCCGGAGCCTAACCCCATCACTGACTTCTGCACTCCCCTCATCTCCAGCAACACCGCCTTCGCCGTCAGCAAGGACAACCCCTGCACCGACGACATCGATCCGGACCTGCTGGACCCCCTGTGCGAAGCGACCAGCCACCCCCTCGACATGGTCGATGAGGGGGTCAGCAACCCGGACGAGAGCGGCATCGTTCTCTTCCGCAACCCAGCCGAGGCCGGCACATACGAGTTCACTGTCAGCGCCATGAGCCAGCGGGACGCCGACGGCGACAGCTTCGAGAACGGCCTTGACACCTGCCCCTACGTGGAGAACGCTGGCGACCCCCGCATCAAGGGCGAGGGCGATCTCGACGAGGACGGCCTGGACGCCGCGTGCGACCCCAACGACGACCCCCTCAACGATGGCATCAACTCGGACGAGGACGCGGACGGCTACCTCAACACGGGGGACAACTGTCCCCTCATCGCCAACGGCGAAGAGGATGACAGCAACCAGAAGGACAGCGACGTCAACGAGCAAGGGGACCCGCGGCCGGACGGCATAGGCGATGAGTGCGACAAGGACCCTCTCGTGCCGGACGGCGACTACCAGCTCGTCACGGTGACCTCCGACGTCGTCGTAGGTGGGGAACAGCCGCCTGACGAGGGGACGCCTACCGACGAGCAGACACCGGAGGCCAGCCCCACCACAGTCGAGGACGGGGAGGGCGACGATGGCGGCATAGGCACCGGCGTCATCATCATCATCGTCGTCGTCGTCGGGGTCGTAGTGGTGGGAGGCGGAGCCTTCTTCGTCATGCGCGGCAGGGGCGGATAGCATTAACCCGCACCCGGAAACGAACGGGGGCCGACTTTGTCGGCCCCCGATCTCTTTCCCCACAGACGGCTAGGAGGCCGGGAAGAGGATCCGTAGGAGCGAGCGGCGGCTCATCCCCTGCTTCGCAACCGCGGCGGCGGGACGATGGCGCCCGGGCGTCTCCACGCCAGCCAGGTCGAAGGGAGCAGACAGCAGCAGTTCGGCGTTGCGGTCGCTGACGGCCAAGCCAGCGGCCTCCGGGTCACGCTGACTGTCCTGCGCCGCCACGCTGCGGGCCACTGCCGCCAGTTCCTCCTCATTCACGCCGTCACCCGCGGTCGGGTCGTCCGCATCTCGGGCGTCGATGGGGGCATCCAGGTCGTAGATGGTGCTGAACAGGGAGATGGTGCCATCCCTGTTGTCCATCACCTCCAGCAGGCGCGACTGCATCGGGTAGGCGACCGGGGAAGTAGTGGTCACCTCCCAGTAGCTGCCGCCGCGACGCTCCGGGTCCGGCCGGGCGGTGATCTTGTTCACCTGGCTATCTCCAGCGATGTGCGCGATGACGTTGGGGAACCGGTGCAGCAGCTCCTCTAGCTCAGGGCCCTGAACCCTCTCCTCGCCGGAGGGGGCCGGCAGAGGATTGTTGAGCCGGTCCAGAGGATGATGGCTGACGATGACAATGAGCCGGTCCTCGCCACCGCCCTCCACCAGCTCTCCGTCAGCATTGTAGTAGCTGCTGCTGCGGCTCCTGAGCTGTCTCTTGAGCCACTTGAACTGACGCTTGCCAATGCTGCCAGCGGCGAACCCAGCCGGGTTCACGGTGTCCAACACGATGAAGGTCAGGGGACCGTGCTCGAACGTGTAGTAGGCGAAACCGTTGGCCCGGTTTCGTTCAGTGAGCCCATGGCCCACAGGACCGGGCTGATCGCTGCTGTTGAACAGCTCCTCGATCCACTCCTTGCGGCTCATGAGACGTCGGTTGGGATCCGGCGTCACTTCCCGCACATCTGTCCCCTCATCGGCCAGGATCTCCTCCGTCAGCTCGGGGTCGAGGAGGATGGAAGGGTCCTCGCACACCTCCTCCTTGCGTGCCGACGACAGGTCGATGATCTTCTCGCTGCCGATGGCGATCTGGGCGGCGGCCTTATTGCGCGGGAAGTTCCCCTGGGCCAGCACGTCTCGGTTGCCCAGCGCGGTATACCAGGGATAGCGGATCCCCTTCGGCACGAACGAGAGCTGGGCAAGAGCCAGCAGGTCCGGATACAGCGGGTCTGGGCTTTCCGATTGCACGCCCTCGTATCCAGCGCCACCCGTATCGGGGTGGACCTGTCGGCCATCCATCAGATCGATGAACCAGCGCAGCTCGTTGAAATGGGCATTGTCGGCGGCATTGCCGGTGTGAAGGACGAAATCGGTGAGGCGGTCAGTCAGAGGACTGCGGCGAATGCGGTTGGCGCGGCGCACAAGGGAGGCGGCCACGTGCAGGGTAAGGCTCTCCTGAGGGCGGAATGCCGCAGTGGACAGGGGCGTGGGGCAGGAATCCTGCCACTCGCCGCGCAACGGCGACTCTTCGTCTAGGAGCTGCAAGTCCGCGAAGTGATGGAACACCACCAGGGAGCGCCGCCGCCGCTCGCGGCCGACCTCAGCCTCGGCCAGATCCGTGCGCACCTCATGGGGCGTCTCCCCGGGCCCGTCGCGCAACACACCGTCTTCGCCCAAGACAATGGTGCGGTCAAGGGTGGTGAGGGATCTCTTGCCGCCACCTCGACAGCCGAGCGTCGAGGCGAGGACGAGGCCCATGCCAAACAAGCCGACACCGCCCAGGAAACGGCGCCGGCCTACGTGGCGAGTCCGTCTGACTGCCGGGGTTCCCTTCTGCCTGCTTCGTGTCCCGATACCGTGGGCATTCTCGCCATTGACTAGCTCAGTGTCAAGCAGCGCCAGTTGGCGTCACGGACCTTGCGGCCAGCCGCCTTCCGGACACAAGGCATGCCGTGCGCAGCGCAGAAGGAGCCCCCCCCAGAGGCGGCCGACAGCGTAGCCGCCGTTTCTCGTGCCCCCTGACGCGTCTGACAGGCCCCTAGACCTCGAGCCGGGCCTCCTCGCCTGGCCGTAGGGAGGCAGCCCCAGACCCTGACGGAGCGGCAGCGGATCTAGACAGCTCTATGTCTGAAGGCCGGACTGCAAGAAGATCCCATTGTGGATCAGGAAGCTGCGAACGGCGTTCCCTCCTAACTGGTCAACTAATCAGATTATGGGGGCAGGCCGCGATACCGTGTCAAGCTGAGCAGGGGAGAACGGAATGTTAACCGAATTTCTATCCCCTATGTCAAGAAATTCATTGAAGCACGCACTCCGCTACTGTAACATCTGAATCCCACGGTTGTTACGTATTATGAGTACACCTGTCGGCTGACTTGCCGGAAGGCCGGCAGGAGACTCAGCAACTGAAGAGCAAAGCCGTGCTAGCCCAGGGGAGGGATATGCGTCGGTCTAGCCTCCAGAAGGCCGATGATACGCAGCTTATCGCCGGTGCTGCCAAGGGCGACCGCGAAGCCTTCGGCGCTCTGTACGAGCGATATGTGTTCAAGGTCTTTCGCCACGTCTACTATCTGACGAGCGATCTCCACACAGCGGAAGACCTCACCGCCCAGACCTTCCTCAAGGCCCTCGAGGCCATCCACAGATATGAGATGCGAGGAGTCCCGTTCCTGGCTTGGCTCCTGCGCATCGCCTACAACTTAACGGTGAACCACAAGAAGGTTCGCGCCAACGGCAACGCCCCGCTCCCGGATACGGTGCAAGTCCAGGGTACCCTGTACTCCCCCGAGGCGTCATGTGAGGCCAAAGCTGATGGGGAGCGGGTATGGGAAGGGGTGCGAACCTTGCGAGGGGACCAGCGTCAGGTCATCGTAATGCGCTTTGTAGACGGGTTGGGCTACCCGGACATCGCCAAGGTGCTCGGCAAGAGCATCGGCGCGGTGCGGGTGATTCAGTATCGGGCGTTGTCCGCCCTCCGTCGTCGGCTGGAGGATGACCTTGGCCACTACTACGCTAAGTCGCGCGCTGGCTGATTGCATGGAGCTTCTGCGGGAGGGCGAATCGTTGGAAGCGTGCCTCAAGAGATACCCGAAATACCGAGACAGGCTGAGGCCGCTCCTTGAGATCGCCCAAGCCCTTGAGGACGGGCGGCCGGAGGTGGCACCGTCCGCGTACTTCCTGACTGAACTGAAGTCGAAGCTCACACGAGAAGAACACGAAGGGAGGTGAGGCAGATAGGAAGAGGCGCTAAGAAGATGCGGCACCACTAGAACCGTCAGCGCATCCCAAGGTATTTGCCCCCTACCCTGGTCAGAACGCGCATCCGCATCCGGCGGTGCCGTGTATTCAGGATAAGCCCAAGGCGACGCCTTGGCAAGGGGGCGCTCACACCGCAGCAGCAAAACGAGCGAGACCAGAAGGAGGAAGACCCAAATGTTGAGGCTTTACGTGTGGCTGAAGGACCTGCTCAGCAGCGAGCGCGGTCAGGACATGGTGGAGTACGCCCTGATCACCGTGGTCGTTTCCGTGGCGATCGTGCTGGCCGTCATCGGCATCCTTGAGGGTGCATTCGAGTCCTGGGCCGGGGACATCAGGGACTGCATCACTGCACCTGGCGGCGACTCCTGCCCGTTCCCCTCGTAGTAGTTTGGACGACCCACAGTGGCTGCCGTGAGGGGTGCGTCTCCCCCACGGCAGCCACCAGGCGGGGAGGAGAGGGACCATGGTACGCGTAAGAACAGGGATGACAGCGAAACCGGCTAGATGCACCGGCCCGAAAGAGAGAGGCCAGTCCATGGTGGAGTTCGCCCTGGTGCTGCCCCTCTTCCTCGTCGTCATGTTCATCATCGCCGACTTCGGCGTCGGCTTCAGCCGCTGGCTCGTCCTCACGAACTCCACCCGCGAGGGTGCCCGTGAGGGCACCGTCGGCACCCCCGTGGCGGAGATCCAGGCGCGCACGGCCGCCACCTCCAACGGCCTCCTGGACCCGGGTGACGTCGTCGTGACCTATGAGGACTTCGACGGCGACGGCGTGGGCCAAGGCGATGCCGTGGCCGTCAGCGCCGACTACGAATACAACCTGATCACGCCGCTGGGCAGGTTGCTGGACCTGGCCTTTGGCAGCATCACGCTCAGCTCGTGCACTGACATGCGTCTGGAGCTCGAGCCGGAGAGCGCTAGTTCAGGAGGCAGCGGGTGCGACGGATAGTGACCGGGCGAGGCCGGGAGAGGGGCCAGATACTCATCTTGGCAGTCATGCTCCTAGTGCTGCTCCTCGGCTTTGGCGCCATCGTGGTGGACGTGGGCTTCTACCTGCACCGCCGCGAACGCGTCCAGCACATAACCGACGCCGCCGCCCTGGCCGGCGCCCAGGAGCTCCCCGAGGATACCGCCCTGGCCGAGACCATCGCCCGCGAATGGGCCGACCGCAACGGCCTCGACGGAAGCAGCATCGACATCAGCTTCGAGTGCCGGGCCGACAACCCCCTCCACTGCAAGCCCTCAGACTACGACACGATAATCGTCGAGGGCTCCCTGAGGGCTCCGGTGACGCTGATGCCGGTCCTGCGCCTACTGGGCGGCAGCAGCGATAGCTGCTGGCTCAACGAGGGCTGCGACGTGGCCGGGACGGCCGCCGCCTGCCGCGGCGAGTGCACCACCGCCGTCACCCCTGTGGACGCCGTTCTCGTCCTGGACCGGACCATTAGCATGAGCGACGGCGATATGGACAAGGCCAAAGAAGGCGCCCGCGCAATGCTGGAGCAGCTCAACCCGGAGCTGCAGAGCGTGGGGCTGGGCGTCCTGCCGCCAAGCATCTCCCAGTCATTGTCGGATGAGGTTCGGGTTTGGATCGATGGCAGGTGGAGATGGGTTCCCGAAGCCTGCTGGCCGGACACAAGCGAACCCTGGTCACTCAACGACCATTGGCTGGTGGTTAACCTCAGCGATGACTACAAGCCCGCCGTCGACGAGCCGCTAGATCCCTGGAGTCGACTGGTACGCGTCCTCGACTGCCTGCAGTCGGGCGGATGGACTAACATCGCCTACCCCATACAAATCGCCCGCGAGCACCTTCTATTCTCAAGCGAGGCGCGTGATGACGCGCAGAAGGCGATAGTCCTCCTCTCGGACGGTGCTCCCAACCGGCCCAGTGGCCAAAACCCCTGCGAACTGGCCAACGCCGAGGCCACGGCCGCCAAGGACGCAGGCATCGAAATCTACGTAATCGGCTACGGGGTGAATGACCCCGGCCCGGGCCAAGAATGCGAGCAGGACACAGGGACCTGGAGTGACAGCGACTCAGAAGATCTGGTCTACGCCATGGCCACCGACGAGGACCACGTGTTCATCGAGCCCGAAGGCTCGGACCTGACGGACGTATTCGAAGAGATCGGCAGGCGGCTGGCCGCGGGATCGCGGCTGGTGGAGTAAACCATGATGGCAGGCAAGGAGAGGAATCCAAACAGCTGCGCCTCCGAGGCGCACACCGAATTCGAAATCAACCCCTGTGGAACAAGCAACCAAGGGAGGTAGATCGAAATGGCTGGTCAGACCATTACGAAGCCGCGAGGAGACAAGACGCAGCGGTACGTGCTGTACCTGGGCGTGCTCCTGGCCGCCGTCGCCGCCATCATCGCCTTCGTGGCGGTCAGAAGCGCTGACGACAGCGGCACCACCAGCGGCGGCACTGTGCCCGTGGTAGTGGCGAAGGACGCGATCCCCGCTCAGACCCGCATCACCAACGACCACCTCAAGGTGAAGTTCGTCTCCGCGGAGGAGGCCAACGCGGACGCCTTCTCGAGCCGCAGCCAACTGGTTGACCGTGTCGTGACGGAGGACGTGAAGGCGGGCGCTGCGATACTGCCATCTGCGGTCAGCGACGCCGCGGGCGACGGCCTCGCCTTCAAGGTGGACCCCGGCATGCGCGGGGTCTCCGTGGAGGTGCAGGAAGTGGTGATCGCCGGCGGCAACATCAAGCCCGGAGACAAGGTGGACGTTGTCGGCGTATTCGAGGTGGGCAGCGTGGAGGCTGCCAACCATCTCCTCGCCCAGCTCGGGACGGCCTACACGGTAGCGGACCCCCAACTGGCCCCCACCGACGCTGAGGAACCCGTCACCTTGAACAGCTACGTGCTCACGGTCACCCTGCTGCAGAACACCAAGGTACTGGGCCTGGCCCAAACGCTCACGCCGACAACGGCAGGCGGCACTCTCGCCGAAGAGGTGGATGAGGCCGACGCCGAGCCTCAGGCCGGCACAGCAACCCTCCAGGTCGATCCCGCCCAGGCGCAGATGCTCACCACGGCCGACGAGTACGGCATCCTGCGCATGGACGCTCGCGCCGTGGGCGACGGGGCCGCCGTTGAGGTTCAGCCCACCCTGATCGTCGTGGACCGAGCGCGGTAGGAGTGGCCGCGAGGACGGAGTAGAGGGAGGCACCTCAAATGGCAGGCAATTCACGCATCCTGGTGGTGGACCAGGACTTTGAGACAAGGGCGGAACTACAGAAGGGGCTCGTTCGCGCCTCGTTCATCGTCGTAGGGGGTGTGGGCTATGGAGCGGAGGCCCTGTCCCTGGCGGACGAGCTCAAGCCCAACGTTGTGCTGGTAGGGATCGAAGACCCACCCGCCCGGGCCCTTCAGACCATCGAGTCGCTGAGCGAACTGCTGCCGGATTCGCCCATCGTGGCCTACTCGTCGCAGAGCGATGCGGAGTCGGCACGGCGGGCGGTGGTGGCCGGGGCCCGCGACTACCTGACGAAACCGCTTAAGACAGACGACGTGATCAAGGCGGTGCAGACCGCTCTTTCCCAGCAGGAACGCCGGCGCGCCCTGGCCTCCGGCGACCCGGTCGCCGGTCCAAGAAGCGCGGGCATGGTGATCACCATCTTCGGAGCCAAGGGTGGCATCGGCAAGACGACAATGGCCACCAACCTTGCCGCAGCCTTTATAGCCATCAACGCCGGCAGCGCCGTCATCGTCGATGTCGACACGATATTCGGCGACGCCGCCATGATGCTGGACATCCCTGTCGAGGCGAGCCTGGTTGACGCCGCCGGCAGGATTGACGAGCTCGACCGTGAGTCGCTGACCAACAGCCTCGTGCATCACCCCAGCGGCGTCAGGGTGCTGCCCGCCCCCTTCGAGCCCATCGACTGGCGCAACGTGAGCTCGGAGGCGGTGGACAAGGTGCTCACGCTGCTGGCCCAGACGCACGACTTCGTCATCGTGGACTGCCCAGCCACGTTCACGGACCTAGTCGCGGTGGCGCTTGACAAGGCCACCGTCGTGCTGTTGCTGACCAGCCTGGATGTCACCAGCATCAAGGACACAACCACCGCCCTCAAGCTGCTCAGCGGCGGCATGAATAACGACGACAAGATCAAGCTGGTCATCAACCGCGCCACCAACACCAACTCCATCCAAGAAGAGGACGTGAGCAAGGTGCTCCGGCGCGAGGTGTTCTGGTCTGTCCCGCACGACGAGGGGATCTCCACCAGCGTCCAGATGGGCACACCGGTGGTGATAGACCGGCCCCTGTCCGGGATCTCTGAGACGATCCGAGAGATGGCGGCCATGCTGGCCGGCGTGGAAGCCACGTACAGCGGCAACGGACAGGGCACTGAGGCGGCATCCGGCATACTCACGCGACTGTTCAGGCGCTAGAGAGCGCAAAGGGAAGGGTGAGAAGTCATGACGACATGGCAGGAGAAGTTCAAGGAGGCCACGATGCCCGCCGCGGGGGACGGTCGGCGCTACCACCAGGACGGCCTCAGCGAGGGCCAGTGGGAGACGGTGTTCGCAGTCCACCAGCGCCTCATCGAGGACATGGACGCGTCCGCCATCGAGAAGCTGCCTTCGGATGAGGCCCGGGAGGTCGTAGAGAAGGCCGCCCGCGCCATCATGCGGGAGATCGCCCCCACCGCGCTGGGCGTGGAGCGGGACCTGCTGATCTCTCACGTGGCCGATGAGGTTCTGGGACTGGGACCCATCGAAGGGATGGTGTGCGACCCGTCGATATCGGAAATAATGGTGAACGCTGTCGACAACGTCTACTACGAGCGCGACGGCATCCTCTACCTGAGCAACGTCCGCTTCCGCGACGACAGGCACATCATGCGGATCGCGGAACGCATACTCTCACCGCTCGGCAGGCGCGTCGACGAGTCATCGCCATATGTGGACGCCCGACTGGCGGACGGCTCCCGTGTCAACATCATCATCCCACCGGTGGCCCCCAAGAGCCCAACCATCACTATCCGCAAGTTCCGCACCGACAAGTACACCATGGGTGACCTGATGACCAGTGGTACGCTGACGCCGGAGCTGGCGGAGTTCTTCAACGCCTGCGTTAAGGGCCGTCTCAACACGCTCATCTCCGGCGGCACGGGCACCGGCAAGACCACTCTCCTCAACGCCGTGTCGGCGTTCATCCCGGCGACGGAGCGGATCGTGACCATCGAGGACCCTACAGAGCTGCGACTTCAGCAGCCTCACGTGGTCTCCCTCGAGGCACGTCCCCCCAACCTGGAAGGGAAGCACGATGTCACGCAGCGAGACCTGGTGCGAAACTCCCTGCGCATGCGTCCGGACCGGATCATCGTGGGTGAGGTCCGCGGCGGCGAGGCGTTCGACATGATGCAGGCCATGAACACCGGCCACGAGGGCTCACTCACTACCGTGCACGCCAACTCGCCCCGCGACGCCCTGATGCGGGTGGAGAACATGCTCCTCATGGCAGGGTTCGAGCTTCCTGTGCGGGCGATCCGCGAGCAGATGGCGTCCGCATTCCACATCATCATCCACCTGGCCCGGTTCGTGGACGGCGCTCGCAAGGTTGTGGGCGTCAGCGAACTCACGGGCCTCGAGGGCCAAGTGGTAACGATGCAGGACCTGTTCCGCTTCCACCACGAGGGGATCGATGCCGACGGCCGCGTGCTGGGGCAGGTGCTGCCCACCGGCATACAGCCGCGGTTCTTGGATCGACTGACGACGATGGGGGTGTCCTTCCCCAGCGACATGTTCGCGCCGGTAAGGGGGTAGACTATGGGACTAGCACTTGGAGCATCTGCTGCCGCCTTCGTCGGCGTGCTTCTGATAGTGATAGGGTTCTTTCAGGCACGGGGAAGTAAGTCGCGGGCGCTGCGCCGCCTGGAGATGCTGGAGGCGTACTCCGCGCCGCGGATGGAGCGTGGCGTCCCCCTGGCGCTACCTGCGCAGGGAAGCGCCTGGGCTGAGCGGACGCGCGTGCAACTGGAGCGGGCCGGGCTGGCCCTCAAGCTGCACGAATACATCGCCCTGCGGGTGCTGGTAGGCCTAGCGACGTTTGCCGTCGTCCTCCTGTTGGGCGGGGGCACCCCACTGGCGATTCTGTTCGGCATACCGGCCGGAGCCGTGGGATTCATGCTGCCTGCCTTCTACGTGCGCGTGCTCATCGGCCGCCAGTTGCGGAAGTTTAACAGCCAACTGGAGGGGATGCTCACCATGGTGTCCAGCTCCCTGCGGGCCGGCTTTGGCCTCATGCAGGCGCTTGACCTGGCCGCGGAGCAGCTCCAACCGCCGATGTCCACAGAGCTACATCGTCTCCAGCGCGACACCCGGATGGGGGCTTCCATCGAGGAGGCCCTGGAGAACCTGCGTGAGCGCGTCGGGAGCTACGACCTGGACGTCATCGTCACCGCCATCCTCATCCAGCGCTCCGTGGGCTCCAACCTCTCTGAGGTACTGGAGAAGGTCGCCCATACCATACGTGAGCGGGTCCGCATAAAGGGCGAGATCAACACGCTGACGGCGCAGAAGAGGCTATCTGGCTGGATCGTCGGCCTGATGCCTGCGGGGTTCGTGCTCCTGATGCTAGCCATCAACTTCGATTACATGTCGCTCCTGTTCACCGATCCGCTGGGCCGCCTCCTGCTCGTCCTGGCGGTCGGCCTGGATATCATTGGCCTCCTATTGATCAGGCGCATCGTTAGCGTGGATATCTAAGGGGTGGAGCTATGACACTGGCACTAGCAACGATAGCAGCCCTCAGCGCCTTCCTGGGCGTCCTGATGATCACGATGGCCGTGGGAGGCCAACGTCGGGAGAGTCCTGTGCGCGCGCGGGTGCGGAATCTGGCCGCGCACCTCCCGGAAGAGGAGACCACAGACCTCACGGCCCCGTTCTCCCAGCGGGTCATGTGGCCGATCTTCGCCGGTCTCGGCAACGGCTTCGCCAAGGTGCTGCCCACCACGTTTGTGTCCCGCATCCGCTACCTGCTGACGCTGGCGGGAGAGCCGCTCTCTGTCAGTGGCTTCCTGATCGTCATGGTCCTCACAGCCGTGGCCCTGCCGGCGCTGTTCCTTGCCCTGCTGTTGTTGGCTGAGGCCAGCTTCGGCAGCCTCCAGCTTCTGGGCCTCTTCACCCTCATCTTCATGGGTTTCTATCTGCCCTACTTCTGGCTGAGCAGACGGGTAAGGCGCCGTCAAGACGAGATCCTCAAGAGCCTCCCCAACGCCCTTGACCTCGTTACCACCTGCGTTGAGGCCGGGCTAGGCCTGGACTCCGCCTTCGCCAAGGTGGCGGAGCGGCTACCAGGCCCCTTCGGCGACGAACTGGCCCGTTCCCTCCGAGACATGGCGCTGGGCCGCAGCCGCCGCGACGCCCTCCGCGAAGTGGGCGAGCGCACCGGCGTGCCGGACGTCATCACCTTCGTCAACTCCATCATCCACGCGGAGTTGACCGGCTCCTCTGTGGGAGACGTGCTCAGGGTACAGGCGGACCAGATGCGCACTCGCCGCCGCCAGCGGGTCGAGCAGATTGCCCAGAGGATACCCATCTGGATGACCTTCCCCTTGGTGGTCTTTCTACTGCCGTCCCTATTCATCGCCATCCTAGGGCCAGCGGCGATCGAAGTCCTGGACTCACTGGCCCGATAGGCTAGACATCTCCTCCACTGCCTGCCGCGAGAGCCGGCCTGCAATCAGGGCCGGCTCTCGTTTTGCCCTGCCGCCAGCGCTGAATATATACTGACATTAACCCCGGCGAGACGAGACAAGGAGGCAATCCATGGCAGTGAAGGTAGGCATCAACGGGTTCGGTCGGATTGGTCGCCAGATATTCAAGGCCATCCACGACTTCCACTCGGAAGCCCTGAAGGTCGTGGCGGTCAACGACCTGACAAGCCCTCAGACCAATGCCCACCTCCTCAAGTACGACAGCACATACGGAGGTTTCCCGGGAGACATCCAGGCCAGCGACGATTCCATCACGGTCGACGGACAGGCGATCAAGGTGCTGGCTGAGCGGGATCCCGCCCAGCTCCCCTGGAAGGACTTGGGTGTGGAGATCGTCGTCGAGTCGACCGGGCTTTTCACCGCCGCGGACAAGGCTCGTGCCCACATCGACGGCGGCGGCGCCAAGAGGGTCGTCATCAGCGCCCCCGCCAAGGGAGACGTCTTCACCGTCGTCCTCGGCGTCAACGATTCGATGTACGACCCGGCCAAGCACCACATCATCTCCAATGCCTCCTGCACGACCAACTGCATCGCCCCCGTCGTCAAGGTGCTGCACGATTCCTTTGGCGTGGGCAAGGGCTTCATGACCACCATCCATGCCTACACCAACGACCAGGTCATCCTGGACACTGTGCACAAGGATCTGCGCCGGGCCCGCTCGGCCGCGCTCAACATCATCCCCACAACCACAGGCGCGGCCCGCGCCGTCACCATTGTCATACCTGAGCTAAAGGGGCGCTTGGACGGTATGGCGTTCCGGGTGCCCACCCCCACGGTCTCCGTCTGCGACTTCGTAGCCACTCTAGACAAGCCCGCCACCGTCGAGGCCGTAAACGAGGCGTTCCGCGCCGCCGCTTCCGAGCCCCTGCGCGGCATTCTCGAGTACTGCGACGAGCCCCTCGTCTCGACCGACTTCAGAGGCAACCCCGCCAGCTCCATCTTCGATGCGCTGAGCACCATGGTCCTTGATGGCAACCTGGTGAAGGCCGTGTCCTGGTACGACAACGAGTGGGGCTACGCCTGTCGGACGGGCGACCTGTGTGCTCTCCTGGCCAGCAAGGGGGCCTGACACGTCGCTGAGCGCCCTGGCCCATCGCCGGGCTCAGAGCCGGAGAGCCCTCGCGCTGGCCTTGCTGGTTACCGCCACTATCCTCGTGGCGGAGGTGGTGGGCGGCATCCTCACGAACAGCCTGGCCCTTCTGGCCGACGCTGGTCACATGGCCTCCGACATCGGCGCCCTGGGCGTCGGCCTAGGCGCAGTCTGGCTGGCGTCCCTTCCGCCCAGCCGTCGCCGCACTTACGGGTTTCACAGGGCGGAGGTGCTGGCCGCGCTGCTCAACAGCCTCATCCTGATCGCCGTGGCGGGCTACGTCTTCTGGGAGGCGTCGCGTCGCCTCGGCGATCCGCCGGACGTCCGCAGCGGCCCCATGCTGGCCGTGGCTGTGGTGGGGCTTAGCGCCAACCTGGTGTCCGCCGCCCTTCTCTTCCGCCAGCGGACCCAAAGCTTGAACGTCCGCGCGGCCTTCCTGCACGTGGTGGGCGACGCGGCTGCCTCGGTGGGCGTTATCATCGCCGGGATCATCATGCTCACCACCGGTCAATTCATCGCCGACCCGGCGATGAGCGTGTTCATCGGCGCCCTCATCCTGGCGGGCGGGTTCCGGCTCACCTGGGAGACCACTCAGGTGCTGTTGGAAGCGACGCCGCCCGGCGTGAGCATCAGGGATATCCAGCGGGCGATGCTGGGCACCTCCGGCGTTCAGGGGATACATGACCTTCACGTCTGGACGGTTACCTCCGGCTTCATCTCGCTGAGTGCCCACGTGCAGACAGACGACGCGCGGAACCAGCACGACATCCTGGTGGAACTACGGCAACTGCTGGCCCAACGTTTCTGCATCGAACACGCCACGATCCAACTGGAGACGGGTGCCCTGCACGAGGAACTGGAGACGTGCTGCGGGGTGGACAGTGAGGGGGTCGTCGATCAGCACGCTACCATTCACGAGTAAGATCGGGGCCGTCCGGAGGCAGGCGTTAGCGGCGCCGGCGCCGCCTGCCCGATTCCTTGACGCCCTCAGCGACGAACCGATACAATCCTTTCCGTAACTATGTTCGAAACCCTTACCGACAAGCTACAGGGCGTCTTCCGCCGCCTGAGCAGCCGCGGCGCTATCACCGAGCGCGACCTCGACGAGGCTCTGCGCGAGGTGCGGCTGGCCCTGCTGGAAGCGGACGTCAACTTCAAGGTCGTCCGGGAGTTCGTGCAGGGGGTGAAGGAGCGGGCGCTGGGCGCCAAGGTGCTCTCAAGCCTCACGCCCATGCAGCAGATCATCGACGTCGTCAACCAGCAGCTGATGGAGGTGCTGGGCGGAGGGCAGACCCGGCTGGAACACGCCAAGTCGGCGCCCACGGTGATGTTACTGGTGGGGCTGAAGGGCTCCGGGAAGACCACCACCGCCGCCAAGCTCGCACTGCACCTCCGCCGCCAGGGCGAGAACCCCCTCATGGTAGCCGCTGACCCCGAGCGCGTAGCTGCCGTCGAACAGCTCGTCGCCCTGGGGAAGCAGCTCAACATCCCGGTGTTCGCCCAGGACGGCAGCGCCCGCCCGCGGGAGATCTGCAAGGCGAGCCTAAAAGAGGCCAGGAGCACAGGGGCATCCGTCATCCTAGTGGACACGGTGGGCTACGTGCAGCTTGACCCTGAGCGGCTCGGGGAGCTGGCAGACCTGAAGGACGTCCTGAGCCCCAGCGAGGTCCTCCTGGTGGCGGACGCCATGACCGGGCAGGAGGCGGTGCACGCCGCCGAGGAGTTCAACCGGGCCGTGGGCCTGACCGGCCTCATCCTCACCAAGCTGGACGGCGACGCCCGCGGCGGGGCGGCTCTGTCCGTCCGGGCGGTGACCGGCGTGCCGATCAAGTTCGTGGGCACCGGTGAGAAAGCCGACGCTCTGGAGCCGTTCTACCCCGAGCGCTTCGCATCCCGCATCCTCGGCATGGGCGATGTGCTCACCCTCATCGAAAAGGCGAAAGCAGAACTGACCGATGAGGACGTGGAGTCTCTCTCGGAGCGTATGAAGAAGGGCAGCCTCACCCTGGAGGACTTCCTCGCCCAGTACCAGCGAGTGAGACGCATGGGCTCCCTCAGCCAGCTCGTAGGACTGGTCCCGGGCCTCTCCCAGATCAAGAGTCGCCTCAGCATCGAGGAGGTGGACGAGAAGTTCCTCGACCGCGTGGAGGCGATCATCTACTCCATGACGCCGGAGGAACGCCGCAGCCCCGACATCATCGACGGCAGCCGTCGTCGCCGCATCGCCAGCGGGAGCGGCACCACCCCTACCGATGTCAACCGTCTCCTGAAGCAGTACAGAGAAGCGAAGCGCATCATGCAGCAGATAACCACCGGACGCGGCGCCAAGATCTCGCCGCTGTTCAGGTAGGGCCGACCCGAATACCCGCACACTGGAGGTGCCTATTGCTCCGAATTCGCCTTTCCAGAGTAGGTAAGAAGAAACAGCCATCCTACCGGCTCATCGTCGCTGACTCACGGGCGCCGCGCGACGGGGCGTTCATCAAGATCATCGGTCACTACAACCCGCGCACGCAGCCGGCCACCCTGGTGGTGAAGGAGGAGGAGGCCGTCGAGTGGCTGCGCCGCGGCGCTCAGCCTTCAGAGACGGCCGCCAAGCTGCTCACCCGCATCGGTGTAATGGAGCGCGCCGGCCGCGCCCCCGCGGTGTGGGACCGCAAGACGCCCGTCAAGCCCAAGAAGGCCAAGGAGGAGGCCCCCGCCGAGGTCGCTGCAGCCGCGGCACCGGCGGAGGCTGAGGCGCCCGCTGAGGAGCAGCCTGAACCCGAGACCGCCGAGAGCACCGAAGCCGAGGCGCCAACGGAGGCCGAGGCGGCAGCCACGGAGGAACCCCCCGAACCCGAGCCAGCCGAGGCCAGCGCAGCGGAGGCGCCGACGGAGGCCGAAGCGCCCCCTGAGGAGCAGCCCAAACCCGAGACCGCCAAGGGCACCAAAGCCAAGGCCCGGAAGAAGGCCAAGGCAGCGGCTGAAGAGGAACAGCCCGAACCCGAGACTGCCGAGGCCCCCGCAGAGACGAATGGCGAGACCCCAGAGAACCCTGAGACCACGGAGTAACCCCCATGAAGGAGCTCATCGAATTCATGGCCCGCGCCATCGTCGACTACCCGGATGAGGTGGAGGTGACGGAGGAGGACGCGGAAGACGAGGTCGTGTTCCACCTCAAGGTGGCGGAATCGGACATGGGCAAGGTCATCGGCAAGCAGGGCCGGATCGCCAACGCCATGCGCACCCTGCTCAAGGTGGCCGCCATACGCAAGGGCACGAGGGCGATCCTAGAGATCGGGTAAGGCGTGCGCGGGACGCTTATGGAGCAGGTCCCGCCCGGATACGTCGCCGTCGGCCGCGTGAGCACCGCGTGGGGAGTGGGCGGCGTCATCAAGGTCATCCCCCTGGTGGACAAGCCGGAGAGGCTGGCTCCCGGCCGCGAGGTGGCCGTGGCTGGCCAGCGCCGCACTATCGAGAGCTCCCGCTGGCAGAAGGGGATGGTCTACCTCAAGCTGTCGGGTATCGACGACCGCCAGGCGGCCATCGCCCTGCGGGCGCAACTGCTCACCGTGCCGGAGAGCGAACTGGAGCCGCTGGGCGAGGGGCAGTACTACCGCTTTCAACTGATGGGGCTCGACGTGGAAAGCACCGCCGGAGCTTCTCTGGGCCGCGTGACTGATGTCCTGACGACTAGCGCCAACGACGTCTACGTCGTCCAGGGCGAGCGCGGCGAGATTCTCGTGCCGGCCACGGACGACATCGTCAAGGAGATCGACTTGGAGCGCGGCCGCATGGTGATCGAGGAGGTGCCGGGGCTGACCCCGGACGCCGGCAAGAAGGGGTAGCGGGCACGCCCCAGGCCTACCTTTTCTTGACGGGTTTTCCCGGGGCTACCTATAATCGATACGGTGGGGATATAGCTCAACTGGGAGAGCGCCGCGTTCGCATCGCGGAGGTTGCGGGTTCGAGTCCCGCTATCTCCACCAGTTTATCCTCCCCCTCCGCCGTTGGGCTATAATCTCTCTGGTGCCCCGGTAGCTCAGTTGGATAGAGCAACGGTTTCCTAAACCGTAGGTCGCCGGTTCGAGTCCGGCCCGGGGCTCCACTTTTCAGATGGGAAATCGGGCCTAGAACCTCGTTGGCACTGCGGCGGACGGCCGTTTTGGCGACCAACTCTGGGAAACGCTTTGCCGATGCGTGCTGTTCTGATTCATTCGCAGCCGTGGCCCTTTGGGGTCTTTTGCTTCTTGTCGGTCATGCTCTAAGTGTAACCCATGCATGGAAGAGAGTTGGTCGAAGCGCGTTTCCGGTGGGCAGAAAAGCATCTCGAAGCGCATCACGCCGAGTATGTCTCCTGCGTTGACCGCAAACCGTATCGCCTCGAAGTCCAACCCAATCGAGAATACACGGAGTATACGTTCCGCATCAGAATCAGAGAGGCAATCCCTGACCACTGGTCTTTCATGATCGGTGACATCCTCCACAACTTGCGATCCACTCTCGATAATCTCGTCTTCAACTTGGCTGGCCAGCCCACCGGAACGCGACGGGAGAACATCCAATTCCCGATTGTGCACCCAGGTCGCAAGGGTGGTCGCCCCGCTTTATAAAGCTATACAGCCAAGGGATAGTTGCGACCGTTGTTAGTGTGCCTTCGGTGGCGGGCGCCTGGACGCTAACAGTCGCCTGTCGCCTTCAGTTGCGGATCTCCTCGGACGTACAAGCGACATTCGCTCACTTCCTGATGCCATCAATACTCGACGATATGGTCGGGTTCCATTCGTGCTCTTTCGGGGAAACCTAGATAAGGTGTGTCTTGATGACCGCTTCCTTGATCCTGGGATCCAGGTTGGAGAATCGTTCCAGGTGCTGTACCCGCTCCCTGTTCAGTTTGCTGACCATCTCCTCCCTAGTGGCGGGGTCGTAGAGCCGGTGCGGGTCAAATCTGCCCATATTGAAGATCTTTCCATGTTCGTCACGGACACCGCCAGTCAAGACCTTGGTACCAAAATCAGGGTAGTCTGACCACGCGGCGGTGTCCCGGAACAAGGCCCTGGTAACAAAGCCGATCCCGTTCTTCCAGGGACGGTTGGCAGGCCGCTCAATGATGCGGGGGTTCTGTGGGTTCGGGATTTCCCCTACTCCCCCCGAATTCATGAAAAAGCACCGGACCTTGCTCTCATATCTCTTGAGGTATTCATAGAAGAGATTGCCATCCTCCGCAGGGTCACCGACGATGAATGCGTTCATCCCCACCACCCTAGTGGATTGACCCGCTTTGGTGGGGTCGCCCGCCGCAGTCTCTATCGATTCGCCCAGCATGAAGTAGGCAGCGCATTGCTCTGGGGTTAACTCCTGTAGGATGGGGACGACGGTATTTGCTCGGGTATTGATGAGGATGAACAGGCTATCCAGCTCTTCCAGGGGTGGGAGGTCAATGGACTCATAGCGTCGTTCTTTGGGTAGAGCCCGCAGAGGCAGGATACCTCTGCCATTGGCGCAGAGGTCTTCCTCCAAGTATTGAATTTCACCCCGACGATCTATGTAAACGTTCTGGGACACGAACTCAGAAGATTCAGTGGCCGGGCGGAGGAGCACGTCATCGTCATCCAGATCTGTCTTCAGAAACATGGCCTGTTCGGTTCCCAGTACCCGCCCATCCTTGAGTCGCAAGCCGGCGAAGTCATCCTGGACCACCAGGGCCTGCTCGCCCTCCCTATTTAGGTAGTGAGTGTGACCGATGTTGGTGGTCTTGCCAGTCCCAGAGTTGCCGAAGATTGCGACGCCGTGCCGTTGCAGAGCTTCTTTGCTGTGGCTCAAGGCTCGGACTATCTTGGTGCCGGCGTGAACACCTAGGATGCCCTTACGTTTTGCTTGGTGCATGGCCATGCGCAGCATCCCCTTCTTGGCTTCCCCCATGTAATCTGAGCCAAGGCCAATCGTTACATTCTGCTCCGGGAAGCAGTAGAAGCGGCCAAAATCACCGGTATAGATGTCTGGCACCATGAGCATATAAAGGTCTTCCGCACCATCTACCGGATCCACGACCCGGCCCATCTTGCCCCACATGTAGGATACGTGGTGGTTAGCCCGGTTCTTCGTCGTGACCAGGAGGTAGCAGTTGAAGGTGAAATCCGGGTCTTCACCACTCCCCATAACTCGATGCAACAGGTCTACAGGGATCTGATTGGCATGGCCGGGGTATTTCTTCCCATCATGTTCGCCACCAAAGATGCGCGCGAATTCCCTGTCCATGTCAGACAGGGTCTCTGCTTGTTCTGGCGAGGGATTTCTGGTAGCTATCTTTTCGCTCCCCAACACCACGGTATACTTGGCAGAGCGGTTGCGCACTCGCGTGTCCCAGTTATACCCACCAAAGATATTCCTCTGGCCAACGCTCTCCGCCAAACGCCCCAACTCGGGGCCAGTATAGAGGGTTACGTTCGTATCGACCCTCTGGGAGCGAGAAGTGAGCTCCCTGATCTTCCCTAGCACCGTCGCTCCATCATATATATGCATAGTTCCACCCCGGTCTCTATCTTGGAATCGACTCTGCAATCGTTCGGTCGCGGTTACCGATATCGAGGACAGTTGCGCTTCCCTGCCTACCGCTCACACGCATATTTCAGCATGGCCCGCCATCCTGTGGGAAGATCGAGCGGGCCTGCTACCCAGGCACACTAAGTTCACATTGTGTGGCGTCTTATACTTCGCTTCGTTCACTGGCGCCGTCGTTGACCTCCTGTCGGTGCTCTTGTATGCCACGAGGCGCTGGCTGGGCTAGGGGCTCAGATGGGCGGCGAGCACAGGGGTCTCAACCCGTAATGACATCCTCGCCCGTGTCTACGACCTCCAACGCATCTGCTGTGATCTCCTTGAGGTCAGCCAGGTTGTCGTCGCTCCAGCGGGAATCGGGGGCACCGCTGATGAACCAATCCCCACCGTTGTCAGCCACGAACATGCCGTATTTTTTCAACGCTCTACAGATCACCTGGACCTCCTGGCTGAAACTCGAGCAATCGTAGTCGGCCTTCATGCGGAAGCGCAGGCCCATAGGCGGCAGGTCTGGTTCGATGTTATCCGATGCGAAGTGCGTGGCGGGGTGGATGAAGGCACGCCGCGTCTCCTCCACGGTGAAGCGCAGCGCATGATCAATGACGCCTTGCTCCACCACCTCCTCGTAGCGGACGAGGCCGGGGAATATTGGAAGCCCGGCGGCGTCCGCGGAGGTCCAGTAATTGGGACGAAGGCTGTTGCTGTTTAGGTCGAAGACGGCGCCGGATCCAGCCTGCCACGACTCGCCCTCGTTGATGGGGTGGGCGTCAAAGACCTCGTACAGGATGCAGTTGTCATCGTCGATGACGATCACATGGCGGTCCCCATCGCCCTGGGGGCCCCCTTCGATGGGGGCGTCCGGCGGGATAGGGTACGGGCCGGGATCGCTCTCGTCGGCATATTCGAAAGAAACCGGCACCTTCGCCTGTTCGCCGGACACGATCACGTAGGGGATGCCGTTGGGCGCGCCTTCATACTCGGTGCCGAAGTCCGGATGGAGGTTGTCGTCCCGACCGATGGTGTCAACGTACGCATCGGATCTTGGATGCACCGGGAGGTCTGAGATGTCTGTGTTCCAGGGATTGTCGGAGGGGAACGCGACGCAATCCGGCTCCCCGCCCCCGATGTTGCCCGTGGAGCCGAAGAAGCCGGCATCGCCGAAGGTGAAGATGCCCCCGTCAGAGGCGACGAGCCAGTAGCCGTTGCCACTTGGGGTGGCTGCCGTGCCCACTATCGGCTGGTTGAGGGCGATGTTGCCCGTGGAGCCGTAGAAGACGGCATCGCCGAAAGCGAAGATGCCCCCGTCAGAGGCGACGAGCCAGTAGCCGTTGCCGGTTGGGATAGCGGCCATGCCCACTATCGGCTGGTTGAGGGCGATGTTGCCCGTGGAGCCGTGGAAGCCAGCGTCACCGAAAGCGAAGATGCCCCCGTCGGAGGCCACCAGCCAGTAGCCGTTGCCGCTTGGGGTGGCGGCCATGCCCACGACCGGCTGGTTGAGAGCGGTGTTGCCCGTAGAGCCGTGGAAAGCAGCATCGCCGAAAGCGAAGATGCCCCCGTCGGAGGCCATCAGCCAGTAGCCGTTGCCGCTTGGGGTGGCGGCCATGCCCACGACCGGCTGGTTGAGAGCGACGCTGGTCGTGGAGGCGAGTCCCAGGGTGATGCTGAGGGCAAGGATAATGACCACCAGGGCTGCCAGTTTCATGATTCATCTCCCTGCTAGGTGACCTAGCCGCCGCGATTGTGCGCCTGGGCTGGGCGGGTGTCAAGTGGCGTCCATGCGGCCCGATATCTCTGCGACACTAAGTGTCGCTAGTGTAGGACGGTGGCCAACGGAATAGGGCCCCGCAGCGGAGCCGCAAGCCCGGGGAACTTTTCGTCGCTTTCCTCCGTCTTCTCTATCAGTACCGGAGGTGAGCCATGCGATACCGAAAACTGCTCTGGCCCATACTGATCCTGGCCCTGCTGGCCCCGCTCGCCGTGAGCTGCGGCGGCTCTTCTGTGTCAGCGGAGGTGGACGGCTACGTCGCTCTCGTGCCGCGTGTCCTACGGCCCGGCGAGGCTGAGTCCGTCTCGCTCTCCCTCTTCCACGGCGACAGCCTGACTAGCGCGGACGTGAAGGTTGACCTGCGCCAGGACGGACAGTCCGTGCTCGAGACCTCGAGTCAGGTCAAAGGCAAGGGCACCATCGATCTGCAGGTACCCCAGCTCGACAGCGGCGACTACGAGATCGTGGTCAGCGGCCCGGGCTTCAAGGACAACGCTAAGGTCAAGGTACAGGAAGGCACGCTGCTCTTCCTGGAGACAGACAAGCCCATCTACAAGCCGGGCCAGACGATCATGATGCGCCTCGTGGCCCTAAACTCGGAGCTGAAGCCGGTATCCACGAAGGCCACCATCGAGGTGCAGGACGCCAAGGCGATCAAGGTGTTCAAGCAGTCCGTCACCACCGATGAGTTCGGAATGGCTACGCTGGAGCTGCCCCTTTCCAGCGAGCCCAACCTGGGCGTCTGGAAGGTCTCGGCCCGTGCCGGAGACACCGCCACCGAGGTCGACGTGCGCGTCGAGGAGTACGTCCTCCCCAAGTACGAGGTATCGGTCGAGCTGCCCAAGCAGTGGTTCTTGGTGGACGAACCGATTACCGGTCACGTCACCGCCGAGTACAGCTTCGGCAAGCCGGTCCGCGGCGAGCTACAGGTGAAAGCCTCCCGCTACGTCGGCGT
Organism: Dehalococcoidia bacterium; assembly: GCA_034408935.1. Taxonomy (GTDB): domain Bacteria; phylum Chloroflexota; class Dehalococcoidia; order SM23-28-2; family RBG-16-64-32; genus DAOUMF01. The sequence continues at coordinate 34,955 of DAOUMV010000002.1, forward strand.
CTGGGAGGAGTTCGCGACGTTCAGCACCGCCATCGACAGCGAGGCCGACTTCGAGGTGAAGGCTGCCGGGTTCGTCGCCGGCGTACCCGAGGCCGGCGGCCTGGGGAACGTCACTCTGGACGTGACGGTGGTGGAGCGGGCCACCGGCTACGAGGAGAAGACGACGGAGCTGGTGACCGTGGCCTCGGCCCCCGTCAACATCCAGATGATCCCCGAGAACCCCGTCTTCAAGCCGTCGCTGCCCTTCAACTTCCTCATGGTCACCGAGACGCCGGACGGCGAGCCGGTGGAGGCCAGCGTCAATGTGGACGTCAGCTATATGGATGAGGACTACAACCAGGTCGGCGACGAGCAGCGGCAGGTGGAGACGAAGCGGGGAACAGCCCTGCTGCAGCTCAATCCGCCTGCCGGCGCGGTCACCATGAGCGCCACCGCCTACTCCGGCGACGCCTCCGCTTTCGAGGAGGTGGCCGCCGGGTACTCGCCTTCCGGGAACTTCATCCACGTCGAGCAACGGGAGCCGACGCTGCTCAGCATCGGCGACCGAGCCAACTTCCACGTATCGTCAACCTCAGAGGCCCGCAACTTCTACTACGAGGTCGTCGCCCGCGACCGGGTCGTGTTCACGGGTGCAAGCGGATCGCCCGACATCGCGTTCAACGTCACGCCCGCCATGGCGCCTTCGGCCAAGCTCCTGGTATACCAGATCCTGCCCACCAGCGAGGTGGCGGCCGACTTCATCCCCTTCGATGTCGAAGGGGACTACCCTCAACAAGTGTCGGCCTCCTTCAGCGTCGAGGAGGCCCAGCCGGGTGATGACCTCCAGGTCGACGTCCAGACGGAGGGCCCCGCCAAGGTGGGCCTCGTCGCCGTCGACCGTTCCGTGTTCATCCTCGCCGAGAATCGGCTCAACCTCCAGCAAGTGTTCGCCGAGCTGGAGAGGCTGTACATGCAGCCCCAGGCCGAATTGCACGAGGCCGAATTCATGCCCGGGCCCATCGTCATGCCCGGTGCGGAAGAGACGTTCGGAGACGCTGGTCTTCTCGTCCTCTCCGACAAGCGGGTGCCCGAGGGCAAGGAGATCGAGCAGCCTTGGTTCGAGTTCGAGATGGGAGTTGGCGGCGGCATGGAGGATCGAGCTGCCGTCCCCGCGGCCCAGGGGCTGCCCGCGAAGGCGGACTCCGGCGGCCAGGGCCTCGCTGAGGTCCAGCGCGTCCGCCAGTTCTTCCCCGAGACCTGGATCTGGGAGGAGGTCATGACCGACGGCGACGGACGGGCGTCGCTGCCCGTCCAGGCCCCGGACTCCATCACCACGTGGGACCTTCGCGCTGTCGCCCTCTCACCCGACAAGGGCCTCGGCGTCTCCGAGACCTCAATGACGGTCTTCCAGCCCTTCTTCCTCCAGGCGGACCTCCCCTACTCCGCCATCCGCGGCGAGGAGTTCCCCATCAAGATCGCCCTCCACAACTACCTAGACACGGAGCAGGAGTTCCTCGTGGAGGTGGAGGCCGCCGATTGGTTCGACCTCCTCGATGAGGCCAGCAAGACCGTCACGGTGGCCGGGAACGACATCGGTAGCGCGGAGTTCATGATCCGGCCCAAGACGGTGGGCACGCAGCTCGCCAAGATCACCGCCCGCAGCGGCGACGCCGCCGACGCCGTCAACAAGAGCCTCATCGTCGAGCCCGAGGGCGTGCAGCGGGAGGACGTCGAGAACGCGGTCTTGGCCGCCGGCGCCTCTCGCTCTCTGGACATGACTCTGCCCCAGGACGTCATCCCCGACTCCGGCCGCGCCTACGTGGCCCTAACCGGCAGCTTCCTCACGCAGACCATCGAGGGGCTGGATCAGCTCCTCCAGATGCCCTTCGGCTGCGGCGAGCAGAACATGATCCTGTTCGCCCCGGACGCTTTCATTCTAAAGTACCTGGAGGGCACCAACCAACTCAAGCCGGAAATCCAGGCCAAGGCAGAGACACTGCTCATTACCGGCTATCAGCGGGAGCTGACGTACCGCCGCGCCGATGGTAGCTTCTCCGCCTTTGGGGAGCAGGATCCGGAAGGCAGCCTATTCCTCACCGCCTTCGTTCTCAAGACGTTCGCCCAGGCCAAAGATCTCATCTTCGTCGACGACGCCGTTCTTGCCGATGCCGCGACGTGGATTACCCAGCAACAGCAAGCAGACGGCTCCTTCGAGGCCGTGGGCTTCTTGGCTCACGAAGAGTTGATGGGCGGCGTCCAGGGCAAGGATGCCCTCACCGCCTACATCGCCATCGCTCTCCTGGAGGCGGGCCAGGATGACGCCGGCTCCAAGGCCGTCGCTTACCTCGAGGGCCGCCTGGACGCCATCGACGACCCCTACGCCCTGGCCATCGTCACCTACGCCCTTGAGTTGGGCGACAGCCCGAGTGCTCAGGAGGCCTACGACAAGCTCATGGCCGCCGCCGAGGAGGACGAGGACGGCCTGCACTGGGGCAGCGAGATTGAGCCTCTGCTTGAGCCGGGCGTGCGTGAGCCTAATGTCTTCGGCGAGCCTATGGTCGGCAGCTCCGCCATCGAAGCGACCGGCTACGCGACTCTGGCCCTCATCCAGCACGGCGACCAGGTCAACGCCTCCCGCGCCGCCAAGTGGCTGGTGGGCCAGCGCAACGCCTACGGCGGCTTCGGCTCCACCCAGGACACCGTCGTCGCCCTCCAGGCCCTCATCGATTTCGCCGCTCTCGCCTCCGCCGACGTCGATCTCACGGTCACGATCACCGCCGGTGAAGTCACCGAAGAACTGTGGATCACCCCCGACAACTTCGACGTCATGCAGGTCGTCGAGATACCCGCCGGCGGCCAGGTGCAGGTCGAGGCCCAGGGCGAGGGCCAGGCCGTCCTCCAGGGCGTGCGCCGCTACAACCTGCCCGAGCCCGAGGAGACCCTCACCGTCTTCGATATCTCAGTCGACTACGACACCGCACAGGTGGATATCAACGACATCGTGGGTGTCGACGTGAGCGTCACCTTCAACCCGCCCGAGCCGATGAAGGCCGGCATGGTGGTCCTGGACGTCTCGGTGCCCACCGGATTCGCCCCCGTCAACGACTCCCTGGACGCCCTCGTCGACGGCGACCCCAAGATCAAGCGCTACGACGTCGCCGGCCGCAAGGTCATCATCTACATCGAGGACATGGCCCCAGGCGACACCATCTCCTTCTCCTTCGACGTGCAGGCCCTCTACCCCGTGCGGGGCAAGGGCGCCGCCTCCCAGGCCTACTCCTACTACAACCCCCAGTGGAAGGGCGAGACCATCAGTGAAGCCCTGACGGTGGGAGGGGAGTAGAAGTCATGCCGACTACCTACACCGACTTCCATCAGACCGGCCATGACGAACGCGCGCCCGCTGTCATGGCCCAGATATCCGGGACGGTCCAGCGGGAGAAATCCACACTAAGGCTTCATAGTGCCTTCGACGCGGGCGAACTGCCTAGGGCGTGCACATGGACCCGAAGTAGGGCGGGAGCACCATGAACACGTCCGCCAAGTTGATGAAGCCGTCGGGCACCAGGTCTCGACGGGAGCTCCAGTCGGGAATGGTGTCGCCATTCGTGTCGGGGTTCCCTGGGCTGGAGCCGAAGTGAGGCGGGAGCACGTTGAACACGTCCCCGAGGTTGATAAACGTGCTCATGTCGAAGTCGCAGGGCCAGGCGTCGTCCGCCGGGTCGTCCGGGCAGTTATCCGTTGGGTCGGTGCCGATGACACCCTCATCCTCGTCCAAGAAGCCGTCGCAGTCTCCGTCTCCCGATGGCACGATCCACGGAGTTGCCACCGACGGACAATTGTCCTCCGAGTCACACCACCCGTCTTCATCACTGTCTGAACACGGCGTGGATGGGAGTGTGCAGTCCGAGCCAAAACGCGGTGGCAGCAACATGAACACGTCTGCGAGGTTGATGAAGCCGTCCGGCACCAGGTCTCGGCGCTCGCTGTAGTCGGGCTGGCCGGTGCTAGAACCGAAGGAGGGCGGTAGCACCTCGAACAGGTCCGTGAGGTTGATCACCTGATTGTCGTCGAAGTCTGCGGGCCAGGCGTTGCCTCCACAGGCGACGACTGGCGACGTGCCCAGAAGCACTTCATCACCGTCGTCCCATGCGTCGCCATCTGAGTCGGCAACCAGGGGGTTCGCGCCCTGGATCAGTACTTCCTCGCCGTCTAGGAGGCCATCTTCATCGGTGTCTGGATCCAGGGGTTCGGTGCCATAGATGCTAGTTTCAGAGTTGTCGACCAGGCCATCGCCATCGGTGTCCTGCACGTCAGTCTCCGACCCCCCCGGCGCAAGCGTGAGGCCGCCGAATGTCACAGGGTCCGCGCTTTGCGCGGCATTCGCCACATCGTAGACGCCCGGCGCGGTCTCGGATACTGTGAACGTAGTCCCTGAACGAAGCATGGCACTGATCGTTCCAAAGCTGGCCATCGTGGCTCCAGTCAGAGTCTCCACCGTGGCGCTGGAACAGGTGATGCCCATCGAGTCGCCAGAGCTCAGCGGCAACAGGATCTCTGGCTCAGAGCATGCCTCGGCGTCGGCCGACAGGCCGTCACCGATCGCCGCTACGTCTACACCCGCGGCAGTCTCCTCAGACACTTGCACAGCCAGGCCACCGTCGTTCACGATCGTGCCTGAACTCGTGCCACCGACGCCCTCGTCAGCGAAGTCATGTGAGAAGACGAAGGGCTCCACATCCAAGGTGTCTTCGATGCCATCGCAATCGCTGTCCGGCAGGCCAGGCGCGGGCGCAACGCCAGTTGTGGGCACAGGCTGTGCTGAGCCATCCTTGCTGATTCGCTTTAGTTCACCCGTTCCGTTTGCGCCTTGCCACTGAGTCCAGTAGAGATAGGTCCCATCAACCGCAAGGCCGTTGAGGAATCCTGGCTCTTCCTGCCCTACCAGCGTGGTCACCATACCCCCATCGAGTGGGGTTCGCTTGATTGCGCTCTCGTTGACGTTCTGACCTTGCTCTGCCCAGTACACGTACGATTCGTCCAGAGCGATGTGCGCAGGGTATATCAACCCATCAGCAACTGCATCCACGGAGCCCCCCAGTCTTGGGACTCTCCTGATCGAGCCAATCGGTTGGTAGTTGTTGTTTGCCTCCGCCCAATACACGTAGGTGTCATTGACCGCAATGTCGAGCACCCTCTGCCCGGTGGCCAGGCTGACAGCTGTACCTCCGTCAACTGGCACCCTGAAGACCGTGTTCGTGCCACCAGGACCATCTGCGAAATAGACGTATTCTGCATCCACTGCGAGACCGTTTGACGGATCCTCTAGGTCGGTGGCCAGTGCGGCCACCGTGCTGTCGCTGATGGCCACCCTGTTCACTGTTCCCGTGTCAGGGGGAAAGGCGAAGGGATCACCGCGGTCAATGAAGTACACGTGAGTATCGCTTGCTGCCATGTCACGAGCAAGGTCGGCGTTTGCCGAAGAGAACAACTGTGTCAGCGCCCCGCCCGTCCGGGCTACCCGGTTCAGCGCTTGGCCGCATTTCCAGAAGACGTAGTCCGCATTGCCGGCAAGACTACCGTTAGGGTTGCTCGCAAAGCGGGTTAGGGCACTGGGGGGGCCGCCATCAACATGTACCCTGCCAACCGTTCCCCCGCTACTGGGGCAGCACCCGCTCGGATCAGCGAAGTAGACATGTGTGTTGTCCACAATTGGCCCTCCAACGGAGTTCAGGCCTGTGACAAGGGTGGCAGACCCTGTCGTGGGAGTGGGCGTAGGTGTAGGAGTGCCCCCCGGCGTCGGCGTCGGCGTTGGTGTAGGCGTTGGCGTGAGAGTGGGCGTAGGCGTGGGTGTAGGCGTGCCTCCCGGCGTCGGCGTGGCCGTCGGTGTAGGCGTCGGCGTGGGTGTAGGGGCGGTAGGCGTGGGGGTGGGCGTCGGTGTGGATGTGGCCGCGGCGCAGGTTCCGCCAACGACCACCTCGCCGCCCTGGGAGGTGGCGACGGGGATAGCAGTACCGACCAGGTCACCGTCACCGGCAAAGATCTTGAGGTCGGGTATGCCGTCCGTGCCGCCGGCAGGGCCGGGTATGGTGAGAGGGCTGATGCCGGTGCCCACGGCCGTGACCGTGACCCTCGCCAGGACGCCGTCGCCGGACTCGTGGTTAGCTGGAGGAGCCGGGGAGTTGGTGCCGTCCGCGGCCGCAAATGTTGCCGAGCCTACGGTCTGCGTGTCGCTGAGGTGGAGGAAGCCTGCGCCGCCGCCGCTGCCGATGCGGGAGATGATGGTGACATCGTCGGGTGGGTTGGAGGCGGCGCCGTCGACATCGATGAAGTCCAGGGGGTCCTCATCGGTCAGGGTATCACCGTCTTCGTCGAAGAAGTCACCAGCGGGGTCCTCGTCGAACAAGGTGTCGCCGTCGTCGTCGATGCCGAAGCGAATGACAGCGGGGTCGTAGTCGATGTCGACTTGGTAGCCCTTGATCTTGTCGATGGGGTCGACGCCTTTGACGACGAGGTCGAACTCGAGAGTGTCCCCGACATTGGCCAGTGCGCGACAACTCTCGATGGTCCCAACGGTGCTGTCGTCGTTCCCAGAGGTGTCCATGTCGATGGCGACCTCTATCTGGTTGCCAGGTGGGGGCGTGGGTGTGGGTGTGGGGGTTGGCCCGAAATCGTAAGTGGCGGCCCACGTTACGCTGGCGAACTTGGCTTGGCCAGCTATTGACGCACCCCAATAGGTGAGCGTTGACACATCGCTCGCGACGAACTGAGTGTCGAATACGGCGTTGTTGTCAAAACGGCAGTTCGCGTACTGAGCGCACTCTTCCGCGAGCACGCTATTCAAGTCGATGTTTCGCTGTCGCACTCGGTCACGCCTGTCCACATCGGCCTGCTCGGTGGACGTGGGGTTTTCGAGCAATGACAGGCAAATCCCATAGGTGGTCCAAGTGGACACCGCCGATGGGTTATTCTTGAGGCTGGACCAAAGTCGGTGTAGATCGGGGATACTGGCCACAAAGATGCGGGCATCCGGCAGTCCCGATTCCAGCGCGTCCATCGCCTGCTGGAACTGAGAGCGAAACGTCTCGGCGCTAGTCATGGTTGTCTCGCTGGGCCTACAGATGTCCCCCGCCCCTATCAGGATAGTGACGTACTCGACCCCCTGACTGATCGCAGCCTGGGCCTGGTCGTTGAGGTCGGCCATCTTGGCTCCAGCGACGGCGTAGTTGTAGTTGTTGCCGTAGATGCTACCGTGCTGCTCAAGAATGCGATAGTAGTGGCTTTGGATAGCGCTGTTCTCCCCGGTGGACCACGAGTACTGTGGCTGGTCTCCTATCAGAGGAGGCTCAGGATGCGTGGCGCGCGTAATATCGTCACCCAAGGACGCTATGGAGTCGGGGTAATCCGTTGGTGTGCCAGATGCCTCCTTTGGGTAAGGCAATGGCAGTGCTATGAGTGCACCCAGCAGTGCAAGCGCCAGCAAGCCCAGCAGGAGAAATCGCGCGTACCGCATAACCCCCTCTCCTCTGTGGCCTGTCGTCTCTTGAATCCTGCTCTTCATGTGGGCAATCGTCAACGGTATTGGCTTCGCCGCAGCTTCGCCACGTGCAGCGCGCTCGCGCCAAGCACCAGCACACCGAGGGCGACGGACGCGCCGATGGGCAGCGGGTCGCTGGGGGCTGGTTGGACGCTTCGGGCGTCGCTGTCGGTGCGGAGTTCAACGATGCCGCCGACAGCAGGAGGGACGGGCGTGGGGGTAGGGGCAGGTGTAGGAGTAGGAGTGGGTGTAGGCGTAGGTGTAGGTGTAGGCGTGGGCGTGTGCGTAGGGGCAAGTGCGAGAGCCTGCCAGTCTGGCTCATAGCCGATCCCTTTGTCGGTCAGCTCGGTGGTGCTGGAGCCGTCGGCGTTCATCACGTGTATCTCGAATATGCCGTCGGCGTCACTGTTGAAGGCGATCTTGGTACCGTCGGGCGACCAGACGGGGCTGTATTCGCTCGCCGCGCTGTTCGTCAGCCTCGTCTGGCCCGAGCCGTCGGCGTTCATCACGTATATTTCAGCGTTACCGTCGCGGGTGCTGTAGAAGGCGATCTTGGTGCCATCGGGCGACCAGTCGGGCCAGCGGTCGTTCGGCCAGTCGGGCCAGCCTGGTTGTCCGGATCTGTGGTGAGCCTGGCCTGGTCGGAGCTGTCGGCGTTCATGATGTATATGTCGTCGCCGCCGGTGCGGCCGCTGTGGAAGGCGATCTTGGTCCCGCCAGGCGACCAGACGGGACACTCATCCTGCGCCTCGTTGAAGATGGTCAGCCTGGTTTGATCGGAGCCATCGGCGTTCATCACGTAAATCTCGTAGTTGCCGTCGCGGTTGCTGGTAAACGCGATCTTGGCGCCGTCGGATGACCAGCCGGGACAGCGATCTTGCGCCTCGTTGTTGGTCAGGTTGGTCGGACCGCTGCCGTCGGGATTCATGGCGTATATCTCCCAGTTCCCATCCCGAAAGGTTGCGAAGGCGATCTTGCCGTTGGCGCCTGGAAAGGCGGATTCACCGGGCGGGGCGTGCAGGGCAGCTAGCACGGCAGCAAACGCCAGCGCCAGCAGGGCGATGATCGCAGGTCGCAGATACTTCACAGCCCGCACCCTCTCAGCACCAGAAGAACAGGGCTGACTACCCGGCCGCAATAGCCAGACCTTCGTGTCGTGCGGGTTGAATTGTCAGCGCGTAGCACTGCGCCACACCCCCTACTTGCCGTGCCTCCATTATGGTCAATTCTGGGGAGGGGAGTCAAGCGAGGCCGCGGGAACGTCAGGTCAGCGTACACTGAAGGTATGGCGATTTCCGTTAAGCCCACGGAGGCGGGCGGTGACCGATAACGGCACCCTCCTGCTGACGGTGGAGCAAGCCGCCGACCTACTCCAGATCAGCAAGGGTCTGGTGTACGACCTCTGCCGCGAGGGGAAGTTGCCGCACGTCCGCCTTGGCCGCAACATCCGCTTCTCCCGCTTGAGCCTAGAGCAGTGGATCGCCCGCGAGGCGGGGGCTTCCGCCGGGATGCCCGACGACGTATCCTTGGCGCAACAGGCGTCGCAGCGCCATTAGGGAGATCCGTCATGGCCGGTTACATCCGTCGCCGCGGCAAGGATAGCTGGCAGGTCACGGTCGAGCTGGGGAGGCGGGACCCGACGACGGGCCGAAGGCTGCGCCGATTCCTTCGCGCCAGAGGCACCAAGCGGGATGCTGAGCGCGCCCTGGCCGAGGCCCTCCACCAGCGGGACACCGGCGTCGACGTCAGCCCTGGCAAGCTCACGGTGGGGCCGACTACCTCCGCCGCTGGCTGCGCGACTACGCGGCCCAGAACGTCGCCGCGTCCACGCTGGAGCGGTACACGGCCATCATCGAGCACCATCTGATCCCGGCCCTGGGCAGCCTCAGGTTGCGGGATCTGCGGCCGGCCCACATTCAGACAGCCTACGGTCGCGCCCGGGCCCCAGGCGGGCGGGTCGACGGCAGCTCAGGCGGCCTATCGCCCAGGACGGTACTCCACCACCATCGCCTTCTCCGGGAGGCCCTGAGCTATGCCGTGCGCTGGCAGCTCATCGTCCGCAACCCGGCCGACGCGGTGACGGCGCCGCGCCCCGGTCGGCCTGAGATGCGCGTCCTGGATGGCGAGCAAGCGGCGCAGCTTCTGGAGGTGGCTACAGGGACGCCATACTACGCGCTGATCTACCTGGCCCTGGCGACGGGTGCCCGCGTGGGGGAGCTGCTGGGGCTCCGGTGGCAGGATATCGACCTGGACCGGCGCACGCTGCATATCACGCGCTCGGCTAGACGGTTCGCTGGGCAGGGCGTGATCTTCCAGGAGACCAAGACGCACCACTCGCGCCGGCCGGTTGCCTTGTCCCCGGAGATGGTCGCGCTGCTACGGGAGCACCGGCGCTGCCAGGCTGAGCAGCGGTTGGCCGTGGGTCCCGCCTACTCCGACCACGGCCTAGTATTCGCCAGCCCCACGGGGCGACCCGTTGACGGCAGCAACCTCCGCCGGGCCTTCGCTCGGATGACGGCGGCGGCAGGCGTTGCCCCCTGCGCCTTCACGATCTGCGGCATACCGCGGCGACGCTCATGCTCCGGGCCGGCGCCCACCCCAAGATAGTCAGCGAGCGGCTAGGCCACGCGACGGTGAGCCTAACGCTGGACACCTACAGCCATGTCCTGCCCGACCTACAGCGGGACGCCGCCGAGGCCCTGGACGGGATTCTGCCGCCTGTCGTCAGGCGGCGGGCGTCCGAGGGAAGCTAGACCCCCTGAGGCGTTGGCGACGGATTGGCGACCAACTTGTCGCCATGTGGGGCGACGCCAGGCGACGGGACGGCGCGACGGAGCCACTTCCCAGATACGAAAACGGCCCTGAGACGACGCCAGGGCATGGGACAGGACGGGTGACGGTGGTTTCCTAAACCGTAGGTCGCCGGTTCGAGTCCGGCCCGGGGCTCCAGGTCTTCGCCACGAAATCGCGCCCCTGCGGCCGCGCAGGGGCGCTAGTGCGCGCGGTTCGACACCCAGATTGATACCGTGACCGTGCGGGCAGCGCCATCGCAATACCAGCGACTCGCCTTGTTGCATCCCTGTGCTGGGAGCCAGGACATGCAGGGCCTCTAGCTTTCCCCCTCAGCCGTCTCGAGCAAGGGGCGTACCTGGTCGGGGGAGAAAGATGCCACCTCCCGTCACCCGGGACGCCGCGGAGTCATCAACCCGGCCTCGTTGTGGGGCGTGGAGCCCCCATTGAGCAGACCCTCGCCGTTACCATCCGGAGAGCGTGCGGGTGTGGATGACCGTGCAGTCCACTGGCGCGGAGAAGGAGGCTGGCGGATTGAGGGTTGACCGTGTGGAGATCGTCAGGTCGCGGTCGTCACTGAACCGGGATAGTGATAGGGGTCGAGGCGCCGTTGTTGAGGATGTCGGGGTCGCTGACGTGGGTGTCGGCAGGTGAGATGGAGTTGTCGAGCGTGAAGGTGTGGTCGCCGGACTGAGAGCAGTTCACCGTGAAGGACTCCTGGATGACGGTGGCAACTGAGCTGGCGAGAGTGGAGACGCTGGCGGGGTTGGCGGAGTCGGGAGTGACCGCGCAGTCCACTGGAGCGGAGAAGGAGGCCGAGATATCGGCGTCGACGGAAGCGAAGGGGCCGTTGTTGTGGATGGTCTTTTCGAACGTGAGGGTGGCGTCGGTGTTAAGGGATATCGAAGCTGGTGGGTTGACGGCGGACTGAGCGGAGATCTTGAGATCGGCTGAGGCGGTGACGGTGATGGCGGGCTGCGTGGAGGCATCGTTGTTGAGGGCGTCCGGGTCGGTCACTCCTGCAGTGGCCAGGGCAATGGAGTTGTCAAAGACGAAGGTATGGAATGAGGTCTGAGAGCAGTTGATGGTGAAGGACTCCTGGATGACGACGGCGACGGAGCTGGCGAGATCGGAGACGGTAGAGGGGTTGCTGGGGTCGGGAGTGACCGTGCAGTCGGCTGGAGCGGAGAAGGAAGCGGAGATATCGACGTCGACCGGAGTGCGGGGACCGTTGTTGTGGATGGTCTTCTCGAACGTGAGGACGGCGTCGGTGTTGACGGGTATCGAAGCTGGTGGGTTGAGAGCGGACTGGGCGGAGATCTCAACATCGGCGGTTGAGGGTGTAGGCGTAGGCGTGGGTGTGGGTGTAGGTGTAGGAGTAGGCGTTGGGGTAGGCGTTGGCGTTGGGGCTGGTGCACAACCTAAAAACAAACCAATTAATAGCACTGCTGCTACAACACAATATATAATACTTTTCATTATTTTACCACCTCCTTTTTTAAACCTGTTCTAAAATCATGGTTACATCTTGTCACCTCCCATCTCTTAAGATTGGCAAAGCCCATTATTATAACTAATGTCTACTCTCCTCCTAATTTGTTTAACTAATCTGGGATGATATTACCTCATTTACTACCTCATTATCTCTATTTATTTACTTCCAATTTAAAAAGGGCACCAGCCACTGCAATTTATTCAGCGGTTCCAGTATCCATGTTTCATCCTTATTTCACCTCACACATCTTCCTTAACCCCTATTTCTATTGTTTCAGTGTCAGTTCACAAGTTAGCCACAAAGCGGGATGCCACTTACCCGATTACAGCTGAGGCTACCCACACGGGAGGGGGAGTAGAACATTTAAACTAGTCGGGAAAATTATCAAAACCGCTAGTACCCCAGTTTCCCCTGACAGAGCCCGCCTTGCATACCATGCGAATATACAGCCCTGATATGTACGTGTTAGTATAGACTATGTACCTATATAGACATATATATTAGTGCCTTTCCCCTGATTTGTCAATACCCGAAACTAACCAAAACATCGCCCGCATAAAAGTGGGAGTTATATTTAGCTTTTGGAGGAGTCAATTAAAAACAGCACCCGCTTAGGGGGTGAGGATTGTACGAGTTTGGTGAGGTTTGAGGATCATCATCAAGTGAACGCCAAAGCGATTAGAGAAATGCATCTTGAGTGTGGTCCGTTGAGGCAACTAGAAGCAGATCACGCGCTGACATGCTAGCCTGAATCCAGATTTGAAACTAATAAAAATGGCTTCCGTAAAGAAGCAATGTATACATTTGGGTGAGACGATAGCAATTTAAAAAGGCGCATACATAGGGTTAAGTAGTTGGTTAACTTGGAGACTATGGTATAACATTGTACAGAGTCAGCACGATTGAAGAAAGTTCAGAGCTCTATTACTCTATAGTATATGATATCACTTAGCGATAGTATGGAAGCCTGACGCACAACAGATGAAGTGCCCGATGAAAAGCGAGGATAAGGATGGAAATAGGCGGGATGCCACTTGCCCGATTACGTCTGGGGGATAACCGCTGAACAAATTGAGAAAAGCAGTTCTACTGGTTACATTCAGGCCGACGTTAGCTAAGTGTTCCAAAAACCCCTCCACAAAGTGCTTCTAAAACGGTATCCCCCATTTAAGGAGTTTCAGTAAATAAATGCTAATCCCTCCTCGAAGGAAAATAACAGTTACGATAAAAACGCCGCCTAAGATAAGGGGCCAACGCTCGGGCGTGTATAAGCTTGAAT
>DAOUMV010000019.1:0-23113 GCA_034408935.1 Dehalococcoidia bacterium
AGGTTCGTGCCGGCGAGGCGGACGACGACGGGGACGTTGACGTCCATCTCCTTGTGGGCGTCGACGACGCCCTGGGCGATGACGTCGACGCGGGCCATGCCGCCGAAGATGTTGATGAGGATGGCGCGCACGTCGGGGTCTTCGGTGAGGATGCGGAAGGAGTTGACGACGCGGCCGACGTCGTTGACGGTGGCGATGTCGAGGAAGTTGGCGGGGTCGCCGCCGGCGAGCTTGATGGCGTCCATGGTGGACATGGCGAGGCCGGCGCCGTTGACGACGCAGCCGATGTTGCCGGTCAGCTTGACATAGTTGTTGATGCCCATCTCCTGCGCCCGCACCTCCAGGGGGTCTTCCTCGGCGGTGTCGCGGAGGGCGGCGATGTCCTTGTGGCGGTAGAGCCCGCTGTCGTCGAAGTTCAGCTTGGCGTCGGCGGCGAGGAGGCGGGCGTCGTCGGTGACGACGAGGGGGTTGATCTCGGCCAGGGAGCAGTCGTTCTCGACGAAGGCGCGATAGAGGCCGGACATGGCCTGGACCGCGGGTCGCATGAGGTCGCCGCCTAGGTCAAGGGCGAGGGCAAGCTCGCGGCCCTGGTAGGCCTGGAAACCGATGGCGGGGTCGATGGGGAGGCGGTGGATGAGCTCCGGGGTCTTGGCCGCCACCTCCTCGATTTCCACGCCACCGGCAGCGGAGGCCATGACGAGCGGGAAGCCGATGGAGTTGTCGATGACGATGCCCAGGTAGAGCTCGCGGTCCACCTTGAGCTGCTCCTCCACGAGCACGCGGTTGACGCGGCGTCCCTCGGGGCCGGTCTGGTGCGTGACGAGCTGCATGCCGATGATCTGGTCGGCGGCCTCGCGGGTCTTGTCGGGGGTGTCGGCGAGCTTGATGCCGCCGCCCTTGCCGCGGCCGCCGGCGTGGATCTGGGCCTTGACGGCGACAGGGGTGCCGAGCTCGGCGGCGATGGCGGAGGCCTCGTCAGGGGAGGAGGCTACGCGTCCGTTGGGGACAGGAACGCCGTAGCGGGCGAGGACTTCCTTGGCCTGGTATTCGTGGACTTTCATGCGTTACCTCACTACAGGTGTTGGCGGGACGGTATCGTGGGCACTCTGGGGAAGTGACCGCGTTCAGTCTATGCGGTGGGCAGACGATGTGTCTAGAGCGGGGTCATGCGAGGGACAGGCGATGCTGGTAGCATTGAGGCGCGAGGGGTGGTGGGAACGGCGGGTGGCAATGCGACGGCGTCCGCGACCCTGCCCGATGGACACGGCAGGAGCGGAGAGCTAGAGTACCTGCAGGAAGTGTAGGACACGATGCAGAGTGAGAAGACCGGAAGCGGGCGCGAGGGAAGAACGCTGTGCAAGTGGTGGGGTTGGGGTGAGGAGGGCAGGGAATTCCACTTGCCGGACCCTGAGCGGTTCTGGAGCTATCTCCACATGCGCCTGGGCCCAACGGAGCCCTGCAGCCGTCTGGAGTCGCTGGAGGGGGTGGATCTGCGGCCGTCGCGGCTGACGGCGGGAGTGGCGTCGGCGCTGGCTGGGATCGTGGGGGAGGGAGGCGTGTCGACGGAGGGCCCGGACCGGGCGGTGCGCAGCCTGGGAAAGGGATACAAGGACGCGGTGCGTATCCGGCAGGGCCAGGTGTCCAAACCCACGGACGTGGTGGTGTGGCCCCGGAACGAGGATCAGGTGAGGGCGGTGGTGGAGCTGGCGGCGCGCGAGGGGATCGCTGTGATCCCCTTCGGCGGCGGCACGTCGGTGGTGGGCGGGCTTGAGCCCGCTGGGGAGGGGCCGGCCCTGACCCTGGATCTGGGGGAGATGGCGCGGGTCGTGCGCATCGAGCGCGAGTCGGCCACGGCGACGGTGGAGCCGGGCATCGCCGGCCCCGATCTGGAACGCCAATTGAACGCGGCCGGCTTCACGCTGGGCCATTTCCCGCAGTCGTTCGAATTCTCGACCGTAGGGGGATGGATTGCCACGCGCTCCGCGGGCCAGAAGTCCACTCTGTATGGGAAGATCGAGGAGCGGGTGCAGGGGCTGCGCCTGGCTTACCCCGACGGGCTGCTGACCACGCCCGCCGTGCCGGCGGCCGCGGCCGGCCCCGATCTGGTGCAGCTCATCGCCGGGTCCGAGGGCACCCTGGGGGTCATAACCGAGGCCACCCTACGCTTGGCGCCGCTACCTCCGTATCAGGACTACAAGGGCTATCTCTTCTCCGACTTCGCGGAGGGGGTCGGCGCCGCGCGAGAGATGATGCAGGCCGGGCTGGAGCCGGCTGTCCTCCGCTTGTCAGATCAATTAGAAACCGCGACCAGCCTGGCCCTGCGGCCGACCCGGCAGGGCCTGTCAGCCGCCGTGGAGCGGGCGGGTCTCTGGTATCTTTCCCGGAAAGGACTGCGCTTGGAGTCGGCTTCTCTCATGATCCTGGGCTTCGAGGGGGAGGAGGCGGCCGTCAAGCACGGATGGGCGGAGGCGAGACCTGTGCTGCGGCGCCACGGCGGGCAGTCGCTGGGCGGGAGCCCGGGAAGGGCATGGGATCGATCTCGATACGACGCTCCGTACTTGCGGGACCTCCTGCTGGATCACGGGGTCATGGTGGATACGTTGGAGACGGCAACCACATGGGACCGCTACCTCTCGCTCTACGGGGCGGTACGAGATGCCGTGAGCGGCGCTCTGGGCGAGGGGGCTGCAGTAATGGCTCATCTGTCGCACTCATACAGCGACGGCGGGTCCATCTACTACACTTTTCTGGCGTCCCAGGAACGCGGTGGTGAGATCGAGCAGTGGGAGAGGGTGAAGGCGGTCGCCACGGAGGAGATCGTCCGCCAGGGGGGCGCGCTCAGCCACCACCACGGCATCGGCAGCGACCACCGGGCGTGGATGGAGCGCTACCTGGGCCCCTCCGGCGCGCGATGGCTTGCCGCCCTGAAGTCGACGCTCGATCCACGGGGGGTCATGAACCCCGGCAAGCTGGTACCTGAGCTTTCGACGAGCACGGATCAGCCCGCGATGGGCACGGAGGATGCACATGCGTAAGAGGTCGCCACCGGTCAACCCGACTGCTGCCGACGTCAGCCGTGCCGCCCTGCTGGAGCGGCTTGAGCGGGAGACGTTCGACGTAGCGATCATCGGCGGCGGCATTACGGGCGCCGGCATCGCGCGGGACGCCGCCATGCGTGGCCTCTCCGTCGCCCTCATCGAGAAGGGGGACTTCGCTTCGGGCACGAGCGGGCGGTCGTCGCGCCTCATCCACGGTGGTCTGCGCTACCTACGTCACGGCCAGATGCGGTTGGTGCGCGAGGGGCTGCACGAACGCGGGCTCCTGCTGCGGCTGGCTCCCCACCTAGTGCGGCCTTTGCCCTTCATACTGCCGCTGTATCCGGAGAGTCACCATAGGCCGCTGCGGCTGCGGTTTGGCCTGGTGGGGTATGACCTGCTCGCCGGTGGGCTGGGCATTGGCCGACACCGCAGCCTGTCGCCCGAGAAGACACTGGAGGCGGAGCCGCAAGTAAAGGGCGAGGGGCTGATAATCAGCTATCGTTATTTCGACGGCGTGACCGACGATGCCCGCCTAACGCTGACCGTGGCCCTATCGGCGGTGAGGCTGGGGGCTGCAGCCGTCAACTACGTGGAAGCAGTGGGCCTGGAGAAGACGGGCGAACGTATCGCCGGCATCCACTATCGCGATCTGGTCAACGGTGGCGAAGGCACCGTTCGCGCCCGGGCAGTAGTGAGCGCCGCCGGTCCCTGGACGGACCAGGTGCGGTCGCTGGTGGGGGCAGCCAGCCTCTTGCGTCCCACAAAGGGCATCCATCTGGCGGTGCCCCGGAGCCGCCTCCCTATCAACGACGTCGTCGCCTTCGGCTGGAGCGGCCGCGACCTGTTCGCCATGGCTCACGACCGGCACACGTACATCGGCACGACCGACACCGATTTCACCGGCGATCCCGGCGGAGTGGAAGCCGACTACGAGGACGTAGCGTACGTGCTGGAGGCCGCCAACGGTACTTTCACGACTGGCCTTACGATGTCCGACGTGGTGTCCACGTGGGCCGGTGTACGCCCGCTGATCCGGGAGGAGGGCGCTCCCTCAAGCGTGCCTCGCGACTACGAGATCGTGGACGGGCCCGCCGGGCTATACACGATCTGTGGCGGGAAGCTCACGACCTTCCGCTCTATGGCGGAGCACCTGGTGGATTACGTCATAGAGCGCGACGGCGCTGGCTTCTCGAAGCAGCCGGCGCGGTGCCGGACGGCCCGCGTGCCGCTACCCGGCGGTGGGGCCGCCGACTTCGCTCGATACGAGAAGGATGCGGTGGCGGCCCTACAGGACGGATGGCAGATCGATGAGGAGGCCGCGAAACGGCTGGTGAACGTGTACGGGACGGAGCACGTGCGGGTGCTGAGCCACGCCGTCCGCGAGCCGGATCTGCTCAAGCCCCTGGGGCCCGACTGTCCAGTGCTGGCCGTCGAGGTCGTGCACGCAGTGCGGCAGGAGATGGCCGTTACTCTGGAGGACTTCCTGCGCCGCCGCAGCGGCATGATGTTGTTCGGAGAAGAGGCGGGAAGAGGGGTGACGCGTGAGGCGGCACGGCTGATGGGTCGGGCGCTGGGGTGGAACCGAAAGGAGAGCGACCGCCAGGTAGCCGCCTATCGGGAGGCCGTCGCCCGCATGATGGCTTTCCGCTCCCAGGCCGAGACCTCCGCCGGGGAGGCGGGGGAGTGAGCACGGGTCACCTGCTAATCGTCAACCCGCGCTCCGGCCGTGGACTGGCAAGTCAGCAGTGGCCCCAGACGGAGAGGCGACTGCGCGCGATCCAGCCATCCTTTGATGTCGCCTTCACTCAGTCGTCGGGGGACGCGACACGGCTGGCGGCCGAGGCTGTGGGGCGGTATGAGGTGGTGGTTGCCGTGGGCGGCGACGGCACGACGAACGAGGTGGTGAACGGCCTCATCGGCCAGGACGGGGCGGTGCCGTCGGGGGTGGCCTTGGGAGTGATCCCCGCGGGCACTGGCAGCGACTTCCTGCGCAGCTTCGGGGCGCCGCGCTCTCTGGAGGGGGCTGCGGCTATCATAGCCCGGGGGCAGCGGCGCGACGTCGATGTGGGGCGTGTGCGGTTCCTGGACTTCGATGGTGCGGCGACTACCCGCTACTTCATCAATGCGGCCGAGGTGGGCTTGGGGGCGGAGGCGTGCAAGGCGGTGAACCGCTCCTCCAAGCGGTTCGGGGCTGCCGTGACCTACCTATGGGCCATTCCGGTCGCGATGCGGCACTATCGTGACCAGCCGGTGTCCTTCTCCATGGACGGCGGACCTGCGGAGACTGTGACCCTGAACAACGCCTGGATCGCCAATGGATCCTACTCGGGTGGAGGGATGCGGTCGGCGCCGTCGGCCCGCCCGGACGACGGCCTGCTGGATGTGGTGCGGATCCTCCACGCCGGGCTGCTGCAGCGTCTGAGGAGCGTGGGAAAGTTGCACAGCGGCGCCTTCGTTGACCTTCCGCATGTCGACTGCCGCACGGCCTGCCGCGTGGAGGTCGAGGCGGAGACCCGGGTGCCGGTGGAGACTGACGGCGAGCCAGTGGGCACTGTGCCAGCCACCTTCGACTTGCTGCCGGCAAGGCTGCCGGTCATCTGCTGAACGGTGGGCGGCGCGAGTCTGGAGCAACCACCCGCGGGAGTGCCACTCTGCAGCGCTTGAGCGCATAATCGGCGGGGTCCAATGGAGGTACGATGGGCGCGAGATGGTTCCTGATCGTTGGAGCCGTTTTCCTGCTCCTCGCTTGGGGGGCCTCGGCTACGGGCCTGATACGACAGGCACCCGCTACGCTGCGACTGCTGGTCGCCGTACTTTTCGTTCTTGCCGCTGTCCGAGTTGGGCTGAGCATCGCGATCATCGCATTCGACTTGTCGCCGATCTCGTTCTTGATTCCCATATCCTTGGGTATCGCGGCGTGGTGGATAAGGCCTGGACGCAAGGTCCGTCCGTAGAGGGCAGATGTTCCGCAGCGGCTCTCCGGTAGGAGGTGAGGCCGGGGGGCGAGCTTGCACGAGTGTGGGATTGACCGAAACGTGCCTCATACGCACAATGGGCGAAGCAACTCGCCCACGTCGGTCATTCTCGAGGAGGGGAGGGCGGCATGCCATTCGCGGCCGTCAACGGCGTCAACCTGTACTACGAAGTGCACGGCGACTCTGGGGAGCCGCTGGTCTTGATCCACGGCTACACCGGTGACATCACCGACTGGCGACACCAGATCCCGGAGTTCTCGCGCACGCATCGCGTCCTGGTTCTGGACAATCGCGGACACGGCCGATCGGAGGCGCCGCGGGATCGCTCGGTCTACACGATCCCGGAGATGTCGCGGGACGTGGAGGCGCTGGTAGAGCAGGTCGGATTCGAGCGGTTCCACCTGCTTGGCCACTCGATGGGCGGCGGCGTCGTGCAGGAGATCGCACTGCGCAGCCCGCAGAGGCTGCTGTCGCTTACGCTTCACGATACGTCGTGTCGGTTTAACATGGACGCTGATCCGGAGATCGCGGCATGGCGTGATAAGCGATTCCACCTGGCGGAGACGCAGAACATGGCAGCCGTCGCCGACGAAGAGCCCCCGTTTCCACCACCTCCCCATATGCCTGTCGAGCGCCTCGAGGAGACGAAGGAGCGGCTCTCTCGCATGTCCATCGACGCCTTCATCGGCGCTTGGAGCGGTCTCACCGACTGGGAGGGCACGGAGGACAGGGCCCATAAGATCCAGACGCCTACACTCATCATCTACGGTGACCTGGACATGCCGCTGCTCATCGAAGGGTCCGTGAAGCTGGCGCAGTTCATCCCTGGCGCTGTGGTTGAGGTCATAGCCGAGACGGCGCACTCGCCGCAGTGGGAGCGGCCCGAGCTGTTCAACGCGGCATTGCGCCGCTTCCTGGAGCAGCACGCTGGTAGTGCCTCGTCGTAGGGCAACACAGGCTGGCGCAATCCCCCAATTAACCAAATCGACGCAATCTCTATTTACTAGACAGCGTCGATGAACAGGGAAAGACGGCGGTATTCGCGGCGCCGCGATCAGCCCAGGCGGCAGGGATGGTGGCTCCCGCTTCCGATCGCGGCGGTGATAGTGGCACTACTGCTGAGTTCGCACCTGGCCGACGAGGGCGGTAATCAGCCTGCCGCTTCGACAGCGTGCCAGACCGCCAAGGACTGCACGCCTGCCGCGCTCGCCGCGGTGGCATGCGATTCTGGCGGCGCCTGCGCGGGCACCGAGAACGAGCCAGCCTACGTGGGTGACGTAAGGCCGGGCGACATTACGGGCCAAGCAGCAGCGGTGATCGAAGAGCCGTGCGGAGCGTCGCTATACGATTACGACGGCCAACAGCGACGGGCCCCGGCCAGCCTCGCCAAGATCGCGACGGCGCTCGTTGCGGTGGAGGGGGCGGATCTCTCGGAGATGGTGGACGTGGATGTGGACGGGGCGGAGCTGGCGGTGACGACGGACTCGACGACGATGGGGCTGGAGCCCGGGCAGCAGCTCAGCCTGCGGGATCTGCTGTACGGGCTACTCCTGCCTTCCGGGAACGATGCGGCTATCGCAATCGCGGAACATGTGGCGGGGAGCGAGTCGGCGTTCGTTGATTTGATGAACGGCGAGGTAGCGGAGCTGGGGCTGGGGGACACTCACTTCGCGAACGTGCACGGTCTGGACGACCCGGGTATGTACACGTCGGCATACGACATCGCCATGCTGGGGCGGGAGCTGATGCGACAGCCGGAGCTGGCGGTAATCGTGGGCACGCGAATCTACCAGCCGACGTGGGACAAGCCGCCCTTGTGGAACGGCAACCGGCTGCTGTACTCATATCCGGAGTCGATCGGGGTGAAGATCGGCTACACGGACGACGCCGGGGGGACGATCGTGGCGGCTGCGGAGCGCGACGGCAGGGTGCTGATCGCGTCGGTGCTGGGAAGCGCGGGCATCTACCAGGACGCCATCACGCTTCTGGAGTGGGCGTTCGAGAACGTCCCATCGGTCTGCCCCGAGTAGAGGCCCGCCAAGCGGGCGTTCCCACCAACGGCAAGAAGTGTCGAACACGGCCTGAGGGAATGGGGCCGCATTCGCCTGACGTGCTATCTTTGTCTGTGGAGGGGTGCCGGAGTGGTTTAACGGGGCGGTCTTGAAAACCGCTGTGCCCCGTACGGGGTACCGTGGGTTCGAATCCCACCCCCTCCGCCACCTCGACAGAGAATCGCGGTTGCTCGGGCGGCGCGGCGGCATGTCACAACCGCGGCGCGCGTAGCAGTCGCGACGAGAGTCGTGGACAGGGTGCTGCGAAGGAGCCCAAGTCGGAGGAGGGATCATGAAGCGAGAAGACGTCGCCTTCTATTCAGAGGGGTGCCGGCTATCGGGGCACCTGTACCTTCCCGATGACCGGAAGGAGGGGGAGCGACGGCCGGCGGTCGTGCTCGCCCACGGCTACACCGGTGTGAAGGAACTGATCCTGCCCGCGTACGCCGAGCGGTTCGCCGGGCAGGGGTGGGTCGCGCTGACATTCGACTATCGCGGGTTCGGGACGAGCGAGGGGCAGCGAGGCAGGCTGCTAGCTCTGGAGCAGGTCGAGGACATCCGCAACGCCGTGACGTATGTCCGCACTCGATCAGAGGTGGACCCGGAGCGGATAGGCTTGTGGGGGACGTCGTACGGCTGCGGCCTGGTGGTGCACGCGGCGGCCTTCGATGAGCGGGTAAAAGCGGTGGTGGCGCAGATCGGCATCGCCGACGGGATGACCTCTGCCACCCGCGCCCTGAGCGAGCAGCAGGTGCAGGCGCTGAGGATGGGGATCGAGCAGGATCGCAAGCAGCGGGTGTTGACCGGGCGGGGGATGTACGTCGACCCGTTCGCGATCATTCCGGACCCGGAGATGATCGCGTTCTTCGAGAGCCATCTTGCGGCCGCGCCTCAGGCGAAGACGCAGATCCTGCTGCAGTACGTGGAGGCGCACATCGAGTTCAGTCCGATCTCGGTGGTGGATCGGATCGCGCCGCGGGCGCTGCTCATCATCGCCGCGGAGCACGACGTGATCTGCCCGGCGGACGAGCTGAAGCGGATGTACGACCGGGCCGGTGAGCCGAAGAAGTATGCGCTGGTGGAGGGCGTCACGCACTTCGAGTGCTACGAGGGGGAGGGGATGGAGCGGACGTGCGCCGAGGCGATCGAGTGGTACAAGGCTCACCTGTGAGGGGGGAGAGGGCGCTGGCGGCGATGGAGCGTTTCGCGCATGAGTTACGGGGGGGGGGAGTTCAGGTACGGGCTCAGGAATCGCGGGAGAGTTCGCGGGCGCGAAGGAACACGGAGTCGAACATCTCCTCCGTGAGCTTGCCGGTGAACGTGTTCTGCTGGCTGGGGTGATAGGAGCAGAGCACGGTGCGCCTGTCGGACAAGCGGGCCTCCACGCCGTGGCCGAAACGAGGCCGAGGGCGGAGGCCGGTCAGCCGCGCCACGGCATCGTAGGCGAACGAGCCCAGGGGCAGGATGACTCGCACACGCTGGAGCAACCCCAGTTCGCGCTCCAGGTAGGGCAGGCAGGTGTTGCGCTCCTCGCTCGTGGGCTTGTTTGCGGGCGGGGCGCAGCGCACGGCGGCGGTCACGTAGGCGCCGGTAAGGCGAAGTCCGTCGTCGCGATGATCACTGTTGGGCTGATTGGCGTAGGCGAAGCGGTGGAGCGCGCCGAAGAGCCAGTTGCCCGCGCGATCGCCGGTGAAGACGCGCCCGGTGCGGTTGCCGCCATGGGCGGCGGGCGCTAGGCCGACGATGAGCAGCTCCGCGTCGGGGTCACCGAAGCCGGGCAGCGGCCGTCCCCAGTAGTCCCAGTCCTTGAAGGCGGCTCGCTTCTCCGCGGCGACCTTCTCGCGCCACTGCACGAGCCGCGGGCACTTGCGGCACTCCGTGACACGATGCTGAAGCTGCTGCAGGGCATGTACGCTATCGGCGGCGTTGGGGACCTCCTGGGGCGGAGACGTGCTCATCGAGCGGCGGCCGCCTCACGGAGGCGGCGCTCCTCGCCGCACTCCAGGGGCTCGCCGCGGATGCCGAAGGAGAAGCATTTGTTGCAGCTCAGGCACTTGGCGGGGGCGGAGTCGCCGCTCTGCCAACGGGCGATGAGGCCGGGCTCGCGGATGAGGGGCCTGGCGATGGAGATCATGTCGGCGTCACCGGAGCGGAGGATGTCCTCGGCCAGGGCCAGGCTGCGGATGCCGCCGACGAGGATGACGGGGATATCGACGGCGCGCTTGGCGGCGGCGGCGTCCTGGCGGAAGTAGGCGTGCTCCTCCTCGTCCGGCCTCTGGACGCGGGCGGACCTGGCGCCGAAGCCGACGCTGATCTCGGCGGCCGATAAGCCCTCGGCGGCCAGCGTCTTCAAGGTCGCCAGGCCCTCGGCGAGCGGCAGTCCGTTGTCGGCGTCGTCCTGGAGGCCGATCTTGATCCACACGGGATAATCGTCGCCGACGGCGCGGCGCACGGCGCGCATCACCTCGACGTGGAAGCGTCGGCGGCGCTCCGGCGATCCGCCCCATTCGTCGGTTCTGTGGTTGCTGAGGGGGGAGAGGAACTGGCTCATGAGATAGCCGTGGGCGCCGTGAAGCTGGACGGCGTCGAAGCCGGCCTCGGCCCCGCGGGCGGCGGCAGCGGCGAAATCGCGAACAACGCCCTCGACCTCGGCGGAGGTCATCGCGCGGTGGGGCCGGTTGGTGTCCGTCTCGGAGGGCGCGAGGGCGACGCGGTCGGTGGGGCCGAGGAGGGTGAGGTTGATGCCGCCGTGGGCGATCTGGAGGGCGATCCTGGCGCCGTGGTCGTGGGCGGCGCGCACGAGGCGTCGCATGCCCTCGACGTGGCGGTCGTGGGAGATGCCGAGCTGGCGGACGGCGGCCTTGCCGTTGTCGGAGACGTAGGCGTAGCCGGTAGAGATGAGGCCGACGCCGCCGCGGGCGACGTTCTCGATGATGTTGACGGAGGCGTCCGTGACCTGGCCGTCGTCGGTGGCGGTGCTGTCCCAGGTGGCGGATCGCACGAAGCGATTGCGGATGTCGACTCCGGCTATGGTGATGGGGTCGAAAGGTGTGGAGGTCGGATGATTCATGGTGTCCTTTCCGTCGCGCTGCGGCCCGCTGGGATCAGCGGGGCCGAATGTCTGGCGAAGCAGATCCGGGCGGCCGCAGCTACCGCGTGGCCGCCTTCGCGCCCACGTGCTCGCGGATGAACTCGCCGATGCGGTCGATGGCCACCTGGCCCTCGGGGAGCATGACGGCGAATGCCTGCCAGACGTGGATCATGTCGTCCCAGACCTCGAGAGTGGCGTCCACGCCGGCCGACCTGGCGCGGTCGGCGAGGCGGGTGGAGTCGTTGAGGAGGGTCTCGGCGGTGCCGGCCTGGATGAGGAGCGGGGGCAGGCCGGTGAGGTCGGCGTAGAGGGGGGCGGCCAGGGGGGTGCGGGGGTCCCGGTCGTCGAGGTAGTACTTCACGTGGTCGAGAAGCTCTTCGCGCGACACCATGGGGTCGAGATGGGCCTTGGTCTTCATGGACTCGCCGATGCCTTCCATGTCGACCCAGGGGGAGAGGCAGACGCCCGCGGCGGGGAGGGGGTCGCCGGCGTCGCGGAGGGCGACGAGGGTGGCGATGGTGAGGCCGCCGCCGGCGGAGTCGCCAGCGATGGCGATGCGGGCGGGATCGACGCCGGAGGCGAGGAGCCAGCGGTAGGCGGCGGTGGCGTCCTCGAGGGCAGCGGGGAACGGGTTCTCCGGGGCGAGGCGGTAGTCGATGGCGAGGGCGCGGGCACCGGAGGCGCGGGCGATGCGGGAGATCAGCTCGCGGTGGGTCTTGATGGAGCCAAGGGAGTAGCCGCCGCCGTGGAGGTAGAGGACGACTTGCTCGTCGTCGGCGTTGGGGGCGGCGATCCACTCGCCGGGCACGCTGTCGACGTCGACCGGCTGGCAGCGAACGTCTTCGGGTATGGGCGCCAACTGGGCGAGGGTCTCCATGGCGGCGCGCCGCTCCTCGATGGTCTCGGGAGTGGGGGCGGACCTCAGCATCTGGATAACGGTCTGAAGCTGCTGGCTGGGCATGGTTTCTCCTCCTATCGGCTCGCCCGTCTGAGATGATGGTGCGGGAAAAGGGCGGCGGCTGTCAACGCGGCAGTGGGCTTAGCTACGCCGCCTCCATCCCGCTGATCCCCAGCGCCGCCAGGATCTCCTCGCGGTGCTCCGGGCGCTTTTCGGCGAAGGCCCAGAGGAGACCGAAGCAGCCGGAGACCATCATGTCGCCGTGGGGGACGGCGAAGTAGGGGTCGAGGGCGCTGCCACGCAGCTTGCCGCGCTGGGGGCCGGTGACGGCGAGGAAGGGACTACCTCCGCCATCCCGGTCGGCGTAGTAGACGCCGTGGCCCTTGCTGTCGAACACGTCCTCGTGGGGCAGGGTGCCAGCGATGAGGCGCTGGGTGAAGTCCACGAGTTGGTCTGTGGTGACCTCGCCGGTGTGGTGCTCGTAGAGGGAGCGGATGCGGGTGCCGCGGAGGTGGAAGGCGAGGGCGTGCATGTTGCCGAGGTTGAGGACGAGCTGCTCGACGTGGGCGGAGACCTGGGGGTCCTGCAGGGCGCCCAGGGCGGCGGCAGGGCCGGTGTCCAGGAAAACGATGGGCGCGTCGGCGTCGGCGGCGGCGACCAGGGAGCGGGCGCGGGTGAGGTATTCCGGCAGCTCCTGGGGGAGGTAGGCGAAGGCGCGGAGGTCGTTGCGGGCGGCGACGACGCGGCGGAGGTGGTCGAAGCGGAAGAGGCGGTCGGAGTAGCCGGGGGGCGAGGCGCCGTGGTCGAGGCAGCCGAGGGCGAGGCCGCCGAAGCGCGTGTCGACGTCGAAGGCGGAGAAGGCGGCGCGGATGGCGTCGAGGTCGAGGTCGCGGAGGCGGACGTGCTCGCCGTCGGTGCGGGCCGCCTCGTCGTCCGAGACCAGCGTGACGCCCATGCGCTGGACGCTGTCGAGGTCGTCGTCGAAAGTCTGGGCAGCTTCGGGTGTAGCGTAGGCGGGGAGGCCGGCCTCCAAGTGGTGGTTGAGGGCCCAGTGGCAGGGCCCGCCGCCCATGGTGACGCCGGTGAGCACCACAGGCTGGCGCTGACGGGTCGCCGCTCGGATGCGGGCGGCGGCGATCTCGGTGGCCGAGGGCATGATCATCTGAAGGGCGTTCTCCACGGGCTGCGTGGAGTCGAAGAGGAGGATGTCCTGGGTGCCGGTGCCCATGTCCACGGCGAGGATGCGCATCGTGAATCTATGATAGCACTGGGTTCAGAGGGGCAGGCTTGGGCCTTGCGGATGGGCCTGATGGCCGGGCGAAAGGCCGGTAACCGCGATTCTGAGGTGCACAGATTGCCGGTTGTGGGGCTTTGGGTACTGTGAGGTGCAGGCAAGGTCTTGACAACCCGCTGAACACATGTACTATAGTGAGTGAAAGGTTCCTCCCTGGCGAATGTGCCCATGGGGCACTGCCGAAAGGCTAGCCAGGGAGGTCGTTTTTAGTACCAGTCTACAGTCCCGAAACGGAAGATAGGGAATTCGCTCTGAATGAGGTGGCGAACGGTATCGTAGGGACGCATCTCACCCCGTTCCCACTTGACATAGATGGCCCAGCACAAATAATCGACGATCTGCAAGAAATGATGGGATGCCGAGTCGTGCATGCAGATGACGTAGGCCACACCCTTTAGGTGGCGTGCGAGGTACTCCTTCACTCCCTTCTTGAGTGCTTCTCGTTCCGAAGCCCGTGCTGATGCTCTGTCCATGAAGATGAATACTTTGCTGAATCGAGACACATCTATCCCACGTGGGTCGAAAGGATACTTCAGCAGGTTTTCTACCATCATCGGGTAGAATTTTTTCAAGGGACGGATTGGGGGAGCCGCCTTCCGTTTCTCGACCACAACGCTGTCCACCCGGGCATCCCGCAAATTCTTCACCAAATCAAATACGAGGTCCCGCACGGCTTGACGGTCTTCCGAGGCGTGGAACTTCTCAATATCTGTGCCGAGGTCAATGATTTGGTGCTTCAGCGAGTAGAGGTCAAGAAGACCCTGACTGACGTCAGTCGTCATCAGGCTTGTAAGAACCCAATGCGTGGTGCCACGCGATGAGAAGTCGTAGTTGCCGGATTCGTCGATGAACACGTAGAGGTATGACACCGGGCGTTTTCCGAACTACGTTAGGCGATCACCTCGAGGTGGCCCATGTAGGGGCGCAGTGGTTCCGGGATCACCACGGAGCCGTCGCGCTGCTGGTAGTTCTCGAGGACGGCGATGAGGGTGCGGGGCAGGGCGAGGCCGGAGCCGTTGAGGGTGTGAGGGTGCTGGGGGCGGGCGCCCTTCTCCTTGCGGTAGCGGATGTTGGCGCGGCGGGCCTGGAAATCGGTGCAGTTGGAGCAGGAGGAGACCTCCAGCCACTCGCGACAACCGGGGGCCCACATCTCGATGTCGTAGGATTCGGCGGCGTTGAAGCCGAGGTCGCCGGTGCAGAGCTGGAGGACACGGTGGGGGATGCCGAGGGCACGGGGGACTGACTCGGCATCGCGGACGAGGTCTTGGAGGGCGTCGGCGGACTGGTCCGGCTCCACGAACTTGTACATCTCGACCTTGTCGAATTGATGGCCCCGCTTGATGCCGCGGACGTCGCGGCCGGCGGACATCTTCTCGCGGCGGAAGCAGGGGGTGTAGGCGACGTAGTTGAGGGGGAGGGAGCCCGGCTCGAGGATCTCGTCGCGGTGGAGGCTGGTGAGGGGCACCTCGGCGGTGGGGACGAACCAGAGGTCCTCCTCGGCGTCGTGGTACAGGTTGTCGGCGAACTTGGGGAGCTGGCCGGCGGCCAGCATGTTCTCCTCCTTGATCATGGCCGGGGGGTAGAGCTCCGTGTAGCGGCCGTCGCGGAGGTGGAGGTCGAGCATGAAGGCGATGAGGGCGCGCTGGAGGCGGGCGCCCGCGCCCTTGAGGACGTAGAAGCGGGAGCCAGCGAGCTTGGAGCCGCGCTCGAAGTCGATGATGCCGAGGGCCGGGCCCAGCTCCCAGTGAGGCTTGTGAAAGGTGGGCTCGATGGGCTCTCCCTCCGTGCGAAGCACGACGTTGGCGGACTCGTCGGGGCCGTCGGGGACGGAGCCCGTGGGCAGGTTGGGCACGGTGAGGAGGAGCGAGCGGAGGCGGGCTTCCTGGTCGCGGAGCTCCTCCTCGAGGTCGTCCAGCTTTGCGCCGAGCAAGGAGGAGCGGGCGACGAGGTCCGAGCGGCGGTGGTCGGCGTGCTTGGCCTCCTTGGCGTCGGCGGTCTTCGTGAGGCGCGCTAGGTCGCCGATCTCCTTGGATAGGGTGTTGCGTTCGGCGCGGATGGACTCCACCTCCTGGAGGGAGCGGCGGCGGTCGGCGTCGAGGGCGAGGATGCCGTCGAGGGGGGCGTCGGTGGCGCCGCGGCGGGCGAGGCCGCGACGGACCTCTTCGGGGTTTTCGCGGATGAACTGGACGGAGAGCATCTCGAAAGCCTAGCCTACAACCGTATGAGCTCCTGTAACCAGGGGATAGGGGTGCGGGAGTACTGCCAGAAGAGGTCTTCGAGAATGTAGAGGGCGGCAAGGGCGCACCAGGGGCCCCAGCGACGGGTCATCTCCGCCAGTGTCTCTGACGGCGGACGCTCCTCGCCGAAGAGGATGCGGGAGTAGATTTTGCCCTGCCAGGGAGGCATATGGTCGAGGGCGTCGTAGTGGTGGAGGAACTCGAAGAGGAGGCCGTCGACGGAGGCCGGGCCGACGCCGTAGAGAGCAAGAAGGCGGCGGCGGGCCTCCTCGCGGGGCAAGCTGCGCAGCGAGACCTCGAGCTGGGGCTCGGCGGCGAAGGCCGCGGAGATGCGCAGGAGGGCGACAGCACGGTAGCCGACCTTGAGATCGCGGAGATCCCGCTCCGGAACGCGGGCCAGGTCCTCCGGCTTCCAAAAGGCGTAGAGGGTGTGACCATCGAACTCAAGCGGAGTGCCGTAAGTGGAGAGGAGCGCGTTCATCATCTGGACTGTGCGGCGCACGGTGGCGTTCTGGAGCGTGACGAAGATGATGAGAGTCTCGTAGAGGGAGTCGCTGGCGCTGACACGCATGCCGCGCCAGCGATCGATGACCGGGCCTAGCACGGGGTCGTCTCGAAAGGCGAGGTCGAAGGAGGAGAGGTCGGAGGTGAGATCGAAGCGCCAGGAGAGCTCGTCGAGGGCGGCGCTCCTCTGGGCCGGAGACAGGGGCGAATTCGAGAACAGGGTGATGTCGATGGCTGATCGGTCGCGGTTGTCGGCCTCCTTCATTTTGACGCCGAGGGTATCGTGGCCGAGGCGAAGAGTCTGCCAGTAGACGCCGTCCGCGAAGGCGGTGATAGGGGCCGGGAAGTGAGAGGGCTTGTGAACCGTCCCTCGGAAGTGGAACGGGGCTGTGGGTGTGAGGCGGGCGGTGGCACGTCTTGGGAGGGGGATGGGCGCCGTGGCGACGTTCATCGGACCTGGCGCGCGGTCTCGATGGCCGTGATAGCCAGGAGCCGCACATCCTCGGCGAGGGGGACGGCGACGCCGCAGGTCGCGAGGTCCAGCGGCCGGTTGGCACGCAGGGTGGCCTCGTCCACCCAGTGGAAATCGCCGGTGGGCCGGTCGTGGGCGGGCCCCCGCCGTTCGGACGGCGGGCTGTCCACCAGGCGGCAGAAGTATATGAGGTCGATGTGCTGGTGGGGCTCGCCGGGCTCGGCGCTGTCCTCTAGGAGGATGGTGTACGGGGGCTGCACCTGGCCCGGGTAGGCGAAGGGCAACGTGGGGGCGGAGGGGATCACGTCGGCGGTCACGCCAGTCTCCTCGCGGATCTCGCGCAGGACGGCCTGGACGGGGTCTTCGTGGGGCTCGATGTGGCCGCCGGGGGGCATCCACTGATGGAGGCGCTGGTGCCAGTGGAGGAGGGTGCGGTCTCCCTGGATGACGAAGCCGGTGGCGGTGAAATGACGCGTCACGGCTGGGCCTTCTCGCGCAGGTGCGGGAAGAGGATCACCTCGCGGATGGAGGGCTGGCCGGTGAGGGCCATGACCAGGCGGTCGATGCCGATGCCGAGGCCGCCGCAGGGGGGCATGCCGTGCTCCAGAGCGACGAGGAACTCCTCGTCGGCCAGCTCCACCTCCTCGTCGCCGGCGGCGCGGAGGCGGGCCTGGCGGAGCATGCGCTCCCGCTGCTCCAGGGGGTCGTTGAGTTCGGAGTAGGCGTTGCCGACTTCGCGGCCGGCGATGAACAGCTCGAAGCGCTCCACGAGGCGGGGGTTGTCCGGCTTGCGCTTGGCCAGGGGGGAGAGCTCCAGGGGGTAGTCGAGGAGGTAGGTGGGCTGGATAAGGTTGGGCTCCACCTTGGCCGAGAGGAGCTCGTCGATGAGCTTGCCACGGCCCCACTTCTCGTCCACGGCGATGCCGCAGGAGGCGGCGGCCTCCTGCATGGACTCCACGTTCGGGTGCTCCTCGAAATCGATGCCGGTGTGCTGCTTGATGGCGTCGCGAAGGGTGATGCGGGGCCAGGGCGGGGCGAAGTCGATCTCTGTGTCGCCCGAGATGACGGTGGTGGTGCCCAGAACCTCGCGGGCGACGGTGGAGACCATCTCCTCTACCATGTCCATGACGTCGTTGTAGTCGGCGTAGGCTTGGTAGGTTTCGAGCATGGTGAACTCAGGGTTCCACTTGGCGGAGACGCTCTCGTTGCGGAAGATGCGGCCGATCTCGTAGACGCGGTCGTAGCCGCCGATGACAAGGCGCTTGAGGTAGAGTTCGAGGGCGATGCGGAGGTAGAGCTGGCGGTCGAGGGCGTTGTGGTAGGTAAGGAAGGGGCGGGCGGCGGCACCGCCGGCGGCCGGCTGAAGGACGGGCGTCTCGACCTCCAGGAAGCCCCGTCCGTCCAGGAAGTGGCGTATGGCGCTGATGATGCGCGAGCGGGCGAGGAAGGCATCTCGGACCTGGGGGTTGGCCACGAGGTCCAGGTAGCGCTGGCGGTAGCGCACCTCGACGTCCTGGAGGCCGTGCCACTTCTCAGGGGGTGCGAGCAGCGCCTTGGCGAGGACGGTGAGCTGCTCCACCTGGACGGTGGGCTCGCCGGTCTTCGTGTGGAACAAGGGCCCGCTGACGCCGAGGAAGTCGCCCAGGTCGAGGTCGCGCAGGGTTTCATAGGCCTCCGGACCGAGGGTGTCCTCCTTGACGTAGGTCTGGATGCGGCCGGAGCCGTCGCGAATATCGACGAAGGTAGCCTTGCCCATGTGGCGCATGGCGGTGATGCGCCCGGCGAGGGTGACGGGCTCGGGGTACTCGTCTCGGTCCTTGAGGAGGTCGACGGCCTGCTGGGTGGTGTGGGAGGGGCGGAAGCGGGCGGGATAGGGGTCTATGCCGCGGGAGCGGAGGCGCTCCAGCTTGGCGGTTCGCAGTGCTAGGATGTCTTCTTCGCCCATGGATGGCCTTAGAAAGCTTTCAGGCGGGGCCCGGTAGGCACCCCGCCTGATTTTACCGTTCGCGGTTGCGGTTCGCTAGCTGATGCGGATGATGGTCCAGCGAAGGGTGCCGGCGGGGGCTTCCACTTCGACCTCCGTGCCGACGGACTTGCCCAGGAGGGCCTGGCCCACCGGGGACTCGTTGCTCACGCGGTGCTCCTTGGGATCGGCCTCGGCGGAGCCGACGATTGTGTAGCGCTCCCTCTCGCCCTTTTCGTTCTGGACCGTGACCTTAGAGCCGAGGGTGACGTGCTGGTGGTCGCGGGCCTCCTCGATGACCACGGCGTTCTGAATAATGGTTTCCAGGGTGAGGATGCGGCCCTCCACCCAGGCCTGCTCATTGCGGGCGTCCTCGTATTCGGGGGTGTTCTGGGCGCCAACCATCTCCTTGGCGTCGTGGATGCGCTTGGCCACCTCGGCGCGGCGTGTGTTGATGAGGTCGTCCAGTTCCTGCTGGAGTTTGGCCAAGCCTGGTTTGGTAAGGGGGACGGGCTTGCTTGCCATGGCTATCACTCCCTGCCACTCATCGAAAAAAGAGACTGGGGGCTTGAACCCTCAGTCGAGCAGGTGTTCGCGCTGTTTGCGCCAAACATTATAGGGCAAATGTCAAGGGGTTGTAAAGGGGCAGGGTTGCGCGGCTTTGCTGAGAAGGAGGGCTGTGATACAATCCGCGCATGGCTGCTCGGCGAGGCGCATGGGTCGCCAGCCGAGACGGTGCAGAAGCCTGAAAGATGCGACGATTTCCGCCCCGCGATCAGCCGCCCAGAGATAGGCCGCCTCGACGGGATCTGCCGAGACCGGAAGGCCCGTTCGACCGGCTGCTGCGGGCCGGCACGCAGCGTGACCCGGCCCCGTTCATCATCGGCGGGACGGTGGTGTTCATAGCGCTGGTCATCCTGCTGGTGTTCGTGCTTTCCGGCGTCTTCGGCGGTGACGGCGACGGCGGGGGCGGCGACACGACGGGTGGGGAGGCGGCCGACATCGAGCCCAAGCGCGGCGAGATGCCGGGCCTGCCGCCAGGGCTGGTGGCCCTGAGCGATTTCGTGCACTTCGAGACGGGTGGCGACGTCCCGGCCACCATCCTTCTGCCTCTGCGAGGCGACCTGGAGGACGAGACGGGGCTGGGGTTCTATACCTACCTGGAGGGCCGCTGGCAGCGGGTGGCGGACGCACGCCTCACCGACGACGGGCGGAAGGCGGAGGCGGACTTCACGGCGGTGCCGGAGAACCTGGCTGTGCTCAAGGTGGTAGCCCAGGCCTACCAGGTGGTGGGCTCCCTGCCGAGCGGGGACACGCTGCACCCCGACGCCAAGGTTGGTATCGTCAGCCCCAGGGACTACAAGCCGCAGAGCGATGGCTCCCTGGGAGGGACGGCGACGGACGTTCAGGCTGAAGAAGATGTTCTCGTGATGCCCACCATCGTGGGAAGCGGGGAGGACACGGCCTCGGTGGTGAACGATATTCTGGCTGACGAGTCGCTCCGAGATAAGCACATCGAAGAGATCCTGAGCCTGGTGCAGAACGGGGACTTCGCGGGCGTCGACTTGGAGTACTCATCGGTGGACGCGGAGCGGCGCTCGGAGTTCACTGCGTTCGTGCAGGAACTGGGGCGGGCGCTGCGAGAGGACGGACGGCGGTTGAGCCTGACGCTGCCACCGCCGGGGCCACAGCGGGAAGCCTACGACTGGCCGCCGCTGGGCGAGGCGGCGGACTTCATCAAGATACTGCCGATGGCGGATCCGATAGACTATTGGGAGACGATGCCCAAGGCCCTGAACCAGTTGGTCGAGGACGTGGATCCTGGCAAGGTGATGCTGGTGGTGAGCCCCTTCAGCACGGAGCTTGCGGACGATGGCAGCCGGACGCTGGGCTATTTGGAGGCGATGCTTTTGGCCGGCGAGATCAAGATACGGGAGCCGGAGGACCCGAAGCGCATCGAACCAGAGACGGGAGTGAAGGTGGTGGCGGTCAACCAGGCGGAGTCAGAAGGGGCAACGAGCCTGCGCTGGAGCGACGACGCGGCAGCGTTGTCCTTCTCCTATGGGGCGCCGACCAAACGAACAGTGTATATCGAGAACGTGTTCAGCGTGCGGTTCAAGCTGGAGCAGGTGCAGGCGTACGCTCTGGGCGGGGTCGCTGTGGGCGACGCCTCGGCGCACAGGGATGTGGCCAACATATGGCCGGCCGTGAACGAACTTCTGGAAGCCGGCACGGTGACTCTGGTGCGGCCCAACAGTAGCGCCCTGGTGTCGCGCTGGGAGGCGCCGGACGGGGGCAGGCTGGACGCCGACGCCGGGCCCATCATCATCTGGCGGGTGGAGGAGGAGGGCACCTTCACGCTGCGAATGCTGTTCAGCGATGGTGACCTGGTCTTCGGCCGGGAGATCGAGGTGGAGGTGAAGGAAGGCGCGCTGGGGACGCCGACGCCGCTGGTGACGTTCCCTGCGCACGAGGCCACGCCTACACCGACGCCGACGGCTAGCCCCACGATGACGCCGGAGCCGACGGCGCCGGGCCAGGTGCAGAACATGGCCGCCGGGCCCACGGGCGACTCCGGCGAAGTGATAGTGACGTGGGAGCGCAACCCTGCTTCCGATGATGTGGATTACTACAACATCTATCGACAGGACGGCCGCTGTGCGGGGTCGTTCGCCGGAACGGTCATAGACTCGGTGCCCACTGGCAGCCCGGTGTGGTATATCGACACGGGCCTCATTCCCGGCAACACCTACTGCTACGCCGTTAGTGCTGTGGATGCGGCGGGGAACGAAGGGGAGCTTTCGGAGCCAGACCCGGGAGCGCCGGCGCCGGCACCCACGCCAGCGCTCGTGCCGACACTGGTGCCGACGTCAACGCCCACGCCGACTCCGGTGCCGACGTCGACGCCAACACCGTGAGCGGCCATGCGAGTGATCGCTGGACGCGCCAAGGGCCACCGCCTGGCCGGGCCGGCTTCTCGCGGGACGCGGCCGACATCGGACCTGGTGCGGGGGGCAATCTTCTCGGCGCTGCAGGCTATGGGTGCGGACCTGACGCGGACGCTGGACCTGTATGCCGGGAGCGGTGCCTTGGGGATCGAGGCGCTGAGCCGAGGAGGGCAGTGGTGCGACTTCGTGGAGAAGGACGGGCGGGCCTGCGCCTCTATCCGGGAGAACCTTGCCAAGACGAAGTTCGAGGGGCAGGCGAAGGTGCACTGCACGTCGGTGGAGCGCGTCCATGGCAGGCTGGAGGGTCCGTACACGCTCGTTGTGGCCGACCCGCCGTACGCCAGCGAGGCGGTGCGGGTGCTGGATCGGCTGGCGGATTGGGGCCTGGTGGCGGGCGGGCGGACGGTCCTGGCTCTGGAGCTCAGCTCGCGGGAAGAGGGCCCGGAGCGGCTGGGGGGGCTATCGCGGGTTAAGACGTTGCGGCACGGCGACAGCGCGGTGTCGATATATCGCTAGGAGGTGCCGATTTGGTGGCAGCGGTCTATCCCGGCAGGTTCGATCCTGCAACGTTGGGACACGTGGACATCGCGCAGAGGGCTGCCACCATGTTCGACCGGGTGGTGGTGGCGGTGTACGACTTGCCAGTGGATGGATGTCTTTTCAGCACCGGGGAGCGGGTGAAGATGTTCGCGCAGGCGCTCAAGCACATCGACCACGTGGAGGTGAAGCCGTTCTCGGGCCTGGTGGTGGACTTCGCGCACAAGGAGCAAGCGAAGGTGCTGGTGCGGGGCATCCGGGCGGTGACGGACTTCGAGGCGGAGTTTGACATGGCGCTGATGAACAGCAAGATGGCACCGGAGATCGAGTCGGTGTACCTCATGGCCAGCCTGGAGCATCTGTTCGTGAGCGGCCACCGGATCCGTGAGGTGGCCAGCCTGGGCTATGATGTCGATGAACTGGTGCCGCCTGGGGTGGCCAAGGCTTTGAAGGAGAAGTTCGGCGGGAAGGTCTGAAGGAGGCCCGCCTGTGGACATTCTGCACCTGATCGACCGGCTGGAGGAACTGGTGGGAGAGGCCCGCAAGCTGCCAGTGGGCGGCGGCGTGGTCATCTCCCGTCAGCGGCTGCTGGACCTCATCGACCGCATGCGGGTGGCGGTGCCCAAAGAGGTTTACGACGCCCGAGATGTAATCGAGAAGCGTGATGAGGTGCTGGCGGATGCCGGCGGTGAGGCGTCACGGCTAATCGCTCGTGCCCAGGAGGAGGTGGAGACGCGGCTGAAGGAGAAGGAGGTGGGGCAGGCGGCGGAGGAGAGGGCGCGCCAGGTGCTGGCCCAGGCGCAGGCACGGATGGAGGAGCTTTCGCGGGAGGCGGAGGCGCAGGCGGCGGCGCGGCTGGACGATGCGCAGGCGGCGGCGCGGGAGCAGATGCGGGAGGCAGATGTCTACGCTTTGCAGACGCTGAAGAAGCTGGAGACGGAGCTGAACGAGTTCATCGCCACGGCGCAGCGGGGGATAGAGACGCTGGAGAAGCGGGCGACGGAGCGGCCAGGGTAACGCTGGCGACCATCCTGAGCCCGCCCCGTAGCTGCAGGGCTTCAGACCTCCCATAAGGGGGGCAGACCTGAAGGTCTGCAGCTACGCT
>DAOUMV010000009.1:0-60652 GCA_034408935.1 Dehalococcoidia bacterium
TGGAGTCCCCGGCGGGATCTGGTGCCGGACGGCTTCATCAACCTGGGGGACGTGTTCATGGTGTTGCCGCCGTACTTCGGCTCCAACTGCACGTAGAGGGCTTTCGCGGATACCAGGATAGCGCAAGGCGCGAGAGCCGTAAGTCACAGGCGGCAGCGTCTAGCGGCGGTGCGGGCGCTGCACAAAGCGTTCGCCCTGGAGGAGGCGTAGGAGCGCACTGCAGTTCATTTGGGCGACTTTCCCCACGAGGTCTTGACAAAACATCGCTAAAGCGTATGATTGAGGTGCCTCCTGGCACGGGGCGGCTCACCAGTGCCGGGGAGAGAAGCAGGGGGATATGCGAAACGCACGGCCTTTCGTGCTGGGCCTGCCGGCGCTGACGGCGCTAGGCCTGCTTGTCGTGTGGCTGGCTCCCGGCGATACGGCGAGCGTAAGGACCAGTGAGGCCTCCAATCCCGGGGTGGTCGACCTCGTGGGGATCGACGCTCGACCCTACCTCGGTACCGGCAACACAGCGACCTCCATCGGGTGCATCGACTGGGGGGTGGACCTGGCTATCGGGGAGAGCACCGAGATCGACATCGTAGTCGATGAGGTCGACCCGGCGGACGGCTTGAGCGGGTTCGGTGCAGACCTCATCTACAACGGCGGGATCATCGAAGTGACCGCATACGACGACGAGTTCCTCCTGAATGCCGCCGGGCCACGAATCCCTACGACAAGTACCGATCCGCTGCCTGACGATGACAGCGACTTCCGCTTCGACTCGGGCGATCTCAGCACGAACTTCGAGGACGGCGAGGGCGTCCTCGCTCGCATCACTATCACGTGTTTGGCGAACGGCATCTCATCGCTATCGCTGGATGACGTGGTCGGGGGCGATGGCGTGCCCGACATCCTGGACGCCGGCGGCGCTGCTCTCTCGGTGGGCACGGTAGTCCCCAGCTTGGTCGCCTGCGGGACCTTCGTTCCGACGAATCGGGACATCGAGATCATCGAGGAGAGCGTAGTGGGCCCTGGAGTGATCAGCAGCGACACAGGCGACTACGTAATCGACACGATGATTAAGAACAGCGGTGATGTGGACCCGATGGACGGCGAAATCACCACCGAGATAATGCCCCCGCCGGAATGCGATGTCGGCGCCGGGCCGGGCAACGTCCACACCATCGTCACACCGGTGCTCGCTGTCCCGGCATGCACAACGCGGGATGTGGACGTGCCGTTTCAGGTGCAGTGCTCCGCTCCGGGTGTCCACGAACTCGATTTCCAGATATGGAACGAGATACAAGCCCCTTGCCAGTACTGCTCGCCTGACCCCGACCCGAGCAACAACACAGTAGACCACGAAGAGCTGCCCGGGGCCCCGCCGCCCCTCACCCTCGACCCCGCTGGCTCCCCTGGCCCCGCGCTCAGGGTGACCGTGTGGAATTGCCCGGCTGCTCCGCCGTGGGAAGTGCACCCCGGCGACGCGGACTGCGACGGGTTCTCGGACGCCGACGAGGGCATCATCGGCACCGACCCAACGGACAACTGCCCGGACGACGCGACGGACGACGCCTGGCCGTCGGACTTCGACATGAACGCGGTGATCAACCTCGGGGACGTGTTCAACGTGCTGCCGCCGTACTTCGGCACCAGCGTTCCTCCTACCAGCCCCCGCCGAGACTTGGTGCCGGATGGCTTCATCAACCTGGGGGACGTGTTCATGCTGTTGCCGCCGTATTTCGGCTACATCTGCACACCGTAGGCGCGGGCGGCCCTTTGCGGCGGCGCGATGGCTTGGTGGAAGCATATCTGGTATCTGTGCGCTGCGGGAGCAAGGGTCTCTTATGAGTAGATTTACTATTGACAAAGCTGCCCAGACAGAAGAGAATGAATCGGGCCTGCGACGTATGCGGGCCGTCGGGGGGTGAGAGACGTGTCCTCCAGATGGGCGTCGATGCTGGCGGTGGCAGCAGTGGGCCTGCTTGTCGCGTGGCTGTCGCCCGGCGATACGGCGAGCGTAAGGACCAGTGAGGCCTCCAATCCCGGGGTGGTCGACCTCGTAGCGATCGACACTCAAGCGTACCGCTGCAATAGCAACACGGCGACCTTCATCGACAACATCGACTGGGGGGTGCACCTGGATATCGGGGAGAGCACCGAGATCGACATCGTAGTCGATGAGGTCGACCCGGCCGACGGCTTGAGCGGGTTCGGTGCAGACCTCATCTACAACGGCGCGATCATCGAAGTGGCCGCATACGACGACGAGTTCCTCCTGGGTGCCGCCGGGCCACGAACCCCTACGACAAGCACCGATCCGCTGCCTGACTATGACAGCGACTTCCGCTTCGACTCCGGCGATCTCAGCACGAACTTCGAGGACGGGAAGGGCGTCCTCGCTCGCATCACTATCACGTGTTTGGCGAACGGCATCTCATCGCTATCGCTGGATGACGTGGTCGCGGGCGATCACGTGCCCGACATCCTGGACGCCGGCGGCGCCGCCCTGTCGCTGGGCACGGTAGTCGGGGGCTTTGTCGGCTGCGGCGTGTCCCCCGTTCCATCATGGCGGGACTTCGGGATCCTCGAGGAGAGCGTAGTCGGCCCTGGAGTGATCAGCGGCGGCACAGGGGACTACGTGATCGAGACGACCATCAGGAACGACGGCACTCACTACGACATGGACGGCTTGATCACCACTGAGATCATGCCCCCGCCGGACTGTGATGTCGGTGCCGGGCCGGGCAGCCTCCACACCATCGTCACCCCTGTGCTCGAGGTCCCGGAGTGCACACCACAGGCCGTGGACGTGCCGTTTCAGGTGCAATGCTCCGCTCCCGGTGTGCAGGAGTTCGATTTCCAGATATGGAACGAGATAGAGCCAGACCCTTCGTGCCAGTACTGCCCGCCTAATGCAGACTTGAGCGACGACATGGTGAGCCATGAAGGGCTGCCCGGCGCCCCGCCGCCTCTCACCCTCGACCCCGCTGGCTCCCCCGGTCCCGGACTGAGGGTGACCGTCGTCAATTGCGTCCCGGAGCCGTCCTGGCCCCTGCCCGTGGGTGACACGGACTGCGATGGCTGGACGGACGCGGACGAGGGCACGATAGGCACGGACCCAACGGACGACTGCCCGGACGACCCGACGGACGACGCCTGGCCGTCGGACTTCGACATGAACGCGGTGGTCAACCTCGCGGACCTGTTCAACGTGCTGCCGCCGTACTTCGGCTCCAGTCCATCGAACCCCGACACGAATGGTGACACCGTTCCCGACTGGAGCCCCCGGCGGGACCTGGTGCCGGACGGCTTCATCAACCTCGCGGACGTGTTCATGGTGCTGCCGCCGTACTTCGGGTCCAGCTGCACGTAGGCGCCGACCGCTCGTCGTTTGGCTGGATGCGGGC
This sequence comes from Dehalococcoidia bacterium, assembly GCA_034408935.1. GTDB lineage: Bacteria > Chloroflexota > Dehalococcoidia > SM23-28-2 > RBG-16-64-32 > DAOUMF01. Next base: position 3,396 of record DAOUMV010000009.1, read on the forward strand.
CGCTCGCCCTTCGACAGGCTCAGGACGAGCGGGGAGAGGGTTCCGTGAGACTTTCGCCGCTGAGAAAACGCTGGGGATTGTCGTCGGCAGCCGCATCTACTCCGGGTTGACAAGCGTAGGAACGGGTGTAGGATAGGTGCGGCGCGGGGTGCGGCTGCGCGGTCGGACAGACGATTTTCGGCCCTTCGACAGGCTCAGGACAGGCCCTTCGGCAAGCTCAGGACAGGCCCTAGAAGGACGGTGAGCCCCGATGCTCCGGCAGGCGAAAGGCCCCTCCTTGGCTCAAGAGCTGCTCATGCTGGGCGACGTCTACCTCACGCTCGGGTGGGTGGCGATCCAGCGTCTGCGGCACGGCCCCCTGTGGCCGTGGGACGTTCCGCCCAAGCGCCCGGCGCGGATACTAGCTCTGCCGCCGAGTCTGAAGGAAGACCGCGAAGAGGAGCGAACCGCGACCACCAAGCGCGCGTAGCGGCAGCCTGACCTATCCCGAGGAGCGGAGGCGGGGGAGGATCTCCGCGGCGTAGCGCTCCACGTGGGGCATGAACTCCCCGAAGCCCAGGGTGATGGGGACGAGGAGGAAGTGGCGGGCACCGGCCTCCGCGAAGTCCGCCAGCCGGCGGGCGCAGTCTTCGGCGGTGCCCATCACCACGTAGCGGTCGACGATGTTCTCGAAGGGCTGGTTGTAGCGGCGCGACAGGTCGCCTGTGGCGATCCGCTTCGCCTCCTCGTAGCTGTCAGCCAGGCAGATGAACTGGTAGAGGCCCGGCTCGATGGCAGCGGGGTCCCGGCCGGCCTCCTCGGCGCCCTGGCGGACCTGGGCGAGGCTCTCGCGGTAGCGATCGGGAGAGAAGAGGTATGGCAAATAGCCGTCGCCGAGGCGGGCGGCGCGTCGAACGGCCGCCTGGGAGCGGCCGGCGATCCAGAGAGGCGGGCCGCCGCGCTGAAGCGACTTCGGCTGCAGGGTGACGCCATCGAGCTTGGTGAAGCGGCCGTCGAAGCTGACGTTGTCCTCTGTCCAGAGCTTGCGCATGACCCGAATCGCCTCGTCGGCGCGGGCACCGCGCTGCTTGACGGGCACCCCCACGGCCTCGAACTCCTTCGGGTACTCCCCACCGACGCCTATGCCCACGGTGACCCGGCCGCCCGAGATGACGTCCACGGAGGTGATCTCCTTGGCGGCCAGAGCGGCGGGACGCAGGGGTAACAGGAGGACGGCCGTGCCCAGTCGGATGCGGCTGGTGAGGGCGGCAGCGGCGGCCAGGGCTGTGAGGGCGTCAAAGGTGGGGAAGTAGAAGAAGATGTGCTCGGAGGTCCAGGCGGAGTCGTATCCTAGCTCCTCGACGTGGGGGACTTCGCGCCACTGGTGGGGGTAGAGGTTGACGCCGAATTTCAGGTCGGTCGATGTGGCGCTCATGATACCGGCCACAGATTAACACAGAGCGGCGGCCAAGGCATCGGCATCTGGACAACCCGCTTGGCCACGCGTACCATCGCGGGTAGCGCACCCCGTCTGTCCATGGGAGAAGGAGGTCTTCGATGGCGACCGCGTACCCCGTGACTTTCGATGTGTCCCGCCCGGAGAAGTTTGAGCGCCCTCACGTCTTCCTCCGCATCCTGGTCGTGGTGATCCTTTCCATTCTGGCGGGCGCCATCGGCTGGATCCTGGGCCTCGTATACCTGGTCTTTCCCGTCCTGGCGGCCATATTCGTATCGCAGAAGGGCCCCGAGAAGTACCTGGAGGAGGACGGGCCGCGGATGACGGGGTGGCTTCGCTGGGTCCTGGCCCTCTACGCCTACCTGGGCATCCTCACGGACCGCTTCCCTACTGAGAAGCCGGAGGAGATCGTTCGGCTTGAGGTCAAGCCGCAGGGCGCTCCCACCATCGGCTCTGCCCTCTTGCGCCTCATCTACAGCATCCCCAGCGCCTTCGTACTGGGGCTTCTGGGGGTCGTGTCGGGGGTCATCCTGCTCATCGCCGCCATTATGGTGCTGATCCAGGAGAACTACCCCGACGGACTGTACGACTTCCAGCGAGGGGTCCTGCGCTGGGAGGCGCGGCTGCTCGGCTACCACGCCTCGCTGGTCGACCAGTACCCGCCGTTCGCCCTGGACACGGGAGCGGAAGCGGCAGCCATGTAAGAGGAGCAGCCTGCTTCTCAGGTGTACCTAATCCGGGGGTCCAGCCAGCCATAGAGGACGTCCACCGCCAGGTTCGCCAGTACGAAGGTCAGGGCGAAGATGAGCACCACGCTCTGAACGACAAGGATATCTCGCGTCATAATAGCACCGAGAACATATATGCCGACGCCGTTGAGGGCGAACACCGACTCCACGATCACTGATCCGCCGATCAGCGCCCCGATCTGCAGACCGACGATAGTGGTCACTGGGATGAGCGCGTTCCTCAGGGCGTGCCGAGCGACCACTGTTCTCTCCGGCAGGCCTTTGGACCAAGCGGTGCGGATGTAGTCGTTCCGCATCACCTCCATTAGCGATGATCGGGTGAGACGCATGATCCCCGCAGCTACCCCCAGCGACAGCACCAGGGACGGGAAGAAGAACTGCTGCAGATTCACCCACGGGTCGTCGAAGAAGGGGACGTAGCCGCGCCCGAACTGGGGAGGCGCCCATTCGAACCAGGCAACGCCGAAGGTGATGATCAGTATTCCCAGCCAGAAGGAGGGGATGGACAGCCAGAGCACGCTGCTCACCCGCGCTATCCAGTCGAACGGCGTCCCCGGACGCACGGCCGATACCACTCCTGGCGGTATCCCCAGAACGAGCGATAAGAGCACGGACATGACGAGCAGCTCGCCGGTGACGGGCAGACGACGATTCAGCTCTGTCGTGACGGGCAGAGTGGTGAGAAAAGAGTGGCCCAGGTCGCCGTGGGCCACGTTCCACAGCCAATCCCCATACTGCTCATACCAAGGACGGTCTGTTTTCATCTCGTGGCGGATGTCCTGGAGGACCTCTTCTGGACACCCGATCTGGCATAAGAAGTTTTCGGGGCCACCGGGGATGATGCGGAATGCCGCGAAGGTGAGGAAGGAGACGCCCAGCATGATGAAGGGAAGAAGGAGGAGACGGCGCAGGATATAATCGCGCATGGCCCGTTGTCTCCCTTGGGCGGCCCAATTATACCGCCATCCCCCAGCATGTCAAGTGATCCGGCGGCTCCAGCCGGACCCCTTCGGGTTGTCCGACCGTTGACGTGCACGTAAACTTACGGTACTGAGCGGCCCCTAGCCCACGCCCAGCAAGGAGGCGTCCATGCCCGTCACGAACGTCGGCGACATCAACATCGAATACTACGTGGAGGGGAGCGGCCCACCCCTGCTCATGATCATCGGGTTCAGCGGGCAGGCATCGTCCTGGAGCGAGCGGTTCCTGGAGCTCCTGAGACCCCACTTCCAGATCGTCCGCTTCTCCAATCGGGGCACCGGCCTGAGCGATAGGCCGCAGGTGCAGTACAGCGTTCCGATGATGGCGGACGACGCCGCGGGGCTCCTGGGGGAGCTGGGGTTCAGCAAGGCCCACGTGCTGGGGATATCGATGGGCGGGATGATCGCTCAGGAGCTGGTGCTGAACCACCCGGAGCGGGTGCAGGGGCTTGTCCTCGGCTGCACGACGCCCGGCCAGTCGCACGGCGTGCAGCCGTCGCCGGAAATCATGGCCCTGCTCATGCCGACTGTGGGCCTCTCCCTGGAGGAGCAGTTCAGGAAGGCGTGGCCAGCTATCGTGACGCCAGAGTTCGTGGACGACCAGCGGGAGTTCCTGGAGGAGATGCTGCGCATCGGCCTGGAGAACGTAGTGACCATTGACACGCTGGTCCGCCAGGCGGTGGCGATTCAAGCGTTCGACGCATACGAGCGGCTTCCCGAGATCCACGCGCCGACCTTCATCATCCACGGGGAGAAGGACCAGCTTATTCCCCCGCAGAATGGCGACATCCTTTCGGAGCGGATCCCCGGCTCGACCTTGCGGATACTACCGGGAGCCGCCCACATGTTCTTCTGGGAGAAGCCGGCGGAGTCCGCAGAGGCGATCGTGGAGTTCCTGGCGACCGTGCCGGCCCCGGCATAGCGCTCGAGACAGAAAGCGAACAAGGAGGCACCCATGCCTATCGCCAAGGTTGGCGACATCAACATCGAGTACTACGTCGAGGGGAGCGGGCCGCCCCTGTTCTTGATCATGGGCTACGGCATGTCGGCCAGCGCCTGGGGCGAGGCTTTTCTGACGGAGCTGCGAGGCCACTTCCGGACAATCCGCTTCTCCAATCGGGGCACCGGCCTGACCGACAAGCCGGACGCTGAGTACACCGTCCGCATGATGGCCGATGACGCGGCGGGACTGTTGGAGGAGCTGAGCATCGACCAAGCGCACGTGCTCGGGGTATCCATGGGGGGGATGATCGCGCAGGAGCTGGCGTTGGACCACCCGCAGCGCGTGCAGCGGCTGCTCCTGCTCTGCACGACATGCGGCGCCCGCGGCGTCCAGCCCCAGCCCGAGGTAGTGGCGACGATGGTGTTCACGCCCGGCCTGTCGCCCCAGGACCAGATACGAAAGGGCTGGTCGCTGTCGGTCACGCCGGAGTTCTTGGAGAAGGGCCGCGACATCCTCGAGGAGGCGTGCCGGGTTGATTTCCAGAACCCGGCACCCTTCTACGTGTTGGGCCGGCAGGCGGGGGCGATCATGCGCTTCGACACCTACGATCGGCTGCCTCAGATCGGGGCGCCAACCATCGTCATCCACGGTGACCGCGACCAGTTGGTGCCGGTGCAGAACGCCCACATCCTGCACGATCGCATCCCCGACTGCGACCTGCGTATCGTGCCGGGAGCCCCCCACGGCTTCAATCTGGAGAGGCCGAAGGAGGTGGCTCAGGCGGTCATGCAGTTCCTGTTGCCGTCGGTGCCGGCCTAGATTGTGGCCTATGACTCGCCCAGACGAAGAAGGTTGGACAGGGAGAACGACGGCGCCGGTCCGCGTCGAGCTGTAGCTAGATAGGAGGAGACATGCGACTGAAGGACAAGGTAGCGCTGGTTACGGGGGCCGCGTCCGGCATCGGGCGGGCTACGGCGGTGCGGTTCGGCCAGGAGGGGGCGAAGGTGATGTGCGCCGACGTGAACGCCGAGGGCGCGGAGAGGGTCGCCCAGGAGATCGTGAAGGGCGGCGGCGAGGCCGCTTCCCTCCAGGTCGACGTCGCCAAGACATCGGACGTGGAGCGTATGGTACGGCAGACGGTGGAGCGCTGGCAGCGACTGGACGTGCTGGTGAACAACGCGGGCATATACTTCATCCTGCCTTTGACCCAGGTCCCGGAGGAAGAGTGGGACCGGTTGCTGAACATCAATCTCAAGGGCGTGTACCTGGGCTGCAAGTACGCCATCCCCCAGATGGTCAGTCAGGGCGGTGGGGCGATCATCAACACGGCCTCCATCGCCGGCCTGCGCGGCTCTGCGAACTGGACGACCTACTGCGCCTCCAAGGGCGGAGTCGTGCAGCTCACCAAGGCCGTGGCTATGGAGGTGGCCCGACTCAACGTCCGCGTGAACTGCGTTTGCCCGGGCATTATCGACACGGGGATGTTCGACCAGGCGGTCGACATGGTGCCTGTGGGCAGGGATGAGTTGGCGACGACGATCGGGGAGTTGCACCCCATGGGCCGCATCGGTCGGCCGGAGGAGGTGGCGGCGGCCATCCTCTTTCTAGCTTCGGAGGAGGCGTCCTTCATCACAGGCGTCCCCCTATCCGTGGACGGGGGTCTGTGGGCGGGATCCGCGCCACAAGAGGGCCTCGTGTAGCAGCGGCTGTATCTCGCCCTTTCGCCGACTACACGCCCCTTCCAATCCACACGCTTTTGCGCTCATGTTCGGGAGGGAGTAGCTTGACAAAAGGCGTATTCTATGTTACAAACTGACTAGTCGGTATGTACACTCACGTGGAGGAGGTTATCTCCTCCCTTAAGTAGACATCCGCACCCCCCACCCCTTTGGGCCGCCTGCCACCCGGCAGGCAAGGCGGCGGGCCGACGCCCCCCTCGGCCCGCCGCAGTCTTTTTACGGCGCCCTTCCCCGAAAATTCCCCGCCGGTTTAACATAAGGGTCGTCCCTCTACAGCCCTGCATCGGTATAATGGGGCCGTCCACCCCTGGCCGAAAATGTTTACGCACTTACACCTTCACACCGAATACTCCCTCCTGGACGGCCTCTCGCGCATTCCGCTGGTCATGGACCGTGCCCAGGAGCTGGGCCAGGAAGCGGTCGCCCTGACGGACCACGGCGTCCTCTACGGCTCCGTCCAGTTCTACAGGGAGGCGCGGGCCCGCGGTATCAAGCCTATCATCGGCGTGGAGGCGTACGTCGCCCGGAACTCCCGCCACTCGCGGGAGCCCAACGATAAGCAGCTGTTCCACCTGACGCTGCTGGCCAGGAACGAGACGGGCTATCGCAACCTCCTTGCCGCCGTCACCAAAGCTCACCTGGAGGGCTACTACTACCGCCCCCGTATGGACAAGGAGGTATTGGAGGAGCACCACGAAGGGATCATCGCTCTCTCCGGCTGCACCTCCGGCGAGATCGCCCGTCTGCTCACGGAGGGGCGTACCGAGGAGGCCGTCAAGGCGGCCCGCTGGTACCAGGAACTCTTCGGCGACTTCTTCATCGAGGTGCAGGATCACGGCATCGAGGAGGGGAAGGAGCTGAATCGCAAGCTGGTGGAGCTGGCACGGGATACCGGCCTGCCCTTGGTGGCCACCAACGATGTGCACTACGTGCGAAAGGAGGACTACCCCTTCCAGGACATCCTCCTCTGCATCGGCACCAACTCATCGGTGCTGGACGACAAGCGCCTGCGCATGGCCGGGGAGCCCGACTCCTACTACCTGAGGCCGGAGGAGGAGATGCGGGCGCTGTTCCCGGAACTCCCCGAGGCCTGCGACAACACCTGGCGCATCGCCGAGATGTGCGACCTCTCGCTGGAGTTCGGGAACCTGCGCCTGCCCAAGGCGGAGGTGCCTCCGGGCACCACTGCGGAGGAGCACCTGGCCGATCTCTGCCGCCAGGGGCTGGCACGCCTCTATCCGGAAGGGGCCGAGGAGCCCCGCACCCGCCTCGAGTACGAGCTGGATGTCGTCCGCCAGACGGGCTTCACCGACTACATCCTGGTGGTCAACGACTTCGCCCAGCAGGCCCACAGCAGGGGCATCCGCATGGCCATCCGCGGCTCGGCGGCGGCCTCCATCATCCTCTACTGCCTGGGGGTGACGGAGATCGATCCCCTGGAGCACCGGCTGGTGTTCGAGCGCTTCCTCAACGTGGAGCGGCGGGAGATGCCGGACGTTGACATCGACTTCGCCGAGGACCGGCGCGATGAGATGATCCGCTACGCCGCCGAGAAGTACGGCCACGACCGCGTGGCCCAGATCATCACCTTTGGCACCCTGGGCGCCAGGGCCTCCCTGCGCGACGTCGGCCGTGCCCTGGGGATGACCTACGCCGACGTAGACCGCGTGGTGCGGCTCGTGCCCACCATGCCCCCCTCTTTCGGCGTGATGACCATCGACAGGGCGCTCCAGGAAGGCGCGGAGCTGCGCCAGATATACGAGGAGGACGCCAAGATCGGCGAGCTTGTCGATACCGCCCGCGCCCTCGAGGGGGTAGCCCGCCACGCCAGCACCCACGCGGCCGGCGTGGTCATCGCCCCCGAGCCGCTGGTGAACTTCGTCCCGCTGCAGCGGCCCTCGTCGGGGGACGAGGCCGCCCTGCCCACGACCCAGTTCGCCATGAACGATGTGGCCCGCCTAGGGCTGCTGAAGATGGACTTCCTGGGCCTGACCAACCTCACTATCCTCGGCCTTGCCGTGAAGGTGATCCGTGAGACCTGCGGCGAGGAGGTACGCCTGTCGAAGCTGCCGGACGGCGACCCCAGGACGTACGAGATGCTGTCCGCGGGCGACACCTTCGGCGTATTCCAGTTGGAGTCGGGCGGGATGCGGCGGGCGGTGCAGGAGCTGCACCCCACCTCCATCAAGGACCTGGCGGCGCTGGTCGCCCTCTACCGTCCCGGGCCGATCCAGCACATACCTACCTACATCCGCGCCAAGCATGGGCTGGACCCGATCAGGTATCCTCACCAGGACGTGGCCGAGATCCTTGACGAGACATACGGGGTCATCGTCTACCAGGACCAGGTGCTGCACATCGCCCAGAAGTTCGCCGGATACAGCCTGGGCCAGGCGGACATCATGCGCAAGGCGATGGGGAAGAAGAGGAAGGAGATGATGTCCGGGGAGGAGCAGCGCTTCCTGGACGGGGCGGTGGCCAAGGGGTACAGCTCGCAACAGGCGCAGCAGATATACGACCTCATCGAGCCGTTCGCGGGCTACGCATTCAACAAGGCCCACGCCGTCTCATACGCCACCATCGCCTACCAGACGGCGTACCTGAAGGCGAACTACCCCGAGGAGTACATGACGGCGGTGCTCATCATGGCCAGCAACCACCCGGCCGGTGCCGCCCAGCGGGTGGCCGAGGCGTACGCGGAGTGCCGCCGCCGCGGCATCGACATCCTGCCGCCCGACGTGAACCACAGCGACGTCAACTTCAGCCTGGAGGCCCGAGACGACGGCCGCACCATCCGCTTCGGCCTGGCCAACGTCAAGAACGTGGGCGAGGGGATGGTCCAGGGGATCATCGAGGCGCGCGAGGAGGGCGGCCCATTCCCCAGCGTCGACGAATTCTTCGCTCGGGTGAACTACCGCCACCTGAACAAGCGGGCGCTGGAGAGCATGACCAAGGCCGGCGCCTTCGACGCCCTCTGCTCACGTAACGGCCTCCTGGCGAGCCTGGACCGGGCGATCGCCAACGCCCAGCGCAGCCAGCGACAGCGCGAGGCGGGCCAGGGCTCCCTGTTCGACCTGCTGGGCGAGGATGCGAAGCCATCGCTCGGCGGCCTGCAGTTGCGGGATGCCGAGACGCCTCAGTCGCAGCGTCTGGCCTGGGAGAAGGAGCTGCTGGGGGTGTACGTCTCGGAGCACCCGTTCGCGCGGGCGGCGCAAGCTCTGGAGCCTCACCTAAGCTGCCGCCTGGCCGAGGTGTCGGCCGACCTGGCGGGACGGGAAGTGGTGCTGGGCGGCACGGTCGTGGCCACCCGCAGCCTCATGACGCGCGACGGGCGGCCTTTCCTGGCGGCGACCATCGAGGATGAGACCGGCGCCAGCCTCGAGATCACGGTCTGGCCGGACACATACGAGGGGACTCGCGAGATGTGGGAGGTGGGGACGCCGGTGGTGGCGACGGTGCGCGTGCGTACACGCGACGAGCGGCTCCAGCTCGGGGTGCAGAAGGTGGTGGCCTATGTGGAGGGGGAGTTCGACCCGGCGGCGCTGGCGGTGCCGCGAGGGAACGGAAACGGGAATAGAAGAAGGAGCCGCAATCAAGATACGACGCCCAACGGCAACCACGTCCCGAACAACGGGCCGCCGAGCCCGCCTGGGGAGCGGTTGCGCATCGTCCTGGAGGAGACGGACGACCGTGAGGGGGACGAGGAGCGGCTGCGCTCGCTGGTGAACGCCCTGCGGGATTACGAGGGCGAGGGCGCGGTGCACCTATCGATCCAGCAGCGGGACGGCGAGCAGGTGGACATGGAGCTGCCGCGTGCGCGCTACTGCCCGGAACTGGAGTACCGCCTGGGGGAGATCATCGGCCCCTGGGGCACGGTGGGGGTGTGACTTCGAACGACCACTGGCCTACTCGAACGGGACCTCATCAACCGAACGGTCTTCGTGAACCCTGCTAATCCATCTCTCGAATGGCTGTTGCGTAAGTCTGACGCGATCGTGAATCTGCTCGCGAAAATGTTCTCTCATCTTTCTGTCTGTGTTGACGACAGTCACACTTTGGTCTTCCTTCATCTGGCGGATAGCCCGCCTCAGCACGTATCGGGTAAGACGGTCAGCATCTGGTAGAGAATAGCCGATTACATATACTTCCTGGGCTGATATTAGCGCGGTCGTCATTCTATTCCAGATCTCCTGCAAATCTCGATGCTCAATCAGCTTGGTTGCGACAGGTGGGACAATGAGTGGCATCCTTCCGGACAGAGCTGCCTTGTCATAAGACCACCCGTTATACCATGTCATATCCCGCATCAACTCGCGGAATTCGTCCCCATCGGCATCCACTTCATCCGCTGAAAACCAATCAATAGATCCATGAGGTTTCAGTATGAGGATGTGATCCTTTTGAACAGGTGGCTCATATGTATACGTCATGTCCGAATGCTCATCTATCGCATATTCCACAGTCAGATCGTAGTTGAACGTTATGACCTTGTCATCAGGTTCAAAATACTTGGCCAACAGCGCAATTGGGTGATCATCTGACATGTCTTCGTGCGCCCGCCACAAGAAACGAGCTAGGTTTGCCAGGAAAACCCGTCGCAACCTTGACAGCCTTCTCCGCGGAAACAGGAAGCGTCCCTTCGCGAAGCAGGAGTATGATTCGGCCACGTCCAGAAGGGTCAGAAACTCTTCTACGTCCGGATAGTTGGCGATATCCTTCTCAAAGGTGGGCACGAGATATTCGAGAAACTGATGTAGCTCATCCAGTTCAGTTCCCTTGAACTCACTGTCCGCGACGGCTGCCAGGACATTCTTGGCAACGGGGAGGCCCGCTGAGTGTGATACACCGGCCCCAAGCACAAATGTCTTTGACAACTCTTCAACTCCTGGCAGAGGGACAGCAGAATTATAGACTGGGCGGACAGAGGTGTCAAAACGCGTATTCAGGTTATCTGTGCCAGCCCCCTCCTACCTCGCGCCCTCCAGCCGCAGCAGCGCGGCCTTGACGTCGAGGCCGCCACCGTAGCCGTGCAGGGAGCCGTTGCTGCCGACGACGCGGTGGCAGGGGACGACGATAGGCAAGGGGTTGGTGGCCATCACCCGCCCCACGGCACGGGCCGCTCGCGGCCGGCCCACCTTCCGTGCCAGCCAGCCGTAGGTGCGCGTCTCCCCCGCCGGGATGCGCATCGTTTCCTCCAGCACGGCCCGGCGGAACCCCGCAATCCCGTTCCAGTCGATGTCGGCGGTCAGATCGACGGAGCGGCCCTCGGCGAAGTCGCGCAGGCGGCGGGGCAGATCGCCGGCCTCGGCGTCGCCGGCGGGCTCCAGCGCCCCCATCTCGGCGACCTCACGCAGGGCCTCGTCGCGGCTGGGGCGGGGCGTCGTCGTCGCCCGCAGTCCTTTGGGGGAGAGGACCAGGCCGATCCAGCCCAGTCTCGTCTCGCACAAGTGGAACTTCAGCCTGCTCTCTACGACCATCCGGTGCCCTCCAAACTAGCGGGCCTCCCGTCCTGATCGCGACCCATTATACCCGCCAGAGGCGGGCAGGCCGTGCCTGTCGGCAGGCGGGCGCGAGCGGGCGGCCTAGCCCGACGAGCAGCAGTAGCGATAACATAATACTCGATGACCCCTCTTCGCCTTCTCCCTGCGGCTGCGCTGCTGACCGGGTTGGCCCTTCTGGCCGCGGCCTGCGGCGGCGGCAGCGCCGCCCCACCTGCGCCAACCGCTAGTCCCACTCCAACACCAGCGGCCAGCCCGACGTCCGTCGCCACCCCAACATCTACCCCTGCGCCAACGCCCACCCCCACGGCGACACCGCCGCCGACGGTGGAGCTGCCGGTGGCGTACCCCAAGCAGGGCGGCTTCCTCCTCGTGCGCCTGGAGCACCCGCCGCAGGGCACCCAGGAGGCGACGGCGCTGCTGGCTGACGGGAGCTACGCCATGGTTCCGGATGGCGACGGCTGGCTGGGCGTCATCGGCCTGGCGACGGACTTCCCGCCGGGCGACTACGCGCTGGAGGTGCTCGCCGACGGGACCATGGTCGGTTCGGTCCCCATCTCGGTGACCGAAGGCGGCTACGAGCGGATAACGCTGACGGTGGACGAGGAGACCTATAATCTGCTCACGGACGAGGCGGCCATCGAGGAGGAGCAGCGCCTGCTGGAGCAGGCATACAGCACGTCCACGCCGGAGCGGCTGTGGTCGGGGCCGTGGCTGACGCCGGTGGAGGGCCACGTCTCCAACGCCTTCGGCGTCGAGCGCTCCGTGAACGGCGGCCCGTACAGCACCCACGGCGGCACCGACATCGTGGCCGACGGCGGCACGCCGGTGGTAGCGGCGGCCAGCGGCCGTGTGGTGTTGGCCCAGCCGCTCTATCTGCTGGGCAACTCGGTGATCATCGACCACGGCGCAGGTCTGCTCACCGGCTACCATCACATGTCGTCGATAGCGGCAAGCCCGGGCCAGGCGATGACGAAGGGCGACCTCGTGGGCTTCGTAGGAACGACTGGCTTCTCCAGCGGCGACCACCTGCACTGGGAGGCCCGCATCCACGGGGTGAAGGTAGACGCCACGCTGTTCCCGCTGGCGCCTCTGGAGCCCTAGCCGCTCATCTCCCCCAGCTCGTGCATGACCAGGGCGGCGGCGACGACGCCCGCCGTCTCCGAGCGCAGGATACGCGGCCCCAGTGACACCGGTACGCAGCCTGCCCCGCGCGCCAGCTCGACCTCATCCTCCGCGAAGCCGCCCTCCGGCCCGAGGATCAGGGAGACGGCCGTCGGCCGCTCCTCAAGCGCCCGCAGATACGAGCGCAGGCCCTGAGAGCGCTCGCCCTCCCAGGGCATGATGCGCAGGCCGGGTGCCGAACGCACTGCCTCCTTGAGGGGTAGAGGCGGATCGACGGCGGGCACGCGTCCGCGGCCGCACTGCTCGGCCGCCTCGCTGACGATGCGACGCCATCGCTGGGTCCGCTGGGATCCCGACTCGGTCCTGACTTGCGCGCGGCCGCTGAGCAGGGGCACGAAGCGTGAGACCCCGATCTCCGTCCCCTTCTCGAGCAGCAGCTCGAACCGCTGGGGCCGCACGAGCGACTGGTACAGCACGAGCTCAACCGAGGGCTCTGGCGGGGACGGCCGCTCCCCGACGACGAAGGCGGAGGCGGTGCGGGCTGACAACTCCTTCAGCTCCACCTCGTAGTCGCGGCCGCCGCCATCGGCCAGGACCACGCGATCGCCGCGCTGGAGGCGGAGGACCTTGGCCAGGCGGCGGGCCAGCCCCTGCGGCAGGACTACCTCGCGGCCGCCTACGGTGCCAGCCGGAACGAAGAATCTACGCACGGGCGGACTTCCCGGCGACCATCGCCCGCCAGACGCCGTCCGCCTCCACGCCATCAACCGTGAGGCCGGCCTGGCCGAAGACGCGGCCCAGCCCGGTCACGGCGTCCTCCAGAAAGCCGCTGACGATGAGGGCGCCACCGTTCTTGAGAGCGACACCGAAAGCCCCGGCTAGCCGCTCCAGGGTGAGGCCGCTGATGTTGGCCACGATGATGTCGAACCGCTCTCCCGCCGCGCTCTCAGGGAGGGTGCCCTCCCGCACCTCCACCACGTCCCCGACGCCGTTGGCGACAGCGTTCTGGCGGGCGGCCTTCACGGCCTGGGGGTCGATGTCCAGAGCGACGACGCGGCGGGCGCCCAGCTTGGCGCCTGCGACAGCCAGGATGCCGGAGCCCGTGCCCAGGTCCAGCACCTCGTCGTCCTGGCGGACACGCTCCTCGAGAGCCCGCAGACACATCGCCGTGGTCGGGTGCTGGCCGGTGCCGAACGCCATCCCGGGGTCGATCTCGATGACCGTGTCGCCGGCCCTCGCCCTGTAGGTGGCCCAGGAGGGCCTGACGATGAGGCGGCGGCCAATGCGGCGGGGCCGGAAGTAGCGCTTCCAGGAGTCGCGCCAGCGCTCCTCGGGCAGGCGGCGGGCGCGGCGCCAGCGGGGCTGGCGCTCCAGCGGCGCGAAGCGAAGGGCCAGGCGGAGGGAGCGACGGAGGCGGACGGATTCGGCGCCGGGCGGCAGGTAGCCTTTCACTAGGGCAGGCGCATCGCCATCCGCGACGTAGCCGTCGTCTTGAGGTCTTATGCTGGGCTCGATGGCCACGCCGCCGGGGCAGTGCTGGCGGAAGGCGTCGGCGACGGTCTCGGCGTCGATGTCCGCCACCTCCACGGCTACCTCCAGCCAGTGGTCGGCGTTAAGATGGTTACGGGAAGTCACGCCCATCCAAAACGTAGGGCAGGGCCCCCGCCCTGCCCACGTCGAGGCTGGGGCCTCGACCTGCTGATATTATCTCCAGCCAGTCCGCCGCGACGAGCCCGTCTGGGCGGGAGGAGGGCGGCGGCACGGTGCTATCCCAGGGCGTCCTTGATCTTACCCAGGACGCCCTTGTGGTCTTCGCCCACGGGGGTGCCGAAGCTGTCGGCTAGCCTCTGCAAAAGCTCCTGCTGCTCGTCCGTCAGGTCGGTGGGCACGACGACGTTGGCGTGAACCAGGAGGTCGCCGCGGCCACCTACGTGCAGGCGGGACACGCCCTTGCCCCGGAGGACGAAGACGCGGCCGCTCTGGGTGCCGGCTGGGACCTTGAGAACGTGCGGCTTGCCGTCCAGGGTGGGTATCTCCACCTGGCAGCCGAGGGTGGCCTGGGCGAGGTTCAAAGGCAGATCGTAGATCAGGTCGTCCTCGTCGCGCTGGAAGTGGGGATGCGCCTTCACGCCTATTAGGAGATAGAGGTGGCCGGGGCCGCCGCCGTTCATCCCCACGTCGCCCTCGCCGGAGAGGCGCATCTGGGAGCCGTCACTGATGCCGGCGGGTATCTTGACCAGCAGCTTGTGGGTCTGGCGCCGGCGGCCGGAGCCCTTGCACTCCTTGCAGGGCTCCGAGATGATGCGGCCCTCGCCGTGACACTGGGGACAGGTGGCGATGTTGACGAACTGGCCGAAGAAGCTGCGGGAGACCCGCCTCACCTCGCCGCTGCCGTCGCAGGAGGGGCAGCGGGCGAGCTGGGAGCCAGGCTCGGCGCGATTGCCGCCGCAGCGGGCACAGCGCTCGTTGCGGGTGACCTCGATCTCCTTCTCGCAGCCGAACGCCGCCTCCTCGAAATCGATCTCGATCTCGGCTCGGCGGTCGGCGCCCCGCTGGGCCTGGCTACCGCGGCGGCCGGTGGTGCCACCGAAGAAGGCGTCGAAGATGTCGCCGAAGCCGCCGAAGTCGAACCCGTCGAACGGCTGCCCGAAGTCCAAGCCCTGGAGACCCGCGTGGCCGTAGCGGTCATAGGCGGCGCGCTTCTCCGGGTCGGAGAGGACCTCGTAGGCTTCGCCGATCTCCTTGAACTTGGCCTCGGCGCCGTCCTCCTTGTTGCGGTCCGGATGGTAGCGCATGGCGAGCTTCCGGAACGCCTTCTTGACCTCCTCCGTGGAGGCGCTCCGGGGCACACCCATGACTTCGTAGTAGTCGCGTTTCGTAGCTCGCGCCATATCTAATCTTTTATTGTATCAAACGTGTGCCGCCAGATGGGCTATGCCGGCGCCGAAATCTGGCCAGTGGCGGAGCCGCCGCTAGGCGAGGCGCGGACGAAGGCCACCCCACCCCAGGTTGTTTGTCCCACCCGATCCGCCTCCGCCTACGGCGGACAGGCTCTGAAGGGATTCAGGCTTCGGCTCCGCCCCAAGGAGCGCGTGACCGCCGGCCCTGACGACAGGCTCAAGCCTGTCCTTCGGGTTGGGCGCGGGAGCGCGGCTACACCTCGCGGTATTCGCCCTCCACGGTGCCCTCTTCGGCGGGGCCTTCACCTTCGCCCGGGGCCTCGCCGCCTTCCGGCGGGGGGCCGGCCTCGGGGCCACCTTCGCCGGGCTGCCCGTACACGGCGGCGCCGGCGCGCTGCAGCGCCTCCGATAGGGCGGTCAGGGCCGTGCGGATGCGGTCCGCGTCGGCCTGGGCGGCCAGCGCGTCGCGCACGTCCTTGACGCGGGCCTCGATGTCGCCGCGCACGTCGGCGGGGATCTTGTCGCCAGCCTCGCGGACGGTCTTCTCGGCGGTGTAGGCCAGGGAGTCGGCCTGGTTGCGCAGCTCGATCTCCTCGCGGCGGTGGCGATCCTCCTCGGCGTGGGCCTCGGCGTCCTTCTTCATCTGCTCGATCTCTTCCTGGCCGAGGCCGGTGCCGGCCTGGATCGTGATCTTCTGCTCGCGGCCGGTGCCCTTGTCGTGGGCGGAGACGTGGAGGATGCCGTTGGCGTCGATGTCGAAGGTGACCTCGATCTGGGGCATGCCGCGGGGCGCGGGCAGGATGCCGTCCAGCATGAACCGGCCCAGCGACTTGTTGTCGCCGGCCATCGAGCGCTCGCCCTGGACGACGTGGATCTCGACGGAGGTCTGGCTATCGGCGGCGGTGGAGAAGATCTGCGACTTGGAGGTGGGGATGGTGGTGTTGCGGGGGATGATGGGGGTGGCGACGCCGCCCAGCGTCTCGATGCCCAGGGTGAGGGGCGTGACGTCCAGCAGCAGAACCTCGCGCACGTCCCCCTTGAGGACGCCAGCCTGGATGGCGGCGCCTACGGCCACGACCTCGTCCGGGTTCACCGCCTTGCTGGGCTCGCGCCCGAAGAACTTCTTGACGGTCTCGAGCACCAGCGGCATACGGGTCTGGCCGCCGACGAGGATAACCTCGCCGACCTGGTCGGCGGTGACCTTGGCGTCCTCCAGGGCTTGGCGGCAGGGGCCCACGGTGTTCTCGACCAGCTCGCCGACGAGCTGCTCCAGCTTGGAGCGGCTGAGGGTGATGTTGAGGTGCTTGGGGCCGGAGGCGTCGGCGGTGATGAACGGCAGGTTCACCTCCGTCTGCATCATGGTGGAGAGCTCCACCTTCGCCTTCTCCGCGCCCTCCTTGAGGCGCTGGAGGGCCATGCGGTCCTTCCGCAGGTCAATCCCCTGATCGCGCTTGAACTCCTCGATCAGCCAGTCCATGATTCGCTGGTCGAAGTCGTCGCCGCCGAGGTGGGTGTCGCCGGCGGTGGACTTGACGTGGAAGGTGCCCTCGCCGATCTCCAGGATGGAGATGTCGAAGGTGCCGCCGCCGAGGTCGTAGACGGCTATCGTCTTCTCTTCCGACTTCTCGAGGCCGTAGGCGAGAGCGGCGGCGGTGGGCTCGTTGATGATGCGGAGGACGTTGAGGCCGGCGATCTCGCCAGCGGCCTTGGTGGCCTGCCGCTGCGAGTCGTTGAAGTAGGCGGGGACGGTGACGACGGCCTCGCTGACCGTGTCGCCCAGGTAGGCCTCGGCGTCCGTCTTCAGCTTCTGGAGGATCATGGCCGAGATCTCCGGCGGCGAGTAGGAGCGATCGCCCATCCAGACGCGGGCGTCGCCGTTGTCGGCGGCGTCCATCTTGTAGGGGAGGACCTTGACGTCGCGCTGCACCTCCGGGTCGTCGAAGCGGCGGCCCATGATGCGCTTGATGGAGAAGACGGTGTTGTCGGGGTTGGTGACGGCCTGCCGCTTGGCGACCTGGCCGACCATGCGCTCTCCGGTTTTGGCGATGGCGACCATGGAGGGTAGGGTGCGGCCGCCCTCCGCCGTGGTGATGACGACGGGCTCGCCGCCCTCCATCACGGCCATCGCCGAGTTCGTCGTTCCGAGGTCAATTCCTATCGCTTTAGCCATTGGGGTGCTCCTTCTATGGTTCGATCACCGAAGGACAAGCTTCCGCCTGTCGTTGTCGGGCTGAAGCCCGGCCTTCGGGGTAAGGTTGAGCATGGGGGGCTACTCCTTCTGCGGATAGAGCACTTGCGAAAGCTCTTTGCAAGCACACAAAGCTTCGTCACACGCGGCCATAGCCCCAATTAACTCTGCTCGCCGAGCGGCATCATCCGGTTCCGGCTTTGTCTCGACTCCCGGAGTTCTTGTGTGAGCGACAAGGCTGAGCTCCTCTAAGCGAGTTCGGGCAGCCTCCAGCCGTTTGAGTGCCGATTGAAAAAGTTTGTCTGCTTCTCCCATTTTAGTCTCCATCCTGTTTTGGTTCGGGTTGAGGCTCCTCTTCCTTCTTCCCGCTTCCCTCTTCCTCGCTCTTCTCCTCTTTCGCCTTGCCGACCACGACCATAGCGGGGCGGAGGACGCGGTCGTACAGCTTGTAGCCGCGCTGCACCTCCGCCAGCACCTTCCCCTCCTCGCCCTCGGCGTGCATCACCGCCTCGTGCTCGCGCGGGTCGAACTGCTGCCCCTCCGCCTGGATGATGCTGACGCCGGCGTTCTCCAACAGTATCAGGATCTTGCGGTGGATGAGGGCGATCCCCTCGAACCAGGTGAGGCCCGCCAGGCGGGCGTCCAGGCTCATGAGGGCCCGCTCCAGGTCGTCCAGGATGGGCAGGGTGTTGATGATGAGGGCGGCTGAGGCGAAGCGGCGGTTCTCGTCCCGCTCCTGCTCCACGCGCCGCTTGTAGTTCTGGAAATCGGCCTCGGCCCGCTGCCAGCTCGCCAGGTACTTCTGCGCGTCCTCCTTCGCCTGGGCGAGCTGCTCCTCGGGCGACTTGGCCTTGGTTTTTGCCTTAGCCGGAGGCTGGTCCGCCTCCGATGGCGCTGCGGCCTCTGCGGGTTCAGGGTCCGGGGGCTCGGCCGGCTCGCGCTTGCGGGGGTTATCGCTCAT
Source organism: Dehalococcoidia bacterium (assembly GCA_034408935.1). Lineage (GTDB taxonomy): Bacteria > Chloroflexota > Dehalococcoidia > SM23-28-2 > RBG-16-64-32 > DAOUMF01. The sequence continues at coordinate 21,914 of DAOUMV010000009.1, forward strand.
ATCCATCCTCTGTCTTGTGGTCTAGCTGAGATAGGCTTCCAGCAGCTCCTCCATGATGGAGTCCATGTAGCGGACCATGGAGACGGCCTTGCGGTATTGCATCCTTGTGGGCCCGACGACGCTGATCGTGCCGCGGAGGCCGGAGCCACCGCCGTAGCGGGAGATGACCACGCTGCACTGCCGCATAGCGTCATGGGGGTGCTCGCTGCCGATGATGACCGTCAGCTTGTGCTGCCCGGCCCGCGGCAGCGGTATCGCCTTGGGCAGGTTGGGCTGCTCCAGCAGGTCCATCAGGTCCAGGATGCGCTCTCCCTGCGCGAACTCCGGCTCCCGGAACATATCGGCCAGCCCCTCCAGATATGCCTCGCCGAACGACTCGCCCTCCGCGGAGTCCAGCAGGTCGAGGGCGGCGCGAACGACGTCGGCCTCCAGGGAGGGGTGCTCCACCTGCATGTCGCGGATCTCGTCGGCGCTGCGGCCGGCGTAGAGGGAGTTGAGTCGGGCAGCGACATCGCCTAGCTCCTCCTCGCGGTATGGACGCTCCAGGGTGAGGGTGTGCTGGATGACGCGTGCCTCATGCAGGACGATGAGCAGCAGGGCCATCGTGTCGTGCACGCTCACCAGGTGTAGCCGACGCAGGCGGGGCCGGGTGGCCTGGGGCGCGGTGACGACGGCGGCGTAGCTGAGACGGGCGGCGAGCACGGCGGCCGCCAGATGGGCCCACTCCGTCACCTCCCCCGCCGCCTGGTGAAACTGGTGGCGGATCGTCTCCTGCACCGCCAGGGGCAGCTCCCGCGGCCGCATCAGCGCCTCCACGTAGTAGCGGTAGCCCCTATCGGACGGGATGCGCCCGGCCGAGGTGTGGGGCTGCACGATGTAGCCCTCCTCCTCCAGCCGCGCCATCTCGTTGCGGATAGTGGCCGGGGATACCGGGAGGCCGTGGCGGGAGACGACGGCGCCGGAGGCCACCGGCTGGGCGGTGCGCACGTGCTCCTCCACGATGAAGCGCAGCAGCCGTTCGCGTCTGTCGGTAAGCATGGTAGCTAGCCTTAGCAATTAGCACTCTCAGGGTGAGAGTGCTAACCGAAGCCAGCGTAGCACCAGCGGCGAGAGGGTGTCAAGAGGAGGCCCTGATTGCGGCCACATGTTGACCCCCTGCAGCGGCGCTTGCTATACTCAGCGCAACCCCGATCCCCAGTCCAAAGGAGCAATCTGCCATGGCGGAAGAGGAAGAAACCCAGGAGAAAAAGGGCGGCAAGGGAAAGAAGCTCGCCTTTCTGGCCCTGATCGGTGCTGCCGTCGCTGCCGTCGCCTTCTGGCGCCGCCGCGGTGCCTCCACGGAAGAAGAAGAAGAGTAGCTCCCGACATACCTGCTCCCCATTCCCTTGGTGTTTGACCCCGCGTTCCCCAGGAGCGATCTGCCAGGTTGGAGATAAGCTGGCTCGGGCAGTCCTGCTTTCGCATCCGTGGGCGCGAGGCCACGGTAGTCACCGATCCTTGTCCCCCCTCAAGCGGCTATACCATCGGCAAGCCGACCGCAAGCATCGTCACCATTAGCCACGGCCACGAGAACCACTCCTACATCAAAGGGGTGGCCGGCAACCCGGCCGTTCTGACGCGGCCGGGGGAGTACGAGATCCACGGCGCCTTCATGACCGGCGTCGGGACCTACCACGACGACCGTAAGGGAGCCGTCCACGGCCCCAATGTGTGCTTCGTCATTGAGATGGAAGATGTACGGGTGTGCCACCTGGGCGACCTGGGGCACACGCCTACCGCCGAGCAGGTGGAGGAGATGAGCGGCGTGGGCGTGTTGCTGATCCCCGTCGGCGGCCACACCACCATTGATGCGGCGACGGCAGCCGAGGTGGTGAACATCATCGAGCCCTCCATCGTCGTCCCCATGCACTACCGCACCGAGGCCGTCCAGAGCGAGCTGGCCACTTTGGAACGCTTCCTGAAGGAGATGGGTGCTAAGGACTTGGAGCCCCAGCCGAAGCTAACGGTGAGCCGCAGATCCCTGCCTAGCGAGACGCAGGTGGTGCTGCTGGACCACCACCGCTAGCGGCCGCGGGTAGCCCGATAGGCCCCGGCCACGGCCGCCAACCCCAACAGGGACACCGGGATGGCCATTGCCAGGAAGAGGGGCAGGCTGGTTCCCCCATTGTCCTCGTCCTGGCTGACCCGCTGTAGCCCCCCCTCTCCCAGCGGCGGCTGGCCGATCTCTTGCACTGCCGTGGGTGTTATGAGCTCTTCGGGGAACACTGGCTCCCGGCCCTCGATGGCCGCCAGCACGGCTTCCGCTATCACGGCGTGGCCGTCGTCGTTCGGGTGAAGGCCGTCCGCGGCCACCAGTTGGGAGGCACGTCCGTGGAACAGGGGGTAGACGCTGACGAGTTTCGCCCCCAGTTCTGGATCGGACACCACCCGCTCGGTGACGGTGTTGATCTCGCGGACGGCGAGGTCCGCGACCAACTCCGGGCCCCCACCCCTGCTCGAGAGAGGGCTGTACAGATCAAGGACCACGATGTCCGCCTTGGGAGCCGCCTCCCGCAGACGCCGAAGCACCGATGTCAGGTCGTCCTCAAGGGTATCCAGCGTCTCCTGGAAGCGGTCCTCGCATTCCTGGGACTGGGGATCAGCCACGCAGGGGGAGTCGGGGGTGGCCAGGGCCAGGGCATCGTTGCCGCCGATGTTGACGGTTATAATCTCCACGTTGTCGTCGGCGGACGAGGTGTCCTCCTGCCGTTCTTTGACCTCGGCCACGGCCCGCTCCAACTGGCCGTCGGGGAGGAGGAGGTCGGAGGTGGTGGCGCCGGGCACCGCCAGGTTGACCAGCTCGAGGCCGCGCTGACGGTAGCGTTCGCTCCTGTACAGGGCATCGTAGGTGATGGTCACGTAGCCGCCAGTGGCCGGGTCCGAGGCGCCCACGCCGAAGGCCGGCGAGTCGCCGATGGCGATGTACGCGGGGGCCTCCTTGGCCCCGGCAGGAGCGGGTGGGGCCAGGAAGGCCACAGCCACAAGAGCCGCCAGAAGCGGCAACAGCCTTTGCATTGATCTGTTAGCGGGGTTCTAAGGCAGGTAGGCCAGCGGGTTCACCGGCGCCCCGCCGATCCAGAGTTCGAAGTGGAGGTGGGGGCCGGTGCAGTAGCCGGTGCAGCCGATGGCGCCGATCTGCTCACCCTGGGCCACAGACTGCCCCTGGCCCACGTATGCGGCCGAGAGGTGAGCGTACACTGTCTCCGAGCCGTCCGCGTGGCGAATGACGACGTAGTTGCCGAGGCCCCAGTCCATGTAGGTGACAAGGACGACGGTACCTGAGGCGGCAGCTACGACCGGGGCCCCGTAGCGACCGAAGGCGTCGATGTCCATGCCTGTGTGGTAGGAGTTGCCGCCGCGGTACTCTCCGAATGGGGCGGAGATGGAGCCGCTGAACGGCCAGATGTATCCGGTAGCGGCCGGGGGCAGCGGTTCTGGCTCCACGTACGGCTCTGGCTCCACGTACGGCTCCGGCTCCACGTACGGGTCCGGCTCCACGTATGGCTCCGGCTCCACGTACGGCTCCGGCTCCACGTACGGGTCCGGCTCCGGGTTGGTCGCCTCCACAGCATCGACGGCGGCAGGGATAGGCGGAGGCGGAGGTACCGCTCCCGGCAGGACCAGCACCATCCCTTCGATCACCTTATCTGGCGAGGTGATGGCATTGGGGACGAAGGCCAGGATGCTCGGGACGTCGATCTGGTAGAAGGAAGCGATGTCAGTGAGAGTGTCGCCCAGCTTGACGGGGTAGATAAGACCGTTGACGGTGGGGACCTGGAGTTTGTAGCCGACCAAAAGCATGTCCGGGTCCTCGTAGAGGTCAGGGTTGTTCCAGAGTATGTACTCTGAGTCTATGCCGAAGGCCGCGCCGATAGAGGCGATGCTGTCTCCGGGCTGAACGGTGTAGAGGACGTAGGCCGGCTGGGGCTCCGGCGTGGGTTCGGGGGTGGGCTCGGGCGTGGCCTCTGGTGTGGCCTCTGGTGCGGCTTCGGCCTCCGGCGTGGCCTCCTGCTCGGGCTGCGGCTTTGGGTTGACGATGTAGATGCCGGGTGAGGTGGCCAGGACGAGGGGCGGGTGCAGGTAACCGGCGGATGGGCTCTCAGCGACGACCCCCTCAGGGGCAGTATCGGCGGGGACGAAGGGACGAGCCACCTTCCCCAGGACTCCCATCGCGGCCAGGGTCACCGCTATGAAGGCAAGGAGAAGGAAAACCCCGTGTAGGTAGTACCTTCGGTATTCGCTCAACCGTTGACCCGCGGTCTGCGGGTCAATCGTGTCCTTGTCTCGGCCCCGGGGCGGTTTCGGGGCCGACACGTTTGGCTCCCGAATAGCCTACCTCCTGTTGGTCTCCTCCTCTAGCCAGAGCGCCACCCTGTGGATGACGCCGTCCCGCATACTCCTTCTTGATAATCGCGGCACATTATACACCATTTGTCAAGCTCTTCACAAATTGACGCCTTATCCCCGCGAGTGTGGCAGCGGCCGTAGCCGCATCCGGCGAAATCTCAGTGAACGCCGTGTCACAAATGGCGTCATCGGTGGTGGGGGGCGGCTGGTTGCAGGTCGAGGACAAGTGCCTCGCCTAGTCACCCCTGGGCAGGTCGAGGCCGCGGGTGGCCATGATGTTGCGCTGGATCTCGCTCGTACCGCCCTCGATGGTGCTGCCTATGGAGCGCAAGTACTGGTACTCCAGTCGGCCCTTAAGGGGGGCCCACTTGCTGCCGCGTGCAAGCTGCCCGTACAGGCCCAGGAGGCGCAGGCCGGTGTTGGCGATGCGCTGGGCCATCTCCATGGAGTACAGCTTGACAGCGGACGCCTCGTAGTTGGGGATCAGCCCCCTGGCTTGCAGCGTCACCACGCGGCTGGAGAGCATCATGGCGGCCTCGGTCTCGATGTAGCGCTCCGCCAGCTCGTAGCGCAGGCCAGCGTCCCAACCCAGGCGGACGACGCCGTTGCCCTTGTTCTCACGGGCGAACTGGGTCAGGTCCTCCACGCTCTGCTGCTGCCCCACAGCCGACCCGATGTTGGAGCGCTCGATGTCCAGCGTGGTGGCAGCCATGTACCAGCCGCGGTTCTCCTCCCCCAGCCGGCAACTGGCCGGAATGCGCACATCCTCGAAGAACACCTCGTTGAACTCGCGAACGCCGGGCATGTTGAGCAGGGGCCGCACCGTGATGCCCGGCGTCTTCATGGGGACGAGGAAGTAGGATATGCCCTTGTGCTTGGGCGCGTCGGGGTCCGTGCGGGCCAGCAGCAGCATGTAGTGCGACACGTGGGCCACGGTGGTCCATATCTTCTGCCCGTTGATCACGTAGTCGTCGCCGTCGCGGACGGCGCGGGTCTTGAGGGAGGCGAGATCGGAGCCGGCCTCCGGCTCGGAGAAGCCCTGGCACCACATGTGCTCGCCAGAGAGGATCTTGGGGATGAATTCCTTCTTCTGCTCCTCGGACCCGTAGTGGATGATCGTCGGTCCCACGACGGCCACGCCCAGCCCACCGATGAAGATGTGCGGGGGTGCACGCATGAGGGCAGTCTCCTGGTTGTAGATGAACTGCTCCATGATGGACATGCCAGCGCCGCCGTACTCCTTGGGCCAGGCCGGGGCAACCCAGTTCCTCTTTGCCAGCTTGGCCCGCCAGGCGAATAGATTGCCCACCTCCTGCATGATGTTGACGCCGCCACCCCTCAGCTCCGCAGGGCATTCCTTCTCGATGAAATCGTGGACTTCCTGTCGAAACTCTTCTTCCTCGGGAGTGAAGCGAAAGTCCATCACCGTCTCCTTTCGCTGGGCCGGTCAGGCAATCTCCATCCTGGCCGCCGGTGGGATGATACGCATTCCTAACGCGAGAGTCAAATGCTTTACCAGAAAATGCAAGGTTAGGAATCCCGTTCCTAGAATGGCGATTCGCTCTTGCCCGGCCGTCGCGCCCTCATTCGCCCCTTCGACTCGTCCCCCTATGATTCGCTGCTGAACAGGACCATCCGGTCGAAGTACACCTCGTTTCGGCTCAGCTTCTCCCCGCGCAGCATCACGAGGTCCATTCCATCGATCTCCGCGGTCTTCCCGCCCGAGGCCGGTGTCAACTGTGCGTGCCAGAGAAATGCGCCGCCGCTCCCATCCTCGAACAAGAAGAACTCACGCAGCGACCAGTGCATCTTCCATCGCTGAAACAGCCGGCTCAAGTACCGACCGAACGCCTCCCGGCCCTTCACAGGTCCCCGAGTATTCGGGTCCAGGTAGATACAGTCCTCCGTGTAGCAGGAGACGACGCCGTCCACGTCCTGGCTGTTCCAGGCTGATAGGGTCGCCTCAGCGAGTGCCTTGACCTTCTCTGCGTCCATGTCAGCACCCCTCTTTCATAGCGGCTAGGGCCCAACCGTTTGACGCTGGTACATGCTCGCAGTCCGTACAGGAGAATGGTAGGCCATCGTTAACGTAAACGTCAAGTGGTTTACGAAAATATGTTACGCAAAAATGTAAACGTCAGGTTGCGATACGTATCCGCCTGTGGCTACCGCTGCCCTTCTCCCTCGCGCTCCGCCCGCTCCCGCTCTCGCGCTTCCTCCTCTTCGCGCCGCTCCCGCTCCTCCGCCGTCTCCGCCAGCTCGATCGCGCCCTCTTCCGTCGTGCGCAGCTCCGCCTGGAAGCGCTCCCCCAGCGCAGCGTAGCGGTCGATCCCAAGGTAGTGCAGGGGCCGGTATTCGGGATCGCCCACCAGCCACGTCTCGTCGAAGGAGTCGCCCTCCGCCTGCACCGCCAGCACCCGGCCCACGAACAGGGTGTGGTCGCCGAGGCGCAGGGCGTCCTCCAGTCCGCATTCTATATAGGCGATGCAACCCTCGATGAGGGGAGCGTCAACCTTCGCCGCCTTGAAGGTGGCCAGCTTGGAGAGGTCCAGCTTGTTCACGTCGCGGCCGGACACGGCGCCGAAGTAGTGAGTGTGGTTCATCAGGTCGCGGGCGGGGAAGTTGAGGGCGAACTGCTCGGCGAAGCGGATCATCTCGTGCGTGTGGCGAGAGGGTCGCACGACCACGCCGATCAGAGCCGGACTGTGAGACAGCGGCGTCGTCCATATAGCGGGCATCACGTCGGTCTGGTCTCGCCAGCGCGTGGTGACGAGAACCACCGGCCCGCCGTCGAGCAGGCGCAGCGCTTCGGTCAGCTCCAGGGTACGTCGCATGGCAGAGCCGATTATGCCACGCGGCGACGGGGGCTTCTAGTCGGCTGTTGGTGACGGCTAGACCCAGCGACGGTGGCGGAAGTAGGCAAGCAGGCCCGCGACTATGATCAGCATGACCACTACGACGAGGGCGAACCCCCACCCGCTGTCTGAGGGTGGCCAGAATCCGGGGGTCAGGTTCATGCCATAGATGCTCGCGATGAGAGTCAGCGGCAGAAACACTGTAGCGGCGGCTGTCAGCACCTTCATCACCTCGTTCAGGCGGTTGGAGACGACGGAGAGGTACGTATTGAGGGCGCCGTCGGCCAGGTCACGCAGCGCCTCGATGAGGTATTCGACGCGCACGAGGTGGTCGTAGATGTCGCGGTAGTAGATTGCTGTCTCCTCATGGATCAGCTTGGGGTACTCGCCGCGGGAGAGCCGGTTCATGATGTCGCGCTGGGGCGTGGCTGCGCGACGGAGCCGCAACGTGTTCCGTTTTACCATCATGATCTGTTGCAGAGTGGCGCTATCGGGGCCTCGCAGGACATTCTCTTCCAGGTCATCTATGGTGTCGTCCACGGCATCCACCACCGGCAGGTACTCGTCAACAAGGGCGTCTAGGAGTCCGTGGAGAAGCCAGTCGGCGGTGTGGGAGAGCAGGTACTCGTCCTGGCGGCAGCGCTCGCGGTAGTGTTCGATGGCGGGGATGGGCTCGCGGTGGCAGGAGACGACGTAGTTGGGGCCGAGGTAGAAGTCCACCTCAAGCGGCGTTAGCTCCCAATCAGGGCTGTAGTCTCCGATAGCCTGGACGGCGACAAACAGGTAGCGGTCGTGGTCGTCGATCTTGGCCGGGTCTACGTGGGGGCTGAGGCAGTCCTCGATAGTAAGGGGGTGAAAGCGGAACACACCCCGTAGCGACGTCGCGTCCATCTCAGACTCGACGAACAGATCGACCCAGAGGAGGCCAGCCCTGTCCTCCAGGGCGAGGCGTAGGCCGTCTTCATCGGCGGGCTGGGTGACGACCCCGTCTCCGGAGCGGTAGAAGGCCGTCAGGTGAGTTGCGTTAGGCACTTCGAGGGCATTGTAGCGCACCCGAAACCGGGGCACGAGACGCCAGCGCGCGTGCAGGCGTAGCGCTTCATGAGTTCCGGGATGCGACGCATGGGGGAGGATTATGCCACTAGGCAAGGGAGCACAACACCTCTACCGTCCCTTGGCCCTCAGCCGCTCTTTTGCAAAGTCAGCTATCCTCCCTGCTTCCGCATACGGCTGACGTTCCAGCCACTCAATCGCGTGAGCGAGGAGGTCAGGCGTCTCAATAGCATTAATCAGCTTGGTGAGAGTGGTTAGTGACCGATCCTGGTGGACCAATTTGATGACGCTGACCAGCGTTGATATGGCAACGGACCTTAGGTGCATGTACTGACGGTCGGAACACATGCGGATTTCCGATCCGTGGATGACTCGCGACCGGAGTTCGTAGAGCGAGAGGAGGTTGACTGGATGGTCGAACCCTTCACCGATGACTGACGGTGCCAGCATGCTGCGCAATGCAATAGCTTCGCCCTTACGTCTATCTGACCTGAGGGTCAACAGCGCTTCGAGAGCCGTACACAGGTCGATGATCTTGTCGTCAAAACTCTCCCGGGTGACACTTGTGCCAATCCAGTGGACTGCTCGAAGCAGGTGCCCACCCAGGCTTGTCTTCGATGGCAGATCAAGTTTCTTCAGGACGCCATCTACAATATTGGCAAGACGATCATCCATCTGAAAATCTATGGGGCTAAACCCCCTTTGTCGGCTGGCAAGAACAGACTTTCCCTCAACCACTGGCTTAACGCCGAGCGTCCCACCCCGCCGAAAGAGCATCTGCTCATCCCAGATCCTCACTCGGATCGCCTCCGCCAAGGCGAATCGCAGGGTGTTCAGAGCGTCGTCCACTTCAATTCTGGCTCTGTCTGCAGCCCGCTTCGGACTCCCTGCCCTAACGCGCGTCAAAGCCACTGTCTTTCCCGCGAGGTCTCGGACCAGAGGGTCAGAAGGGCCACGGTCTCGAAGGCCCCACTCATTGGCCTCCTCCGGCATGAGTCGAAAGAACCGAACACCGCCGATGTCAAGCACGTTGTCCTTTATTTCAAGATGTTGCAACTCTGAGATAACATCGTAAGCCTCCCAGGGTTTGCGGATGCGATCCAAGAAATCATCAACGAGCTCAGCCCTCTTCTTGCCATCTCTGAATGCACCTCTTTGTAGAAACAGCTGGCAGACGAACTCCCAGAGATCTTTGTCGATCTCCCGCGTCTTTGCGTGCTCTAGTTCATCTTCTCGGTCGAGGAGAGCCAGTGCGCTCTCGTAGAGGTAGAACTCTCTACCGCTTATGGTGAGTCCTTCCGTATCACCAGCCAAGTCTCTTAGCGACTCAGGGAAGTGCGCGGATCTGAAGCTGAAGCTTCTGGGGGTATCCTCATCGTCTGTGCCGTGTACGATTACTTCCGCAAGCTGTCTAACGGCCTTCACAGTGCTTCTTGAGATCGGCATAGAACACCTCGCGTGAAAAATTGTCACTCTTATTATGCCGCAGGAAGCATCAGACCTGCCGTGCGATAATCGAGGCATGAGCGCCCGTATCCTCGTCGGGACCTGCTCCTGGACCGACAAGACCCTCGTCGAAAGCGGCTGGTATCCGCCACAGATCAAGTCGCCGGAGGACCGCCTGCGCCATTACGCCGAGCAGTTCCCCATCGTCGAGGTGGACAGCACCTACTACGGCCTCCCGTCGGAGCGGAACGCCGCCCTTTGGGTGGAGCGCACGCCCGACGACTTCACCTTCGACATCAAGTCCTTCGCCCTGTTCACCCACCACCCGGCCGCTATGCGCTCCCTGCCCAAGGACGTGCGAGAGGCGATGCCGTCCGCCCTCCAGGAGAAGCGCAACCTGTACTACCGCGACGCGCCCCCCGACCTCCGCGACGAGCTGTGGCAGCGGTTCAACTCCGCCCTCCTGCCTCTGGACAGCGCTGGCAGGCTGGGGACGGTGCTCTTTCAGTTCCCGCCCTGGTTCCTGCCCGGCCGCGACTCCGCCGACTACATCTTGGAGGCCAAGGAGCGCCTGGGCCAGTACACCATGGCGGTGGAGTTCCGCAACGACCGGTGGCTGTCGGAGCGCAACCAGGAGCGCACACTGAAGCTCCTGGCCGACCACGTCATCCCCTACGTCTGCGTCGACGAGCCCCAGGGGTTCCGCTCCAGCGTCCCCCCGGTCGTGGCCACCACCGCACCTGTGACCCTGGTGCGCATGCACGGCCGCAACTACGAGACGTGGGAGAAGAAGGGTATCGGCGCCGCCGAGCGGTTCGATTACCTGTACCGAGAGGAGGAACTGGAGGAGTGGGTGCCCCGCGTCCAACGTCTGGCGGAAGGCAGCCGCGAGGTGCACGTCCTCATGAACAACTGCCGCCACGACTACGCAGTGCGGAACGCCCGCCAGTTGTCGGACCGGCTGAGCGGCCCGCGGCGCCCCGCCAGCGGCGAGGGGCAACGACGGCTGCTCTAGGCGAGCAGTACTGGCGGAGGGGGTGGGATTCGAACCCACGGTACCCAAAGGGTACACACGCTCTCCAGGCGTGCCCGTTCAACCGCTCCGGCACCCCTCCGCGGGGAGCGACATGGAGCCGAATGCTGTCATTCTGAGGAGCGAAGCGACGAAGAATCTACCGTCTGACGACCACGAACGCCAGATTCTTCGCTCCCTGCGGTCGCTCAGAATGACACGTGCACGGTCTCCCGCTATTGGTACTGATGCCTGGCGGAGGGGGTGGGATTCGAACCCACGGTACCGACAAGTCGGTACAACGGTTTTCGAGACCGCCCCGTTCAACCACTCCGGCACCCCTCCGGACTTATATTACCAAACGGTTTTGTCAGCGATTGGCGGGTGGCGGGCGTTTGCGGTCGCGTCCCGCCCAATGCAGGGCTGCCGGAAGGGCCGCTACTCCGTTATCTCGTAGGCAGCAGCCTCGCGAACGTCCAGGTCGTACTCCTCGGCCAAGATCTCCAGGTCGCAGTTCTCCAGCAGCAGGTCGTAGATGCCGGCGGGGACGAAGAAGGTCCCGGTGTCGCCGGGCATTATCCCCTCCTCTGGGCCCAGCTTGTCCATGCCCCAGTTCTGGGCTCCCGTCGGTGAGATGAATGCGTAGCAGATGGGCTCCGACAGCAGGTTGTCCAGGCTGAACTCCACCAGGGGATGATCGCCCCCGACGAACACCGCGTCGCCCGCCTGGACCTCCCCCTCCACGGAGAGGACTATCTCGTAGAGGCCGTCCGGCAGGCCGCGCTCGTCGACGATGCACACCCACCAGTTGCCGAACTCGCCTCCGACCCAGATGTCATCGATGAAGCTGCCGGCCTCGTCCAGTTCGCCATCGATGAACCACAGCGCCTCCCAGCTCAGCCCATCGGCCATCCCCTCGTAGTCCCAGAAGGCGCAAGCCTCAGTGATCCCCGGCAAGAAGGCGTCCACCACCTGCGTCGGCTGCTCATCCGCTGTAACGCCGTCAGCGAAAATCAGGTTGCTGAACACCACGCTGCTGGGATCGAAGGCGCCACCCGTCGGGGGCTCGACCTCGGGGAATGGTGACACGTAGGCCTCGCCGGCTTCGGCAGCGTCGACTAGAGGCAAGGCCAGGTTCACTGGGCGCAGGCCGTTGATGAACCCACCCACAGGCACGCAGTTGTCCTGCTCGTCGATAATCCCGTCTCGGTTGGTGTCCGCCACATAGCGGCAGTCGACGGCCTCCTCCACGTCCGAGCCGGAGCCTGCGATGCTTGGCACGCCGATGACCACCCCGGCCTCGTTCGCCGCCAGGCCGCCGCTGTTGCCACCGGCGACGGTCGCGTCGGTCTTGATCCAAGCCCGGTCCGCGATATCCCGCTGGTTCGTGAAGCCGCTGATCACCCCGTCCGTGAACGTGATCGTTTCGCCGCCGATGCCGGGGAAGCCCAGGATGCGGACGCGATCTCCGAGCCCAACCTCGTCCGAATCGCCAAGGCCCACGAAGGGGAGTTCGATCTCCACGGACTCCCCATCCAGATCGGACACGATGCGGATCACCGCCAGGTCGAGGGTATAGTCCACCGCTACTATCTCCGCCAAGTAGGACAGCTCCGGCGGCTGATCGGCCTGGCTGCTCATCGCTACCCCTAGCACGTCGTACTCATCGAAGCGGTCGTCCACGACATGCGCGTTGGTCAGGATCAACCCCTCCGGGGTGATCACAGTGCCCGATCCGGACCAAACCGGCTCGCGGACATCATCCAGGGGCAGAACCTGCACGACAGCGTCCGCCAGCTCGTCGGAGGAAGGGGGTTGCGGAGACGGCGTCTCCGGAGAGGCCGGCTCGCCATCGGACCCACAGGCCGCAGTGGCCAGGGCGGAGACTACCGGCAGAACCAGGACGGCCAAACGCAGCCAAGGCGTCATCTCACGGCTCCTTTGGGACCTGATCGCTAACTGCTACACGCTAGCAGCATCGCGCTGCGGCAGTCAACACCGGCCAGCCGGGAGGCCCTCGTCACCCTACAGCGTCCTGCCCTTTGCCTGCACGGCCAGCGAGGGCGCTACCCCCCCGCCTTCAGGCGCTAGCGCTTGGGCTTGGGCACCGCGCGCTGGTAGCGGGCCCGCATCTCCTCCTCCGCGTCCTGGGCCGCCTGTCGGGCCTCCTCCCAGGCCTCCTGCACCTGCTCCTGCAGCCTCCACATGGCCCGCTGCAACGCGGCCAGAGCGTTGTGGTCCTCCCCCAGCTCCGCAGCGCCGGACTCCTCCTCGCTCAACGGTTCCCCCTCTCGCCGCCGCTGGCCCTTCTCTGGCGCCAACAGCAGCGCCGCCGCCAAACCGATGCCCAGGCCCAGGAGCAAACCGATGATGAACCGCATCGATGACCTCCGTTACTCTTCTGAGCGGCGCCGGAAGCGGCTAACCACTACCATGAACCGCTTCGCCCCGGCGATGATCCCGTAGGTGCGCACCACCGGCGTCACCGCGTAGTCGGAGACGAACGCCACGGTGCCGCGTACGTTCTCCGTCGTCTCCCTCACGTTCTCAAGCGTGGGCTGGACGCCATCGCTCACGACGCCCTTCACCTTGGAGACGGTGGTCTTGGCCCCCCAGCCGATCACGATGGTGAAGATGATGGCGATGAGGAAGAGCACCGTCCCGGCGATGGTGAAGCTGATTATCGTGACGTCGCGCAAATCCTGAAGGGTGTCGATTCCCATGAGGCGCTACCTCCTGTGGGGCTTTTAAGGACATGCCCACCAAAGGCGGGACGCGGCCCATTATAGCATGGGGAGAGCGCGTTAGAGATTCGAGGTCCGAGACCGGAAGAGGGAAGGGACAGGCAATCCAATGTTCAGTCTCTGACTTCCAGCCTCTAGCTTCTGAGAGGACTGGTGATCGTCCCGCCGCCGATCACCCGCTCGCCGTCATAGAAGACCACCGCCTGGCCGGGGGTCACGGCCCGCTGCCGGTGATGGAAGCGCACCTCTGCGGTGTCGCCGCGCATGTGGACGGTGGCGGGCGCGGCCTCGCTCGCGTACCGGATGCGGGCCTGCGCCTGGAACGGCTCCCGAGGCACCTCACCGGACACGAATGAAAGGTCTCCAGCGATAAGGCCCGGCATCAGCAGCTCCCGCTCCGGCCCCACCACGACGGCGTTCGCTTGGGCGTCGACGCGCAGGACGTACAGCGGCTCGCCGCCCCGACCCGTTGGGGGCAGGCCCCGCCGCTGGCCCACCGTGTAGTTGACGATCCCCCGGTGCTGGCCCAGGCGATTCCCCGCCGTATCGAGAATGTCCCCCGGCGCACTGGCCACCCGCTGGCCCACGAACGACCGGTAATCGCCGGAGGGGATGAAACAGATGTCCGCGGACTCTGGCTTGTCGGCGTTGGGCAGCCGGCAGCGGCGGGCGATGGTGCGGATCTCTTCCTTGGTGTGCTCGCCCACGGGGAAGAGGGCGCGGGAGAGCTCCCGCTGGCCCACGGCGTACAGCACGTAGGACTGGTCCTTGGCCCGGTCGACGGCCCGCCACATCTCGTACCCGCGCCCATTGCGCCCGGACGGGCGCCCGTCTGGGCGGCGGCCAGACGGCCGGCCGTACGGCCGAACGCGGGCGTGGTGGCCCGTGGCCAGCCGGTCGGCGCCCAGGGCCAGGGCGTGCTCCAGCAGAGGACGGAACTTCACCTGGTTGTTGCAGGCCAGGCAGGGGTTGGGCGTGCGCCCCCGCGCGTACTCCTGCACGAAATGCTCGACGACTCCGGCGGCGAACTCCCGCTCGAAGTTGAGGACGTAGTGGGGGACGCCTAGCTGATCGCAGGCCGCGCGGGCGTCGTCGGTGTCTTCCACCGAGCAACAGCGCCGGTGGTGGCGGGCGGCGGATGGGTCCTCCACTGTCCACAGGCGCATGGTCACGCCCACCACCTCGTACCCCTGTTCTAGCAGCAGGGCGGCGGCCACCGAGGAGTCCACGCCCCCGGACATCGCGACGACAACGCGAGAGTTAGGCATACCGCTTATATGCTATCGTAGTGGGTCATTCTGCACCTCGTGTTGGCGCCTGCCTAGCGCAGGCGCGCTCAGCCTGATCCACCAGAGAAGCAACTCCGAGACTCCTCTTCGGTGAGAGGACGCGACGCTGCGGCTAGACTTGGCAGAATGGTCGCCATCGCTGCGCTCGTGTGCTTCCCATAGACCTGCTGGACGAGATGGTCAACACGCTGTATGAAGCTCGCCCGTTCAACGACCTTGGCCTCGCTTAGTGTTTCGTCTACTGGCAGAGTGTCCCAAATGGTAACGCTGTAAGGATCCTCTGTGGTTGCATAGAAGGCACCCATGCGAGCAACCTCCAGAGCAATGTCGTACTTAAGTTGCACCTGCTGCTCGGGCGTCATATAGGTCGAGAAGGTGTTGTCCACGTCGCCCCGCGAAGTCACGAAGGTAAGCACGTTCCTGTCCTGCTCAATGGCTACCCATAGACGAACGGCTGGCGCAGTTACTTCGATTGCGTGAGCGTAACCCTCTAGTTGAACAGGCGCACGACCGCATCCGTTGTCGCGTAACCATTCATCTACCTTGTTAATCAATGCCTTGCCAGAAAGCACTCGGCTGCGGAAGGGCGACCGCCAAGACTCGTACTGCGCAATGAAGAACATGCCCATCGCAAGCATGCCCCCAGTGACCACCGCGATGATGAGCGGCTCGACGTCGCCGAGAATCCCCACGACGAGGGGAGCAACCAAGAACCCGACGCCTACAATGACCTCAGCGACCAGTTCTCGAAGCGGTATGTACCGGCCCACGCCCGCAGTATACCCAGACCTGCATTAAGTGAACAGTACTGCGTCGCTCAACCCCCGGCCAAGTGAGCCAGCGAAAGGAGAGCGTATGAAGGAATCGTTGCTGCCCGCCGACTTTCAGGGACGTCAGCTGAGCGCGACAATGAGCGCGTGGGCAATGACGGTAGCGACGCCGATGATGGCCGTGAAGAACAGGAACTCAAGGCGCTCTAATCGCCTGGCCAGTTCGGCCTCGGCTTCGCTTCTCTGCTTTCGCCTCTTAAAAGACATAGCGCCCACCAACGTGATGCCTTCACGGGTCGGGGCGCGCATCAACAAAGTAGCACGTATGGCGAACGTCGTCAAGAAGCAGCGAGGAGGTGATGGATACTGACCACTCTAGTCAACACCCTCCGCGGCTGAATCCCAGCTAAGAGAGGAAGGTATCATGCTATAATATTTCTCCCAGACACAGAAAGGTGATGGCGAGGAGGACACCTGGAAGCAGGAGCGCTGGCCCGTAGGATCGTAGATCTCCTGGCGGAGAAGCAGGCGGAGGACGTCCTGCTACTGGACATCGGCAAGGTGGCGTCCTTCGCCGATTATTTTGTCATCGCCAGCGGCGAGACGGTGCGCCAGCTAGAGGCGATGCTGGAGTCCGTGCACGAAGGTCTCTCGCCGGAGGGCGTCGAACCCATGGGCCGCGAGGGCGACGCCGCATCCGGCTGGGTCCTCCTGGACTACGGTGACGTCATCGTCCACCTGTTCGGACAGGAAGAGCGCGGCCACTACGACCTGGAAGGGTTGTGGTACGACGCGACGCCGGTGGTGCGGGTGCAGTAGGGGTCTTGGAACACCGCCGGTTTGTAGGGGCGCATGGCCATGCGCCCCTACGCCAGATGGCCGCCACCCTCCTACGCCTGAGGGAGGAGACCCTGAGCGCCGTCCTCAACGTCGCCCGCCGGATGCGACACCCCCAGGCATTGCCGACGCCGGACTTGTCAGCTCTTCTCCGTAGCTCGCTGCAATTGAGGACGACGGTGCCTTGCTGACTCTGCCCCTCGTTGGCTGCACACCGACGCCCAGTCCGCCAACGTCGCGGGTTTGTCACCCGTGCACAACTGCGAGATGAAGCCGAATGAATGGTAGCTGAGGAACCCAGGCGATAGGCCGACACAGCCCGGCCAATGCCTCTACCTCCAGAACTGCCACCACTTCTTCTCTGGCTTTCCCTCGATCTTCCTGATTGTCCTCCTAATTGCCGACCTGACTGCAGCCACAGGCTGTGGCTGACCCGTCCGCAAGTGAGCGGTGGCATTCGCGGAGTCGAGTTCGTTTAGGTAGTGATTCAACGGGCTGAGGAGCGCCGTGTCCTCTGCGTCAAACAGGGACAACATCAGAAGAAGTCCGGCAGAACTCCAGGGTTTATAGAGTTGGCTTGCGAATTCTCTTGCGAAGAGTTCAGAGTGACGACGCTTGATGTAGTGCGCTACGAACAACAGCGACCGCATCCTATCCTGTTCGTGTGAAGCAGTCTCTCTGAGAAGTGATACGCACTTCGCCACATTGGTGCCATCTTCGGCGGCAAGCTCTCCAAAAACCCCAAGCCACCGCTCTCCGAGGCTGCCAAAGAGCACAAGTAGGGCCTCAAAGCCGAGAGGATAGGAAAAGATCACCTTAGTTGGTTGCCGCAACTGGCGCCTCAGCGAGTAGAGTTTGTCCGACGTGAGAACCCGGAGCGGTTCTTCTTCCGCTATCACCCCACAGAGGGCGTTGAGTTCGTCGATTGGCAAAGGCGACCTATCGCCAAGTGCTTCTTTGAGCACTGCGAAGACATCTTTAGGCATTCTGGTACGCCCCGTTCATCTTCGTATCTGTGGTCAGTGTCTATGATACGCCACGAGCACCATCCCGCCGTCTCCATCGGCATCAGAGAAATTCTCGGTTGCTACCTCATACTTCTCCGTGTCCCCGACTTCATTCCCGAATTGATCAAGGGCATGCATCATTGCGCCCATCTGATCGACGGTCCCGACCCGCCATCTTGCAGCAATCTCTACGCCCGGGCTTGTCAACGCCTCTGGTGTGGTGGTTTGCACCACCTGTTGAACATACCAGGCGTCATTCGTGGGCCTGGCTCCCCGCTTCATTACCAACAGGTATGCAACCCTTCTCCTCGTCATTTGAATCATCTCCTTTGTTGGTCTCGCCATACTCGCCGCCGATTGTATGTGTGCTCTTCTCCTGCGGGACTTGCACAGCTGTCTTCTCTCGGCAGCTCCTAATGGCATCAGCGAACCGCATCACTTGCATCGCCGCCCTCCCTCCGGCGTTCCCTCTTTTAGTGGCGGCCCCATTATATGCGCCGCGCGTAACCTGTCAATGCCTGGCCGCGCCTACCCCTGACCCTGTTCCTCCTGCCCCTCACCCTCCGGCTCGCCCTTACCCTTGCGGGCGAACTGCCGCAACGTCTCTCCCATCTGGCGCAGCCGCGCATCGACGAGGCCGTTGACGCTGCCCTTGGGATAGGTGCCGTCCGGCTGCCGCTCCCCGGCGGGCAGGCCCGTTAGCAGCTCCACCGCCTGGTCCACGCTCTCCACGACGTAGATGTTGAACTTGCCCTCCCGCACCGATTCCACCACGTCCTCTCGCAGCATAAGGTTCCGCCGGTTGCGCGATGGGATGATCACCCCCTGCTCTCCGCTGAAGCCGATGGCCTTACACACATCGTAAAAGCCCTCGATCTTCTGGTTGAGGCCACCTATGGGTTGCACCTCGCCCCTCTGGTTGATGGAGCCGGTGATGGCCAGGTCCTGGCGCAGCGGCGCGTCCGCTAGGCTCGAGAGGATCGCGCACAACTCGGCCAGAGAGGCGCTGTCCCCCTCGACCGGTTCGTACGCCTGCTCGAAGGAGACGCTGGCCGAGAGCGATAAGGGCTTGTCCTGGGCGTACCTCCACCCCAGGCAGCCACTGAGGATCAGCACCCCTTTGTCATGGATGTGCCCGCTCAACTGCGACTCCCGATCGATGCTGGTCACGCCCTTCTGCCCCATGAACGTCCGCGCCGTGATCCTGGACGGCCGCCCGAAGCTGAACTCCCCGAAGTCCATGACCGAGAGCCCGTTCACCTGCCCCGTCACGGAGCCCGTCACGTCCACCATGATCACCCCGCGGGCGATCAGCTCCCGGATGCGCTCCTCCACCAGATTCAGGCGGTGCACCCTCTCATCGATGGCCCGTCGCACATGCTGGCCCTCGACGATGGCGCTGTCGTCCCGGCCCGCCCAGTAGTCCGCCTCCACCAGCAGGTCCCGCATCTGCCCAAAGCGGGCCGACATCTTCTCCTGGTCCCCCACCATGCGGCTGCTCTGCTCGATGACTCTGGCCACGGCCGTCCGGTCGAAGTGGCGCAGCCCCTCCCGCTGGCAGATGGAGCAGATGAAGCCGGCGTAGGCCACGCTGTTCTCCGGCGTCCTCGCGATCTGGACGTCGAAGTCCGCCTTGACCTTGAACATCTCCCAGAACTCCTCGTCGTACGCCGACAGGAGGAAATAGGCCATCGGGTCGCCGGTCACGACCAGCTTAACGTCCACAGGGATCGGCTCCGGCCGCAGGGCCTGAGGCGTGAGGAAGCCGTACTGCTCCAGGGGGTCCTCCAGGCGCACCTCCTTGGTGCGGATGACTCGCTTGAGGCCGTCCCAGGCGCCGGGCTTGCTGAGGACATCCACGAGGTTGAGGATGATGTAGCCGCCGTTGGCCCTCTGTACCGCCCCCGGCTTCAGCATCGTGTGGTCGCTCACGTAGGCACCCATCTGGGCACGTCGCTCGATCTTGCCAAACAGGTTAGTCCAGATGGGGTTGGCCTCAACGACGATGGGCGGTCCAGCGGCTGGCGAGTTGTCGACGAACACGTTGCAGCGGAAGGCCAGGAACGGGTCCGGCTGCGGACCGGCGACCAGGGCAAGCGCCGCGTTGGGCTGCCCTTCGCGCTCCCTGAACAGATCGATGTTGGCCAGGGTGAACTCCCGTAACTGCTCCAGGAATCGAACCAGCTCCGCGTACGACTCGTTCTGAGAGAGGACGGAGTCGAAGAGGCCGGCCACCGCCGTCTCCCCCACCTGGCGGTCCAGCTTGCGCAGCCGCTGAGACGCCTCGCGCTCCACGGCGCGCAGGCGTTCCGCCACCTCTCCCACGCCCTCGGTGGCCCGCTGCTGGCGACTCTCGATCTCCTTTCGCTCTGCGGGCTCCAGGGCGGCGAACTGGTCCGCGTTCATGGGCTTGCCGTCGACCAGGGGCACCAGCGCCACCCCCGAGGGCGAGAACCGGAGGAGGAACCCCGCCTCTTCCGCCTGCTTCTGGGCCTTCTCCATGATCCGCTGCGCCTCCTGCTGGCCGCCCTCCAGGACCTCCCGCTTCTGCCGCTCATACTCCTCACTGGCGAAGGCCCGGCCAACGCTCGTTCGCACGGCCGATAGCAGCTCTTCCAGTTGGTCGCGCAGTTTCCTCCCTACCCCGGGCGGCAGGCGCAGGGCGTTGGGCCGGTCAGGCTCGTCGAAGTTGTAGACATAGCACCAATCATCGGGCAGGGGGAGCGCGCCGGCCTCTCGCCGCCTCTGCACCGTGCGCTGGATGTACTCTAGGATCGCCGTAGCCTTGCCGGTGCCGGTCAGGCCGGTGACGAAGATGTTGTAGCCTGGCTTCTCCAGCTCCAGTCCGAACTGGAGCGAACGAACGGCCCGGTCTTGCCCCACGAACTCCGACAAGGGCACCAGCTCATCGGTGCAGTCAAAGGTGAAGCTGGCCGGGTCGTGTTCCAGGCGCAGCTCCTCGGGCGGCAGACGCAGCTTGTCGATCTCTGGCACGGGGCGCCTCGCTCTCGTCTCAGTCCGGGGCCTCAAACAGCCATCGATCCACGTCCCGCGAGTACGTGTGCATCTCCTCCTCCCGGAAGAAAAGGGCGATCTCTCGCCGCGCCGACTCCAGGGAATCGGAGCCGTGGATCAGGTTGCGGCCCGTCTCCAGGGCGAGGTCGCCGCGGATGGTGCCGGGCTCGGCGGCAGCCGGGTCGGTGGCGCCCATCGTCTTGCGCACGACCTCCACGGCGTTGGTGCCCTCAAATACGGCGGCGATGATGGGGCAGGAGGTGATGTAGGAGATCAGCCCCTCGAAGAACGCCTTCCCCTCGTGCTCGGCGTAGTGGCGGCGGGCGAGCGCCTCGTCCATCTGGAACAGGCGCATGGCGACGATGCGCAGGCCGCGGCGCTCCAGCCGGGCCACGATCTCCCCGGCCAGGCCTCGCTGCATGGCGTCCGGCTTAATCAGGACGAGAGTACGTTCCATCGTTGCGCTATTTTAGCTACCGCCACCGCTACAGGCTAGCGCTTCTTAGGGCTAATGGCCGGTGGGCGCAGATAGACGACGCGCAGGGACGCCGCATCCCCGCCCTCGCCGGCGGCCAGCCGCTGCTGTCCCAACTCCGCTAGGAAGGCGGCCCGCCGCACGGAGGCCGCCGCCGTAGCGATGACCGCTCGGTCGCCCAGGGCCTCCACCGCCGCTGTCGCCAACTCCTCGTCGATCTCACCGCAGAACAGCGTGCGGCCCCGCGCCCGGCGTACGACCTCCGCTGGCCAGTCCAGGCGCGGCGCCGTGACCTGTCGCCACGGGCGTGACCGGTAGGCGGCCCACGCCAGCTCACCACGCCCAGCGCGGTGCACGGCCACGATGGGGCCGGGGAAGGCAGCGTGCTGGTAGGCGTCCAGCTCCAGGCGGCCGATGCCCACCACCGGTAGCCTGAGGGCGTAGGCCAGCCCCTGGGCTGTGCTCACGCCCACCCTCAGCCCGGTGTACATGCCTGGGCCGTTGCAGGCAAATATGGCGGCGAGTTCATGCTTCGCAGCCCCCATCTGCGCCAGCAGTCGGTCGATGGTCGAGAGCAGCTCCACGGTGTGGTTGCGGCGGCAGCGCCAGCTCACCTCGGCCTGGAGCGCCCCCTCACGAGAGAGGGCCACCGAGGCGATCTCGGAAGCGGTGTCGATCGAGAGTTCCATGGCAGGTTCGGGGGATACTATACCGCAGCTAGGAAGGCCGAGCCACGGTGCAGAGTCAGCGCCTCAGCCGGGCCAGGATCTCTCCGCTGCGAGGGCCGTTCGCCTCCAGGGCCAGCGCCCGGGTGCGCTCGCCCGTCATCTCGAAGTGGACGCTAAGGTGGTCCGGTGGGAAGACGTGCAGTGCCCGCTCCGGCCACTCGACCACCAGCACGCCGTCGGCGCAGTACTCCTCCACCGCCAGCTCCTCGGCTTGCCCTGGCTCCTCCAGCCGGTACAGGTCGGCGTGGTAGAGCTTGGACTGACGACCCTGGTACTCCCCCAGGAGGACGAAGGACTTGGACGACACCGTGCCCTCAAACCCCATGCCGCGGGCGACCCCCTGTACGAACACCGTCTTGCCCGCTCCCAGGTCGCCGGAGAGGAGGACGGCGTCGCCGGGGCGTAGCAGGCGGCCCAGGCGGGCGCCCAGGCGTCGGGTCTCCCCCGGGCCGCGGGTGACGAAGCTGACGGGGCCGCTCACGCCTTCAGGTGGTCCCAGCCGGCCCCGGGCACGCCCTGCGTGCCGGCAGGCAGACGTGCCTCCTTCCCCGATTCGTCCATCAGGCGGGGCCGCTGCTCCGGGTGCTCGTCCATTTCGCCGATGACCGTGAGGGGCAGGTGGGCAGAAGCGCGTAGGAGGCGCATCGTGTCGTGCGGCCCGATGAGTACGAGCTGGTAGTCCTCGCCGCCGGTGCAGGCCAAAGAGATGGCCTCGGCGGGGAAGGCACCGCGCAGCTCCTGGCTCAGGGGCAGCGCTTCGGCCCGCACGACCGCTCCCAGGCCGCATAGATCGCAGACGTGGCCCAGGTCCTGGAGCAGACCATCGGACACGTCGATGGCGCAGGGCACGCCCAAGTGGGCGGCCTGCCGCCCGACCGCCAGGGGCGGCCTCGGTCGCAGGTGGGCGCGGACCAGCGGGTCGTCAGGCGGGGCCCCGTCCTTCAGGCGCCGCAGCCCGGCCGCGGAGTCCCCCAGGCTGCCGGTCACGGCGATAGCGTAGCCGGGGCGGGCAGCGTCGCGCCGCAGGAGCTGCGGCTGGCCGCTCTCGTCCAGCTCGGCGTGGCCCAGGACGGCCAGGGTAATCACGGCCTGGGATGCCCGCACCACGTCGCCGCCCACAACGGCGACGCCGTACTCCTCGCTGCACTCCCGCAGCCCGACGTACAGGTCGTCGATGTCCTCGACGGGGGTCTCCGGTGGGAGGGCCAGGGTGACGAGGGCGAACTGGGGCGTGCCACCCATAGCGGCGATGTCGCTGACGTTGACGGCGAGGGCCTTCCACCCCAGGTCGCGCCAGGGGACGCCCTCAGGGGGAAAGTGAACGCCTTCCACCAGCGTGTCGGTGGTGGCCAGCGCCACGGAGTCGCCGAGGCGCCAGGCGGCCGCGTCGTCGCCGATGCCAACGATGAGCGACCGCGGGCGAGCGGCGCCCACGGCCTCCGCCAGTCGGTCGATCAGCCCGAATTCGCCGAGGTCGGAGACGTTCACGTCAAGTCTTGCGTCTCACGTCAGAGATGAAGTCGGCAAACCTGCTCCAAAGCTGTTGGCCGACATACGCGAGCTCGTTCTCCATAGGCTCGTATTTGTTGATCCACTGCTCGAGATCTTGGATGGGCGCTACTGATTGGATCATGGGCGCCGCAGCAGGGGAATCGAGCCTGGGTTGCCCCACTGTCCTCCACCGACGCAACACAATATCAATATCTAGGTTATCCAGCACTGGGCCAACAATGGCCCCGCAGTCTGGGCACCTCAATCGCCAGTTCGCGGGTCGAGGTTTACTCCCCGGAGCCGAGAGAAAGAAAGACCCTGCCAAAGCGACCTCTCCTTCGAAGACATTTGGCTGGCTCCCCAACCATTCGCACCCCGAGCACAGCAGAGGTATGCGCTGTAGCTCATCGAGAGCGCGTTTCGCCTCGGCAGATCGACCAAATCGTGCGAAGACGGCGCGTACGCCTCCGTGAGGTGGTACCCAAACCAGCCCTTCGTCCGAGACCGCATGCTTAGCGAGCGCGTCCGTTTGCCCCAGAATGCCTCGGACTGTTGTAAGTACTCTCTGCAACACCCACCGCCCCGTGCCCTGCGTCCAAGGCGGGTAGAAGCCGTCCTCGCCGATGAATGGTCTAGGCATGGAAGCCTCTCAGCGTTCGCGCTACACAACAACGGCGGTAGCTCGAATTATACGCTTCGCCTAACAGCGCCTCAATGGAATAGGTGACGGCAAAACGCAAGCTGGAACTGCCTTGAAGGCGTCACGGTGCGGAAGCGGGTAGAGCCGCGTTCTCTATTTCTTTGTGCCGCCAGCCGGTCGATGAGCCCGAACTCGCCCAGGTCGGAGACGTTCACGGAGCCATTATACGGCGCGGGCGGGTCTCAGGAGTTGTGCGCCTGGGCCGGGCGGCTGTCAACCGGACTCGTTGGGGCCTGCCACATCCTCCTGAGATGTTGGCTCGACAGGTGCGCTGAGGGTCTCTGGTCGGCGGCGGAAGAACCCCGCCGCGCTGGCGCCGGCCAAGCCGATACCGCCGATCAGCGTCAGGTAGAGGCCCTCGCCAACACCGAACTCGACAAGGCTCTCGGATTCCTGCTCGACCTCTCCGGCCACGTTCTCGATGTCCGCAATATCGTAGATGGCGATAGCTATGATGAGCGCGCCAATGATAGCAAGGGCGAGGCATTGCGGTTTCTCTCTCCCGCGCCCGAACTGATACCAGGCCACCAGACCAAACGATGCCAGCGCCATTAGCAGGGTGAACACGCCATCGCCTCCGTCCTCCGTACCCGACCTGGTTACCTCGCCAACGAATGGTGCCGTGGCCTTTGCCCACGGCATCAACGCCCCAATGAACACGAGAAATGCGGCTGCGGCGATTGTGATGGCGTAGATGCGCTTGTCACCAGGCATCGCTCTTCCCCTTGCTACTCGGCCTACTCGCCGCGATTGTGCGCCTGGGCCGGGCGGGTGTCAAATACATCGCGCGGCCTGCACGCGGCCGGCGGGCCTAGTCCGTCATCTGGGTCCTGACGTCGTAGTGCTGTGAGCGTTCATCGAATCGGGACAGCAGACGCCTGGCCTTCGGAGGCACCACCGCTTTCTCGTAGTCTTCCCCTGCGAAGGTCCGAACAGCCTCTAGCGAATCGAACCACATGATCGTGACGAACTCGACCTCATCACCTGGACTCCTGCGCAAGAGCTGAATCCCACGGTAACCGGCAATTCGTCGGTCTCGTATCCCGGTCAGAATCTCGCTCTTGAGCAACGCTTCGTAGGCTTCGGCGTCCCCTGGAGCTGTCCAGCCGTGCCAGATTCGACAGATCATGGTCAAGCCATCCTCGCGAAATAAGGCTTCGTCGCTGCGAATCGTCCTTGCGGGCATTGTGCGATTGGGCTCGGCGGCTGTCAATGGGGTATGACCCCCCCTTGACTTTGCCCCATAATTGACGATAATTGATTTCATAGCACAGGGGTGCGGCGCTCCCATGAACTTGGGCCTTCGTGGGCTCCTGGGTGACCAGCTTACCCGTGCGGCAAGGGTGGGTTCCGAGGTCGCCGTCCACTTGGGAGCCGAGCTGCACCAGCATCGATGAGGGGTGACGGGCGGCGAGCCCGCGGGTGGCCCAAAGGGAGGGGTGCTAAGAGGCTTCTGGCCCCGTCCCGGGTTCGCCGGCCCGTCCGCTCCTCGCCCTGGACGTGCCCTGCCAGGCCGCATACGATGGGCGGGAGATGCGCATCGCCATCATCTCGGACGTGCACGCCAACCTCGCTGCCCTGGAGGCGGTGTTGCGACACGCTGAGGCCCAGAGCGCTACCGATGGCTTCTGGTCAGTGGGCGACGTCGTTGACTACGGCCCACAGCCGCGAGAGTGCATCTCTAGGATGCGCGAACTCGGCGCCGTAGCGGTGGCTGGCAACCACGACCGCGCGGCCACGGGGATGATAGGCACCGAGGAGTTCAACCCCGACGCGGCGGTGACCACCCTCTGGACACAGGGCCGCCTCTCCTCTAGCGATGCCGTCTTCCTGGATGCCCTCCCGGAGGTGGCATACGCGACTCCTGGCCTCCAACCCGCACCATCGGAGGCGGAGTTCACGCTGGTCCACGGCACCCTGCGCGAGCCCATCTGGGAGTACCTCCGCTCCTACGAGGCGGCCCTAGCCCATTTCGAGCGGCAGGAGACACCCTTCTCCCTGATCGGCCACACTCACGTCCCTATGCTGGTCGTGCAGGGCCAGGAGTTTCCCCACCGGTGCGAGATTTACTACCTCGAGGACGGCGCTCGCCTGCGCCTGAATCGAGATCGCAAGCTTGTCATCAACCCCGGCGGCGTCGGCCAGCCCCGCGATGGCGACCCCCGCGCCAGCTACGCCGTCTACGACACCGACTCGGAGACGATCACGCTGCACCGCCTGGAGTACGACATAACGGCCACGCAGAAGCTAATGGAGGACGCTGGCCTCCCCCGCTGGCTAATCCAGCGGCTGGCCGTAGGACGCTAGCCGATGTTGGCCTGGAACCAGGCCCAGTACTCCGGCCAGTCCGGCAGGGGCATCCAGGACGGCCTCGTGTAGTAGATGGAGCCCGTCTGGGCGAACGCCTCGATGGGATTGCTGGGGGCGAGGGTGTCGGTTGCGCCGCTGCTCGTGGTGTACGTCAGCGGACGCCCCTCGTACACGTATAGCGAATCGAGCGCGGACCACGGCTGGTTGATAGCCTGGCGCACTTGCTCGTCGCTGCCGCTCTGCCGCCACCCCGTCGCCTCCATGAAGGAGCGCATCTCCGGCTGGAGCATCGCCAGCGCGTACTCGTCCGCGCTCACGTTGCGGAACTGGTAAGCGTGCAGTATCTCGTGCCCGACGGAGATGCTGGTGGCACCCACACTGATCACTACCTGGTTGCTGGCGTGAGAGCCATCCGGGCCCTGGTCGGAGTTGGTGTAGTAGGTCATCGGTTGGCCGCCGTAGGGCTGCCAGCCGTCCAGGGTCTGGCCCTGGTCGTTGGAGACGAAGGTGACGGGGCCGTGGACGTGAGCGACGACGGCGGAGATGACCGTGTCCGGAAGGCGGTCGACAGCGCTGATCACGGCCTGGACGTTGGCCACCTGGGACGTCTCACTGGGGCCCCAGTCCTGGCCCTCGAGGACGATGCGCACCCCGTAGGCATCGCCCGCCGCTGCGGCCAGATCGGCGGCTTCGGGCGCGGACGGCGGTGCGGGAGCGGGCGGCACCGGCGAGGGCCCGGCCGACCAGGAGCTGGCGGCGGTCCTCGGCGCCTGGACACCGGAAGAAGTGGGCTCTGGAGCAGCCACGGCCGCATCGACCTGAATCTCTGGCGAGGCCTCGACGATCGGCTCATCCTCTTGCGGAGTCACTATGGCGTACTCCGACTGCGGTGTGACCGAAGGTGAGATGGCCGTGGGCTCGACTGTGGGCTCAACGGTGGGTTCAAGGGAAGGAGGCGTCTTATCCGGTAGAGCTGCCGGATCCTCGCGATCGCTGCCGGAAGGGGAGTGGGCGGCGATGGCGCCCACCGCAGCCAGGAACAGGGCGAACAGGATAACGGCACCCGTACCGATGAGGAAACTGCGCGACCGGGGGCGCCTGCGACGGCGGGCTCCACCGTTGTCGCTGAATTTGGTGAGCTCTTCGTGCCAACTGGGGTGCGGGCCCCTGGCCATATAACTGTTCTCCCTCTTGGGCTCGTCCCGGGCTCCGGCGCTGTCGCATCTGCCGCTCTCGGTTCCACTGCCGGCGCTGTTTCGCTGCGTGAGTCGGCGGGCTTCGGGAGAGCCGTATTACTCTTGGGGTGTGGATGGAGGTCGTGACCTCCGCTTCCACCGTAGGACAACCGAATCTAAACGTCAGTTAACGGACGGTTAAGGTTTACCGACATTCAGAAAGCAGTGACGCCCAATTGCTGCCTGGTTCTCCTCAGCCACCCGTTCCCGATATAATTCGGGGAGTCCCGTGAACGAAGTGCGCGTCGTCCTCGCCCTGGGCCTCCCGGAGCACCTGATCGCTGCCGTCCGCCAGGTCAGCCCATGTCTGCGGGTCGTCTCCCTCTCCTGGGCGCAGCGACGGCTGTACCGCGGCGGGCGCCGCGTGTGGTGGGTCTACGCCGAAGAGCACCCGCCAGAGGACGAGACGGAGGAGGAGGCCAGGGCGAACCTGGCCGCCATCCTCGCCGAAGCGGAGGTGTTGTTTACCTCAACCGTCATCCCGCCGGACATGGCCACCCGCGCGCCCAAACTACGATGGGTGCAGATCACCGCCGCCGGCGTGGAGGACCTGCTGGACAGCGAGCTGGTCCGGAGCTGCATCACGCTCACCAGCGCCAGCGGCATCCACGCGGTACCGATCGGCGAGTACGTGATGGGCGTGATGCTCGCCTTCGCCAAGGGCCTGCCGGCGGCCATGCGGGCCCAGGCCGAGCGCACCTGGCGGCCCTACCTCGCCGAGGAGCTGCACGGAAAGACGGTGGGCATCCTGGGGCTGGGTGCCATCGGTGGCTACGTGGCCAAGCTGGCCAAGGCCGACGGTATGCGCGTCGTGGCCATCCGCCGCTCCGTCCGGCGGCGGACAGCAGGCCGGGAGGCAGGGATCGAGGACGTGGACGAACTGCTGACTCCGGCCGACCTCCCAGACCTGCTATCGCAAGCCGATTATCTGGTGATCGCCGTGCCCCTGACGCCGGAGTCTCGCGGCCTCATCGGGGAGCGTGAGCTGCGGTCGATGAGGCCCACGTCGCGCCTCATCAATATCTCTCGCGGCGCCGTCATCGACGAGGCGGCGCTGGTACGCGCTCTCAGGGAGGGATGGATCGGAGGGGCCGCCCTGGACGTGTTCGAGCAGGAGCCCTTGCCCCCGAACAGCGAGCTGTGGGGGATGGACAACGTCATCCTGACGCCCCACATCAGCGGCGGCACGCCGGTGTACATGGAGCGGGCGGTGGCCCTGTTCTGCGACAATCTGCGCCGCTACCTGGCCGGGGAGCCCCTGCGCAACGCGGTGGATCTCAAGCGGGGGTACTAGGGGAGAGAGTGTGTCGATCGTGGGTCTGGCGGCCTGAAGCCCGCCGCTAATTCAGTCGCCTACGGCGTCGCCGCTACCAGTCTCGGTGTCTCCTGCCGGCTCTCCCCGTGTAGTGCCGCGTTCAGCACCTCGTCCACGTGCTCCACCAGCACGAAGTCCAGCTCCTGCCGCACCTCCTCCGACACCTCCGCCAAGTCGTTCTCGTTCTCGTCGGGCATGAGGACGTGCTTGATGCCGGCGCGGTGAGCGGCCAGCACCTTGTCGCGGATGGAGCCCACGGGCAGGACCTTGCCCCGCAGGGTGATCTCGCCCGTCATCGCTGTATCCTTGCGCACCGGCCGCTTGGTAATGGCGGACACCAGGGCGGCAGCGATAGTCACCCCGGCCGAGGGCCCGTCCTTGGGAATGGCCCCGGCGGGGACATGGATATGGATGTCGTGCTTGTCGAAGAA
Organism: Dehalococcoidia bacterium; assembly: GCA_034408935.1. Lineage (GTDB taxonomy): Bacteria > Chloroflexota > Dehalococcoidia > SM23-28-2 > RBG-16-64-32 > DAOUMF01. The sequence continues at coordinate 51,013 of DAOUMV010000009.1, forward strand.
GGCGGTGGGGATCTCTAGCAGCGAGGCCCGGGAACGGGCGTAGGTGAGGGCGGCCTGGGCCGACTCCTGCATCACCTCGCCCAGCTTGCCGGTGAGGATGAGCCTGCCCTTTCCCGGCACCGGCGTGGCCTCCACAAACAGCACGTCGCCGCCGGTCATGGTAGCGGCCAAGCCGGTGGACACCCCCACCTCATCCTTCTCCTCGGCCAGCTCCCAGCGGAACCGAGGCGGCCCCAGGAAGTCCGATATGTTCTCCTCCCCCACGGTGACCGGCTCCGCCTCTCCCTTGGCGACCCGTCGCGCGATGCTGCGGCAGATGGCGCCCAGCTCCCGCTCCAGGTTACGCACGCCAGCCTCTCGGGTGTAGGAGCGGCTGAGCTCCAGGATGGCGTCGTCGGTCACGGTGAGTATCTCCGGCGGGATTCCGTTCTCCTCCACCTGGCGGGGAAGCAGATAGCGCTTGGCGATCTCCAGTTTCTCGTGCTCCGTGTAGCCGGACAGCTCGATGACCTCCATGCGGTCGCGCAGGGGAGCGGGAATGGGGTCCTGGAGGTTGGCGGTGGTGATGAAGAACGTCTTGGAGAGGTCGAAGGCGATGTCCAGGTAGTGGTCGGCGAAGGTGTGGTTCTGGGCCGGGTCCAGCACCTCTAGCAAGGCCGAAGCCGGATCGCCGCGGAAGTCCACCCCCAGCTTGTCTACCTCATCTAGCATGAACAGGGGATTGTTGGAGCCGCAGCGGCGGATCTCCTGAATGATGCGGCCGGGGAGAGCGCCCACGTAGGTGCGGCGGTGGCCGCGGATCTCTGCCTCGTCACGGGTACCGCCCAGGGACATGCGGATGAACTTGCGGCCCAGGGCGCGGGCGATGGACTGGCCCAGGGAGGTCTTGCCGGTGCCCGGCGGCCCCACGAAGCAGAGAATGGGCCCACGGGTTTCCCCAGCCCTCAACTGGCGGACGGCCAGGAAGTCCAGGATGCGCTGCTTCACCTTCTCCAACCCGTAGTGGTCCTCGTTGAGGATCTGCTCGGCGCGGGCGATGTCCAGGTTGTCTTCCGTACCCACGTTCCAGGGCAAATCAGCCAGCCACTCTAGGTAGGTGCGTGCCACCTGGTACTCCGGCGAGATCGAGGGGATCGTCGTCAGTCGCTGCATCTCGCGGTCGGCCTCCTTGCGCGCCTCCTCCGGCAGGTCGGCCTCGTCCAACCTCTTCTTCAGCTCGCTCAGCTCTGGCGTGATCTCCCCTTCGCCCAGTTCCTTCTGGATCGCCTTCAGCTGCTCGCGCAAGATGAACTCCCGCTGCCGGTTGTCCAGCTCGTCCTTCACCTGGGACTGGATCCGGGACTCCACCTCCAGCACCTCCTGCTCGTGGTGCAGGAGGTCGATGATGAGCCGCAGGCGCTTGTGGATATGCATCTCCTCCAGCGCCTGCTGCCGCTGCTCCGAGGTGATGTGGAGGTTGGCGGCGATGAAGTCGGCCAGGGAGGCGGGGTCGGAGACGTTGCTCACCGCGGAGCCCAGCTCCTTGGGTAGCGCTTCTGACATCTCCACGATCCGCTGAAAGGCGGCAACGGCGTTGCGCATCAGCGCCTCCGCCTCCAGGTCCGTCTCGACCTCCTCCTCCAGTCGCTCTACCCGGCCCCGCATCCAGGGCTCGGACTGGACAAGCTCTTGCAGCCGGATACGGGCTACCCCCTGAAGGATCGCGTGCACCGTGCCGTCGGGGGCCTTGGCCATGCGCACGATGCTGGCGGCGGTGCCCACTTCTCGCAGCTCGCCCTCATACTGCCCCTCCTCGGGGCCTGCCTTCTGAGCGAACAGGCCCAGCACCTGCACCTCGGCTGCGGCGGCATCGTCCACCGCCTTGATGTCCCTCTCCTCCGTGGCCAGCACCGGCATGAGCTGCTGGGGATACATCACCGTGGAGCCACTGCCGATGACGGGGATGACATCCGGAACGTGTATCTGGGGCTTCTCATCCTGGGAGGCAGCCCGCTTCGGTCGCTCCTTCAGTTGACCGCTCTCAGTTTGTTGACTCATGACCCCGCCTTCGTATTCAAGCTGTACAGGCAGGCCCGACGGGCCTAGTGGACGATGATCCTGACTGGGCGAGCCGTACGGCGGCGAACCTTCGGCAGGACGATCTCCAGCATCCCCCGTGAGTACTCCACCCGCGCTCCATCGGGGTTTACCTCGGCAGGCAGCATCAACTCGCGGCGGAACGGGCCGTGGCAGATCTCCATCTGCGAGTAGATACGCCCGGGCCGGCCCGCGCTAGGCTTCCGTTGTCCGCTGACGACCAGCTTCCTCCCATGCACGGTGATCTCCACCTCCCCCTCCGAGATGCCGGCCATCTCCGCCACCACGACCACTTCCTGCTCTGTCTCGTATACATCAACCGCTGGCTCCATGACCGGGGGGCAGAATCGGGGAGATCCCGGGGGACCCAGAACCTGCCGCCAGGCGTGCTCCATACGCTCGCGGATACGGTCGAAGTCGCCGAAGATGTCCGCTGTTCGCTCCTTCATAGCCGCGACCTCCCAATCATGACTCCATCACCGAACAACGTTAGCAGCAAGGACGATGCGCCGTCCACCACAGGCCGCCCGGCCGAGCGCCCTACCGGGAGCTCCATCCCCATCTCCTTTGGTCCGACCAGGATAGCCGACACGCCTACCGGCTCCCACGCTGAGACTGACGCCGTGATGGGGGAGCAGGCTTGGCCGTCCTCGCCTTCCCCTTGGCGGGAGCGGAGCGGGCGGCCCCGGACCGCCCCTTGGCCGCGGCGGCCGCCCCGCGCGCCGATGGCTTCCCCTTCGCTGAGGGTTGTGCCTTGCCCCTGGCGGGAGCGGCCCGCGGCGACGCCTTTCCCTTCCCCGAGGGCCGTGCCTTGCCTTTGGCGGCGGGCTGCCGGGCGCCGTCCTTCGCCTTCGTCGGCGCCTTGCGGGCACCGGTCTTGCGCTTCGGTTCCGCGCTCACGCCGGTGGGCAGAGAAACATCCTCCTTGGGACCCTCCATCATATCGACGACCGTAACGGCCGCCACGGCGTCTCCTTCCTCCGTATCCATTAGGGTGACGCCCTGCGTAGGCCGCCCCTGGAGAGATATCTCCTCCACCGCTGTGCGCAGGACGATGCCCCCCTCCGAGATGAGCATCAGCTCCTGTGTGGGGTTGACCATCCGCGCAGAGATCAAGTTGCCCGTTTTCGGGTTGGTCTTGAAGGTGATGACGCCCTGACCAGCGCGGCCTTGAAGCGGGTACTCCTCGACAGGCGTGCGCTTCCCGAACCCCTGGGAGGTGACCACTAGCATCGCTTCCTTGGCCTTCGCGATCTCCAGCGCCACTACCCCATCCTTTTTGGCCAGCTTGATGCCCCGCACCCCGCCCGACTGGCGCGACGCAGAGCGGAGGGAGCGCACGGAGAATCGCAGGGACTTGCCATGGGCCGTCACCAGCATCGCATGATCCTCGTCACTGGCCATCTTGACCGAAACGAGCTCGTCGTCCCGCTCCAAATCCATGGCGTTGAGGCCGCCGCGGCGCACGTTGGCGAAGTACTTCAGCGGAGTCTTCTTCACCTCGCCCAGTTTCGTGCCCATCACGAGGTAGTCCCGCTCCAGGTTCTGCGGCAGGCGCACCACAGCGGTCACCCACTCCCGCTGTTCGATGGAGACAAGGTTGATGAGGGGGATGCCACGGGCCGTGCGGGCAGCATCCGGCAGCTCGTACGTCTTGATCTGGAAACAGCGACCGCGGTCGGTGAAGAAGAGGAGGTCGTCATGGGTGTCGGCCACCAGGAGGTGGCGGACGGCGTCGTCCTCCCGCGTGCGCATGCCGGTGATGCCGCGGCCGCCGCGTCGCTGGGCGCGGTAGGTGACCAGCGGCTGCCGCTTCACGTAGCCGCGAGTGGATAGGGTGACCACCACATCCTGGTGGGCCACCAGGTCCTCCTCCGAGAACTCCTCCGGCTCCTGATCGATGATCTGCGTCCTCCGATCCTCCCCGAAGCGCTGCTTGAGCTCCTGGGCATCGTCCCGGATGAGGTAATCGATCTTGCGGGGGTTGGCCAGCAGGTCCTCCAGGTACCCGATCTGCTTGATGATCTCCGCGTACTCTTCCTGGATCTTCTCCCGCTCCAAGCGAGCCAGGCGACGGAGCTGCATGTCGAGGACGGCCTGCGCCTGCCGGTCGCTGAGCCGGAAGGGGGCCTTCATCAGCCGCTGCTTGGCCTCCTCCGCCGACGGCGAGCGGCGAATCGTCTTGATCACCTCGTCCAGTTTGTCCAGCGCCTTCAGCAGCCCTTCCAGGATGTGCCCCCGCTCCCGCGCCTTCTCCAGGTCGTGCTCCGAGCGGCGGCGGATCACCTCTCGCCGGTGGGCGATGAACGATTCCAGCATGCGCTTCAGGCTCACCGTCCGCGGCTGACCGTCCACCAGGGCCAACATGTTGAAGGGGAAGGTGGACTGCATGGCCGTGTGCTTGAACAGGTTGCTGAGAACCTGCCGCGGCTGCCCCTCTCGCTTCAGCTCGACGACGATGCGCATGCCGTGGCGGTCGGACTCATCCCGCAGCTCGGAGATACCGTCGATCCGCTTCTGGCGCACCAGGTCGGCAGTCTTTTCGATGAGGGCCGCCTTGTTCGCCTGGTAGGGCAGCTCGCTGACCACGATCTGATAGCGCCCTCCCTTGGCCATCTCCTCGATGTGGGCGCGGGCGCGGACGATGACCCGCCCCTTGCCGTCGGCATAAGCGGTGCGGATGGCGTCCCGCCGCTCGCTCGTAGGGCCCTGGCCGTCGGTGGCGGGCAGCCGCACCGTCTCGTAGCGGAAGATGACCCCCCCGGTGGGGAAGTCCGGCCCCCGCACGATCTCCGCCAGGTCGGCAGTCGTCGACTCCGGGTTCTCTATAAGGTAAGCGATGGCGTCGCACACCTCTCCCAGGTTGTGGGGCGGGATGTTCGTCGCCATCCCTACGGCGATCCCGGCGGCCCCGTTCACCAGCAGGCCGGGCAACCGCGCTGGCAGCACCGTGGGCTCCTGGAGAGAGCCGTCGAAATTGGGCGCGAAATCCACCGTGTCACGCTCGATATCGGCCAGCATCTCCTCCGCGATGCGCGCGAGGCGGGCCTCCGTGTACCGCATCGCCGCGGGCGGGTCATTGTCGATGGAACCGAAGTTGCCCTGGCCATCCACCAGCGGGTGCCGCATCGTGAAATCCTGCGCCAAGCGCACCATCGCCTCGTACACGGGGTCGTCGCCATGGGGATGGTACTTGCCGAGCACCTCGCCGACGATTCGGGCCGACTTCTTGTACGCGGAGCCGGGACGGATCCCCATGTCGTGCATCGCGTAGAGGATTCGGCGCTGTACCGGCTTCAGGCCGTCCCGCACGTCCGGCAACGCCCGAGAGACTATGACCGACATCGCGTAGTCGAGGTAGGAGGCACGCATCTCCTCCTCTATCTTGGTGGGACGGATGTTGTCCGGTGACGTAGTCTCTATGGCCATGAGATTGCCTGCCTTTTCCGTAGCTACAGCCCCTGCCTATCGGCAGGCAGGCTCCGTAGTAGGAACGCCCACCCTAGAGGAGCGTTAACCCAGGCGATAATAACCCAGTAGTCGGGTATGTTCACGCGAGCGTCAGGGCCGATGAAGCGAGCCTTGAGGTGTTATCGGCCGCTCATGCGCCGTGAATGACGGTGGCAGCGGCTCACCCGCTGAGACGGCCCCTCGCACAAGGGTCAGGTTGTCGAGCCACGCACGAATCCATATTGACCACGAAAGCCGCCGCCTGGCCCGCGATTCGTCCTGCCACGTTCAGCGCCTCCCGCCCGACACGCGCATGCACCCGCGGAGCCCCCTAGCCCAAGTCACCGGCGAGGGTTTCGCGCACCGCCTGGTCTAGCTTAGCTACCGCCCTGTAGTTGGGGTGGTCGAGCTCGATGGTGACTGGCTCGTGGCCGCTCCTGAACGCCTCGCGCTGGGCGGGCGTCAGAGGGAACCTGACGTACTGGACGGCGGCGACGCGGTCCTCCCGGCTCCAACCCGGCTCGAAGACGCCCGCGATCTTCTCCGAGCCGATACTCAGCCGCACGTGCTCATTGATGCCAACGAGACGGTCCATCTCCGCCCGTATGTCGTCACGATTGGTGAGTTCGATGAGCATCGTGGCGCTCAGCTCGCCATCCTCGGGAATCGAGTGGTTGTAGACATCGATCTCGTCTTGGATCGCCTCCGGCCTCGTGATGTGCTCCGCCCGCACCATCTCCTGGATCTGGTAGAGGACGGTCTCGCGGTTCTCGAACACCAGGCTGACGCAGTCGCCCACGGGGACTCGTCGCCGCTTCTTGATGTCGATGACGTGTCGGCGCAGGGCGTCCTGCATGGCCTCATACTCGGGTAGTGGCTTGATATCGGCCAGGGTGATCTTCTGCATGGCTCACTCCCCCTCAGCCGGCGCGTAGGCGGCCTGAAGCACCTGGATGGGGTGCACCGGCCTCACGCCGGTCGCTTGCTCGATCTGGGCCTGAGCGAGGGGGCAGTCGGTGGCAGCCAGGGCAGGCTGAGACTGTTGCACTTCTTGGAAGAGGTGGCGCCCCACCTTAAGGGACAGATCGAAGTACTCCTTCTTGACCGCCCATGTGCCGTCATGGGCTGAACAGCGGTCCACCACCTGGACCGAGGATCCTGGTATGAGCTTCATCAGGTCCCGCGACTTGTAGCCGATGTTCTGGGCCTTCAGGTGGCAGGGCAGGTGGTAGACGATCTTGCCGGGCTCGTTGGCGAACTCCGTGCTGAGGGCTCCGTCGTCGTGCAAGCCCATCAGGTACTCACAGATGTCGTAGGTATGAGAGGCCACAGGTTCAGCCTCGGGGCCCACCAGGCGCAGATACTCTTTCTTCAGCATGTAGCTGCATGTCGGCCCGGGGACGACGATATCGTGGCCTTCCTCGACGGCTGGTAGCAGCGAGCGAAGGTTGAATCGGACCTTTTCCGTGGCCGCGGACACGTCGCCCCCGTCCAGGAAGGGCATGCCACAGCATGCTTGCTCCGGGCAGGAGACAGCAACGCCGTTGCGCTCCAGTACTTCAATACAGGCCTTTCCCACCTGGGGGTCGTTGTAGTTGACGTAGCAGGTGTAGAAGAGGGCCACTTTGCGTCCTTCGCTCTCGCTTGTGGCGGTTGGCTGCTCCTTACGGCTGCGGAACCAGGCGGCGAAGCTCTGGCGGTGGAACCGCGGCAGGACCCGCCGCCGATGGACGCCCAGCGTCTTCTCCAGCAGGAATCTCGTGGGGGGCAGGCTGTTGCCCCAGTTGGAGACGGGAGCAGTCAGGTCGCCCAATCGCCCCAGCAGGTCGGTGTTGCCAAGGATGCGGTCCTGGAATTTCATGCCGTGACGGCGCACCCTCAGCGCCTTGGCCCGCATCATCAGCGAAGGGAAGTCCACCTGCCACTCGTGCGGAGGCGTGTACGGACAGCGGACGTAACACAGCTTGCACTGGTAGCAGAGGTCCACGACGTTGCTCCAGTCAGCGGCGCTCACCTTCTCCACTTCACCGTCCACGCCGTCCGTGATATCCATGAGCGCGGGGAAGGCAGGGCAAATGGTGACGCAGAGACGACAGCCGTGGCAGATCTCAAACACGCGGCGGGCCTCGCTCTCATACCCGCCCTCGTCCCAGTAGCTTTCAGAGACGGGGTCCACGATCACGGCAGGCCTCCCTTCGTGCGCAGACGTCGACTAGCTCCTCGGAAGCCGCCAGCCATTAGACTGGCACCCTTTAACGAGGACTAGCCCCGCCGAGATGCAGCAGGGCCTTGCCTCGCACGATAGCCAAACATGGGGCCGGCGTCTAGATGGCGTCTGCTGGCTCTTTGCCTGCGATGGAGTCGAGGCCCTTCGTGAAGCGGCCGGCGTGGGAGCGCTCGGCCTTGGCCAGGGTCTCGAACCACTCGGCTAGCTCCTCGAACCCCTCGTCGCGCGCCGTCTTGGCGAAGCCCGGATACATCTGGGTGTACTCGTAGGTTTCGCCCTCGATACCCGAGCGGAGGTTCTCCTCCGTCGTGCCGATCGCCACGTTCGTTACGGGGTCACCGACCTCCTTCAGGAAATCCATGTGCCCGAAGGCGTGGCCCGTCTCGGCCTCGCCCGTGTCTCGGAAGAGGCCCCCGATGTCGGGGTATCCCTCGATGTCCGCCTGACGGGCGAAGTAGAGGTAGCGGCGGTTGGCCTGGGACTCGCCAGCGAACGCTTCCTTGAGGTTCTCCAGGCTCTTGCTGCCCTTCAGATCCTTATCTGCCATTGTTCTCCGACCTCCTTCAGTTCTTGCCTCTTACTAAGCCGATACTTCGATGCCTCAGTTGCCTTGACAGCGTGGACAGACCCCATAGAACTCGAGGCGCTCATGAACGTCAGCGTAGCCCCTGCTGGCGGCCACCTCCGCCACTGTCCGCCCCAGGTCGATGTCCAGGTCTTCGATGGTGCCGCACACGGTGCACACGAGGTGGGGATGAGAAGAGGGGTTCCGACCATCATAGCGGGCGCCGTCACTGAACGGAAGCTCCAGAACCTCCTTCATCTCCTTCAGACACTCGAGCGTGTTGTAGACGGTGGCCAGGCTGGTGGTTGGGAAGTCCTTTCGCACCTGACGGTAGATCTGGTCCACGCTGGGGTGTTCCCTGCTCTCGATAAGGACTTTGATGATGGCGAGCCTCTGGGGAGTGATACGATACCCAGCGCTTTTGAGTTTGGCTCGGAGATCGTCCAATCGCATCTGTAGCGAGTGTCTAGAGTGATTCTTTCTTACTATAGGTTCTACCATGTCACCGACGGTTGTCAATAGGGACTACTGCAGCGGATTCCGAAAGCTGCTTATGCGGTCGATGGTCAGGGGTACTGGATGCGAGGCTCCATCAGTCCTCCTCCCGCCACCTCACCTCGTACAGCCGCACCGGCTCGTCGAACCCCTTCAGGGCCACCTCGCCCCGGTCGGCGAACAGGAAGTCCTTGCCCTTCGCCAGCTCTCTGACGACGTTCGAGACCAGTATCTCACCGCCCTTCGCCGACGCCGCGATGCGGGCTGCCTCGATCACCGCAGTCCCGAATAGGTCCTCTTCCTCCGCGATGGGCTCGCCGGCGTTCATCCCGACGCGCACCAGTATCGGCTCCTCGGCCGACTCGTTGTGCTGGGCGAAAGCCCTCTGCATGGCGATGGCCGACTCCAGCGCCCGCGTGGCCGAAGAGAACGAGGCCATGAAACCGTCGCCTGTCGTCTTCAGCTCCGCACCGCCGTGCGACCTCAGCGCCTCCCGCACGACGCGCTCATGCTGCCGCAGCACCTCGCGCGCCCTGGCGTCGCCGAGCCGCTGGGTCAGCGCCGTTGAGCCCTCAACGTCTGTGAAGAGGATAGTGACAAGGCCCGCAGGGGCGGCCACCGCTGCTGCCTCCTCGCCCTCGCCCAGGAACTCGTTGATGGCGGACAGCACGGCCTCGGAGTCGCCCAGATGTGCCGACGCCATGGATCCCTCCAGTAGCACCAGGCTCGCCTCCGGTATCCGGGAGGCCAAGTCCGCTGAGAGGCGCACGCTGTCTCGATTAGGGATTCCGCGTCTATCAAGCACGAGCGTCGGCGACCTCAGCTGC